>CAWDQO010000005.1:0-833701 GCA_963804525.1 uncultured Thermoplasmata archaeon | reverse complement strand
CGGCCCGGAAACGGTGTTTCCGGGCCGGGAAGGGTTTAGGAACCCCTCCAAACGGTCCATTCCGGCGCGACCATCGGCTTGGTCGATTCCGATGTAGTAGACGGTCTGCTCGAGCTTCTCGTGGCCGTAGAAACCCTGGATCGTTGTCAGGGGCACTCCGGCCTTGTACGCGAGTCGTCCGAACGTGCGGCGCAGGTCGTGGGGGCTCCGGCGTGGTATCCCGGCGCGGTCGCAGGCGTTCCAAAGGTCTCGGGCGATCGTCGCCCGCTTCCACTGGTAGATGCGATCGTTGGCGCCCTTGCCCGTGACGAGGGGCAGTAGCTCGCTCCAGACAAGCCGGTTCATCGCGATCTGGCGGACCTTGTCGAACTTGCCGGTCACGTCCAGGGTCGGGCTGTCGGCCTCCATATGACAGTCGCGGACGCGCAGCAGGCGGACTTCCAGCTGCCTGAGCCCGTTGGTCCCCATCAGCAGCAGCGCGAGTCGCTCGCGGCCCTCCGCGGCGTTCAGGAGAGCGGTCAACTGCTCCTTCGTCAGCCAGTACCGACGGGTCGCCACGCGCTTGGGTCCCTTCCAGACCTTTTTCTGGCTCGCGAGGGGCACGTCCTCCCACTCGAGGAACGTGCGAAGCAAGCCGAGGTTCATCGCGCGAGTCGTCGGCGCGAGACTCTGATCGTGGGCGTAGGTCTCGATCATCGCGCGGGTCACGAAGCTACCGGACGCGGGGTAGTCGAGCCCGAGCCGCTCGAAGTGGCCGGGCATCGCCCCGACGTGTTCCCGATACGTCTGCCGAGTCAAGGGAGTCACCCCCTCGCACGACTCGGCCCATGCGGACACCTCCTTCCTCCACCACCGGTGCCCTGTGGGCACGGTTGTGGCCTCCAATCCGTCCCGAGAGCTATCCCAGTTGATGGACTCTCGGTCGGTTTCAAGGCCGTCTTCGACGGCGAAGTGGGAGAATGGCGACCGGGAGGACTCTGTGGTGGCCGACGCCTTGGAGGGAAACACTCCGTGCGCCATCTCGGTCGCCACCCGGCGATCCGAGCGATTTCGCGGATAAGCAGGTGAACGGGCGTGCGAACGGTGGAAGCAGCCCGTCCTCCACCCGAGACCGTCACGATTCCGGCGACACCGAGCGGCCGAACGCGGTGTAGGTCGACGTCGCTGAAACTACGGTGGACCGAGGACGCCGGAGCGGTCGGCGTCCGATGGATCCGGCGGTAGACCGAGCCGTCTTCCGGTCCGTTCATCGATTCTCGCTTTTGGGCACCTGGGATGAGTAAGGATTGCCCGTGCCTGCTGAGGACTTCCGCTGAGCCGGAACCATTCCAGATACCCGCCGGGCTGGTGCCACCGGAACTTCACGAAGCCGAGTCCGATCGCTCCTCTGGGTGTCGAGTCGAGCCATTCCCACCGAATCACCCGCGTGAGCCAGCGCTGGGGGCCCATCGGCTCGATCCGCCCGTACCGTCGTATTCCCGCGTCATCGATCTCGATCCGTTCCGTGGTCGTGACGAGATAGATCCCGACCGTTAGCCCCAACATCACGAGGTAGATCACGAGCACACCGGTAACTAGGCCGAGTCCCCCCGTCTGGCCCTCCGCGACCGCGGCCGCGAAGAGGAGCGCGGTGAGCGTAGCGGCGACGGTGGGCCATACGGCCACTTCCGCGATGAGGTCGGTGCGCGGTCCGTGCTCGATTAGAATGGACCGGCCGCCGGGCACGGAGGTCACCTGACTCCGACGCCCCTCTCCTGGAGAGGTGACGCGTCGAAAAGCCTTCGCTCATCGTTCGTCGACCCGGGGAAGTTGATGCCCCTGGGTCCCGAATCGCGGCGGTATGGCCGACACGAGCGTCCATCGACTCCTCGCCATCCCAACGCCACGTTTGAACCCCGAAGGGAAGCCCTACCTCCGGCCGCCCGTGATGCTCCCGCCGGGCTCGAGTCGGTGGCTCGAGCTCCACCGGGCGGCCGATGGTTCCGTCTGCTGCTGCCTCGGCGCGCCGTCGCCCTGGAGCCTGACCTCCGTCGCAACCGCACTTGGCGAGGTGATCCCCGGTGTGGAGCTGACGACGGCGACCGAGTGCCCGGTCGGCGCCGGACTTCCAGTCCCGGGGCGCTCTCGTCCGTGCCGAGCCGGCATTGCCGACGCACTACTGGCCGATGCAGCTTCGCGGGGGGTTCGACCGCGCTGGTCCCCTGATCCGCCTGCTGGGGTCGCCCCAACTGGCCGCGGAGGAGGTCGTTCTCCAACTGCTATTCCGCACCCCGGGCACGTGGGAACGGCGGCTGTTTGGAGCCTCGTACGAGAGCTTCCTCGCCGGCATCGACCCGCGGCAACGGTCGGTGTTCGACCGGAGGATCGCGGAGTCCCCCCTCCACGTCGAGATCCGCGCGGCGTTCCTCGGTCCCCACGACTGGCTCGCGGCCAAGGCGATCGACCAATGGTCAGCTTCCTGGATGTCGATGCAGGGGTCGCCGCGGTGGCAGTTCGCTTGGGTCCGTGGCCGCCGACGGCGAGAGCGATTCTTCCGGGCGATGCAGGATCACGACATGAAGCGCTTCGCGGGGAAGAAGGGCCGGCGCGACATCTCGGCATCAGAGGCCTCGGCGATCCTCCCAATCCCGTGGCGGGAGCGGCACCCAAATCTAACCTACGTCGGAGCGCCCACGGGCCCCGCTCCGACCGAGCTCGTCGCCGACATGCGGTGGCCCTCGGAGGTAATCGTCGGGACATGCGGATCCGACCTCGTTCGCCTTCCAGCGGGCTGGCACCACCTCGCGATTGTCGGGCGGACGCGCTCGGGAAAGTCGACCCTCGCCCAGAACATCGCGCTCCAGATCCTTCGGTCCCAACCCGGCGCCAGGGTCCTGATCCTTGAACCCACCGGGGAGTTGATTCGCGACCTCGTCGACCGCCTTCCCGCCGGGGTGGCAGGGGACGCGATCGTCATCGACCCGGCGCATCCGACCGATGTTGTGGACGGCCAGGCCATGGCCCGCGTTCCGCTGAACCTACTCGGCCTTGAGTACCGAGGGAAACCCGGCACCCCGGAGTTCGAGCGGCAGGCGGAGCAGGTGTCGGGCGGCCTCGTCCAGGCCATCAAGAACGCCTGGGGCGAGGAGAGCGTCGGCGGCCGGGCCGATTTCATCCTGAGGTCGGTCTTCCAGGCGCTTCTCACGCTCGAAGGGACGAACCTCGTCGATGCCTACACCGCCCTCTCCGACAAGGAGACCCTCCGGCGACTCGAACGTCTCGTTCCCGAAGGGCCGCTTCGCCAAGCCCTCCGGACCCACCTGCCGCGGCTCGACTACGCGTTCACGATTTCGTCGCTCGACAAAGTCGGCAAGATCGCGACGAATCCGATCCTTCGGAAGGCGCTCTGCCAGCGGTACCATCCGGTCTCGTTCGACCAGCTCCTCGATCACCAGCTGGTCCTGCTCGATCTGGGCAAGGGCGCCCTCGGCACCGAAGCTGCGAATTTCCTCGGGGCGGTCTATCTCACCCAACTCTGGTCGGCGATCCAGCGGCGGGAGAGGAAGGACCTCCCCGTCTACCTCATCGTGGATGAGTTCCACAACTATGCGATCCCAGCGTTCGCCGACATGCTGAGCGAGGGGGCCCGCCTCGGGCTCCACGTCGTCGCCGTCACGCAGTACCTGAACCGGATCCCGCAGCGGATCCGTTCGGCGCTTGATCGGGAACGTCGACGCCTGGATGCTCTTCTCGCTCGGCACCGAGGACATGACCGAGGGCTGGAAAATCGTGCAGGGCGACCAGTTCGGGTGGACCCCGGACCACCTCGTCAGCGGTCTCGCGCCTCACGAGGTCGCCCTCGCCGTCCGCGGGGCGCTTCTGCGAGTCGCAACGTCGCCTCCCGCGCCGCCGAACGCAGGCGGTCGAGCAGACTCGGCGGGCCGTCGCAGACGAGTTCGCGGCGGTACGCCCGGGCGGAGGACTCAGAGGCGTCTCCTTTGGGCGTCTCAAACGAGCGGATTGCGGCCTTCCTGAGGGCCTTTCCCGAGCTGGAGGGCCGAACCTACCGCCAACTTGCCGAAGAACTCCGCTCGACGAGCGCCGAGGTCGAGGCGGCGGTGGCCCGGTGCCGTGCGGCAGGCGACGTCGCGAACGTTGGAGCCGACGCTTGCGGACTTACGCTACGTGGCTCCTACCATCGGCAGGCAATCGAGGCCGCGCGCAACGAGGGGGAGGAGCATACCGAGTTGCTCACTGACGCCGCGGTGTTCCTCCGAAACAAGGGAATCCAAGTCCTGATCGTCCGGCAGGGGGGTGGCTATATGGTTCCTGACGCGGAGTTCGATTTCGGCGGGCGGACCTACAACGTCGAGGTCGAGTGCTCGACGCTTGTCAAGCACGTCGAGCAAGTCGCTCGAAACGTGTCCAAGGCCGCCGGGGGGGACGGCGATGCCTCGTCGTTGTGGCCAGCCCGGCGATGGCCGAGCGATTCGTCCAGATGCTGAACCCGGGTCTCGGCGAGGCGCGGCTGTGGGGAGAAGTCGGGCTTCTCGCAAGGGACCCGACGGGCCGCTTGGCCCCGTTCGAGGATGGCGGACGGCCTTGGGGATGGCTGACCGGAAAGGCGGCAGACGACCCTGTGGCCGCCTCATCGGCTTCCCGCGACGTCGTGTTGGAGCGGCTCTACCGAGTGGAATCCTCGGACGTGGAACGGGCGCTCGCGCTCGCGCTCCGGCTGCTCGCCGCGGGGAAGTCCGAGGCCACCGCGGACGAGTTCGTCTTGGTGGGCGAACCCGACGAGGAGTTCCTCACGGACCTCCAGCGGCTTGGGATGGCACTGCGGACCCTGGGGATTCCAAGTCGCCGGATCCGTAGGGACGGTGGTCAGACACGAGTCTACGAGCTGGGCTCGCTCCGGACAGAGTTCGTCGCACGCGGCGCGACAGCTAGCCCGGAGCCGGGTTCACCCGAGGCGTAGGCCGAGAAAGGTCTGGAACCGGGCCGGATCCGGACCCCGTCCGTACGCCTCCTGTGCCGAGTAGTTCTGGTGGGCCGACCTATGAGAAAGGCCCAGGGGTCCTCGGCACAGCCAAATTGAAGCCTCAGCCGGCACGGACCGTCTCGCCCTGAATTGCGTCGGCACAAGCCTGCGATTCGCCGCTCTCCCGCGCCCTGGCTCCCGAACGACCGGAGGACCCCCCTGTAGCTTACCACGCGACACCAGAGTGCTTCTCCGGTTTCGTGCGAATACCGATGACCACGAGTGTAGCGCCCAAGACAGCCAGCAGCAATCCAATCGCCAGGAGACCGAGGAACCAAGCCAAAGTCGAGACGGACCCTGGCGCCACGCAGCTCGCACTCGCGAGGCACGCGTCGAACGCTGCGAACCACTCCGCGATAACGGCCGCGAGTGTGAGCCCAATCGCGAGGAGGATGGTCCCGGTCGCGAGAAGGCGGGGCGTCATGCCCCACCTGCCTCAGGTTGACTCGTTCGATATGTGGGGTCTCGGCGGCGGCGGTTTCGGATGCGGTCTCGCATCTTGCTCCCTCGCGAAGAGGGGAGCAAGGGCGAGGTCCTCCCCCGAGCCGCGGGGGGGACCCGCGAGCGGAGCGAGCGGGGAGGACCCGCGCTGATATGGGCGGAACGCTAAGCCGTCCACCTCTACATGGCAACTCGACACAGCGCCGGCGAGGATTTCGAGATTCTCCTCGCGGAGTCCCTCGACGAGGCAATCCCGCGGGCTCTGTATCGCGTGGCGTGGCGGGAGAGGCTGCGGTATTCCGCCCGTGTCGACCCAGTGAGCGGAAACAGGGAGAACCCACACACGGACTACCAAGTCGACCTAGTGATCGCGCGCGGAGTGGAACATCAACCTGGAGACACTGCGGAGGAAGTGCCTCTTGTCGCGATCGAGGCGAAGGTCCAATCGACGACTGACAACATTCTCGCGGCGTCTAAGAAAGTAGAGGAATTGCGCGCTGTCTACCCTTGGCTTAGAACCGGTTACGTAGCCAACGTGCCCTACCTGACCGTAAAGTCGCTCTGGCACGGGAGGTCGTTTGATTTTCTGATGTGCGTCAAAGGCCTCGCCAGGCCACAACTTCAACGACGCCTCGGCGAAAGAGTCCTCAGAGAGTTGGAGTTTGCCGAGATGGGGGTCGAACTCCTCGGGGGCGCCCATCGCGATCATCGCGAGTATCCCACGTACCCAAACCGTTCCCTAAAGGAGCGGCTGGTTGAGGTTCGCCCCTCAGGGCGCCGTGACTGACCGATGCCGAGATCATACCAAAGCGCTCGCTGAACCCGAGGGATTTGCGGGCCGCGCGGAATGTCCCTGTAGGTCGCCAGTTTCGGAGCAACTAAGAATACTCGGGAATCCATGGAGGCTCAACGTGGTCAGGCTGGACGGTACCGAGACGATTCGCAAAGTCGCGCGATCAATTTGCCGCATCGTCGTGGAGCACCATGGCAACGCGACGGACGAGTACACGATCATGCAAGAGGCGAACGCGCGAGTCTTCGGTCGGGGGGTGCCGCCCGTGCCGCCGTACCGACGATTCACCGACGGCCGGGCTCGCATCGTCCGCAAGGCGTGGGCGCTCGCAAGGTCGGTGGGCTTCGACGATTCTCGGCTGTAGGGACGCGTGCCTTAGCGCGCATGCGAGGCCGGAACCGGCCGGCGGTCCGAGAGGCGGGGCGGGCTCGCGAGCGGGGCGAGCGAGGATGGCCCGCGGGAACAATTGGCACGCGCTCACGGGGGGCGATCCTCGGTAGCCGGCGAGCCGATTCGCAAACTCTGTAGGCGGCGACGCGACCGGCCCCGACTCCGGAGTTGGCTCGTCACTTTGCTTGCCCGTCTTCCGCATCACCGGCTTCCAAGCGATTTGCACCTTCGGGCAGTGCCAAGGGTGAGACTTCAGGCAACTTCGCGCGGCCGACGATGCCCTGGAGGTCGCCGTACATCCCCACGATGCTCCTTTCCGCGCGTTCGATCTCTTTCCTGCGCTTTCGCCAGCGTGACTCGATGGCCCGAACCTCCGAGTCGAGGTCGGCCTTCATCGCGGCGAGGGGCACGACTACGCTCTCGATTCGGCCCACGAACTCGGGGCTAGTCAGGTACATGTAGAGCTGGTCTCGGGTCTCGCCGCTAGTTTCGTCCACCCGCTTCTGACGGGCCACTTCAAGCAGGCGAACTCGGACTAGGGCCGCGACAGGGAGTGAAGTCGCAAAGTCCGTGACGACGATGCCCCTCAAGAGTCCGAAACTCCGAATCTCTTCGGGGAGGGCTCGTGAAACCAAGATAGACGCGTCGCCATGCAAGCGGGAGGTGTCTTCCTTCAGCTTGTTGATCCAATCGTCGTGCCAGTCCTTAGTGCGCTTGGATTCCCACACGATGATTCCGCAGACTTGCCCGGAGGGTGTCCGCACCTTCTGTACGATGTCTGCCCCGCGGGTGCCAGTCGGGACAGGCTCAATCACGTCGTTTGGGAATGTAGTCCGAAGGAGCTCCTCGATCTCTACCTCAAATGCGTCCCCCTGACGCTGCTCGGAGCCTTGGGTAAGCTTCTGCTGGAGATCCTCTACTTGCTTGTTGAGGCCGTGAATCTGTAGGGCATGCTCCCTGTCCCGTAGAGCCAAGGTTTCCGCCGCTTCCTCTCGTGTGCGGGTTTGGATGCCCTTAGCTGCGTCCTCGACCTTCCTTGCGATCTCTAGATCGAGGTTCTTTTCACGTTCCTCGAGCTTCTCCTTCGAGGCACGGAGTTCCCGCTCCGCCTTCTCGGCTTTCTCCGCCCTGGTTGTGACCCGGCTGACGTTGCCTTCGAGCTCCTTCACCTTGGAGTCGAACTCTCCCGCGACTTGCTCACGGAGGCTCTTACGTTCTGCATCTATCCGAGACTTGAGCTCTGCTTCCACCGTTTCTTTGAGCTTGGATTCTCTCGACTTGAGGACACCCTCCCGCTTAGTCAGAGCTGCCGCGCGCTCGTTCACGTCCTGCTCGATGTGTGCTCTGAGTCTCGCTTCAATAGGGCCGGTGAGCGCCTTCGTCAACTGAATTCGGGCGCCACACTTCGTACATTCAATCCACTCCTCTGGCATTGGCCGTCACCGTCGTCGCCGAGAGCCGCACTAGATTATGATAGCCGTCGTACGGCACGGGGTTCCGGTTTCCAATCCACTTGCGGCCTGCCACCCTGTCGAATGGCCCGATGAGGCCCTTGCAGGGATTCGGGCGCACGGACCGGAGGTCCGGCGGTTCTGAGGTCACCTCCGGTGGGCTGATACCAGCCTAACGCAGAGGGATCGCACGAATCGAGACTCAGACGGCCCCGAGAGCCTCCAAGCGTTGCAGGAATCGAGCGAAGTTCCTCAGGGTCACCAGTTCTTCGTCAGGAATCGAGTCGGTGTCAAAGTGCATTACCTCATTTCGAATACCCCTGATCCTGTGCAACGAGTCGATGAACGTCGTCCGATCGACTCGCAGGTCCGCCTTCGCCCAACGCGAAGGTTCCTCGAGCAATCGGATATATTCGCCGATGGTCAAATCGTCAACCGCGGCCACGGGGCGGTCTTCGGCCGCGGGGTCCCGCGCGTTTTGAAGGTCGGTCAACGGGAAGCGTTTGGCAATTATGTTGCGAATCCGATTCTCAATCTCACCGAGTAGCAGGAAGGGTTCGGCTAGGGCCCGAAACTGAAGGCTGAGGTCGCTAGAGGTGACGATTCCTACGATACGACCGTCGGGACCGCTAACGAGAACGTAGCCTGAGTCAACGAGGGTTGGAATCGCATCGAAAATCGAAGCGTCCGACCGGATTTCTACAGCACGGGTCATGGCATCGCGAACTGTCCTGGCTTCGAATCCGAGTGCGAGTTTCGAGCTAATCGACTCCCAGGTGACTATCCCCTTCACCTCCCGCTCGCTAGTGGGGTGTTGCTAACGGAACTGCCTTTATCCGGCCCGTCAGTGGGTCGATGATCGGGGCCCGGAGCCGATCTCGAAGTTTGCGTATCTTTCGGATGATCTCGCCGGGATCCTTGGTCCAGACCCAAGGCCCTGCGCGACCATTCGAGACCTCCACGAAGTCGAGGATCGCCTGTTTGAGCTCAGGCACACTCCGGAAGCTGCCTCGAACGAGCGCTTTCTTCTCGAGTTGACCCAACCAACTCTCAACCATGTTCACCCACGAGGAACTGGTCGGGACGAAGTGGAAGTGGAACCGACGGTGGCGCCGGAGCCACCGTTCCACTTCGGGAGTCTTGTGGGCGCTCAGGTTGTCCAGCACCACGTGGATATCCAAGCCTTCGGCGACAAGGTTGTCGAGCGTCCGCAGGAAGGCCACGAACTCCTGGTGCCGGTGGCGCTCGTGGAACTCGGTGGTGACCTGGCCATCGAGGATATTGAGGGCGGCGTAGAGCTCCACCGTCCCGTGGCGTCGATAGTCGTGAGGCCGGCCCTCCGGCCAGTCCCCTCCCATGGGTAGCACCGCTTGGGTCCGCTCAAGTGCTTGGGTCTGGGGCTTCTCATCGACACTGAAGATCACGCTGCGCTCGGGGGGGTTCTGGTACAGCCCCACTACGTCGATGAGCTTCTCCTCGAAGTGCGCGTCATGGCTGAGCTTGAACGACTGGGTCAAGTGAGGCTTGATCCCCCGGAGCCGCCAGATACGGTGGATGGTGGTGTGGTGAACTCCCACCTCGCGGGCGAGGGTCCGAGTCGACCAGTGTGTTTCTCCTCGGGGCTTCGTGTGCAGAGTCTTGGCGAGGATGCCCTCGATCGCTGCCTGGTCCAACCGAGGTCGACGGCCCGCGCGAGGGGCGTCCTGCTCGATCCCGGTGAGTCGAAGCAAGATGAACCGGCGGCGCCAAAGACCGACGGTGCGTCGGTGAACATGGAGTTCGTCGGCGATCTGATCATTGGTCTTTCCCTCAGCGGCTGCGAGGACGATGCGTGCACGATCGACGAGTCGGTGAGGGGTGGATCGACCGCGAGCCCACGAGCGGAGCTGCTGAGCTTCCTCGAGCGTGACAGTTACAGCCGGCGCCACCCGCATGACAGAGGCATAGACAACCCCGGATATAAGGGCACCTAATTCAGCAACGCCCCACTAGGTTGGGAGCTCTACAATCACCTTCAACTAACGAGCGTGTGCCCAACGCAACGGAGCGCGCACAATCAGTTCTTCAAGATTCTTCCCGTGAGCGAGCGAATCCACTCGGGAGTCTTGATCGGATCACCGTCGACCTCGGGGACGTTTGCCGTCGGGCTGAACCTCACCCTCCGGGGTTGGACCAACTGGAGCGTGATCCAGAATCCGTGCCCGGGTCCTCAGAATTCATCCAACGCCTACCCCTTCACTGCGACGTGCGAAGCCTGGGCCGTCCTATGGGTGTACATTGCGGTCGGCTACGTATACGACCAGACGACCCACACCGTCGTCGGCAATATCAACACGGTTGGCACGTCGTACGGCACGACGGAATCTGTGATCGTCAAGGATAGCGTAGACTGCTCCTCGCGGGGATTCTGTGGGTACAATAACTCGTCCGTTGGCTCGCCGACTGGAAGCGTCTGGACCAACAGGTCGATCTCGATGGTCAGCGGCCCTGTTGGTCTCTACCTAAGCTCTGCCGACCAGTATCGGGTGGTCTTTGAGGGGTCCGTCGGCGGCTACGCGGCCTACCTGTTCCAGGGATCGAATGCGGCAAGAACGTGGCACGTGGACATCCAAACGGAGCTCGACTACACGGGGCTTGGAGAAGGACTGTCCATGAATTGGGTCTCCCTCGCCTGAGCAAGCTCGCCGGGCTTCGGCGAGGCAAGTTGTCCTCGTCGGGGCATAAGCCGGCCCCGGACCCGACCCTAATCCCTTACGAGTTGCCGTCCCGCCGAAATGTGGGCGGTGCCTGGCCGGCGCGCCCATGCCCTCGGAAAAGCCATCCAAACACTCGCATGGTACATCCCAGCCCCTTGCACCTGGGCCGGAATGACCGATCTCACGAGTTCGTGGCACTGGTTACGGGTAGGTTTCCGGATGACCTGGCCGGAGTCGTCAAGCCAGAGCGCGAACGGCGGGACGCGGGCCGACGAGCCCCCACGCGGAGGGCCGACGCCCGGCTTGGCGCCAACTACTCCTCTCCGAAGACCTCGGCCACGGCGAGTCGAAACGCAGTTAGCCGCTGGTTCTCGTCCCGTTCAACGAACGGGTAGAAGGATCTTGGATCCTTCCCTCCAGCTTCGAGCTTCTGCTGCAGGACCTTCAACTGGGCCATGTAGCCGTCGAATGCTTCAACGAATTCAGCGAGCTTCTTCTGTCGATCAATCGACATGCCAACCGGCACGATTCGAGCGGCTTAAACATTCGTTGCGAATGGGTCCCTTTCCAAGGTAGGCCGACCCTTGGGCAGGCCGACCGCTTTCGAACGAACAGGACTTCAGTGTCGGCCGGCTGCAATATCCGAGCCGAAAGCGACGGGCGGGTGGTGCGCCCTATTCCTCGGGTCGCCTGGCGCGGGGTGGAACGGAAGGACCGGCGACCGTAAGGCCCATACCCCAGGAACTTTCACCCTCGGTCAGCGGGGCGACTCCCGGAATCCGCGGCCGGCGACTCACCCGTCCTTATCGATGACCTCCCCTTCGGCTCCAGAAACCGTACCATCCGCTGCGCGTCGGTGGTGGGCTCGCGTACGGTCCGCCCCGAGAGCCGAGTGGGCGACCGTCTACCGTGATCTCGGAAGGTGGGCCGTCATCGCGGTGCCCATCGGCATTGTCGCCGGCCTAGGTGCCGTGGTCTTCTATTACCTGATCAATTTCGTAACCGGCGCACTCCTCGTCCAGCTCGCGGGCCTCACTCTTCCATCCGAGGGGACCTCGGTTCCGAGTGAGCTGGTTTGGGCAAGCTCGTTTCCCCGAATCCTGCTCATACCAGTGTTGCTTGTCTTGGGGGCCCTCGCCGTCGGCGTGATCAGCAGCCGACTCGCTCCGGAGGTGGCGGGACACGGAACCGACGCCACCATCCGGGCGTTTCACCAACACGACGGCAAGGTTCGACTGCGCGTGCCCATCCTCAAGACCATAACGAGTGCCATCACACTCGGAACCGGCGGGAGCGGTGGTCGTGAGGGTCCCGTCTCCCAGATCGGCGGAGGTTTCGGGTCATTATGGTCCGACCTGGTGAAGCTCGGGGACCGGGATCGGAGAATCGCCCTCGCGACTGGTATGGGTGCCGGAATCGGCGCGATTTTCCGGGCCCCGCTGGGGGGAGCGGTCTACTCCGCCGAGATTCTCTATACCGGAGACTTCGAGCCGGAGGTGTTCGTGCCGGCCATCATCGCGTCGGTAGTCTCCTACTCGGTGTACTCCTCGGTACTCGGGTTCCACACACTCTTCGCGACTCCGGCGGCCCTCGCAAGTTACGCGTTCGATCCGCGACGGCTTCCCCTCTACGCGGTGCTCGGGATTGTTTGCGGGGCGATGGGGATTCTGTTCACCTGGATGTATCATCGGACGGACGGATGGTTTGCCTCCCGCCGATGGCCGCTCCTGCTCCGACCGGTGATCGGTGCCGGCGTCGCGGGGGGGATTTTCCTCGGAGCGTACGTCCTGCTTCCCCAGCAGGCCCACTTCGCGTCCCTGTCCTCCCTCTCGGTGGGGTACGGGTTCGTCCAGGCCGCGATGCTCGGCCAACTCTCTTCGGGGAACTTCACCGTCCTCGTCGTCGCGCTCCTTCTCGCCGCCGTGTTTTTGCGGATGGTGATGACCTCCTTCGTTGTCGGAAGTGGAGGAAGCGCGGGGTTGTTCGGCACGAGCGTTGTGGTTGGGGCCTTCCTCGGTACGGCGATCGGCGGAACCTTCCACACGCTGTTGCCCGGGCTGGTCCCGCTCCCAGTTGTGGCGGTCTTTTCGATCGTCGGGATGATGTCGTTTTTCGGCGGGATCTCGAAGGCGCCTCTCGGAGTGCTCATCATGGTTCTCGAAATGGCCGGCAGCTACACGATTCTCCCGGCCGCGATGCTGTCGATCTTCGTCGCATACGTCGTCACCGGACGATCGCACATCTACAACGAGCAGCTTCCCAGCCGGATTCAGAGCCCGGCCCATCGGCAAGAATATCGGGCCTATTTCCTGGCGGAAATCCCGATTGGGGCGATCGCACGCCAAGATTCCGAGCCCGTTCGACCGTCCGCGACCGTTCGGGAGGCCCTGGAGCTCGCCGTCCGGCACGGCCACGCGATTCTCTCCGTCGAAGAGGATGGGGAGTGGTTCGGGGCGGTCCGGTTGATGGATCTTGTCGCGACTCCCGTGGAGCGCCGGGACGACCTACGGTGCATGGATTTCGTGCGGCCGGTCGAGCTCGCGCTCTCGAGTGACCTGCCCTCCCTCGAGGCTCTCAAGCGCATGGACGAACGGGGGGTGGATTCCGCGGTCGTCGTTGCGACCGAAGGGCCAGTTCGTGTCTTGGGGCTCGTGACTCGGCGTGGGATTCGGCACCCAACTCTCGACGCTGCATCCCTCCCGAGGGTATGATCGCGGAGTCCTTCGGTCCGAACCGTCTCCGCGAACGGGTTCGGGCCGGGCAATCCAAAAACCGACCGTGACCCGTCTGCGGCCAAGCCGATGCCGAGCCGCACCAGAGGGGATCGCGGCCCCGGCATAGGATATTCACACTTACCGTTCGACGTGACCGGGAAATCTCCGCCCCACGACCACGGGCCCGAACCCATTTGACTTCAAATCCGACTGAGCCCATTTCACGTCCGGGGGGCATCCCCTCCACCCGAACCCCGTCCTAACGATGGGAAGGCCCCGGAGTTGACCCCCCCGAAGGAGGGGTAGTCCCCCGCCGTTCGCCACCGAACTCGAATCCCGGTTCCCGCCCGACTCGCCCAGGGGACGGCCGAGCAGCCCGCCGAGCGAATTCTCTGGGCGGGACCCGCTCGGTACGGGGATGCCGTGCGGACGGGAAGGGGTTGGCCGTACGCTCCGTCCGCTCAGAACGTGTAGTGGACGATCTCCGTCTGCCAGCCGGAAGTGGTGTCCGTCGCCCCCGCGCTCCAGGCCGTCCCCTGGGTCGTCTTCAGGAACTGCGTGCTGGTCGCGATTTCCGCAGAGGCGGCCGTGGCATACGAGGAACCCGTGAAGACCGGGATCGGGCCGCGGTAGGTGCCGTACGGGTCGGTGGTGGCCTGCCCCGTCACCGCGAGGCTTGGGTACGTGAGGCCCCCGGTGTAGCCGAACTCCATCAGATACCCCGTCCCGTTGTTCATGGCGGTGAGGGACCCGGCGAACAGGTACATCCCGGCCACTCCGACGTTCTGGTCTTGCTTCAGGGTGTTGGTGGGCGTATTGATCGCGTCGACCCGCAGGCACGTACGGGCGGTGGAGTCTCCCGCGGGGGTGCACGCGGAGGAGTAGGTCACCCACAAGGTACTGCCGGTGTACGACCAACTCGCGCTGAGGACGCGGTCCTCGGAGGAGGAGAGGGGAATCGTGGTTCCGGGCTGGGGGATGGTGGGAAGCGTCCCGGTCGATGCGATCGCGTAGGAGAGCGTGGCGACGGTCGCGTGGGGTACGGTGCCGGTGAACTCAAACACCACCAGTGACGTGGACGACGAGCCCACGACCGTGGAGGCCGCGTACTCGGCGGGGGTCCCGGACGCGTTGTTCGAGATCGCGATCGCGGGGGTGACCGACACATCGCTCGAGGTGAATACCTGCGGGGACCAGGTCCCGGAGTCGAGCTTCACCTTCCCGAACAGAACGACGGCGTTTCCCATGAACGTGATCGAGGTGGAGTTCCAGACGTCCACGCCCAGCGCCCAGTACGTCGCGCTGACCCCCCACTGGGGGAAGTCCATGAACTCCATCGCCCGGTTCCCGAACGAAACGTAGACCGCGTAGACGTAGAACGCGCCGAGCGGCGAGCTCGTCTTGGACACGGAGAAGTAATCGATATCGGTCGTCAAGTCCAAGGTCGAGATCAGCCACCGCCCCGACATCGAGTCGTACACGACGTGACTGTAAAACAACGAGTTGGTCTTCGAGAAGTTGAAGAACTTCGCGAGGGTAATCGTCGAGTACACCGTCTTGCCGGTCGGGGACTCGATCTTCAAGGAGTAGCCGGCAACCTCGACGAGATAGGTCCCGCTGACGCCGACCGACGGGTTCCCGGTGGGCCCCAGCGCCTTCGTTTGGTTGAGCCCGGTGAGCTGGGCGACCGGCTGCGGGCTCGTCGGGTTCTTGACGGCCACGACCGGCCCGGGCACGGGGGAGGCGGCCGGTGGGCTGGTGCTCGCCGACCCGCTCGAGGGCGGCGTGAACGTTCCGAGGGCGCCGCCGCCGAGGATCGGGTCGCCGAATTGCACGAACGGGACCACCCGACCGAGCTCGTTCAAAGCACCCACCTTGGCATCGGTGACCGCACCGACCGGCATGGCCGCCGTGAACGGCATCAACAACAGCACCGCCGCAATCGCCCCAATCGTCCCGAGCCCCACCCGCATCGCTGTTCGCGCCACTTGTTCCTCCTGCTCTGGAAGGGTCTCCGATCGCCCGAGGTTCGTGCGTTCGGTCTCTCCGCCCCCGGACCCAGGTCCGGCGGCGTCCCTTCCGGTGGCGGAATGGGCAGGGGCCCAAGAAGGTGTTGGGCGAAATCCCAATCCTGCGGCAGGGTGGTTCCCCACCCCCGAGCGGGTCGAGCCGGCCCCCGACTCCGCCGTTAGCCCGGGGGTCCGCCCCCCGCCGGCGGCTCGGACGAGGGGCTCGGGGCGCTCGCCCCCGGGGGTGGGTTGGGAGGGGGGAGACGGACCCGACTCGCCTGAAGGGCGGCGTGGACCCGCCGGTTGACCTCGGCGAGGATGGAGTCGCGCTCCTCCGGTCGGCGGATCATCAGGGTGAGCACGAGGTCGACCGACTGGTCCGTCCGGGCCTTGACCGAGAGGTTCGGCGGATAGCGCTTGTCGAGCCGGACCCGGAGCTTCGTGAGACTCTTCAGGATCTCGTTCTCGACCCGGGCGAGGTCCGCGCTCGCCGGAACGGAGATGGGGACGGTCAGCTTCTTCCAGGCCTGCGGGGAGGCGTTCACGACCACTTCGCGCATCAGCGTCGAGTTCGGGATGGCGACGAGGCGGTCGTCCTCGGCGAGGAGGACGGTGCTCATGGCATTGATCTCGATCACCTTCCCGGAGAACGCACCGACCGCGATGGAGTCCCCCACCCGAAACGGGCTGTAGACGTCGGAGAAGTACTTCGCCCCCAGGTTTTCGAGTGGCTGGCGGAGCGCGAGGATCGCGGCGATCCCGAAGAGGACGACCACTACCGCGAGAATCTCGATGCTGAGCCCGGCTTCCTGAACCGCGAGGAGGAGTCCGATGGTCCAGACGATCGCCGGGCCGATCCGTCGGGCCGCCGCGGTGAGCTGGGGCGCCGAGTGGCGCATCACGCTGGCGATGACGAACCCGGCGAGGGTCGCGACGACCCACGTGATGCCGAGGATGACGAGGACGCCGAGGTAGGGGAGGACCCAGCTGGGAAGCCCGAACATCCTACGCCTCGATCGTCGCGGCGAGCAGGTCGGCTTCGGCGCGCGCGGCGCGGGTGATCGTGCAGAGCTTGGCGGTGACGAGCGCGTTCCGGGCGATCCGCGCCGAGAGCGTCCCGTCGTCGTCGAGGAGTTCGCGCATCTTCCGGGCGAGCGAGCCGATGTCGTCGGGGTCGAAGAGGATGCCGTTCGTCCCGTCGTCGATGAGTTCGGCGATCCCGGCCCGGTCGGTCACCAGGGCGGGTCGCCGGTGGAGCCAGCTCTCGACCACGACCAGGCCGAACCCCTCGTTCACCGACGGAAGGACCGTGAACTGCGCCCGCTCGTAGAAGCAGTCGAGCGCGTCCTGCCCCACGTGGCCGGTGAAGATCACGCGTTCGGCGACCCCGAGCCGGTGGGCCGTCTCCTCGAGGTGCGCCTTCCACCGTCCGGCCTTCGAGAGACCGAGCCCCCCGGACGCGGCCGAGAAGCTCCCGTTCCCGACGAGCACGAGGCGGAGGTTCGGGTAGCGAGGAGCGAGCGCGGCGACCGCCTCGATCACCCGGTCGTGGGCCTTTGCCGGGTCCATCCGAGCGACGACAAGGACCACGAGGTCGTCGGGTCGGACCCCCCAGCGTGCGCAGGTGGCGGCCGCGACCCGCTTGGGGGGACGGTGATACTCCCGCGGGTCGACGTACGGATACATCCGGAGCGCCTTTCCTTTGTAGCCCAAGGCGGAAAGGCCGGCCCGGTACCGCTCGCAGCTCACGACGACGACGTCGTACTCCTCGAGGTACCCCACGAACAGCGCCCGCCAACTCTCTGGGATCCGTTCGGCGTCGAACGGGATGTGCCAGCGGAAGATCTTCGGCTTGAGCGAGCCGAGCATCTGTCCGACCGCCATCTGTTGGAAATCGTGGATGTAGAAGGCGTCGAAGTCGACCTCCGTGTCGAGCTTGCGGATTCGCTCGGCGGTCACCCGGTTGTAGAAGGTGTACTCGCTGAACTCCTCGCTCCAGAACAGGTCGCTCACCGACGGGGGCGACTCCAACCCATGGACGGTCGACCAGATCGCCTCCTTCGTTTTCGCGTACCCGCCCATCCGCAGCGGGTCGAGTGCAACGTTCTCGAGCGTGAGCCCGTCGCTCCGGACCTCCCTTGGTCCGACCGAGTTCAACGCGACCCAGTGGGCGCCGGCGACCACTCCCTTCGCGAGGAGACGACGGAGGAGAGGGTAGACCATGCGGGTCACCCCACCCGGAGAGAACCGGTAGTCGACCCCCTCGTCGAACTCATCGAGCCGGGCGCTCACCGGCCAACCGGTGCTCGGAGCCCCGTCGGGAGATGGCAGGAACTGGAGCAGCGGCGTCTGGCTGTTGACGCAGATCGTGAGCGGCTCCATCGTCTCCTGGGGAGGAGGGGGTCGGCAACCCTCGGGATAACCTTAGTGTCGACGGCGGGCCAACACGACGACCGCAGCGACCGCGACCGCGGCCACGCCGGCCACGAGAAGGACAGCGGTGAGCACGGGGATCCCGCCGCCGGCGGAGGGGGTAGGAGAGGGCCCGGCGGGGGGGGTCTGGTTGGCCGCGAGGGTGAGATTCTCCCACGTGACGTTTCCCGGCGTTGCCGTGACCATGAGCTGGTCGGACTTGTAACCGGACGCGCTCGCGACGAGCTCATACGAGCCCGGAACGACCGAATCGTTGAAGCTGCCCCCGGCCAACGGCTGAACCACCCCGCCGATCGAGACGACGGCATCGGCCGGATTGACCGTTCCCACGACGAACGTGGGGCGATAGGAGAACGCCACCGTTTCCGGGGCGGGGACTCCGGCCGAGACGACGATGGCCCCTTGGTCGGGGCTCGCGACGAACGCATAGAGAGACCCGGCCGTATAGGGCGTCGAGCCGTTCGGTGCCAGCACCTGGAGGGTGGTTTCGGTGCTCTCGACCTGGCTCCCGCTCGCATTCACCCACCAGGGGGTTGACGAGGGCAACCCGGACTCCGTGAACGTGACCTCATACGGGAACGGAACGAACAGGAGGGTGAGCCGCGAGGTCCCGGGGAGGGTTACGAACGCAGGGCTCGCGCCGGACAGCTCGTACCCCGGGACCGGAGTGTACGCCACCGGATAAGTCCCGTTCGCCAGGTTGAGGGTCAGGGCGGTCTCGGACGTGGCGAACGCCGTGCCGTCGACCGAGAGACCCCACGAAGTACCCGCTACGAGGCCGCTCTCGTTGATGGAAAGCTCGCCCGCCCCGGAGAGGTCGACGAAGGTCGTCGCCCCCGCCTCGATGGAGAACCCCTCCGATGCATTCGTGAAGTTCTCCAGATCGAGCGAGTGGGTCCCGGCGGGCAGCGTTACGTTCGCCCAGCCCCCCTGGAAGGGGAGCGCCTCCCCGTCGATGAGGACCCTCGAGGGGGCCTGCGTCGGTATCGAGAGGTTGAGGAACCCCACCTCGCTCAGGTTGTACAGCACCCCGAGGGTTCCTGGGCCGCTGGCGAGGTTGGCCCCCAAGGACGACGTCGCCGTCTCCGTGACGTTCGACGAGGTCTCACCAGTGTTGCTGCCGAAGTTCCAGGCGGTCGGGACCGCCTGGTAGTTGTGGCCATTCCACCACGAAAGGGTCAGGTTGATGTCGGACCCCTGGTCGGTGCTCGCGGAGCCTCCCCCGGCCCCGACCCACACCCACTCGGCGTCGTAGTAGAGGCTCGCCGCGTAGGGCGTCGGCGCGAAGCCGTCGACACGGAACCCCGAGTCGCTGGCGTTGGCCATGCGGGAGAAGCTGACGTTATCGTAGGTGACCCAGCCCGCGCCAAGGTCGTACTGGTAGGCGACGAAGGGGAGCCCGGCGCTCGTCGAGGTGACGATGCGACCCGTGAGGGTCGCCGGGAGAGTGAGCGTGGAGCACTGGCCAGGATCCGAGGACCCGCAGCTCGGGATGTAGTAGTACGTGTCACTCGCCAGCGACGAGCCCGAGTTTCCGTTCAACTCACCCGAGCTCAACGTGGCGCCCGGCGAGGAGAAGTTCCAGACGTACGCCCCTCCGATCGTGAACTCGTCGGAGCTGGCATCGAGGTGCAGCCCGTTCTGGATCCAATACGAGTAGTTCGTCCCGTTCCGTTGCAGCACGACCACGGCGTTCAGCTCGAACGCCGTCACCTTCGAGGACGTGCCACTGATCGAGACCGAGAGGGACTGGACCACGGCCTGGCCCTGGAAACGGGAGGTGGAGTATTCGTAGGCACTCGCGCCCGACGATGTTCCCGTCACTCCGAAATCGGCGATTCCCATCGGGGCCGGCTCCTTGGAATAGAACTGCCGGGGGTTCACAATGAGGGGCTGGAGGGGGAACGACCGCCCAGTCGTGGCCGGCAGGCCCGCCGTCGAAGAGTTCTGGGACGACGCCGTTGATACGGAGGGACCAAACCCTCCGGAGCCCGTGCCCGCCCCGAGCATATCTTGGTTGGACGGAGCCGCGCCAAGCTCGGAGGCGGGCCGGGAGGGCGGTCCACCTCCCAGAAACGCCGTCGCGGACGTCGGGACGAGCAGGAGGAGCGCGAGCCCAAGAATCACGAGGAGCGACGCCGCCACGTTCCGGGGACTCCGTGCGGCCACGTTGGGTGGGACCGAGAGGTGGAAATTAACTCTCCGATGATTCGCAGGCAAGAGTCCGCAGGGGCGAACCCCGGGGGGCGGCCTGGCTCACCGGCGAGAGGTTCCCATTGCGCGTCGCCCCGGGTGGTGACCCTTGCGTGCCACCCCGGACGGGATGCGGGATCGACCGACACGCCGCGCGGGCGCCAGGACGAGGAGGCACGCGACGGGGGGCTCGACACCACGAGCGGTCGCGCAGTCGTTCCGGACCTGTACGCGTCGTCTCCCGCACCCAGTCCTCGATTGACGACCTGCGCCTCCGATCAGGGAAGGCGATGGTCTCGGTGAATCGTTCTGCCGTCGGGCCGGGCGCGTCGCGACACCGATGGCAGGATCGCCGAGCGTCCGCGCTCGGGTTCACCGGCCGAGATTTCTCGCCCGCAGGGCTATTACCGAACGCGCGGTCCGCCGGCGCTCGACCCGCCCAGTTGCCGCTCGCGATCGGCCCGGGTCGTGGCAGGAACTCGAACGATGAAGCGAACGGGAATACGGGTGGGATGGTCGAACCTCGTCGCGTGGCGCCGGCCGTTGCGAACCGGGCTCGGTGCCGTCACAGCCGTGGCGGCCGTGTTCCTCATGGCCGCGAGCGCCGCGGGATCGCCCGCTCTTGGAGTGCGCTCCGGACCGGTCGTGGGTCCGCCCTACCCGGGGACCCCCTACAACGCCCTCGAGTGGGTCGAGCTCGGGTGCAGCACGATGAAAGACCCGGTCCATCCGTTCTTCAACCTGTCGACCGGGCACGCGCGCGCCTCCGTGGCGACGACGCTCCGGGCGTGCGGCCCGGCCAATGGCACGAGCGTGGTGCTCGCGGATGCGGCCTTCCAGAGCCTCCCCTTCAACCGGAGCGCAGGAGTCCACTACCTGACCGGACACTGGGTCCTGAACTTCGCCGTCAACCTCTCGGTCCATCGCGGCAACCTGTCGCAGCAAGCCTCGGCGGAGTTCCAGGTGGCGGTGGCGTTCAGCATCTACGATGCGACGGCGGGGACGAACATCGGGGGGACCGACGTGATGGGAATCGTGAACCACACGATCACGCACGGAACGTACGTGCACACGTACACCAACGTGCACCTGGCGACCTACTTCAACGCGACCTACAACAGCTCCCACACCTACATCGGTTACGTCCTCGTCCAGGTGCTGGAAGAACTGACCGTCGGGCCGGGCGCGAGCACCGCCTCGGCGTCCGTGAACATGGCCTCGGGCGGAAAGAGCGCCTACCTCGCCACGCTGAGCCTCGTCTAGCGGCGCGTGACGGGCCCCCGGCAAGCGTCGATTCCGAGTCGGGAGCACTCGGGTGCCGGGGGTTCGGAGGGGAACCTACGCTTCGCGGGCGTCCTCCACCCGCCCGATCGGCGTGTTCTGCTTCCGGGTGTAGCCGCCCCTCGAGACCATGGCGGCTCCGAGGACCAGGAAGACGACAAAGAGCACCAACGCGAACACCCAGGAGCTCCGGCTGAGGTACACCAGGTAGCCCGCCAGGCCGATCCCGACCAGGATCACCAGCGCTCCGAGCACTTTCAGCATGCCGCCCGCCTCATACTCTCCATACCCCATCGAAACTACCTCGACGCGAGACCGGGCGGGGCGTATTCGACGGGGCCGTGAATTCGGTCCAAGCTGAATCCCGACCCGGCAGGCGGACGGGCCGAAGGGGACGGCCGAACTCGAAGCGGCCCATCGTCGCCTCCCGTCGAGTTCAAATCGCCGAGCGCGCACGGTCGGCCCGCCGTCGAGTTCCGTGCGCTCGAACGCCACTCCCGAGGACCCGGCCTCTCATGAAGCCGGGGCGACTCGGGGGGCCGATGATCGCACTCGCGGATGTGGCCGTCGTCGTCTCGAACGCCCGGCGGAGTGCGAAATGGTGGGAGAAGAACCTCGGATTCTCCACCTACACCATCGGAGGCGGGGGGCACGCGATGCTGGTCGCCCCCCCCGGGGAGCGGTTCGTCCTTCACCTGTGCGAGGGATTCGCCCCCCTCGAGCCGGGGAACACGGGGATCGCCTTCCTGACCGACTCGATGGCGGCCACCGTGGCGAGGATGCGGAAGGGGTCGGTCAGATTTCCGGAGCCCCCTCGGAAGAAGGAGTGGGGGTCGATGGCGAAGTTCGCCGACCCCGACGGGAACGTGTTCTGGCTCATCGAGGCACCGACCCAGATGGTCCGGGCGACCCTGACGTCTCGGGCGCCGACTCGTCCGCGGAAGGGAACGGCTCCGCCGACTCGTCCGCGGAAGGGAACGGCTCCGCCGACCGTCCGCCGGAAGCGGTGAGCCACCCCCCTCGGGCTCCTCGAGGTGCCTTCGCCCCTCCCGGAGCTTCGGCCGTCGGAACAGCGGACCGCCCAGCAGCGCTGCGGCGCGCCACCTCTAACTACGCGCGAGGTCGACTCGACCGACCGGGCCCGCCGGTCCACCGACCATCCCGGCGGTCACCGTGACCGAGATCATCCGGACGATCGCCTCGCACATGTCGTGGACATGGACCAGGTATTTTCCCGCCGGCACCGGAGACCCGTTCCGCAGGGAGAGCGGAACGGTCGCGTTGAACTCGGACGCTCCGACCGTGGTGTTCTCCCAAATCGACTGGATCTCGGTCCCGTTGTTCGGGTACTCGAGGACGAGCCGGAACGACGTGTTCGCGACCGACCCGTTCAGCTCAAGGGTGAAGTTCGACCCCGCCGGGGCGGGGGACGCGCTCGTGGCCAGCACACCCACGAACGGTGCGGGGAAGAAGATGCTCGGCAGGTACGTCCCGGAAGACGTATTCGAGGGAACGGACCAGGGACCGACGTCCGGAGCACCGCCCTTGGGCAGCTCGAAGCTCCAATGCCACCGAATCTCCAACGTCAACGTGCCCGACGCCGCGTCCGCGAGGACCGCGTACTTGGCCGTCGTCAGGTAGGCGTCGGTCGCGGCGAACGTGGTCTTCGCAGCGAGCTTCGTCGAACCGTTCAGCAACGTCGGGGAGCTCCACCCCTTTCCAGCGACCGAGACGTTCTTCGCCGGGATCGTCACCGTCAGCTCCCCGGTGAGGGCGGTCGGCAGGACGGCCTTCGCCGTGGGGAAGTCGAGCCCGACCCCGAGGTCGGCGCGGACGTACCCCAGGACCTTGAACTCGTAGGCGACCGTCAGGACCGACCCCGCTCCCTTGAATTGGGCGGGGTTGGCGAGCGGGATGTCCAGCGCGGCCGGACTCGGATTGTTCGGGTTGCAGGTCCAGCTGTTCCACGGGGGAATCGCGGCGCTCGTGGTGAGACTCGAGCTTGCTGGGGCCGGTCCCGGCGCGAGCGAGGAAAGGAACAATGCCGTGAGAAGCAGTGCCGCCCCCCCTCCGGCCAGACCGAACAGAGGCGTTCGGCCACGCTCGCGAAGTCGTCGCGCGGGTCGGGTCGGATCCGGACAAATCGACATTGTGCGTCTCCGACGGTGGAAAGCCCCTGGGGGCCGGCCGATGCGCACCCATCCTCATGAGTCTTTGCCGCCCCGCCGAGGGCAGGAGCGGGCCGCGACGGTGCGGCACGCCTCGGCAGGCGCCCGATCCCCTGCACGGCAGGTCGACGAACGGTCGGACCTCCGAGGAACTCCAGCGGCGAACCGGCCCGGGGGCGGCGCGATGCCGCGCCGTACGCTCTACGAGATCAGCCGTCGGACGAACTCGCCGTAGTCGCTCGGCCACCGCTCTTTCGGGGGCGACTGGCCCCCTCGCATGCCGGGGACGAGCAGCGCGGCACGGCGGGCGGCGGTCGACGGGTCGACCTGGTCCCAGACCGCCTCGAGGTCGACCCGCTTCAGCAGCCCCTTCGTCACGGGCCGCTTCGAGTCGAAGAACGTGACCGCCTCGAAGAACTCGAGCGCGGGGTCGGAATTGAGGAGCGCCGCCAGGACCGCGGCCGACATCGGGTCCTGCGTGGGCACAAAGTAGCAGGTGTCGTCGAGCATCACGGGGCGTCCGTCGACCTGCCCGATGGCCCGGAAAATCGCCTTCTTGTACATCCCGGAGATCGCCACTTTGCACGGCGAGAACGAGTAGGGGCCGACCCCGAACATCCCGAACGGAGGGCCCCCGAGATAGATCCGGGACTTCCTCGCATCGAACAGCGCCTGGTGACTCGTGAGGTAGGCCCACAGCTTGGGGGCCTCGGTACGGAGCAGGGTGGTATCGTCCCCGTTCTTCCGCTGGGTGACGATGACCCGCCGCTGGATGTCCTTCGGGCGTTCGCTCCCCAGGTCGGAGCTTTTCAAGAGCGGGTAGACGTACTCGGGCTCAACGTCGACCTCTTCGCCCAGGCGGTTGAAGAGGCGACCGTCCTCGTCGAGGACGAGCTCCATCGCGGCGGCCGCATCGTGCTTGATCCCTTGGCGCCACTCGAACGGAAACGACCCCTCGGAGGCACTGACCTTCTCGTACCGGTTCACGTCGGGCACGAGGTGGCCGTTGACGATGCCGATCAACGCGCTGGGAAGCGTGGCTTCGAGCGAGTCGTAGACCCGGATCGTGTAGTCGGGGGCCCCGTGTCCGACGTGGAGCGTGAAGAGGCAGGCCGGGACGCTCACGCCGAACCACATGTGGGCGTCGATCATCCGCATCGACCCGTCGTAAACGCTCAGCCGCTCCTGCTGGGCGTATCGGATGACGTTGCGGGCGACGGACGTCTTGCAGAGGAGCGCGATCGACGGGTTGAGGGGGTACAGGTCGCGGAGGAGCTTCACCCAGATGTACTCGGAGAGGTCGAAATTCGACACTCCGCTGACCGCCTCGAATCCTTTCAGGTTCCGGGAGTTGCTCTTGACCGGCACGTTCTCCGCCCCCAGGCGGGCGAGTTCCGCCGTGGTGACCCACGGTGGGTTGCCGACCACGAGGAGAGGTCCCTTCGTCCGCCACTTGACGATCTTCCCGATGTCGGCGCGGAGGATGTCCGCGTTCAGGACCGTAACGTGAGTCTCGGAGGTGGAGAGGTTCGGGGGTCCTCCGACGAATCGGTCCCCCTGAACCTCGATCCCGACGACCTCCTTCGGAGGGTCGCGGTGTTCCGTGAGGGCATGGATGAACGCGCCGTCGCCGCACGTCGGTTCGAGGACGCGCGGCCACTTCGAGCCAATGGGTCCGAGCGTGGCCAGAATATCCCGGGCGAGCTCGATGGGAGTCGGGAAGTCTCCGAATTCCGCCAGAGAAGGTCCGACGACGGGCGGGGCCGCCCGGGACGTCGCCCCGGCGCCGCTCCATCGCCACTCCATGCGGTTTCCCCGGGCCCGCGCCACCCCGGTCGCGGTCGGGCCGCGGTCGGAGCGGTGGGCGTCTTGACGGAGGAGAGGCTGGCCTTCATATAGAGCCTCCCATTCGAACAATCCAAGGTTCCTGAGGTGGGAAATCCCACCTCTCCTAAGGGTCCGGCACTCGCCGGTCCAACCCGATTCCCCGGTTACGGGTGGAGACGGGCCGCTCCCTAGGGGGTCGGCGCAGGCCCCGACGCTGGCTCGAACACCAGCGAGATCGAGTTCACGCAGTGCCGCGTGTTCTTCGGGGTCATCCGTTCCCCCAGGAACACGTGTCCAAGGTGGGCTCCGCACGCGTGGCACTGGATCTCGACCCGCTCGCCGTCGGCGTCGGGCACCCGGACGACCGCCCCGCGGATCTCGTCGTCGAAACTTGGCCAGCCGCAATGGGCGTCGAACTTGCTCTCGGACCGGTAGAGCGCGGCGTTGCACCGCTTGCATCGGTACGTCCCCGCGACCCGGTGGTGTTCGTACTCTCCCGAGAACGGCCGTTCCGTCCCCTTCCGCACGATGACCGCCTCTTCGGCCCGGCTCAACGGTCTCCAACCCGGGTTCGCTCCGGCGGACATCGCCCGCGCGAATCGCCCCGGAGGTATTACGGCGGCGACCCCCCCTTCGGGGTCGCGACGGGCGCCGGGCCACGTACGCTTTCTAAGGACCGCCGTGCCCCGGTCCGAATGGTCGAATCGACGCCCGCCGACCTCGATGCCACGGGGTCCGACGGCATCGGACTCCGGGGTCGGCTCTGGAGTCCCGCCGGGCCTCCAGCGGGTCTTCTCGCCATCGTGCACGGCCTGAAGGACCATGGCGGTCGCTACGGCGAGCTCGCGCAATCGTTCACCGCTGCGGGGTTCGCCGTCGCGGCGTTCGACCTCCGGGGACACGGCCGCTCCGGCGGGGAGCGTGCCTGGGTCCGGAGGTTCGACGAGTACGGGCGGGACCTCGACCTCGAGGTCCAGGCCCTCCGGTCCCGGTTCCCCGACCCTCCGCTCGTCCTCTTCGGACACAGCCTCGGCGGGGCGATCGCCGCCCGGTACGCCCTCGACCATCCCGAGCGGCTGCGGGCCCTCGTCCTGAGCGCCCCGGCCCTGCGGCCGCCGGCGGGGACGAAGGGCGCTACCATCGCGGTCGTTCGCCTGGTGAGCGCGCTCGCGCCCCACACGCGGATCTTCAAACCGGACGTCGGAGGCTTCTCCCGCGACCGGGCGGTGGTCGAGGGAATGGCCCGGGACCCGTTGATCGACCAGCGCCCAGTCCCGGCGCGTACCGCGGCCGAACTGCTCGGGGCGATGGACGGGATCCGTGCCGACGCCCCTCGGCTCGGCGTCCCCGTGCTCGCTCTCCACGGCACCGCCGACCGGGTCGCCGACCCCGCCGGCAGCGTAGAGTTCGTCGAACGAGCGACCGGAACGGTCCACCGGGTCGTCCGAGTCCCCGGAGCCTACCACGACCTGTTCCACGAGCCGGAAGCGCCGGAACTCTGCCGAACCGTCGTCGAGTTTGCCCGTTCGGCTGGCGAGGCCACCGGGTCCCCGAGCTGAGCCGGCAAGGGATCCGTCGGCTGTTGTCGAACCCGGGTATGTGCCCCCGGTACCTCATAGAACCCGGCTGACCGAGAGAATACGGACGCGCTTATTATCCGGAATATACGTCACGGGCCAACCCATGGCGCGTTGGTGGAAAGCAGCGGGAATTCTCGTGGTCGCGATCGCCGCAGTGATGGTGGTGCCGGCGTTCTCCGTCGGATTTGGGGCCCCGGTGGCCCATCTGGCGAGTGACGGGTCGGCCGCTCCTTCCGTTGCGGCCTCGCATTCGGAGGCCGCCGTGGACGCCGCGTTCGTGGCGGGGGCGGTCGCCGCCTCGAAGGCGCAGCACATCCCGACCACCGACATGTTCTTGCCGAACGTCGCGAACCTTCCGACCGTCTCGAATGGAATTGTTCAGCCCCTCTACACCGCCGCTCCGGCGCCGATGGGGCTCGGGTACTTCGGCGTCCACGAGTCCCACGGGGTCAACGTGGGGACCGTGACGTACTACCCGAGCGTCAAGGCCGCGGTCACGCTCAACAGCGTCGACCCATTCTACCTCGCCTCGTCGAGCCCCGACATCTTCACCATGCAGTTGAACACGGTCCTCACGCACGTCGACGTCCTCGGCAACACGTCGGGGACGTTCTGGATCCAGAACGTGCCGGTCTACTACGCCGCGTCCGGGACCCTGACGATCGAGGACAACATCTGGAACTTCACCGCGCCCGGCGCCGCGATGCAAGCGGGCACCCTGCACAGCTACGACGGGTACCTGTTCCCGGGCGAGTACTACTACGCCCCGGCCCGGTGTGGCACGTCGCGACGCCGTTCACGATCCAGCTCTACAACAACGCGAGCGTGGTGAACAAACGCCCGACGGTGTTCTTCAACTACACGCTCACCGAGGCGAACGGGACCGTGATCTCCGGGTCGTACGACCGGGTGGAGTTCAACTCCGCGGTCGGCCCGGTCCACGCGGCGCCGCAGCCGGTCTTCCAGATCAACGGCAAGCAGACGAACGCCTTCGGCCTGCTGAACGACGCCGAGATCATGCTCGGAGGGCCGGGCGGAGGCTCGACGACCACCATCCTCGGGATCAACGCGACGATGGGCCTGTGGACCCGGTCCAACGGCTCGTCGAGCTACGTCGCGGTCCCCGCGGGCAACGATTTCGGCACCGACACGGGCGAGACCTCCGAAGGGATCGCCGAATGGTCCCCCGGCGCGTCGAACCCGATCGCCGTCCTCGGGCCAGGCCCCTCGACGTTGGAGCCGCTCTGGGGACTCGTGGGCGCGCACTCCGGATTCATCCGGGCGACGTTCGACGTGACCCCGTCGAACGCCTTCGCCTTCGCGAACCTCGGGTCGACTTGGAACGAGAACACGGCCGCGTGGGCCCCGCTCCCGCCGAGCGGGGTCGCGACGTTCGACCTTTCCCCGAACAGCTACTCGTTCGACTTCCTGCTGAGCGACCACAACCCGGTCGCCGCGACCGTTTCGGCGACGACCTCGCTGACCGTCCACCTCGGGCTCAACACGTCGACCGGAGTCTACACCCCGCTCTGGGCGTGGAACAACCTGCAGCTCCGGTCGATCTCGTCCGGTGGCAGCGGGACGCTCACGAGCCCGTACGTGCTCGACCGGAACGCGGTCGGGTCGGTCAGCGCCCTCTTCGGGGAGTTCAACGACTACCAGTACCCCGTGTTCCCGGGGATCTTCCTCGGCGACACGACGGCGTACGTGACCATCAGCGGGACGCCCGACTTCAGTGTCCCGTACACGCTGCCGCCGGAAGCCGCGTCGGCGATCCAGTTCGGAACCCCGCTCTCGAACAACCTCGGCCTGCAGTTCTACAACGACACGCACGTCTCGCTCGTGGGGAACTCACAGATCACCGGTTGGACGTTCGCCTACGTCTCCTACAACCCCGAGGTCCTGTTCTGGAACACGAGCGACAGCCTGATCGCCGACAACACGTTCCAGGTCCAGAGCATCGGAATCATGGTCTCCGGAGGCACGAACAACGTCGTCTGGGGGAACGAATTCCTCCCGGCGACGACGACCGCGTCCAACCCGGGGTCGATCTACGATGGGGCGTCGCAGAACGGGCTGCAGGTCTACGAGTCAGGGGACCTGATCTACAACAACGCGTTCCTGACGCCGGTCACCGCGGTGACCCCGCCGTTCAACCTCTACACGGGGGCGCCCCAGCTGTGGACCGACCGGTGGAACGTCACGGCCCAGGCGGTCACCGACGTCCGGATGGTCAACGGCTGGTCGCTCTCCGGGAGCATCGTCGGAGGGGCGTGGGAAGGCGGCAACTACTGGGCGAACTACGGGACACCGAGCAACCCGTGGGGCGTGGTCCCGTACACCGACGGCGGCGGAATCTTCGTCGGCGGAGACTACAAACCGCTCCTCCTTGCGCCGCTCCACCAGATCGACGTCACGGAGAGCGGGCTCGCGGCGGGGACGGCCTGGTCCGTGACCATCGACGGGTACACGCAGACGTCGACGACCACCACGATGACGTTCTGGGAGCCGAACGGCCTGTACGCGTACGCGGTGTCGCCGGTCTCCGGGTACACGCTCAAGCACCCCACGGGTGCGGCCGACGTGAAGGGGACGATGGCCCCGGTCCTGGTCAAGTTCAGCTAGGACGACCGCGGCCGGGGGTGGGGCCCGTTTGGGCCCCGCCCGACGAACCCATTCCCTCGGGAGGCGTCGCCCGGGAACCCCGGCGAATCCGAAGGTCCTAGGATCATTCTCGGCGGCGGGACGGACGGCCGTTCCGGTCGGTCGGAGCGGGGGTCGTGGGCACCGCAGGGGCGCGCGTTCCGGGCGACGGGCTCCCTCCCTTGTCTCCGGGTAGGCCGCGGGGCCCGGTCGCCCCCGACCTGGACCAGGCATCCTGTCCCGCCGAGAGGAGGTCCCGGCACAGGTCCGGCGAGTCGAGTCGGAGGTAGACCGGTCGTCCCTTGCCGGTCCCCGCGCTCGTGCCGCTCCGGAGGAGGAGCCAGCGCCGGTCGACGATCACGGCAGGGGCGATGAATTGGCGGGAGGACCCGGACGTCGACACCGGCCCGCTCCAGCCGGTCGAGGTGGGGGCGCTCGGGGGCTCCCCCGGTGGGGGGCGGGACGAGCATCCGGACCTGCACGCCCTTCCGGAGGCGGCCGCGGGAAGCGATCTCCCCCTCCAGGCTCGCCCCGGGGAGGAACCACGGGGACTCGTCGCCCAGGAACCAGACCTCTCCGACGGCACCGCCGATGAGGTCGAGGAGCCAGCTCGAGGCCGCGGTCGGCGACGCGGTCGTGGTCGCGTGCCGCTCGCTCGGCTCCGCCGCGGCTCCGTCCCCGCCCTCGTAGATCCGTCGAAGGTCGGCCTCGACCTCGCCCGCGAGCGCGGCCGCCCGCTTCCCGGGCTCGAGGAGCGAATGGAGGATGACGCTCGGATGCGCGGACCGGAATTGCGTCGACCCGCCGTTCCGCTCGCGGGCGACGAACCCCCGGGCCTCGAGACGGTCGAGGGCGCCGTAGAGCGCCTGGAGATTCGTGCCCGTCCCGCGGCTCAACTCCCGGGCGCTCAGGTGCGAGCCGCGGAGAAGGAGGACCTCGAGCACCTTCCGGTCGGAGGGGCTGAGCGTCCGGTCGAGCTCGAGGAGATTGCGGAGGGACGTCGCGGGGGCCGATGCGGAGTGTGGGGGGTCCATGCAAATCCCTTCGTCGGAGCGCCGACGAATGTTTCGTCGGGCTCATAATAGTCGCCGTTGGGACTCACTCCTTTGAAGTAGGCGCGACCCCAGTTCGCCTCGCTCGACCCCGGGTGGCCGGGCGACATCGGAAGGCTCCGTGACGAAGAATTGGCGATTTTGGGCGGCGTTGGCGGGCGTGGCGATCGTGGCATTGCTTTTGGGGAACCTCGGGACCGGACTCGTCTCGGCGACGACGACCTACTCGGTCGCCATCAACGAGACCGGGCTCCCGGCGGGGACGAGCTGGACGGCGGTGTTCAACAGCGTGACGAACTCCGGAACCGGGTCCACGCTGACCTACTCCGGCCTCTCGGCCGGCTCGTACTGCTACAGCGTCACGAGCCCGGTCACGGGCTCGCCGACGACGACCCGGTACGTGGCCTACTCGACGTACGGTTGCATCACCGTGCCGAACCAGCTCACCATCACCGACCCGTTCACGACCCAGTACTACGTCAACTTCGGCGTGACGCCGGTCAGCTCGGGGTCGGCGAACCCCGGGACCAACTGGTACAACAGCGGCTCGACCCTCGAGATCCAGGCGGCCGCGACCTACGGCTACGCGTTCCATGACTGGACCGCGACGAAGACCACGAACTTCGTCCTGGGCGTCGCGACCCGCCCCGCGACCGAACTGACGGTCCTCGGGACCGGCACGGTCACCGCCCACTTCAACGCGACCAAGTACGCGACGACGTTCACTGAGGTCGGACTCCCGACCGGAACGTCGTGGTCGGTCGTGTACGGCGGCACCTCCTACCTCAGCGGCACCGCGACGATCGCGACCGGTTCCCACGCTGCGGGCGGGATCAGCTGGACCGTCTCTGCCGTCGCCCTGCCGCACGGGATCTCGTACGCTCCCAGCCCCGCGAGCGGCACGATGTCGGTCCCGTACCTGACGACCCAGGCGATCGTGTTCGTCAAGCAGTTCGACGTCACGTTCGCGACGAACCCCTCCTCGTCCGGGTCGACGACCCCGACCGTCGGCAGCGCCTATTACACGAACGGCACCAACCTGCCGATCACCGCGTGGGACTCGGGCACCTGGCAGTTCTCCGGATGGTCGTCGAGCAGCTCGGCGGTCCTCGGGATCAACAGCAAATCGACCGCGGGCACGAACGCGACGATCGCCGGGACCGGAACCCTGACGGCGAAGTTCGTCACGGGAACCGCCTGCACGACCTGCTCGCTGACGTTCTACCAGGTCGGACTCCCCGCGGGAACCGGCTGGGGGGTTACCTTCAACGGGAACCAGTACACCTCGACGGCGGGGTCGATCGCCGTGACCGGGCTCACCGCTGCGGCCAGCTGGCAGGCGTACAGTCCGCTCGGAACCAGTCAGTACGGTGTCCAGTACTACCCGGAGAGCCAGACGGCGAGCGGGTATTGGTACTTCGGTGAGACGAACTCGATCACGTTCGTCTACGTCAAGGAGTACTACGTCACGATGGCCGTCAACCCGCAGTACTCGGGCGCGGGCGTGTCGTACGGCTCCGGATGGTACCCGGCAGGCAGCCAGGGCGTCAACGACGGGGTCGGGACCACGACGTACAAGTTCACGTCGTGGACGGCGAGCAGCACCAACCTCACCGTGACGAGCCCATCCAAGGCCTCGACCGCGTTCACGGTCAAGGGCCCGGCGACGCTGACGGCGAACTTCGTCGTCCCCGTGGCGACGGTCCACTACGTCGAGTACGGTCTGCCGAGCGGGACGACGTGGGGCGTTTCCCTCTCCGGGCAGATCTATTACTCGTCCTCGCCGTGGATCAACGTGACGGGAGTCTCCTACGGGTCGTACAGCTGGGGCGCCTCGACCAACATGTACGGCGGGGTCGGGATCCAGTGGGACGCGCTGCCGTCGTCCGGCTCCCTCGCGGTGCCGACCGAGGCGTACGTGGCGGTCGTCTACGGGGAGGAGTACCAGGTGACGTTCCAGACGGGCGGCACCGCGGGCGGCTCGATCTCCCCCTCGGGAACCGGCTACTACCTCGGTGGGACGGTCCTCCCGCTCATGGCGGAGAACGGCACGAGCGTGTCGTTCAGCGGCTGGAGCAAGACGGTCACCACGGGAACAATCACGTTCGCATCGACGAAGGCGTCGACGTACGTGACGCTCGACGGCTCGGGGACGGTCACCGGGTCGTTCTCGTAGGCGGGCCCCGGGGCCCGTAGCCCAACCTTTTCCCTCCGCCCCGGTTCGTGGCCGCCGCCCTACGAGGCACGCCCCAACCAGCTCCCCTCCGGGATCTTGGTCCGAACGCGCGCGACCCCGATTCCCACCCACGATCGGAATCGGCTGAGCCAGCCTCGGCCGACCCCCCCGCAAGCCAACCCATGGTGCGAACCACCGTCTACGGCGTGGAACTTTGCGGATCGGGATTCTGACAAGATCGAGCGAGGTTGTCGATGAAGGCACTCGAGCTGCCGGCGCACGAGAGCGGACGGGTCGGCCGCCGAGCTTGCGCACCGCCATCCCCCCCGGCGGCGACGGTCCGTCTGCGGCCGGGCGGTCCGCTTGAACTCTACGTCGGAAGCTCCTCGAGTAAGCGACGCCCGTTCCGGGCCGTCAGGACGAGGATCCCCCCGAGCGCCGCGCCGACGACAAGGACTGCCGCGACAATCACCGGAGGGCTCAGGAGGAACGTCGGACCACCGAACGAAAGGGCGAGTCCAACGGCGACGGTGCCGCCACCGAGCAGGAACTGCACCACCGTCGCGCCGAGCATCGGCATCGGGCGGACGAACTGGGGGCGGGGCCGGTCCTGGAAATCGGAGTACCGGGTCGCGAACAGGAGACCCACGGCGGTCCCTTCGACCACGGCAAGAGTCAGGGTCAGGAGGGCGCCGGGGAGGGCCGGCAGGGGAGGACGGGTGATCGCGATCCCGGCGACCGCCAGCGCGAGCCCGATCGGGAGCGAGACGAGCAACGCCCCGACCGCCTTCGCCCGGAGGACGCTCCCCGGGGCGACCGGAAGCATGTAGAGGTGGATCAAGCCCCGCCGCTCCTGCCCGAACGACGAGGCGGCGAGGATGAGCCCGGAGAGCCCGGAGACCCAGGCGATCAGCCAGAGCGTGAAAAAGGAGTCCGCCCCGCCCCGGGCGCCCGAGTCCTCCGCCAGAAGGACGATCCCGATCACGAACGGGAGCAGGAGGACCGGCAAGAGCTCGCGTCGGCGGACGAGCCCGCGCAGGTCCTTGGCCACGATCGCCGCCTCCGGGCGCGTCAGCCCGAGGGCGCCGAGGGCGGAGTGCGTCGGGCCGTACGCATGAGCCTCGAACTCGACCTCGCCTCCGGTCGGGACCCAGTAGCGGGCGCGGCAGCGGGCCGCCGCGTAGGCGGTCCCGGCGAGAAGGAGGACCTGCCCGGCGACCGTGAACGCGGCGACCGGGACGTTCCCGTTCAGCACCGCGGTGACCGCTTCCGAGCCCCACAAGAACGGGATGGCGAGCCCGACGGGGCCGACGTCGCTCAGACTCTTCGCCGCGGCGAACAGGATGACCGGATTGAAGAACAGCTCGAAAACGAGGAACACGAGAAGGAACCCGGCCGCCCGGACGACGAGCGCGGCCGACCCGCGGCGCTTCCCGAGGGTGCCGGCCCGTTGCGTGAGGGCGCGGAGGACCTCGATCAGGAGCGCCCCCTCGAAGAGGCCGACCACGCCAAGCGCGACGGCGAACAGTGCGATGGGGAGCTCGCCGGCGACGGTCCCGATTCCGAGGGCGACCCCACCGAGCAGCGCGATGGAGAACGAGTAGAGCCCGGCGAGCGCCGCCGACGACGCGACGACGTACTCCTCGCTCGTCACCGGAAGCCAGTTGACCGCATCGCTCGTGGCGAACCGGGCGCTCGCGGCGAACTCGAACATGAGCCCGCCGACGAGGACGGCGGCGACGCCCAGGAGGGGCACGAAGGGGAGGAACCCGGGCAAGACGGACGCGGCGAACCCCGGGCTGAACCCTTCGAGGAGTCGGCCCGCGTAGTAGCTCCCGAAGAAGAACAAGAGGAACGCCCCCGCGTCGGCCAGGGCGATGGCGCGGGGGCGGCCGAAGAAGCTCCCTGGGTCGGACGAAGCCCGACCGGAGCGCATCTGGGAGGCCATCAGGACCTGGGTGAGCCGGGCAACCTTCCGGAGATTCGTCGGCGTTCCCCCTAGTGGGCGAGCGCCGCGACGATGTCGTCGACCGTGGAGGCGCCCGTCAGCGCAAGGAACACTTCCTCGAGCCCCGAGCCGGGGAGGCCCGCTCTCGCGCGGAGCGAGTCGACCGTACCGGTGGCGAGCACGCTCCCCTGGTGGACGATGACGAGGCGGTCGCAGATCGCCTGTGCGATCTCGAGGACGTGGGTGCTGAACAGGATCCCGACCCCCTCGCGATGAGCGAGGCTCGACAGGAGTTCCTTCGCGATCCGGGCGGAGCGGGGGTCGAGGCCGTTCAACGGCTCGTCGAGGACGAGGAGTCGGGGGCGGTGGAGGAGGCCGCCGATGAGCGCGACCTTCTGCTTCATCCCCTGCGAGTACCCGCTGATCATCGCGTTCTCGTGCCCGGCGAGCTCGAGGGCGGCGAGGAACGACTGGACCCGCTCCTGCCGGCCGGCCCGGGGGAGGTCGTACATGTCCGCGAGGAAGTCGAGGTACTCCGCCGCGGTCAGGAACTCGTAGAGGGACGGATTCTCCGGGACGTAGCCGACCTGCCGCTTCAGGGCCATCGTCTCCGGGCCGATCTCGCTCCCGAGGACCCGGACGGTGCCGAAGTCGGGTCGAACGATCCCGAGGGCGATCTTCATCGCCGTCGACTTGCCGGCTCCGTTCGGCCCGAGGAGCCCGACGACCTCCCCGGCCCCGACGGTGAAGCTCACCGACCGGAGCGCCTCGACGGCCCCATACCGCTTCGAGACGCCGTCAAACCGAAGCGCCGCATCGGGGGGCGGCGGGAGCGAGGACGGGAGTGCGGCCATTCGGACGGATCTCGTGCGGGGACGACCGTTCGCCGTGCCCGCGTCTTGGGAGTGGTCGGGCCCCCCTAATACAGAGTCCGCTGCCGGTCGCCGCCGCCCAGGCGTGCGAACCGGGATCTTGGTCGGCCCCACCGGTCGGCGGGCCCTAGAGTCCGCTCGGCGCGACCGTGAGGAACGCCGAGCATTTCGGGCACCGCGGGGCCGACCCGCTCACCGAGGAGAGGTCGACCAACGCGCCGCAGTACGCACACACGACCGTGTTGGACATCGACGACACGACGAGACTCTGCCGAAGGAGCCGCTGCTGATTTTGGAGTCGGTAGGTACTCGATGGCGCTCTGCCCGAACGAAGCGACGGCCGGGGCCCCTTCGAGCCCCACCCAAACCAGCCGGCTCTTCCGCGAGAGCCGAAACCCCGCGCGCGGCGGCGCGTCGGGCGGGGGGAGGAGCTCGAACACGACTTTGCTCGAGTCGGGGGCGAGACTCACGTTCCGCACCATCTCGAACGTGGCCGTCTCGTAGCTGTCCCCGCTCCGAACGGCGACCCGCTGGTCGGTGATCACATAGGCGGTGCGTCGCCAGTCGTACACCCCGTAGAGAGCGGGGGAGAGGATCAGGAGTACCACGATCACGCCAGCGATCGCGAACCCGGTGCCTCCGACGCCCTGCGCGACCCCGACGACAATTGCAGCCCCGAACAGGAAGGCGAAGGGGAGGGGGGCGAGCACCAGGGCCGGATGCAAGCCCATGAGGCGGGGACGGGTTTCGTAGACGATCTTCTCCTCGGCGAGCAGGGCCCCCGGCGGGAACACGCCCGGGCGATTCGAGCCCGGACGGGACCGGAGGAGGTCGCCTTCGGACGCGGGAAGGAACCCGGCCACATCCCTCGGACGGGTCCGCTGTATTTGTCGGCTCGGTCTTGGGAGGACCGGACTTCAGCGGCCACGGGGTTGATAGCGGGGCGGTGGCTCGGGAGCGGCGCCCGATGGTCGACACCACGACGGTCATTCCGATCCTGAGCGCCTCGAGCTCGGCCGCGGTCGTGCTGAGCGCAATCTTCGTGCTCCTCCAATTGCGCCAAAACGCCCGTCTCCTCCAGGCGACGTTGAACCAGTCCCAGGCGACGTTCTCGCTGAACGTGATGGAACGGATCACCGACGAGGCGTTCCCGCGGCGGCGAGCCCGGATGTTCGTGACGCTGCAGAAGTTCCGCGAGACCGGCTGGCGAGACGCCTTCGAGTCCCCGGAGGACCTCGAGATCCGGAACTTCGCGTACGTCTACGAGTTGCTGGGCCAGATGGCCCGGTCGAACATCGTCGACCTGGAGATCGTCCTCGACTCCCTCCAGTACCTTGTGGTCCGCGATTGGCAGGTGTTCGAGGCCCACGCGAAGTACCTCGCGAAGGAATACGGGCACGACTTCAGCGCCTACTCCAACTTTGAGTGGCTTGCGAAGGAAGCGCAGCTCCACCTCGCCCACCGCTCGACCGAACAGAAAACCGCGGCGTACTCCGAGGTCCGGCACCGGTCGAAGCCTCCCCGACGGTCCAGGAGGTGAGCGTTCCCTCGCGGGGTATTCGCGCGGCCCAGCTCGGCTTCCGAGCCCCCCGACCGCGACGGGGCGCTTCAAGTACGGTCCGGAATATCCTCCGGTACCGATGACCGTGGACTTTGAGTTCGGCAAGGCGCCGAAGTACGTGGTGGCGACGCTCGCGGCGCAGGGAAAGTGGAGCGAGAACATCTGTCGCCCCGAGTTCGCGAAGCTCGAGGCTTGGGCGAAATCGAGCGGCCTCCGGACCGGCAAGTGGATCGTCCGGGAATCCGCGGGCGGCAAGTTCGAGGCGTGCCTCGAGGTCCGTGGTCGCGCGAAGACGACGGGCGGGATCCGTCTCCGCACCTTCCCCGCGTCGGCGGTCGCCCGCGTCACCTTCGACCCCGACGTCGTCTCACCGGCGGTCGTCTATCACGGGCTGAACGATTGGCTCCGGTGGCGCAAGAAGGACGGCAAGGTGAAGGCGGTCCGGTCTTCGCGCGAGGTCTACTCCGGCGACCCGTGGACCAACAAATCGGCGTGGAAGTCCACGACGGTCGAGTACCTCGTCCGGCGGTGAGCCCGCGCCCGACGGAGCCGCGTGGGCGTCCCTTCCGACCCGGCTCGGGCCGTCGCGAGTTCTAGCTCGGCGAGCCGCATCGAGACTCCGGGCCCGACTTCCCCGGGGGTACGCCCGTTCCGGGCGAGGTCCTCCGGGGTCACCGGCTGAGGCCCATCGAATCCGGTCCGATCCTCTCTCCACGTAGGTTTGACGTCGTCCCAGAACCTCCGGACGGCGCTCCGGTTGCGTTGGGCCGAGAACCCGGCCCGTCGCCACGAACCGCTCCCGAACGAACGGCGGCGCTGACACGGGCGGGATGGAGCCTCTCGGCGACGGAGTTCGATGCCGAGGGTCGGGTCTGCCTCGTGGCGGAGTCCGAACTCCGAATGGACGCGACCGCGCTGCGCCGGATTCGAGTGGGACTGCTCGCCTGCGCCGTGGAAGTGTGCGCAGCCGTTCTCGGCGGCCTCGACCTCTCGGCCCGAGGGCTCCCCGGATGGGAGGGCACCTTCGGCATCGCGCTGGGGGCGATCGGCGCGGTGGGGTTCGTCGTACTGCTCCCCCGGGTGGATTTCGTGGGCGATCTCGCCGTGATCCGATTCGGCTCGGGAGTCCCAAAGCCGGATCCGACGCCGGGGTCGTCGCCGGCGGAACCTGGTCCGTCGTTCGAGGTCTGGAGCGCGGTCGCCCGATCCCGGAACTGGGAGGTCCTTGGCGACCGGGGCGGGCGGCGGGTCGTGGTCGCCACGGCGACGAACGGATCGGGGGACCGGTCGCGCGAGCTCGCGGCCGCACTTGCCGGGACCCCCTCGGCGGAGGCCGGGACGAATCTTCCGCCGGGTTCAAGTAGCGGAACGGCGCGATTTCCTCGCCGTGACGACCTTCCCGATTCCGGTGGCTGGGCTGCCGAGCGGCCGGAAGCCGGGACCGCTTGCGAGGTTTCGGGCATGGCTTGCTCGGCACCCACTGGTTCTCATCCCCTGCCTGAGCCCGGGAATCGTCGAGTATCTGAGTGGGTCGAGCGCGCTCAGTGGACTCGTCGTCGCTCCCCCGTTGTTCTTTCTCCTCCTGGCCGGGAATCTTGGGCTCTACGTCCCCGGGGTGCTCCTCATCCGGGAGGCCCGGATCCGATGGAACGCGGGGTGGGGGTCGGTCCTCCTGCTCGGCGCCGCGTACGGCATCGTGGAGGAGGGGATCGCCCTCTCCACGTTGTTCAACCCCCACGCCGGCGTGAGCGGGGTCCTCGGCGAGTACGGCCACTTCCTCGGCGTGAGCTGGGTCTGGCTCGCCGGGGTCCTCGCGGTCCACGTCGTCTTCTCCATCTCGGTCCCGATCTACCTCCTCGACCTCGCCCTGCCAGAGACGCGGGGGCTCCCTCTTCTCGGTCGACGCGGGATGGCGACCGCCTTCGTGGTTCTCGGGCTCGACACGGCCGTCCTCCTCACGGTCGTGGACCTTGGGGTCCATTTCTTCGCGGGACTTCCCCTCCTCGTCGGCAGCGGTGCGGCGATCGCTGGGCTCGTCGCGGCGGCACGATGGCTGCCCGCGGGGGCCCTGAAGCCCCGGACCGCCGAGCCCCGCCGGCGGCCGCTCGTCTTCGCCCTGACCGGCCTCGCCTTCTTCCCGTCGGTCATCGTCCTCGAGGGCGTGTGCGGGGCGGTCGGCGCTCCGGCCGCGGTGGCGTTCCTCGCCGTCGTCGGGCTCCTCGCGGCGTTCCTCTACGGATTCCTGCGGGTCATCGGCCAGAGGTCCAACGAACCCCACCTGATCGCACTCGCGTTCGGGCTGGTCGCCCCCCTCATGATGGTCGGCCTCGTGAGCCAAATCGCGGTCCCGGTGGTCGTGGTCGCGGATCTCGTGGCGGGTTGGTTCTTCTGGCATCTCTGGCGGCGATACTCGCCCCCCGAGGGGGTGCCCGGCACCCATCCTGCCGGAGTAGCGTCGTAAGTCGGCGTTCCCGCCCCGACCGGAACTCGAGGAACCCTGGAGGTACCTCGCTTCCGGGGGGGGCGAGCGAGTCGGGATCGAACCGTCAGAGGTCGTCGAGATGGAGGCGCACGTCGCGGCGGACGAGGAGGTCATCGGTGGGACCGACCGAGGCCCGGTGGTCCACGTCCTTCAGGAGTCGCGCGATCGTCTCGTTCCGGGACTCTCCGGTGCGGGCGACCGAGTCGAGCCACTCGATCGTGATGGGGGAGAGACGCGACCGGGGCATCGAGACCCGAACGCCGGGCCGTGATTTGAACCCCCCGGACCGCGCGGAATCTGCGCGCATCGGACCCGGAGGGGCGACGTCCTTGCGAGGGTCAGCCGGTTCGTACGCGTAGCTGTAGGAGGGGCTGACGACCTTGCCCCCCTCGACGATGAGATAATCGCGTTCGAGGGGGCGGCCCGCGAGATACCGGGCCATGCAGTCCTGGATCCCCTCGGCGATCCGCTTCTGCGCCTCGAGCGTCGTGCCCGAGAGGTGCGGTGTCATCGCGTGGTTCGGCATCGACCGCCACGGGTGGTCCTTCGGGGCGGGCTGGGGGTACCAAACGTCCCCCGCGTACCCCGCCAGATGGCCGGACCGCAACGCCTCGACGAGGGCGTCGGTGTCGACGATGCGACCCCGGGCCGTGTTGACGAGGTACGACCCCTTTCGCATGCGCCCGAGCCGGGCTGCATCGAAGAGTCGGTCGGTTCCGGGGGTGAGGGGGGCGTTGATGCTGATGACATCGCACGCGGCGACGAGGTTGTCGAGCGGCATGTACCGGGCGCCCAGCACCTGCTCGTCCGTCGTCGTCAGCCTCCGGTTGTCGTAGTAGAACATCCGGACGTCGAACGGCTTCAGGCGGGCGGCCACCCGCTGACCGATCCGGCCCATTCCGACGATGCCGACCGTCTTGTCCTCGAGGTCGTGGGCGTGCGCCGCGAGGGCCGCGATGTCCCACCCCCCGGCGATGACCTGCTGGTACGAGGGGATGTAGTTCCGGACGAGGGCCAGGACCTGCATCACCACGTGTTCGGCGACCGAGACGACGTTGCTCCCGGTGATCTCCGCGACGGTAATCCCCCGCGCGGCCGCGGCGGCGAGGTCGAAATGGTCGGACCCGACCCCGGCCGTCAGGAGCAGCTTCAATCGCGGGGCGGCCGCGATCCGCTCCTTCGTGATGTACGCCGGCCAGAACGGCGTGGCGATCAGCACCTCCGCGTCGGGGAGCTCGCGGTCGAGCCCCGCGCCCGTCTCCGACGTCGCGACAAGGGTGTGGCCCTTCGCCTCCAGCACGGGCCGAAGGCCGAGCGCATGCTCGGTACAGTTCAGGAGTTCCGGCGTTTCCTTCGCGGCAGCGCCTCCCGGGTAGAGCACGGCAACGACCTTCATCTTCGCTCCCGGATCCCCGAAGCGGTCCGGAGGAAAAAGGGCGACCCTCGCCGTCGTTACGGGTCGAGCGGCCGGCAGATCGCTTCGAGCTCGCGAACCGCGGCCTCGACCTTGCGGGCCGACGCGAGCAGGTCCGCGATCGCGCGGCGGCCGTCATCGAACCGCGGCGGGTCGGAGAACCACGCTTCGCGGAACAAGGTCAGGTCGAGTTCGAGCTGGGCCAGGTTTTGCTGGAACTCCGCGCTCGCGAACCGGACCCGGTGGTCCCGAGGAAGCAGTCGGGCGAGCTCCCGGTCCGGGTCGATGGCGAGCAGCCCTCCCGACGACGGCATCGGAATCGGACGCGGAGGACGCGTTCAAGAACCCTGCGGTGCACTCGAACGGCGAACGGGGCGGGCATCCGTGCGCGGACGGTCCCGTCCCGAGCGCGAGTCGTTTGTGACGTTTCGGTCCACTCACCCGGCTCGGACGCGTTGGGCCTGCGCGAGGCTGTACGCCCGGATCAGGTTCCCAGCGAAGAACGCTGAGAAGCGCCACTCGCGGTAAAGGGGAGGGATTGGAACATCCCGGAGGACCTTCCGGGAGTCGCCCCGCTGGAATGCTCGCCCGGCCAACCGGTCCTAGGTCGGCCAGATAATGCTCGATCTGCTGGATTTGTGGAGCCCCCCCTACGGGCCCATGCCCGGGAATCGCCCGGCCAATCCCGAGCCGACGGATCCGACGCAGGATGCGACGCCAGGGGGACGGCGCTCCGTCGCCCACGGACGGGTGCAACCCGACCGACACGAGGTCCCCGAGGAAAGCGACCCGTTCCTCCGGGGCAAACGCAAACACGTCGCTGGGGGAGTGTCCTCCCCCGTAGGTCAGGACGCGAAGCTCCCGGCGCGTCCCTGCGAGGGACAGTTCGCGCTCAAAGGTCACGTTCGGGGGAGCGGGTCGAAACGGAATTGGAACCCGTAGCGTTCCCTCGAACCATCCCCGGTATAGGGCCCGCTCTGTTCGGGGAACGTCCGATTCCGGAGCGTCGAGGGACGCGAGGGCCGCGGGCATGCTGCGGCGGTCGGAGGTCCACTGCTGGACCCCGGCGGTCCGAATCAGCTCCCGCGTCCTTGCCGTCGAGACGATTGCCGCGGGGGCGAACGCGCCGTTTCCGCGGATGTGGTCCCCGTGCCAGTGGCTATTGATGACCACCGCCGGATCCCGTCCGGTCAACCGACGCGCGCTCCGGCGGAGTTCCTCCCCGGCCATCGGCGTCAGCATCGAGTCGTATACGACGGTCGTACCGCCGAGGTCGACGATCCCGGCGTTGCAGAGACCGTACCCACCGTCGCGGGCGATCGCGGCCCAAATGCCAGTCGCAACCCGTTCGATTCGGAAGTGCTGCCGTGTCGAAATGGCCACCCGTCCCCCGCCGGCTCGGACGCGTCGCCCTTTGATAGCCCCGAGGAGAGGCTTTCATTCCCCGCCCCGGCCCCCTGTCCCCCCTCCGTCCGGGCGCCTCCAGTTTCGCCGGAGCCTCCGCGGGGCTCAAGTAGAGGTTCGTGCCCCAGGGGGATCGGAGTCGCTCATGTCCCACGGAAACGTCGTCCACTTCGAGGTACCCGCCGACAACGTCGAACGCGCGCGCAAGTTCTACGAGGGAACGTTCGGGTGGACGATCAACCCGATGCCCGCGATGAACTACACGATCGTGGGAACCGGTCCGGCGGACAAGGACGGGTTCCCGACCGCGCCGGGGTACATCGGCGGCGGAATCGCTCAGCGGGGAGACAACGTCGCTCACCCGGTCATCACGATCGAGGTCAAGGACATCGACGCGGCGCTCGCGACGGTTCAGAAGAACGGCGGGTCGACCCTCAGCCCGAAGACGTCGATCGGCGCGATGGGCTCAATCGCGTACATCCGCGACTCCGAGGGGAACACCATCGGGTTGTGGGAGATGCCGGCCTCCGACTAGGATCCTGCGGCCCCGCGGCCGGCCCGGACTCCCCTTCGGGCTGGACGAGGCGCGGGTACGCCGGAGGCGGCTTCCGTTCGGCCCCTCCTTCGTTGGCCTCTCGGGGCCCCGCCGGTAGGGGTATGGCGTCCGGAAGCTGCGGGGCCACCGACTCGAGGTACGCGGCTCCGCGAGGGAGCGGCCGGGCGAGGAGGCCCGGCCGAGGACTGGTTCAGGCTTTCCGCGACTTCAGCCCGTCCTCGATCAGGATCAGGGCCTGGGTCGACAGCGACCTTCGGTCGCGCGCCGCGACCGCCCGGAGGCGACGCAGCACGGCCGGCGGGGCGTAGACGGCAAGGGGAACTCGGCGAGACTCCTGTGGCTTCCTTGGTCGCGGCATATGCGGTTCTTATGGCTCCCGGTTTCGCCCCTCAACGCGCACCCGGTGCACGCGAACGGCAGTTCGACCGCGCTGCTCTTCCCTCGATATAAACTTGGCGCGGGGGCGGTCTCCTCCGACCGACGAGATTTCGACCGATTCGCCGGGACGCCGCCCGGTCCCCCGGGATGGCCTGCGAACGAACCGGCTCCTTAGATAGCGACACGACCCGACCCGCCCGATGGCGACCCCCGACTCCCGCGCACGGCCCGTCCTCGAACCGGACCTCCCGAGGCTCCGTCGGATGGCGTGGGGGCTCCTCGTGCTCCTCCTCGTGGAGAACGTGCTCGGCATCTTCGCCAACCTCTACGTCACGCTTCCGAGCACGGGCGCGATCCTCGCGATCTTCACCTCGATCCCGGTCCTCGCGGTCCATGTCCTGAACGGCTTCCTGATGCTTCTGTTCGCCGCGTACTACCTCGTCGTCTGCCACCGGTCCGGGCTGCGGAGGCTACGGAATGTCGCCGCGCTCCTCGTCGTCTTCCTGGCGTTCGCGATCCAGGAGGGATTCGCTTACGCGGCGACCCAGAACAACGCGTACTCGTTCGGCATGGACATCGCCTTCCTCCTCTCCGTGGCGGCGGTTGCGCGAATCCTCTACCTGGTCGGACGGACCCCGGTCGACGTCCCGACCGAGGGCGTCCCGATCGCGGTTTAGCCGAGCCCGACTCCCGTCCCGCTACCACCTGGGGGCGTGTCGGGTCCCGAGGTCCCCGGGATGGTCGGCCGACCGAGCATCGCGAGGAACGAGTTCGCGGACGCCGGGGCGTACCCGGCGAAGTGATTGTTGAAGAAGACGAGGGCGCTCTCGACCTCGTCGAGCCGTTCGCGCACCGCGGCCGCCCAGCGCCGGGTCTCAGCCGTCCGGTCGACCCGGGTCTCCCCGAGTTCGTGCTCGGGAATCGTCGTATGGTCTCCGATGAATCGAAGGTAGATCCGGTCCGAAGTGACCTCGGGCGGGACGTCGAGGTACGTCAGATACGACCAGGCGAGCGCCGTACCGTGCGCGCGCAAGCGGTCGTAGAGCCATTCCGCCCTGCCGCCGGAAAACCAACCCTTGTCCCGGAGCTCGACGGCCATCGGCAGGCGCGGGGCCAACGCTTCGAGGAGGTGGACCAATTGAGCGGCCCCTCCCCCCTCCCCCTCCTTCGGCGGGCGGAACGAGGGAGGGAATTGGGCCACGACCCCGGCGAGCTTTGGGCCAAGCTCTCGCGCCGCCGCGACGAACGTGTCCGCCTTCCCCTCGTCGAGGGGGTGGTCGCGCTCGAGCAGTTCCCGCGGGAGCTTCAGGGCGAACCGGAACGACTCCGGCGTCCGGTGCGCCCAGCCGCGCACCATCGACCGGGCGGGGATGGCGTAGGTACGTCGCGTCGACCTCGACGCAGTCGAAGAACCTCGCGTAGTACCGGAAGCCGCTGGCCCGGCGGCAGCCCCGGCGGATAGAGTCGCCCGTTCCATGCCTCGCTCGTCCAGGACGAGCAGCCGACGTGGAGCGCCCCGGCCATCGCGGACGGATGACCGGAGGGGTTAATGGGTCCGTCGCGGGCGATCTCGAGCAGCCCCACTGCGCCCCAGGGCTCCCGTTCGGCGAGCGGCTGCAATCTCGCGGGCCCGACTCCGAAGAGGTGCCGGTCCGGCGCCGACCTCTGCGGCTGGGAGGTTCATAGCCGACCGACCCTTAGGATTCTCTACGACACGATGGACAGCGGACGCCGGTTCGCGGGCGAAGAGTGGACCGACCCGGCGGTCGGATCGCTGGATCGCAACCTGCCTCGTTCTCGCCGTCGTTGGCCTTGCCCTCCTCGCCCCGCGACTGATCGCTGCGCGAATGGGGCCGGTGTTTCGGTCCGATGAGATAGCGTCCGGTGTTCCGGTCGCCTGGCATGGAATCTACCTGTTCACGGTCGCCAGCCTTCTCGTCGCGGGGGTCGTCGCGAGGTGGCGCAAGGCGACGATTCTCGAATCGGGGATCCTCGCAGTTGCCGGCCTCGGGGCGTTCGAGGCTCTCTACGCGATCGCATACTCGTTCTCGACCGGGCGCCCTGGCCTGCTCATCCCCGGACCCACCTTCCCAACGGCGGGGTGGGCCGGCTTCGGCACGTGGTTCCTCGCCGAACTCCTCGTGGCCAGCCTCCTCCTCGTATCGTGGGAGAGGTTCGGCTGGGACCCTCCGACCGCGGCGGTTGCGGTGGTCTTCGGCGGCGCTCTAGTGATCTGGTCGGTCGTCCTGCATTGGAGCTATCCTCCGTACGGCACGAGCGCGGCGGTGTACGCAATCAACACCATCGCCGAGGTTTCCGGGACGGCCCTGGGACCGCTATTGGTCACGAGCCGGCCGCGTCCCACACCCTCGTGGGTCTTCCGGGTCTGGAGTTCCCTCATTCGTCGTCGGTAGCCGCAAACCGACGACCCTCGGTTCCGGTGACGGAGATGCCCACCCAGTCGCGGGACTCCGACCCTACGACGCGGGGGGCTCAGCCGGGGGTTCGGCCGACGGCTCCGTCGAAGGTTCACCGGGGGGTTCGGGAGAGGATGAGCTGGGAGGCGACACCCGGTCCCGGTTCCGTGGAACGAGCGCCCCCGCCAACGCCCCGACGACGGCGGCAATCCCGGCGACACCGAAGCCCTCGTACGCCGCGAACGCGGACACCCCCGCGTTGTTCGAGGTAGTCGATCCCGGTTGGCTCGCCGTGAAGGCGATGTCGACCGTCAGGGGCAACCCCGAGACCGTCGTGGACCCGTGGTCGGGGCTCGCGGAGTAGCCGGCGTCGGAGGACGCCGTCCAGGAGAAGCTCCCGTTCACTGACTCGACCGTGATGGAGGAGGCATGGGTGGTGACGTTCACCTGCCCTTGCCAGTGGACCGACCAGTTCGCACCGGTCGGCAACCCGCTCTCGACGAATTCGACCGCGAAGGTGGGCGGGAGCGCCACGAACGAGATGGAGACCGCGGCGAACGAATCGTCCACGGTGACCGAAGATGCATTCGGAGAGGCGGTGAACCCGACGACGGGGGTCACGGTGTAACCGAGCGTACCGTCTCGTTCCACCGCCACGAGGCTCGAGGAAGTCGAGGAGACGACGTGTCCCGCGATCGTGACGGCCCAGGATTGGCCGGTCGGGAGCCCGCGCTCGGTAAAGTTGACCGGGTAGCGACCCGCGCCCGGGATGGTAACGATCGAGAGCGTTCCAGAGTCCGGATTGGTGACGAACAGCTGACCGGCCGAACCGTCGTCGGAGATTCCGGCGGGCGACGAGCCGACCGAGAGGGTCCCGACCGTCGTAGATTCCGAAATGTTGACGACGCTGACGGTGTCGTTGAAGGCGCTCGCCACGTAGGCGAGACCGGTCTCGACATCGTAGTCGATCCCATCGGTCGCGTCCCCGACCGTCACGTTCGCGAGGATCTGGTTCGTGGCCGGGTCGATGATCGAAAGGTTTGCGGAGATCCCGAACGAGGTATCGAAAACCCCGCCGGCGAGGACCTCGCCGGTGGCCCCATCGATCCCCAACGTTGGCTGCAGGTAGGCCGTCGGGATGGTCGTCACCGTCGCCTTGGAGATTGGGTCGAGGACCGTGATTCCGCTTCCCGTCCCGACGTACAGGTCCCCGTTGGTGGCGTCGTACGCGACACCCGCGACCGTGCCCCCCATGGGCAGGTGGGCGACGACCGTGTTGTCGGCGCCCCGGATCTCGGTCACATCGGGCGAACCCTGCCCGTTTCCGTCGGCGACAAACACGTAGCCGTACGACGGAGCGAACGCCATCGCGCCGGGTTGGGTCTCCACCGAGACGGTGGCGACCAGGTGGTTCGTAGTTCCATTGACCACGCTGACCGTCGACGAGCCAGAGTTGCTGACGTAGAAGCACTCGTTGATCGAATCGTAGACGATGTCCGCGGGAGCCACGCCGACCGGGATCGTCTGGAGTCGAACGTCGGTCGTGGCGTTGAACAGCCAGAGGGCGTTCTGGTCGGACATGACCACCCCGAGCTCGTCGCTCGCCGTGTCGAAGGCGGCGGCCTCTGGCTCAAGGCCGAGCTGAATCGACCCGACGATCCCTCGGGAGGCAGCATTGGCAACCGTGAGATTGTCCGAGAGGGACTCCGCGAGGTAGAGGTCGCCGTTCCCCGGGTCCACCACGAGCCCCGCGGGTCCCCGCCCGACCGGGACCGTGGTGATCACCGATTGCGTTCGGAAATTGATGGCGTCGAAGACGTTCAGGGAGGAGTTGTCGGTGTACACGAGCCCGAGCGAACTGTCTTCCGCGAGTCCTTGGGGACCGAACCCGAGCGAGACGGAGTCGACGAGCTCATTCGTCGTCCAGTTCACGATTCCGAGAGCGTCCGACCCGAACTCGGCAACATAGAGGTCATCGGTCCCGTCCAACGGCTGGAGAGCGACAGGATCCGTCCCGACCGGAATGCTGCTCGCGATCGAGTCGTTCGCCCCGTCGATCGCCGTAATGTTGGCTGACCCGTTGTTCGCGATGTACACAAACCCGTTGCCGGCATTGTAGGCGGCCGCATCCGGGGAGGTTCCGACGGGGAGAGTACCGACCAAAACGTCCGTCGCGGTGTTGACAACCGCGACAACGTCTTTGGAGACGAGCGTGACGTAGAGGTAGCCGTTCGCAGGGTCGTACGTCGCCGCGGAGGGGATTCCATGCACCGGAACCGTCGCGATCACCCGGTCGGTCGACGTCGCCACCATGGTCACGTTCCCCATCGTGCCGAGGAACTCAACGGGCCGCGTAACGACGAACAGGACACCGTGGTTGGGGTCGACCGCAAGAGCGGTGGGGGTGTTTACCGTCGGAATCGAGCCGATGAGCGTTCCATTTGAGCCGTCAACCACCGAGACACCGAGCGAACTCGAATCCGCGACGTACACGTTCCCGTTCGCCGAATCGGCCACGACCGCGTAGGGCGCGATGCCATTTGCCACATCCGTGAAGTTTCCGTGGATGAGCGAATCGTTCAGGAGGTCGAGGGTCTCCGCGACCCTGCCGTACGAGGCGCCCAGGGCGGGGAGGGTGCTCGAGGCACGGATCGAAGGCGCGAGGAGGTTGGAACCTGAGTTCGCCGCGGTAGAGTGGGCAAGGGTACTTCCCTCGGAGGTCTCCGCCCCGCCCCGCTCGCGAGCGAACTCGGTGTTCGCGAGGGTCGGGGACGCTGAGGCGAGCACGGCGAACGACCCGGAGGTGAGCAGAATCAGGACAAGGAGGACAGCGGCCGTCGTAAACCCGTGGAATCGACTCATGGCCCGGTCGTCACGAATCGGCTCGACGGGCCGGCACTCATAACTATTGCGCGGAATGACCGCGGCTGGAGCAGGACCGGGGCCGTCCTCGCCGTCGCAGATCGCCCCGACCTCGGTCCCGGTCCCGAGAGGGACCAGTCGTCCTGGCCGGAGTACGGAGCCGCCAGGGAGGATTGAACTCCCGACCTGCTGATTACAAATCAGCCGCTCTCCCGACTGAGCTATGGCGGCACACGTCAGAGAAAATGCCCGATTTGCCATATATTCAAGCACCTCCACCCGCTGGGGCCGAAACGAACGCCCCCTCGTCTGGCCGGACGACGCAATGCCCCCCCGGGGTGCGGCGCGCTCGTCAGCCCCCCCCCGCGTCGTTCAGTGGGCGGCTGGTTCGGTCCGAAACGCTGAACCGCCATTGCATCGAGCGCTCGTCGCCATCCTTGTGAGCCGCCTCCCCAGGACCGCATGCGGTTCGTCGCGGGCCGGTGAACCGTCCCCGGCGCACCCCCGAGTCGACCCCGGCGCGTCCGGCCCGCGGCTCGGGGGTCTCGGACCCTCCGACGCCGGGGGAGCCGCGTCGGTCGCACACGCGGCAGTCATTCGGGCGGGGCTCGCGTCCAATAAAGTGTCTTGAAGGTACCGCGCGGCCGATGTTGGGGAATCGCGAGGGGGGGCGGCGCGGCCGACGGATCCTATTCGGCGCTTCGGGCTGAGCGTTCCAAGTTTCGCACGATCTTGGCGAGGGCGCTCGACATGACCGTGCGTTCCTCGGCCGTCAATCCGGCGCTGGTCGCGCGCCGGAACTGTCGGGTCGCTTCCTCGATCGGCCTCTTGACCGCGCGACCTCGGTCGGTCAGATAAAGGTGAACGCGGCGTCGGTCGACGGAGTCTCTGCGCCTTGTGATGAGCCCCGAGGCGACCATGTGCGACGACATCTTCACAACAGTCGGCGCGGAGATCCCGAGCTTCCGGGCGACCTCGATGGGCGTAAGCCCATCTTTCTCGTACAGAGCCCAGAGGATGTGGTTCTGCCCGCCACGGCCCCCGTATTGCTTCATGATCTCGTCGACCGCGGTCCGGGATAGCTTCGCCACGCGGACGAAATCGTCCCAGAAATCGGGGGTCGCCACGAGTATCCGTCTACCCTGCTGCGGCGCGAGCCGTTAAATCCCTTCCGTGCATTAGCCGGCTAATGATTAGCCGTGCCTTAGAGGGATCAGAACCGATTCTCGTTACAGGCGCCACCGGGAAAGTCGGTTCGCATCTCGTTCCTCGGCTTCTGGCCCGGGGTCTTCGGGTCAGGGCCCTTGTCCGTCCGGGACCCAATGTCCAGAAGCTTCGAGACCAGGGGGCGGACATCGTGGAGGGGGACTTGCTCCGGGCGGATTCCCTGGGCCCGGCCCTGAAGGGCGTGGAGACCGTGATCCACCTGGCTGCCTTCTTCCGAGGCGCAACCCCCGAGCAGGCCCGTGAGGTGAATCTGGTCGGCGCGGAGCGGTTGGCAGAAGCGGCCCGACGGGCAGGAGTCAAGCAGTTCATCTTCGCCAGCACCAGCAACGTCTATCCCGCCGGATTGAATCGCCCCGCGCAGGAGAGCGATTCGCCGGGTCCGACTCCCCCCTCCCACCCGTACCCCGCCTCCAAAGTGGCCGCAGAAGCGAAGTTGAAGGAGTTGGATCGGGACGGGGGCCTAGGACTCTGCATCCTCCGGCTCGGGTTTGTGTACGGAGAGGGGGACCGTCACGTTTGGGAGATGACGCCTCACGTAGCTGGGTGGAATCCGTCACGACGGATGCACTCCGTTCACCACGCCGACGTGGGCCAGGCCGTGCTTCGGGCGTTGGATCGGGGGACACGGGAGGGGATGGTCTACAATATCGCCGACGACGCGCCCATCACGCTCCTCGAGTTGACGCGGCTTGCCCGAGAGCCGGAGCCGTCCCCCGAGAGATTCTCCTTGCCCTTCGATCCTTGGGAGGGTCTACTGGACACCCGGCGGGCCCGCGAGAAGTTGGGTTTCCGGCCGCTCTACCCATCGTGCTACTCGGCCTTGGACGCGGGAGCCTTCTAGCGCGCGGCCGATGACCGGGGACCGCGAGTAGCGCGAGCCACTCGCTCCGAGATTGGATTCGGGCGGGTGCCGTGTCCCTGGCGTGATAGGACGGCCATTGCCGACCGAGTGGCTGAGAGGCGACTCGATGATCACCTGGTTCCTCGGGGACTGGGTTCTTCTCGCAGCAGCGTACGGAGCGGGCCTCACCCTGGCGGATCTGCTCGTCCCGGTCGGGACAGATTCCGTACTCCTCTCCTTCGTCGTTCAGCTCGCCCTGATGACCGCGATCGCCCTCCCCGCGAACGTGCTCTACTTCCTCGCGGTCCCATGCCCCAGGAACATTCTGGTCTCCGCCGCGGGCTTGGAAATTGACTTCGGCCTCCGTCGGAAGAAGTACCCGTGGGGGAACGTCCACCTCCGGGAGGTGGAGGCGTACCTCTACGGGGAGTGGCTCGGCATCCCGACCCGCGTTGCACTCAACCCATACCAGCGCCAGCGTCTCGAAGCCTGGCGACGGACGTACGCGCCCGCCTGACTTCGCGCGAGCTTCATCGGCGACGCGCGCGGTCGATGGCGGACCGCGAGGAGCGCGCGAGGGACCGCGCCGGCTCACCGCCCTAAAGTATCGGCTCGCTCCTCCCGCAATTCCGTGGATCCGCCTGTGCTAGGGGGACAACGAAGATGACCGACGGATTGGTGCTCTCGGCGGGCGAGGGGCGAAAGCTTCGAACTCCAGGTATGACGCTCAAGTTCGGCGCAGATCGGTCGAAGAGGTGGTCGGTCTTCGAGGTCGAGGTTCCGCCCGGGTTCGACGTGGGGGCCCACGTCCACCGAGAAGCCGAGGAACTTTTCTACATTCTTGATGGCGAACTTGAATTGCTCGCGTTCGAGCCACGCATTCGCACGAAGGCCGACTGGCGTAGCTGGGAATCGAAGACAGGAGCCAAAGCGGTTCGAGGGGGCCCGGGAAGCGCCATGTTCGTTCCGGCGGGATGCCCGCACGCCTTCACCAACCCCGGGACCGCCACAGCTCGAATGCTCTTTCTAGCCAGCCCGTCCGGTCACGAGCTCTACCAGGCTGAGCTCGGCGAGTTACTCGGAAAGGGAGGGCCACCCGACCAGGCTGCCATCCAGACCCTCCGCGCTCGTCACGACATCGAGCAACTCACCCCATTGATTCCGGGACGCGGTTCCGGTCCACCCGGCCAGCCCCCGGTGTAGGGTTGAACCGGACTCCGCGAGATTGGTGACCGAAAGGGAGGAGCACTGCCACCGCGCAGGCTCCACGAAGGACGCGCGCGGCCGATGACATGACCGCGAGGAGCTCGCGGTGCGACCAGATGGGGGACCACCGCATGCGGAGGTCGATAACCGGAGCCCCCCGACGGACCCGGGCCGGTACGGCGAGGCAGGGCCGCCGCGACGCGAATCTCCGTGTACGAATCGATATACCCACGGACCGAGTCCGCTCGTCGTGAGTGCAAAGGTCTCCCCGGTAGGCGGGCCGATTCTGGTCGTCGGTGGAACCGGGGATCTCGGTGGCCGTGCGGTGCGGGCGCTTTTGGCGCGCGGAAAGAAGGTCAGGGCCCTCGTCCGACCCGGGAGCGATCCATCGGGACTGGTGGCTCAAGGTGTCGGGGTGGTGCGCGGCGACATGTTGGAGCCTGCATCACTCGGTCCTGCCATGGTCGGGGTCTCAGCCGTCGTGTCGACTGCCATCGGCTATTCGCGCCGCCGGGAAACCGACTCGCTCAGGACCGATACCGAGGGGAACCGGAACCTCGTGGATGCGGCGCGGAAGTGCGATGTCCCCCGATTCGTGTTTCAGAGCATCCTGACCTGCGACCAGGCGGAAAGTGTGCCGCATTTCTGGCCCAAGAAGCTCACGGAGGACCACCTCCGAGAGCAGGGGGTGCCGTTCGTCTCTCTCCGGCCGGGTGCCTTTCTGGGTGGCCCTTGGATGAAGAGGGGACTTGAGTACGGCGGCGTGATGGGCATGACCCCTCCGGACGTGCGAATCACCTTCATTGATCCCGACGAAGTCGCACGGGCCCTAGCGCTCTCCGTCGATGAACCCCGGGCCATTGGGAAGAAGATCGATCTCGGCTCCGACCGTCCGCTGTCCAGCCCCGAGCTGGCGGAACTCCTGGGGCGCATGATGGGTCGGAAGCTCCAGGTCCAGCCCATGCCCCAGGGGTCGGCGGACATGACGGCCATGGCCGAGTACTTCGCCACGGGCAAGTATGTCGCCGATACGCGGGTCCAGGGAGAACTGTTCCCTCCCGTTCCAGAAATCGAGGAGACCGCCCGGAAGATGCTGAGGGAATTCGGACTCCTCGCCGCCTAGGATCTCTGAGGGCAAATCGGATGACCCGACCGCACGGCCGTTCACGGGACCGCGAGGAGCGCGGACGATTGACCACGTGGCCGATGGGAGGAGCGAACGATGTCGTTCGAGTTCCAAGTCGTCATTGACTGCAAGGACCCCGCCCGCATGGCGCGATTCTGGGCCGCCGCACTTGGATACGAGATCGCACCGCCCCCCGCGGGGTTTGCGAACTGGGACGACTACTGGAGAGATGTCGGGGTCCCCGAGGACGAGTTGGGCGCCGGGCCCGACCGCCTCGTCGACCCCTCCGGGTCGGGACCCGGCATTTGGTTTCAAGTGGTGGACGAGACGAAGACGGTCAAGAACCGGGTCCACTTCGACATTGCGGCGGGCGGCGGACGAAGCACTCCCCTGGCGGTGCGGCGACAGCGGGTGGAGGCCGAGGCGGGGAGACTGTCCGGTCTGGGTGCGACGCGGCTCCGCGAGCTGTTCGAGGAAGGAGTCGATCACTACGCCGTGGCGATGCTGGACCCGGAAGGCAACGAGTTCGACATCAACTGACCACTCCCGCAACCTCGATCCGATGGGCCGAATCGCCGTACTCTCCGAACGATGCGGAACCCCGGAGAATCGCGGACGGGCGAGCCTCACGAAGTGGAACGTGTGGCCGAGAACGCGTGATCCCGAGGAGCGTGGCGATGGATCGGGCGCCTCGCCGTGACTCAGCTCGGCGGCTTCAGCTTCCAGACAAGGACGGGGCCTGCGGCGAGAAGAGCGAGGCCCCCGAGATCGATCGCCAATCCGAATCCTGGGCCCCAAGCCAAGGCAGCACCGGCCGACGAGTTTGTCCCGGCAAAGGAATTCCACGGTCCGGAAGCGCCAAACCAGACCGGCCAAGTCGAGCCGGGGCTGCTCCCCGTCCAGAACGACCAGTCGTTACGGAGGTCCGGGGGGGCGGGCGGACTCTGGTTAAGGTAGATGTTCACCGCCCCAGGCGACGGCCCTCCGAGAGGGACCTCGAACGGCGTCTGAGAGACCCCTTCATCGTGGCAAACCGTCGAAGTCTGCTCCATCACGAGGAGGGCTGGAGCGAGTGCTCCGATAGCGAGCACGCGGGCCGAGAGAGCGAGGAGAGCGATGGAGACCCGACGGGAACGCCGCCCGGCTTCCTTCAGCCCTATCGGCGCCAACGCAAGCACCCCGGCAATCGCGGTGAGGATGCCCGCGGCGGCGTAGAGCGCTCCGGTCTGGGGAAGCCCGGCGGATTGCAAGGTGCCGGCCCCAGAGGGAGGACAATCCGAGCCGCTTGTCGTGACGGTCACCCAGAACGGTGAAAACGACTCGGTGATCCCGGAGCAGCCGAACCGATTGACTTCATGGACCTGATACCATCCGACGAAGAGGGACGCAAGGAGCAGCGCAGCCCCAATGTCGAGGAGGAGGAGGAGAGCCCCCTCTTCGCGGGACCGAGGAGAGCCCGGCTTCGGGCTGGAATTCGGCGCCGAATCGGTCACGGGGGACCGAAGCGAGCAGGCAGTTCGAGCCTGTCGAGCCATCGGTGGCGGAGGCCGCGATCGGGGACCTTGGGAAGCAGGCTCGCGAGTTGGTCGGGGTGAGCATTCCGCGACTGCACCGACTCGGCGTGAGCTTCAAGAAGGGAGCGCGGGTTCGATGACGGGACCGGAAGAAGAGCGGGGGCCACCGGTTCAGATTCATGTACGAATTCGAGGTGTTGGGCGAGGAGTACCCGTCGGAGGCGGACGGCCGGGCGGAGACTGGGAAGGCAATGATCGATCACGTGATCCTCACAGTCCGTGAGTTCGAGCGCTCCGTTGCCTTCTATTCCAAGGCCCTGGAACCGCTCGCGATCTCCAACTTTGTGGATTACGAGGGCCACGAAGGACACCCGGATTTGAAGGGTTTCGGCGACGGCACGAGAGCCTTCCTTTGGCTCAGGGAAGGCACGCCCGATCCGGAAGCGGTCGACGTTGGACTTGTCGCGAAAAGCCACGCTGACGTAGATGCGTTCTGCAAGGCGGCTCTGAAGGCGGGAGGCAGGAGCAAGGAAGCACCCCGTGCTCGGCTCGCATACGATCTGGGCTACTATGCGACATGGGTTCTCGATCCTGACGGCCACGATGTCGAGGACGTTCACAAGAGCTGAATCTGGGCATTTCTCAGAAGCCTCGGGCCGGGCGTTCCGAGCGGGGTCCGAGACCGCGCTTGCTTCATGTGAGGACCACGCGCTCGATGGCATCACCGAGACCAACGCGCGAGGCCGGGCCGCAGGGACGTGGATCAGTCGAACGAGCCGTCTTCGGCCATTCGCGAGATGATCGCCCCGCAATTCGGGCATTGCACCAGCCGCCATCCCGGCTCGGTCGACACGACGGTTTGGCAAGTCGGGCACATCGTCGCGGAGTTCGGTTCGGTCATTCCCGGGGTCCGTGCCTCCCCTATCCCGCGCGAGCCTTATCGGCGGCGAGCGCCGTCGATGAGCTTCGCGGGAGGTACCAGGGCCGGCAACGGCGGTCAGCGACTCCGCGCGGGGATCTCTCGGAACCGCTCCGCTCGCGGCATCTCCCGCTGGACGGCGTCGAGCTCGGGCGGCGGGGAACGGGGCTTCCGCCGATCCAAGTCGAACCAGACACCCTCGGAGTTCACAATTGCGGTGACTTCGCCGTTGACGTCGCGGAACGTGTTCTCCAGAGTGAACCGTACCCCATCCTTCGAGAGACCGACGACCTTGAGGTCCACCGTGAACTGGTCGAGGAGCCTGAGTTCCTTTCGGTAGACCAGCTCATCCCGAACGATCACCGGTCCAACTCTCTCGGCCGCGAACCGCTGCCCCGGAAAGCCATGGAAAGCGAAGTACAGGAACCGGGTGTCCGCGGCACGGTCCAGGATGGCGGTGTTGCCCATGTGATTGTTGCCATCGAGGTCCCCCCAGCCCACGACGAACCGTTGCGACTGCGCTGGGCTCCCTTCGGCCATCCGCGCCCCTGGACCGGCCCGATGGCGAAGGCCCTTAAGAATCGCGCGCGCGTCCAATGACGGGTGCCCGCAACGAGCGCGCGATGCAGCACCATCGCTTCTGCCGTTGGCGAGCCCACGTGCCTGTGGGCCGGCGGATGTGATGGGTCCAGGCTGAGTGGGCCCATCGCGGAAGCAGAGCCGTCACTCGGTGGGTGGTCGACCCGACCCAATGGAACCCGAAGAATTCGCGTCACCGGGGGAGTCCGCGTTCCTACGGAGAGGTTCCGCCAGGGGGCCCCGCCTGCTCCTCCCCCCGTGCGTTCGACCGGTTCCAAAGATCGCGGTAGACCGACTCGCCTCGATCCGTGAACCGGTAGACTCGGAGCCGTCGGGGCTGTCCCGAGACGTGCCGGACATCGTGGACGACCACACCCGCCGCGACGAGCCTCCGGAGGACGTTCGTGACCGAGTTCTGCCCGGTCCCGAGGGCGTCCGCAATCCCGGCTTGGGTGAGCCCGGGCGGGGCGACATCGTCCGGGGACAAGCGGCCCTGGGCCCCGATATGCAGGATCACACGCTGGGTCAACTGGAGGCCCCGCGGGTCGGGAACGACGCGCGGATCCGCCTGCGGGCTGTTTCCCGTCGCTCTCGAAGCGGGCACCGCGGGGCCCGCCGCTCCCGCCAACGCCGGTGACGCGCCGGATGGGCCGGACGGTCGGCTCGGCTCTCCCGAAGATGACCCGCCGGCTTCCCCCGCGGCCGTACGGATTGGGGTCGTCCCTGCCCTCTCTCGAGCCCGGACGGCGATGCGCCAAGCGAGGCCAACCGCCAAGAAGGCGAGCGCCGCCCCGGCCGCGACGGTCAGCACAAGATCGTCGGCCCCTCCGAACCCCGCACTCGGCGCCGTCGATCCGTCCTGGACACCAATCGTCTCGTGGGCGGTGGCCCAGTGTCCCTCGGAGTCGGTGACGTTCACCGAGACGGTGTAGGTCCCGGTCCGGACGTACGTGTAGTTGACCGCGACTCCCGCGCCGACCCCCCCGTCCCCGAACGACCAGAAGACGCTGGCATACGTCCCGCTCCCGCCGGCCACCGTCGCCACGAACTCTACCGTCAGCGGTGCCACGCCGGAGGTGGGCGTCGCGCTCAGGGCGATCGTCAGGGGGCTGGGGGTCGCGACGAGCGTGACCCCTCCCGTGACCTCGCACGACGGTTCGATGACGAGGACGCTCACGTTGTACGCTCCCGGGGTCGCGTAGCGATGCAACGGACTCTCCGCCCCAGCCTGCGAACTGTTCCAGTAGCTTCCATCGCCGAACGCCCAATCGTACGCCGTCGGGATTCCCCCGGATACGGTCGCGCTCAGGCGGACGAGGAGGGGAGCACTCCCGGTCGAAGGGGTCGCGGTCACGTCCACGGTGTATCCACACGAGGTGGGCATCGGGTGCCCTCCCGCCGCACCGACGAGCGGGAGCACGCTCCCAAGCATGCTCCCGATCGCCAGGAGCGCGGCGGCCACGCCGGCCGGGACCGGCAGCCATCGTCGGTGGCGAGGACGGTTTCGGGGCCGGCTCACGGTCCCATCGGTGGCGGCCGTCCGACGGGGTCCCGTCCGAGTTCGGCGAGCAGAGCGTTCCCCTCCTTCCGCCAGCGGCGGCGTTGGAGGAGGCGGACGAGGACGCCGACCGCGAGCGCCGTGCCTGCGAACGTTGCCCCGACCGCGAGCCAGGTCGGACCCCCCAGCGCACCCGGCCCGGCGGCCGGAGCCGCTCGTGACCGAGACCGTGACCGGCGCGAGAGTTCGGACGGTCCGGTGACCGGCTCCGTCCGTGACCGTAAGCGTCGGCGTGAACGTCCCCGCGGACTCGTATACGTGGACCACCGGGACCCCCGGTAGCTCCGAGCCGACCGTCCCGTCCCCGAACGACCACTGGAGCGTGATGGGTGCAGTGCCGCCGGCCACGCTCTCATCAAACGTGACCGAGAGAGGGGCCGGGCCCGAGGTCGTGCGCTCTTCAACCGTCGCATTCAGCGCAGAGCGGTCCGTCACGACGATGAGGGCCGTCGACCCCACGCCGGCACCGTCGTGGTCGGTCGCGACCCCGGTGACGCTGAAGTTTCCGGGGGTTTCGTAGAGATGCTGGAAATAGAGCGCCGTCGAGCCGTTCCAGCCCGCGGCGCCGGTCCCGCAGTCCGGGGACGAACTCTCGTGGTCCACGGTGCCGAAGCACAGCGACAGGTTGTACGGCGCCTCGCCGCCCGAGACCGTGACGCTCACGTTGACAAGCAGGGGCGCGTTCCCCGAGGCTGGCGACGGGACCAGGGTGAGGATCGGGGTGTCGGCGACTCGGAGAAGGGCCCCTGACACCGGCGTCGGTCCCGCGCGGTCGGTGACCGGGGCGGCCGCGAGCCCGCTGACCGAAAGGACGACCGCGAGGACCAGCACCCCTGGCACCACCCAACGGCGGGGGTCCGGGCAGCGGGTGTCCCTCCGGGTGCTGCCCGGAGCGCCTCCCGGGTTCGGGGGTTCGCCCTCTGCCGAACTCATTCGGCGCGCCTCAGTCCGGACCCGTTCTGTCCGGCCCGGACGGAGCTCCGGCGCTCGCGCGCGGCGGGAACCTCCGCCCGAAGAGGAACCCACTCGCCGATCCGACGACCGCTCCGGCCACGGCCGCCGCGATGAGGAGAGCGCCGATCATTGCCGTCGGGCCCATACCCACCGCCGGACCGTGACCAACGATCGGCGTGAGGCCCGAGCCATTCCCGGAGCCGTTTCCGGACCCGTTCCCGGACCCACTGCCGTTCCCGCTCCCGCCCGAGTTCCCGACCCCGGCGACATAGATCCAGACACTGCCGTACCCCACGAGGACCGTCCCCCAGGGAGACGTCGTGTTGTACACGAACGCGGTGGCGGGGTACCAGCCCGCAGTCGCGTACGAGACCGAGACCATCAGGCCGGTCAGGTTCCCGGAGATGTTGCTCCCCGGCAGACTCCAGGTCACGACGAACGGAGGGGCCCCTCCGCTCACGTACGCGGACAGGGTCGTGTTGAGCGGAACCGACCCCGTCACCGGGGAAGCGCCGACCCAAACGGTCACCGACGATGGGTAGGGGGCCGGGGGGTTCGTGCTCGGGCCATAGGCGAGGTCCAGCGGAACCGAGACGCCGAGGGTCGCTCCGCTCACGTTGATCCCGAGATTCGCCGCGGTGATCGACAGCGTGTAGTTCCCGGGAGCGGCGTACGACGCGGTCCCGACGGTTTGCGCGCTCATATTCTCAGGATTGAATCCGAAACCAAAGCTGCCGTCTCCGTACGCGATCGTGTAGTTCACGAAGGGGTACGCGCCGCCCGTGAGGGTGAAGTTGGAGATCGTCGCGAGGATCACGGTCGAGTTCTCCCAGATGTAGAGGAACGCGTTCAACCGGAACGTCCCGTTCCACGCCTGGAGGTCATACCCGAGCGCATTCGAGGTGTTCAACCACGAGGTCACCGAGCTCCCGGCCGATGCGTTGCCCCTCGAGCCGTTTCCGGAGGTTCCCGGGAAGACGACCTCGAACGCGTTCTGCACGCCGGCGGAGGAGTTCGCGTCGTAGATTCGGATGGCGACGGTGTACCACCCGGCCGTCGTGTACGTGTCACTCGCGAAGAAGCCTCCGGCGCCCTGACTGGAGTTCGAGCCCGTGTACGTCCCGTTCCATCCATTACCGTCGCCAAAGAGGACGACCACCCGGACGGGGGACGTGGGCCACCACGCGTAGCCGTTGACGTTGAGGTACGCGGAGTTGTTGCTGGTCGTGAGGGCCGCGTCGGCCGTGACCGTGAGCGAGCCGTTCCACGCGGTGAGGTCGTACTCGATGTAGTTCGAAGTCGAGTTCGGTTCGAGAACCACGCTGGACCCTGCGCCGGAGGAGTTGGAACCGCTCCCGCCCCCGCTGCCGGAACCGCCCCCGGTTCCGGATCCCGAGGTAAGCGTCACCGGGAGCCAGGTCTGGACGAACGTGGAGGCGGTCGGGTCGCTCAGCTCGATCACGAGGTTGTACCGTCCCGACTGGGTGTAGACGTACGACGCGGAGAACGATCCGTAGCCGACCCGGGATCCATTCATCGTCTGATTCCAGGTGAAGAGGTTCACGAACTGGATCGCGACCACGGCGGGGGAGGCCGGCCAGTACGCCGTCCCGGTAATCGTGAGATTCGCGGCGTTGATCCCATCACGAACCGACGCCACCGCGGAGAATCGTAGGTAGTAGTTCCATGCGGAGAGTTGGAACGACCCGCCGGACGAGTTCTGCCAAAGTACGGTCACATTCGACCCGCCACTGAGGTTTCCCGTCGTTCCGTTCCCGCCGGTCCGGTTCCCGCCGGACCCCGAACCGTTCCCGGAACCTGATCCGTTCCCCGACCCGTTGCCCGAGCCGGAGCCATTTCCGGAACCCCCACCCGAGCCGTTGTCAGACCCAGAGCCGGAACCGTTGCCGGAGCTGCTTCCGGAGCCGTTCCCGGAGCCCCCGCCAGAGCCGTTACCCGATCCGCCCGAGCCGTTCCCAGACCCTCCCCCCGACCGGTTCGCCGAGTGAGAACCAAGGGGAGCGTGTGCGGCGGGGAGTGGCCCGTGCGATGGAGCGGGAGGAACCCCTCCGAGAGCGATGGCGGGAAGCCCGATCAGCACCCCCACGGCGACGACGGCCAAGAGCGCGGCCCATCCACGGCCGCGGCGATCGCCTCGCGACGGCTCGTCCCTCGTTCGACTCACTGGGGCCTCGGTTGCCCGGCGGCGCTGCATGGACGATTCTGGCGTGCCAGCGGGGTATAAGGGACCGTCAAAGATACGACGAAGACACGTCGGACGGCAGCGTTTCCCCGTCGTGGTGGGCCCCACGCCGTCCGCCCGCGTTCGCTGCGACGAGGGGGCGTGGGACGTTGCGCGACGACCCGTTGTCCCGCCAATCCCAGCCCCCGTCGGCCCGCCTAAGCCCGCGCAACCTTTCAAGGCTCCGAGCCTCGGTGGCGGGTGGCCATGGACGACGTGAGACGGGAACCGATCCACGCCCCTCGCGGTCCGACCCTCGCGTGCCGTGGGTGGAGCCAGGAGGCCGCCCTTCGGCTCTTGATGAACAACCTCGACCCGGACGTGGCCCGGGACCCGGCGCATCTGATCGTCTATGGAGGTCGCGGCAAAGCGGCGCGGAACTGGGCGGCCTACGACCAGATCGTCGCCACCCTGAAGGTCCTCGGAAACGAAGAGACGCTCCTCGTCCAGTCGGGAAAGCCGGTCGGTGTTTTCCCGACCCACGCCGAGGCTCCCCGCGTACTCATCTCGAACGCCATGATCGTCCCGCACTGGGCGACCGACGCCGAGTTCTGGCCGCTCGAGGCCCGGGGGCTGACGATGTATGGCCAGATGACCGCCGGGAGCTGGATCTACATCGGTACGCAGGGAATCCTCCAGGGGACGTACGAGACCCTCGCGTCGTTGGCGCGGATCGAGTTCGGCCAGCCCGACCTCGCGGGCAAATGGATGCTCACGAGCGGGCTCGGCGAGATGGGCGGTGCCCAGCCGCTCGCCGTCACGATGCTCGGCGGGGCCGCGCTGATCGTGGACGTGGACCCCCGTGCGCTCGCGCGCCGGCTCGCGAACGGCTACCTCGACGAGGAGGCGGCGTCGTTGGACGACGCTGTCACCCGGGTCCGCGAGGCCGCCTCCGAACGACGGCCCCGCTCCGTCGGGCTGTGTGCGAACGCCGCCGTCGTCTACCCCGAGCTCGTCCGGCGCGGGGTTCTCCCGGACATCGTGTCCGACCAGACCGCGGCCCACGACATCGAGGTCGGCTACCTCCCGGTCGGATTCACGCCGGAGCGCGCCGCGGTGGCGCGCGCGAGCCGACCGGGACGCCTATCTTCGGGAAGTCCGCGAGTCAATCGCCGTCGAGGCCCGGGCGATTCTCGAACTCCGCCGCCGGGGCGCGAAGACGTTCGATTACGGCAACAACTTTCGTACCCAGGCCCGGGACGCCGGCGTCACGGACGCGTTCGACATCCCCGGGTACGTCCCCGCCTACATCCGACCCCTGTTCGCCGTGGGGAGTGGCCCGTTCCGTTGGGTCGCCCTGTCCGGGGACCCGGCCGACATCGCGAGGGTGGACCGAGTGCTCCTCACCGAGTTCGCGTCCAACCCGGACCTCTCCCGGTGGATCCGGCTCGCCGGCGAGCGGGTCCACTTCCAGGGACTGCCCGCCCGGATCTGCTACATGGGGTACGGCGACCGAGAGCGGTTCGGCCACCTCGTGAACGACCTCGTCCGCTCGGGAGCGCTCGCCGCTCCCGTCGCGATCGGGCGGGACCACCACGACACCGGCAGCGTCGCCAGCCCGTACCGGGAGACCGAGCGGATGAAGGACGGCTCGGACGCCATCGCCGATTGGCCGATCCTCAACGCCCTCCTCAACGCGGTCTCCGGGTCGTCGTGGGTCTCGGTCCACCACGGGGGCGGCACGGGGATCGGGAACTCGATCCACGCCGGTCTCGTGGTCGTCGCCGACGGCACGACTCAGGCCGACCGTCGGATCGGACGTGTCCTTCACAACGACCCGGGACTCGGGGTGGCCCGGCATACCGATGCGGGGTACGAGACCTCGCTCGAAGTTGCCAAGACAGCGAGGTTCTGGATCCCCGGGGTGACCGACCGGCCGTCGGCCGGGCGATGACCGGACCCCGGCTGCGACGGCCTAGCACACCGTCCCGAGACCCCCCAACCTCCCGGGACGGGGGTTTATGTCGAAAAACCGGGCTCGCTTCGTTCGGGACGGCGAGAGGCGGTCCCACAGGAGAACGGAATGCAGCGAAACGGACGAACGATGGGCATGTTGGCGACGCTCGGCGTCGTCGCGGCGATGGTACTGGTCCTCCCGGTGCTCGCCGCGACGGCGGGCGCCGCCCCCGTCGCCGCTGCCCGGCCCTTCGACCGCCGCGAGCGCGTCGACGAGCCAGCAGTGGGCGTACGGCGGCGAAAAGTGGGTGAACGTCTCCGCGCAGTTGGGGAACGCGACGTACCAGTCGCACGCGTTCTTCGGCTGGCAGGTGATCTACACCGCGACGAACACGAGCGCGGGCACCGTGGAACTCGAGGCCCAGCGGACGATGGCGGCCGACCTCTTCGCGCAGTACAACGGCGCGCGGGCCTCCGGCAACCTGTCGATCCAGGGCCATGAGTCCGAGACCGGGTTCGCGAATCTGAGCGCGACCGCCCAGGTGTACGAGAACGGTACGCCCGTGAGCGCGGTCGGGATCGACAACGCCTCCGCCCGGGGCGCGTCGAACCTGACGGAGTCGTACTCGCTGACCTACCTCGGCAAGACCGCGTCGGGCCACCTCGACGCGCGCGGCAGCTCGCAGAGCGCCGTGTCGTTCTCGCCGTCGTTCGGTCTCGTGCCGTGGAACCTCACGACCGGCGCGACGTGGAACTCGACCGCCGCCTACACGGCGAGCGGGACGTGGTCGCTCGCATACCAGTGGAGCAACTCGGGCCTCTTCGGGGTCAACTCGAGCGGGTCCGGGAACCCCAACGGCAGCGTCACCGGCACCGGTACGGTCACCCTGATCGGGACCGACCTCGGGACCGTGACGCTCGCGAACGGCCGCACGGTCCCGGTGATCGCGATCCAGATCACCGGTCCGTTCGACGACGTCGACGGGTTCATCCTGGTGCCCCACGGCTTCGAGATCTTCGGGGCCGGCGGCCACGTATTCGCGGGCGCGAACATCGGTAGCGAGTCGGTCGCGACCGACCGTCTCGACCTCGCCCTCAACGCCCCGACCCACTCGGTCCAGGTCGTCGCTTCGGCGACGAGCTACCAGGGTGAGGACGAGAGCCTCGCGTCGAGCGCCACGGTGACCGCGACGGCGTCCCAGGCGGGTCCGACCCCGTCCCAGGCGACCGTCCAGGGCCAGCCGGAGAGCGTCGCGACGGCCCAGTACGACGCTTCGTGCCTGCAGGGCAGCTGCGGCGGCGGCTCGACGGGAGGCGTGGCGGGGTCGATCCTGCCGCTCCTCGTCGTCGGGCTGGTCGCAGTGGCGGCCGTCGGGTCGGTCGGCGTGGTCGAGTACCGCAGCTGGTCCCGGCGGAAGTCCGGCGGGCGCCTCGTCGGCGGGTACAGCCAGCAGGTGCCGTCGTCCCAGGGGCTCCCGCCCCCGCAGGGCCCGACGCCCCCCAGTCCCCCGAGCGGCGGACCGTAGGGTCGTGCCCAGGGACCGGGGGCTTCGGCCCCCGGTCCTCCAACCTTTTCCCGCGGTCGTTTGGCAGGGAAGCGCTCAGTGCGTCGCGAGCCACTTTTCAACGAGGTCGAGGACCGCCCGGTCGGCGTCGAACTCGAGCCGGTCGCGGGCGACGGCGAGCGGGACCCATTCGGCCCGGTCGAACAGGTGCTCCGGGCGGACCGGCCGGACCGGCGCGGTGACGAGGAAGTAGACGACGGTCTTGACGACGCTCCGGTCCTTCTTTGGTTGGTAGAACCGGTAGGTCACCTGGCCGATCTCGGGGCCAAGGACGAGGCCGGCGAGCCCCGTCTCCTCCTCGAGCTCGCGGGACGCGGCGACCTCGACCGACTCCCCGGACTCAACGTGCCCCTTCGGGAAGCACCACCGGTCCTCTTCGGTCAGGTGGAGGAGGAGGAGCTCCCGCCGGACGGGGTCGACGACCGCCGCACCCGCGGCGAGCTCGGCGCGGGCGGGCCGGTCGTTCCGGAACTCCTGGCTCGACCTTCGCATCGGTGCCGCCCCTGCCGACGCGAGTCGCGCCGGGGAGTTTAACGGCTCGCGCGGACCGGCGTCGCCCGCGCGCTTATGGGCGTGGGCGCCTCGCCGGCCCGGATGCTGGAGGCGGAGGAGGTCTACCACGACCTCGCCACCCTCGTCCGTGCGAAGGCGCGGAAGAACGGGACCCGCCCCGCGGTCCGGTTCGCCCGACGGACCCTCACCTACGAGCAGCTCGACGAGGCGACCGACCGGGTCGCGGCAAATCTCGTCGAGGCCGGGATCGGCCGGACCGACCGGGTCGCCCTGCTCCTCCTCAACGGCCCGGAGTTCGTCCTCGCGTGGCTCGGCCTCGCGAAGCTGGGCGCGGTCGCCGTTCCGCTGAACACGGCCCTCAAGGGGGAGATCCTCCGGTACGAGCTCGCCGACGCCGAGCCGAAGGGGCTCGTCGTCGACCGACGGCTCTGGTCCGCCTACGAGCCGCTCCGTCCCGGACTCGCCATCGGGACCGAGTGGGTCGTCGACGCGGAGGCCTCGGACAATCCGTTTCCCCCCGGGCTCCGCGCCTGGTCCGAACTGGAGGAGCGCCGGGCTCCGGTCGCCTCCACCCCGCTGACCGGCGGGGACCCGGCGGCGATCCTCTACACGAGCGGCACGACCGGCCCGCCGAAAGGGGCGGTCATCCCCCACGAGAAGTACCTCCGGACCCCGCGCGAGATCGGCGCCCGGAGCCGGTTGACCCCGGGGTCGGTCCTGTTCAGCGCCCTCCCGCTGTTCCACTGCAACGCCCAGGAGATGACGTCCCTCACGGCGCTCGAGTACGACCTCACGGCCGCCTTCGACGAGCGGTTCCATGCGACCGGCTTCTGGGAGACGGCCGCGACGTTCGGCGCGACCCACGTCTCCCTGCTGATCTCGATGATCAACGTCCTGTTCAAGCAGCCCGAGCGTCCCACCGACCGGACGCACACGGTCGGGACCGCGCTCACGGCCGGCACCACGCGCGAGGTCTGGCCGGAGTTCGAGCGTCGGTTCGGCCTCTCGATCATCGAGCTCTACGGGATGACCGAGTGCGGCTGCACGACGCTCATGAACCCGCCCGACCGGGTCCGGGTCGGGTCGGTGGGCACGCCGCTCGGGTTCGTGGAGGCCCAGGTGGTCGACGACGCCGATGAGCCGGTCGGGCCGAACGTCCGCGGCGAGCTCGTCGTCCGCCCGAGCGCCCCGTACACGATGTTCCTCGGGTACCGCAACAAGCCGGAGCAGACCGTCGAGGCGTGGCGGAACCTCTGGTTCCACACCGGCGACTACGTGACGCGGGACGGGGACGGGTACTACTATTTCGTCGACCGGAAGAAGGACGTGATCCGGCGCCGCGGGGAGAACCTAGCCCCGTACGACGTCGAGAGCGTCCTCAACCGGCACCCCGCGGTGTTCGAGTCGGTGGTGGTCGGGGTCCCGTCCCCGCTCGGCGAGGAGGACGTGAAGGCGTTCGTCCAGCTCCGGCCCGGCGCGTCGGCGAGCGCCGAGGACCTGTTCCGGTTCTGCAACGAGCACCTGCCGTTCTTCATGGTCCCCCGGTACCTCGAGTTCCTCGTCGAGGTCCCGAAGACCGCGAACCAGAAGGCCCAACGCTACGTCCTACGCCAGCGGACCGGAGGCGAACAGTACGACCGCGAAGCGCTCGGGATCGCCCTCCGTCGCCCGTGACCCCCCGGACGGCGAGACCCTCGTCGTCCTGGACGCCAACGCGCTCTTCTGGCCGTTCACCCACGGGGTCCGGATCGACGCGGAGGTCGGCCGGATCTTCCCCGCCGGAGCCCGCGTCGTGGTCGCCACGTCGGCGCTCGCCGAGCTCGACCGTCTCGTCGCACGGAACATCCCCCACGCGTCGGCCGCCCGTTCTCTCGCGAACCGATGGCCGCCGTTCCCGGTCCGGGGCCGGGGCGACGCGGGCGTCCTGGCCGCCGCCACGGGGAAGGGCGCGGTGGTCGCGACCTCGGACCGGGCGTTCCAGGCTCGTCTCCGAGCGCACGGGGTCGCCGTCCTCGCCCCCCGCGACCGGTCCCGTCTCGACCTGAAACTCCCGACGGGCCTCGCCCCGGGCCGGGCAATGGTTAAAGCCCGCACCCCGCTCGGTCGTCGTCCTGCGGCGAGAGGCTGACCGGATGCGCGACGACGACCTGATGCTGAAGACCCCGGACCTCGAGTTCGGGAGCGGGGTCATCGGCGTTTGTGACATCTGCGGGAAGCGGCAGGCGGTCATCGTCCTGCAGAAGGAGCGGTACAAGCTCTGCGTCATCGACTTCCTCAACAAGACCTGGACCGGGTCGGAGCAGAAGCCCGGCGCGCCGCTTCCCCCGTACCGGAGCGAGACCGTCTCGTTCCCCACCGACGCCGTTCCCTCCGGCGCGGCGTACGCCCTGGCGCTCCGTCCGACGAAGGTCGTCCGGCATCCGGGGATCCTGATCACACCGGAAGTGTACGGGATCACGACCGCCCTCCTCGACGCCGCGATCCATTTCGCCCGCGAGGGGTTCGAGGTCCTGGTCCCGGACCTCGGCAAGACCAGCCTGTTCGGCCCCGGTGACCATCTCAGGTACTCGGATCGGCCTCCGGACCAAGGGGGGACTCGCGGTGACCTCCCCGAGGGTGTCGAAGTTGACGGAGGACTACGCCGACGCCCTGACCTACCTCCGAGGCCGGGAAATGGTCGACCCGGACCGGACGGCGGTGTTCGGCCTCTCGTACGGCGGGTCGCTCGCGCTCGCACTCGCCGGCCTCGACCAAAAGCTGACCGCGGTGGCGGTCGCCTACCCGGCCCCCTCGCTCCCCCGGACGCCCTCACGCTCGTCACCGCGAAGGTGTTCTTCGTCGCCGGCACCCGCGACAAGGTCGCCGCCTCCGCGCGCGCCCAGCTCGAGAAGGTCATCCCGAAGCAGGTCGAGTTCGACGCCGTGACCGAGGTCGGCCACGACTTCCTCTCGCGGGACCTCCGCGCGTACGACCAGAACCGGGCCGAGGCGACGTGGGCCCACATCGTCGCGTTCTACAAGCGGCTGCTGATGCCGCCGCCCCCCAAGCCGCCGACGCCTCCCGTCAAATCGGTGGGGGCGGCCATCGGCCCTCCCGGGGCGCCCGCCACCGCGGTCAAGTCCGCCGCTCCCGCCCCCGCCAAGCCTCTCGCTCCCCCTGCGGCACCGTCGTCCCCGCCGGCCCCGGCCCGGCGGTCCCCGCTCCGCCAGCCGCCTAGAACTCGGTCGGGACCGTCGACGCCGCCGCGATCAGCAGCCCCGAGGCTTTCGTGAACCGCATCGCCTTGGCGAGGTTTCCTCGGACCTTCACTTTCCCCGAGAGAACCGCCGGGACAGGCTCGAGCCGGCCCTCGAGGACCTCCCGCCAATCGGAACGGCTCGCCTCGAAGACGAACTCGCTGTCGACCGGACGGCTGTCGGCCACGAACGCGGCCGACCGGCACGACCCGTGGGAGAGGTCGAGGTGGATCCCGGGCGGTGGCGCCGCGGCGTCGTCCGGGAGGACCCGGAGGAGCACGTCCCCCTCCCACGCGCGGGCCGCCTCGGCGTACGCCGCGTCGGCGTTCACCGCGGCCCGCAGGAGCTCGGCCCATTCGGCCGACGGGAACTTCGGCATCGAGTCGGGACGAGGGCGACGGGTGGTTAAGTTGGGGGAACCGACGGGGTTTAGCCCCGAGCGTCGTTCCGCCGCCATGGCCGACCTCTTCCTTCCGGTCCTCTACGGCAGCGTCCGCGAGGCACGTGTCAGCTTCCCGGTCGCGGAGTTCGTGACCGCGGAGCTCGCCAAGCGACCCGGGGTGAAGACGCACCTCTACGACCCGCGCGACCTGCCGTTCGGCAATCTCGTGCGCCGCGAATGGGAACTCGAGGACCCGGACCCCCGGGTCGCCCCGTTCGTCGAGGCGATGGCCCGCGCGGACGGGTTCGTCATCGTCACGCCCGAGTACAACTACGGGTTCCCGGGGGCCCTGAAGAACCTCCTCGACAGCCTCTACGACGAGTGGAACCGCAAACCGTTCGGCCTCGTGGGTGCGGGCGGGATGGCGGGCGGAGCGAGGGCGATCGACGGCCTCCGGATCGTCCTGCCCGGGGTCGCCGCGATCTCGGTTCCCGCGTCGGTCCTCGTACCGAGCGTCGCCACCGAGTTCACCGCCGCGGGCCCCAACGACCCGGAGAAGTGGCGCAAGCGACTCGCACCGATGTTCGAGTCTCTCGTGTGGTACGCCCGCGCGCTCCAACTGGCCCGACAAACCACTCCGCCCTGAGGGCCGGCGCTTGGCGGCGCCGGCTCGGTTCGGTCAGCCGGTCGAGTAGTCGTAGAAGCCGCGCCCGGTCTTCCGGCCGAGTGGCCGGCGTCGACGAGCCTCCGGAGCGCGGGCGCTGGGCGGTACTTCGGGTCTCCGGTTCCCCGGACGAGGGTCTCGGCGACCTCGAGGGTCACGTCGAGGCCGATGAGGTCCGCGAGCTCGAACGGCCCCATCGGCAGCCCCGCGCCGGCCTTCATCGCGAGGTCGATGTCCCGGGACGAGGCGAGCCCCTCCTCCAGGGCGAAGCACGCCTCGTTCAGCACCGGGAGGAGGATCCGGTTCACGACGAACCCCGGCGACTCCTTCACGCGGATCGGAACGAGGGGAGATCGGTGGTTCCGGAGCCCCTGGAGGAAGTCGATCGTCTCCAGGACGACGTCCTCGCGGGTGTCGACGCCACCGGCAACCTCGACGAGCGGCAGCGTTCCGGGCGGATTGAAGAAGTGCGTGACGAGCGTCTGGCGGACGTGGGCGAGCCCTTTCGCGAGCCGCGTGATCGACAGGGAGGAGGTGTTGGAGCCGAGCACCGCATGGTCCGGCAGGGCCCGGTCGAGCTTCTCGAGGACGGGCCGCTTCACGCCCTCCTGCTCGAAGACCGCCTCCACGACGAAGTCGACGTCCGAGAACTCGGCCCAATCGGTCGTGCCGCGCACGCGGGCCGCAATCTCCACGCCGCGCGCGGGGGTGACCTTGGGCGCAAGGCGCTCCCGCACCGTGGCCACCTGCGGTCCGGAGAGCTCGATGCCCAACTCGGCGATCCGGGCGACCTCGCGGTCGGCGCGCGTCGCGTGGAAGGCGACGAGCTCCTCGATGAGAAAGCGAATCCGGCCGAGGCCCCGGTCGACCGCGGCCCCGTCGACATCGGTCAGGACGACCGGGATTCCGTTGAAGGCGAGCACCTCGGCGATCGCCGCGCCCATCGTCCCGGCGCCGACGACCCCAGCCTTCGCCACCCGCATCCCACCCACTCCCGCACCGGCGACCGCGAGCCTCCTACATAACGAAGGGACGGCGACGGCCGAACCTTTAAGGAGCGAACCGACCTCGGCCGCACCGCGCGGGGATGGCCCAGCCCGGTAAGGCGCAGGATTGCTAATCCTGTGGTGATTTCACCTCGGGGGTTCAAACGGGTGCCGGGACCGACCGGCGGCCGGAAATTCCCCCTCCCCGCGTCCTAGTTCCTCGCTCGACGTCGAGCGGGCACCGACCTGGGCCTACGTGGCACCGGTCGCAGTGACTTCGTACCGGTCGCCGGATTGACGGACCGTGACGAGCGAGCCGACCGCGGGGAGCGGACCGGCGACGGTGGCGAGAATCCGGACGTTCTCCGCTCCCTCGGCGATCACGAGGCGGTGCGGGCTTGTCCAACCGGCCGCTGGCGCGAGGAGCTCTGTCGCGGCGAGGACGACGGCGCTCGCCGGGATCTCCCCGGCCACAAGGTCGGTCGAGCCACACCGGGGGCACGGGCCGGGATGCGGAGGAACCGCCCGTGGCAGTGTTCGCATCGGACGATCGGAATGGTCGCCGGGCATGCTCATGGTGCCGCGCCCCCGGAATGGCCGAGGATGGTGACGAAGTTGTGCGAGCCGAGCCCGCCGATCGACTGGGCGAGTCCTCGGCGGGGGAGTTTCGGCAGCGCCATGGCGCCCGCCTCGCCCCGGAGCTGTCGGGCGACCTCGGCGAGTTGGACGAGGCCGGAGGCTCCCACAGGGTGGCCCCGCCCGAGGATCCCTCCGGAGGGGTTCACGGGAAACCGGCCGTCGGGCCCCGTCGCTCCGCCCCGGAACCACGCGGCTCCCTCCCCGGCGCCGACGGCGCCGATGTCCTCGAGGTCGATGATCGCGAACGGGGCGAACGCGTCGTGGAGCTCGGCGAAATCGACCTCCTTCCGAGTCTGGCGAGCCGACTCGTACGCGCGTTGCGCCGCGACCCGGGTCGCCCGGAAGCTCGTCAGCTCCGGGCGTTCCACGAGCTCGACGTGGTCGGTCGCCTGACCGAGGCCGAGCACCGTGGCCGGTCCAGTCCCCGGCTCGAGGACGACGGCGGCCGCCCCGTCCGAGACGGCGGCGCAGTGGAGCAGTCGGAGGGGGAGCGCGACCGGTCGGCTTCCGCGGACCTCCGCGGCCGTCACCGGTTTCGAGAACTGGGCGTTCGGGTTTCGGGCCGCCGCGGCGCGCGCGGCGACGGTCACCAGGTCGAGGTCCCCCTCGTCGAGGCGGTACCGTTCGAGGTACCGGCCCGCGACGAGCGCCGCGAGCGCCGGCATCGTCGCCCCGTGGGCGACCTCGGACGGGGCGAGCGACCCCGCGAGGATCTTCGTCGCGTCGGCGTTCGGCAGGTCGGTCATCTTCTCGCCCGCGACGACGAGCGCCCGCTCGTACTGGCCGGACCGGACCATCGCGACCGCCGTGTGGAAGGCGGCGGCCCCGCTCGCGCTCGCCGACTCCACGCGAACCCCGGACCCTGCGTCGAGCCCGAGCCGGTCCGCGACCTTCGCGACGGTGTTCTCGACCCCCCCGAGCGATCCGCCGGCCATGTGGCCGACGACCAGGAGGTCGACCGGCTTCCGGCCGAGGCCGTCGAGCGCCTCCCGGCCGGCCTCGCAGAGGAGCTCGACGAGCGTCTCGGTCCGCTTGCCGAACCGCCCGACGCCGGTCGCGGTGACCGCGACCTTCATGGCGGGGGGATCCGGCCGCCGGCTCGGTCAGGCTGGCGACGATGGTGAAGAACCGGCTGAGCGGCATCCCGGCCCCCCATCGCAACACCCCGTTTCCCTCCTTCGTCGCCTCCACGGGGGGGAGCCAGCGGTTGAGGACGCGGTACCGGCCCGTCGACGGGCCCACGCCGCCGGCGTAGACGCGCCACGGTTCCCCGTGGCCCCGGCCGACCCGCCGGTAGGCGTAGAGGATCACGAGCCCGACCCGGGCGACCGCCCGGCGGTGCTGCTCGAGCTGGACGGCGGCCCGCCCACTGGCGGCGCTGAACCGGATCGTGTCCGACGCCGACGCCTTCACCTCGAGCGGGAACGCGAACTCCGAGCGGAGCGCGACGAGGTCGAACCCGAGCGACCCCGCGGCCCGGACGACGAGGAACGGGGCTCGCTCGAACGCGGCGAGCTGGGGGCGATCCGAGGGGGCCAGCGATTTCGAGTACCCGGGCGAGCGTGTCGGGGTTGGCCTGGAGGAGTTCCTTCAGTTCGCGCTCGTACGCCGAGGAACCCCGACCCACACGCCCGTCTCTGGAGCGGGGTCATTATAGATTCGTCGGGGCATCGGCCGACGCTCGTGGCGGCGTCCCCGGACCTCGGCATCCTCGTCGACGAGGAGGCCGCGGCCCGGGTCCTCGCCGCCCTCGTCGCCGACTGCGACCGGCGGCGGGTCGTCCGCGGGGTCGCCTCCGGCCGGGCGCGGTTCCGCCTCTCCGAGCTCCGGGCCCGCCTCCTCAAGGAGCGGGTGTTCGAGGACCCGTCCCGCCTCCTCCAGCGGCTGAAGCGGCGGGGACTCGTCGAGGAGCTCCCCGAGGGGAAGGGAGACCGCTGGTACCACGTCCCGCTGCCGGACGAGCTCCGGCGGATCCTTCTGGGCGAGGTCGCGCGCTTGGCGGCCCCCGAGCCGGCCGGGTTCATGCCGGTCCAGGACGAGGGAGCGGAGATTCGCTCGATGGACAGCGAGTTCGTCGACCACCTCCGCGACGTCCTCCACCACCGGCTCGCCGAGACGGTGGCGTTCGGCAAGACGTTCAGCGTCGACGCGCTCGCCGGGTACCTCCGGGAGCTGTTCGGGGAGGTGCTCTACGTCGACTCGCTCATCTCCCTCCTCCAGCAGTACGCCCTCGCCGACGTCCCGCTGATCGCCCCGACCGGCCGCACGACGGGGACGACCGGGTTCCATCTCGCGCTGTTCGGCCCGCCCGGGACCGGGAAGACGTTCTCGATCGACGACATGATCCGCGGCAACCCCCGGACGGGGGTCCCCGCCCACGGGCTCGCGGGCCGGAACCGGTACTGCGGCGGGATCACCCCGGTCCAGTTTCTCCGCGTCGGGGCGTCCTACACGGGGCGGACGTTCAATTTCATCGTCCCCGAGTTCAATGACTGGTTCAGGTACAAGGGGATGGTCGAACCGCTGAAGCTCGTGATGGAGCAGCGCGAGGTGAAGTGGGAGACGACGCTCGGCACGATCGGCCCGTACACGTTCCACTCGTTCTTTTCCGTCAACTACAACGTCCGGACCGGCGGCGCCGACGACTACTGGACGACGATCGCCGACCCGAACTTCGCCGCGCTCGAGGACCGGATGCTCCTCCGGTTCCATCCGATGACCCGGGACCGGTTCCGGGCGGTCGAGGCGAGCGCGGAGCGGCTCGAGCTCGGTGCGATCGAGTTCCCGCTCGCGGAGCGGATCCGGGACCACCTCACCCTCGTCCACGCGATCCAGACTCACCACCCGCTCGTCTCGGGGAAGTTCCGGAGCCGCCCGGTCCGCCTCGACCCGGGGCTCTACACCTCGCTCCGGGAGGTCAGCGAGCGGGCGCTCGCCCGGACGACCCACCCGAAGTTCTCCCCGCGCCTCAAGTCCCGCGCGGTCCGGCTCGCCGCCGCGGCGTCGCTCGTGGCCTACTTCGCCCGGCCCGGGGACGGCCCGATCCCGATCGGGCGCGAGGAGGGGGCGTTCGCCCGGCAGTTCTACGAGGAGGAGATCGGTGCCCGCGAAGGCCACCGCGGCGGGGCCCTCTGAGCCCCGGCAAACGCCGGCGTTCCGCCGGGCCGACGCCGACACGGTCCGGGCCGCGCTCGACCGTCTCCTCGTCCTCGGGATCGGCCACTACTCCTCGCAGGCGGCGTTCCTCCGCGCGTTCGGGCCGGCGCTCCGGGCCGAGGACCCGTCGATGCGGATCGGCGGCCCCCGGCTCCGCTCGCTCCTCGTCGAGACCCCCGGGGTCCGGCTCCTCGTCCGGTACACCGAGCGGGCCGACCCCAATCCCCCGGAGAGCTGCCCCGTGTGCGACGGGCCCCTGAAGCCGATCCGGAACCGGACCCTGACCGGCGACGTTGTCGCCCTCGGCCTGCGGTGCCCTCGCTGCGGGTACTGGATGCACCGGCGCCGGCGGGTACCGGTCCGCTACACGATCCAGCGGGTCCCGCGAAGGCGGGGGTCGTCGAACCGGTCCGCCGGTTCGTAACCACCGGTCGGGGCGAGGGCCGAGTCCGCCTACGGCGGCATCGCGGTGCCGCAGTTCGGGCAGAACTTCGTCCCCGCCGGCACGCTCGCCTGGCATTTCGCACAGGTTCGGGCGGGCGCGGGGGCGAGCGACTGGCCGCACGAGGGGCAGAACTTCTGGCCGAGCTGCGTCGCGGCCCCGCACTTGGGGCACGGAGGACCGGCGGCCGGGGCGCCGATCGTCGCGCCGCACGACGGGCAGAACTTCGAGCCGACCGGGACCATGGTGGCGCACTTCGGACACGGGGTCTGGCCGCCGGGAGCCCCGCCCGGCGTACCCGTCCCGGCGTACGCGCCCTGCATCGAACCGGCCATCCCGTACCCGATGCCGAGCCCCGCGCCGAGCCCGACGCCCGCGCCGGCGAACTGGCCGGCGCCGCCGGACTGGTTCGCGGCGGCGGTCGTCATCGCCTGGCCGGCCTGGTACTGCATGTAGTTGACGCCGAGGACGCTCATCGTCGAGCGCGTGTTGACCGCCTTCTGGACCTCGTCGGGGAGATTGACGGAGAGCCCCTGGAGCTGCTGGACCTCCACGCCGAGCGTCTGGAAGTGCTGGGGCGCGAACCCGAGGACCGCCTGCTCGATCGTGCTGAGCTGCCCGGCGAGGTCGGTGACGTGCATCCCCTGGTCCTTCAGCTTGCCGAGGGTGTTGTAGACGAGCAGGACCATCTGGTCGCGGAGCCGGGATTCGACGTCGGCGGTCGTCGCCGCGCCGAACGTGCCCACGAACTGATTGATGAACAGGTCCGGTCCGCCGACCTTCCACCGGTAATCGCCGAAGACCCGGAGGCTGACGAGCCCGAAATCGGGGTCCTTGAAGACGTACGGTTCCTGGCTGCCGAACTTCCCGTCGAAGATCCGCCGTTGCAGGTAGTAGACCTCCGCCTCCTGGCGGACGCCGCTCAACGACTGGATCAGGTTCCCGACGATCCCGGCGTTGAGGCTCGTGAGGGCGTACCGGTCGGGGCGGTCGAGGTACGAGAGGACCTTCCCGTCCCGGAAGAACACGGCGGTCTCGTCCTGGCGAACGACGATGTTGTCGCCGTACCGGATGTTGCGCGGGACGCGCCACATCACGTTCGGCCCCTTGTAGGCGTCCTCCCAGACGACCGTGGTCGCCCCGAGAAGGCTGCCTCCCTTCGCTGGCACCGGTTTGTTCGTGACCATCGTCGACCTCCGTTAGACCTGGATCCCTTGAACCGCTTTCGTCCGGGCCTGGAAGGCGGCCTGCAGCTGGCGGATGACGCCCCGGGCGTTCTGGATGGCCGTCGCGGCGTCGGCGGTCGAGGGGGCCGGTACGTTGAGCGGGGCGAGCGTCTCGGTCAGGGTGTCGGCCGCCTGGACGAACCCGTAGTCGTACTCGTAGAGCTTGTCGAGTGAGGTGACGCTCATCCGGACCGCGGGGGAGATCCCCGTGTACCCCTGCTCCCCGTGCCGGATCTGCCCTTCGAGGACGCCCAGTTCGGAAAGGATCTGCGCGAGGTCGCCGAGATGGGCGAAATCGCCGGAGTTCGTGAGCGAGGCCCGCGCGGTCGTGGCGATCCCGCTGGCCCGGTGGACCCGGTCGGCGACCTGCATCCTCAGGATACTGTCGGCCGCCCGGTCGTCCTCTCCCTGACGGTACCCCCGGAACCCCGGAATCAGGAGCTGGAGCTTCTTCAGGAACCCTCGGTCCTGGTCGACCTTCTGCCGGATGTCGACGACGGGCGCGGGGGGAGCCCCCGGGGATCCGGCGGCCGCGGGACCGAGCGGGGCGCCGCACGCCGAGCAGAACTTGCTCGAGGGGGAGTTCGGGGTCTGGCACTTCGGGCATGCGAGCGTCCCGGGGGACGGGCCGGGGGACGCCGGTGGCGTCGGGGGGGTTCCCATCGGAGTACTCATGGAGGACCTTTCGAGGTGGCCGTCGAGGGCTGGGTGACGTCCCGGTCGTGTTGCGCCGCGGCGTACTCCAGGGCGGAGCGCGGGGGCTGGGATTGGAACGCCTCGCGTCGCTCGACCCGGGTCCGCGCGCTGGCCACCGTCCAGGTCCGCCAGTACGCCCCGACGAGGGTGACGGCGAGGAACAGGAGGACGACCACGAGGGTCAGGATCTGGCCGAGGGAGCTGAGGGTCGACCCGGGGTTGATCGCGACCGTCCCGAACAAGAGGGCGAATCCGAGCCCGGCGAACCCCCAGGAGAGGGCGCGCGGCACGACCGGGTTCGGCGCGATCGATTGGGCGAGGTAGCACCCGAGGGCGAAGACCAGGGAAAGGATCCCGATCGTCAGCAGGCCGTAGAAGTGCTGGTTCCCCGGGAGGAAGAGGTAGACCGCGGCGAACAGGAGCGCGGCGACGAGGACGAGGATGCCCACGATCGCCGTGCCGAGCACGGGGGATTGCGGTCGGGCCGGTGCGTTCGTCATCGTCGGAGGTCCAGAAACCTTCGAGGCGATGACGCCTATTTCAGCTTAGAGGAACGGCGCCGCGGCCCCTCCGGGCCCGTGCGTCACCGGCTCATAGCCGGGGCTCGTCGTCGGTCCGCTCCCGGGGCGGCCGGGGTGGCTTCGCGGGGGCGGACGGAGCGGCCGGTTCGGGGGCCGCCGGCGGTGAGTCGGGGGGAGCTGCGCGGGCGGCCGGTGGCTTTCCGACGGATTTCGCGGTGGGGTCCGGCGTGGCCGGTTTCGGAGGGGCGTGCGGCGGAGTCGCCGGGGGTTTCGGCTTCGCGTGGTCGTCCTTCGCCGGATGGGGAGGTTTCGCCGCGGGCTCGGAGTGCGACGACCGACTCGAACTTGCGTGGCCCGGGCCGGGGGATGCCGACGCCGGCCGCGGGGCGGGAAGGGCGACCGGTTGGCCGCACTTCGGGCAAGTACGGAACTCTGCGATGCAGTGCATGCAGACCGGAGCACCGCACCCGTGGACGACCGTCGCGACGCCGCCGCACCCCACGCAGCGGGCTCCGGTCGGGGCCCCGCGGGCCACGGGGCCAGAAGGTCCCCGCGGTGCCGGCGGCGCCGCCGCGGCGACGGGATGGGGGCCGGAGGATGGGCTCGCGCCCCCGGAGTCGGCCGGGAAGAAGTCGGCGTCGTCGCTGGGGAGAGGCTCGGAGGAGCGGAACTCCGGTCCGTACTGCCCGAGGTCGAGCGACGGGAGGGGGGCGTGGACGGCGGAGCCGGCCGTTTCGACCGCCTTGATGAGCCGGGCCTTGAACAGCCCGACCTTCAGGGTCCGGACGAGCTGGAACAGCGTGCGCTGGTTCTCCGGGAGGAGGAGCGCCCGGCGGGCGAGCTCCTCGACGTCCGGCGTCAGCTTCAGGTTCTCGGGCCGGACGTCGAGCTCGAGGACGGTCCGGACGTACCCGAAGAGCCTCTGGATCTGGGGGAGCGAGGTGGTCGGGGGGCAGAGGACCGCGACGTCGGCCAAGGTGAACCCCCTCCGGTCGAGCCCCTCGGGCCGGTGCTCGAGCGCCGCGGTCACGAGCCGGTACGACGCCCCCTCGAGCTCCTTCATCTCGGCCTCGTCGAGCCGGTCGATGTCGACCTTGACGTTCCGTGAGAGCGCCTGCAGCACGGGCTCGAGGAGGTCGAACGGGACGTGGAGCGTGACAAAGAGGTCGTTCCGCGTGACGGCCCGCCGGCTCTTCGCCTCGAGGACGAGCGCCTCTCGGCCGAACCGCTCGACCTGCCCCTCGCGGGTCTTCTGGAGCGCCGATTGCCGGCCCTCCTTGGCGGCGACGAAATCCGAGTCGAGGGCGAGCGACCGGTCGAAGCTCTCCCGGGCCTCGTCCGGCCGGCCCGTGGCGAGGAGAGCGACGCCGCGGCTGCACCAGGCGTACTTGTTCGCCGGGGCCACCGTCGTCGCGTGCTCGTACAACGCGAGCGCCTCGTTCGGGTGGCCGAGCTTCTCGGCCACGAAGCCGGCGCGCAGCATCGGCTCGGGATTCGCCGCGTCGAGGGCGATGGCGTGGGCGTATGCCCCCGCCGCCTCCGACCACGTCTCGCGCGCGATCTGCAGTTCCCCGAGGCGGACCCAGAGCTCGGCCGACTTCGGCAGCGACTCGGTCCCCTTGCGCACCGCCTCGACGGCGGCCGCGAGGTCGCCGAGGCCGCTCTCGGCTTCGCCGAGGAGGAGGAAGAGGGTCGCGTTCGGAGGGACCTGCGGGATCGCCTGGGTCAGGAACGACTTCGCATCGGCGTGCTTCCCCTGGTCGAGGAGACATCGGCCGACACCCGCGAGCGCGCTCGGCGAGCGCGGCTCGTGCTCGAGGACCTGCTGGTAGACCGATTGGGCCTCGGGTTGCCGCTCGAGGGCCATGAGGATCTGGGCGCGGAGGAGGAGGGTGCCGACGGGCCGCTCGGACGCGGGTCCCTGCGCGAGCGTCAGGTCAAGGACCTCGAGGGCGAGGTCGGGTCGTCCTGCGGCGAGCCGCAGACGGGCCCGGCGGTTCGCGATCTCTCCGAGGAGGCTCGGGTCGAGCGCCGCGGCGCGCTCGTACGCGCGGTTCGCCTCTTCCCCCCGGCCGAGCTCGGCGGCGAGGTCGCCGGCCTGCAGGAAGAGCGCGGGGTCGGACGCGTCGGCCCCCTCGGCCGCGAGCATCTGGTGGAGCGCCTCGTACGCCTCCGACTTCTCTCCCGACTGCTGGTGGAGCCGGAACTGCTCGAGGAGCGCCGGGGCGTGGTTCGGGTCGAGGAGGAGGATCGCCTGCAGCGAGGTCCTGCAGGTCGGCGGTCCGGCCGAGCGCCCGGTACGCGTCGGCGCGGGACTTCCAGGCGCCGAGGTCGTTCGGGTCGTCGGTGAGGAGCTCGTCGACCATCGGGATCGCCTCGTTGTACCGGCCGGCGACGACGAGCGTTTCGGCGAGGGCGAGCCGGCCGGGCCGGCTCTTCGGGTCGAGCTGGAGCGCCTGTCGGTACTGGAGGACCGCGTCCGCGTACGCCCCCTGGGCGCGGAGCGCCTCCGCGACCTCGAACCGGACGTGCGGGTCGGCGCCCGCGGCGTCCACCGCCGCGTGCAGCGCCTGGAGCCCTTCGGTCCGGTGGCCGGACTTCAGGAGGAGCTGGCCGCGCCGACGGAGGTACATCGGATTGTTCGGCTCGCGCCCCAGGAGGACCTCGAGGAACCGGAGCGCCTTCGCTTCCTCGTTCTGCTGGCTGAGCACCTCGACGGCGCCCCAGAGGAGGTCGGGGTCTTCGAGGCCAAGCGCGAGCGCCTCCTCGTACGACGTCTCGGCGCTGGCGAGCTGCCCGGTCTCCCGGAGCGCGTGCCCGAGCTCCTTCTTCACGTCGGCCCGCTGGGAGTTCGCCCCGAGCTGGAGGAACTGTCGGTACGCGCGGATCGCCTGGTCGTGGTCCCCGACCAGCCGGGACGCCCGGGCGAGGCCGAGGAGGCTTGGCTCGGCGAGCGTCGGGTCGAGCGAGGCGCGCTCGTACGAGACGAGCGCCGCGCGGGCCGACTCGGCCCGTTCGGGAGACCCGTCGCCGCGGGCGAGGGCAAGGTCGAGCATGAGGTTGCCCCGCTCCAACGCGACGTCGGCCCGTGTGGGGTCGAGCCGGAACAAGGCATCGTACGCCGCGGGGAGCTCATCGAGGCGACCGAGGTCGCGGAGGAGCCGGGTCCGCTCCCGGACCCACTCGAGGGAATCGGGCTGGTGCGTCAGGAGGTCGCCGTAGAGGGCGAGCGCCCCCTCCCGGTCCCCGGCCCCGTCGAGCGCCTTGGCGAGCTCGGCCTTCGCCGAGAGGTCGGTCGGCTCTTCCTCGACGAGCGCCCGGGCGAACGCGACCACCAGGTCCGACCGGCTGTTCGCCCGCGCCGCCTCCACCGCCTTCCGGAGCTCGGCGGTCGCGTTCGGGTGCGCCGCCTGGATCCGGGCGTACGTGGCGAACGCGGCGTCGAGGGTGCCGGCGGCGAGCTGAAACTCGGCGAGGGAGCGGAGCGCATCGAGGTTGTCCGGGGACCCTTCGAGGAGCCGGGTGCACGTGGCGATCCCGAGCGCCGGGTCGTCGGTCCGACGGGCGAGCTCCTGGAGCGCCTGGAGGTTCGCGAGGTTCTGGGGCTCGGCGTCCCGCAGCTTTCCCCGGACCTCGACGGCGAGCGCGAGGTCGGCGCCGGCGGCCTCGAGCCGCTCGGCGATCTCCGCGAGCTGGACCGGCTCGAGGGACGACGACCCCTCCACCGCCGACCGGAACGCCGCAATCCCCTCCGCCGTCTTGCCGAGGGCGAGGTCGAGCCGTCCGGCGAGGAGGAGCAGCCGGGCATCGTCGGGGCGCTCGCGCCGGAGCGGAGTCACCGCGGCCAGCGCCCGGTCGAGCTCGCCGACGGCCGCGAGGAGCTCGGCGTGGGCCAGCTGCAGCTCCGGGTCGTCGGGATTGTCGGCGAGGAGCGCCTCGGCGGCTTCGAGCGCCGGCCGGTCCCCTCCCTGGGAGCGGGCGAGCTGGAGCTTTGCCTTCAGGGCCCCCGCGTGGTTCGGCGCCGCCTTGAGCGCCTTCTCGACGTACTGCATCGAGGCGACGTCGAGCTGCTGGGCCCGGAGGTACGCCTCGGCAGCGTCGTTCCCCCGGCCCTGCAGCTTCAGGGCGTCGCCCTTCGTGGCCCAGATCGCCTTGTCGTGCGGGTTCGCCTCGAGCGCCTTATCCAGGAGTGGAACCACGTTGTCCACGTTCCGGTTCTGCGCGAGGAGGACGAGCGCCTTGTGGTGGAGGAGGGCGGAGCTGCCCGGGGCGAAGCTGAGCCCGACATCGACGGCACGGAGCGCGAGCTCGGGCTGGTTCGACCGGTAGAATACCACGCTCGCCTCGTCGAGCCGTTTGGCGACCTCCGGTCCGTCGGGGATGAGCGGGTCCTTGTGGCCCTCCACGTAGGCGAGGAACGCCTTCAGCCGGTCGGACTGGCGCCCGCGGTCCGGGCGGCTCTCGGATTCCTCCGACGCGGCGAAGAGCCGTCGGGCCTCCTCGATGTTCGGGGTCGGCGGTTCCCGGCGCGCCGGGTCGGCTGCGGCCGGCATTCGTCGACCGGGCACCCGGTACCGCCGATAAATAGGTTCGGCGCGCGGGGAACCGTCCGCGCGAGGGGCCGCGCTTTATCGAGGGACGCGACTCCCCGGTCGACGATGCGGACCGCGCGGCGGGGACCCCGCAAGACGATCTTCGACCCGGTCCACGGTGTCATCGCCCTCGAGGGGGCCTCGCTCGACCTCGTCGGCCACCGCGCGTTCCAGCGGCTCTGGGGGATCCGGCAGACCGGGCTCGCCCACCTCGTGTTCCCCGGGGCGAACCACACGCGGCTCGAGCACTCCCTCGGGGTCTACGCCGTCGTCCGCACGATGGCCGAGCGACTCGGGCTCGACGCCGAGTCGTCGGCCCGCGTCGCCGCGGGAGGACTCTTGCACGACCTCGGTCACACGCCGCTCTCGCACACCCTGGAGCCGACCCTCCGCGAGGTGACGGGGGCGGGCCACGAGGCGCGGAGCCGCGCCGTCATCTCCGGCGACCCCGACTCCCTCCTCGGGGCGGGGACCGGTCCGTCGGTCGCCGAGCTGCTCGAGAAGCACGGCATCGTCCCCCGGTCGGTCGGGGACCTTGTGGACCCGACGGGACGGTCGCCGCCTCCCCTCCTCCGCGCGATCCTTCACGGCGCCATCGACGCCGACCGGATCGACTACCTCCAGCGCGATGCGTACTACACCGGGGTGGCCCACGGCACGATCGACGCCGCCCGGCTCCTCGACACGGTCCGGGCCACGAGGTCACGGCTCGTTTTCGCGGAGAAGGGCCGCCAGGCCGTCGAGGGGTTCCTCGTCGGTCGGGCGCTGATGTACTCCTCCGTCTACTACCACAAGACCGTCCGCGCCGCCGAGGTCATGGCGCAGGGTGCCGTCGAGCGACTCCCGGGATACCCCGGCACCGCCCGCCCGCTTCTCGAGGGGACGGACGGGGACCTCCTCGTCGCGCTCCAGGTCGCCGGGGGCCGGTCGGCCGCGCTGGGAGTCGGGTTGCGAGAGCGCCGGCTCCACAAGCGGGTCGTCGGCTGGAAACGCCTCACCCCGGCCGAGCGGGACGGGCTCCGCAAGCTCGTCCGCCGCCCGGTCGAACGGCGAGCCCGGGAGGACGCGCTCGCCGACCGGATCGGGGCCCCGTCCGGGGCGGTGTTGTTCGACCTCGCGGGGCTGGATGCCCGCGAACCGCGCGGCGCCGACTGGGCCGAGGTCGGCGTGTCCGAGGACGGGCGGGTGGTCCACCCGTTCCGCCCGCCGAGCGTGTGGAGGTCGCTCGCGATCCGTCCGCCGAGCGTCTGGTCCGCGTCGCTCTACGTCGACCCGCGCTTCCGCGCGGTGGCGGAACGCCGGCTCGGACGCCGCGCGGCCGCCTTGCTCTGAGGCGCCGCTCCCGGCGACTGTTCGTACGAGAGGATCCGGGTCCACTGTCCATCCCCCACCGGCATCACCGAAAGCCGCCCGATCCGGACCAGGTCGAACTCCGAAAGCGTCGGGTCGCCCTTCAACGTCGCCAGCGTCACCGGACTCCGGAGCGGCCGTACCGGACGGATGACCACGGTCCACGACCCGCGGTCGTCGTCGGGGTCGGGGCGCGGGGTTCCGCCCACCTTCGCGATCCCGACGACGGCCCGTACGTCCCCGGAGTGATAGTAGAGGACCTCGTCCCCCGGACGCATCGCCTTCAGATGCCGGAGGGCGAGCGCATTGTGGACGCCGTTCCACTCGGCCTTCCCGTCGCGGGCGAGGTCGGCGTACGCGTAGTGGGTCGGCTCCTCCTTCACGAGCCAGCGGGCCATGGGCGCGGACGGCCCGGACCCTAGTTGACGCTTCCCGAGTTCAAGTTTATCCCCGACCCGCCTTCCCCTCGACGTGCGGGTGGCCCTCGTCGGCACCGGAGTCCAGGCGATCCCGCCGGTCGGGTACGGCGGAGTCGAGCGGACGATCGCGGAGTTCGCGGGCGCGCTCCGGGCGGCCGGGCACGAGCCGGTCGTTCTGAACCGGGTCCGCCACGGACGCTCGGTCGACGAGTACCTGTTCTCGCTCTCCGTCCCCGCCCTCGTCCGGGCATCCCGACCGGACGTGGTCCACGCGAGTACGCCGGTCGTCGCCAACCGGCTCGCCCTCGCCCGGATCCCGTTCGTCTACACGTCCCACTCGCGTCACTGGTTCGAGCGGAGCGGGGGGCGCCAGCGGTTCGGCTACTGGCTCGAACGCCGGGCGGTCGCCCGGGCCCGGGCGACGGTCGCCCTGACCGCGCGGCTGCGCGCGGAAATCGCAGGGAGCGTGCCTTCGGCAGGCGACCGGCTCACGGTCATTCCGATCGGCGTCGACACCGACCGATTCCGCCCCGACCCATCGGCGCGGACCGGGCGCGTCGCGCTCGGCGTCGGCGTGGTCGTCCCGATGAAGCGGTGGGAGCTCGCGGCCCAGGCGGCCCGGTCCGCAGGATGGTCCTTCCGGCTCGTTGGTCCGACCCCGGACCCGGGTACGCCGCGTCGCTCCGGTCGCTCGGTCCCCAGGTCGAGCTCCTCGGAGAGCTGACCGACACGGACCTCCGCCGCGAGTACGCGCGGGCCGACGTTCTCCTGCATCCGAGCCGGGTGGAGATCCTGGCCGGTGCGGTGCTCCAGGGGCTGGCCGCGGGTTTGCCGGTCCTCGGCGCCGATCCGGTCTCCGGCCTCGTCGAACCGGGGCTCACGGGCTGGACCGCGCCGTCGGGGGCGCCCCCGCCGGAGATTACCTCGTTCCTCACCGACCGGCTTCGAACCCTCACGGATGCGGAGCTCCGGACTCGGATGTCCGCTGCGGCCCGGGCGGCCGCCGAGACGAAGTACGCGTGGAGCGCCGTGGTCCGGCAGCACCTGTCGCTCTACGAACAGGTGCGCGGGCGGAACTGACGGAGGGAGCGGGTGGGTCGGCCGACCCACCCGCAGGACGAGCGGCCCGGCTCAGGACGACGGCGGGGTCGGGGGCATTGCCGCTCCCGAGTCACCCGAGGTCGGGGTCGCGGGGGTCGGAGCCGCCTGCGTCGCGGCGGCCGCCTTGGCCCTCGCCTGGTCGGACTTCAGGATGATGCCCGCGATCACGAGCAGGATCCCGACGACGACGAGGAGGGTTCCGACGGTGGCGAGCGCCGTCGAGATCGTGAACGTCGCGTTCCCGCCCTTTCCGCTGGTCAGGTTGAGCGCCCCGAAGGCGATCTCCCCGCCGTTCGGCTGGTTGAGGGTGAACGAGCCGCTCGTCCCCGACTGCAGGGTGACGCCCGACGCGGTCGAGGTCGTGTTGCAGTTCGCGGAACAGGTGGCGGCGACGACGGTGACGGGTTCGACCGAGGTCCAGGCGATATGGACGGCGATCGCGCCGGTCACGGAGTATCCGCTGACGCTCTCGATGTCGATCGGGGGGCTCGACTGGGAGGTGATCGTCTGGTTCGCCTGCGGCACGACGGGCTCGAACAGCAAGACGGCGCCTACGATCAGCAGCACGATCCCCACTACCACGATAACTGGTCTCATCCGGACGCCCTCGGAAATCGGCATTTGGTCTATGTAGATAGATATGCCGAGCGGCGCCGGCGGCGCCGTCGTCGGGTCGGAGCCAAACAAACCCGGGCTGGGCCCGCGGACAGCCGTTGGCCGCGGGTCTACCCGACGACGAATCCCTGCGTGGTGATCGCGAACGGACGCCGCTCGGGGTCGTGGGCCGACCCGCGCATGCGGACGATCTTGATCTGGCGGATCGAGCGGTCGCCGACCCACTTCCGGGTGAGAAGGATCTCCCCGCGGGTCAGGATCTCCTCCGGCGAGAGGACCATCGGATTTCCCGGGGTCGCGGTGAGGAGGGTCGTCACCTCCATCTCGCTGAGGAACCGGAGGAGCGACTGGACCTCCGTCCGCTCCGGTTGCATGTCGCCCGGGGTCATCGTCTTCATTCCGAACCGACGGATCGAGGTCAGCGAATCGACGACGACCCGCGTGAACCGGCCCCCGCCCATCTGCTGGCGGAGCTTGAGGTGGATCGACTGGATCGAGATGTCGTCGGCGTCACCGGCCTTCCGCTGCTCGGAGGAAAGGTCCCGCATCGACTTCAGGTCCGCCAGCGCCCGGATCTCCTGGACGTCGGCCATCCGCTTGATCGCCCGCGTCCCCGGGTTCGCGTCGAGGGTCCGGACCGCCGAGAGGTCCCACCCGAACGCCCGGACGTTCTCGACGATCTCGTTGGGCGGCTCATCGACCGCCACGAGGAGGACCTCCTCCCCCAATCGGAGTCCCTCGAGGAGGAACGAGAGGCCCAGGAGCGACTTGCCGCTCCCCGTCCCGCCGGTCACGAGGTAGGGCCGGCCAGCCATCAGCCCGCCTCCGAGCATCCGGTCGAGGCCGGGAACGCCGGTCGACACTCGACCTTCGGCGACCATGGGACGTCAGTCCTCCGACGGCGGCGGGGACGACGAAGGGGGCGGAGCCTCGGACGGCGCGCCGGCGGGAGTCCCTCCCGCGGGCTCGGCCCCGGTCACCGGCGACGCCTTGCGGCGCCGCGGGGCCTTCCGCTTGGGCCGGAGCGGGGGGGTGGGGGGGCCCTCGGTGGTCGCAGGTCGTTCCGAGCCCGTGGGCTCGGTCGCGGTCGTCTCCGGCTCGGGAGCGACGGGCGGAGCTGGAGTCCGGTGGGGTGCCGACGGGCTCGGTGGCGCCGCCGGGGGGCGTGTCTCGGCGATCTCATCGGTCCGGAGGGTCGGACTGGCAGGGGGATCGTCCGCTGGGGGGACGCGCTTCTTCGCCGGCGCGCGCTTCCGCTTCGGCTTTACCGGAACCGTCGCGGAGTCACCCGTCTCGGGCTTTCCCGGCGGGGATTCGGGAAGTCCCGAAGTCGATGCGGGCGGGGGTGGGTTCGTCGGTGCCTCCGTCACCCGAGGCTCGTTGGCAGTAAGTGGAACCGGCTCGACGCGTGCCGGTACGGATGCCGGCGCCAACGGAGGGGGAACGACCTCGGGTGCCGGGGTTGGAGGAACTCCCACCGTGTCGGCGGGGGGCTCGTGGGCTCCCGACGACGGTTCCGGAGGGAGTGCGACGGTCGTGGGCTGGGATTCCCCCGGAGGCGGGGGCGGCGGTGGCGGTGGGGCCAGCGCGATTGGTGGCTCGGGAACGCTCCGCTTGGTCGGAAGAGGGGGAGGGCGTCGAGCGGCCCGGGGACCGGATTCCATTCCGGTCGCGGAGGAGGCACCCTCTCCCGGCGGCGGGGGAGGGGGCGGGGGCGGCGGGGGGAGCTGACCCCGTGCGGGAGCCGGCACGGCGGGCCGAGGAGCGCTGGGGGCCGGCGCGGGCCAGGACGTTGCGGCAGGTGCCGGAGTAGGCGGCGGAGGCGGGGGCGGAGGGGGTGGAGGAGGCGGCGGGGGCACCGCTCGCTTGGGGATCCGGATTGGTTCGGCGGTCGCCCGAGGCGGCGGGCCGGGGGGCGTCGGCGGAGGTCGGGCCGCGGTAGGGAGTGTCGTTGGCGCGAGCGGCGCCAAGGGAGCGGGAGTCGGGGCCACCAGATTTTCGGTCCGAGCCTGGCTTTCCGTCGGGGCGGGCGGAGGCGGGGGTTCGGCGCGTGGCTCCGGCGCCGGTGGGGAAGGCGAGGGAATGGATGGGACCGGCGGGGGCGCCGGGGCGGAAGTCGGAGGGGGAACGGCGGCGGTCGGGGGCTCCGCGGGGGCCGGAACCGCCGGAGGGGGTCGCGCCATCATGGGTTCCGGCGGGGCGCTCTCCGCGAGTGGCGAAGGCCGCGAAGGAACGTCCGGTGGCGACGCCAGGATCGAACCGCGGGGCGGGGTCCCGGTCCGGAGGTCGGCGCCGAACGAACCGAGCCGTTGAACCCGAAGCGCGGAGCGGCGGACGTTGAGGTCGCCGCTCTGCAGGAGCTTCGGGTCGAGGTGCTGCGCGACCTCGGTGACCGCCCCCTTCGCGAGACCGAGTCGCCGCGCGAACTCCTCTCCCGCGCCGGCGGTCCGGGCGCGCGCCGCGGCTTCGACCTCCGCACGGGGGGAGGAGGTGTCGAGTCCGACCGCGGTCAGGTCGCGCAGGTCGGATTCCAGGACCTCGAACGGGTCGGCCGGGACCGGCGCCGCCGCCGGCGCCACGACCGTGGGCAGTTCCGGTTCGACGATCCGTCGGGTGTCGCGGCTGATCGTCACATCGAGGTTGACGTCGAGACCGGCCGAGGTGATCCGGTACGGGTGGAGCCGGATGTCGTGCGAACTTCCCCGGTACTTTTCGACCCCGACGGCCCGGACGGTCTGGCCGTCGAGCTCCCACCGGAACAACCGGATCTCGCCCCGGGCGAGGAGCCGCTCCGGGGTCTCGACATCCTCGACGGCGGCCTCGACGTTGAGCACGGTAGTGAGCCGGAGGTCGGAGAGGAACCGGAGGAACGTCTGGGCCCCGAGGGTCTCGTCGACCCCCTTCATGCAAAAGTACTGCAGCGCGGTCAGGCTGTCGACGACGAGCCGCGAATACTGCCGCCGCACGACCTCCATCTTCAGCGTCTGCTCGAGCGCGGTGAACGTCACTTCGACGCTCGAGAGCTCGGGGGTCTTGCGGATCGCCGGGGGAACGTCGGCGAACCGGACCGAGTGGCGGACCGCGGCGATGTCCTTGAACGGGGCCCGCTCGTACCGCATCACGTCGGGGATCGCGTCGAACACCCAGACCTGGTCGAGGTCCGGGGCGAGGCCCCGGTGGTTCTGCCGGATCTCGTTCGGGGGCTCCTCGAGCGTGACGAGGAGGCAGTTCTCCCCGCGCCGCACCCCCTCGCAGAGGAACTGGAGCGCGAGCTTGGTCTTCCCGGTCCCCGACGGCCCGACGATGAGGTAGGGCCGGTGGGGGAGGAGCCCCCCCATCAGGATCGCGTCGACCTTCCGGTTGCCCGTCGAGAGCCGTTGTTCCGGGGGCGCCGGCGGAAGCTCCCCCGCCGGCGTACTCGGCACCCTCTTCGCTCCCCGGACCTCGAGGGTCCGTCGAGAGTACTGGCGAATGGTTGAGCCCCCCAGATAATCCCTTTCGTTTTTCGGGCGTCCCGACGCGCGCCGAGGGGGGACGATTCCCCGCCGCAACTTGCGACACCGTGCCGGGCACCCGCAACCCCTAATATTCGGCCGACTCGGACCCGCCAATGGTCGGCAAGCCCGGGGTCGGCGCGGTCCGGATGCGCAGCCTCGCCGTCGACTTCCCGAACCACCTGCGCGAGGGGTTCCGGCTCGGCCGGGACGCCGACGCGCGGCTGCCCCGCCAGGCGGGCATGGCGATCGTCGCGGGGATGGGCGGCTCGGCGATCGCCGCCGACCTCGTCCGGGGCATCACCGACGCCGAGACGAGCCTCCTCCTTTCGGTCGGGCGCGGTCCGTTCCTCCCGAGGGCCGCGGGACGGACGAGCCTCGCGGTCCTCACGAGCTACTCGGGGAACACCTGGGAGACCCTCGCGGCGTACGACACCGCCCGCCGCCAGGGCGCGACGCGGATCGCGATGACCTCGGGAGGGACCCTCGCCGAACGGGCGGAGCGCGACGGGGTCCCCCTCATCGTCCTTCCACCGGGCCTCCCGCCGCGCGCCGCCCTCGGGTACATGCTCGGCGGACTCCTCGGCGTGCTCGACCCGTACTTTCCGGAATCGAACGAGAGCCGGGTCGAGCGGGTCGCGACGCGGCTCGCGGAACTCCAGTCGGACTACTCGAGCCCCCGCGGCGCCCCGGCGTTGCTCGCGAAGCGCGTCGGCACGCGGATCCCCCAGTTCTACGGGGACGTCGCCTACGCCGCTCTGGCGCGCCGCTGGGCGACCCAGGTCGAGGAGAACGCAAAGCGGCTGGCCCACTTCGACGCGTTCCCCGAGCTCCTTCACAATTCGATCGTCGCCTGGGATGCGCTCCCGAAGGCCGATGCGCGTCGGTGGGCGGTATTCGCCCTCGAGGGGGCCACCCTCGACCCGAGCACGTCGACCGGGATGGCCCACCTCGGGCGACTGCTGATCCGGCGTGGCGTGGTCGCGGACCGGATCATCTTCCGGGCCGACGACCGGCTCGAGGCGCTCCTCGACGGGGTCAGCTACGGCGACCATTTCTCGCTCCACCTCGCCGAGCTCGGCGGCGTCGACCCGTACGGGATCGACGCGATCGACCGGCTCAAGGCCGCAGTCGCGAAGCGCTGACCTCCCGCGCGCCTCCGCCGGGCTCGGGAGTCGGAAAGTTCCGGGGTCGAATCCGACTGCGAACGTCCCGGGCCCAGCTTCGGGGAGCGGCGCTCGCGACCGGAACTTGCCGAACCGTCCGGTGACTCGACCCGCGGAGCCCATGCTTCGCGTCCGACGGCTCCGTTCCCCGGTCGCGCTCAGTGTCCGGCGAGTGCATTGCTGTTCGGGGGGGACGGCGGCGGTCCCGCCGCTGGCGGGGCCCCGGGCGGCGCGGCAGGACTCGTGAGGGCGACCCCGAAGGTGCCGGGAGGGACCAGCGCCGCGACGGCGTGCATGATCCGGATATACAGCGCGCTCCGCGGGGCCTCCTCGTGGTTCCCGGCGCAGAGCGCGTCGACGGAGACGGCGTACGAGGCGATCATCGCCGCGTTGACCTCGACCCGCACCGACTTCTTCCCCACGACCCACGCGTCCTCGACGACGGCCGCCCGGATCGCCGCGAGCGCGCGGACGGGGTCGACCGTCGACGGGACCTCGTACTTCACCCGGACCCAGCGCTCGGCGATGTTGTGGGAGATCACGGCGCCGACGATCACGAGACTGTTCGGGAAGAGGACCGTGGGTCCATCATCGAGGCGCAACGCGGTGTACATCAGTCCGACGTCTTGGACCGAGCCGGTGTACCCGGGAATGAGGAGGTCCTGGGAGTAGAACTTCGGGGCGTACGACGGGAGGAGGAAGCTGTACTGCGCGCTCGTGAGCGTGATCCGGTCCCCCGGCTCGAACGGGCGCGCGAGGACGAGAACGATCCCGGCGACGACGTTCGCGAGAGCGGTTTGGCTGGCCAACCCGACGACGAGGCCGGCGAACGTCCCCCCGGCGAGGAGGGCGTAGCCGTTGACCCCGACGGCATAGAGGGCGAGGACCCCGAGCACGGAGTAGGCGACGATCCGGTAGATGTCCACCACGAGGCCGGCATGCCGTCGACCGGCGAATCGGGCCGAGACGTTGTGGACGATCCGCCCGATGATGACGACCGCGACCACCCCGAGCCCGATGAGCAGCACGAGCCGGAGGTAGGTGTCGTCCGACCGGGGGAGCGCGCCGGATTGGCGGACGAGGGTGAAGACGACCGCGCCGATCACCACGAGCAGCAGCAGGAGACCGATCGAGAGCGCCGTCGAACGCCAATTCGACGCTGCGCGGTCGCTGGCGACCTCCTCCTCGTGCAGCACTCCAACCTCCGACGGGGGGGCAGTCGGCCCGCCGCGCCGTGTCGGTTCGACCGGGTCCGGGCGCGTTAGACCCCCCGGCACTCGACGGGAACCCCCTCACCGTACGGAAAGGGGGTCGGGGCACCCGTGCTCCTTGCCACGGGTTCGCGGGGAACCGGGAACTCCGTGTCGTTCCGGCTCTTCCCCCGACCGCCGCCGAGCGCCGGAATCAGTCGTCGGACAACTGCCAAATAGGGGCGACCCTCCGAGGTGTTGGGTGCTGAGGTAGCCTAGCCCGGCCAAGGCGCCAGATTCGAGATCTGGTGGTGCGTATGCATCGCGGGAGTTCAAAGGGGACCGGCCGCCCGCGACCGGTCCCGGAAAATCTCCCCCTCAGCGCCTCTCCCTTTCCTTCCGGGGTCCGGGTCGAGGTCCGTGTCGCGCGGGGGGCTCGCCCGGGGCCGCCGGTGGTCCGATGGGTTCGACCCGGGACCCCCGTGAGGGCCGTCCTGCGGGACCTCGGTCATGCGGCGGAGGGGTCGGCGGTGCTGATCGCCGGCGTTCCGGTACCGCTGGACACCGCGATCGAGGCGAAGACGCGCCTCACGGTCGTCCCGACGTTCTCCGGTGGGTAACCGGCCATTGGCGGAGGGATTAAGGTCGGACGCGTACCATTCTACGATAACCAAGGTGTCTAGGTACGCTCGCTCCCCGACCTCCGACTGCCCGGTCTGCGAGGCCGAGAACCCGACCACAGCCACGTCCTGTGCCGTCTGCGGCTATCCCACGGGACTCGCGGTGGACGCCCTCCGCGGCCTCTCCGAGACCGAAGCGGTTCCGCTCCCGGCCACCGGCTCCCGGCCGAAGCCGCCCCCGCGGTCCGCCCGCCCCGCGACCCGGGACCCGACCGCCGAGCAGGTCGAGAAGACGGCGCAGGAGCTCGACCGGACCCTCCGCCTCGTGCACCGTCTGGGAGGAGCGACCGCCGACATCACCGTCGAGCTTCACCAGGCCGCGCTCACGCAGGCGGATGGTAGGACGGTCGAGGCGCTTTCGCTCCTTCGTTCGGCGCTCGCCCGCCTCCACGAGGCCACGAACGAATCTCTCGGGCGACGGCTCCGGTCCCTGGAGGAACGGCAGGCGGTCCTTCGAAACGAGGGGGTCGCGGTCTCGTTCGGACCCGAGACGGTCCGGATCCGGGCCGAGATCGACGCCGGGCGTTCCGAGCAGGCGATCGACCGCCTCGTCGAGGCGGACGAGCAACTCGGCCGCATCGAGACCGATTGGAAGGGGCTGAAGGGACTCCTCCGGCAGATCGACGGACTCCGGGACTCGGCGGAGGTCGTCGGTCGCCCCGTGGCGGAGGTCGAGGAGGCGGTCCAGCAGGTCAAGGCGCTCCTCACCCAGCCGGACCTCTCGACCGACACGCTCGACGAGGGGGCCCAGATCGCCGCCCGGGCGCTCATGCTCCTCAACGAGGCGCTCCCGCCGGCGATCGAGCAGGAGCTCGAGCGGCACGCCCAGGTCCTCGCCGCGTACGGCCCCGACCACGCTCCCTCCCGTCCGGCCCGGACGGTCCATGCCGAGGCGACCCGCCATCTGCGGCGGGGCAAGATCGTCGAGGCGACGACCCGACTGCGCGAGCTCCGGGTGGCGATCGGCGAGCTCGGGCCGCCCGAGCCGGCCGCCGACGGCGAGGGAGAGTCCGACGTGGACGAGGTGCCGGCCGACGGCGCCGACGACCCCGAATCGTCGGAACGGGCGCTCGGGCGCCTACTGACGAAGGCACGGGGACTCGCGGCCCGGGTCCGGTCGCTCCCGTCCGATAGCGAGCTCGCCTACGAGGCGGCCGGCGAGATCCGGCGGGCCACCGAGCAGCTGCGGGCCCGCAAGCTCGAGGACGCGGACGCGACGCTCTCTCGCCTCATGCGCACGCTCGCCGCCGAGGTCCCGCAGGAGCCGTGAGCGGAACGATGGCATCGTCGCTCGGGCTCGACCCGGTCGAGCGTCTCCGCCGGCTCGTCGAGCAGGGCCATGCGCTCGAGGCCGAAGGACTCCCGTACCCGACCGACCAGGTGCGGACGGGGGTCGAGACGGCGCTCGCCGAGGACCACCGGGACCAGGCCCTGAAATTGTTGCTGCGTGCCGAGACCCTGTACTCCTCCGCGGCCCGGGACTGGACGTGGGTCCGGGCGCTCCTCCAACGGGCCGACGAGCTCCGCGACGTCGCCCAGCAGTTGGGGATCGACCTCGAGCACCTCGACGCCCGCGTCGGCAACGCCCGCGCGCGCCTGAAGAGCGCCCCGCTCTCGCAGGGTTCGCTCGAGAAGGCGGCCGCGTCGGCGTCGGCGAGCCTCGCCGTCCTGAACGACACGATCCCGAAGTTCTGCGTCCAAGAGGGTCAGGCGCTCGGCGTCCAGATCCGGGTGGCCCGGAACCGGGGCGAGGACGTCTCCGAGGCGACCCGGGAGTTCTCGAAGTTCCTCCGCGCCGTCCAGGACGAACAGCTCCTGACGACGGCCCGCCAGCTCATCGACGTCCGCAAGGCGGTCGCACGGATCCCGCGGGCCCCGACGGTGGGGACGGTCCCGCCGAAGGCCGGGAACGAGGAGGAGGAGATCCTCCTCGAGGCCCGGAAGCTCGCCCGCCGACTGCAACGGATCAAGGGGAAGGCCCACGACGCCCAGAGCGCCGCCCGGCTCCGGGACCAGGTCCGGGCCGCGCTGTCCGAGGAACGCCGGTACGGGACCCCCGAGGAGGAGATCGAAGCCCTCTGGAACGAGGTCGACCGGCTCACGAAGGAACGGACCCCCGGCCGCCTCGGCACGAGCCCCGAGGGCCTGTCGGACGGCCGCGCCGGCGCGCCCCCGATTGCCGCCCCGCCCCGGCCCTCGCCCCCCGCGGAGTCCCGCGTCACCCCGCCCCCCGGTGCGGTCGGGGAGCTTCCGGCCGAGCCGACCGTCCCTCCGGGGGCGACCGGGGAGCTCGGGACCGGCGACGACGACGAGGCGGACGACGACGACGATGCGTTCGATTTCGACACGATCGGGCCGTCCCCGCTCGTTCCGCCCGACGACGGGCTCCCCACGTCGAGCCGGGGCCGCTCTCGACGGGGCGGTCGACCGTAACGACTAAATACCTATCGCAAGTCCCTTATACCACTTGGCTCGCCAGGGACTTCGCGCGGAACCGCGCGAGCGGACTGTTGGCGTGGTGCACGCAGTCGGTCCGACCGGTCAGTTGATCGCGAGGGCGTTCGGGGAGCGGTTTCCGTCCGAGGGGACGGTCGTCGCCGACGGCTCCGGTCGGCACCGCGGACGCGTCACGCGCGTCTTCGGCCCGGTCTCCCGGCCGTACTTCAGCGTCCGGCTCCGCCGGGCGCCGAATCCGGCCGAGGGCGTCGCGCTCGTCGGGCAGCCCCTGGTCACCGAGCAGGGTCGACCCCATGCAGCAGGATGAGACGGCCTCGAACGGCGAGAAAGCGCCGGCACCGCCTTCCGACCTCGCGGTACCGACCCGCTGCACCAACTGCGGCTCCACCCACCTGACCCGGGACTACGAGCGCGGGGAACTCGTCTGCGACGAGTGCGGCCTCGTCCTCGAGGAGGCGATGATCGACCAGGGACCCGAATGGCGGGCGTTCGACGCCGAGCAGGGCGAGAAGCGGACCCGGACCGGCGCCCCCACCACCCTCACGATCCACGACAAGGGGCTCTCGACCGAGATCGGGTGGAAGAACCGCGACCCGTACGGGAAATCGATCCCGACCCGGAACCGGGCCCAGCTCTACCGGCTCCGGAAATGGCAGCGCCGGATCCGCGTCTCGAACGCGACCGAGCGGAACCTCGCGTTCGCGCTCGCGGAGCTCGACCGGATCGCTTCGTCCATGGCGCTTCCGCGCAACGTCCGCGAGACGGCGGCGATGATCTACCGGAAGGCGGTCAACCGGAACCTGATCCGCGGCCGCTCGATTGAGGGGGTCGTGGCCGCCTCGCTCTACGGCAGCTGCCGGCAGTGCAACGTGCCGCGGACCCTCGATGAGATCGCGAGCAAGTCCCGGATCGGCCGGAAGGAGATCGGGCGGACGTACCGGTTCATGACCCGGGAGCTGAAGCTCAAGCTGATGCCGACGCGGCCGCAGGACTACATCCAGCGGTTCTGCTCGGAATTGAAGCTGAAGGGCGAGATCCAGACCCGGGCCAACGAGATCCTGAAGGAAGCGACCGAGCGCGAGCTGACGAGCGGCCGCGGTCCGACGGGGGTCGCCGCCGCGGCGATCTACATCGCGAGCGTGCAGTGCGGGGAACGTCGGACCCAGCGCGAGGTCGCCGAGGTCGCGGGCGTCACCGAGGTCACGATCCGCAACCGGTACAAGGAGCTCACCGAGAAGCTGAACCTGCGGGTCATGCTGTAGTCCCGCGGGAACGAATGGAGGACGTCGCGCGCACGGCGCTTCGCGCCGCCCTCGTTTCCGGCATTGCCTACGCGGACGTCCGGGTCCTCGCTCCCCAGCGGTTCGAGGCGCTCGCGGTCCGGAACGGCGAGGCGAGCGCCCTCACGGCCAGCACGGGCGCGGGGGTCGGCGTCCGGGTCCGGACCGAGCGGGCGTGGGGGTTCGGGACCGTCGCCGACGTGTCGGCGGCGGGCGCCCGGACCGCCGCCCGCCTCGCGGTCCGGTCGGCCCGGGCCGCCGAACCGACGTGCCGAAGGCCGATCGCGGTGGTCCCCTCGGGCGGACCGACGAACGGACGGTACGAGAGCCGGGTCGTCCGGAACCCGTTCGACGTCGACCGGGGGGAGAAGCTCGCGCTCCTGCGCGACGCCGAGCGGGCGCTCCACGTTGGCCCCGAGGTGAAGAACGGGCACGCGTCGATGCAGGCGTGGGAACAGGTGAGCCGGTTCGCCTCGAGCGAGGGGGTCACGTTCCAGAGCCGGGTCGTCCACGTGGGCGCCGGGGTCGACGCGACGGCGGCGGCCCACGGCGAGGTCCAGCGGCGGTCCGGCCCGAACTCGTTCGGCGGGGACTACGGCCAGGCGGGGTACGAGTTCATCGAGCGGCTCGCCCTCGCCGACCGGGCGCGAACGGTCGGAACCGAGGCGGTCGCGCTCCTCGACGCCCCGAACTGCCCGACGCTCCCGTCGACCACGGTGGTCCTCGCGACCGACCAGCTGGCGCTCCAGGTCCACGAATCGGTCGGCCACGCGACCGAGCTCGACCGCGTCCTCGCGAGCGAGGCCGGCTTCGCGGGGACGTCGTTCCTCGCGCCGTCGGACCGGGGCGAGCTCCGCTACGGGTCGGAGGCGATGACCGTCGTCGCCGACGCAACCGAGCCGGGGGGCTCGGCACGTTCGGATGGGACGACGAAGGCGCGCCGGCGGTCCGGACCACGCTCGTCGACCGGGGTCGCCTCACGGGGTTCCTGACGAACCGCGAGACCGCCGCGGCGCTCGGACTCCCGCGGTCCGGAGCGACGGCCCGGGCCGGGGGTTCGACCGGTCCCCCTGATCCGGATGACGAACGTCGACCTCCAGCCGGGCGACCGGTCGCTCGACGAGCTCCTCGACGGGGTCCGGGACGGCGTGTACTTCGAGACGAACCGGTCGTGGTCGATCGACGACCGTCGGCTCAACTTCCAGTTCGGCACCGAGGTCGGCCGTCGGATCGTCAACGGCGAGCTCGGCCCGCTCGTCCGCAACCCGATCTACGCCGGGATGACCCCGCAGTTCTGGGGGTCGATGGACGCCGTCGGGGATGCGTCGACCTGGCACCTCTGGGGGATCCCGAATTGCGGGAAGGGCCAGCCAATCCAGACCGCCCGCGTCGGCCACGGGGCGCCGGCGGCGCGGTTCCGCAACGTCCGGGTCTGGGGGGGCTGACCGTGCCGCCCGGCCCCGCCGACCTCGAGCGGGTCGCGACGCGGGTCCTCGAAAGGGTGCCGAGCGGCGTCGCGGCCGACGTCCGCGTCCGCTCGGAGGGGTGGACCACGATGCGGTTCGCGAACGGTCACGTCCACCAGCCCCACGTGGAGGAGGCCCGGAGCGTCTCGCTCCGCGTCGTCCACGACCATCGGATCGCGACCGCCACGACGACCGACATGCGCGCGGAGGGGCTCGCCCGACTGGTTCGCGAGGCGGTCGCCCTCGCGGCGATGGCGCCCGTTGACCGGCGCGTTGGTCCGTTCCCCCCGGCCCGGAAGGTCCGGGCCGTCCCCTACTCCCGCTCCACGGCGGCGCTCGTCCCCGAGAGCGTCGGGCGTCTCGCCGCGGCCGCGCTCGACGCCGCCGGCGCGGAGACGGAGGGGGTCCGGGTCTCGGGCGCCGTCCACGCGGGAGCGCAGACGCTCGCGGTCGCGAACACCTCCGGCCGGCTCGTCAGCGGGATCCGGACGGCGAGCCAGGGGTCGGTCCTCGTCGAACGCCCCGCGGAGGACCCGCCAGTCTCGGGATGGGCCGAAGGTTCCCACTGGGACGCCGGCAAGCTCCGCCCGGACCGGATCGGGACCGAGGCGCTCCGGAGGATGCCGACCTCCCCGCCGCGCTCGGCGAAACCCGGCACGTACCGCGTCCTCCTCGAGGGTGCCGCGGTCCAGGACATCGTCGGATTCCTCTGCCACCTCGGCTTCTCCGGGCACGGGGAGGAGGAGGGGTGGAGCTGCCTCCGGGGGAAGCGGGGGAAGCGCGTGTTCTCCGAGGAGATGTCGCTCACCGACGACGGTCGTTCCCCGCTCGGCCTCCCCGCCGCGTTCGACGAGGAGGGGACCCCGAAGCGCCGGATCGCCCTCGTCGACCGGGGGGTCGTGGGCCCGGCGGTCACCGACCTCGTCACCGCCGGTCACCTCGGGACCGGGCTCACCGGGCACGCGCTCCCGCCCGAGTCGCCGTTCGGGGAGTGGGGGCCGGTGCCGACCTCGCTGCAGCTGAGCGGCCGCGACGGCGCGTCCCCGGAGGAGCTCGCGAAGGTCCTCGGGAACGGCCTCATCGTGACCCGGCTCCACTACGTGCGGATCGTCCACCCCGCCCGCGGGGTGATCACCGGGATGACCCGCGACGGGACGTACCGGGTCCGGCACGGGGAGGTCGTCGAGCCGGTCCGGAACCTCCGGTTCACGGAGAGCATCGTCGAGGCGCTCCGCCGCGCCGAGGCGTGGGGACGGGACCGGGGCCGGTTCAGCGACGAGCGGGGAATCCAATCGGTGACATGCCCGGCGCTCGTGACCGGCCGGTTTCGGTTCACGTCGGCGACGCTGTTCTGATTCGGAGGCTCGATGACGCGGCCCCTTCCGGTCGCGGTCCTCGTCTCGGGGACCGGGACGACGCTCGACGCGGTGGCGACCGCGGTCGCGCGGGAGGGGATCGCGGCGAAGATCGTCGTCGTCCTCGCCGACCGGGCCGACGCGCCGGCCGCCGGGGTGGCGGCCCGGCACGGGTTCCCGTACGCGGTGGTTCGGATGCGCGCGGACCGGGCCGGCGACGCGCCCGCCGAGGGACTGGACCGGGCACTGCGGGATGCCGGCGCGGAGCTCGTCGTCCTCGCGGGGCTCCGGTCGATCCTCCCGGCTCCGTTCGTCGCCGCCTGGTCGGGCCGGATCGTGAACGTCCATCCGTCGCTCCTCCCGAAGCACGGCGGCCCCGGCCACTGACGGCCGGCGGGTGTACGAGAGCGTCCTCGCCGCCGGCGACCCGGAGAGCGGGGCGAGCGTCCACCTTGTCACCGCCGACGTCGATGCCGGCCCGGTCCTCCGGCAGGGCCGCTTCCCGGTCGCGCCGGGCGAGACCCCGGAGACCCTGCAGGCGAAGACGCAGCCGCTCGAGCGGCGGCTCCTCGTCGAGGTGATCCGGAAGTTCGCCGACGGCGAGTGGCCCCTTCCCTACGCGCCGGCCCGTCCGTCGCCCGGGCCGGAGTGACCGGCGGCGACCGCGACGCCGAGCGCCGCGAGCGGCGTCCGATGCTCGGGGAGGTGGATCCGGACCGTGTGTTTCGTCGTCTTCGGCGGGAACGGCCGCCCGGAGGCGGCCCGCGCCACCACGTCCGGCTTCCGGAGCTCGGGCCCATCGTACCACCGGGCGAGCTCGACGTCGTCCGACTCGTAGTCGAACACCCACGCCGGGACCCGGACCGCGCCGAGCTCGCGGAGCGCGGCGAGCCGGTGGTGGCCGTTCAGGACGACGTGGGAGTCGCGCGCGACCCAGATCGGCTCCGCGACGTACCCGTCCTTCCGGAGCGCCTCGACGAGACGCGCGACATGGGCCGGGTCGATCTCCTCGTGGATCTTCAGCCGGGACGCGTCGACGAGCTCGAACGCGGGAGGATGGCTCATGCCGGTGTCCCCGACAGCCCGAGGACCTCGGCGGTCGCCCTCCGGACGAACACCCCGGCCATCTTCTTCCGGTACTCCGGGACGAGGAACGTGTTGTGGACGGGCCGGACCTGCTTCTGCACCGCGTCGGCGAGCGCGCGCACCGCCGCCTCGGTCGGCACGGTGCCGACGATCGCGGCCGTCAACTCGTCGAACCTCCGCGGGAAGGTCTCGAGGCCCCCCACCGAGAGGGCGAGCCGGACGACCCGGCCGTCCGCGTCCTGGCGCGCGGCGACGGCGACGCCCAGCTCCGGGAAGTCGTACGACGGGCGGATCCGGAGCTTCCGGTACGTGGCCCGGAGCCCGCGCGAATCCTTCGGAAGATGGACCGCGACGATCAGCTCGCCGGGTCCGAGGTGGTGGCGGCGGATCCCGTCGCCCGCGAGGTCGTAGAGGTTCGCGACCGGCACCCGCCGGCGCCCCGCGGGGCCGGCGACCTCGACCTCGGCGTCGACGACGGCGAGGCTCGGGGCGACGTCGCCGGAGAACGTCGCGTAGCACTTCACCTTCTGGGGGACGACGTGGCACCGGTCGCCGTCGGCCTTCAGGCAGTACCCGAGGCTCTCCCGCCACGGGAGTGACTGGTTGAAGAAGAAACACCGGGTCTCGACGAGAAGGTTCCCGCCGACGGTCCCCGACGCCCGCACGAGCGGCGTCGCGACCTCCCGCGCAGCGGCCGCGATCCCGGGGAACGCGGCCGCGAACTCCCGGTCGGCCTCGAGGTCGGCGAGCCGGACCATCGCCCCGAGCCGGTCGAGGGAGATGCCGCGGAGCTCGGAAACGTCCTCGAGGGCGATCAGGTTCCCGCGGACGTTGAGGCGCATCTTGTAGTTCGGCAGAAGGTCGGTCCCGCCGGCGAGGTAGTCGACGTCCGGGGCGAGACGACCGGCGAGGGCGACCGTCTCGTCGACGGTCGTCGGCCGGAAGAGCTCGAACGGGTCGAGGTGCATCAGGCGACCCCCTTCCACGTCCGCCCGGCCTGGCGGCGGAGCTCGATCCCGCGGACGACCTTGTCCGGGGTGATCGGCAGCTCGTGGAATCGGACCCCGATCGCGTCGTACAGCGCGTTGCCCCCGGCGGGGAGGGTGGCGATGAGCGGACCCTCGCCCGCCTCCTTCCCGCCGAACGGCCCCTCCGGGTCGTCGTCCCCGACGAGGAGGCACTCGACGTCGGGCATCTGCTGGGGCATCGGGATCTTGTACTCGAGGAGGGACGGGTTCATCAGCCGCGCCCCGCGGTAGCTCATCGTCTCCCCCATGAGCTGCCCGAGCCCCATGTGGATCGACCCCTCGATCTGGCCCTCGACGGCGAGCCGGTTGAGCGCCCGCCCGCAATCGAACGCGGCCCAGACCTTCTCCAGGCGGTAGATCCCGGTCTCGACGTCGACGTCGACCTGCGCGACGTACGCGGCGAACGAGTACGCGGGCGCGGTTCCCGCCCGGGCCCCCTTGAAGTCGCCGCCCATGGGGGCGAGGTGTACGCGCCGGTCGCGACGAGCGCCCCCGACCGCTCCATCGCCGCGTGGAGCGCCTCGAGGTACGTGACCGCGACATCGGGCCGGTGGCCGGACCGAGATCTTCTCGTGGCCGACCTCGAGGTTCTCCGGCGGGTAGCCGGTGAGGCGCGCGGCGCCCCGCACGAGCTGGTCGCGGAGCGAGGTCGGCCGCCTGGCGCGCGGCGTTCCCCATCATGAACGTGACCCGGCTCGAATAGCTCCCCATGTCGACCGGGCGACACGTCGGAGTCGACCCGCTGGACGTGGACCCGGTCGAGGTCGACGCCGACGACCTCGGCGACGATCACCGCGAGGAGCGTGTTCGACCCCTGGCCGATGTCGGCCTGCATGCAGTGGACGGAGATCCCGCCGTCCATGTCGGCCTTCAGGTGGACCGTGCACTGCGGCATCTTCGGGGTGAAGTGGATCGGGCAGTTCGACCCCGAGATGTAGAACCCGCACCCGAGCCCCACCCCCTTCCCGTACGGGAGCTTCCGGAACTTCGCGTCCCACCCGCTCCGCTCCCGGGCCGCGCGCGAGGCACTTCACGAACGAGGTCGACGTGATCCGGAACTGGTTCACCGTGGTCGAGTTCGGGGGGAGCGCGTTCCGCTCCCGGAGGTCGAACGGGTCGATCGCGAGCTTCTCGGCGAGCTCGTCGAGGGCGACCTCGATCGAGTAGCGGATGTTGGTCCCGCCGTGGGCGCGCATCGCGCCGTTCGGCGGCTTCGTCGTGTAGACCCGCCGTCCGCGGTACCGGAAGTTCGGGGACCCGGTACGGACCCATCGAGAGGACGCCGTTGTAGTACGTCGTGACGGTCCCGAACGAGCTCCAGGCGCCCCCGTCGATCAGGGCGTCGATGTCGTACGCGAGGATCTTCCCCTCGGCGTCGACGGCGATGCGCACGTCGTTCTGCGTCGGATGCCGGCCGTGGTTCGTGACGAAGACGTCCTCCCGGTCGAACAGGACCTTGACCGGTCGGCCGGTCTCGATCGAGAGGGCGGCGCAGACGATCTCGTGCGGGAGCGGGTCGGACTTTCCGCCGAACCCACCACCGACCTCGGGCTTGATCACCCGGATCCGGTGCATCGGGATGCCGAGCACCTCGGAAAGGGCCCGGTGGAGGTAGTGGGGGACCTGGGTGGCGCTCCACACCGTCAGCCGACCATCGGGGGTCGCCTCGGCGATCGTGGCCATCGGCTCGGTGAACGCATGGGTGACGCCGGCGAACGTCCCGCGCACGCGGACGGAGGCGTGCGACTGGGCGAACGCGGCGTCGACGTCCCCGAAGTGCTGGAGGACCTCCTTCTGGATGTTCGTCCCGTTGAGGCCACGGTCGTGGATCTGCTCGGTGACCTTCTCCGTCCCGGTCCGCGGGTCGGTGTGGTCGGGGAGCCGCTCGAAGTCGACCACGATCGCCTGCAGCGCCCGGTCGGCGGTCGCCTCGTCGACGGCGGCGACGGCGGCGACGATGTCGCCGATGTAGCGGACCTTGCCGACGGCGATCGCCGTCTCATCGTGCGTGATCGGGAGGACCCCGAACGGGGTGGGGTACTTCTCGCCGGTCAGGACCGCCGCGACGCCGGGCATCGCCCGGGCCCGACTCACGTCGATCGAACGGATCCGGGCGTGGGGCCACGGGCTCCGCAGCAGTCGTCCGACGAGCTGGCCGGGCCGCTTGATATCGTCGGTGTATTCGGCCCGTCCCGTGACCTTGAGCGGGCCCTCGATGTACGGGACCCGCTGGCCGATCAGCCGGTACCTCGGGGGCGGCTCGGTGGCGGCCATCCTACGATGGCTCCTTCGCGGCGGCCTGGATCGCCTGGACGATCTTCAGATACCCGGTGCACCGGCAGAGGTTGCCGGAGATCGCCCGCTCGATCTCCTCGCGACTCGGGTCGGGCCGGTCGCGGAGCAGCGCGGCCGCCGTCATCACGAACCCGGGAGTGCAGAACCCGCACTGGGTCGCGCCGTGCTCGACGAACGCCTTCTGGAGCCGCGAGAGCCCTCCCGCGGGGCTGACGCCCTCGATCGTCGTGACCTCGTGGCCGTCGGCGAGGCGGGCGAGGGAGAGGCAGCTGAGCACCGGCCGCCCGTCGAGCCAGACGGTGCAGCACCCGCACGTCCCGAGGTCGCAGCCCCGCTTCGTCCCGGTGAGATTGAGCTCCTCCCGGAGGAGGTCGAGGAGGATCCGCTCCGGCGGGCAGAACACCTCGACGGTGGTGCCGTTGACGCGGATCCGGGCGAGTTGGCGGGAGGGCATCGCGTTACCCATCCTCCGGCGAGGAGCCGCCGGGGTTCTTATGCCTCGGCCCCTCGTTCGCGTCCTGCACGCACTCGGCCACGATGCTCACCGCGATCTCCGCCGGCGTCCGGGCGCCGATCGGCGAGCCCGACCGGCGACCGGACGCGCGCGAGCGCCGCCTCGTCGACCCCCCGACGGCGGAGCTCGGCGAACATGTGCGTCCGCTTCACCGTGCTCGCGATGAGTCCGACCCTCCCGGGGAACGACCGGCACGCGAGTTCGAGGACGTCCGTGTCCTTCTCGGCGTCGTATCCGAGGATGTAGACGTGCGTGTACGGAGTTGGGTCGATCGCGGTGAACAGCTGCTTCGCCTCGACCACCTCGCGGCGCTCTGCCCCCGGGAATCGGTCGACCCCGACCCAGTCGGGCCGGTCGTCGGCCACCGTGTAGTCGGTACTCGACCGTTGGAAGGATCGTCCCGACGGCTTCCGCGACGTGGCCGCCGCCCCAGAGCAGGACCCGCGGTCGCGCGGCGACGTACTCCACGGAAATGTCGACCTCGCCCCCGCACAGGCTCGGGAGTCCCCCTTCTTGCCACTTGCGGAGGTCGAAGTGGTGGAGTCCCCCGGAGTGACTGGCGAGTGCGACCCGGGCGAGGTCCTTCACCCGCTCCTCCAGGGCGGCTCCCCCCACCGTTCCGACCGTCGAGCCGTCGGCCCGCATGAGGATCGACGCTCCGAGCTTCCCCGGCACCGAGCCGACGGTGTGCACGACGGTCGCCCGTACGAACGGCTGATGAAGCTCCATCAACCGGAGCGCCTCCTTCGTCAGCCGTCGGTCCATCGCCCTCTCGCCTCGTCGGCGCGCCGGCGTGCCATCGCCGCGTCGAACGACACGGGGTCGTCGACGTTCTCCAGGACTCCGGGGTCGTCGGTGGGCACCCGACGGACCTGCGGCCCGAACGAAGCGAGGAGCGACCGGAGCGGCCCATCGGGGGGCAGTCCCAGGATCGCGGTGAACGTCGGCGGGCGCAGGAGGACGGGGTGGCCCCCCCGCCCCTCGAACGTCGGAATGAACCACACCGCCATCGGATCCGTCTCCGCGCACCGGCGGAGCGTGAGGAGACTCTTGGCTTCGACGAACGGATGGTCGACGGGCCAGAGCAAGACCCCCGCGGCCCCGGCCGACGCGCGCAACCCGACCTGGATCGACCCGGTCCGGCCGGCCTCCCAGTCCGGATTCTCGAGGACGAGCGGACCGATGGCTCCGAGGGCGAGCTGCGTCTCCCGGAGGTGCCGACCGGCGACGACGAGGCACCGCTCGAACCCCGCCTCGGCCGAGAGTTCGACCATCCGTTGGACCGCGGGCACTCCGTCGATCCGGGCCGTCGCCTTGGGGGCGCCGCCGAACCGCCTCGACGCACCTCCGGCGAGGAGGAGAACCGTCCAGGGGGCGGGCGCGTGCGGCTCGGCGAACGAACGCATGGAACCGCGGCCATCGCGGGCTCTTACTTTAAATAGCACCGCTGGGTGGTCGCGCCCTCCATGACCCATCCGGTCGACGTTCCGGCGTCCCTCCTGCTCCCCCGCGTGGCGACCGAACTCAAGCAGCGGAACGCCGTCGCTCCCCCCGTCTGGGCGAGCTTCGCGCGGACCGGGGTGCACACCCAGCGGGCCCCGAGTCAGCCGGATTGGTGGTACCTCCGAAGCGCCTCCGTGCTGCGGAAGATCTCCCTCCAGGGGACGAGCGGAATCGCCCGTCTCGCGTCCGAGTACGGCGGGAAGCGGGACCGCGGCTCCGCCCCGTACCACGCCCGCACCGCCTCGCGCTCCGTCCTCCGCGAGATCGTCCAGCAGCTCGAGAAGTCCGGTCTCCTCCAGCCCCAGAAGAATCGCGGCCGACGCGTTTCTCCGGAGGGCCAGCGGCTCCTCGACACGACCTCCCGCGCGGTCCTGAAGGAACTCGCGGAGAAGCGGCCCGAGCTCGCCAAGTACCTCTGACCCCCCCGAGGGAGCCGACGATGGCCGGGGACGGAGACGCGGAACTCGCCGACCTTCGGCGCCGACGGCTCCAGCAGCTCCAACAGATGCAGGCGGCCCAGAATCCCGAGGCGATGAACGCGGCCTACGCCCAGCAGCAGGCCGAGCAGAGTCGGCGCGACTCGGAGCGGTCCGAAGCGCTCCGGCGGATTCTCACGCCCGAGGCCCGCGAACGGCTCGGCCGGATCCGGCTCGCGAAGCCGGACGTCGCGCAGGCGGTCGAACAGCAGGTCCTGTCCCTCGCGGCCTCCGGACGGCTCCAGCGCGCCATCGACGACACGACGCTGCGCGCGATCCTCGAGCGGGTCATGCCCGAGCGGCGTGACATCACCATCACGCGCCGTTAAGAGGGGACCGTTCTACCCCGAGGCGTCCGAGATGGCGAACCGTCGCAAGTCCCTGGCCCGGAAGACCCGGCTCTTCCGCAAGGTCAAGCAGAACCGCCGTGTCCCTGCGTGGGTCATGCAGCGGACGAGCCGACGCGTCACCCGGCACCCGAAGCGGCATTCCTGGCGCCGCGGACACCTCCACCTGTAGGACCCGACCATGGCCCCGAAGAACGAGAAGAGCGCCCGCACGGAAGAGCTCGAGCGGGAGTACATCATCCCACTGCGCGCCAGCATGCATCAGCCGTCCCGCCGCCGGCGGGCGGGCCACGCGCTCGAGACGGTCCGGCGGTTCGTCGGCCGCCACATGAAGGGGACCGTCGCCGACGTCTGGATCGACCCGCGCCTGAACGAGTTCATCTGGACGCGCGGCGTCCAGCACATCCCGCGGAAGGTCCGGGTCAAGGCGATCCGGTTCGAGGACGGCCTCATCGAGGTCGACCTGGTGGAAGGGGGCTAGGCCCTCGGTCCCGGGAGCGTCCGATTGGCCATCGCCCGCACGGTCATCGCGGGCTCGCCCTACATCGGCGTCCTCTTGCGCGTCAGCGACCGGGGCGCGGTCGTCCCGCCCTCGATGCCCCGCACCCTCGCGCACGAGGTCGAGCGGATCTTCGAGGTCCCCACCGTCCGCACGACCGTGGCCGACAGCGAGATCGTCGGCGCGCTCCTCGCCTGGAACTCCCACGGCGGGATCGTCGGCGATGAGATCGACGACCTCGAGCGCAAGGAGCTCGAGAAGGTCGTGCCGATCACGACGCTCCGCACGCGGTACAACGCGCTCGGCAACAACGTCCTCGCGAACGACCACGGCGCGCTCGTCCACCCGGAGTTCTCCGACGAGGCGATCCGCCGCGTCGAGAAGGCGCTCCAGGTCCCGACGAAGCGAGCCACGGTCGCCGGCCTCGGCACCGTCGGGATGGCGGCCGCGGCGACGAACCGGGGCGTCGTGGTTCACCCGAAGACGACCGACCTCGAGGCGGAGCTCATCGCCGAGACGCTCGGGGTGCCGCTCCACCGGTCGACCGGCAACTTCGGGGTCCCCGTCGTCGGGGCGTGCCTCGTCGCGAACAGCCACGCGATGCTGGTCGGGCGCCCGACCACGCCGGTGGAGATCGTCCACCTGCAGGAAGGGTTCCAGCTGTTCGACCGCGACGAGTCGAAACTGGCCCGGCCGCCGGCCGAGCCGAAGAAGCGGACCGGTTAGATCCCGCGCTTCCGCTTGACGTACCGGGTCGCGTACCCGGCGATGCGGTTGGCGAGCTTCTTGTAGACGAGGGTGGGCTTGCCGTCGACGAGGACAACGAGGTCGGTGAGTTCGAGGACCTTCTTCTTGTTCGCAGCGAAATCGCCCCCGAACTGGTCGGGGTAGTGGCGGATCAGCTCGACGGCGACCCGCTTGATGTACGTTTGGCGGATGTTGCCCATGCGGGGCCGCGGACCCGGGTGCCCGTTATAACCGTTCCCCCGAGGTCAGCGACGCTCTGGGGAGGGCGGGAGCGCGGGCACGGCAATCGCGAGGACGCCGGACTCCCGGGCGGTGCGCCGGGTCGAGCAGGGCCCGGCTACCAGCTTCGGAGGGCTTTGGCGACCTGCTTCCGCGCGGCCTTCGTTTGGTGGCCGGGCCCATTGTTCGTGTAGGCCGTGCACGCACACGCGCGGCAGTGACCGTCCGCAACGTGGAGCCGCTTCTGGTGCATGCAACCCGGGGTTTCGCAGTCGGTCGTCAATTCGTCCTCGACCTCAGTGACCCTCGGTCCTATAGAACGGGGCCGGGCCTCGTTCCGTCGCGCTCCGCCCGGGGTCGCGCCCGTTCCGGCGCACCGCGGGTCGGGGCGACCCCGAACCCGATCGCGGCACGGGAGGGGCGCCGGTCGAACGCGTCGCGGAACGGTCCCTCCTGCGACCGGACGCGCGGAACTCTGGCTCAGGGAGGGAGTCCGGCCGACGCGCGGAACGTCCCCGGACGACGACCCACAAAGGGCGAAGGCAGATATACCCACAGTCGCGTAAATACGAGGCGTGCAGGGCATCTCGCCGGGGCTCCGGGCCTGGTCGGGCGAGGGATTTCTCGCCTAGACGGGAACCCTTGAGACGGAGCGGGTCGAGTTGACCGAGGTGGAGTACGGGATGGCGACGCCGCCGGCGTCCCTCCCGAAGGAACGGAACGTTCTCGTTCTCGACCTCTCGAAGTCGATGCTCGCCCCGCTCCCGGACCCCTCGGGTCCGGAGAAGCAGAAGATCGAAGTCGCCCGTACCGCAGTGTACCGGATCCTCGAGAACGCCGAGACGACCGGCGGCGAGTTCGGCCTCGTCACGTTCACCGAGACGGTCCGGGTGGCCGTGCCCCTCGCGGTCATTCACAAGGACAACCTCCCCTACGTCGAGAGCCTGATCTCCATGCTGACGCCGAGCGGCCGCTCGGCGATCTGGGACGCCCTCGCGGTTGGGGCCGACCTGCTCCGCCGCGGGACGACCGGCGTCCACGGGACGCTGGTCCTCGTGACCGACGGCTGGGACAACGCGTCGAACCGGTTCGAGGTCCGCAACCCCGCCGAGCCTCCCGGAACGGGGAGTCGGATCGACCTCGTGCCGTACATGCTGCCGGAAGGGTCGTCCCTCACGCTCCGGGTCATCGGGATCGGGATGGGCAACCAGCGCGACAAGGGGGTCGACACCGGGCGGATGAACGCGTTCCTCGCCGGGCTCACCACGCGCGCCCAGTCGGTCGGCGCCCCCGCGCTCTTCACGTACCAGGAGGTCGACACCGGGGCCCAGCTCTTCGCCCAGATGGTGAACGCGTTCCTCGACGTCGATTACGACGACGGCCGAACCATGGACCAGCTCCACCCCGAGGAGCTCGCGCGCAATGCGGCCCGCGCCGCCCGCGCCCTGAAGGAGCCCCAGCAGCACGCGACCGTCTCGCGGCTCACCCGCCCGGCCCAGAGCGTGGTGACCGAGGCCGACATGCCCTACTCCGAGGCGCCGACGCTGGAGGTCGACGTCGTCAACGCGCAGTCGGGCGTCGCGCCGCCCGTACCTCAGGGAACGGTACGGCCCCCTCGGGACGGTCATCGAGCGGTACCTCACGAACGACTTCGGGGGCGCCCTCGAGCAGCTCCACCGGTCGAAGGCGGTCCTCCCGCCCGTGACGTTCTCGTACTGGGAGGCCCGGATCTACTTCGCGCGCGGCGAGATCGTCGAGGCGGCCCGCTCGCTCCTCCAGGCGTGGAACGCCGCGGACCAGATCCCGGTCACCCACGCGGGCCCGCATCACCGCGCCGGCTCGCGCTCCTGCAGGCGAAGATGCAGAACGACCAGGAGACCGAGACGCTCGTCCGGTTCCTCGACGACACCGAGATCGAAGCTCGCCCGCTCGGACCCGAAGCTGAAGCAGATGCTCAGCGACCTGTTCGCGCGGCTGATGGAGCTGCGCGGCACCTACCAGTTGACCCGGGTCACCGGGGGCGAGGACCCCACCGACTCCGCCGGCCGAGCACGAGGCGGCGGTCGAGGAGATCGTTCGGGCTCCTCCAGGACGCCCGGCTCGAGAACGCCGGCGGGGACGCGTCGGTCGAGGGGGCCCTCGACTTCATCGAGATCTGTCTCGCCGAGATGCGCTGAACCAGGAGAGTCACCAAGTTGCCGGAAACGAAGGGCGGGTCGAAGCCGAAGCCGAAGAGCGCCCCGAAGAAGGAGGCGAAGCCGGAGAAGGCGGTACGGCCCGAGAAGGCCGAGAAGCCCGCGAAGGCCCCGAAAGAACCGAAGGCGGCCCCGGTCGAGGCGGCCCGGATCGCGGTCGTCGGCATCCCGGCGTCGGGCAAGACGACCTACTTCCGCTTCCTCTCCGGGCACTTCGGCCTCAACCTGCCGATCCTCTACCTCCCGCTCGCCCGGAGGGGTTCACGATCCCGCTCTACGGCGACCTCGCGAGCGAAGTCGATCCTCGAGGAGACGACGTACGAGACGACCGACCCTACCGACCCCGAGGGGAGCCTCGAGACGACGACCCGGTTCTACGTGAACCGGCCGATGGACGACCGGAAGCGGCTCTGGGTCGAGCTCGCCGCCGGCCGCGAGGAGCAGGGGGTGCTGACGAAGTACCCGCTCCCGACGAAGTACAACCAGTTCGTCGAGATGAAGATGCACTTCCGCTACGGCAGCGCGAACGGCGGGTCCGAGCTCTCCCGACCGATGGAGCTCCACACCATCGACGAGGCCGGCGGGATCATCTCCGACTACTTCACCTACGACCGGCTCTGGATCGACCTCGGTCGAGGAGCGAGGTCTCCGACAGTTCGTGCCGGGTCATCCCGCATTTCGACACGTGGCGGCCCGACCGGCGCGACCTGTGGCGGCGGGGCCTCACGCTCCTCGGGCGGTTCGTCCACGAGGCGGAGGGGATCATCCTCCTCCTCTCCCCGTCGCTCCCGTCGCTGCGGGACCAGGCCCAGCAGGTGAACCTCGCCCGCGGCGTGTTCCGGTACGTCAAGCAGCGGAACATCCCGCTCGTCATCGCGATCTCCAAGGCCGACAAGCTCCGGGACTTCTACGGGGAGATCGAGCAGGCGGTCCGGGACCGGACGTTCCGGTCGGTGTTCGACATCCCCGACTTCCTCCTGCAGCCGCGACGGGGCCGGGATGGGCACGATCCTCGTCGCCCACGACGGCCGCGGCATCTCGGCGAAGGAGGACGTCTTCCTCGTCTCGAGCGCGGTCTCGGCCGGGGAGGGCCACCCGCTGTTCCTGAACGAGACCGGCCTCGAGGCGCCGACCGCCGGCCGGACACGCTCGGGATCCCGGTGATGGTCAACACCACCCTGCCGCTCGCGCGGATCTGCGAGCGGGTGCTCGAACGGCGGGCGACGCGGGGCGACTGATGGGCACCCCCGCGGCATCGAGCGCGACCGACCCCGCGGCGGAGCGACCGCGCCGCCGGCGCAGACGTCCCCGGTCGGCGTCGTCTGGTGCCGCCAGGTCGACAACGAGGCGGAAAGCCCCGGCTACACGACGGTCCCGGAGGAGTTCCCCGGGCACCGGGAGACCCTCGAGACGATCCGGATCGTCGGCAATCTGACGGTCAACGTCGCCGACACCCACGACTACTGGGACCCGGACCCGTCGCAACCGCTGTCCTACTACCCGAACCTGTTCCTCTACCCGGCCGCGAACGGCCGGTACACCTGCGTCGGCCGGATGTTCCTCTCCACCGAGGACCGACCCCGGCTCGGGATGAAGACCCTCGTCCTCGACACCCAGCAGCTCCTCGCGACCGGCGAGTTCGGCGCGACCGTCCTCCGGTGGCATGCCTCGATGGGGGGCCCGCGCCGCGAGACCCGCGCCCCGCCCGCCCCCGACCCCGCGCTCTACGCCGTCGTCGGCGAGGGGTTCCTGTTCCACCGGGGGTCGACCGACCCCGTCCTGCTCGTCGCGAGCGACCAGTGGGAGACGACGATGCAGGCGATCCTCGACCTGATCCGCGTCCTCCCCGCCTCCCTCATCGCCCTCGGGGCGATCCTCGCGTTCCCATACTTCCTCCCGCAGCCGAAGACGAACCTCCACGAGTTCACCGAACAGATTCCGCTCTCGCTCGCGCTGATGCGGGTCGCCCGCGGCGAGGCGGCCGGGGACCGGCACGCGAAGCGGATCCAGAGCTGGGAGTCGGCCTCAGTCACCGTCCGGGACCTCACCGACGGGATCCCGAGCGCGACCGGCCGGGCCAAGGAGACCGCCCCCCTCATCCTCCAGTTCGTCCGCGACCGCCAGGAGGCGAAGCTCGTCCCCATCCGCCAGCGGGTCGACCTCGTCGAGACGGCCCGGCTCCGGACCCACCTCAGCGACCCGGAGCGGCAGGGCGGCCGCGACCGGCGGAAGGAGATCTGGCGGATCGGCACGGCGATGGAGAGCGCGGCGCTCCTCCTCCAGCGGGCGCGGGGCCGCCACGTCCCCGTCACCGCCGAGACCGCCAAGCGGGCCCAGGAGTACCTCCAGGCCCGGGTCCCGATGGCCGCCGGGGAGCCGGCCCCCGAAGACGCGGTCGTCCGGGGGTCCCCTCCTCCCACCGGAGTCACCGCCGAGGCCACCCCCGCGGGCAAGCAATTGCCCCCGTGGCTGAACCGCCCGGGCGACTCGGTCCCGAACCGGGTCGACCGCGTCGAGGTCGTCCCGATGTCGGTCAGCGACGACCCGACCCTCCACCCGGTCACGGCCCCTCCCCCCGCACCCGGCTCCGACCCCCGCGTCGGCACCGGTTCCCCCGCCGGTCCCCCTCCCTCCGGCCCCGTCCGTCGTTCCTCCGGCGCCGGCTCCGCCGCCGGTCGTCGCTCCTCCCGCCCCACCCACGCCGGCGCCCGTACCGGCACCGCCCCCCGCCGCCGCTCCGCCTCGGCCGGCCCCTCCGGTGGCCCCGACGGACCCGGAGCCGGTCGTCGCTCCCTCGCCCCCGGAACCGCCGGGCCCGACGGCGACCGAGATCGACCGAATGATCCAGGAGCGCGTCGGGCAGACGCGCGCCCAGCTGGCCGAGGACCTCCGCCGCTCGACGGCGGACCTCGAGCAACGACTGACCGCCCAGTGGACGGAGGCGGCCGGTCGCAAGGGGGAGGTGGACGACACCTTTCGCCTCGGATTGGAGAGACGTCTATCGGAGGCTCAAAGCGCTCAACAGACCTCGACGGAGACGTTCCGCATCGAGCTCGACAAGCGGCTCGAGGCGACGGAAACCCGCCTCCGCGCGTCGGTCGCGTCGGCGATCGGTCCCGAGGTCGACAAGCGGCTCCAGAGCTCGCTCGAGCCGCGGGTCGCCGAAGCGCTCAGCAAGGTCCGCGACGACCAGCGCGGCGTCGTCGAGGCGCACCGCCAGCGGGTCGCGGACGAAGCGGACCGGACGAACGCCGAGCTCCGCGAGCGGGTCGAGCACGCGGAAGAGGAGCTCCGCGCGAGCCTCTCGGCGCAGCTCGACCTCCACCTCCGGGAAGCGGCCGACCGGGAGATCTCGGTCCGCGAAGAGCTCGAGGGGCGGCTCCGCGAGTCGACTCAGAAGCGGCTCGACGAGCTCGAGGCGAAGCGGGTCCGGGACCAGAAGGAAGCGGACCAGCGGCTCACGATCCTCGTAGACGGGCGGACCCGGGAGCTTTCCGAGCGGCTGCAGAAGTCGGTCGCCGACCAGCAGGCCCGGCTCGCCGGCACCGTCGACGGCCGCGTCGCCGAGTCGGAGGTGCGGGTCTCGAAGTCGTTCGATGGCCGGGCCGCCGAGCTCCAGGCGGCGAACCTCCAGGCGATCGCCGACCTCCAGGTCCGGATGCAGGGCCACTTCGACGAGCGGCTCCGCGAGGGGCTCGACCGGGAGCGGGAGAAGTACCTCGAGCTCCTCGCCCGGCTGAAGGGCGAGGTCGAGGGGTCGTTCGCCCGCGCGAGCGACCCGGCGAAGTTCGAGCCGATCGTCCGGGAGCGGATCGCCCGCACCATCGACGCGTTCCGCGCCGAGACCCAGCGGATGGTCGAAACCCGCGTCGGCGAGGCCGAGGCCCGGCTCGCCGAGATGCCGTCCGACGGGCTCCGGAGGCTCGAGCAGGTCGAGCAGGTCCTCGCCGAGCGGGAGGCGCTCCTCGAGCAGCTCGAGACGCGGATCCGGGGCGAACTCGACGAGCTCGACCACCGGACGCAGGTCCTGAGCGACCGGCTCGTCCCCGTCGTCCGCAAGGCGTGGTTGAAGATCGCCGAGATCCAGAAGGCGCCGCCCGGCACCGCGGCTCCCTCCTCGGACGCCGAGCTGCAGACCGTCCGGCGCGACCTCCACCGCGAGGTCCGGCGCCTCGAGGCCGAGCTCCAGGAAAAGACGGCCGAGATCCGGGACCGGATGGAAACCTCGATCGCGAACCAGGGACGGGTGTGGCTCACGCTCGTCCGGCAGCTCTCCCAGCTCACCGACGACCGGCGCGCCCTCGAGCGGGGGAAGGTCGACCGGCTGAGCGACACGAGCTGGTCGGAGTCCGACGAAAAGGACCCGCTCGCCGGCCTTGGCCCCACCGCGCCCCGCTCGAGCGGGAGAGCCGCCAGCCCGCCCGCGGCCGACCCGGCGCTCTCCGAGGACGACCCGCTCGGCGCCGACGAACCGCCGGCCGACCGGCGCCGCCCGGCCCGACGCCGCTAGCCGGCTCGATCCGTCCCGCGCTCAGCGGCGCGCGTCCGGCTCCCCGACTCCGCCCGCGGGGAGCGCTCCGGGCCCCCGCGGAGTTCCCACCGAGGGCGGCGGGGGACGCGCCACGGGGACCCGGCCCGCGAGCCCGAGCGAGAACAGGAACGCGAGGACGATCGAGACCGCGAGCACGAGGAACACCTCGTCGTACGCCGTGACGAGCGCCGAAGCGGCCCCCGCCGCGGAGACCGCGCCCGAGGCGAGGGCGGTCTCCCGCCACGTCAGGAAGACGGTCAGGAGGGAGATCCCGAGGGCGCCTCCGAGGCTCTGGAAGAACCGGGTGATCCCGATGGCGGCGCCGACCTCGGCCGCCGGGGCCTCGTTCTGGACGGCGATGGTCGTTCCCGCCAGGCTGAGCCCGAGCCCGAACCCGATCGGGATGAGCGGGAGGGCGATCCCGCCGATGGGGAGGAACCCGAACGCGAGGACCCACGGTTGCGTGGCCCCGGTCAGGTCGGTGAGGAAGAACGCGGCGAGCCCCGCCAGGAGGAGGCCGGGGGCGATGAGGGTCCGGTAAGGGACCCGGCTGAGGAGCTGTCCGGAGAGCCCGGCGCCGAGGATGAGCGGGATCGCGAGGAAGTAGATGATGTCCCGAACGACGTTCGTCGCGTTCGGCCCGTCGTGCAGGAGCACGATCCCGACGAACACGGAGAGGAACGTCAGGAGCGAGCTGAACACGATCCCGGTGAAGAGCATCACGCCGCTGCTCGCCGCGATCACTCGTTGGCGGAGGAGCCGGAGGGGCACGAGCGGCTGCTCGGTCCGGAGCTCCCACCCGAGGAACCCGGCAAAGACGAGCGCGGCCACCGCGAGGAGGGCGACGATCCGGGGGTCGGTCCACGCCCAGCCGGCGTCGGCGACCTGGACGAGGGCCAGCATCAGGGCCGCCACCCAGCCGGAGAGGAGGGCCGCGCCGGGGACGTCGAACCGTCCCGGCACGGTCGGCCGGAGCGGGCCGACGGCGACGAGAAGGACGAGCATCGCGAGGATCCCGAACGGGAGGTTGATGTAGAACACCCAGCGCCACGTCGTGATCGTCACGATGTAGCTCCCGAGCAACGGACCGGCGACGATCGCGATCCCGGCCGCGCCGGTGAGCGCGCCCGTGACCCGGGCCCGCGATTCCGGCGGGTAGAGGACCGCCACCATCGCGATGGCGACCGGGAACACCCCGCCGCCGCCGAACCCCTGGATCCCCCGGAACAGGATCAGCTCGTCGAGGTTCTGGCTCAGCCCGGCGAGCGCCGAGCCGACGATGAACGTGAGGAGGCCGACGAGGAAGACGTTCCGGCGGCTCGCGATGTCGGAGAGCCGGGCGAAGATCGGGATCGAGATCGTGGAGGAGATCAAGTACGCACTCACGACGAACGTCACCCCGTCGACCTGGTGGAGGTCGGAGGCAATGCGGGGAAGGACCGTCGAGACGACGAGGCCGTCCATCGCCCCCATCAGCACGGCGAGGAACACGCCGACGAACACGAGGATCCCGGCGAGCTCGGTGAGCCGGACGGTCGCTGTGGTCCCCCGCGTCGCCGTCTCGGTCTCCGCCCGTTCCCGTGCCAATTCCTCGGCCATGGTTCTGCCCTTCCGGAGCGGGGATGAGCCCGTTCGCGGGGTTCCCTGACTATTGGTCAGTATAATAACTTGCGGTCATTCGACCGGGGCGCCGAAAGTAGAAATACGCTCCGTCACTTTCTCGGCCCGTCGAGGGACGCGGAGCGTCCCCCCGCGGGTGTATGCCGAAGGTCGTGGCAGGGTATCGGGACCAAGCGCGCCTCCGGATCGCGGACGCCGCCCGGGTCGTGTTCGCGCGGAAGGGGTTCGCCAACGCGACGATGGACGACGTCGCGAAGGAGGTCGGGGTCAGCAAAGGGGCGCTCTACCTCTATTTCCGGACGAAGGCGGACCTGCTCATCCATGTCCACGACCGGTCGCGGGACGCGATCCTTCGGCGCTGGGAGCGACTGCTCGAGGAGGGCGACGTCGCCGAGGGGATCGCGAGCGCCATGGACGAGATCTTCTCCGGCGAGACCGACCCGGCGCTGTGGTTTCATCTGATCGAGGATGCGGCGGGGGACCCGGCGGTCCGGGCCGCGCTCGAGCTCGACGGGATGGCGGACACGAAGGAGATGCGAAGATTCCTCCGGATGCTGCAGGCGCGCGGGCGGATCCCGAAGCTGCGCGACCCGGAGGCGGCGGCCGAGGCGATCCTGATGATGCTCCGCGGGGCCGCCGCGCAGGTCATCTGGCAACGGACGAACGTTTCGCGACGGAACCTGGTCCGCGCCCTGCGACTCGTCCTCGGAACCTGACGCGGCCGTCCGGTCGGGGCGGTCCCGTGGGAGCGTCGGTCCTCCCGGGACGCGAACCCTCTCGACCCACCGAACGCACGTGCCGGGGCGCGGACGGCACCGACGGGCGCTCCCCCCTCGGCATACGGCCCTGTTTTAGGGGGCGAATCTACCGGCGGTCATGGCAGGAGCACTTCCCTGGCAGACGACGCCACCCCCGCCCCCCACGTTCGACGCGACCGAACTCCTCCGACGGATCGAGCAGAACACGGCGAACACGCTGTACTGGGTCCGCTGGATGACGATCGCCGTGATCGTGTTGGTGCTCGTGATGGTCTTCCTGTTCGTGTAGGTCGTTCCCCCCGCCGAAGTCCGCGACCCCGGCGGGGGCGACGCGGGGGGCCCCCCGCCGAGGAGAGCAGGGGCCCGCGCGGATGCCGCCACCCCCGGCGAAGCGTCCGCGGGGGGGCTTTCGCGACCCACCCCTCGTCGGGAGAGGCGGGGACCGGGACGGCCCGGACCGACGGGAAAGGGGTCCCGGATCGTCCGAACTCCGGGTCCTAGAGTAAGTATAAATACGCATCAATACCCACTGTATCATCGGTGCGGGGAGGGAACCGACTGGAATGTCTCGAACGGCCTGGGCGGGCGAGAAACCCATGAGCCAGGCGCGCCACAACGCCGCCTACGCGACTTCGCCTCCACGTCCGCCGCCGGCGGCCCCGGGCGACGGACCGGATCGGGCGACCTCCCCGCCCCTGTCTGCCCCGCCGGACCCCGAGGGGCTGGACGGAGCCGATGAGCTGACCCGCGGCCTCACCCACCTCGGACTGACCGTCCACGAGGCCCAGATGTACCGGGCCGTGGTCCGGAACGGGCCCGTGACGGCCCGCCATGCGATCGCTGCGTCCCAACTCGACCGGGCGACCGGATACCGGATCCTGGCCCGGCTCGCCGCCCGGGGGCTCGTCGTCCCGACCGGCCGGCGCCCCACCGGTTCGTCGGCCTGGACGTCGGACGGCTCCTCGACCGGGCGACCGTGTTCCTCCGGGACGAGGTCGACCTCCACCGCGTCGTGCGGGCGATCTATCTCGCCGAATCGCCGACCCGCGCCCCGGGGCTCGACGAGGGAGACCCGCTGTTCCGCCCACCCGCTCCCCGGACTCCGCTCCCCGGTCGGACCCACATCATCCCCAAGGACGAGGAGTTCGCCCCGCAGCTCCTGCGGCGGATCGCGGCGGCCCGCCAGGAGATCCAGGCCCTCTCCCGCCCCGGCGTGTTCGCCGAAGGGGCCCGCCTCGACGTGGCGAAGGCCCTCCTGCGGGCGTCGGAACGCGGAGTTCGGATCCAACTCGTCGTGGACTACCGGGCGACCGACCTCGAATTCCTCGCGAAGCTCCTCGCCGGCCCCGGCGGCACCGGGCCGCGTCCGGAGGTCCGGATCTGGACCCCCCAGCTCGCCCGCCTGTGGGTCGTCGACCGGAAGGTCGCGGTCCGGGGGTTCGGCGCCCTTTCCCCCCCACGCCCGGGAGGGGGGCCGCTGGTCGAATCCGAGGACGACGAGTTCGTCCGCCAGAACGCGATGCGGTTCGAGGCCGTCTGGCGGGAGGCGACTCCGCTCGCCATCGGCGCCCAGGAGCTCGCGGAGTTCGGCCGGGAAGGCGCCCGTGCCTCCGCCCACGTCACCCCCACGGAGTCGGCCCGCCGCCCCGCGGTCCCTCGCGAGGCCGCCTACCGGGCGTCCCTGCCCGACTCGACGGAACTCGCCCTCGGGCGGATGTTCCGCGCGTAACGTCGGTCGGGGGAACGCCTAAGCGGGCCCACCGGTTGGGTCCGGCGTGAGCGACGTGGACGACCACCGCCACTGCAAGGTCTGCGGGAAGCCGTGCGACCTCGATTCCGAGACCTGCAGCAAGGCGTGCCGCCGGACGCTCGACGGACGCCGGCAGGCGAAGACGAACTACACCTACCTCATGTACGCCGCGATCGCGATCCTCGCGCTGTTCGTCGTCCTCCAGCTCGTCCACGTCTAGGGGCGCCCCGATGCCCCGCGCCCGGACCGCCGTCCTCGGCGGAACGTTCGACCGACTCCACGTCGGACATGCCGCGCTCCTCGACGCCGCGGTCCGGTCCGCCGAGGTCGTCCGGATCGGGCTCACGACCGAACGGTATCTGGCGGCCCACCCGAAGCCGCTCGGCCCGCGCATCCGTCCGTTCGCGGCCCGGCGTCGCGCCCTCCGTCGGTTCCTGACGCGAACGTACCCGGGCCGCCCGTTCGAGATCGTCCCGCTCGACGACGGCGTCGGCCGGGCGGCCGAACCCGGCGTCGATGTCCTCGTCGTCTCCGCCGAGACGCTCGAAGGCGCCAAGGCGGTCAACCGGCTCCGCCGGGAGCGCCACCTCCCCCCCGTCCGCCTCGTCGTGGTCCCGCTCGTTGTCGCCACCGACCTGCGCGCGGTCTCCTCCCGTCGGATCCGGGCCGGACAGCTCACCGCGAACGGCCGCCGGGTCGGCCCGCTCCTCGTGGAACTTGCGGGGGGAGGGGCCCGGGACCGTTCCGAGGTCGATGCGGCGTTCGGCGCCGCTCTCCCCCGCGTGGCGCGCGTCGTTCGGTCGGTTGCCCCGGGCGAGACCGAACCGTGGGACTACCGGGTCCGGCTTTCCCCGGGCCGGTCCCCCGCGCGGCTGGGGGAACTCGCCGCTCCGGAGGGGACGATCTCCCGATTCCCCGTCCCCAATCGCCCGGGGTCGCTTCGGAGCGGCCTCGTCCGCGCCCTGCGACCGCGGGCCGCGTCGCTCGCGCGCCAAAGGTTATCCCGCCCGCGCCCGGTCACCCGTCGATGGAAACGTACCTCCGCGTGACCTTCCACAGCGAGGGGGCGAAGCCCTCGGAGGTCGCCGACCGGCTCCGGGAGTTCGGCTTTGCCCCGACGCAGGGAAACTACGATTTCGTCTACGACTGGAGCGCGACCCCGACCCGGGACCAGATCCTCGACCTCGCCGACGAGATGACGAACCTCCTCCGGGGCTATCGGGTCCTGGTGGAGATCGAAACGGTCTGACCCCCAGAGAGGCTCGCCCGGCGGCCGACCCGTCGCTGGTCCGCCGGACTCTGGAGTCGACCGGGCACCGATCTCGGGGGACCGGGAATCTCCTCCCGGAACGTCGGAACCCACCGGAGGCACGGGACTCCGGTGGCGTTCGGACTAGCCCCCCGGAACGAGCTTCGCAGCCGCCACGGCGAAGACGAACCCGAGAGCAAGCCCCGACGTTGGTCCGAGGGCCCACCCCAGGAGGATGTCGCGGACCGCCTTCCCCAGCACGACCGTCCCGCGGCGCGCGAGCCCGGCTCCGATCATCGCGCCCACGAGCGCCTGGTTCATGGACGTGAAGAGGCCGAACGCGACCGAGACCAGGATCACGATCGACTGGGCGAGCTGCGAGGCCGTCGCGGTCCGGGCGTCGAGCGGGATGACCCGGAAGGCGACCTTCTCCAGGAGCGGTCGCCCCCAGGTCAGGACGCCGAGCGCGAGGCCGAGGCCGCCGATGGCCACGGCCGCCAGGACGGAGAACGCGCCGGTCATCACGAGCGCCCCGGACGCGTTGGCCACGTCGTTCGCCCCCATCGCGAACGAGGCCGCCATCCCCACCGCCACGAGACCGGCGACCGCCGGTCGCCCGAGGCCGTTCGGCCGCGGCGGTTTCCAGCGGTCGCTGACCCGCACGAACGCCGCGGCCAGCCCGCACGCGGCGAACGGGGCCACGGCCCAGAGGACCACGAGGTCGCCGATCGTGCCCCAATCGATGGCAATGCCATCCGCGAACCCGGCGCCGACGGCGGAGAACACGAGGATCTGGATCGTCGACGTCGGGAGGGTCCAGAAATTGTAGGCGCTCGTCAGGACCAGGGCGGCACCGACGATCGCGACGGCCGCCCCGAGGGCGACCGCCGGCGTCTGGAGGATCGAGTGGCCGACCGTCGCGACCACCCCGTGGCTCGCGAGGAGGGCTCCGACGAGAACGAGCGGGGCCATCAGCAGGAGGGCAGGGACGGTGCGGATCGCGCCGGCCGCGCGCGGCATCCCCATGCAGGCGCCGGTGAGTGGGCCCCCATGCTGACCGCGAACCCGAACGCGACGGCGATCAGGACCCACTCGACGACCAGCATTCGGTCGGCGCCGCCCTTCTCGCATCGAGAGGACGCGCTCTCGGGGTTCCCCACCTGGGCCGACGTTCTTAGCCTTGTTCGCCCAGTGGGGGACGATGACACCAGCCCGCGGGTCGAAGTCGAACGCACCGCCCCCGAAACCGTCCGGAGCCTCCGAGATCGCGCCGGGCGTGTTCGTCGGCGGCTGGAACGATGCCGTCGGCTTCCAGGGAGTCCGCGTCTGCGTCCTCGACGACCCTCCGGGAGAACCTCTTCCAGGGGCCACGCACGTGCCCATCTACAGCGAGGGAGACGACGCGGCGATCCCGGTCAACCTCGACAAGGTCGCCGCGCTCGTGGAGGAGGCGCGGGCCCGGGATGCCCCGGTCCTCCTGTTCTGTGGGCACGGGATCCGCCGGGGGTCGCTGGCCGGCGCCTGGTATCTCCATCGCCACGACGGGATCGGGCTCTCCGAGGCATTCGACCGGGTCCGCGCCGTTCGACCGAAGATCGAGGGGGGCGACGAGTGGATCGGCCACTGGCCTCCCGCCGAGGGACCGCGACCGCGGCGGCGGTCGGCCTAGGGGCATCGCCGTGCAGCGCGAAGACGACCCCGACCCTCGCTGGGTCGCCGCCCTGGCCGGTACCTCGCTCGCCCGCGCCCAACGTGCCCTCGATGCCGCCGCGGCCGAGGAGAAGCTCTTCCGGGGAATCGCCGACGAACACGACCGGGAGGGGCGTTCGTCGTACATCGAGATCGACGCGCCGCTCGAGCTCCACGCCCTCGTTCGTCTCACTCGGCCGCGCCACGTGGTCGAGGTTGGGGTCTCCTCCGGGGTCTCGTCCGCCTATCTTCTGCAGGCCCTGGAGGAAAATCAGAGGGGAACGCTGCACTCGGTCGACCTCCCGACCTTCCCGAAGGCCGCCAACCCAGGGACCCCGTCGAAGCGCCCGTCCTGGACGCTTCCGAGCGGCCGAGCTACCGGATGGGCCGTCCCGTTCGCCCTCCGGGGCCGGTGGGACCTGCGTCTGGGCGACAAGAAGGATGTCCTCCCCCTGCTCGCCGCCGAGCTCCCCCGGGTCGACCTGCTGGTGTACGATGTGCCGCATGCCGACGCGGCGACGTTCGGCGAGTTCATGGAACTCGACCCGCGCGTTCCCACCGGCGGGATCTTGATCGCGGACCATGGCCCGGGAGGGGAGCTCTGCGGGGCCCTCCGGCGCTGGGCGAAGTTCCGGGGGGCGTCCGCCTCCGGTCGGAAGGGACTGGGGCTGTACGGATTCCGGGCCGGCCCCCGTTCGGACGCCCGACCGGGGGGACGGCGCGCCGTCCGTCGGCCCCCTCCCGCTCGGAACCGTTAAATTTCGACCCCCGGTCGGAACGACCGGATGCAGCATTACCCGGTCCGAGCGACCCACCGGAAGAATCTCGACGGGGCGTCGCTCGAAACGATCTGCCGCACCCACTTCGACGAGGTCACGCGGGAGGGACCGTCCGTCACGAGCCATTGGGGCGCCATCGTCCGGCTCACGGTCCGGTCCGCGGGCAAGGAGCTCGAGGTCGACCTCACGATGAACCCGAAGGTCGAACTCGCCGTCGCCGCGGAGACGGTCCAGCGCTACAATGCGTTCCTCGCGGAGGCCACCGGGTTCACCGCGAAAGAACGGGCGAAACGTCTCCGAAAGTCCGCCGGGGAGTGACCCCGCGATGGGTTCGAGCGCCGCGGGGCTCTCGCCGGGAACCGAGGTCGAGCGGATCCGCGCGACGGTCGCGCTCTACTTTCCGGTGTATGAGACCCGCATCACGCCGGTCTCGCTCCTCCTCCTCGTCCAGGTCGACCCCGCGACGCTGGAGGACCGGTTCGACCAGCTGCGGCGGGAGTTCTGGACGAAGTTCTACATCCCCCAGATCCGGAAGGAGGGCGGGGAGTACCTCATCGAGGTGATCCGGCGCCCCCGCCGCACCCCCTGGACCTCGGTCACGAACCTCGTCCTCCTCTGCGTGACGATCGGCACCACCGTCCTCGCCGGTGGGTTCCTCTGGGTGGCGTACATCGGCGGCAGCGGCCTCACCCTCACCGACCTGGGGAACGGCGCGTTGTTCTTCGGATTCCCCCTGCTCGCGATCCTCGGGTGCCACGAGCTCGCCCACTTCGTCATGGCCCGGCACCACCACGTCGAGGCGTCGCTCCCGTACTTCATCCCGGTCCCGCCCCCGTTCCTCCTCTTCGGAACGTTCGGGGCGTTCATCAGCCTCCGCGAGCCGATCCCGAACCGGAAGGCGCTCCTCGACATCGGCGCCTCCGGCCCGCTCGCGGGATTCGCCGTCGCCCTGCCGGTCACGGTCGCCGGGATGTTTCTGAGTGCCCACGCCCCCCTCCTTTCGGTCGCCAACTGCGGCCCCTCGTTCGTCGGGTTCGGGTATGGGAACCTCCAGGTCGGGCCCTCGATCGTCTGGTACGCCCTCTCGAAGTTCGTCCCCGTGAGCTTCGTGAACCTCCACCCGCTCGCCCTCGCCGGGTGGGTGGGACTCCTCGTCACGGCCATCAACCTCCTTCCGGCCGGACAGCTGGACGGCGGCCACGTCTTCCGCGCGCTGTTCGGCGACCGGACCCGGTGGGTCAGCTACGGGGCGGTCGGTCTCCTCATCGTCCTCGGGATCGCCTACCCCGGCTGGTTGATCTTCGCGATCCTGATCGTCGTCCTCGGGATGCGGCATCCGCCTCCCCTCAACGACATCTCCCCGCTCGACACGAAACGTATCGTCGTCGGGGCGGTGGCGATCATGGTGCTCATCACCGGATTCGTCATCGTCCCGATCAGCCAACCGAGCGGGGCGTTCGGAGTCAACGGCGGCCCGACCCTCTCCTCTCCGATGGGCCCGGGGATGTCCGACATGACGACGGTGACGGTGCTCAACCACGACGACGTCGCCCACGGATTCCTCCTCGAAGGAAGCGTCCAGAGCGTGACCGCGGTCGTCAACGGGAGCGCGGTCACGCTGCAGGGCGCGGCCCTTTCGGAGTTCGCGAACAATTCGAGCTGGCAGGTCCAGTTGCCGAACGGGAACGTGACCGTCTTCACCCTGACGGGGACGTTCTCCGTGCCCCCCGGGGAGTTCTCGGCGGTGAACGCGAGCGGGAGCGGGACGTTCACGGTCGACTACAAGAACCCCGAACAGGCGTCGGTCGTCGTCGAGCTCAGCGTCGTGGAGCTCTGCTCCCAAGCGGCCGCTCCGACGAAGTCGTTCTCCGTCGACATGCAATAGGGGCCGGCGAAGCTCAGCCGCGACGGTCCGGTACCGGGCCCTGCGCGTAGACCCGGAATTCCCGGGTGAGGGAACCGTGGACGCGGTCGGGGATGGACGCAAGGCGGAGCCACGGGGGTCCGATAGGGTCGGCGCCCCCAGGGAGGACCACCACGATCCGGCCCCCCGGGCGGACCGCGGGCGCCCAGTGCTCCACGACCCGGCGGGCGAGCCGGGCGGCGTCCTCGCCGCCGGTCGGGGACGCCCGGCCGTACGGCGGGTCGGTCACGAGCGCGTCTGTACGGGCCCTCCGGCGCGACCGACCCGGCGTCGTCGACGACGATCGACTCCGCGACGAGGCCGAGATGGGCGAAGTTGGTGAGGGCTCCCTTCGCCATGGTGGCGCTTTGCTCGATGCCCGTCACCCGGGCGCCGAGGAGGGCGCACTCGATGGCGAGCGCCCCGGTTCCGAGGAACGGGTCGACGATCCGGTGGCCGGACCGGATCCGGGCGAGGTTCGCGACCACGCGGCCGAGCCTTGGAGAGAGGCTGACCGGCCGACGGAACGGGAGCCTGGGCATCCGCCTCCCGTCGAGGGAGCTCCGGTCGACCTCGGCGACCTGCTCGCCGAAGTGCCAGCGCGCGGGGCCGTCCGGCGCGTACCGGAACTGGCGGTCGGGTGTGTCCAACTCGACCCGACCGCCGGCGTCCCGGACCGCCCGGGCCCACTCCCCGAGGACCGCCTCGGTGGTCGAGGACGTCGGCCGGTCGGCCCGGCGGAACGAGACCCCCTCGCCGGATCGGACTTCGCGGGAGATCCGGGCGGCGATCTCCTCCCCCGCACTCTCTGGCCACCGGGACGAGGACGCGCCGAGCGAGCGCGAGCCGGCCGGCGAGGGCCAAGGCGTCGGCTCGGTCGGGAACCGAGACGGAGACGACGCTCGGCGAGATCCCGTGGGTCTCCGACCCGCCCCCGAGCGTCGTCACCGCCGAGTCGAGCTCGAGCCGGGCGAGCGGGACGTTCTCGAGGCTGAGCTCGACCCAGAGTTCGATCACAGCGTCGCCTCGGGCGACCACGCGGCCGCCACGCGGGCCCGGATTCCGGTCGCGTGGCTCCCCTCCCAGTAGTGACGAGCGCAACTCGGGCATTCCCAGACCGGGCCCGTCCGGCTCCGCGGGACGTCGTCCGGCCACTTCGCCGTCTCGGACGGGGCCCGCCAGAGGCGGAGCCCCGCGTTGCATCCCGGGCACCGGTCGAACCGGACCGTCCCCGGCAGGTGAGGAAATGCGGTCCGCACCTCCCGCAGCTGACCCACGACGTCGACGGACCGGATCAGCAACGCCGAACCCGCCCGCCGCGCGAGGTCCCGGTCCCGGGTGAGCAGGACGCGTCCCTCGTTCTCGGCGAGTCGTCGGACCTCCTCGTCCCCGAGCTCGCGGACGTACACGGTGTCGTAGCCGAGGAACCGGAGGTAGCGGGCGAGTCGGCCGAGCATCCCGTCCGCGATCCACCGCGGGGGTTCGGCGGACGGAGACGGCTCCTCGGCGGGGACCACCGGTCCGCGAGCCCGAGTAGGGTTAAGAACTCCCTCCGCCCCCGGCCGGACGTGCGATTGTTCGGGACGAACGGCATCCGCGAGGTCCTCGGGACCCGCCTGACCGCACCGTTCGTGACCGCTGTGGCGGGCGCGATCGCGAAGGTGACGGAGCCGGGCCGGCCGATCGTGGTCGGATGGGACGGCCGGACCTCGAGCCCAGCGTTCGCCCGGATCGCGAGCGCGACGCTCGCGCTCGGGGGCCACCGGGTCACGGAAGTCGGCCTGCTCCCCACTCCGGCGATCCAGTACAATATCCAGAAGCTCGGCGGGCAGCTGGCGGTCATCCTGACCGCCTCCCACAACCCCCCCGAGTTCAACGGGCTCAAGTGCATCGCCGCCGACGGTCTCGAGGTCCCGCGCGAATTCGAGGAGCGGATCGAGGCCGCCGTCGCCGCGAACGAGATCCGGGCGGTCCCGTACGACCGGGTGGGGGAGATCCGGTCCGACCACCACGGGGCGGAGCGGTACGTCGAGGGGATCCTCGCCCAGGTCGACACCGCGTCGGTCGCCCGCCGAAAGTTCACGGTCGTGCTCGACTGCGGCAACGGGGCCTCGGTCCCCACGAGCCCGACGCTCCTTCGACGCCTCGGGTGCCGCGTCATCACCCTCAACGGTCACGTCGACGGAACGTTCCCCGGCCATCTGTCCGAACCGACGGAGACGAACCTCGCCGACCTCCTTCGAACGGTGCCGGCCGTCGGCGCCGACCTCGGGATCGCCCACGACGGGGATGCCGACCGGGCGGTGTTCGTGGACTCGAAGGGGCGCTACATCCCCGGCGAGCAGACCCTCACGCTCCTCGCCCGCGAGGCGGTCCGGAAAGCGGGCGGGGGAGTGGTCGTCACCCCGGTGTCGGGTTCGCAAGCGGTCGAGGACGTCGTCCGCCCCCTGGGGGGCGAGGTCGTCTACACCCGCGTCGGCTCGCCCGTGGTCACCCGCGAGATGCTTCGGCGCCACGCGGTGTTCGGCGGCGAGGAGAACGGCGGGCTGATCTTCCCGTCGTTCCAGCTCGCCCGGGACGGGGCGATGACCGCGGCCGCCGTCCTCGACTACCTGGCCCGTTCGGGGGAGTCGCTCGCCGAGGCGGTCGCGACGCTGCCGAAATACGCCCTCGTGAAGGAGAAGGTCGAGTGCCCGCTCGCGATCCGGGACCAGGTCCTCGCGGCCGTCGCGGCCGCGGTGGGAACCGAAGGCGCCCGGGTCGAGACGATCGATGGTCTGAAGGTGTTCCACTCCGACGGCTGGGTCCTCCTCCGACCGTCCGGCACGGAACCGCTCATCCGCGTCTTCGCCGAGGCGAAGGAGCGGCCGCGGGCCGAGGCGCTCGCGCGGGATGGCGTCGAGCGGGTCCGCGCCGCGATCGGAAAGCTCCCGGGGCACTAGCCCGGAGGCGGCGGTCTCCGCTTCCGCCGCCAAACGACCACCGCGACCAAGAGCACCAGCCCCGCGAGGACGGTGCCCGCCGCGACCCATACCTCGAGGGTGTTCGAGGTTCCGTGGGTCGGCAGCCCAGCCACCGTCCAGTTCAGCGTCAGGAGCACGCTCGAGCCAGCGCTGTCGTTGACCCACAGCCGAAGTACCTCGAGACCCGCGCCCGCCGCCGTGAACTCGATCGCGCTGGCAGGTTCGGAAGCGTTCGAGACCAGGACTTGCGAGCCGTTCGGGAGCCGCCAGTCGAACGAGTACGGAGCGAGTCCCCCGGTGGCCGTCGCCCGCGCGGAGACCGGAACTCCGACCGTGCCGGTCGCTCCGGCGGCGAGGCCATCGGTCAGCGTCGCGGTCATCGGGAGACCGACCTCGATGACCTCGGTCGCGGAGGCGGTGATCCCGAACGCATCCACGATCGACACGGTCGCATCGAACCGGCCGGTGGTCCCGTACGTGTGGAACGTCTCGGCGACCCCCGCGCCGCTCGTCCCCAGGACCGGCGCCGCGCCGTCCCCGAACCCGAAGGCGTACTGGTACGGCGGGATGCCACCCCTCACGTCGGCGACGAGCGAGACGTTCGCTCCCGTCCGGTCGACCCGCGTCGGACTTGCCGTGAGGGCCACCCCCGGCGCGGCCACGACCGTGAAGGGGACCGAGCTCTCGGCCGAGGCCCCGTTGGCGTCCGCGACCCGCACGCCGACGGTGGTCGTCGATGGGAGGTCCGGGTCGCAGTCGAGGAACGGAGAATTGGCCGTCGTGCATCCCTGCGGGAGTCCGGTGTAGGCGAAGGTGAGCGGAGGAACCCCTCCCCCCGCCACCGTGTGGAACACCACCGGTACGCCGACGTCGTCCGTGCCGATGGGGGCGTTGTCGGCGTCGAGGGCAGGGGCCGTCCCGAGCGGGACGACGGAGGCGACCTCCGGTACGTTCGAGAACCCCTCGAGGGTTCCCGACCCGTAATTGGAGACGATGGGGTCGTCGGAGACCGGGTCGAGGGTGACGGCGGTGGGGTCCGGGCCGGTCGCGAGCGACGGCCCGGGGTCGGCGAGCCCCGAGGGCGTCGACCCGTTCAGCACCGCAACCGAGTCGGCGGACGACTCCGGAACGAGGAGCGAAGAGCGACCCGGATCGAACGTGATGCTCGCCGGAGCTCCCGGGAGGGTCGTCTCGGCGACGACCGAGGCGTTGGTGAGGTTGACCGCGTAGACGGAGCCACCCTCCTCGGCGATGTAGGCATCCCCGTCGACGGAGTCGAACGCGATGCCGACGGGCACGTCTCCCGCTCGGGCCGCGCCAGGGGCACCAAGGGGGACGAATCGAGCGCTCCCATTGGACGGGTGGAGGAGCCACACCCCCGAGGCCGCCGCGGCCCCGAGGTCCGGCTCGAGGAGGAGCACCTCGCCGGTCCCCGGGTCCACGGCGAGCCCCCCGAGCGCGCCGCTCCACGGCAGCGTGGGGGGAGTTTCGTTCCACGCCCCCGCTGCGCTCAGGTTGGCGGCGTGGTACCCGATCACCCGGCCATCCGCCGACGCGTAGTAGACGACGGCGTGGACCGGATCGTCGGCGACGGCGACGGGGTCAAAGGGGACTGTCAGATTCCCAAGCCACGCGTCGCCGCTGGCGCGGAGCACCGTTCCTTCGGCCCACCCGAGGTCGGCGGTGAACAGCCGCCCGCTCGTCGGGTCGAACGCGACTCCGACCAGCCCCGCCCCTACGGGGGAAACTCCCGGAGGTCCGGGGGAGATCGGGGTCGCCGGTGCCCCGCTCGTTGGGCCGACGGCCTCGAGCACGTCCGGCCCCGTTCCGTTGGGCCGACTTCCCCCCACGGAATTCACGATGTACACCCTCCCATCCGCGGCGTCGTAGGTTCCTCCCAGCGGTCCGCCCCCAAACGCCAACGTTTCGGGCGGGGAACCTCCACTGAGGTTGACCACGCTGACGAACACCTGCCCCAACCGGCCGATGTAGTCGAGGCCACGGGCCGGGTCGACGGTTTGGACGACCGGATCCCCAGCAACCGGGGCGATGAACTTCCAACCCCCGGACCCGGGCTCCCACCGAACGAGCGCTCCGTCCGAGGCGTTGGGTCCGGCCACCGTGACGTACGCGGCGCCGGTCGAGGGCTGGAGGAGGAGCGAGGTCCCGTTCCCGGGACCTGGCACCTGGCTCGAAGTGAGGATCGTCCCGTTGGCCGGGTCAATCGTGTCGAGGGAGGTGGGGCCACCTCCGGTGGGGGCGACGAGGACGAGCAGGTCGCCCGTCGATGGGTCGAGCGCGATTGCGTTCGGCACGGGCTCCCCCGGGAGCCCAACGCTCCGGCCGAGCTCCCGACCTGTCGAGAGGTTGAGCACCGTGAGATTTCCAGAGCCGGTGTCGGCGACGAACGCGAGACCGTTGGACGCGTCGAAGGCGATCCCGGCGGGGCCATTGCCGACCGGCAGAACGTCCCGGACCCCCTGGGTCTCCGGGTTCAGGACCGTGACGTTCCCCGGGCCGGGCAGGGCGGGCGCCACCGTGACCCAGACCGCCCCCGACACGGGGTTGACCCCGACGCTCGTCGGGTCGGCCCCCACGACCGTCGGGGAGCGGACGACGTCGTTGCTCGCGGTGTCGACGGCAAGCACCCCGCCGGACCCGGTCCCGGGAAATGTCTCGGTCAGGAACACCTGCTGGGTCGAGACGTCGTCCGTCCAGCCAGTGACGTTCCCAACCCCATCCACGAGGACGGTCGCGCCGCTCGCGAGATTCTGGACCGTGACGTTGTTGGATTCGCCGGCCGGGGGGCTTGCGAAGGCGGTCCAGAGCGTGCCATTCGCGGGAACGTAGAGCACCTGGTCCGGCCCGGACGGGTACGGTAGGTTGACGGCCCCAGCGTCGACGGTATCGTTCGCGAGGACCCAGGAGAACGCGACTGACCCGAAGGTGCCGTTCGCTGTTTCGAAGCCTCGTGCGGCCGGAGCGGGGGAAGTCTCTGGAGCCCGGACCGCCGTGAGTGCGGCCGGTGCCGCTATGGTCGGGAGCCGTCCCGTCGCGAGACCCGAGGATGCCGAGACGCGCGGCCCCCCTCCGCCAGCGGCCAGCGACGGTAGGATCACGAGAAGCACGATCGGAAGCACGAGCCACCCTCGGCGCAGGGAATGGCACCGGATTGCGCGGGAAGGGCGGTGCGTGCGTACCATGGATTCCGCCCCCTTGCCCGTCGTCCGACGGCTGGACCGACCACAGAGTTCCTCCGGGATATCTCTCCGCGCCGGGGAGTGCGCGCGAAGGGACCCTCCACGCGAAAGAGGGAAGCCCTCGAACGACTGGGCCCGGAGGCGTCGCGGGCGCGTCGCACAGCTTGGACCAGTGCCCCGGATTCCTAATCCGGTTGACGTGGGTTCAAATCCCACCGCGCCCGCCCCCCCCGGGGGTTCGAGTACCCTGAATACCGACTCGAACATGACACGCCATGCCTCGTCAGAAACGCTCCCCGCTCCGGGAGTCCGCCGCCGAAATGGGTCGTCATCGGGGGTTGCTTGAGAACCCCCTGTCGGTTCATCCGAAACCGGACGGCGCACATCTTGGCGGCGCCGCCGGCCATCGACGCAAAGTGGAATGAGGTGGAGCGCACGGCCCGCTTCGCCCTGCTGAGCGCCCTTTGGCTCCTACAAGAGAAACTTCGGAAAAACGTGAAGCCCGCTCCTACCAGGTCGACGACGTCAACGGCGAACAGCCCGGTCTGATTCAGCCTGACTCCCTCGGCAACCGGGTCGCGGCCGTCGAGCCCGGGCGCACCGACACCAAAAAGTGAACCTCCTCTGTCGGACGTATGCGTCGGTCCCACTCGGAGGCTCCCTCTATCCTGGGGGCACCTCCCGCACCCGAACCTCAGGGTCCTGACTCGCACGCCCGAGGACGGTTCGCTTGGATGCGATTGGATCGGAGGCTTGACACGCGGATGGTAGCGATTGCGGGTCATCGTGGGCTCGCGGTCTACGCGAGCACCTTTGGGTGGAATTCCATCGGGTTGCGTCTCTCCAACACGTACCGATTTCCGTACTTGGTGACGGTTAGTCCGGCCCTCTCCGCTCCAGCAAGAACCGCGTCGGCGGCGTCTTTCGTCAAGAAAGTTCGGGGAACGCGGGGTCGCATGAATGCGAGTGTGCGAATGACGTGGTAGCCGGGCAGCGTGACGAGGATCCAGCTGCCGGAGTTCCCTCCCATCGGCTCTTCCCGGTCGAAGACGCCCGTCTCGCCTTGCGCGTCGGACCAGGTGACAAACTCCCGTCTCCCATCCTCGAATCCGAAGGTCAGTCCCTCCTCATCGATTTCGACGGATTTGGGCGGCGTCCGACTAAACCGGAAGAGGAACAGGCCGGCGGCGGCGGAGAAGTAGGCGTATCCATTGATCTGCAGCAGTTGGACGAACAGGTCGGATCCCACCTCGACATGTCCCCAGTAGACCGAAAGGGCGAACACGAAGAGGGCGGCAACGCCGATGATGAAGGCGGACACGTACATCGCCTGAATCTCTCGGGACCGACGTGAGCTGCGCGGCCACGCCGCAGTCAGGTCGAACCTTGGGGTCTCCCCCTTCGCCAGGCTCCGAAGAGGCTTCACCCGTTCCGGGAGGTAGACCTGTGTCGAGTAACTCGGGGCAGGCGGGACCTTTAGGGGCATCCTGGATTGGGCGGTCAGATCGAGGTCCACCCGGTCCATCAGGTCAGCCCGGAAACCGCCATCCGAACACCTGTTTGCCTGAACACCCGCGGTGCGCCCTCAGCCCAGGGTCCATTTGCCCCGTAAGAAGGTGGTCCCAAATAAGCCGCCGCCCCATCCGCCTTACCCCAGCCCTGCCACTCGGGCGGGAGGGTAATCCTGCTCTCGTCAGGATTCGTACCCATCCTGTCGTAAAGATGGCATAGTCCCGCTCGGATCCGAGGTGGGGACTGCCCCGAGCCCTGCCCCATGAGACTCGAACCCCCGGGGGGTTCAAATCCCACCGCGCCCGTTTTCGGCTCGGCTCCCGAATGCGACGGGGCCGTCTGAGATTCTGGCCGATGGCCCTAAAGACCCTGGGCCGGTTCCTGTCCCGGATTCCGTGCGGCGGAAGGGGGTCTGCTACGACGTCGGGCGAGTCATGCTCGGCCGAAACTGGAGGCCGGACTTCACTCCGCGAACGTCACAACGCGAGCTCGAGATCATTCGGAGGGACCTCCACTGCAACGCCGTCCGGATCCAGGGCTTGGACCTGGATCGCCTCCGGGTGGCGTCGGAGGACGCGCTGCGACTCGGACTCGAGGTTTGGTTCTCCCCGGAGATATGGGATCGCGACGCGGAGGAAACCCTCGCGTACGACCGGAAGGCCGCCGCCTGCGCCGAAGAGCTTCGCCAGCGTTGGGGGGACCGCGTCGTGTTCAGCGTCGGCAGCGAACTGTCCCTATTCAGCCCGGGTTTCCTTCCCGGCTCGAACGTCCTGGAGCGACTCGCGCACCCGGCGTTCCGCGAGACGCTGAAGGCGGGAACGCACAATCCACCCCTCAACGCATTCCTCACCCGGGCCGTGGCGGGGGTTCGCGAGGTCTTCCGTGGCCCGGTCACGTACGCCTCGGTGGGGATCGAGACGGTCGATTGGACTCCGTTCGATATCGTGGGCGTTGACCTCTACCGGGAGAAGGGGATGGGGGAGCTCTACTCTCGGCTGCTCGAACGTTACATGGCGTTCGGGAAGCCCGTGGCGAACATGGAGTTCGGATGCTGCACGTTCAAGGGGGCCGAGGACCTCGGAGGTCGGGGCTGGGAGATCGTGGACTGGAGTACGACGCCACCGCGTCTGAACGGAACCTATGAGTACGACCAGCCCACGCAAGCGAGAGAACTCTCGGAGCTTCTCCGGATCAACGACCGGGCCGGGCTGGATGCTTCGTTCGTGTTCACGTTTGTCGAACCGGGGGCCGTCCTGCGGAGCGAGGTGGAGTCCGGCCTACTCGCCTCGATCCCGTTCGACCTGGATATCGTCCGGTACAGTCCGGTCAAGAGTTTATTCAATGGCACGCGAGGGACGACGTACCCGGACATGACGTGGGAGCCAAAGGAGTCGTTTCGAGCCGTGGCGGACTACTACGCGGCCCATGGAGACGGCCGGTCGGCCTCCGGCGAATCGAGCGCGGTGCTTGGGCCGAACGGCCGGTAGGTCCGCACCCCCGGAACTCTCGAGCCGTAGCGTGCCCTGCTCTCGCCGCAGAGTGCCGGTTCGAATCGAGGCAGGCCCTCCCGGCCCGCGGGGTAGTACCAATTGCCATTTTCTTTCACTACCCCCCTCGGCAGGTTCAAAGCGCGGGCGAGTATTCCGCCGTCCGTGTCACCGACTCGGCGGAGGTCGCTATCGGAATTTGGCGGACCGTCTCGGCAGGTAGTCGTGGTCGACACCGAGACTACTGGACTTGGTCACAACGCCCGACCTCCCCGGTCTGATGGGATTGTCCAGATCGGATATGCGTGGCGGAATCCGCGAGGGACGGTGGTGCGTTGGGCCGCTACATGCAATCCGGGCGACTCCTATCTACGAGCCGGGAGGGCTGCCGATGCCCTTGCCATCAACGGAATCCGGCTGTCGACTATCCTTTCCGCACCCTCGGCCCGGACCGTTGCCGCAGAGTTCCGTGAGCACTTCGATGGAATCCGAGAGACGACCGGCCTCGAAGTCGAGATTCGCTCCTACAATCGTGCGTTCGACCAACCGTTCCTCTCCGCCAAGCCTTGGAGCCTCCCGTCCGGACTGTGGGGGCCCTGCCTGATGCAGGCCGCTCAGGACCACCTTGGACTGAGCCGATGGCCCAAGCTCCATGTCGCCGTGAACTACCTCGGCATCATGCCGCCCTCGGGACGATCCCATACCGCCGCTGTCGACTCCCATGCCGCACTTCTCGTCCACGAACGAATGGTGACCTTGTCCCACGCCAGGCGACTCCGGCGTTAGGCAGCTGGGTCGACGAGGGTTCGGGGAGCGCTCGTCTTCCGCCGGTTGAACACCGTCCTCCGGCTCACCCCGAGCCACTTCGCGACCTCCGTCGCGCTCCCGTTGAAGGGGTCCGGGTCGACGTACCGCTTGGCCCGCCCGCGGACGACTCCGAGCCCGAGCACCCTCGCGTCTTCAATCCGGTTCGCCTCCTTGCCAAGCCCGACAAGGTTCCCCTCCCGAACGACGACGTGTCGACGGGGAGCCACTTCGCGGTCGCCCGGGACTCGGATCCGCCGAGGTTTCGAGTCCCGCCGCGCCCGTCCCCGCCCGGGCGCAGGAGCTCGGGAATCGCGGGCCATCCCCGAACTGGCCCCGAAGGGATGTGGGCCGTCTCGCGATCGGAGAACTCCGCCGGGCTGCGGTGCGGTCCAGCAGAAATATCGGTGCGGCTTCCCGGGGGCGTGCCCGACGCGCCTGAGCCGAAGATCGTGGTCTCCGAGAACGGGCCTTACCTCGTGACCGGAGACGTTCCGCTGAGCGTCCAGACGATCGACCCGAACCCCGAAGGCTTCTCCTGGAATTGGGTCGAGGGCCGGGCGTTCCCGGCCGCCCCGGAGTACCACCTCTGCCGCTGTGGGCAATCGAAGAACAAGCCGTTCTGCGACGGGAGTCACCTGAAGGTTCGGTTCAACGGAACCGAGACGGCCAGCCGGCAGCCGTACGCGCGCCAGGCCGAAGCGATGGACGGCCCGACGATGACGCTGCTGGACCAGGAGAACCTGTGCGCGTTCGCCCGGTTCTGCGATCCCGGCGGGAAGATCTGGTCCCTCATCGAGAAGTCCGACGACCCGGCCGCGCGCGAACTCATGATCCGCGAGGCGGCGAATTGCCCCTCGGGTCGGCTGGTCGTGCGGGACAAGAAGACCGAGAAGGTCGTCGAGCCCGTGCTCCCTCCCTCCATCGGTGTCGTCGAGGATCCCGCCATGAAATGCAGCGGCCCTCTCTGGGTCCGGGGCTCGATCCGCATCGAATCGGCGAACGGCACTCCCTACGAGATTCGCAGCCGGGTCGCCTTGTGCCGCTGTGGAGCCTCCGCCAACAAACCGTTCTGCAACGGGAGCCACGCCAGCATCCGATTCCGAGATGGTCTGAAGTAAACCGCCTCCCCTCGATTCGAGCCCCCGAACGGTTCCAATCCCACATTGGCCGACTCGACGAGTGCGATCGCGCGGGCCCGCGCCGGAGGAGCCCGGCATCGCTCGGCTCGGCTCGATTCCAACGGTCCCTAGACCGTCGGTTTGACGGGCAGGAGCCGGTCGTACCGGTGGTCGACGACCGTGCGTACCGAAGCGGCCGGAACCTGCACGAGCTCGATCCCTTCCAACGACTCTTGAAGGGTCGAGAGCACGGGCCGCCGGGCCTCCGCGTTTCCCGGGGCGGGGGGTCCCGACCGGCCCAGGGCGCCGAGCATGGCCCGCCCCGAGTCGAGCACGTAGAGGAACGGAAAGACGAAACACTGCTCCGTCAGGGTCCGGAACAGGACTTCGGGACGGGCGCCCGGTTTCCAGGCTCCCGTGATGAGCACGATCTGGTCGGCCGCGTTCCCCCGGTAGGGCGGGAGGCGGCCCGGGTCGAGGAACACGCGGTGCACGACCGTCCCCTGCGCGACCATTCGCTGTTGGGAGAACGGGAGGCCGAGCGGCCCGACGAGATGGCCCGCACGGCCGTCCTCGGCGGCGACGAACGGACGCGCCAGGAGCTCGCTCGCGGCCCATCGCTGGTGGGGGGTCAGGCTCGTGGCCTCCTCGGCCTCGGGGGTGCCGCCCAGTCCGCGGGGGTACGCGACCGTTCCCCCGGCGTCGGCCAGATGCGTCCAGAGTCCTTCGTAATCGAAGTAGACCGGGATCGACGGCGCATGGAGGTCGGCGACGATCGGCTCTTGCCACGACGCCACCCGTCCGTCGAGGAGCTTCCCGGCGAGCGCGCGGGCCGCTTTCGCGTCCCGTTCGACGAACACCCCGAGAACGAGCTCCGTCCCGGCGGCGAAGTACAGGCACGAGGGCGACGCCGTCCAGCGGGCGGTGAGGTCCGGGCTGCGGTCGACGAACGGTCGGGCCGCCACGATGAGGGCCGAACGGAAGCCGAGCCGCTCGGGCTGCGGAACGTACCGGTCCCGGAGCCATCCCTCGGCGTACGCCCTCCGACGTGCGGCGTGGTACGTTGAGCGGGGGACGGCAATGCGCCGGAGCCGTTCGCGTTCGGTCGCCGCCGCCGAGCCGAGGAGCCCGGCGATCACGCGAGCTTCCGCCGGCGTCAGTTCCCTCACGCGGTTCCCGCTCCGGGGCGGCGACGGCCTAGCATGCCGTACAGCCCCTGAGAACGGGGAGTGAACATCCGCTTAAGACCCGTAGTTACCAGTGGAGAACTGTCCGAACCCGGACCGGAGACGATCGATGACACCCGGAGCGGCTCGAATCCTGACGTCGGCGCTCGGCGCGATCGTCGTGGTGGCCGTCCTCCTCCTCCCAGCCGCGTCGGCAACGCCGGTCGGCCTCGCGCCGAGCGCTGCGTCCGCCACGACTTCGGTCCAAGAGTGGGGGTATGGCGGCAGCCGCTGGGCCAACACGAGCGGGCTGACCGTCAACGGCTCCCTCTACGACATTCACGCATTCCTCGGCGTCCAGGTGGTCGTCCGCGAGGTCAACACGAGCGCGACTACGTTCGAGCTGACCGCGAACCGGACGATGGTGCTCGATTACTTCGCGCTGTACTGCCGCCCCAGTTGCGGGACCAGTACGTCTACGACCGCGAACATCTCCGTCCGCATGTGGGAGGTCGCGCACGTCGCCGACAACTTCTCCACCGCCGGCACCGTCGTCGGACCCAGTGGGCCGGTCCCCGCGATCGCCCTCCTCAACTCCTCGGTGTCCGACGCCGAGAACCTGACCGCGGTCGGGTCCGTCGTCATCCCGATCCACAACGGCGGGACTCTCCAGGGCAGCACCGACCTGACGGTCCACTCCCACGCCGCGGCCTCCGTCGTCCTGACCCCCGGTCTTGGGATCGTTCCCGAGAACCTGAGCGCGACCTCGAGCTGGACCTCGGCCTCGGCGTTCGCCGCCCAGGGGGACTGGTCGTGGGGGCTCGACTACTCCCACGTCCCGCTCCTCGGAGCCGCCGTGCACACCGCGGCGAACGACAGTGGGGCGGTCGCCCAATCCGGCAACCTCACCCTGAGCGGAACCGACCTCGGCTCAATCAGCCTCCGCGGTGGCCTGACCGCTTCCGCGGTCCGGATCTCCATCGCCGGTCCGTTCGCGTTCCGGGACGGGCTCGTGCTCGTGCCGACCAGCGCCGACCTGTTCGGAGCTTCCGGAACGTTGCAGCAACGGTCCCCCGCCGGCCAGAGCGCTTCGACCTCCGCGGTCGACTTCGCGGCGGGCGGCGGCTCCCGGCTCCTGCTCCGCGCGTCCGAGACGACCTTCGCGGGCACCTCCGCGGAACCGGAGGACACGGACGCGCTGCAAACGATGGACGCCCAGTCGAACACCTCGGCCTCGGGGTCCGTCCAGGCCGAGCCCGAGACGGCGGCGACGGCGAACACCCAGTCCATCTGCATGCTGAGCGGCACCTGCACGACCACCCCGCCGGGGGGACCGCAGAGCCCCGCTCGGCTCGGCGGGGCGCTCGTCCTCGCCGTGGCCGTGGTCGGGCTCACGGTCATCGTCGTCGGGCTCGTCGTGGCCCGACAGCCCCCCCGCAAGGACCCGCCGTCCCCGAACGCGAAGCTCTACCCCCCGGGACCGTCGCGCCGCCCGCGGGACGCCCCGCGGCGCCGGTTCCCCCGACGCCCGCCGAGGACCCGCTCGGCCACCTCTGGTAAGCCCCGCGCCGGGTCAGCCGGTCGAACGCTCCCACTCGGCGTCGATCGCGGTTCGGAACTCGTCGAGCTCGCGCACCAGCACGTGGCGCACGAGCGGTCGGACGAACGGGAGGATCCCGCGGGACCCGAGCGTCACCCCCCGGAACACGAACTCGGCCGTCAACCGGCGTCTCATCCCGAGGTCGTCGAGTCGGAATTCCGTGCGGACGGTGGCGAATCGCTCGTCGTGGAGATGGATGACGCCCTCGTACGTCCAGCGAGTCGGGCTCTCGACCTGCACCGAGCCGACGTTCTGGATGACCCGACCGGCGAACCGGGAGGTCGTGCGGAGTTCCGCGTGGGTCTTGTCCACCCACAGCGCGGTCCGGGCCACGATGTCGCCCGTCAGATGGGCATCGCCCTCGCCGTAATCGAGCCACCAGTTCCGGACGAAGTCGACCGGAGCGCGGGTCTCGATCTCGATGCGGATGCGAACCACGGACGATTATCCGAACCTTGGACGGAACTCCCCGGAATCGGGGGAAGAGGTTGGCACCCGGGGGTTCGGGACGCTCAGACGTACTGCTGGCAGCCGTAGCAGTACCAGCGGTTGTACTGGGCGACCCAGGTCGCGGGCTTGCCGCAGCGCGGGCACGTCCCGACGGCGGGAGCCGCGGGGACGGGCATCGGCGGCGGTGCGGTCGCGGCCATCGGCGCCGCGGCGGGGGCCGGGCTGGCCTGCGGGGCCCACGCCTGCTGCGGCGGGGCCTGCTGGGGCGGCTGGCTCCATGCCGGCGGGGCCTGGGCGGGCGGGGCACCCCAGGCCGGCTGGGCCGGGGGCGGCTGGCCCCATCCGCCCTGCGCCGGGGGCTGGCCGCCCATCTGCTGCTGGCGCTGCCAGGCGATGACCGCGTCGAACTTGATGTAGGCCAGCAGGATGAAAATCCCCGTCAGGAGGAACCCGAAGATGAACCCCAGGATCATCCAGATCAGCGACTTGTCCTTCGCCTGCTGATACTGCCCTTGGTCGACCATCCGCTGGATCTGGCGGATGTTGATGTAGAGCAGGAGCAGGATCACGAACCCGATCAGCAGGAAGACCGGTCCGAACAGGGCGACGGCCACGAAGCCGAGGCTCGCCAGGACGAGGATCGCGATCAGGTCAAGGATTCCGATCAGGAGCGAGAGAATGAGGAAGATCAGGACGAAGATCCTCGCGATGTTCAGCATCGACTTGATCGAGCTCAGTTCGGGGGGCTCCATTCCGGGATAGCCGCCGTACATCGGTTGTGCCGTAGGACCACCTTCGGCCGTCGGAGGCGGGCCCAGCGTATTTAAAGATGGCGTCGTACGCGGCCCAGTTCTCTCGACGGCCGCGGCGGGCCCGGGCAGAACGGAGCACGCGTGGGAGGCCGCGAGTGCCCCGGACGACGAGAGGCGCGCCAGCGGGGCGACGGGTTCCCCGATCCGGGCGGGCCCATCACGGAGCGGGCGGCGGGGGCGGACGGAGGAGGGGCGAGCGGGTCGCCATCGGGTACCGCAAGATCGCCGCGACCCCGCCGAACGCCTTCACGAGCATCTCCCCCTCCTCGCTCTCGGACGAGATCATCCGGATCTCGGCGCCGGACTCCGCGGCCCGCCGGAACATCCGCTCGACCGCGTCCTCCGTGCTCACCTTCGTGACCGGCCCGCCGCCGCAGTTCGGGCACGGCTCGGAGAGCGGCCGGTCGACGTCGTCGTCGGCGAGGCTCTTCGAGAACGTCGTCTGGCACTGGCCGCACCGATACTCGACCCTCTTCTTCCGCATCCCCTCGGAGACGAGAAGCGTCTGGACCGCCCCGACCGCGAGGGCGGCCTCGACGTCCTTCTCCCCGTAGGCGGCGAGCCCCGCCTCGGCGCGCCGGATCTCGGAGAGGAGCTTCTGGACGAGTCGCTTCTCTTCGGTGATCTCGAGCCCGTGGAGGGTCTGGGTCGCCTTCTCGACGAGCTCGCGGAGGCCGTACTCGTCGGTGTACCCGACGTCGAACAGCGGCTGGACGACCTTCTGCTGGAGCTCGTACTGGAGGTACGTTTCCTTGTAGAAGTACTCCTTCGTGGCCCCCGGCCCGCCGAGGAGGATTCCCTTGAGCTCGTCCTTCTTCGGCAGGAACAGCTCGTTCGTCATCTCGCCGCACCGGACGAAGAACTCGTGCGCCGCGTGCTCGATCATCCGCTCGAACCGGTGGGCCGACTGGCCCCCACGGCCGTGCTTGCTCGGCACCTGCGACTGCTTGTTGCGGAGGACCTCGATCCGTTTTCCCTTGAGGGCACCGATGGTCACCTCGGCGCGGTCCATCACGATCAGCCCCCACATGTCCGGCTCGTGGACCATCGCGAGGAGCGGGTCGAGGAAGAACGTCGAGTCGCACCGGTAGAGGTAGGTGTTGAGCGGTTCCGGCGGTTCGACGATGAACGTCACCGTCTCGGACTTGTCGGCGCCGACCGCCTTGTTCCCGACGAAGAACGCGACCCCGTTCGTGGGCGGCTCCTTGAACTGCCGGACCCGGCCCATGAGCGACTCGATCGCCCACATGACGTTCTTGCGGGTCGTGCGGCTCTTGATGTTCGAGCTCTGCGCGTACTCGTTTCGGAGGTACGCCATCACGTCGGAGATCTGCTTCGCCGGCGAAACGTAGAGGCTGATCAGTTCGGTCGCCCGGCCGCGGGCGGCCGCGATCTCGTCGATTTTCCGGCGGAACGAGTACCGGGCGAGCTGGAGCTCGGCGCTGTCGGTCATGCCGGGCTCCCCGCGACCGTCCCGGTCGGCGACGGGGGTTCAAGGGTCAGAGGGCGGTCGATGCGCTCGCTCCCCGGGCGGACCAGTCAGAGGAGCTTGCGGATGTGCTCGTCGATGACCTCTTCGGGGTACGCCCCGACGATCCGGTCGACCAGCTTCCCGTCCTTGTAGAACAGGAGCGTCGGGATGCTCATGATGCCGAGCTGGCCGGCCTTCTCCCCGTGGTCGTCGCTGTTGAGCTTGCCGAAGGCGACCTTCCCGGAGTACCGCTGGGCGAGCCGCTCGACGATCGGGGAGACCATCCGGCACGGCCCGCACCACGGCGCCCAGACATCGACGACGGCGACCGGGCTGCCGCCCGAGAACTTGTCGAAGCCCGACCCGTCGAGTTCTTGCACACCCATTCCCGGCACGCTCGGCGTTGGAATGCGCGCGGGGATAGTTAAGTCGTGTGGGAGGTCGGGGCCCCTCGGTGGCGCGAACGCCACGGCGCCCCGCTTCCGCCCGACGATGGGTGTATGTAACCCGGGTTCCTCTAGGGGTTTCCATGCAACCAGCGAGCGTTCGCGCCGAGCCGCGAGCCCCGATCGCACCCCCTGCCGGGGGGGTGGTCCCCTCGGGCGACCGGGGCTCCCGTCCGCCGGTCCTGTTGAGCGCAGCGTCCCGGAAGGACCTCCGCAATCGGATGCTCTTCCACCGCCAATCGGCGCTCGACCAGATCCAGGCGCTCACGGGGGTCGAGCCTTCGACCCTTCGCGGACTGCGTCACGAGCTGTCCGAGAGCGACCTGCCCGACCGACTGCTCCAGCGGGGCGCCAACCTCGCGTACACCCGTGAACTGCCGCAGGGGGCGCTCCTCTACCTCCTCGTCCGGGCCGCCCGGCCGCTCCGGGTCGTCGAGACCGGCGTCGGCCCCGGCTACTCCTCGAGCTGGATCCTCGCGGGGCTCGAGGCGAACGGCGCGGGCGAACTCCTCTCTCTGGGGCCCGGCTCCCCGAGCGGCCGGGCGAGCGGGGTCGGCCACGAGCCCGTCGGCGCGTTCGTCCCGCTCTCCCTCCGCCCGCGCTGGACGCTGGTCCTCGGCAACACGGAGGACCGGCTGCGGTCGATCCTCCAGCCCGAACACGGCACGGACCTCGTCTTCCTCGACAACGGCGCCGACGCGACGCGGTCGAGGTTCGAGCTCCATCACGCCTGGAGTTCGCTCGCTCCGGAGGGACTCCTCCTCGCGCACCGGACCGACGCGAACGGCGCGTGGGACGACTTCTGCCGGGCCCAGGGCGTTCCTCCGCAGCTCCTCGATGCGGGACCGCCCCCCCTCGGGGCGCTCTCGGTCGGACGGCGCGGCTGACCGACCGGTCGGCCCTACCGCTCCAGCTCTTCGACGAGGTGCTGGACGGCCGGGACGATGAGCCGCTCGACGGCGGTCCGGACCGCTCGCTCCGAACCTGGGAGGGCGAACACCGGCTTCAGCTTCACGACAAAGAGCGAGGCCCGGCTGAGAAGGGCCAGCGGACCGACGTCGGCAAAGCTCAGCGACCGGTAGAGCTCGCCGAATCCGGGGAGGACCCGACCTCCCATCGTCTCGAGCGCGTTGACGGTCAGGTCCCGGGAGCTCGCGCCGGTCCCGCCGATCGTGAGCACCGCCTCGACCTCGCGGCCGTCGAGCCAAGGGTCGAGGGCGTCGCGAACGTCGGCGACGGAGTTCGCCACGAGGTGGTACTTCGGGACCGCGTGCCCCGCCGCCTTCACGAGGTCGCACGCCAAGTGCCCGGAGACGTCGTCCTCCTCGGTGTGCGTGTCGGAGACGGAAAGGACGCCGAAGGCGATCGCGCGTCCGCCGCCGAGATGATGGCGCCCGGCGGGGGTCGGGGGCTCGTGGTGCGTCATCGCTTCGACCTCATCGCGCGCTTCTCCTTCGACTGGACCGTCACCGGCCCGAGGCGGGTGACCGGATAGCCCCCCTTCGCGTCCTTCTCGAGATATTTGACCATATCCCAAACGGTCAGGAGCGCCACGCTCGCGCCGACCAGGGCCTCCATCTCGACGCCCGTCCGGTAGACCGCCTCGGCCTCCACGCGCACGCGGACGGTCGGACCCCGGACGGTCACGTCCACGCTCCCGCCGGTGAGCGGGACCGGGTGGCAGTGGGGGATCAGGTCGGGGGTCCGCTTCATCGCGAGGAGCCCCGCCAATTCCGCGGCGGCGACCGGGTCGCCCTTCGTCACCCGTCCGTCGCGGATCGCGCGCGCGGTCGCCGGTCGGACCGTCAAGGCGCCGACGACGACGGCCCGACGGTAGCGGAGCGGCTTCGTGTGGATCCGGCGCTGGTGGGTCATGCCGACCGCGGGGCCCCCGCCGGTCGGAAGAGCGCGAGCCGGGCGAGGACGCTCTCCATCTGGACCCGCTCCGACGCCCCCTGAGCGAGACGGAAGTCGACCTCGGCGAGGTGGTCGATGAGCTGGATCTTCTCGCGCGTTGCGATCGTGGCCTCGGGAAGGTCCGGGAGGTACCGGTGCACGGCGCGCAGGATGTCCTCCCCGCTCGCCCCGCGGTCGACGAACAGGCGGTACAGCCGCTCCCGGGCGTCGAAGAACCGCCCGGCGAGCGCGAGCGTCACCATCGCCTCGACCTCCGGCCGGATCGGCTGGGTGGTCGCGCCCTCGATGGACGCGCGGGTGATCGGCTCCCCCGGCGCCGCCGCGAGCTGGAGGAGGTTGGTCGCCCGCCGGAGGTCGCCATCGGCCTGCTCGGCGATCGCCTCGTACGCGTCGTCCGCGACCGTGAGCTTCTCCCCCGCCGCGATCCGGGCGAGCTGGCGGCGCATCTCGGCTGTCGACATCCCGCGGAACCGGAACACGGCGCAGCGGGACTGGATCGGCTCGATGATCCGGCTCGAGTAGTTGCACGAGAGGATGAACCGGCACGCCGACGAGTACCGCTCCATCATCCGACGGAGCGACCCCTGCGCCTCGCTCGTCAGGTTGTCGGCCTCATCGAGGAAGAGGAGCTTGAACCCGACGCCGCCGATCGGGGCGCTCCGGGCGTATCCCTTGATGGTGGTCCGGACCGTGTCGATCCCCCGCTCGTCGGAAGCGTTCAACTCGAGGAAATTCTGGCGCCACTCCTCGCCGAGGAGGTCGTGGGCGAGGGCGAGCGCGGCGGTGGTCTTCCCGGTCCCCGGAGCGCCGGCGAACAGGAGATGCGGCAGCGACCGCCGCGCCGCGTACGCCCGCAGGAGCGGAACGACGCCCTCCTGACCCACCATATCGGCCAGCGACCGGGGGCGGTATTTCTCCACCCAGATCGCGTCGGACGTCGGTTCGGTCATGCCGCGGTCGTCTCCTCGACGGGGGACGGTCGGGCGCAGATAGAGTTTCCCGGAGAATTCGGCCTCCCGACGGAAGGAAGCCGGCCACCCGACGGACCAGAATTCGTCGGAACCTCGCTCGAGGGTACTCGCGGGCTAGGCTGGACTCATCGGGTCGGCAGCGCCACTCGGCGCTCGCCAAAGCAGTGGATCGAGCTCGTCCCCGGATCGGAACCGGAAACTGTGGGGAACGTCGGCGGGAATGAGATGGGAAGTTCCCGCCGCGTGGAGTTCGACTCGGCCGTCGATCGTCATCTCGATCGCGCCTTCGACGACGATCCCCCATTCGACCCCGTGGGTGTGCGTCGGGACGACCGTCGCCTCGCGGCCCTTCGGAAGTTCCAGGAACAGGACCTGGGACGTGCCGTCGTCGTGGACGTAGACATCGATCCCGGCGAGGCTCGTGCGAGGGAGCTCGACGATGGGCGATCCGAACGGCATACGACGCCCACCCGCGCGGCCCGTAAAACGACCGACCCCCGCAGGAGGTCACTCGGGCGGAACCGAGCCGCCCTTCGTCTTCGACCACGCCTCGCGTGCGGCGGCCACCTGCCGAAGGCGGCGGGCCGGGCCGACGACGAGCACGACCCCGAGGACGACGAGGCCCACGGCCGCCCACCCGAAGGACGGCCCCACGGCGAGGGCGACGCGCTCGAGGACCACCCAGGCGATCCCGCCGAGCGAGATCGTCGCGAGGTTGAACAGGCCCACTAGGAAGGCGCAAACAAGCCCGACGAGGATGGCCACGATCCCGACCCAATACAGGACGAGGTACCCCCCGACGGCCCCGTGGGCCCCGACCCAGAGCAACGGCGCCGCGACGAGCAGGAAGACGCCGAAGAGACCCGGGACGACGATGGGTCCGTCGAGGAAGCTGGGCGGGGGGGTCCAGTCGGGCACGGGGGTGTCGAGCGGCAAGGGGCGACCCCGACCTGTGGGCGCCGGGGCGATAACGATGACGACAGCTCCTCTCCCGGACGACCCCGCGCGCGTAAATCGGGCCCCGGCGTGGGGACCTTCGGAGGTCGCCCGTGCGAGAACTCTTGGCCCACGTGCAATTCCGGGGCACGATCCGCGAGCGGTCGGTCGAGCCGTTCGTCCGGCTGCTCGGTGCGCTCCGGGAACGCCGGCGGATCCGCGGGGTGCTGTTCGACATCTCCTCCGGCGGGGGCGGGAACATCCCTTCGACCGACCTCTACCTCGCCGTCAAACGGCTCGATGCGGTGAAACCGGTCGTTGCCTCGATCGGGTCGCTCGGCGCGTCCGGCGCGTACATGGCCGCCCTCGGCGCGCGGAGAGTGTATGCGTACCCGGACAGCGGGGTCGGCTCGATCGGCGTCGTCTTCCCCCACATCGCGGTCCGCCGCCTTCTCGACCGGGTCGGGGTCGACGTCGACCTCGTTCACGAGGGCCGGCACAAGGACGCCTACCAGGGACTGCGTCCGCTTTCCGAGGAGGAGCGCGCGAAGCTCCAGGCGGTCACGAAGGACTCGTACGACTCGTTCGTGGCGATGGTCGCCCGCGAACGGAAGCGGCCCCTCGCCGAAATCCTTCCGCTCGCGACCGGCGAGTTCTGGAGCGGCCGCCGGGCGAAGGAGCTCGGGCTGATCGATGCCTTGGGGGACCGCGAGGAGGCGCTCGCCGAGCTCGGCCGCCTGACGGGGGTCCGGACCACGAAGCTCGTCCGCGTCGTTCCTCCCCGCCCGTTCCTCGAGCGGATGTTCTCCGGCGGGATGGGCTCGATCATCCCCGGTTTGACGAACGGGATCCGGGACGCGGTCGAAGACGCGGTCTGGGACGGATTCCTGCTCGGCCGGTAGCGCGGCCTTCCGTACGCACGCATATATACCGGCCGCCGGTGGAACTCCTCGATGCCGCAAGACAACCGCAAGAGCGGATTCCACTCCGCCGCGGGTCTCATCCAGTACTACGACATGGAGGAGACGCGGGCACTCAAGATCGACCCGTATCTCGTCATGATCTTCGGGATCGGCGCGGCCGTCGTCGTCGAGATCCTGAACTGGAAACTCGCCTAACCCGACCCGGGCGCCGGGTCGGTCAACGCCCGAGTTGGGTTGGGACCCGGCCGGGGGCCTACGCCAGCGCGGCGGCTTCCGCATCCGCCGGGCCGAGACCGGGGAGGAACCGTTCGACCCCCGTCGGCGAACCCAGGAGGACCACCTTCGATTCGGGCGACTCGTCGAGGCACGAGTACCCCGTCCGCCCTGCGAGCGACTCGGCGAACCCGCGGATCTCCGCGTGGGTCGGCACGTGGGACCGGCCGAGCCGCTGCCGGGACCGGCCCATGTACACGTACCCCTTCGGCTCCACGAAGTCGGGCCGGGCCGTGAGGTCGAGCTCGGCGTACTGGTCGACCCAGCCGAGGTTCCAGCCCCGGACGAGCGTGTGGCGGACGACCCGGCGCGTCTTGAGCGACCGGACGATCTCGAGCGACTCGAGCAGCCGGTCCCACGCGTGGACGTCGCTCGGCGCCGTGAGCCGTCGGAACACTTCCGCGTTCGGGGCGGTCACGCTGACGTAGAGCTGCGTCGGCAGCGGGTCCATCGCGCGCAACGCATCCGGGTTCGTCCCATTGGTGACGAGGAACGTCGTGATCCCCCGCTCGGCGCAGAGGGCGAGGAACCGGTTCATCTTCGGATAGAGCGTCGGCTCCCCCGTCAGGGAGATCGCCACGTGGCGCGGCGACTGGGACTCGGCCCACCGCTCCGGGTCGACGGTCCCCTCCCCCTTGAACCCGGAGAGGATCCGTTGCTGGGCCGCGATCGACCGGTCGAGGAGGACCTCGGGGTCGTCGTACTCGGTCATCATCTCGTCGTTCTCCCACCCCTGGCTCCGCCAGCAGAACCGGCAGTGGAGGTTGCACGAGTCGATCGCCGGCGACATCTGCAGACACCGGTGGCTTTCGATGCCGTAGAACCGGCCCTTGTAGCAGTCCCGCCCTGCGGTCAGCGACTGCCGGGTCCAGTAGCAGAGCTTGACCGCGCTGTGGCGACCGGTGAGTTGATAGCCCTGGCCGGCAAGGTCGCTCGTCAGGTCCTGGTCGCCCATCGACGCGACCCGACGAGCGGCCCGGGCTTTAAGGTACGAACGTACGAGGGCCCCGACGCGGGAGGGGACCAATGGCGGTCGGACCAGGGCCGGACGAGGGCGAAGGGTTCCCACGCCGTCTGCGGCCGGTCGCGCTCGGCGCGGGGTTCCGGGCGTTCGGCCTCTCCCTGATCGGGCCATTCCTCGCGCTCTACCTCCACAACGTCCTCGGCGTGGCGTACGTCGAGGTCGGGATCCTCACCGCCGCGGTCGCGGTGCCGCCGCTCTTCCTCGGGGGCGTCGGAGGGTTCCTCGCCGACCGGGTCGGCCGCCGGAGGCTCTACCTCACGGCCCTCCTCCTCGAGGGCGCCGCGCTCACGGCCGCGGGGTTCGCGATGTCCGCGCACTCGTTCGTCGGGGTCGTCGTCGCCTTCGGGGTCTCCGGGATCGGCGGCAGCATCGCGGGGCCGGCGCTCTCGGCGTACGTGAGCGACTTCGCCATCGGGTCGGTCCGGACGCGCGCGTTCACCTGGCTCCGCGTCGGATGGAACGTCGGGTTCGCGCTCGGGACCGGGATCGGCGGGGTTCTCCTCGTCGTCCTCGGGTTCGCCCCGGTGGCCTGGGGCGCCGGCGCAGCGACGCTCACCGGGGCCGCGTACCTCGCCTTCTCCCTGGCCCCCTCGCCGTACGACCTCCGGCTCCGCTCGGCGGCGGACGCCGCCGCGCCGGTCCGCCCCGGCTCGGTCCGGAGCTCGCTCCGGATCCTCCGGCGCGACCAGGCCTTCCTCCTCTTCTGCCTTGCCTTCGCCCTCGGGAACGTCACGATCAACCAGTGGGGCGCGACGTTCTCGCTGTTCGTCTCCGGGCCGCTCGGCCTGCCGTACTCCTACCTCGGCCTCGGGTTCGCCGTCAACGGGCTGGTCGTCGTGTTCGGCCAGGTGCCGACGACGAACCTCGCGATCGGACGCCGCCACACCTCCCTCGCCATCGCCGGGATCGTCGCCTACGTCCTCGCCTTTCTCGCCCTCGGCGTCGATGCCCTCTTCCCGGTGGCGGTCGTCGCGGTGTTCTTCGGCGCCGTCGTCCTGCTCACGTGCGGCGAGAACCTGACCTCGATCCCGTTCGCGACGCTCCCGTCGAACGCAGCCCCTCCCACCGAGGTCGGCGCCTACAACGGCGCGTTCGGGACGATCGGGGGACTGGGCACCCTCGCCGCCCTCGTCGTGGGGGGGGTGGCGCTCGCCACGGTCCACAACCCGGTCGAACTCTGGGCGGTGCTGTGCGCGCCGGCGATCCCGGCGATCCTGCTGTTCCTCTACGTCGGTGGGCGCCTTCCTAGGACGTCGAACCGAGCCTGAGCGTCGGCATCGGGACGCCGAGCCGGGAGCTCCGGAGGGAGAGAGAGTTCGCGACGACCGACGTCGACGAGAGCGCCATCGCGAGCGCGCCGACGACCGGCAGGACCGCGTAGACGCCGAAGCCGAGCCACGGCACGAGCGCCCCCGCGGCGACCGGGAGGAGGACGAGGTTGTAGCCGACGGCCCAGACCAGGTTCTGGCGGACCTTCGCCACCGTGGCCCGGGCGAGGCGGATCGCCGCGGGCACGCCGGAGAATTCGCCGCGGAGGAGGAGGACGCCCCCCGCCTCCCGCGCGACCTCGGTCCCCGTGCCGATCGCGATGCCGGCGTCGGCCGCGAGCAGCGCCGCCGCATCGTTCACGCCATCCCCGACGAACCCGACCGACCGACCCTCCGACCTCCGGCGCGCGACGAGCCCCCGCTTGTCGGCCGGGCTCTGCCCCGCGTGCACGGTGGCGATCCCCGCCGCGGCGGCCGCGACCCGCACGGCGCCCGGGCGGTCGCCCGAAACGAGTTCGACGGAGATCCCGTCGGCGGCAAGGTTCCGTACCGCCTCGGCCACCCCGGGGGCGACCGGGTCGTGGAAGGTGAGCGCCCCGAGGAGCTGGCCGTCCCGGCGGACGAACGAGACCGATTCCCCGGCCGCGTCCGCTCCGTCGAGGAGCGCGGCCGCCCACGGTTCGTTCGGCGGGTCGATCGAGGCCCTCCCGAACTCCACCGCGACGCCGGCGAGGCGGCCGGACGTCCCCACCCCGACCTCGGTGCGCACGTCGTCGGCCGAAGGGACCGAGAGCCCCCGCCCCGCCGCCTCGGCGAGCGTCGCGCGGGCGAGCGGATGTCCGCTCCCCGCCGAGAGGGCGGCGGCGGTCGCGACGACCGTCGCGACGTCGATCCCCGGCGCGGCCACGACCCGACGCACCGTCGGCCTTCCGACCGTGATCGTTCCGGTCTTGTCGACGAGGAGACAATCGATCCCCGCCAACTGGCCGATCGTTTCTTCGCCCCGAAACAGGATCCCCGCCTCGGCCGCCCGTCCGACCCCGACGGAGATCGCCGCGGGGGTCGCGATGCCGAACGCGCAGGGACAGGCGGTGATCGCGACGGTGACGAAGATCAGGACCGCGACGGGGAGCGGAGCGTGACCGAAGAGGGCCCAGGCGACGGCCGCGAGGAGCGCCAGGGCGAGGACGGCCGGAGCGAACCCCTCGGCGATCCGGTCGGCGAGCCGTCGCAGGGGCATCCGGTTCGATTCGGCGTCGGTGACGAGCCGCCCCACCTCGCCGAGGAACGACGAGGCGCCCACGCCCGTGACGACGAAATCGACGCGTCCCTCGCCGTTCCGCGTCCCCCCGATGACCCGGTCGCCCGGTCCCTTCGGCACCGGAGCGCTCTCCCCCGTCACGATCGCCTCCTCGGCCCAGGACCGGCCGACCGCGACCGTCCCGTCGGCCGGGAACCGGTCGAACGGCCGGACGCGGAGCCGGTCGCCCTCCGCGACGAGGTCGAGCGCGACCGCGACCTCCCGGTCGCCCTCGAGCCGGGTGGCTTCCGCCGGGACGAGGTCCCGGAGCGCGCTAAGCACCGAGGACGCCCGCGAACGCGTTCTCTGTTCGAGGTAGTTTCCGGTGAGGATCAGGGCGAGGATCAGCGACGAGGCGTCGAAGAAGAGCGCGGGCGGCAGCCGCCCGGGGGCGGCGACGACCGCGACGCTGTATCCGAACGCGGCGCTCGTCGCCACGGCGACGAGGAGGTCCATGTTGCCGATCCGGCTGCGGACGGCGTCCCACGCGCCCCGGTAGAACGACCGCCCGGCAAAGACTTGCACGACCCCGGCCAGGCCCAGCGCGATGTACGTCCACTGCGGAAACGGGGAGGTGTACGTGAGGATCGCGACGACGGCGGCGAGCGGCCAAGCGACCGCGAGCTGGCGGGCGAGACGGGCCCGGTGGGCCTCGGGCCGGGCGAACGACTCGCGGCACGACTCGGCGCAGAAGTAGTAGGTCCGGTTCTCCCGGACGAGCCGGAGCGTCGCCGTCCGGGGGTCGACGTACATTCCGCAGACGGGGTCGGTCGCCATCGGGCTCGGGCGGTCGGTTCGGGCGGTGCCCGACTACCGCGGCGACTTCGTCGGCGACGACCGCCGACGCTCGTACTCGAGTCGGCAGCTGTTGGCGCAGAAGTAGACGGTCGTTCCGTCGTACGTCCCCTTCGCCGCGGCCCGCTCGGCGTCGATCGTCATGCCGCAGACCGGATCCCGCACCTTCATCGACTCGCCTCGCGGGTTCGGAGGTCGGGCGCCTACATGAGACCGCGCGAATCCCGGCGGGTTCGAACGCTTCCGGTCCTCCGCAAGTCGTTAACCCCCCCGGGGGCTCTCGCGTCTCGTGGTCGCCTCGCTCACGCCCGAAGCCGCCGCGCAGCTCCTGAAGGAGCACGCGGACGAGTATGTCCTCCTCGATGTCCGGGAACTCGACGAGCGGGAGGTCGCGGCGATCGAGCCGTCGCTCCACATCCCGATGAACGACGTCCCGAAACGCCTCGCCGAGATCCCCAAGGACAAGAAGATCATCGTCTACTGTCACTCCGGCAGCCGGTCGATGATGGTCGCCGGCTACCTCCAAGGGGCCGGGTACGCTTCGCTCTCCAACCTGGACGGCGGCATCGACGCCTGGTCGCGGAAAGTCGACCCCTCGGTCCCGCGGTACTCGTAGCGCGGACCGTCACCGGGGCGGCCGCGACCGCCGGCCCTCCGGCCCCTCGAACAGCTCGGTGAAGCCGCGCATCTTCCAGTACGTGTTCAGGAACTCCTGCCCCCGGGCCGTGATGTCGTAGGTGACGAACCCGTCCTGCGGCCGGACCTCGACGAGTCCGAGGGTGGCCAGCCTCTCGAGGGCGGTCCGGAGCCGGTCGACCGGCATGCCGGCCCCGTACGAGATCCGGGTGATCCGACCCACGCCCTCGTGGCGTTTGACGACCTCGAGGATCGTGGCGTAGAGGTCCGACTGTTCCCGCCGACGGCTCGGGGCGGGGCGCCGGGGTCCGACGGGAGCGGGCGTGTCCACGGCTCACACCGGGCTGGGGGGCGGTTCCGCGACCCGCACCGGGGGCTGCTCGACTCGCGCGCCAGAGCCGACCCGCAGCGAGCGGACGTACTCCACGCGACCGACCCGGGCCCCGCTGCCGATCTCGACGTCGCCGCCGACGACTCGGACGACCTCGGCATCGGGCCCGACGTCGACGACGTCGCCGAACACGACCTCGGCGCGCGCCCCCCGCCCCAGGGAGACCCGGTCCGCCACGAGAGGACCCCGAACCTCGCACTTCCGTCCGATCGCGATCGTCCGGGCCCGCAACCCGAGCTCCGTGGTGAGGCGGCCACCGACCTCGGCGCTGTTCGCCACCACCGCGCGCCGGGCGACGAACTCCCCGCCGACCTCGAGCGCGTCGACGGTCGCCTCGCCGGCCACGGTCGCCTCGCCGCCCACCTCGAGTCGGCCCGTCAGCGCGAGCGTGCCGCCGACCCGGAACTGGCCGCCGACCTCGACGCCCGCTCCGACGACGTTCCCCTCGACCTCGCAGACCCCGCCGACGGAGAGTCGCTCGAACGTGAACCCGCCGACGACGCGGAGGACTCCGCCCACGTCAACGCGACGGCCCTCTCCGCCGGCTTCGAAACTGGCGGCCCCCCCGACCTCGAGGTTGCCGAAGACGAGCCGTCCGGTCGCGGAGAACCTCCCGCCGACCGCCGCGCGCTCCCGGATCGTTCCGGCGCCCACGCGGCCGAACCCCCCGACCTCGAACCGCGCGAGGTCGACCTCCCCGAGTTCGGCCTTCCCGCCGGCGCTCACTTCGTCGGCGACGGTCCGCCCGTGGACCTCGAGGGACCCGCCGACGTGGAGACTCTCGCCCCGCAGGTCCGCGTCGGCGGTCAAGGATCCCCCGACGTCGAGACGGCCGACCGACGAATCGGCGTGGAGCCGCAATTCGCGGTCGACGTCGGTCCGGGGACACGAGAGCGGACCGACGACCTCCATCCGGCTGTGCTCGGCATCGATCGCTTCCCGGACCACGACCGACGACTCGAACCGAGCCGGCCCCGACGCGCCACGAGCCGCCGGCACTCGAACGGGCCCTGGACCGTCGCGTCGCCCGAAAACGTCGCGTCGCCGGTCACGGCGATCGTCCCCCCGGGCTCCGCCTCGATCCTCACACCCGATTCGGTCACGAGGTTCCCGTCGACCGCCCCGAGCCGAACACGAGTCCCCTTCGGAACTCGAACGTCGGTCATCGCGGGGGACGAGGTTCCCCGATTCTAATAGGGTAGGTCACCTCCGGTGACCGCGCGAGGAGATTCCTGGGATGGTCGACGATACGCTCCAGCGGGTTCGCGACGACGTGGTGGCCTGCCGGTTGTGTCCCCGCCTCGTCACGTACCGCGAGCGCGTCGCCCTCGAGCGGAAGCGGGAGTTCCGCAACGAGGCGTACTGGGGAAAGCCCGTCCCCGGGTTCGGTGACCCGCAGGCGCGGCTCGTGGGCGTCGGACTCGCCCCCGCGGCCCACGGCTCGAACCGAACGGGTCGGATGTTCACCGGGGACCGGTCGGCCGCGTTCCTCGTCCGGGCCCTCTACGACGCGGGCTACGCGAGTCAACCGACGTCGGTACGCCGGGGGGACGGTCTCTGGTACCGCGACTTCTTTCTCACGGCCGGGGTCCGGTGCGCCCCGCCGGACAACCGCCCCCGACCGGACGAACGGGTCCGGTGCCGCCCGTTTCTCGAGCGGGAGCTCCGGCTGCTGACGAACGCGCGCGCGCTGCTCGCGTTCGGGGGGTTCGCCTGGGACGCGACCCTCGATGCCGCCGCGGGGGCCTTCGAGGTGAAGCGGCCGCAGGTCCCGTTCGGGCACGGAGCGGCGGCGCCGCTCGGTCCGGGGAAGCCGATGGTCTGGGCCTCGTTCCATCCGAGTCCGCAGAACACGAACACCGGCAAGCTCACGCACCCGATGCTCGTGGACCTGCTCGGGCGGGTCCGCGCCTCGTACGAGTAGCGGGGTCGGTGCGCGCCAAGCTTAACGGGGAGCTCTCGTCGGCGGGCGGATGGGCGACTTCGAGCTCCTGGGGCGGGACGGTCTCGCCCGGCTCGGGCGGCTCACCACGCCGCATGGGCCGATCGAAACCCCGGCGCTCCTCCCGGTCGTCCATCCGGACCCCGCCCGCCAGCCCGTCGCCCCGAAGGAGCTCCGGCGTCGGTTCGGCCTGGGGGCCGTGATCACCTCGTCGTACATCATCTGGCGAACCCCCCCGCTCGCGGCGGTCGCGGAGGAGCGGGGGGTCCACGGCCTCCTCGAGTTCGATGGTCCCGTGATGACCGATTCCGGGGCGTTCCAGCAGCACGCGTACGGCCACGTGGAGGTGACCGACACGCAGATCCTCGCCTTCCAGGGCCGGATCGGGACCGACATCGCGACCGTCCTCGACATCTTCGTCGAACCGGACGCCCCGCCCGAGGTCGCGGCCGCCGGCGTTCGCGAGACGATCGAACGGGCCACGCGGGCACGGGCGAGCCGCTCGGGGCTCCTCGCCGTGCCGGTCCAGGGCGGCATCGATGCCGACCTCCGTCGGGAATCGGCGGCCGCCGCGTCCGGACTCGGCGACGTCCTCGCCGTCGGGGGCGTCGTGCCGCTCATGGAGCGGTACCGGTTCGCCGACCTCGCGCGAGTTCTCCTCGCCGCCCGCCCCGGCCTCGCCCCGGAAGGCGTCGTCCATCTCTTCGGCACGGGGCACCCGATGACGTTCGCGTTCGCGGCCCTGTTCGGCGTCGACCTGTTCGACTCGTCGGCCTACCTGAAGTTCGCCCGCCGGGGGATGCTGATGTTCCCGGAGGGGAGCGTCTCCATCGACGGGATCCACGAGAACCTCTGCCGATGCGCGCTCTGCGACCGGATCCCGTTGCCGGAGGTCGCGAAGCTCCCTCCCGAGGAGCGCGAACTCCGGATCGCGGAGCACAACCTCTCGGCCTCGGCCGAGGAGGTGGCCCGGGTCCGGCAGGCGATCCGGGACGGGACGATCTGGGAGCTCGCGGAGCGGCGGTCGACGGGTCACCCGGCGCTCGCCGCGGGGATGCGCGTCGCGATCCGCGGCACGCGCGTGTTCCTGCCGACCGAGCCGGAGAGCCGGCGGGCGTTCCGGACGACGGTCGCCACGAGCGGACTTCGACCGGCGGTGATCCGGTTCCTGGCCCGGCTCGACGCGTTCAAGGCCGGCCGGGGGCCCTACCGGACGCTCCCGTTCGTGCCGCTCACGACTCCGGCGCTCCGGGTCGTTCCCGCCGAGACTCGGGACGGGGTCCCACTCTACTGGGAGGTGATGCGCCCGGTCGGGCCGGTCCCGCTCGAGCTCACCGATGTCTACCCCGTCGGCTGTTACCTGGCTCCCGAAGAGTTCGACACCCGCCCCAGATCCGCTTCCCTCGCCGAGGCGTTCGAGGGGCTCGCCGTCGACCTCGAGCGCGACTGGCTGGCCGCGTGGACCCGCCGCCAGGTCGACGCCCTCCTCGCGTGGCGGTACGGCCCGGCCGCCGCGGCCGAGCTCGCCCACGAGCGTCTGGAGGGCCGGAGGTCGCCGAAGACCGGGCGGTTGCGCCGGATCGAACGGGACGGGGCGATCGTGTTCCACGTCGGGGCCGAGGGGCTCGCCCGCCCGACCTGGAAAGGGGCCGAGCTCCTCCACGCGAAGCTGCCGTTCCCGCAGAGCCGGGTCGTCGTCGCCCCGGACGCCGTTCCGTTCGTCCGGCAGGGGAAGACGCTGTTCTCCCGGTTCGTCCGGGGCGGGGACAGCTCCCTCGTCCCGGGCGCGAGCGCGCTCCTCGTCGACGAGTCCGACGTCCTCCTCGCCGTCGGGAGGCTCGTCCTCGCCCCCGGCGAGATGGGGCGGCTGACCCGCGGTACCGCGGTCCGGGTCGTCGGCCACGCGAAGGGCGACGAGGGTCCCGAGCCGGACGAGACGGCCGAGGTTCCGGCCGATGGACCTTAAACGCCCCCGGCCGGTCCCACCGGCCATGCGGACGTTCCTGCTCGTGCAGCTCGACAGCGAGGGCGCCCCGTTCTCCGAGGTGGCCGAGCTCCTCGAGGACGCCGGCTTCCGGCCGCACGAGGGCGGGTACGACTTCGTCTACGAGTGGCGACGGGCCCCGAGCGTGCGCGAGTCGCTCGACCTGGCCGACCGGGTCCAGGCGACCCTGAAAGGGAAGGGCGTGTACTTCCGACTCGAGTCTTCCGACGACGACGGGTCCGCGGGCGACGCGCGGTGACGGTCGGCAGGTTCTCCGGACCGTGGTGATCCTCGGCATCGAATCGACGGCGCATACCGCGAGCGTCGGGATCGTCACCGAACGCGCGGAGGTCCTCTCGATCGCCTCGGACATGTTCCGCCCCGCGGCGGGCGGGATCCACCCCCGGGAGGCCGCGAACCACCACGTCGACCTGCTCCCGGGGCTGGTCGAGAAGGCGCTCGCCGACGCCCACATCCGGCCGAGCGAGGTCGACGCCGTCGCGTTCGCCCAGGGCCCCGGGCTCGGGCCGTGCCTGCGGGCGGGCGCGACCGTGGCCCGGATGCTCGCGCTCACCTGGGACCGGCCGCTCGTGCCGGTGAACCACTGCGTCGCGCACGTCGAGATCGCCCGGGTGCTGAGCGGGATCGACGACCCGATGCTCCTCTACGCGTCCGGGGGGAACACCCAGGTCGTCGCGCACGGCTCCGGGCAGGTACCGCGTCCTCGGCGAAACGCTCGACGTCGGGATCGGGAACTTCCTCGACAAGCTGTGGATCTCGCTCGGCGGGACGTTCCCGGGTGGTCCGGCGCTCGAGGCGGAGGCGAAGCGGGGCTCGGAGCTTCTCTCGCTGCCCTACTCGGTCCACGGGATGGACGTGGCGTTCTCCGGGATGTACACCGCCGCCCTCGCCCACCACGCCCACGGCGTCGGGACGCCCGACCTCGCGTACTCGGTCGAGTCGACGGCGTACGCGATGCTGACCGAGGTCACCGAACGGGCGCTGGCCCACCGCCGGCAGGCCGACGTCGTGCTCGGCGGAGGCGTCGCGTGCAACGAGCGGCTCCGGGGGATGGTCCGGGAGATGGCCGAGGGACGGGGCGGCACGTCGTTCGCGCCGCCGAAGCGGCTCTGCCTGGACAACGGCGCGATGATCGCGTGGACCGGCCACCTCGCCTACCGGGCGGGGATGACGATCCCGGTCGAGCGGTCGGCGGTCCAGCCCCGCCAACGGACCGACATGGTCGCGACCCCGTGGCGCTGACGCGGACGTCCCGGCCCCCACGACCCGGCGCGGCGCGCGCACCGACACGGCGGGACGGCGCTACCGGCTAACCCGCGAGTCGGCCGACGAGCCAGGCCAAGCTGCCGAGCGCGAGCTCGGCGAACGCCGTCCGCTCGGCGCCGCCGAACCCGAAGTGGGGCATCGGGGAGTCGTAGAGGAGGAGGTCCCAGTCCGGCACCGCCGGTCCGGTGGCGAGCGTCGGGGCGATGACCTTCGCCCCGGCCGACCCCGCGGTGGCGCCGGAATACGTGAGGAGGATGTGGTGGCCGGTCCCGTACTTCTGGCCGATGCAGGACGGGTACGGGTTCGGGCCGTAGTCGAGGGTGTCGATCCCGAGCGACGGACCCGCGGAGGAGGGGCTCCCGTCCACGAACAGCCGGACGGAGTGGGACGCGTCGCTCGTGAACCCGAGGAGGTCGTTCGGCTGGTAGACGATCGGCTGGCTTGCGTGCGAGCTGTTCACGTAGACGTTCGCGTACGATTGGGACCACACGGTGAAGAACGTGGAAAGGTTGTAGGCGAACGCCCACGGGCTGACGATGTCGACGGTGCCGGCCGGGTTCCCGGACGACGCGGGCTGGGTCTCCACGGGGAGGTCGCACGCCTGACCACCGGGGTACGTCGAGTTCCGCCCGATCGACGTCGGCAACGACACCGTCGTCCCGCCGATCGAGATCGTCAGGTACGGGTACGAGTCGAGGACGACGTTGACGCCGTTCGGGCACCAGGTGTTCCCGAAGTCGGTCGTGTTGTGCGGGGGGAACGCCGGGATCCCCGATTCGCCGACGGGGACGGGCGTGAGCTGGAGGCACGGGATCGAGTTCGCGTTCGTGAGGGTCACGAGCACGACGACGATCGCGATGACGACCGCCGCCGGGACGCCGACGTAGGCGGCCCGACGCCAGTTGCTCGTCGTTCCGGTCTTGCCGGCCTTCCGGGCGGCGCGCCCCTTCTTCCGCTGCTTGCGGCGCTCCTCGGGGGTCTGGGCGGCCGTGGGCTTCTCGTCGTCCTCCTCGGTAGTGGACGAGACGCGGCGCTTTGCCACGGGTCCGGAGCCCGTGCCGGGCTTAACTCCGGTGCCGCGCCCTGCGGCGGCCTCGGCCCTTATGACCCGACGCCGGCTCGCTCCGACCGATGGAGCGGGTCGACGTGCTCGTGGTCGGGGCGGGCCCGGCCGGGTCGACCGTGGCCCGGGGCCTCGCGTCCCGGGGCCACGACGTCCTCGTCGTCGAGGAGCACGCCCGCGTGGGCCACCCGGTGCAATGCGCCGGGCTCGTGAGCCAGCGGGTCCTGGACCTCGCGGGGTCCCGGGCCACGGTCCTGGATGCCGTCGCGGGAGCGACGGTCTTCGGCCCCTCGCTCGGGTCGGTCTCGTTCGCCGCCGACGGTCCGCGGGCGTTCGTGATCGACCGGGCCGGGCTCGACGTCGCGCTGGCCGACCGGGCCGCCCGGCCGGAGCCCGGTTCCGGGCCGGAGTCCGGTTCGACCGGGCCGAACGGCCGCCGGGCGGCCCGGTCCGGGCGGAGCTCACGGACTCTTCTGGCGCGTCCGTTTCGGTCGAAGCGCGGCTCCTTGTCGGTGCAGACGGCGTCGCGAGCGCGGTGGCCCGCGCGGTCCGGCTCCGCCGGCCGGTCGAGGTCCTACCCGCCTTCGAGGCGGAGATCCCGCGCTCGCCGGGCGATGCCCGCCAGGTCGAGGTGTACCTGGGCAACGCGATCGCGCCGGGGCTCTTCGGCTGGTGGATCCCGGATGGGAACGGAGGGGCCCGCGTCGGCGTGGCGGCCTCCGCCGGGCCGGTCACGGCCCGGGAGTACTACGACCGACTCGTTCGGCAGGTCGAGCGCCGGTTCTCCACCCACCTCCCGGGGCCGACCGCCCTCCTCGTGTCCGGGATTCCCATTGGGACCCTCCCCCATACAACGACGGACCGCGCCCTCCTCGTCGGAGACGCGGCCGCCCAGGTGAAACCGCTCTCGGGGGGCGGGATCTTCACCGGGATGCGGTGCGCGGAGATCGCCGCCGAGGTCGCCGACCGGTGCCTCCGGACCGGGGACCTCTCGGCGGCGGCGCTCTCCGCGTACGACCGGGCGTGGCGGGCCGAGCTCGGGAACGAGTTCCGGGAGGCGATGTTCCTGCGCCGGCTGTTCACACGGTTGACCGACCGGGACCTCGACCAGGTCGTCGCCGCCCTGCAGGGGGCGGAGCTGAAGGCGTCGATCGTCGCGTTCGGCGACATCGACTTCCCGTCGCACGTCGCCCGCCAGCTGCTCCGTCAGTCGCCGTCGCTCGTCCGCTTGTTCCCCAAGGCGGTGTCCGCCTGGCTCGGGGGGGGGCCGCGCTCGCCCCGGACCTCGGCCCGGGACGTCGGCGGACGGCCCAGTAGCCCCCGACCGCAGCGAGCACGAGCGCGCCGGCGAGGACGACCCCGAGCGCGAGCGGGAACGGGTTCGACCGGACCAGTACCGCGCTCTCTGGGATCACCCCGGAGACCCCGAGGCGGCTCGCGTTGAGCGTCGATGGCGCGTTCGGGGCGGACGTGGCGTTCGCCCACGCGGCGGCGGAGAAGTAGCCGCGGGATTCGAGCACGTACGGTGACCCTCCGGAGGAGAAGGTGAGGGAGGTCCGGACCGCGTACGTCCCCTGGGGAGCGCCCGCCGGGGCCGCGACCGCCAGACCGACCGAGCCCGGAGACCCGTAGCTCCCGCCGACGGCAAGGGTCCCGATGGCGATCGAGACCGTCGGCGACGGAGGAGCGCCGGTCCCGGAGAACGTCGGGGCTTCGCCCGCCGGGACCGGCCCCGTCGCGTTCCCTGGGTAGGCGTTGAAGGCGTACACCCCGAACGAGAGGACGACCGACGTCATCGTCGCCGGGAGCGGGTTCGTGACCGTGAATTGGAAGAGCTCGGACGACCCCGGCGCGAGGGTCGGGATCGAGAGACCCGAGAGGAACCGGATATACGTCGCGGGTGGGAGGACGGCGGGGCCCGCGACCGTCGCGGGCAGGGTGACGACCAGGAGCACGAGCGCCGCCGCGAGGAGCGGCCCCGCCCCGCGGCGGCTACGCACCCGAGGGCTCCTCGAAGCGGCCGGACTCCGCCATCGCCACGAGGCGGTCGATCCGTTCGAGCGCCTCGCGCCGGCTCCGGTCCCCCACCCCGCCGAGGAATCCGTCCCCGGCGACCGGGGCGCCCGCGGGGGACTCGGTCGCCATCGCCTTGTAGAGCGCCCGCGCCAGCGACATCGGCCGCCGGGTCAGGCGGGCCGCTTCCTCGTCGGCCCGGAACTCCTCCCTCCGGGTGAGCGAGTACGCGAGGTAGGCGAGGAGCGGGTCCCAACGCATCATCCGGGACAGGGTGCGGAGGAACGTGAGATAGCGGCTGTCGAGCCCCCGGATGTGCCCGAGCTCGTGGGCGACCACCGCCTCGACCTCGGCCGGAACGAGACGCGCCTCGAGGCCGTCGGACATCAGGATCACCTCGTGCCGGTGCCAGCCGAGCGAGCCCCCTCCGAACTCGAGGAGCGTGAACGAGAACGCCTCCGGTCGGGTCGAGGGGAACACCTCGAACGTCGTCCGCTCCGCCGGCGTGGGGAGTCGCTCCGGCCACGGGCGCGCGACGGGGTGGAGGAGGTAGAGGAACCCCCGGCCGACGAGCTGGTTCAGCACGAAGGCGAGCGCAAAGATCAGGAAGGCGCCGACGGCGCCCTCGACCCAGAGCGGCGCCGCCGAGGGGGCGAACAGCGCCAGCGGGTGCTGGAAGAGCCGGACGATCGCGGCCCACCCCCCGTGGGTGAGTACCCCACACGAGGGTCGTCGTGGCGAGGAGCGCCCAGAGGGCGAGGAACGTCGCCGCGAGCCGGAGGACCACCGGGGGCGCCGAGCGCCGGAACGCGTAGAGGAGTCCGAGCCCCGTGGCCACCCAGACCACGACCGGAATGTACAACACCGCAAACAGCGGGGACGGCATCCGGGACTCCCCGAGCGCGTGCGGGCTTTAGAGCTTGTCCGGAGCCGGGTCGCGAGGGCACCCGCGTCGGACCTAGAGGTCGAGGCGCCGCCGGAGCGCGCGCTCCTCGGCGGGTTTGAGCTTCGCGAGTTCCTGGTTCAGGTGGACGACCCCGGAGGGCCCGAAGAGGGTCACGACCCCTCGGAGGACGTCCCGCAGGTACGCCTTCTCGAAATCGACGCTCCGGTAGAGGTACCGCTCGCCGCCCTGGCACGACTCGCGCCGCCGTCGGACCAGCCCCTTGTCGAAGAGCCGGGCGAGGCTCGTCGCGACGGTCGTGTAGGCGACCTTCACGCCGCGGAGCTTCAACCACGACTGGACGGTGCGGGCCGGGGCCTCGTCGAGCTCGCGAAGAGCCCGGAGCACCTGCGCCTCGAGGGAACCGATCATCGTCCGAGTGGGGAAGGACGGGGAGTCGCCCGCTCGCTTTAATCTTCCCGTTCGGCCGGTTGGTGTCAACACTTATTCGCACCCACCCATGCCCGCCCGTGCCCGTACGCGCCTCCCCCTCCTCCATCCTCGACCTGATCGGGGACACCCCGGTCCTCCCCCTCCGGCGGGTCGGCAAGGAACTCCCGTACCGGCTGCTCGCGAAGCTCGAGTATCTCAACCCGGGCGGCTCGGTCAAGGACCGGATCGGGACCCGGATGATCGACGACGCGGAGGCGAAGGGGCTGCTGAAACCGGGCGGCACCATCGTCGAGGCGACGAGCGGGAACACGGGAGTCGGACTCGCGCTCGTCGCCGCGGTCCGCGGCTACCACTCGGTGTTCGTCCTACCGGACAAGATGAGCGCCGAGAAGATCCGGCTCCTGCGCGCGTACGGCGCCCGCGTCGTCGTCACACCGAGCCAGCTTCCCCCGGACCACCCGATGAGCCACTACTCCGTGGCGAAGCGGCTCGCCAAGGAGATCCCCGGCGCCTACTACCCCAATCAGTACCAGAACCCGGGGAACCCGGACGCGCACTACCACACGACCGGCCCGGAGATCGACCGGCAGGGCGGGGACCGGCTCGCGGCCGTCGTGGCCACGATCGGGACCGGCGGCACCATCAGCGGGATCGGACGGTACTTCAAGGAGCACCGTCCGTCGGTCCGGATCGTCGCGGTCGACCCGAAGGGGTCGGTCCTCGGGCCGTACTTCCGGACCCACGAGCTTCCGCGCGCGGTTCCCTACCTCGTGGAGGGGATCGGCGAGGACATGGTCCCGAAGACCGTCCACTTCCAGTACCTGGACGAGTTCGTCGAGGTCGGCGACCGCGAGTCGTTCGTCCTCGCCCGCCGGCTCGCCCGCGAGGAGGGGCTCTTCGTGGGCGGGTCGTCCGGCGCCGCGGTCGCCGGCGCGCTCCGGTGGCTCGCGGGCCGACCGGTCCCGGTCGACTCCACGGTCGTCGTCCTCCTCCCCGACTCCGGCGACCGGTACCTCTCGAAGTTCTACTCCGACGAGTGGATGCGGGAGAAGGGGCTGCTCGACGACACCGGACGGGCCGCCGACCTCGTGCGCGTGAAGGAAGGGGTTCCGGCGCTCGTCAGCGTCGACCCGACGACGGTGGTGAAGGACGCCCTCGAGCTCCTCCGGCGCCACGATGTCTCGCAACTCCCGGTCCTCGCGGGCAAGGAGAACGTCGGGAGCGTCACCGAAGAGGAGATCCTCCAGCGGGCGCTCGCGGACGAGACCGTCCTCGAACGGACCGTTTCGGCGGTCCTCGGCCCGCCGTTCCCGGAGGTCGGGGCCGACGCGCCCCTCGGCGAGCTCTTGATCCGGCTCAAGGAGTCCCGCGCCGTCCTCGTCCGGGGAGCCGACGGGGACCGGCCCACCGGGATCCTGACCCGGCGCGACCTCTTCAGCTTCCTTTCCCACCCGGGGGACCATGCGGTTTGACACGAAGCTGATCCACGCGGCGCAGCCGCCCGACCCGCTCACGGGCGCGGTCAACGTCCCGATCTACCTGTCGAGCACGTTCGCGCAGGACGCCCCGAACCGGAACAAGGGATACGTGTACAGCCGTTCGGCGAACCCGACCCGCACCGTCCTCGAGTCCGCGCTCGCCGCCCTCGAGGAGGGGTCGGTCGGACTCGCGTTCGCGAGCGGCCTCGGCGCCCTTGCGACTCTCCTCGCGTCGGTTCCATCCGGTGCGAGGGTCGTCGCCGACACCGACCTCTACGGCGGCACGTGGCGGCTCCTCGAGCACCAGCGTAGGACGTTCGGGGTGCGCACCGACTACGTCGACTTCACGGACCTCGCGGCGGTCCGGGGGGCGCTCGCCGCCTCCCCGGCGCCGACGCTCGTCTACGGGGAGACCCCGACGAACCCCCTGCTCCGCGTCGTCGACATCGGCGCGCTCGCAAAGGCGGCCCACGCTCGCCGCGCCCCGCTCGTGATCGACAACACGTTCGCCACCCCGGCGCTCCAACGTCCGCTCCCGCTCGGAGCCGATATCGTGCTCCATTCGACGACCAAGTACCTCGGCGGACATTCGGACGTGATCGGGGGCGCGCTCGTCGTCCGGTCGCGGGCGCGCGGCGAGAAGCTCCGCTGGCTCCAGAACGCCGTCGGCGCGGTCCCGAGCCCGTTCGATTCGTTCCTCGTCCTCCGCGGGCTCCACACGCTCGGGGTCCGCATGCGGGCCCACGGGGACGGCGCCCGGGCGGTCGCCGAAGCGCTCGCCGGGAATCGGAAGGTCGCTTGCGTGATCTACCCCGGGCTCGCGACGCACCCCCAGCACGCGCTCGCCGCGCGGCAGATGTCCGGGTTCGGAGGGATGCTGTCGGTCGAGCTCCGCGGGGGGATGCCCGGCGTCCGAAGGTTCCTCCGGCGGCTCCGGGTGTTCACCCTCGCCGAGAGCCTCGGTGGCGTCGAGTCGCTCGTGGACCACCCGGCATCGATGACCCACGCCTCGGTCCCCCGGGCCGAGCGAGAGGCGCACGGGGTCACCGACGGGCTCGTCCGGCTGAGCTGCGGAATCGAGGACCCGGCCGACCTTGCCGACGACATCGTCGCCGCGCTCCGGGGCGCGTGACCCGATGCGACGGTTCGAGCTCTACGACACGCTGAGCCGCTCCACGCGGCTCTTCGTCCCCCTCGTCCCCCCCAAAGTCGGGCTGTTCGTCTGCGGCCTCACGCCGTACTCGGACGCACACATCGGCCACGGGAAGGTCGCCGTGACGTTCGACGTCGTCACCCGGGCGCTGCGACGGTGGGGGTACCGGGTGTTCTACGTGCAGAACGTCACGAACATCGACGACCGGCTGATCGCCCGGGGCGGGGAGCCGGGACCGACCCGCTCGTCCTCGCCGATCGGCACATCGCGGCGTGGCGCGACGCGATGGACCGGCTCGACGTCCGGTCGGTGAGCTACTACCCCCACGCCACCGACTACGTCCCGGAGATCGTCGCCCAGGTGCAGCAGCTCATCGACCGGGGGTTCGCGTACTCCGCCGCCGGCTCCGTCTACTACGATATCTCGAAGTTCCCGAGGTACGGCGCCCTTTCCGGCCAAGTGGCCGAGGCGCTCCGCCCGGGCGCCCGGGTCGCTCCGGAGCCGGGGAAGCGGGCCCCGGCCGACTTCGTCCTCTGGAAGGCGGCGACCCCCGGAGAGCCGACGTGGGAATCCCCTTGGGGACCGGGCGGCCGGGTGGCACATCGAGGACACGGCGATCTCCGTCCGCCTGTTCGGTCCCCGGTACGACCTCCACGGAGGGGGACTCGACCTCAAGTTCCCGCATCACGAGGCGGAGATCGCCCAGGCCGAGGCGGCGACCGGCGAGTCGCCGCTCGTGAACTTCTGGATGCACGTCGGCCTCCTCACCATGAAGGGGGAGAAGATGTCGAAGTCGGTCGGGAACGTCGTCGGACTCGCCGAGGCGATCGACGAGTTCGGTCCCGAGGTCGTCCGGTTCTTCTATCTCAACGCCCACTACCGGAGCCCGCTCGATTTCGTCCCCGGCCGCAGCCTCGAGGAGTCGGCCGAGGCGTACCGCACCCTCTCGCAAGTGTCCGAGCGGCTCCGGAGCGCGGCGGCGTCGGCCGGGCCCGAGCGGGCCGGGACCGACCTCGCCGAGGAGGACGCCACCGCCGCCTCGGGGGCCGTGGAGTCGCTCGACGAGGCGATGAGCCACGACTTCCACACGCGGGAAGCGATCGCGGTGCTGTTCGGGTGGTCGAAGCGGGTCCAGGACCGGTACCCCGACCTCGGAGGTCTCTCGTCGGAGGCGATCGGCGCGCTCCTCGGGCCGTTCGATTGGGGCCACGAGGTTCTCGGGGTGCTCGGCGGAGCGCCGGTGGCCGAGACGGGTGCGCTCGGCGCCGCGGTGGAGGTCGCCCTCGCGGCCCGTGCCCGGGCCCGCGAACGCGGCGACTTTGTCGAATCGGACCGGATCCGGTCCGAGCTCGCCGACGCGGGCATCGTCCTGGAAGACGGGGGGAAGACCACCCGCTGGCGGCTCGGCCGCTCCGAACGATGAACGGGCTCGGCTTCCGCGAGCACGGCGGGCTCGAGCGGCTCGAGTTCGTCGACATCCCCGAACCGTCCCCCAGACCTGGTGAGGTCCGGGTGCGGGTCCGCGCCGCCGCGTTCAACCGCCTCGACCGGTTCGTCCTCGCGGGGATCCCGGGGGTGCCGGTCGAGCGCCCGCACGTCCTCGGCTCGGACGTCGCCGGGGTCGTGGACCGCCTCGGGGAAGGGGTCGGTGACCTCGCCGTCGGGGCAAAGGTCCTCGCCAACCCCGGGATCTGGGACGGCACGTGCGCCTCGTGCCGCGCCGGGCAGGAGTCGCTCTGCCGGGCGTTCCGGATCCTCGGCGAACACACCCAGGGGAGCGCCACTGAGTTCGTCGTCCTCCCGAGACGGAACTGGTACGCGGTCCCCGAGGAGTGGTCGTTCGCCGAAGCGGCCGCCGCCCCGCTCGTCTTCCAGACCGCGTGGCGGGCGCTCCGGACGGTGGGCGCGACCCAGCCGGGGGAGACGGTGGCGATCGTCGGCGCGGGGGGCGGGGTCGCCTCGGCCGCGGTCCAGGTGGCGAAGCGTCTCGGCGCCCGGGTCGCCGTGACGACGCGGAGCGAACGGAAGGCCGAACGGGCCCGCGCGCTGGGGGCCGACGACGTCCTCGTGACCTCCCCCGACCGACCGCTCGACCGGGTGTTGTGGGAATGGTCGGGGAAGCGGGGCGTCGACGTGATCTTCGACTCGGCGGGGGCCGAGACGGTGCCGCGGTCCCTGAAGGCGATCGCCCGGGGCGGACGGGTCGTCGTGATCGGGGCCACGACGGGACCGCTGGTGGAGATCGACCTCCGGACCCTCTTCTGGCGACAGGGCTCGATCCGCGGCAGCACGATGGCGAACGCCCGGGAGTTCGAGGACGTGCTCGACGAGCTCGCCGCCGGGCGGCTGCACCCCGTGATCGACCGGGCCTACCCGTTCTCCGAAGGGGTCGCGGCGTTCTCCCGGATCGATGCGGACGACCTCTTCGGCAAGGTCGTGCTGCACGGTCCGTAACCGGCCTCCGGGCGACGTCCCGCCGTCGGGCGCGGGGGGAGCCTTCGGTCGCGTCGGTGTTCCGAGAGCGTTTTTATACCGGGAGTTTCACTTATTTTCGGTCGTGGACCGTTTTCGAGTCCCCTCCTCACGTGGGGGAGGGACGGCGCGTTTGACCAGCCGACCGAAGGGCCGGTGGATCCTCGGCTTCCTCCTCCTTCTCCTGATCGCGAGCCTCTTCGCGGTCACCGCGCCCGGCGGAGGGGCCGGCGCCCCCCCGTATCCCCACCGGGTCGCTCTGAGCGTCGCGACCGCTCCGGCGGTCACGACCCACGGCGACCTCATCGTGGGACCGTCGAACTCGCCGTATCTGATCGCGCCCGGCTCGAGCATGACCCAGACGTACGAGCAGGCGGGGAACGTGACCGTCCTCCCGGGCGGGCAGCTCACGATCCTCAACACCGAATTCGTCTTCGACCAGTACATCGGCGCGACGGGCTCGGTCGCGAGCCGCCTCAGCCACATCTACGCGTTCGACGTCCAAGGGACGGTCTGGTTCGAGAACTCGAGCCTCTCCGCCGAGTACGGCCAATTGAACGTGTACCCGAAGATCACCGTGAACGTCACCGCCCCCGGCCAGCTCTACGTGAACAACAGTTCGCTCGAGTTCGCCGGGTCGATGTCCGTCTCCGGACTCGGGGCCGTCCTCTCGGTCAACAGCTCGACGATCAGTCCGAGCCCGCTCGCCGAGTTCCTCCCGAACGGCACCGCCCAGAACGACAGTCTCTACTCCCCCGTGCTCACCGCGTCGGGCGGCGCCCGCCTGACGATCGCCGCCACGACCGAGACGGGGACCTACGCCGACAACTGGAGCCTCTCCGGCGCGCCGGAGCCGAACCCGCTCGCGGACACCGCCGGAGGGTCGATCTCGTCGACCTCGAGCAGCACGTTCGCGGCGTTCTCCACCCCGATCGACCCCGCGTCCCTTCTCCAGGACACGCTCTATCCCCAGGTGAGCGCCGGCTCGGTCGTGGTGGACTACACCTCCACCCTCGATGAGTCGTCGAGCTCCGGAAACAGCTTCGTCTATACCGGGAGCGCCAACCTCGGGGCCATCGACTATCCGACGGCGGGCAACCAGGTCGTCGTCCCGCTCCCGGCGAGCGCGATCGGCCAGATCAACGCGCTCGGCGTCCCGGCGTTCTTCGCGGCCGCCACCGACGGTGGCGTGTCGGTCACCCTGGGGACCACGAACTCCGCCACCTCGGTGGCGATCGCGTCCGTCCAGATCAACCTCGTCGCGGCCGCCTCGTTCAACATCACGGCCACCGGGGCGGGGACGACGTTGACCACCGTCGACTCGACCCTCGACGTCAACTGGTACCCCGTCGCCCCGTTCCCGCTCCCCCCGACCGCGCCCCCCGCCGTGATGCCGTGGACCTCGAACAAGGTCGTCCTGACCGACGGCGCGACCGGCTACTTCGCGAACACCTCGACGCAGGTCGCCCCGAACCCGCTGAACTCGACCGACATCTCGGCGTTCCTCCCGGACGCCACCAGCCAGGCGTACTTCTACCGCTGGATGGAGATCCCGGTCTACGGCGCGGGCCGTGAGCCGGTCGCCGGCGCGGTGGCCACCGCCTCGTACCGAGTACGCGACCCCCCAGACCGACAACGCGACCGCGACGGCGCTGAACGACCTCGCGACCGCCAACCCGGTCCTCGCCGGCTACGTCGCCGCATGGGACGCGGCCCGCCACATCACGACCTACGGGGAGACGAACCCGAGCACCGGCGACGCCGAGCTCCTGCTCGCCTCCGGCGTCCTGACGACCGCGACGCTCCAGGACGGCAACTTCCTCGGCAACTACCACGTCGTCGTGACGGTCCTCGGAGGGAGCGCCGGTCCCCCCGTGTCGTTCAACGGCTCGGTGACCCCGTACCCCAGCGCCGAGGCGTTCCCCGCCCCGGACGTCCAGACCCCGACGGTCTTCCCGTTGTACCGGCCCGAGCTCGGCATCGGGATCAACGAGGTCACGGTCGGCACCTTCAGCGTGAACACGACCGCGAACACGAACGACACCCTCGCGATCGGCCAGTTCGTGAACTTCACGGTCACGATCCAGAACACGGGGACCGGAGCCGTCGGGACGTACAACGTCTCGCTCGAGACCCTCCCCGCCGCCCCGGGACTGAACGCCACGCTCATCGGCAATTTCACCGGCAAATTCCCCCTCTCCGTCGGAGCGAGCCAGAGCCTCACGTTCCCGTGGGTCGTGAACGAGAGCGTCACCGGCATCCCGAACCCGCCGGTCCAGCAGAAGTTCCTCGCGATCGTCCTCTGGAACCACGGGGTCGCCCCCACGGGCGGTCTCGCCGAGGCGATCGGCAACTGGACGATCGTCCCCTCGTACATCACCCTCGGATTCCTTCCCCCGGCCGGTGCGCTCGTTCCCGGAGGCATCTACGACGGCACGGCGACGCTGCTCTTCTCCGGCAACCAGTCGGCGTGGCTCAACGTCACCGCGACCTCGTCGGCCGGGATCTACACGCTGACGAGCGCGCAGCTCCGGTCCGGGACCGGGATCGTCGTGGAGCTCGTGCTCCCGAGCTCGATGGCGAACGGCCAGTACTCCCTCCAGGTCACGGCGTACCACCAGGGCCGGGAGGCGTTCGAGAACTTCACGAACGGGTTCACCGTCGGTCCCCCGCCCTCGGGCCCGGCGCCGTGGTATGAGCAGAAGATCCTCGGCCTCATCCCGCTCTGGCTCCTGATCGTCATCATCGTCGCGGCGGTCGCCGCGGTCGTCATCGTCCTCCTCGTGTTCCAGCGCCAGGCGAAAGGGAAGCTCGTCGAGTGCGGCGAGTGCGGCAACCTGATCCCGGAGGACGCCACCGTCTGTCCGAAGTGCGGTGCCGAGTTCGAGACCGACCTCGTCCGGTGCAGCCGGTGCGGGTCCACCATCCCGGCGAACTCCCAGGTCTGCCCCGAGTGCGCCGCCCAGCTCCTCGGCAAGGGCGAGCAGGAGACGTCCGACCCGGAGCGCCAGGCGTACGCCGACTTCGTCGAGCGGTTCCGCGCCGGGGCTCGGAAGGAGCTCGGGGACAACTACAACGAAGGAGCGTTCTGGGACTGGTGGAAGCGCCAGGCGACGTACCTGCCGTTCAGCCAGTGGAAGTTCCAGCAAACGCAGGGGTCCCGTGCCGGGATGACCGCGCCTCCCGCCGACAGCTCCGGGGACAACATGGCCGTCGCCGCCGAGCAGCTCGCGCCGGCAGCCCCGGCGACCCCGCCAAAGAAGGGCGGGGGACCCGGACTCAGTTCCGCCCCGGCGGCAAGCCCGCCGCCCGCGAAGGTCGCGAGCACGACGACGCGCCCGCCGACGCCGCCCCCGGCCGCCCCGGCGGCGGCAACAGCGCCCGCGGCCGCGGCAGTCCCCGCGACGTCGGCGGCGGCCCCGTCGGCCCCGATGAAGGCGTGCTCGAACTGCGGCAAGGAGATCCCGCCCGAGTACCTCGTCTGTCCGTTCTGCGGCGCCGTCACGCAGTAGGGCCCCCGCCCCCGGCCGACCAACCGTTTTAACCCGGGGCCCGTGCTGGGCCCCGGGACTACGATGCCGGGCGACCTGGAACGGGGTCGGCAGAAGGTCGAGTGGGCGCGCCGCCACATGGCGGTGCTCGGGGCGGTCCGCACCCGATTCGAGCAGGAGCAGCCGTTCAAGGGGCTCACGATCTCGTGTGTCCTCCACGTCGAGGCGAAGACGGCCGTACTGGGCCTCGCGCTCCAGGCGGGCGGGGCTACCGTCCACATGGCCGCCGGCAACCCGCTCTCGACCGACGATGATGCGGTGGCGGCGCTCAACGCCGCCGGGATCCGGACGCTCGCGAAGAAGGGGGAGTCGACCGCCGAGTACCACGCCGCGATCCGGGCGATGCTCGACGCCGACCCCGACATCATCATCGACGATGGGGCCGACCTCGTCGCGCTCGCGCATACCGACCGGCCCTCCCGGGGAAAGATCCTCGGCTCGACCGAGGAGACGACGACCGGCGTGACCCGGCTCCGCGCACTCGCGAAGAGCGGCAAGCTCCGGTTCCCGGCGATCGACGTCAACGATGCCGAGATGAAGCACCTGTTCGACAACCGGTACGGCTGCGGCCAGTCGGTCCTCGACGGCCTGTTCGGGGCGACGAACCTGCTGATCGCGGGGCGAACGGCGGTGGTCGCCGGCTACGGATGGTCGGGGAAGGGGATCGCCTCCCGCCTCCGGGGGATCGGCGCCGATGTGATCGTCACCGAGGTCGATCCCGTCCGGGCGATCGAGGCTCGCCTCGAGGGGTTCCGGGTCATGCCGATGCTCGACGCCGCGGCGCAGGCCGACCTGATCGTGACCGTTACCGGGAACCGGGACATCGTCCGGAGGGAGCATTTCCAGGTGCTCAAGGACGGGTGCCTCCTCGCCAACGCCGGCCACTTCGACATCGAAATCTCGAAGGACGACCTCGCCGGAATGGCCGTCTCGCGGGGGGTCGTCCGACCGGGGGTCGAGGAGTACAAGTTCGCCGACGGACGGACCGCCTACCTGCTCGGCGAGGGTCGACTCATCAACCTCGCCACCGGCCAGGGCCATCCGGTGGAGATCATGGACCTGAGCTTCGCCCTCCAGGCGCTCTCGGCCGAGCACCTTGCCCTGCACGGTCGGACGATGGCCATCGCGGTCCATCCGGTCCCGCCCGAGCTCGACCGCGGCGTGGCCGGGGCCGCCCTCGCCCCGCTGGGCGCATCGCTGGACACTCCGACCGACGCACAGCGGAAATACGCCGCGAGCTGGGAGCTCGGTACATGAGCGCCGGTGCGGTACCGCCCGAACTCCGGTACACGAAGAGCCACGAGTGGGTCCGTACCGAGGGCGACGAGACGGTCGTCGGGATCACCGACCACGCGCAGCAGGAGCTGACCGACATCGTGTTCGTCGACCTTCCGAAGGTCGGGACCGAGGTGACGGCGGGCGCGTCCGCCCTCGTCCTCGAGTCGGTCAAGACCGTGGCGGACGTCTACGCGCCCTGCCAGGGGCACATCGTCGCCGTCAACGACGCGGTCAAGTCCCACCCGGAACTCGTCAACCGCTCGCCGTACTCCGACGGGTGGCTGTTCCGCGTCAAGCGGACGGCGGGTTCGGCCGAGACCCCGACCCTCTCCGCCGCCGAGTACGCCGCGTTCGCGTCGTCCGACGCGCACTGACCGGCTGGCTCACGCCCCGAGGGCCGCGAGGAACCGGTCGGCGGCGCGCTCCACCGTCAGCGGGGGTACCGGTGCGACCGGCCCGAGGGTGGCGAGCGATTCGACGGCGGCGCGCATCGAGGCGGGGTCCGGCGCGCATCGGACCACCCCCGGCCCGTCCGGGCCGTAGGCGACCCCGGCGAGGATCACGGGCCGCCCGAGGGCCAGCGCCTCGAGCGCCAGCGCGGGGATCCCTTCCGAGACCGACGGAACGACGACCGCCTGGGACCCCCGCATCAGCTCCACCTTCTCGGCCTCGGAGACCGTCCCGAGGTACTCCCACCGCGCCCCCGGGACGCGACGAGACGCCCGTTCGAGGTCGGCCAGCCCCCCGCGATCCTGTCCCGCCAGCAGGAATCGGGTCGGGAGGTCGGCGATCGCCTCGAGGAACGGACCGAAGTTCTTGCGGCGTTCGACCCGGGCGACCGAGCACAGGTACGGGCCCCCGCTCCGGGGGACGCCCGTCGGTCCTGCCGCGGCGGCGAGGAACTCCGGCGAGACGAACGGGCCGATGGCGGTGACGTGCGCTCTCGGAACGCCCAGGAATCGCTCGAGGTCGGTCGCCTCCGCCTCGTGGAGGGCGAACCATCGCTCGATCGCTCCGAACACGCGACGACCGACGGTCCGGTCGAACAGCACCCGGCCGTAGAATCGGAGGTTCGGCCGCCAGACCCCCCCGGCCCGGAGCTCAGTGGTCCGGACCTCCTCGAGGAACGAGCCGTGGGGAAACGCGGCGAGGCGAGGGCCCGAGGACCCGCGGCGGGCGTGCCGAAGGATCGCGAGCCGCCGGATCCCGTCGAACACGAGCCAGTCGGCGTCGGCTCCGTCGCGTCGCGTCAGCTCGGAGGGGGGGACCAAGCGGGCCGCATGGCCCCGGCGAACGAGCTCGGCGCCGAGGGCGGCGGCATGCCGCTCGATGCCGCCCCGGACCCGGTCCGGCGGGTCGCTGACGATGACGAACCGCACTTCGGCCGCTCCCTCCCCCGTCCGATAGAGACCAACGGTGATAAGTCGGGGTTCGGTCGGTCCGGCCGAGCCCTCGCGCGGGCGTTGGCAGATCGGATGGCGGGAGGGAGCCTCGACCGGGGCGAAGATCGCGCCGCAACACAGAACCCCGGGACGGAGTCCGAGCCCCGACCGACTCGGTTCGCGCCCGTCTTCGGTCGGTTCCGGGCCGGCCTGCTCCGGTTCGTCGCGACCCCGTGGCCGTTCGTTCTCCTGGCGGCCATCGGCCCGCTCCTCTGGAGCCAGCCGTACGGGGACCTGTTGTTCGGGCAGGACTCCACGCGGCTGTTCGAGCCGTTCGCGTTCAACGTCTCGCCGTTCGTCCCCTACAGCTACCTGTTCTCCTCCACGTTCCCGGTCCCGGACTTCACGCCGTACTTCTACGTCGAAGCGACACTCCGGATCTTCGATGCGTTCGGCGCGCCGTCGTGGGTCGCCGAGCGGCTCTTGCTGAGCGTGTTCGCCGGACTGGCGGCGGCGGGGGTGGTATTCCTGCTGCGGGCCGTCGACGCGGCGCGGCCGAGGCCGGGCGCCGCGAGCGGCTGGGTCCCCGGCCTCGCCGCGCTCGTCTACCTCTACAATCCGTTCACCCTATCCGTCTCGTTCTGGCACGTCGAAGGGTGGACGCTCTTCCTCGCGTTCCTCCCCTGGGTCACCGCCCTCGCCGTGCGGGCGGCGCACGGACGGACCGTCCCCTGGAGGTTCGCCGCCGGCGTCACCCTCGTCGGGATCTACCTCGCCCCCGGCGCGATCTCGTCGTTCGCGGTCCCCGTCGCCGTCGTGCTCCTCTGGGGGATCGTGGCGGTCTGGCTCTCGGGAACCGGGATCCTTGCCGCCTGGAAGACCCGGCTGCTCCGGACGCTCCTGCTGCTCGGGGTCGGCGTCGGAATCGAAGCGTGGTCGTTCGGGCCGTTCCTGCTCCTGCCGAACATCGCCTACACCTCGGACAACTACGTGACCCCGACGAACCTCATCTCGACCTACCTGCAGGCTTCGGGAACGTGGGGGGCGTACCCCGTGCTCACCCTGACCGCATTCTCCTGGGTCGTGCGGACCCCGTCCGCCTATCCGTGGACCGCGTGGCTCGCGACGATCACGGTCGTCGCCGTCGTCTTCCCGCTCCTCGTCCTCGTCGGCGCCCGCCGTCTCCGGACGAGCCCTGGGGCGGTCCTGGTCTACGCGATCGGGCTCACCCTCCTGCCGTTCATGATCGCGGGAACGGCCCCGCTCTCCAACCTCGAGGTCGACCTCCTCCACCTCGGCGGTCCGTTCCTCATCCTCGTAGCGGCGTACCTACGTCCTCGCCCCGGCGTACCTCCTGATGACCGTCGTCGGGTTGCGCGAGGTGTTCTGGCGCGACCGGGCGCCGCCCTCGCCCGACCCGCCGCCGGTCGGGTGGCAACCCCGGCTCGTCCGATGGTCCCGCGCCGCGCGCCGACCGTCCGGGGTGGCGACGATCGCCATCGCCGCCCTCCTCCTCGTCAGCGCGGCCCCGTTCGCGACGGCGAGCGTCTACCAGACCCGGGGCCCGAACGCCGACACGTTCGCCCTTCCCCCCTCGTTCGGGGAGCTCGGTGCGTTTTTCGGGACCCCGCCGGGCGGGGCCGACTACTACGTCCTCGTCCTCCCGATGAGCGCGCAGAACGGGGTCTACGTCGACCTCGGGGGCCACCAGTTCCTCGACACGTCGAACCTCCTCGCCACCTTCGTGCCGTACCCGGTCCTCGAGACGAACAACGGACCGACGGCGGCCGCGGTCGAGGAGCTGCTCGCCACCGGGGTGCCGCGGGACCTGGCGGCGGTCCTCGCGAACCTCCACGTTCGGTACGTCGTCGACGACCCGTACGAGAACCGGACGCCGATGACGATGAACGAGGCGCCGAACGGTGCCTCGATCGACTACGACGCCGTCCTCGCGGCGCTTCCCGGGGCCCTGGGAGCGCCGGCGCACGTCGGGACGTTCTCGGTGTTCTCCGTCCCATCGGCGATCCCGCTCGGATGGTCGACGTCCGAGCTCGTCGGCATCGATTCGGTCTCCGACGCCGACGCTCTCGCGCTCATCGGGGGAGTGACGTCCGGGCCGCCGGGATGGTCCAATGCGCTCGCCGGTGCGCTCTGGGCGCCGAACGGAACGCTCCCGGGGTGGGAACTCCGGCCCAGGCCGGTCGCAGCCCCCACAGCGAACCTCAGCGTACCGGCGGGCGATTCGGCGACCGCCGTCAACGCGTCGGGTCGATGGGCCCCCGTCCCGTGTGCGACGGGAACGTGCGCGGAGAACGGGACGGAGTTCACCTGGACCGGCGCCACCCTCTCGGTCGAAGGACCGGTCGAGCGCACCACAACGCGAACCGGCGATTATCGGACGAATGGACCGCCGTCCTCCGAAGGGTACTGCGAACCGTCGGGCGACGAAGTCGACCTTCCGGACGACAGCGCCGGTCTCCGCCCCGGCGTTCCTCACCGCGACCATCTCCCTGGACGATCCGGCCGCGAACAACTGGGCGAGCGTGGAACTCACCTCGGGAAACCTCACCCTGCTGCTCCAGGTGTTCGAGCCAGCGGACCCGGGCCCGGGGACATCGGACTGAGCGCCGCCGAGAACGGCACCTCGTTCGCCTGGCACAACGTCGACCTCCCCGCCCACCTGACGAACGGGACGCCCTGGACCATGACCCTCGAATGGAACGCCTCGTCGGCATACGGGGAGCTCGCCGCCGGGAACGCGTCGGCGACGACGTGGCTGCTCTTTGGGAACTCCGGGCAGGACGCCGTCGACCCGGGGTCGGCGCTCGCTGACGCGCCCCCCGGACCGGTGGCGCTGACGACGGCGAACGAATCGATCGTGCTCCAGGGGGGAGCGTTCTGCCTCCAGTCGGCCTCGGCGGTCGCGCCGGCAGGGGTCTCGTTCCTCGTCGACACCGGCCCCGGCGCGCCGACGGGGCCGACCGTCGGGACGACGAGTTCGGTCTCGGCAACCGGGGACGTTTCGGTCCAGGCGAGCGGCGAGTTCGTGGTGCTCGGCTACCCGTACGACCCGCTCTGGACCTCGGCCGCGAATTCGGGCGCGACCACGACGGAGGTCGACGGGGCCCCCCTCGCCAACGTGGTCGAACTCTCCTCCCCCGGGGAAACGGTCACGTTCCACTTTCGGACCGCGATCCTCGACGGCCTCTACGCCTCCTTCGTCGAGGCCGCCGCGCTCGTGGCGGCGGTCGTCTTCCTCACCCTTCGGCGTCGCCGGGCGGCGGGTCGGTCCGGCCCGCCGACCAGTACGCCCGATTCGCGAACCCGGGCGCCATCGCCAGACCCAACCCGGTGGCGGTGAGCACGAGATTCATCACGGGGTCCCCGTAGCGAAGGTACCGGGCGAGGCGGATCGAGCGCCGTACCGTCACCGCGGGATTGGCCTCCCCCTCGCGAAGCCCTTCCAGCAGGTCGAAGTACCGCCCGATCCCGGCCCACCCAGGGCAACAGCCAGCTGGCCCCGCGCCGCTCGGCCATGCGGCGCATCGCCGCGAGCGAGGCGAGCCGGCCTTCCCGCGTCTGCGAGGCCTCCGTGGTCTCGAACGGGCCGAGGGTCCGCGCCCCCCGCGACCGGTTCCAGGCGTGGATTCGGTACAGCGTGTGGGCCGCCGGGTCGAACACGAGGTCGCCCCCGCTCGCGGCGCCGGCGTAGAACATGAACGAGTCGATCAGCCGCGTCGTGGACCGAAGGTCCGCCTCGCACTCCACGAGCACCGACCGCCGAATCGCGACGGAACTGTTGTTGAAGATCGACCCCCAGCGCGCCAGGGCGCCCGGGGCCTTCCGCAGCTCCGACGCGCTCCGCCGCCGGGGGACGCCCGTCGGGGACCCGGCGAACCGTCGGAGGTGACGGCGGGCGGCCGCAGCGCTCACCGGGGAGCCGTCCGCGCCGACGAACACCTGGCCGTTGTGATAGTACGAGGCCGTCGGGAGTCCCCGGAGGGTTGCCGCGACCGCGGCGAGCCGGCCGGGGGCCCAGAGGTCGTCGTCGTCGAGGGGGACCACGAACTCCGTCGACAGGGAAGCGAGCCCATCGGCCAAGAACGGACCCTCTCCGACGGCAGCGCTCCGGACAACCGCGACACTCCAGCCCCGAGTTTTAAATTGTGCGGGCACCTCTATTGTTACGTCAGGGCTGTGCACCACCACAATTTCGAGGGAAGGGACGGGGCCGAGTTGCTCCGCGACCGACCGGAGCGCATCCCGGTAAAATCGAGACCGATGGAAGACCGTCACGAGGACGCCGAGGCTCGGACCCCCCGCGGTGGCAGCGACGGCGCGGGTCCGGTCGATCCTCCGACGCCATCGCCGCGGCGAGCCGTCGGCCCGCTCATCAACCCTGCGCTGGACGACCGGACCCACCGTTCGCCCCTCCGAGGCCGACCCGTGAGCGGTCGGTCCCCGCGTCCCCTCTCCATCCTCTGGCTCAACCAGCTCGACCCCGGTCACCCGTGGGCAGGCGGCGCAGAGCGGCACATCGAGGAGGTCGGTCGCCGCCTCGTCGCCGCGGGTCACTCGGTGACGTTGGTCGCCGAACGGTTCGAGAACTTGCCGGCCGAGGAGTGGCGCGCGGGGATCCGGATCCTCCGGCGGGTCCGCCGAGGACTCCTCCACGCTTGGGTCCTCTCGAACGCGGGCCGTCTCGTCCGCCAGGGACAGGTCGACGTCGTCGTAGGCGACCTCTCGAAGATCGTCCCTTGGGGACAGAAGACCCTGGGCGGCCGACCGCTCGTCTCGGTCGTGCGACACTTCAGTGGCCGGACCATCTTCACCGAGGCGCCGTTCCCGGCCGCGCCCATCCTCTGGGCGATCGAGCGGCTCACCCCAGGCTTCCTTCGGTCCGCCGAGCTCGTCACCGAGTCGAGCACGACCGAGGGGATCCTGCTTCACCTCGGGGCCGACCCCCGTCGGGTCGCTCGGATCCCCCCGGGGTCGACGCGGACATCTTCCGCCCGGACCCCTCGGAGCGGTCGGCCACGCCGCTCGTAGTGTACATCGGCCGGATCAAGCAGTACAAGCGGGTCGGCCACGCCATTCGCGCGTTCGCCCGCGTCCTCGCCCGACGGCCCGACGCCAGGTTCGAGATCGCCGGCGGGGGATCGGACCACGACCGGATCGTCGCCCTCGTCCGCTCGCTCGGACTGTCCGATTCCGTCCACTGCCTCGGTTCCGTTCCCTTGGACCAGGTCGTCCGGCTGTACCGCCGCGCTTGGGTCCACGTCCAACCGTCGTCGGCCGAAGGATGGGGTCTGACCGCGCTCGAATCGATGGCGTGCGGGACCCCCGTCGCCGCGTACGCGGCCGGATCGCTACCGGAGACGCTCGGACCGCTGTGCGCTGACCTGCTCGCGGCCGACGGGAGCGTGCCGGCGCTCGGGGAGGCGATCGAACGGGCGTTCGCCCGCCCGGAGGTCCACAACGCCGCGGCCGCGGCCCGGCTCGCGGCGTACGCCCAGAGTTACACCTGGACCTCCACCGCGGCCGGGTACGCCCGGGTCCTCGATGCCGTAGTCCGCGAGTCCGGCCCACCCGTGGCCGTCCCCGTCCCCGCCCGGCAGGCCAACCCGCGGGCTTCCCGGATTCGCGCCCCCGGGGAGCCTTCGGACCGTTCGACCGACCATGCGGACCTCGGCTGACGTGCCCCCTTCGGGGGCGGACCGCGCGTCCGGGCCGCATCCGGGGGGAGCCAGGTTCCCCAAGGGGACGACCTCGCGGCAGAGCGCGCGCGATACGAGCGGCACGGTGGGGACCACGTCGCACGGTACCGCTGGGCCGCCGCGCACCTTCGCGACGCCCGGGTCCTCGACGTCGGATGCGGCCACGGGTTCGGCGCGCTCCTGCTCGCTGGGTCGTACCGGAGTTACCTCGGGGTCGACGTCGACCCGCCGGCGATCGAGTGGGCCCGGCGGGTCGTCGCTCCGCGCGCCCCCGGGGCGCAGTTCGAGCTCGGGCCCGGGTTCCCGATGGCCGGCACGTTCGACGCGGTGACGTGTTTCGAGGTGCTCGAACACGTCGACGACCCCGCCGACCTGCTCCGGGACCTCGCCCGGGCGGTCGCGCCCGGCGGCACCATCTTCCTCTCGACACCGAACGGCAGCTTGTCCGACGGACGGCCGGAGTGGTTCATGTCCCCGTACCACGTCGCCGAGTACACCGCGCCGCAGTTCGCCGCCCTCGTGCGGGCGTCGCTCCCGGCGGCGGGCGAGTTCTTCGCCCAGCGCCGCTTCGACCGGCTCGACTGCCTTCCCCAGGCGATCCGGCGGCAACTCACCGGCTCGGATCTGCGGGCGCCCTCCGGCCGCTCGGTCGGTGCGATTCCCACGCCCACGCCCCTCCGGATCGGTCACTCGCTGTTTCGCCAGATTCCCTCCCCTGCCTCGGTCTGGCGGCTCGACCCCCTCGGAATCCCGGCCGTCGACGGGCTCGGGTACTCCCACCTCGTCTGGGCCGGCCGGTCTCCCGGCCCCTAGCGACGAACCCGCGACGCCGGGTTACAGCGCTCGCCGGAGCGACGCCGCCGCCTCCCGGACCTCATCCACCGTCGCACCGTCCTCGAGGGTGCTGACGTCCCCCACGTCCTGCCCGCGCACGATGGCCGCCACGACGCGGCGCATGATCTTCCCGGACCGGGTCTTCGGCAGGTGGGCGACGAACCGAACCTCCCGGGGTTCCGCGATGCCCCCGATCGCGGCGTGAACGACCGCCTTGAGTGCCGTCTCGAGCTCGGGGGAAGGGTCGAATCCCGGACGGAGGACGACGACCGCGAACGGGACCTCGCCCCGTACCTCGTCCGGGACCCCGACGACCGCGGACTCGGCGACCGCCGGGTGGGTGATGAGCGCGTTCTCGAGCTCGATCGTGCCCAGACGGTGGCCGGCAACCTTGAGGACCTCGTCGGCCCGCCCCAGGAACCAGAAGTACCCGTTCTCGTCCACGCGGGCATAGTCCCCGGCAGCGTACCCGGCCCGGGAACCGCTCGAAGTACGCGGACCGGAACCGGGCGTCGTCGTTCCACAGCCCCAGGAGCTGGCCGGGCCACGGGCGGTCGACGACGACGAGCCCTCGCCCGCCCGGCGCCACCGGGGTGCCGTCGGCCTGGACCACGTGAATGTCGACCCCCGGCAACGGGAGCGTCGCCGAACCCGGGGCCAGCGGCACGAGAGCCCCGCCCGCCTGCGGGGAGACCATCGCCGCGCCGGTCTCGGTCTGCCACCACGTGTCCACGACCGGAAGCCGGTCGGCACCGATGTGGGCCCGGTACCATCTCCACGCTTCGGGGTTGATCGCCTCCCCGACCGAGCCGAGCAACCGGAGCGAACCGAGGTCGTGGGCACTGGCCCACGCCTCGCCGTACCGCATGTGCATCCGGATCGCCGTGGGAGAGGTGTAGAGGACGGTGACCTTGTACCGCTCGACGATCTCCCACCACCGCGCGGGGGTCGGGTGGTCGGGCGCCCCCTCGTAGAGGACCGAAGTCGCGCCGACGAGGAGCGGGCCATAGACGATGTAGGTGTGGCCCGTGACCCAGCCGATGTCGGCGGCGCACCAGAAGACGTCGGAGGGGGTGAGGCCGAAGACCCGCTGCATCGTCCGGTGGACCCACACCATGTACCCGCCGGTCCCGTGCGTGACCCCCTTCGGCCGGCCCGTCGTCCCGGAGGTGTAGAGGATGAACGCCGGGTCGCCGCCGGCCCGAGGAACCGGAGGAATCTCCGGAGCGGGGATTCCCGAGTCGTACCACCGGTCCCGGCCCGATTCCATCGCGACGGGGAGTCCGGTGCGGCGCACGACGAGGACGGTCCCGACGGACGGGCATCGGGCGAGCGCACCGTCGACGACCGGCTTCAGCGGGACGACCTTGCCGCGTCGGTAGCCGCCATCGGCCGTCACGACGACCTTGCTCTCGGAATCCTGGATCCGCTCGACGAGGGCCGCCTCCGCGAACCCGGCGAACACCACCGAGTGGACCGCGCCGAGTCGGACGGTCGCCAGCATGGCGGCGGGGAGCTCGGGAACCATCGGTAGATAGATCGTGACCCGGTCGCCCGGCCCGACCCCGCTCTCCCGGAGGAGGCCCGCCCACCGGCGAACGTCCTCGTCGAGGTCTCGGTAGCGGACGGTCCGCCGGTCGCCGTTCTCCCCTTCCCAGTAGTAGGCGACCTTCTCCCCGAGGCCACGTCCGATCGCCTCGTCCACGGCGTTGGCCGCGAGGTTCGTCGACCACCCGGCGAACCACCGGCCGAACGGCGGGGCCGCCAGCGGCTCGAAGACCGGACCGGACCGTTCGGTCCAGACGAGCTCCTCGGCTGCCGCCCGCCAGTATGCCTCGGGGTCGCGGAGCGCCTCGCGGTTCTCCCGGACGACCTTCTCGACGGCCGGATCCATGGCTCGGGCCACCACCGGCGCAGTCGTAGATAGCCCCGCGGAACCGCGGAAGCGAACCGAACCCGGCGAATTTGGAGGTTCCGGGGTGAACCTCGCGGGTTAATCCGTTTGGCCCGGACTCTCGACGGTGGAGTCCGCGGAGACCGGCCCCGCCGTCGTGCCGCCGTTCGGCCCGCTGGCCGGGGTCCGGGTCGTCGACTCGGCGCGGTTCGTCGCCGGGCCGTGGGCGGCCACCTACCTCGGGGAGTTCGGCGCCGAGGTCATCCACGTCGAGGGCCCCCCGTTCGCACCGCCCTACTCCGACCCGACGAGGCTGCTCGTCCCGCTACTCCCCCCGGAGCCGGACCGGCGACCGGTGTCTCCGAATCTTGGGTCCAGTACTCCCGCAACAAGCTCTCCCTCGGCCTCGACATTCGGACCGCCGATGGACGGACCGCGTTCCTCGACCTCCTCCGGCATTCCGACATCTGGATCGAATCGTCGCGGCCGGGGACGTACGACCGGCTCGGGCTCGGGGACGCGGTGGCCTGGGAAGTGAACTCGAAGCTGGTGATCGTCCACGTCTCGGGGTTCGGCCAGACCGGCGAGCCCGCGCGGGTGGCCGCACCGTCGTACGACCTCATCGGTCAGGCGTTCAGCGGCTACCTCTCGCTCCAGGGAAAGCCAGACCCGGAACCCCCGATGCGGGCCGGGACCGCGCTCAACGACACGGTCACCGGACTGGCGGCGGCGACCGCGGCCCTGATGGCGTATGTGCACGCGACGCGGACCGGGCGGGGTCAATCCGTGGACGTCGCGCAGTACGAGATGTTCTTCGTCCTCCTCGAGAATCTTGCCCTCGATTATTTCGCCCGCGGCGTCGTTCGGGGCCGGCACGGCACGGCCCACCCGAGACTCCACCCGTACGACGTCCACGCGTCCCAGGACGGCTGGGTCGTCGTGGCCGCCCCGACGCAGCCGGCGTGGGAGAGGCTCGCCGAGATGATCGGACCGGTCCCGCCGTCCTGGACCGACCCGTCGTTCCGACGGGAGCACCGGGCCGAGGTCGACGGGGCGATCGCCTCGTTCTGCCGCGGCCGGACCGGCGTCGAGCTGGAACGGCTGGGACGGGAGCATGACGTGGCGGTGTCCCGGGTCTACGACATCGCCGCGATCTCCGACGACCCGCACTACCGGGCCCGGGGAATGCTGACCGAGTGGACCGACCCGGTCGCGGGTCGGGTGAAGGGCGCCGGGATCGCCCCCCGGTTCTCCGAGACGCCCGGCAAGGTCTGGCGCGGGGCACCCTGGCTCGGGCAGGACAACGAAGCGATCCTGGCCGGCCTCCTCGGGTACCCACCGGAACGGATCGCCCGCCTGCGCGCGACCGGGATTGTCGGCGAGTCGCCCCCGCGCACGACCTCGACGAGCGGGGCTCCCCCGGAGCCGGGGATCGAGCCCCGCGATGAGTCCCCCGGGCTCTCCCGTTCCTCATCCGCCGGTCGTCGACGAGGTCCGGGCCGCCGTCGCCGACCTGGGGCTGGTCGCCCGGGGGGCCGACCTCGACCGGAGTCCGAAGTTCCCGCAGGCGGAATTTCGGGGGCTCGGCGAACGGCACCTCCTCGGACTCCGAACCGCGATTGAACACGGCGGACGCGGGCTGCCCCTCGTCGTGACAGCGGCGGCCCTCCACGAGCTCGCCTATGCGAGCGGGACCACGTTCGCGAAGCTGTCGCTCCAGCCCGAGTTCTGCACGCTCCTCGCCGACCACGGCTCGTCGGAACTGCGCGACCGGTGGTTCCGCCCGTTGACCGAGGGCCGAGTCCTCGTTGGCAACCACATCACCGAGCCGGGCGCCGGCTCCGACGCGGGGGCCCTCTCCGCCACGGCCCGCCGGGAGGGCGACACGTACATCCTCGACGGGACGAAGTCCGAGGCGGCGTTTGCCGACGATGCGGAGGCTGCAATCGTCTACGCCCGGACCGGGTCCCCCCTGGGGTCAGCGCGTTCCTCGTTCCCCAAGGGGTGGAGGGTGTCGAGCGGTCGGTCGCCCCGCCGGACCTCGGCGAGCGGTGGATGCGGCGCGGAACGGTTCGCTACCACGCTGTCCGCGTCCCGACCGCGGCGCGGCTCGGGGCGGAAGGCCAGGCGTTCGAGGCCCTCAAAGGGGAGCTGACGCGGGAGCGGCTCCTGCTCGCCGCGGTGTACCTCGGCGTCGGCCGTGCGTCGTTCGACGAGACGGTCGCCTACGTCGGAGCCCGGGAAGCGTTCGGCCGGCCTCTGTCGGCGCAGCAGGCCGTCGCTTTCCCGCTCGCGGACGATTGGGCGCGGCTCGACGCCGGCTGGCTCTACGTCGAGCGGGCGCTGACGCGGCTCGAGTCCGGTGAGGACGTCACCGCGGAGGCCGCGCTCGCGAAGCGGCTGGCGACAGAGACGGCGCTCGCGGCCATCGACCACGCCATCCAGTTCCACGGCGGTCGCGGCTACTCGAGCGGCCTCCCGCACGAGCGCCGCTACCGGGACGTCCGGAGCGGCGGGATCGCCCACGGCCCGGACGAGGTCCTGCTGAGGGCCGCGGCCGGCCGGTTGTGGCCCCGCACCGGTCGCCCCAGGGCGCCCTAACACCGCGTTCCCGCCCGTGGGCGGAGTGTCCCGGTCGGACCACCGTTTCAGCGCCCCCCCGGTGGGTTACATGTAGGCCCCTCGCCGTCGACGCCGCGTCATGCCGGAACGCCCCTCGAAGCTGCAGCGCGACGCGGCCCGCAACATCGTGACCAAGTACCTCAAGTTCCGGGCCGGAGAGAACGCGATCATCGAGTCCTGGGACCACACGAGACCGATGGCCTCGGCGATGGTCGATGAGGTCCGCCGCGTCGGCGGCCGGGTCCTTCTCGTCCAGAACGACGAGGACGCGTGGTGGCGCGCGATCGACCGGGGCCAGACCCGGCTCCTCGGCAAGTCGAGCGCGCCGGAGTGGGCTGCGCTGAAGGCCGCGGACGTGTACGTGAACTTCTGGGGTCCGGGCGACGCCGACCGCATCGAGAAGGATTCCACGGACGCCCTCGACGATGCATTCGCGTGGAACTGGCCGTGGTACGGCGTCGCCCGGAAGGCGGGGCTCCGAGGGGTGCGAATGACCGAGGGGTTCGCGACGGAGGGGCGGTCCAAGACGTGGGGCATCGACCCCGGTGACTGGCAGAAACATGTCCTGGAGGGATGCCTCGTCGACCCGGACGAGCTGGCCAAGGCCGGGGTTCGGCTCGGTCGGGCGCTCTCCCGCGGGAAGAGGGTCCGGATCACCCACTCCAACGGAACCGACCTGGAGGTCGCGCTGGCCGGAGCAGCTCCCCGGGTGAGCGACGGGAGGCCCCACCCGCACCGGAGGGGAGAGTCCCCCTCCGGCATGCTGCAACAGATGCCCGCCGGGACGCTCGACGTGGCGCTTGACTCCAAGACCGCCGAGGGGAGCCTCCACGCCAACCGACGCACCAACATCTGGTGGAATTGGCACGCCGGGGGAACGGTCGAATTCGAGGGCGGCAAGCTCGCCTCGTACTCGTTCGAGTACGGGAAGGATTGGTTCGCCCGTCGCTACAAGGGCGCCACGGCGGGCAAGGACCGGGCCAGCGCTCTCAAACTCGGGCTGAACCCGGGGGTCCGGGACGTCCCGAACCTGGAGACCGTCGAGGGCGGGAGCGTCTCCCTGCAAATCGGGGGGAACCGGTCTCTCAAGGGCAGCAACGAGTCGAACTTCTTCACGTGGTTCTCGCTCGCCGGCGCGGAGGTCGCGGTCGACGGGACTCCGGTCGTCCGCGCCGGGAAGGTCCTCTAAGGCCCCGCCCCCTCGTCATGGACCGGACGGGAATCCGTTCCGACGGGATCCTCGGGAACGACGGGACCCCCGGGAGAGTCCCGTTTCCGCTTCTCTCGCCCGTGGAGTCCGATACGGTGAGGGACCATCGACGGGTCGACCGAGGGCCAATGTCGATGGCGCTGAGGCGCCGGGGGGGGTCGTATTCGCGCAGAAGGTGCTCCCTCGGTCCCGAACCTCAGCGGTGCCCGCCAGGGTGGTGCGGTCCGACCGTCGGTCCGGATCGGATTGTCCTGCGGGATGCGACCTTACCGCCCTTCGAATTTCGGCTTCCGGCGCTCGAGGAACGCGGCCATCCCTTCGGTCCGGTCGGCGGTGCCGAACGTGTGGCCGGCCGACTCTCCTTCGAGGCGGAGCGCGGTGTCGAGCGTCGCGTCGGCGCCCCGGTTCACGACCGCCTTCGCCCACGCGATGGCGAGCGGGGCCCGCTCCGAGATCGTCGCGGCGAGCGCCGCCACGTCCTCGCGGATCCGGTCGGCCGCATAGACCTGCGCCACGAAGCCGAGCCGGGCCGCCTCCTCGGCGGTGACGGGGACCCCGGTGAAGATCAGGAGCTTCGTCCGGGCGCGCCCGATCAGCCGCGTGAGCCGGCTCGCCCCTCCGAACCCGGGGTGGATGCCGACGGTTGTCTCCGGAAGACCGAGCTTCGCGCCCTCGGCTGCCACGATGAAGTCGGCGGCGAGGGCGATCTCGAGCCCCCCGCCGAGCGCGTACCCCTCCACGAGCGCGATGACCGGGGCGCGGAACTCCTCGATGCGCTTGCAGACCGCCTGCCCGACGAACCCGAACGCCCGGCCATCGGCGAGGTCCTTCTTCGCCATCTCGGCAATGTCGGCTCCGGCCGCGAACACCGGGGACGCGCCGGCGAGGACGACGCACCGGACCTCCCGGTCGTCGTCGAGCTGCACGAACGCCCCGTCGAGCTGCGCGAGGACCGTCGAGTTGAGCGAGTTCAGCGCTTCGGGCCGGTCCAGGAGGACCCAGGCGACCGGTCCCTTCTTCTCCACCCGGACGAGCCGCAACGTCCACGCCTTCTCCCCGCGCTGCGCGCGGTCGGTGAGGTCCCGGGAGACCGGGAACGCGTCGCCCCAGGCGGCGGCGTACACCTCGACGGCGACGAGCGCCGGCCGGAGGCCGACCTCGTTGAGGATCGCGAACGGCCCGCGCTTCCACCGGAGCCCGACCACCGCGCCCCGGTCGGTCGCCTCCGGGGTTGCGACCCCCTCTTCGACGAGCCGGGTCGCGATGCCGAGGACGAGCCCGAGGAACCGGTCGCGGACGATTCCCTTCTTCTCCGGTTCGACGGTCGTGTCTCGCCACGCCCACGGCTGTCCCTTCTCGAACTGACGAACGAGCCCGGGCGACGCGGCGTACGCCCGCCCGAACGCCTTCTCGAGCGAGCCCATCGAATGGTGGGCGATTGGGATCCCCGTGACGTTCATCAACTCGAACGGACCGAGCGTCGTGCCGAACAGCTCCCGGCCGACCTCCTCGATCGTTGCCAGAGACCCCACACCGTCGCCGGCCATCCGGGCCGCCTCGTTCAGGTACGGGACAAAGAACCGGTTCACGGCGAACCCGGCGGCGTCGTGGACCCGGACCGGGACCTTCTTGATCCGGTAGCCGAACTCCTCGAGCCGCAGGAGCGTGTCCTCGTCGGTGTCGGCGCCGCCGACGACCTCGAGCAGCTTGTTCACCGCCGCCGGGAAGAAGAAGTGGAGCCCCGCGAACCGGCCCGGGTCGGGGAACCCCTCGGCAAGCCGGGTCACCGACATCGACGAGGTGTTCGTGGCAACGATCGCGGTCGGCGACACGTGCTTCGCGACTTCCCGGAAGACCTCCCGCTTGACCGACTCCTCCTCGAACACCGCCTCGACGACAAGGGCCGCATCTCGGACCGCCGCCGCGAGGTCGGTCGTGAACTCGATCCGGGACAGGACCTCGGCCTTCTTTTCCGGGGTCGACTTCTTGCGCTGGATCGCCCCATCGAGGGTCTTCTCGATCGACGCGCGGCCCCGCGCGAGGAGCGCGTCGTTCAGGTCGCGGAGGCGGACATGGAATCCGGCCTGGGCGCACGCCTGGGCGATGCCGCTCCCCATGTTCCCCGCGCCGAGGACGGCGATCGTCGACGGCGGCCGGATCGCGGGTCTTCCCATCGGTGGATCCCTTCCGGGGCCATCGGGCCCCGAACGCCGCGGGGGCGTCCCGCGATATTAACAGTGCGACGGGGCGGGGCGGTCCGTGGCCGCGGCGCTCGGCTACAGGCGGAGGCCGACGAGGGCTCGCACGAGTTGCTGGCCCCGCAACGTCAGCCCGACGACGTCGCGCGTGCCCGGCCGCGGCGCGATGAGGCGGGCGTCGATCGCGCGGCGGAGGTAGACGTCCTGCGCGACGGGGGCCCGGTCGAGGTGCGGGACCAGGAGCAGTTGCAACAGCCGAACCCCCGGATTCGGGTCGTCGGAGAGGACCGCGTGGGTGTGGGCGGACGCGAGCCGCGCGAACGCCTCCGTGGCCCGGTCGAGCGGGAGGCGAGTGAGGTCGTACGGGCACATCGCACGGTGGCGGAACGGGCGAAGCGAGTCGAACCAGGCCTCGTAGCGGAGGTACTCTCCGAGATTCGCCCGGTCGAGGTAGCGGGGGATCGTGTCCCCACACAGGCTCGCGCCCTCGGGATGGGCGGCCGCAAACTGCATGGCTGCCTCCGTCGGGCGGAGCCCGTCCGGGGTCGGATGGGTGTGCGCACCGGGGAGGCGGTGGAAGACCTCCCGCATCTCCGGCGCGAGCGTGCCCACGGCGTCCTCGTAGAGGCGGAGCTGGTCGTCGTCCGAGGTGAATACCGCTGCCGGCTGGGCGAGGTCGCGCGCCCCGCGGAGGAAGCGGGCCATTTGTCGCGCCGCTTCGGCCGGGGACGCATACAGGGCGATCCCGTGCGCGCCGGCGGGGAGTTCTTGCGGAGAGGGGAGAAGTTCGGGCATGGGCCGATCTCCGGGTCGGCGTTCAGCCGGCGACGGCCGCTCCCCCGGCCTCCTCTGGCGGCGCGAACAACCCGGCGACAAGCGACCGCATCCCGGCCTCGACGGTCCGCACCTTCACCGCGAACTCGGCGTCCGCGAACCCGACGAGACGGGCCGCCGCGGCCTCGTTCGGATGTTCCGGACCATCGAATACCCCGAGCGAGCTCAGGAGTCCCAAGAACGCCCAATCCTCGGCGGTCAACCGCGTTCCCGCCACCGTCGGGTCCGGAGGACCGGCGCGGACCGAGATTGGGGGGATCCCCTCGGCCTCGAGGGCCCGACCGATCGCCTCCGCCTCCCGTGCGGTCCCCAGCACGTGGACCTCCGCCTGGCCAGCCTGGGCACGGACCGGCAGGAGGAGGCTGGCGCGGAGCATCGCGCAGATCGTGGGACCGAGGTCGAGCCGAAGCGTGATCGCGGCGGTCGGTGGGTCGTTCGTCCGGGCCGCCGCCATCCGACGCACGACGAGGCCCTTCCTCTCGAGACCGGCCCAGACCTCGTCGAGGAGCGCCGCGGCGTGCGGGCCCTCGCCGACGATCGAAACGGCGACCGTACCGTCGTCGGCGACGGCGTACCCCTGGACCTCCGCGAAGTGGTCCGGGAACCGCAACGACGGGTCGGACTCCGGGGCGAAGAGCCCGGCGAGGGGGAGCAGGAACGTCGTCTCTCGCAAGGGGAGCCGATTCCGGAACTCCCGCCCCGACGACTCGCCCGGGGTCGGAGGGTCCGGAACGGTTCGTGGGGGGGACATGGCACACCCGGCCGATGTCGAAAATCAGGCGAGGATGGGGTTCATTAACCCACGCATGGGACCCGGACGGAGGGTCGAGCGGCCCGGAGGTCGCGGCGGCCCCTCACGCCCCCCGCCCCGGGGGGGGAACGGGGGGGCGCGAGTTGGACCCGGCGAACGGGGTCGCGGCGACGATGGGGACCGCAATTATACCCCGGGGGCTCGGATTCGGCGTGGCCGCTCTCGCTCCGGCTCCCGACCTCGCCCCGCTTGCGGGGGGGACCGACCGGGAGTTCACTCTCGCCCTCGGGGGATTCTCCCTGGAGCTCGCCGGCGGGTCCCTCGTCACGCACGAGCGGATCCCGGTCTCCCCGTTCAACCACGTCGTCGTCCGGCGACTCGGGGCCGGACGACAGGCGGAATTCTTCGAGCGGGCGCTCGACCATTACTTCCAGCGGGCACTCCGGCCGACATTCCGAGTTCCGGCTCCTGCGCCCCCGCACGTCGACGGGCCGCTCCGGGGATTCGGGTTCCTCCCCGGCCGGCGCCGTACGTCCACCGCTGGGCCACGCCTCGGCCGAGCACTTCCCGAGCCGAGGGGGTCTCCGTCCGGACCGCCACCCTGGAGCAGCTGGACGATGTCGTGGCCTTCTGGACCGACGGTCCGTACCGGGAAGAGCTGCGACGCTCGCTCCACGTGCTGTGGAGCCGCCCGAATCCGGGGGAACGGGTCGTTCCGTTCCTCGCCGAACGTGACGGAGACCCGGTGGGAAGCGCCGTGTTGTTCGAGCAATCGCCGGTGGCGTCGTTGCACGGCGTCGGTACCGTTCCGGGGGACCGGAGCCGGGGAATCGCGAGCTCTCTCGTTGCGGCTGCGCTCGATGCGCTCGACCCAGGAACGGTCGGGGCGGTCGTGCTCGCGACCGACTCTCCGAGGGCGGCGGGCCGTCTCGACGAACTCGGATTCACCACCCTCTCGGAGTTTGTGGAGTACCGAGCTGCCCCCCGGCGCCCACCTCGCGATGCCCGACCCTGGGCCCGCGCAGCCGCCCCGCTGGCGGCCGCCCCGCGCCCCGGGCGGTGCGTCGACGCCGTCGGAGTAGGCCCGACGGAACCGCGCGCGTCGACGCGCTACTCGAACACCAGCGCGACGGCGTCCGGGACTCCGTCCGTCGTGAGCATCCCCACGGGTCGGAGGGAGCGGCGGTACGACCGCAGGTAGTCCTGGTAGGCCCGGAACTCGTCGAGCGGGCCGCAGAACTCGTCGAAGATCACGACGGTTCCGGCCCGGCAAATGCTGTCGAGCCGGGTGAGGCAGTACATCGTCGAGGAGTAGAGGTCGCTGTCCTGGTGGACGACGAGGGCGCCCCGTGGCTCAAACCGGGCGAGGAACGCGGGCACGGTCGTCTGGAACAGGCCCGGAACGAGTTCGACGCGGGGATCGTCGAACGTCGGGAGGCGCCCCTCCTGTCCGAATGACCCCTTCGGGAACGACCGGCCCCAGTCCTCGGGGAGACCCGTGAACGTGTCGAACCCGAAGAACCGGCTCTCGGGATGGACATTGATCCGGGACCACGCACGCAGGCTCGTCCCCCCGGCCACCCCGAATTCGATGTAATCGACCGGTCCCATTCCGGCGGCGAGGGCGTTGACGCTCCGGTAGAGCGACGGGCCGTCCGGGTGCCGCGGAACCTCCGGGTGCGCCGCGACCCACGCGCGGAGGCTCGCGTTCTGGTTAACCCGGTCGATGGTCCGGCTGTACCGCGGGAAGAACGTCCAGGCGATCCGATGCTTCCGCCCGCTCACCGAACGTCCGAGGGAGGGAGGCCGCAGCTCCGACCCACAGCCTCCGGCCGGGGCGAGTCGCCTCGCCTCTTTACGCCCACCGGCGGTCGCTCCCCCCTCGGCCGTGGGCACCCTCGGAGGACCCCACACTGCCGCGGCGACCGGGGCGCGAGGGCTTCAGGTATATTCGGAGTTCCGGGATGGTCCCGGGGGGACGACGATGTCCGGACCGACCGACGGCGATGCGGCCGACCGCCAGGAGCTCGAGCGGCTGAACGAACAGTACGTGGCCGCGTTCCTGAACGCCGACTCCGAGTGGTACCGGGAGCACCTCGCCGACGAGTTCGTCTGCATCGAGTCGGACGGCTCGATCCTGAACAAGAGCGAGTTCCTCCGGTCGGCCGCGAAGGGGCCCGATGTGACGAGCTACCGGCTCGAGAAGGTCCGCGTCCGGTTCTACGGGGAGGTCGCGCTCGTCCAGGCGACCGGGAAGTGGGTCCACAAGGACGGCCGGACCGGCCTCAGCCGGTACATCGATGTCTACGCCCGAACCCCGACCGGGTGGCGGACGGTCTCGGCGCAGGTCACGCGCACGGCGGCGCCGTCGTAGCCCCGGTTACGGGAGCCGGCGCATCCCGTCGAGCTTCAGCCGCTGCTCGAGCGAGGCGATCGTCCGGATCGTCGGGACGACCGTGTCGGCGTTGAGGCTGATCGAATCGATCCCCTGGCGGACGAGGAACTCCGCGAACTCGGGGTAGACGCTCGGTCCCTGCCCGCAGATCCCGACGGTGCGGCCCTCCGCGTGCGCCCCCTCGATCAGCATCTCGATGGCGCGCTTGACCGCCGGGTCGCGCTCGTCGAAGTACCCCATCCGGCCGAGGGTCTCGGAGTCCCGGTCGGCGCCGAGGACGAGCTGGGTGAGGTCGTTCGACCCGATCGAGAACCCATCGCAGTGGTGGGAGAACTCGCGGGCCATAAGGACGGTCGAGGGGACCTCGGCCATCAGGTAGAGCTGGAAATCGCGGGACCGCTTCAGTCCCTTGTCGCGCATCATTTCCGCGATCTCCTCGAGCTCCCAGGTGTTGCGGACGAACGGCAACATCACCATCGCGTTCTTCAGGCCCTTGTCGGTCCGGACCTTCTGGATCGCCTCGAGCTCGCAGAGGAACGCCGGCTTGTACACCGGCGAGATGTACCGGGAGCACCCGCGCCAGCCGATCATCGGGTTCTCCTCCTTCGGCTCGAACTCCTCGCCGCCCGGCATCCCGCGGTACTCGTTCGTCTTGAAGTCCGACGTCCGGACGATCACCGGGCGCGGATGGAACGCCTGGCAGACGCGGGCGATCCCCTCGGTGAGCCGCTCGATCAGCTGGTCCCGCTTCCCCTGCTTGAGGAGGGCGAGCGGGTGGTCGCGGACGTGGGCCGTGAAGATGAACTCGATCCGCATCAGCCCGACCCCCTGGACGGGCAGGCGGGCGTACTCGACGGCCTTCTCCGGGACGCCGACGTTCACGTAGATCTTCGTCGCCGTCACCGGCACGTGGCCGTGGCCGCCGTCCCCTCCGCCGGCGGCCGCAGCGGCCGCTGCGGCGGCCGCCGGAGCCGCCTCCTTGGCGACCCCGAGGCCGCGGTAGACCGAGCCGGTCTTGCCGTTCACGCTGACGTTCTCGCCGTCCTGGATCACCTTCGTCGCGGTCCGCGTCCCGACCACGCAGGGAACTCCGAGCTCGCGGGAGACGATCGCGGCGTGGCACGTCATGCCGCCCTCGTCGGTCACGATCGCGGCGGCCTGCGCCATCGCCGGGACCATGTCGGGGGTAGTCATCGTCGTGACGAGGATCTCGCCGGTTTTCAGTTTGTCCATCTCGGCCGAGGTACGGAGCAGCCGCGCCGTCCCACCGGCGATTCCGGGAGAGGCCCCGAACCCGCGGACGATCGGCTCCGGGCCGGTCGTCGGCGCCTCCGGGGCCGGGGACGACCGAGCGACGTGCCCGCTCGACTCGGTCCCCGGAGTGGGAGGCACGGGGATCGTGGTGATCGGTCGGGCCTGGACGATGTACAGCGACCGGTCGTCGGCGCACCACTCGACGTCCATCGGGCGACGGTAGTGGGACTCGATCACCTTCGCAAGCGACGCGAGCCGGTGGATCTTCTCGTCGGAGAGCTTCTGGCGCTTCCGGTCGACCTCGGCGAGGTCGACCCGCACGTTCCCGCCCCCCTCGGCCCGGACGAGCTGGAACGCCTGGTCGCTCAGTTGCTTCGCGATGATCCGGTGGCTGGCCCCATCGACGACGTAGTGGTCGGGGGTCACCTCCCCACCGACGATCGCCTCGCCGAGGCCGAACCCTGCCTCGATGATCATGTGGTTCTCGCCGGTGTTCGGGTCGCGGGTGAACAGGATCCCGCTCACCACCGAATCGACCATCTTCTGGACGAGAACGGCGAGCTTCACCGACCGGTGGTCGAACCCCTTCCGGGTCCGGTAGAGGAGGACCCGGGCGGTGAAGAGCGACCCCCAGCACCGGCGGATGCCGTCGAGCACCGACTCGGTCCCCTCGACGTTCAAGGTACGTCTCCTGGAGCCCCGCGAACGACGCCCCTTCGAGGTCCTCGGCGGTCGCCGAAGAACGGACGGCGACGAACCGGACCTTCTCCTCGGCGACGAACGCCTCGTACGCCGCCACGATGGCCGCCTTGAGGTCGGGGGGGTAGGGTGTCTTCTCGAACGCCTCCCGGATCCGCCGGGACGCGGCGTCGACCGATTCGCTCTTCGCCGAATCGATCGACCCGAGCGCGTCCGGGATCGTCTGCTTGAGCTCCGTCTGGTCGACGAACGTCTGGTACGCCTCGGTCGTCACGACGATCCCGGGCGGAACCGGAAGCCCCTGCCGGACGACGTCGCCGAGCTTGCTCGCCTTCCCGCCGACGAGCGGGAGGTCGCTGTCCGAAACGTCCGCGAGGTTGACGACGAGCGGCATCGGGATACCTACTCCCGCCGGAGCCGGTAGGAAACGAGGTCCTCGGTCGGAGAATAGGCGTGGACAACGTGCCGTTCGGACACGGTCCAGCGAGTTCCGGAATCCGCGGTGAGGGTCGTCACGAGCTCCTCCGGTCGGCCGTCCGCACGGGAGCGTTCGGTCAGTTCGTAGTAGTGGAGCGTACCCCCCCGCGCCACCGTCGCTCCGACCGTCGGTACGTACTTAACCCCTCCGTGAGGAAGATTCAGGATCGCGCGATCGCACGGTCCGGCCGACGGAGCGAACCGCTCGAGCGAGTCCGTCACGACCCGGAACCGGTCCGGGTCGCCGACCCGCCGGAGATTCCGCTCGGCGAGCTCCGTGGCCCGGGGATTCAGGTCGACCGCGACGACCTCGCGCGCCCGTCCGTCGCGCACGATCGGGACGCCGAACGGCGCAACCCCGCACGCAAAATCGATGACGCGCTCGCCGATCGCGACCAGCGCGGCGACCTCGGCGTGCTCGCGCGCGAGTCGCGGCGAAAAGTACGCGCGCTCGAGGTCGACGTCGAGGAGGACGCCGTTCTCCCGATGGACGGTGGTCCACGGTCCGACGCCCGCGAGCCGCTCGAGCCGCCGCAGCCGGGCCTCCCCGTGGACCCCGAGGTCGAGGGCAACGACCCGGGCTCCCGGGACGAACGCGAGCAAGGCGCCGCCGACCGCCGCGCCGTGACTGCGGAGCGACTCGGGGATCCGGATCAGGACGACGTCGCCGACCACGTCGAACGCCCGGGGAAGCTCGGCGCGGGTTTCGGCCGGGACGTCGAGGAGGTCGCGGTACGATTCGGTCGCGGCAGGACCGGGCTCGGGAAACTCCCGCTCCTCCACGCGGACCGAGGGGATCGGTGGGGCCGGCGCGGCCCGGAGCGGGAAGACCACGTCGGCGCCGTCGTGGGCCACGGCGAGGTCGGTCCGGAGGAGCCGGGCCGCCTGGAGCGCCTTCCGGACTTCTTCCGCGGAGCCGCGGGGCACGACCGCGGCGAGGGACCTCATCGGGACGTCGCCGGCCGGCCGAACAGGAGGTCGAGGACCTCGACCCCCCGATGGTCGCCGAGCGCACCGCGGGCCGCGAGCGCCTCCCCGAACTTCCCCGCCGGAGGCGCCGCGGGAACCCCCGCTCCGACGAGGAGGAGCGGAACCGGGTCGTCCGAGTGCCCCTTCAAGATGCAGGGGGTCGCGTGGTCGGCGGTGACCGCGAGCCGCGTCGTCGCCCAATCCGCGCCGGCGACGAACGGACCGAAGAACGCCCGGTCGAGGGCCTCGACGACGTCGCGCTTCGCCCGGGCGTCCCCGTCGTGCCCGGGCTCGTCCGGGCCTTTCAGGTGGACGTAGACGAACGGGGACTCCTGGAGCGCCGCGAGGGTCACCCGGGCCCGCTCGGCGAGCGCGGCGTCCCGGTCCCGTCCCATCGGACCCACGAACCGGTCCCCGAGCTTGAGGCAGCGGGCGATGCCCCGTTCGACGGGCATCTCGGTCACGGCGACCCCCTCGACCGCATACCGCTCGCGGAACGAGGCGGGGGGCGGGCCGGAGATTCCCCCGGCGTTCCGGACGAGGAGGCCGTTCGCCACCTTCTGCCCGGCGATTGCCCGGCGGGCGTTGACCGTGTGGGCGGCGAGGACCGGCGCCGCGCGGGCGAGAAACCGGTCGACGGCGGCCGCGGTCCGTTCGGCCCCCGGGGTCGGCTCGAGCGCCCGGACCGGCAGCGGGCGGGGGTCGGTCACCCGCCGTGCCTGGCCCATCCCCCCGACCTTCTCGTAGAACGGGTCGGAGTTCGACACCGCGGAAGAGAGCGCCCGCCCGTCGGTGGGATGGAGCCACAGGACCCCGCGGTGGCCCACCGTCGCCCGCACCTCGGCCCGGATCCCCTCGTCGGCGAGGAGGTCGGAGCGGCTCAAGGCGTCGGCGAGAGAGCGGGACTGCTCGGTGGTCAGCGAGCGGCCGACGCGGGAGTCGACGATCCCTCCCGTTCCGTCCACGGTGGCGAAGTTGAGTCGGAACGCCACGTCCCCCGGACCGAGCTCGATCCCGACCCCGAGCGCCTCCAGCACCCCCCGTCCGGGAGAGTCGGTCACCGGGTCGTACCCGAGCAGGGCGAACACACCTGCGTCCGACTCCGGCGCGACCCCCGGGCCCACGACGGTCACGCGCCCGATCGTCCCCCGGGCGACGAGGGCGTCGAGGTTCGGCGTGGCGGCCGCTTCGATGGGGCTCACGCCGCCCGTGTCGGGGTGCGGACGGTCGCCGAGACCGTCCAGGATGACCAAGGCGAACCGCTCCGCGCCCATCGTCGGAGCGACTCGCGGTTTCCTTATATGGAGCGCCCCGCTCGGCTCCCAATCCGTGCAGCGGGCGGCGAGCCTTCGGGCGTTCGTGCAGACTCGCTACGGCAAGATCGCCCTCGTGGTCCTGACCGTCGCGACCCTGGCCGCGTCGTTCCTCTACCTCGGTCCGTACTTCGCGATCCCGACGTTCCTTCTGTTCGGGCTCGCGGTCCCGATCTATCTCGGCTGGAAGATTCCGCGGGAACTCGCGGTCCTCGGCCTCGTGGCGATCCTGGTCAGCGGACCGATCGTCAATTACGGGCTCACGGCCCAGGCGATGATCCCGAGCCCGCCGGTCGCTTCGGCGACGGACCTGACGAACACCTCGACGGGCCAGCCGGTCCTCACCAACGCCTCCGAAGGGCCGTACAACGCACCGGGCGGAACGAACTTCACGTTCACCGTCGACCTCTACGCCAATCGTCTGCCGGCCAATTACACGCCCGACCTCATCGCGATCTTCGTGAGCACCTGCCCGGGTGCGACCGGTCCGTCGTCCCCGTTCTGCGGTGGGGGCTACCCGTTCTACACGGTCAACGAGTCGGTCGTGAACGACACCGCCTCCCCCACGACGGTCCAGTTCCACCTCGCGCTCCCGGGCCCGAACATCTGGTGGTGGCAGATGGGACTCCTCGCCGACGAGTCGGTGTTCAACATCTCGGCGAACAAGACCGAGACCGTCTACAATTGGATCTTCCTCGACGTCGACAACACGTACGGCGCCGTCCAGGGGCCCGTGACGGGAACGTGGGTCTCCACCTACGAACTGATCCTTCCCCAGACGGTCCTCTCCGTCCTGTTCTATCCCGGCCTCGTCTTCTACGCCGCGCTCCTCGTCTACATGTACCTGAAGAACCGGGAGTCGCGCAAGAAGGCCGCCCGGGCCGCGGCCGCTCCGGCACGATCCCGCCGACCACCGGCGCCGAGCCTTCGAGCGGACCAGCCCCTGGGACCACGGCCACCGGGACCCCCGGCGGCGCCCCGCCGCCCCGAGACGGCGTGCCCGAAGTGCGGGGCGGTCGTCTACCCGAAGGAAACGCAGTGCTGGAAGTGCGGAACCCCACTCACCCCGGGCGGCTCTCCGCCCCTCACGTCCGGCTCGAGCTGACCCCAACCCCTGGTCCTGGGGGCGCCGCCCTCTCCGCGATGCGTCGGCTATTCGGCGCGGCGCCGCAGCGCGACGAGGACCACCATCGCGACCAGGACCACGACCACCGCCGCGCCGACCGTGACGAATGGCCAGTACGGTGTTGGCACGACCGCCATCGGAAACGGCGGGCAGGTCGGATTCTCGACGAAGACCCTGACCGAGGCGTTCGCCTCCGCGGTGGCGCCGACGGCGTCGGTCGTGGTCACACTCACGATGTACGTCCCGTTCCGGAAGTACGTGTGGTTCGCCTCCATGCCCTCGGCGGCGGGGGAACCGTCCCCGAAATTCCACGACTCCGTGTAGGGCGGTGTCCCCCCGGACGGGCTGGCGACGGCCGAGACGTTCGTGTCCCACGGGGTGCCTTCCGAGCTGACAGATGCCTCCACGGGACAAACGACGCCCGGCGACTGGGTGACCGAGATCGACGTCGTCAGGGGGGCGGGTGCCGCGGCGAGCCCCGCAAGAACTGAGGAGATGCCGCCCCCGGCCCAATGTCCGGCGGCTGCCGCGCCCGGCCCCACTCCCGGCGCCGCCGTGCCGGTTACCTCGCTGGCCAGCGCGGCGTCCCCGAGAAGGAGCGCCGCGGTGGCGAGGAGCACGAGCCAGGTGGCGAGCGAGGCCCGCGGCATCGGTCCGGCGACCGCCGGACGGAATGTAACCTCGTCGAACGGGAGCCGGTCCGCGCCTACGTGAACGTCGTCGGACGGTTGTAGTACGACATCGGCTGGACGTTGTTCTGCGCGTACATGTCGTTGTTCTCCGTCGTGAGGACGATCGACAAGGTGTACAGCCGGCCCCGGGGGCCGACCAGTTGAACGCGATCCACGTCCAGTTCCCGAACGCGCCGATGACCGCTTCCCCCGTCACGATCGCGCCCTGGAAGTACGCGGGGCTCCCGTTGACGTAGAGGGTGGCGTACACCGCTCCGGCGATGGGCCCGTTCGAGCGGACCGCGACGTAGAACTGGGTCGGGAGCCCGTGCTTGACCCCCTTCTGCACCGTGCCGGAGAGCCCGAAGTCCGGGAGCCCCCGCCCGGGGTTGGCCGGCGTCGCGATCCCCGTCAGGAAACCGACCGCGTTGTAGACGACCGACGAGTCGGCCCCGGTCGCGGTCCCGTACGTGTTCCCGTCCGGGGTCTTCGAGCTGAGGAGCGCCGGGTCGGTCGCGAGCGCCATCTGCTGGTGGTCGGTGGAGCCGTTCGTGTAGACGCCGACGATCTTGCCGGTCGAGTCGGCGAGCCACGTGTGGCCGGCCGCCTGGGTGGCGAGCGCATAGTACGGCTCGAACGCGGCCGACCCCTGGAACGTCTGGTTGAGGGAGAGGGGCGACGGGATCCCGTTCGAGCGGAGCGCCGGGGTCGTCGCCGACGCCGTGTACGTCAGCGTCGAGGTCGTCGTGTGGGCCGTCGTGCAGGTCCCCGACGTCGCGAGGCCGAACTGGGTCTGGAACGCCGCCGAGTAGCTCGTGCAGGCCGTCGCGCTGAAGGCGTTCGAGCCGATGAGCCAGAAGTTCGTCACCGTCGCGGCCGTCGTGATCTTCGCCTGCTCGGTCGAGCTCGGCGGGACGTCGGCGCAGGTGAGGCCCGTGGCGGTGCCGAAGTCGATGATGACGACCTTGTAGGCCTCGAGGGTCGTCGCCGCGGGGAGGACCGCCCCGCAGGCGACCGACATCTCCGTGAACGGCACGCCGTCGGACGTCAGCGCCTGGGCGAGGTCCGCGCTCGTGTTCGAGGCGGGGTACGACGCCGCGGGATACGCGTGGGCGATCAGCAGGATCTTCGGGAACACGGTGATCGAGAACCCGGCTTCCGCCGACGCCCCGGACTCGGTGGCGAGGGCCTGGACCGGGACCGTCTCGACGCCGGTCGGGGTCCACGACTGGGTGTAGATTCCCGAGGCGCCGGCGACGAGCCCCTGGGACGTCGGAGAGCCGACGGCGACCCCCGACACGTAGAACTGGACGACGACGGTGACCGCCGACCCGCCGTTGTTGGTCACGGTCGCCTCGAGCTGGTCGGGAAGGCCGGCCACGGGCGCGGTGTTGTTCGCGGTGACCGACACCGACAGGACCGACGAACCCGCCCCACCGGAGCTCGAGATCGTCACGGGGATCGCGATCGAGTTCTGGAGGTCGCCTCCTGGGAGGGTATTGGTCGCGTTGACGAAGATGTAGAAGTTCCCGGACGAGGTCGACCCCGCGGGAAGCGTGTAGATCCACAGCCCCGACGTGGCGAGGAACGTCATCGGGTCGATCCCGGTGCCCGTCACTCCGGGGATCCCTGAGATGTTGACGTAGACCGAGTTGGTGTTGAGGCTGTTGTCGTTGATCGCCACGTAGACGGTGAACGCCTGGCTGACCCCGGGGGTCGTCGGGTTCGTTCCGGCCTCGGAGAAGATCGGGGGCGTGTAGACGTTCGAGCCGGGGAGCGTAATCCGGAACAGGAGCTGCGCGTCCGAGATGATCGAGATGGTGATGTTGTCCGGCAGTTGGTTCAGGTTGTAGCTCGTGACGTTCTCGGTCCACGTCTGGCCGAGCGACCAGACCGTCGAGCCGTTCAGCCCGGAGGCGAGGGTGAACGGCGTGGTGAACTTGCTCGGCTGCCGCTCGGAGTAGAGGTAGACCGAGGTCTGGGAGAGGCTCAGCCCGGCGATCGTCGGGCCGGCGAGGTGGAGGACGTTCACATCGACGATCTGCTGGCCCTTGTAGGTCAGCGTCGCCGAGAACTGGTTCGCGGGTTGCGGGGGCGGATGCGGGAACGTGTTGATGAAGAAGAACACCGAGGCGAACAGCGTGACGGTCAGCGCGAGGAGCAGGATCGTCGCGATGACGTCGGACACGGCGCGGTGGCTCCGTCGGATTGCGGGGCGGCGGAACCGGGACGATCGGATGCGGCGGCCGGGGAGAACGGTTGCGGTCACAGACCTCTCGGAGCGGGCGCCCCGGCTGATGAGTTGCGGGGACCCGTATTTGAACGTTCTTGCCGAGGCTCGTCGGAGAGCGTTCGAGGGAGAGGACGAGTGCGCATGGATGCGCGCGAATGGCGGGCACCTCGGGAGTGAATCCCGGGCCGGTCGCACGGGCCGGATCGCAGCGATTTTTGGCACGGTTATACGGACGGGGGACGACACATCGCGACCCCGGACGCTCCGGAAAATTTGTTCGACAACGTCGGCCGGGGTCGGACCGGCTCGTCCGGAAGTTTTTCGTCGCAGGGATGGCCGATAGTATAAGTAGAATGATTTTGCATAGGTCGCCCCAGCCGTGTTCGACAAACCCCCGCAAGGCCGTACGGAGGAGCCGGAGGCTCCCACCGGACAGCGCCTCGGTCCCGAAGACGAGCGCATCGCGCTCCGCTGCCACCGTCGCGAGCTCCAGCTGGTCGACTCGTTTGTCGCCAGCGGGGAGTTCCGCAGCCGGTCGGAGCTGATGCGAGCCGCGTTGCGCGACTTCCTTCGGGCGCGGGCCCTCACGGCCGTCGAGAGCGCTCCCCCACGCCCGGTCCGGGACCTGGTCGAGGTGCCGATCCGGCTCCGGTCGGACGAGGTGGAGATGCTACGCGCCTACGGAGAGCTCAACGGGAACGGCCGCGACCTCGCGGACGTCCTCGCCGAACTCCTCCGACGCGGCGAGTTCGAGGCGAAGGTCTCCGAGCTCGTCGAGAGGTCTCGATCGGCCGTCCGGAACGCCAACGCGAACCGGGACCGGCTGCGCGAGCTCCGCGACACGTCTGCGGAACTCGAGCGCAAGGGGGTCCTGGGCCGTTAGGCCGAGGGGATTCGAACGATTCACGGCGGGGGTGGTGGCGGTGCGCGAGGCCAACGAGCGGCGAGGGAACGACCGAGAGGGACCGATTGCCCGGACGGACGACGTCGACGCGGGGCTCTGGGAGCCTCACGTACGACTGGGTCATGACGTCCGGTTCTTGCTGGCCGCCATCGGCGGCGGCGGGGTCCGGATCGGGCGGGAGATCGCTCGCCGCCACCTCCGCTATCTCGAGACGGTCGCGATCAATTGCGACCCGCGGGTCGCCGAGGCCGAGGAGTTCGACCGCCGGATCTGCCTCGGTTCCGACGACGGGGCGTCCCTTGGCATTCCGACGTCGGCCGCCGCGGCCGGGCAGCTCGCCCGTGCCGCCGAGCCCGCGCTCGACCGGATCTTCGAGGGCGCCACGTTCGTTACGGTCGTCGCCTCCCTCGGCGGGGGAAGCGGGACCGGTATCCTGCCCGCGGTTCTCGACTCGGCGAGCCGCTCGGCCGAGGTGCTGAGCGTGTTCGTCGTCAAGCCGTTCGCGGCGGAGGCCGAACGCCGGGCGGTCGCCGACCGGGCGATCGGCGGGCTCCATTTCCTCGACTCGTTCGTCGAGAAGCACCAGCGCCGCCAGGCGACGCTGACCGTCCTCGACAACGAGGAGCTCGCTCGCCGCGAGCCGCGGCTCTCGGTGCGCCAGGTGCCGTCCCGGTGGGCGGAACGGATCGCCTCGCACATCGACGCCTCGATGCTCGGGCCCGTCGAAGCGCTCCTCGACGCCCAGCGGAGAGCCCAGGTCCCGTACGAGGACACGTACTCGCGGCTCACCCCGCCGCCCGCGAGCTCGCTCGGGCCCGTCCTCCCCGAAGACCTTCCTCCCCTGTACCCGCAGATGTCCGCCGACGGCCCGGGGGCCGCGCCGGACGCGGAGCTGACGTTCGAGGTCATCGCCGGACCCCGCGGGCCCGACGCCTCGTAGCCGGGACTGGGGGCCCGGGCGTTCCCGGGCCCTAGGCCGCTCGGAGGAACCCGGCGAAGCGGAGGATGTCGTCGTGCGAGCGCGCGAACGACATGCGGGGAACGGTGGTCGGGTCGACGAACGCGAGCTCGACCCACGGGCCTGCCTTCAGAGGGACGCCCGCCGGCCATCGGCCCCGGAAGAGGAAGTCGAGGTCCCAGTGCTGGCCGGTGGCGTCGGGGCGGGAATACGGGTCGGAGACAACGTGGGGCGTGTCGAGCACGAGGTCCGTCCGCTCGAGCTGTTCGGAGGCGATCCGGCGGCCCGCCTCGGCGGGGGACTCGTACTCCAGGAAGTGGGAGGCCGGGAGCATCCACCGACCGGCCGAGCGCTCGAGCCGGCTCCCCTCGAGGGCGCCGAGGCGGCCCCAATCGGCGCGGGGGTCCAGACGGCCGAGAACTACCCGACGCGGGTCGGACGGGTCGGTGAGGACGAGGAAGGCGGAGAGGCACACGCCGTCTTCCGGGATCTGGGCGTACCCCGGCCCTGGGTCCGCTTCCCGGCGCCAGCGGGCAAACACACGCGGACTCTCCTCGCTCATCGACCCCTCGACCGGTCGGACGGGTCTGCGCTCGTGGAACGGAGCAGCGGCGGGTGGTCCCTCATGCCACCGGCCATGCTGGCCGCGACTATCTGAGTTCCGGCCCACGGCGGACCGGGCCCCTGGGTCCCGGCGTCTCTCCCCTCCGCTCCCCCCATAGGGTTAAGTCGCGCCCGGGTTCGGAAACTCGTCGATGGACGGCCGCATCGCGACGTTGCTGCTCACCTTCCTCCTCCCGGCGATCCTCATCGCCGTGACGGTCTGGCAGTTCGGCTCGAACCCGGTCTCGATCCTCGTCCTGCTCATGGTGATGATCGCCGGCGCGATCTACCTGCTGACGTACACCGATTCGTTCGGTGGGCCGACCTCCGGTTAGCCGGACCCGGCTCCCACCGACCCGCTACCCGTAAATCGAGGGATTTGCCGGGGCCGTCGTCGGCTCTGCGAGCGTTTTCGGATGGGCGCGCATCGCGGACCGGAGCGCCTTCTCGATCACCTCGGCCTGGGTCCGGAGCGGCGCGGTGTCGATCTTCAACTCGGGAAGGACCCGGTCGAGGGTCTCGATCAGCGCCGCTCCGGCCCGGTGGTCCGGGAACCCCTCGGCGGCCGCGAGTGCGCTGACGAGGAGGACCGCGACCGGTACCTTGCGGGGGATCGCCCCCACGAGCAGCGCCCCCGAGAGGCCGGCGATCGCGCCGTCCTCGAGCCGGCGCGCCTTCGCCGCCTCGAAGGGTCCCAGCACCGAGGCGTGGGCGGTGGAGCAGGCGACCCACACCGATTCCTCCCCGGGGCCGGGCGCTGGTCCCTCCGGCGAAGGTTCGGTCGGGTGCGGCATCACGCCCTCGAGGCCGATGACGAGGCGGGCGTTTTGCCGCTCGGCCTCGTTCAGGATCGCCGCCGCGACGCCGTTCGCGAGCCCGGGGTCGAGGGGAAGTTCCGAGAGGACGACCGACAACCCCGGTCGCCCGTACACGCGGACCGGAGGGTTGACCTCCCCCTCCTGGACGACCGCGATCGGGGGGGCGTCGAGCCCCTCGAAGATCGCCACCCTCGGCAGGTTCAGCGTGCGGACGATGTAGTGGCCGGCGATGGTGGCGGCGAGCCCCGCCGAGGGGAAGCTCGTGAGGAAGATCCCGTTGGGCGCGGCCACCGCGGTCGGGTCGGTGTTCCGCCAAACGACCGGCATGCGGGCTCCCCCGCGGCCCGAGTCCCGTGGGGGGTTGTAAGTTCCCCGTATCCGATCTCGGCCCGCCCCAAGGGACAAGTAGTTTCTCCCGCTCGACGGGCCGCGTGGGGCTTCCGTTCCGCGACCTCGTCACCCCCGAGCAGCTCCCCTGGGAGGCGCTCGCGGGCCGTTCGATCGCCGTCGACGCCTACAACGCGGTCTATCAGTTCCTCGCGACGATCCGCCAGCGGGACGGCCAGCCGCTGAGCGACCCCGAGGGCCGGACGACGAGCCACCTCGTCGGGGTCCTCGGCCGGACGACGTCCCTCCTCGGCCAGGGGGTCGTCCCGGCGTGGGTGTTCGACGGCAAGCCCCCGGACCTGAAGGCCGGGACGCTCCGCGAACGGTTCCTCGCGAAGGAGCGGGCCGAGACCCAGTGGAAGGAGGCCCTCGCCGCCGGCGACCTCGAGACGGCCCGGAGCAAGGCGGCGCAGACGAGCCGGTTCACCCGGTCGATGGCCGACGAAACGAAGGAGCTCCTCGCGGCGCTCGGCGTGCCGACCGTTCAGGCCCCCTCGGAGGGGGAGGCGCAGGCCGCCGAGATGGCGGCGAAGGGCGTCGTCTGGGCGTCGGCGTCGGAGGATTACGACAGCCTCCTCTTCCACGCGCCCCGGCTCGTCCGGGGGCTCGCGGCCCGGATGGCGAAGGGGAAGGCGCCCGCGGCCCAGATCATCGACCGGGAGAAGCTCCTCGCTCAGCTCGGGATCGACGACGACGAGCTGCTCCTCATCGGCCTCCTCGTCGGCACCGACTTCTCCGACGGGGTGCGCGGCTACGGACCGAAGAAGGCGTTGAAGCTCGCCCGCGAGCACTTGGGCTGGGAGGGAACCCTCCGCCGCGTCGGGCTCGAGCCCGCCGAGGTCGAACCGGTCGCGGAGCTGTTCCGTCACCCGGCGACGACGCCGGTCGATTCGGTCGTCCTCCGCCCGTTGGACCGGGAGGCGGTCCATCGGATCCTGGTGGACCGGCACGGGTTCTCCCCGGAACGGGTCGACGGGGCGCTCTCCCGGGCGAAGCGTCGCAGCTCCCCGGCGGCGCCGGTGGCGACGGACGTGGGCCGGCAGACGTTGCTCGATTCATTCGGGGGGAGGCGTCGTGAGCCGGTTCGAGTCGGTGCCGAACTTCTCCGAGGGCCGCGACGCGGCGAAGGTCGCGGCGATCGCGTCCGCCGGCCGTGAGGTGCCCGGAGTTACCGTCCTCGACGTCGAGCAGAACGCCGACCACAACCGCTCGGTCATCTCCCTTGTCGGGGAGGGAGACCCGCTCGTGGAGGCGGTGTTCCGGATGATGCGGGTCGCCGTCGCCACGATCGACCTCCGGACCCATGTCGGCGAGCATCCCCGCATGGGGGCGGTCGACGTCGTGCCGTTCGTCCCGCTCGGCGAGGCGACGATGGCCGAGGCGGTCCGGCTCTCCGAGCGGTTGGGGGAGCGGGTCGCTCGGGAGTTGGGCGTGCCCGTGTACCTCTACGCCGCGAGCGCCCGGGTCGCGGAGCGGGCCGACCTGGCGTACGTCCGGAAGGGACAATTCGAGGGGATCCGGGACACGATCGCCACCGACCCGTCGCGGCGGCCGGACTTCGGTGCGACGGCGGTCCATCCTACCGCGGGCGCCGTGGCGATCGGGGCCCGCCCCGTCCTGATCGCGTTCAACATCAACCTCGCCACCCCGGACGTGGCGATCGCGAAGAAGATCGCCAAGGTCGTGCGCGCGCGGGATGGGGGTCTCCCCGAGGTGAAGGCGCTCGGGTTCGAGCTCAAGGAGCGGAACCTCGCGCAGGTCTCGATGAACCTGACCGATTACCGGACTACTTCGATCCCGAAGGTGGTCGAAGCGGTCCGGGCCGAGGCGACCCGCCTCGGCGTGGCAACACAGGAGTCGGAGGTCGTCGGGTTGATCCCCGAGGACGCGCTCCTCGATGCCGCCGAGTTGTACCTCCAGTTGGCCTCGTTCGACCGCCGCCAGATCCTCGAACGGCGGATCGCCCCCGGCCCCCGTCGTCGCCGACCCGGCTCGCGGAGCACTCGGTCGTCGAGTTCTGCGCCAAGCTCGCGGCTCGGGCCCCCACTCCCGGGGGTGGGAGCGCCGCGGCGGCGACGGGGGCGATGGGGGCGGCGCTCGGGGAGATGGTGCTCCAGTACTCCCAGAACCGGGAGATGCCCGACCCCGCCATCACGGAGGCGCTCGGAGAGCTTGCGGCGGCCCGGTCCGCGTTGCTGAGCGGGGTCGACGACGACACCGACTCGTTCGAGGCGCTGCGGGCGGCCCGCCGCGGACGAAAGAACGCCCCGGACGACCCCGCGACAGCGACGGTGCTCGCGGCGGCGACCCGGCGGGCCACCGAGGTCCCGCTGGCCACCGCACGGGTCGCCCGGTCGGCGGCCCGGACCCTCGGTCGGATGCGACCCCGGGTCCGTCCCACGATCGCGAGCGACCTCACCACCGCCCTCGCGCTGCTCGATGCCGCGGCCACGGGGGCGCTCGCCAACGTCGCGATCAACCTCCCGGACCTCGAGGCGGCCGGCGGCGCCGCGGCCGACCTTCGGGCCGAGGCTGCCGCGCTCGCGAACGGATAGGGGAACCGATGCGCCCCGAAGACCGGCCCGAGATCCTGGTCAATTGCGCCGTGTCGGTCGACGGACGGCTCGCCTACGCGGGCGGCCGACGGGCGCTGCTGTCCGGTCCCGACGACCTCGCCCGGGTCCAGTGGATCCGGGCCGATGTCGATGCCATCCTCGTCGGAGTCGGCACGGTCCTCCTGGACGACCCGTCGCTCCGGGTCCACTGGGAGCGGATTGACCGCCCTCCCGGGAAGAATCCGACGCGGGTCGTCGTCGACTCGACCGGGCGCACCCCCCCGACCGCGAGGGTCCTGGACGGGTCGCTGCCGACCATCGTCGCGGTCGCGACCGGGTGTCAGCGGTCGTTCCCCCCCGGGGTCGACGTCGTCCGGGCCGGGTCTCCGAGGGTCGACCTCCCGTCGCTCTTCGCCGAGCTGAAGCGGCGCGGGGTCCGCAAGCTCCTCGTCGAGGGGGGGCAGAGGTGCTCGCCTCGGTCCTCCGCGGTGGCGACTGGGACCGGCTCACCGTGTACGTCGCCTCCGTCGCGATCGGCGGACCGACCGCGCCCCCGATGGTCCGCGGGTCCGACGCGCGCGACGGAACCGAAACGGTCCCGATGCGGTTCGTGACCGCCGAACCGACCGACGACGGCGTGCTCCTGACCTACGTTCCCACGCGCGGCGGCGCTCCGGCGCGACCCTTATCTGGCGCGGCCCATCCCGCCGGCCCGGAGTCCGCCGCGTGAAGCTCGTCCACTTCGTCATCGCCGACCAGTTCCATTTCGGGATGGTCACCGACTCGAACGAGTACATCGACCTCGACACGGCGTGCCGGGACTACTTCGGCGTCAATCCGGTCAAGGGCGCCGACCCGAGCCGGTTCCGCGACATGCGGACGTTCTTCGCGGGCGGGGCCGAGTCGGTCGAGATCACCAAGAAGATCCTCGAGTACATCGAGCGCCGACGCCGCGCCGGCTGGACGCCCCGGGCCGCGACCGGGGCCCGGCTCCTGTTCAAGCCCGAGGAGGGGGTCCGGCTCCTCGCCCCCGTGGCGAACGGCGCGAAGATCTACTGCCTCGCCGCGAACTCGAAGAGCCACCTCGCCGAGCAGAACCGGCCCGTCCCGAAGCAGCCGTACGCGTTCACCCGCTTCTTCAACAGCCTCGTCGGCCCGAGCGAGCCATTGATCCTCCACGCCGCGGGCACGTTCCCGGACGTCGAGGTCGAGCTCGCGGCGGTGGTCGGGAAGCGCGGGAAGCACATCGCGGCCGCCCACGCCCTCGAGCACGTCGCCGGCTACACGATCGCGCTCGACATGGGGTACCGCGACCTCCAGTACCCTCCCGACAGCCCCGTCGACTGGGTCATGGGAAAGGGGTTCGACGCCACGATGGCGGTCGGCCCATGGGTCGTCCCGAAGGAGGAGGTCGGGGAGGTCTACCCGCTCCGGATGGAGCTCAAGGTCGGCGGGACGGTCCGCCAGTCCGGGACGACCGACGACTACGTCTTCCGGCTCCCCCAAATCCTCGAGCACCTGTCGAAGGGGATCACGCTCGAGCCGGGGGACGTCATCTCGCTCGGCACCCTCGGGGGCAGCCCGGGGTTCGAGTTCGGCAACGAGAGCCGTCGGCTGAAGGCCGGCGACCAGGTCGAGGCGTCGGTCGAGAAGATCGGCCGGCTCGTCATCCCGGTGAAGGCGGAAGCTCCGCCTCCCCCCTGAGGACGAGGAACAGCGCCACCGGACCCGGTAGGTCCGGCTCGTCGCCGGCGGCGAGGTCGAGCGGGGCCGTCGGGAACGGGTACCGGACGTTCTCCGTCACCCGGACCCGAGCCCGGTCGGTCGCGGGGACCTCCGGCAGCGCGGCCGTGAACGGGTCGAACTCGCCGAGCCGGTCGACGGCGAGCGGGACGACGCGGAAGCCGGTCCCGCCGTGGAGCGAGCCGGGGAGTCGGATCAGCCGGTGGATGTCGGTGGTGACCGGCGCGTCGGTCTCACCCTGCATCTCGACCGCTGCCCGCGCGACGACGACCTCGAGGAACTCCGGGGGGAGGTCGGCCTTCCGGACCTCCAGACTGAGCGAGTCGCGGACCTTCCGCCCGACCCCATCGTGGACGAGGAGCCTGGCGAGCCGCTTCGCCTTCGGGGGGGAGAGCCCGGCGGCGACGAGCTCGGCCGCGGCGGCGTCGGTCCCCTCGCGGTCGAACCGCTCGAGCAGCGCGACCACGGCCCGGCTGGTCCGGCCGGCCCATCCCGGCGCGTCGGGCGCCGGCAACCGGGAGAACGGTCGGGACGTCCGACGGCCGGGACCGCCCTCGACGTCGTCCGGCACCGCCGACGGGGCGCCGCGCTCGGTCGCGACGACCCGCCGCGCATCGAAGCCGGCGCCGGTGACGTAGTCGACGAGCTCGCGCCGCTCGGGGCTCGTGAGGCTCCCGAACGAATCGTCCTGCACGTGGACGTGGTACCCGCGGCCGCCGGAGAACACGAGCAGCACGCGGGCGGGGTCGATCCCGAAATCCGAGAAGAGGAAATCGTCGAGGAGCGCCCGAACCCGCTCCCGGACCAGCGAGAGCTGGCCGGCGTAGTCGAGGCTCTCGGCCCCGCGCAGATGGTCGGCGTCGAGGTCGAAGACCACGTCGGCGCCGAGCCACTCCTTCCCCGGCATCGTCGGGTGGTCGGGGTGCCGGTAGTACGCCGACGAGTAGTACACGTGGCGGGGCGTCTCGCGGGCGAGGAACCCGTGGAGCTCCTCCGCGGTCCGGAACGCGGCGTGCCGGCGCATCATCGCCTCGGTCGTGAACGGGAACGCCGCGAACTCCCGGCGCGCGAACCGGAGCGGCGGGGGAATCTCCGTGGACCGGTAGGTACCTGGGCGAACCGGTCGCGGGCCCAGGTCAGCGTCCGTCCTTCGAGCCGGACCGTCTTTCCCATGTCAGCTGCTGTCCGGCTCGTCGGCGTCGGCCGTCGCCTCGCTCATGGCGTCGTCGCGCCGGAGCCGGGCCAAAAGGTGGAACACCGCCGCGTGCTCGCTACCGTGGAGGAGCAGCTCGATCGCGCGTGTGGCCCGCTCGAGCTGCCGCTCCTGCCCGATCAGCGCCACGGTCGCCCCGTACACGCTCATCGAGCATCCGGACAGCTCCTCGATCCGGCTCCGGGCCCGGCCGTTCACGCCGATCAGGCGGGACCGCACCCGCCAGAGCGCCGACTTGTCGGTCTTCCCGGTGACCTGCTTGATGTCGATGACCCCCAGGTACGTGTCGTCCCGGAGGAGCCGCTCGGCGCGAGCCGGGGAGAACCCGCGGCCGATGGCGAGCGCCATGTCCCGGGCCTTCATCAGGCCGACCGGGTCGCCGGTGTCGGGGGCCCGCACCTCGATGGTGCCGTCCTCCGGGTCGACCGAGACGGTCGTTCCGGTCCGCGACTCGATGTGACGCTTCGTCTCGCCGCCCGGTCCGATCAGCGCGCCGAGCCGGTCGTCCGGGATGCGGACGTACATGACCCCCATCGGTCACCCCGCCTTCGGCCCGAGCGCGACCGGACCGACCGCGGCGAGGAAGCTCTTGACCGTGGTCTCGACCCCGAGCTTCCGGAAGAACCGCACGAAGTTGCCGACGTCCCGCTCGAGGAGCGCGCGGGCCTGCGGATGGCTCGCTTCCATCGATTGGGCGACGTCGATCAGGACGGGCCGGCCGTCCTGCGCGAGCACGTTGTACTCCGAGAGGTCGCCGTGGACGAGCCGGGCGTCCTTGACCATCCGACGGACCTGGACGACCAGGTCGTCGTGGACTCCCTGCGGGTCCTCGATCTGCACGGTCTGCAATCGCGGGGCGGCGATCCCATCGGTCCCGATGAAGTCCATGACGAGGACGTTCCGCAGGTACCCGTACGGTTGCGGGCAGCGGACCTTGGCCTCGAAGAGCCGGTTCAGGACCGTGTGTTCCCGCCGCGTCCATGCGGTGACGAGTCGGCCGTAGTTGGCCGTGCTCGCCTCCCGTTTGAGCGCCTCGAGCGCGTACGCGGGAAGCCGCTTGAACACGGCGTTGCCGATCCGGTACACCTTGACGGCGCGGAAGCCGTCCGGCGCCGTCGCCCGGAAGACCCCTCCCTCCTTCCCCGTCGAGATCGGATAGTCGATCTGCTCGAACTGACCCTGGGTGATCAGCCGGGAGATCGCGGAGAGCGTCGCGTGGTCGAAGAACTCGTCGAGGAGCTTCCGCGCGTCGGTCTCCTTCCGCCGGTCCTCGAACCGCTCCTTGCGGCGCGGGAAGAGGGCTTCCTCGACATCGGCCATGCGTTCGGACCTCGGTCTAGCCGCGCGGCATCATAGGGTCGAGGGCTGCCCGGGAGGTGGCGACCGATGGCGCCCTGCTGGCGCCCCCGTAACCTCGAGTATATCTTCCCGGGCACGGTACTTGGGGTGATGCACGTGCAGCTCTCTTCGACCCCGGCCCCGCCCGTCGACCGCGTCCCGGCGGCTCCGGCGGCGTTGCCGCCGGGCCCGCGGCGGACCTCGGCCAGCGCCTGTCGCGGTCGCTCGACTACGATGGGGTGTTCGCCATCGTTCGGGAGGCCGTCCGAAGGACCCTCCACCTCGACCGACCGGGCCTCGGGCTCGGCCTCTCCCAACTTCCCGCCAGCGTTGGTGCGTACTGGCCCGTGACCGGGAACTTGATCGTCCTCAACGAAGGTCTCGTCGCCGCGATGCGCTCCCACGCGAGCTCCGCGCTCGAATTCAACTCGTTCGTCTACGTCATCCTCGCGCACGAGTACCTCCACTCCCTCGGCTACCTCGGCGAGCCCGAGGTCCGCCGCGCCACCGCGTGGGTGACCCGGAGCGCCTTCGGACCGGACCACCTCGCCACGGCGCTCGCGGAGGGCGACCTTTGGGCCAAGTATCCATTCTTGAAAGAGGCGCAGGGAGGGGACGGCCGCTCGGTTCGCGTGGTGCGCGGATTCGACCGGGAGAGCACGTTCTCGTATATTCGCTGAGTCGACGGTCAGCGCGAATCCTTAAGCGGCCCGCACGATTATCGCGGCCACCCCGCAAATGGTCGACGCCGCGATTGTCATTGGAGTTCCGCTCCTCCTCATCGGCGCCGCTCTGTTCATCATCGAAGTGATCCATCCCGGCGCGTTCCTGCTCATCCCGGGCTCGATCTTCCTCGCTGCCGGGATCCTGTATCTCCTCCTCCCCAACCCGCTCACCGGCTCCGTGCTGGGCCCGGCCATCATCGTGATCGCCGCGTTCCTCGCGACGCTCGCGACGGTGCCCTACTACCGGCGGCTCGCCCCGGTCCACCGGCCGATGACCTCCATCCCGATGTCTCTCGAGGGACAGACCGGCGTGGTCGTGCGCACCGTCGAGCCCAACAACATCAATGGCAAGGTCCGGGTCATGTCGGAGATCTGGTCGGCTCGCTCCGACCGGGTGATCCCGGAAGGCGTCGTCGTCAAGGTGCTGGGTGGGGAGGGCGTGGCGATTCAGGTCGTTCCCGTCGACCCCGTGGCGGCCTCGTAGGGTTCCGGTCCGTTCCCCGAAGTTCAGGAAGGAGAATTCGAAATGGCCGACATCGTCGTCGAATCGTTCCTCATCGCCGTCGTCGTGTTCATCCTGATCGTGCTCCTGGTGCGGTCTGCCAACTCGATCCAACCGTATCAGCAGGGAGTCGTCACGATCTTCGGGTCGTACAAGCGACTGATCAACCCCGGCCTGACGTTCATCAGCCCCGTCGCCACCGTCGTTCGGATGGACCTGCGGACGCAGGTCCTCGAGGTTCCGCGCCAGGAGGTCATCACGAAGGACAACTCCCCGACGAACGTCGACGCGATCATCTACATCAAGGTCGTCGACGCGCCGAAGGCGATCTTCCAGGTCCAGGACTACCACGTCGCGACCGTCGCCCTGGCCCAGACGACGCTCCGGTCGATCATCGGCGACATGGAGCTCGATGAAGTGCTCTACAACCGGGACCGGATCAACACCCGGCTCCGCGACATCCTCGACCAATCCACGGACCGCTGGGGCGTGCGGGTCGAGGCGGTCGAGATCAAGGAGGTCGACCCGGTCGGTCCGGTCAAGGCCGCGATGGAGGAGCAAACCTCCGCCGAACGGCAGCGCCGGGCCGCCGTGCTTCGCGCCGACGGGGAGAAGCGCTCCGCCATCCTCGTTGCGGAGGGGCAGAAGCGCTCGCGGATCCTGCAGGCGGAGGGTCTCCGGCAGTCGAAGATCCTCGAGGCCGAGGGCGGTCGGATGGCCACGATCCTCGAAGCGCAGGGAGAGTCCCAGCGGCTCCGGATCCTCTCCCTCGGCGCCGGCACCCTGGACGCGAAGGCGTTGACCGTCCTCTCGCTGGATACCGTCTCCAACCTGGGCGCGGGCCAGGCGACGAAGATCCTCTTCCCGTTCGAGTTCTCGCGGCTGATGGAAGGGGCGAGCGAGTACCTCGGCACGTCCCGCCAGGTCCCGGACCGGAGCCTGAATACCCTGAGCGAGCTCGAGGGTCAGATCGGGAAGATCGACGATATCCTCGGGCCGATCCCGCGGCAGGAGGAGCTCCTGACCGAGATCAAGAGCATCGAGGACGAGATCAAGGCCGAGACCGACGAGTCGACCGCGATGGTCGGCGGGTCGATCGACGATACCTTGGCGCCCCATCCGGGCGTGGCCACGCCGACGACCCGCCTTCCCCCGCCGGAAGTGATGGACATGGGCTCGCTCGCCCATCGGGCCGACCCGACGCCGCCGGCCGCCTCGAGCCAGCCGGGTCCCGCCGCTCCGGACCCCCGCAAGAAGCCGCCACCCGCTCCCCCGGGCTAGCGCCCGACGCGGTTACGAGAGCTGGGTGATCCGCAGGTAGCCGATGGCTACGACCGCGGAATTCGTCTCCGAGTAGCCGCGGACCAGGACCCCGAACGTGGGCCCCGTGACGTTCACGTCGAACGTCTCGTTCACCCAGCCTCCGACCGAGAGGTTCCGGTACCGAGAGGTACTTGCTGAGGATCTGGGCGGTCCCGAACGAGTCCCCGTTGAGGTGGAGGACCCCGAGGCCGTGGGGGGGCGGGCTGGAGCGGTTCACGGCCCACGCCTCGACCCCGATCGTGAACGCGTACCGGCCGGCGCTCAGGTTGGTGTTCGGTCCGAAGACGAACAGCCCCGTGTTCAGCGGCTCGCTCTCGATCTCGGTCCGGTAGGGTCCGGTCGACGCCGGCGCGAGGACCGAGATCGACGTCTGGGCGAGGGGGCCCGGTCCGAACTCCGCGTTCGTCGGCGGGGCGACGCCGAACGAGGCGGTCGGCCCATCGTAGTGGGCGAGGAAGAGGACCACGACCCCGGCGGGCGTCGACCACGCCACCGCCCGCGCGCCGAAGTCCGACGTGTTGTAGAGGAGGTCGGCGATCCACGGCGTCACCGTGTTGGACCGGTCCTGGGCGATGAGGACCGCGTCGGGGAGATGGGTCGGCGAGAACGGAAGGTCGAGCTGGTAGTCGCCCCCGGTCCAGAAGAACGAGTAGGCGATGGCGGAGTTCGCGACGAACGGGAACAGGTCGTTGGTGGCGACCACCGTCGCGTGCGCGGGGACGAGCGCGGCCACGTCGGCGGCCTCGGAATATCCCGGCGGGATGTCGTACGTGAACTGGTAGCCCGAGCCGACCACGTTCGTCCCGTGGAGGGCGGGGTCGAGGGGGCCCACGACGACATTGAGGGCGACCACCGCGAGCGCGAGGGCGACCCAGGGGGCGGGCCGACGGACGGTCCGTCGCCACCCCGGGGGCACCCGGGGGGCGACCACCCCGCGCGAACGGAAGAGGAAGGGGAAGTTCTCGGGGGTAACCCTGGGAAGGGCGTACGCCACCCCGAGGAAGACGGGGATCGCGTAGACGAACCCGTACTGGAACCCGATCGACGAGTAGTTCAGGTTCGCGCTCAGGACGCTGAACGCGACGGCGGGGACCGCGACGACGAAGCTGCGCGGCGCGAGGAGCGGCAGGAACCCGACGAGCGCGTAGAGGACGAGCCAGACCTCGACCTTCGGGAACACGCCGACGGAGAGGTTCTGCAGCTCGAGGCCGAGCGCCGACGGGGTCCCCCCGATCACGTACCCGGCGTTGGCCGCCGGGAACGGCGGGAACCCGAACTCCGCGGCCAGGAGGTGGGTGCGGAGGTCGAGGAGCAGCAGGTACGCGGCGACCGAAGCCACGGCGAGGACGAGCGACGCGACGAGTCGCCGGTCGGTGGCCGCCGAACGAACGGCGGCCCCCAGCGCCCGTGGGCCTCCGAGGAGCGCGCCCCGGAGCCGGGCCAGCTGACCGGCTGTGGGCCACGCGAAGAAGACCGCGAGGAAGAACGTGAGGACCGGCGCGACCTCCATCGTGGCGAACGACAGGGCCGCCACGGCGAGTCCGGCCGCGTACGAACGGCGCTCGTAGAGCAAGGCGACGGTGAACAGCTCGACGGGGAGGAACGATTCGATGTGGAAGTCGAACAGGGATCCGGCGATCGTGGGGGCCCAGAGGAGGAACAGGACCGCAGCGAGGAGCGCCCGCTTGGGGGAGCCGGTCCGGTCGAGCGCCAGGAAGTAGAGGGGGACCGCGGCGAGGGCGACGAGCACCGATTGGGTGGCGAACAGGACCTCCGGGCTCGGGAAGGCCCGGTAGACGGGGACGAGCAGGTAGAGGACGAACGCCGAGTGGACCTGCAGGAACGACCCGAACCCTCCGGTCTCCCAGTCGGCCGCCTCGTAGAACGGTCCCCCGTGGGCCGCCGACCACAAGGCCTGCTGGTAGATCCCGAAGTCCCACGTCGTGACGTTCAACTCGAGGAGGCGGACGTTGGCGAGGACGAACGAGCCGAGCGCGTACGTCGCGACCGCGACCGCGAGCCAGGTCGACGGCGCGCGGGCAACGCGAACGACGGCGGCGCGCGCCCGAGACCCATCCATGCGGCTGGCCCGGGCCCGCTACGCCCCGTCCGCAGAAAGGCCGGAGCGTCCGGACTCGGGCGCGGTCGACGGGTCGTCCCCGCGGATCGGTTTCCAGCGGACGTGGTCGACCCCGTCCGAGCCGGCGTCGATGGCCGAGAGGCCAAGCGCGAGCACCTCCGCGCCGGCGAGGGTGGCGAGCGCGCGGACTCCGCCGGGCCGACGGGTTTCCCGCGCGAGGAGCTGGACCGCCCGGACCGGGTGGCGGCGGGCGTAGCGGGCGATCGTCAACGGGTCGACCGAGAACTCCCGTCCGATCTGGACGTGGCCGTACCGGATCCTCCGCCGCTGGCGGACGTGCTCCCGGAGCGACCGGGGCGAGGCGATGCGGACGAGCGCCTCGGGGGCGTACCGAAGGTCGCCGTCGTGCAGCGAGAGCCAACCGCCGACGAACGACCCATCGTTCACGATCCCGGCCTCCATCGGGGGAAGCTGCCGCCCCGGGAGGAGGAGGAGTTCGTCCGAGAGGTGGTTCCCTTCGCCCGTGGCGAGGACCGTCGCGTGGAAGGCGTGATGGACCGACCAGAGCAATCGGACGGCGTCGGCAAACCCTCCGGGAGGGGCGGGCCGGGGTACAGGCCTCGCCATCACCGCGAACCGGTCGTCGGGAGAGCCGGCGTGCGAGAGGAGTGCCGCGACGGCGCCGTCCTCCGCCTCCGCGTCGCCGTTCAAGAGGACGAGATAGTCTCCTTGGCTCCGTTGGAACACCTCGGCCAGTGCCGCGGATTTTCCTCGGCGCGTGGGCTCGACGAGGGGCCGCACCCGTGGTTCGGTCTCGGCGAGCTGGAGGACCGTCTCGGCGGTTCCGTCGGTGCTCCCGCTCACCACGACGTGGACCTCTCCCCAGACGACCCCCTCCGGCAGCGACTGGCGCAGGAGCGAGCGGATCGCTCGGACGATTCGGTGCCGTTCGTTGACCGCGAGGACGCCACCGTCGAGGACGACCGTTCGCGCCGGTGCCGTCATCGGGACTCCGAGGGGTGCGTGATGGTCGCCGGACCGTAGAGGTCGCGGAGCTCCTCGAACCGGTCGGTCTCGTACGTCAGGCGCCCGGGACCGGCCTCGACCCGGAAGCAGCGCGACCCACGACCGGTTCGGCGGTAGCGGCGATTGCGCACCATCGCCGCGAGGAGGAGGTACCCGGCGACGAACGGGTACAAGGCCACGTTGAGTGCCCGGAGGCTCGCGGGCACGGGGTCTTCGGGCGGGAGCGCCGGCAACCCTCCCGCTTCCCACGTCCCGTAAAGTCGCGGGACCTCCACCGCCAGCCACGTCGCCGTTCCCACGAGGCCCCGGTAGAACGGGGCCCCGGAGACCGGGCGCGCGGTGAGCGCCTCGCGGGCGAACAGGAACCCGCGGGCCGCGGCGTACTCGGCGCGCGCGACCCGCTCGTCGAGGATGTAGTTGAAGCACCAGTGGGACGGGTCGTCCGGGCCGGGTCGAGCCCGTCGAAGTCGCGCGGCGAGGTACGTGTAGACGAGGAACGGCCAGACGCCGCCCCGGCGGGTGACCACGAGGAAGTCGAGGTCGTCCCCGCGGGCCGGTTCGCCGTACGCCGCCGATCCGGTGACCGCGACGCACCGAACGAGCCAGGCCGCGGGGCGGAGCGGCCCTCGCACGACCCGCTCGGCCTCCGCGAGATACCGGACTCCCCGCTCGCGACGCTCGAGGCTCTCCCGCTCGGGCGGAGCGGGGCCGACGACCACCCGGTCGCCGACCAGCGCGCCGACCGCGGGATGGGCGGCCAGCCACTCGGAGACCTGGCCGGGCCGCCGGGCCGTCCTTCGGCATCAGCTCCGCGAGGTCTTCGACGGGGACGGAGGTCCGGTGCTGCCGGGCCGCGGTCAGGACGGTGTCGAACCGGCGCTCGACCAGTCCCGCCTCCGGCCCGTCGATCGTCCCCGACATCCGACTCGAACTCGGTTCGGCCGACCGCGCGTGCCGTATATGCTCGCGCCCGCCGTTCTCGAAACTGGGAAGGACCCTCGAACGGAGCGCTGGACCGCGACCGGAACGGAGGGAGTCCGGAATCCGACGGCGGACTCCCCGAGGGGTCGGCCGAGTTCCCGGCCCCACCGGTCGGCCGCTCCGGCGTGGGAGTCGGCGTCCGGATTAAGACCTCCACCGAGTTCGCGGGACGGTTCGGCATGAGCGCGGAGGAAGCGCGCGAGGCCGTCAGCTGCTACGAGGGGTTCGACTTTCGGCGGCAATGGCGCGGCCGGGAAGCGGTCACCCGACTCGAGTCGCGCGTCGTCCGGAACGCGCTGGCCGACGCGGGTGGAGGGAGGATCCTCGAGGCCGGCACCGGGTTTGGCCGACTCTCCGCGGTCGTGGCCGAGCTCGCCACCGAATACGTCGGAGCGGACCTCGACCCGTCGCAACTCGATTCGGTGCGGGACCAGGTCCGGACCGTCCGCCCCTCCGGGCCTGCCCTTCTCGCCCACGCCAACGTCTACCACCTGCCCTTCGCGGCCGGCTCGTTCTCCGGCCTCGTTTCGATCCGCGTGTATCACCACATCCGGGAACCGTCCGCGTTCCTCGCGGAGGCGGCCCGCGTGATCGCCCCCGGCGGCACCCTCGTCCTCGGCTACACCCCGAAGCCGTCGATGGCCACGCTCGGCTACGACGTGCGCACGTTCCTCGAGGGTCACCCCGCCGGGCTGACCACCGACCGGACCGAGGTCCGAGAGTTCGGGCGCGGCCCGTTTCCGGTCGTCGTCGCCACCCGGGCCCGGGTGCGACGGGACGTCGCCGCCGCCGGGTTCGAGCTCGTCCGGGAATATGGGCAGAGTCCGGAGCAGCTTGCCCGCTGGCTGCCGATCGGCACGTCCGAGCGGCTGGCGTCGGTGTTTCCGGGCACGTTCCTGCTTCCGACCCGGGTCCTCGTCGCGCGTCGACCGGGCCCCGCGGTGCCCGCAGTCCCTCCGCTCGAGGAGATCCTGGCGTGTCCTCGTTGCCACGCCCGGCTCGCGCCGGCCGACCTTCGGGCGGAGTCCACCCTCCTCTGCGCGTCCTGCGGATTCCGTGCGGAGCTCGCGGGGGGTGTCTTGCGGGCGGCGTTCGTACCGCCGGGGGCCCCTCGACATTCGGTCGCGGTGTCCACCTCCGGAGGCGCCCCTCCGGTCGCGCCGACGGCGCGAGCGGCCCCGCTCGCCGCCCCAAACCGTTAGGGTCCGGTCCGCGCTCCCGGGGTTCCCGATGGCCGTCGGAACGCTCGAGCTACGGGTCGGCCCGGAGTGGATCCCGCTCCGGTACGTCGTCGAGCCACCCAACCTCTACCTGCTCGCGAGCGACGCCGAGGCCGGGTGGCCGGCGAGCGTCCTTCGGACCGGTCGCGCCACGCTTCGCCGAGACGGCCAGCGGCTCGAAGGCGCGGCCTCGCTCGTCACGGACGCGGAGACCCGGCGACGAGTGCGGGACCGGTTCGTCGCCGAGTCGGGGACGGAGACGGCGGCGGCATGGTTCGGAGGCGCGGGGCGACTGATCGCGGTCCGGACGGAGGGCGGAGTTGCCGCGGGTGAGTCGTACGACCGGTGGCTCCGCGAAGAGTTCGACTCCGCCGCCCCCGAGGTACGCCGCCCGTCTCGAGCGGAACCCCGTGGAGCGGCGATTCCGGATTCGCTCGGTCGAACTCCTCCAGAGCACCTTCCCCACCCCGGGCCGCCTCCTCGAGCTCGGGAGCGGAACGGGGCTCGAGACGATCCCGATGCTCGCCGCGGGGCACCGGGTCCTGGCGGTCGATGTCTCGGAGGGGATGCTGACCGAGCTTCGCGCGAACGCCCTCCGGGCCGGCACGGCGACGAACCTCTCCACCCGCCGGCTCCGGGCGCGGGACCTCGGGGCGCTGATCGACGGACAGACGGAGGGGTCGTTCGACGGCGGGTTCTCGACGTTCGGCGCCCTCAACCTGGAGCCCGACCTCGGGGTCGTCGCCGATGCCCTCGGGCGGCTCCTGCGACCGGGGGCGCCGTTCGTCGCGGGCGTCTTCGGGCGGCACGCGTGGGCCGAGCCGCTGGTCGCCCTCGCCGAGGGTCACCCGGGCCGCGCGCTCGCCCGTCTCGAACGGCCCGCGCCGGTCGGCTCGCACCGGTTCTCCGTCGATACCTATCTCCGGACGGTGGCGGAGCTGCGCCGGGCGTTCGGGGCGGGGTTCGTGCTCCGGAGGGTCGTCGGGTTCGGCCTCGTTCTGCCCCCGCCGAGTTTCGCCGACCGGCTCGGTCGGTGGGGAACGAACTGGGACCGGGTCGACCGCTGGGACCGGCGCCTCGGTTCGCTCCCACCGCTCGCGGAGTTCGCGGATCAGTTCGTTGCCGTCTTCCAACGAGTCGCGTCGACGCCCTGAGGGTCGCGTGCGGCGCCCCCGCCGGCCCATCGGGTTCGGGAGCCCGGTCGGGCGAGGGCCCGCCCGTCGGAAGGCGGGGTTCCCGCCCCCCGGGCAGAGAACTCTGCGAGCCTATATCTCGCCCGATGGCCGTCGGTCGGAAGATGGGGCGGCGGTGGATCTCGGAACACCACACGGTCAAGGTGCTCCTCGAGCCCCAGGGGGCGATCTTCGCCTTCACGATGAAGCGGTACTCCTACCTGTTCTTCGTCACGCACGCGTTCGTCGGGTTCAAGCGGATCGTGACCGCCGACCGGATCGTCGCCCGGGCGGGCTACTCCGCCCCGGGGTCCCTCCGGCTGATCGCGGAACTCTACACGAACGACGCCTGAGGCGCGCGCCCTCCGTTCCGCCGACGATTTAAACAGAGGCAGGCCCTCGGCCGCCGGACCCCTATGCCAGAAACTCTCCTGGTGCGACGCGACGGACCGGTCGTCGAACTGTGCCTCAACCGCCCCGAGCGGCTCAACGCGTTCGACGTCCCCTCGTTCGGTCGATTCCGCGCGGCGCTCGAGGAGGTCGCCCTCGACCCGTCGGTCCGGGCGGTCGTCCTGACGGGGTCCGGGCGGGCGTTCTGCGCGGGCGGGGACGTGGCGGCCATGGAGGAGGCCCGCACCGCCGGGACCCTTCCGACGTTCTTCCACGACCTCACCGGGGAGCAGGAGCGCTCGGTCCGCGCGATCGTCGGGATGGCCAAGCCCGTCGTCGCCGCGCTTCCGGGCGTGGCGGCCGGGGGACTCTCCCTCGCGCTCGCTGCCGATTGGCGGGTCGCGGCCGAGGGGGCGCTGCTCGTCCCCGCCTTTCCGGCGCTCGGCGCCGTTCCGGACGGGGGGCTGACGTACTTCTTACCCCATTTCCTCGGGCTCGGCCTCGCCCAGGAGCTTCTCTTCACCAACGCGCGGATCCCCGCGGACCGGGCGCGCGAGCTCGGCCTCCTCCACGAGGTCGTGCCGGCCGATCGCCTGGCCGAGCGGGCCCGAGAGCGGTCCCGCGAGCTGGCCGAGGGTCCGACGTTCGCCTACGGGTGGATGAAGCGGCTCCTTCTCTCGGCGTTCACCGAACCGTTGGAGGGCCAGCTGGCCCACGAGCGGCGGGGGGCGGTCGAGGCCGCGCGCCGGTCCGAGCTCCCCGAAGGGATCCAGGCGTTCCACGCCAAGCGACGGGCGAAGTTCCCCCCGCCCGATTAGTCCGACCGGGGACGGTCGTGGCGCCCGGTCCGGAGGCCGCCTCCCCCGCTGCACGTCCGACGGTCGCCCTGCTGATCTTCTCCCGCAACGACCTGCCGAGCGCCTGGACCGTCGTCCGGTCCCTCACCGAGGTCGTCGACGAGGTGGTCGTCGTCGACAGCTCCGACCCGGACCGCTTCGCCGAGGGGATGGCCCGCCCACCGGCGCCAGCTGGCGTTCGGGTCCTCCGGGTCGTCCCGACCGGCTCCGCGGACCTGCTGCATCCGTACGGCGTCGCCCACGTACGGTCCGACTGGACCTTGCGGGTCGATACCGACGAGGAGGTCTCGGACGAGTTGCGCCGTCGCCTGGGAACGCTGGGCGACTCCGACGGCTATCTCGTACCGCGGTGGGAGGTCGGATTGCGCGCGTACACCTGGCATGTGCGGCTGTTTCGCACCCACGCGTACCTGCCGGCCGTGCCCGCGTTCGCGAACCCGACCGTTCGCGGCACGCTCCGTCCCCTGGCCCGCCGCGAGCGGCTCGTCCACCACGGCGACTTCCGCCAGTACGGCGCCGGCGGCGACCGGTGGACCCGGTACGCCGACGTCGAATCGTACGAGCGACCGTTCTCCCGGTCGGTACGCACGGTCCACCCTCTCCCCGTTCGACCGCGGGGTCGGACCCTGGGAACGCACCGACCGGCCCCTCTCTCCGCCGGCGGCCCGCTTCGTTCTCGGGGTCGAGGCGGTCCGGAGCTGGCTCACCACGGGAAGCTGGCGATTCGCGTCGTTCGTCTGGCGGTACGGGCTCGGCCGGATCTCGTACGCGGAGCGGCTGGGGGGCGACGAACGGAGCGTTCGGCTCGCGGTCACCGCGGAGATCCGTGCCGCCGGCGGGATGGTCCGGTACCTCGGCTTCGACGACGCGGCCTATGTGGATCGGCTGACCGCGGACTGGGCGTGGTCCTCCGATGGCCCCGAACTCCTGGAGGAGCTCCTCCGCTACCGGCACGCGCACGGTCGACCGCGACCGACGGTCCAAGGGCCCTGACCAGGGCGCGGCCCGTCCGGGACGGGCGTCGTCGCGCTACGGGTGGCGGGGGCCGAGCCGGGTCACCCCGTCGCCGGGGTCGGGGCGGGCTCCTGCCAAGGGAGGGCGATCCACCCGTCGAGCCGGTCACGGACCTCGGGCCACTCGTCCGCGAGGATCGAGTAGACCACGGTCGAACGTCGGTAGCCGTTCCGGACGACCCGCTCCTCCCGGAGGATCCCCTCCCGGCGACCACCGATCCGCTCGATGGCCCGCTGGCTGCGGTCGTTCCGAAGGTCCGTGCAGATCGCGACCCGGTGGACCCGTTCGGTGTCGAACGCGTGCCCGAGCATCAGCCGCTTCGATTCCGTGTTGTACGGGCCCCGCCAGAACTTGGGGTCGAACCACGTGCCGCCGATCTCCACCGCCTGGTTGTCCCGGTGGATGTTGAGGAACCGTGTCATCCCCACCGCAACGCCGTCGCTCCGGCGGACCACGGCGAAGGCGAGGTCGGTCCCCTCCGATTGGCGCCCCAGGAGGGCGCGGACGTGCCCCTGAAGGCTCCCGAGGTCCGGGTACGGACCGTAGCTCATGAACTCCCAGATCTCCGGACGGGCCGAGAACCGCGCGATCGGGCCCGCGTGGTCCAGCGTAAGCGGTTCCAGCCGGATCCGGGCCCCCTCCAGGGTCACGGGCGGGCGGAAGTTCGGTGGCACGGGCGCCAGGGGGCGCAGGGCGGGCATAACGGTGTCCGGCCGACGCGCGTTCGACGCCAGAACCTCGCTCTTCCGGGTGCGCTTAAATAACGCGTCGAGGTCGTCGGTCCGCGACCTCAGCGAGCCGGAGGAGGGAGTCGATGGCAGCGGGGATCGATACGTTCCTGGTGTTCGGCGCGATCGCCTCCGCGTTCGGCATCGGCTCCATCGTTGCGAACAAGACGCTGGGGGCGAAATCGCGCAAGTCGTACCTCCAGCTGACCACGTACGAGTGCGGGGAAGAGGCGGAGGGCGAGGCGCAGATCGACTTCCCGACCCAGCACTACACCTTCGCCATCGTCTTCGTCGCCGTCGATGTGATCGGGTTCGTTCTCGCTCTCTTTGCCCTCACGTTCCGGGCGGGAAACGACACCGTGGTCGCGGTGTTCGTCGCCGGGGCATTCACGCTGCTCGCGCTGACGGGGATCTACTACGCCCTCTCCGGCGAGAAGCGGTGGGTCGTATGAGCGCCCCGGCCCCTCCGCCCGCCGTGGCCCGGCCGCCGCTCGCGTCCGTCGGTCCGGGCGGAGAGCTCCCGGTCGTCTCCTCCGACGTCTCGTTCGTGGAGATCGAGACCCTCCGGTCCCGCGAATTCATCCCGGAGGCGAAAGAGGCGCTCAGCGCCCTCGTCAAGGAGCAGGCGGAAGGGAAGCTCATCCGGCCGGTATTCAACTGGGCCGGACGCAACTCGCTGTTCCCGCTCCATTGGGGGCTCGCGTGCTGCGCGATCGAGTTCGCGGCGGCGTTCGGCGCCCGGCACGACGCCGAGCGGTTCGGCGTGGTCCCCCGCTCCTCGCCCCGGCAGTGCGACCTCCTGATCGTGAACGGGACGGTCACCTGGAAGGTGGCGCACAAGCTGATCGCGCTCTACGAACAGATGCCGGAGCCGAAGTGGGTCATCGCGATGGGCAACTGCGCGACCGGGGGCGGACCGTTCCGGACCGCTTACTCGGTCGTGCCGGGGGTCGACAAGCTCGTTCCCGTCGATGTCTACATCGCCGGCTGCCCCCCCGACCCGAGGCGCTCCTGGACGGTATTCTCCGGCTGGAAACCCTGATCCGGGAGCGCGGCGCGTAAGGTGCCCCCCGCACCACGCGGACGACGGAGGCGGAGTTGAACACCGAGGACGTCCGCAGCAAGCTCGCCGCGAGCGGGGTCCCGGGAATTCTCTCCGTCGAGCCGTTCGACGGGGTGGCGGCGCGCGTAAAGTTCGACGCGGGGTCCGCCTCCGCGCTCTTTCCGGTGGCCCGCGATGCGCTTGGGTTCACCCATCTGTCGACCGTGGGGGGGATCGACTGGGTCGAGCGGTACGAGGTGTTCTACCTCCTGTGGTCCGACGCGGCGAAGACGTACCTGCTCCTCTCGACCGACCTCGACGCGAAGAACCCGCACGTCGAGACGGCCTCGGCGGTCTGGCCCTCGGCCAACTGGCACGAGCGGGAGGCGTGGGAGCTCGTGGGGATCCAGTTCGACCACCACCCGGACCTCCGCCACCTCCTCATGCCGGACGGGTACCAGTTCCACCCGCTCCAGCGGTCGTTCAAGCTCCACGAGCCGGAAGACCTCGAGGTGAAGGTGCGCAATGTCTGAGATGTGGATCAACATGGGGCCGCAGCACCCCATGACGCACGGGCTGTGGAACCTGCGCGTCCGCATCGACGGCGAGCGGATCCTCGACGTCGACCCGGAGATGGGCTACCTGCACCGCGGGATCGAGAAGATCAGCGAGGACCGCCACTACAACGAGGTGATCACGCTGATGGACCGGACCTGCTACGTGGCGGGGATCGCCTGGGAGCACCTCTACGTCCAGGCCGCCGAGAAGGCGCTCGGCATCGCGCCCACGGAGCGGGCCGACTGGATCCGGATGATGTCCGAGGAGTTCCAGCGGCTCGCCTCGCACATCATGTGGTACGCGGCGTTCGTCCAGGACCTCGGGCTGATGAGCCCGTTCCTGTACGGGATGCGGGACCGGGACCTGATCCTCGACCTGTTCCAGAGCTACACCGGCGGTCGCCTGACCTACGAGTACATGCGGGTCGGCGGGGTCCGCAACGACCTCCCGGAGGGGTTCACCGGGCACGCCCGCCAGGTCCTCGACTGGCTCGAGCCCCGGTTCGTCGAGTACCGACCGGCTCTGCATGGGCTCCGACATCTTCCGCCGGCGCTGCGACGGCCTCGGGGTCCTCAGCGCGAACGACTGCGTCCGGCTCGGGGTGACCGGCCCGATGCTCCGATCCGCCGGGTCGCAACGCGACCTCCGGAAGGACCGCCCGTACTCGCGGTACGCCCAGGTCGAGTTCGACGTCGCGACCGCCGATACCGCGGACGTCACGGGTCGCTACCTCGTTCGGATGGAGGAGATGCGCCAATCGGTCCGGATCCTCCGGCAGGCCCTCGACTGGCTCGACAGCCACCCCGGCCCGGTTCTCGCCGACCACCTCCCCCGGTGGCTCGGGGCCCCGTACGCCCCGATCGGCCGGGAAGCGTACCTCCTGAAGCGGAACTACCCGAAGGGGGTCGGACTCTCGGCGATCGAGGAGCCCCACGGGGAGGCCTGCGCCTACGTCGTGAACGAGGGCGGCGAGCACCCGTACCGCGTGAAGTTCCGCTCTCCGGTGTTCGCGAACGTCAGCGCGGCCCACCACTACCTCGTCGGCTACCACGTCGCCGACATTCCCCCCATCATGGGCAGCGTCGACGTGTGCGTCGGCGAGGTCGACCGGTAGGGCGGGACCATGGCGCTGACGACTCTGTGGGACGTCGCCTACTGGCTCGCGTCCGGGATCCTCTGGCTCGTCGGTCGGGTCATCCCGCCCCTCGCGTCGCCGCTCGCGAACGGCGACGTCATCTGGGGGCTCTCGGCCCTCGTGTTCGGCGCGATCCTCCTCGCGGCGAGCATGATCAACACGATCATGCTGATCTGGTTCGAGCGGAAGATGCTCGGCCGGTTCATGGACCGGCGCGGGGCGATGCACGTCGGGTACGCCGGGCTCCTCCAGAACTTCGCCGACGGTCTCAAGCTCTTCCGGAAGAACACGTTCAAGCCGCGCGAAGCCGACGAGCTCGGGTTCTACGCCGGGCCCACCGCGTACATGGTGACGTCGCTCCTCATGTTCGGGGTCCTCCCGATCTCCACCGGGTGGTCGGACGGTTCGCTCCCGCTCTCGATGCTGCTCGCCCTCGTGATCTTCAGCTTCGCCCCGCTGTTCATCTTCATCTCGGCCTGGTCGAGCAACAACAAGTACTCGCTGATGGGCGGAATGCGCTCGGCCGCCCAGATGATCGCCTACGAGGTCCCCATCCTCCTCGCCGTCGTCGCGGTGGTCCTCGTCTCGGGGAGCTTCGACCTGAACACGATCGTCGCCGAGCAGCAGAACTACTGGTTCTGGGGCCCGCTCGTCCTCGCGATGGTGGTGTTCTCGATCGGGATGCTCGCGGAGATGGAACGGATCCCGTTCGACCTCCCCGAGGCCGAGGCGGAGCTCGTCGAGGGCTGGAACACCGAGTACGGCGGGATGCTGTTTGCGTACTTCATGCTCGCCGACTACCTCCGCGCCCTCGCCGGCAGCATCCTGATCGTGCTCCTGTTCCTCGGCGGCTGGACCCTCCCGACGTACCGTACCGAGCGCGCTGACGTCGTTCCCGCTCGCCGGGATCTTCTGGTTCCTGCTGAAGACGTACGCCGTCTTCGGCGTGTTCGTCTGGATCCGGGCCTCCCTCCCGCGGGTCCGGACCGACCAGCTGCTGCGAATCGGCTGGATGCGGATGATTCCGCTCTCCCTCGTCGCCGTCGTTTGGGCCGCGGCGCTCGTGCTCCTGAAGTGCCTACCGGTGTTCGGCTGCATTCCGTCGATGGGGGGATAGATTCCGGTCATGGCCGCTCAAATCGACCCGAAGGAACGCGCCAAGGGCGAGAACGCCGTGGCGCTCGTCTACAAGCCGCTCGCGACCGCCGCCCGGCAGTTCGTGAAGAGCCTCATCCGGCCCTCGACGATCATCTACCCGTACGAGCGGCTCGAGGACCCGAAGTTCCGGGGCGAGGTGAGGGTCGCCTCGGGGAAGCCGATCGGAGTCGGCGAGATCTGGGACAACTACCGCGGAGTCCACGCGCTCAACATCAACACCTGCATCTCGTGCAACCTCTGCGCGTTCTCGTGCCCGGACCTGTGCATCGACATGGTCACGGTCCCCGGCGGCGACCCGAAGCACCCCAAGAAGTGCCCCGAGATCGACTACGGGAAATGCTCGTACTGCGGGTTCTGCTCCGACGCGTGCCCGGAAGGGTGCCTGACCATGACCACCCGGTATGAGCTGTCCGTGACGAAGCGCTCGGAGATGGTCTACTCGCCGCAGAAGATGTTCGAGCAGTTCCAGCGGAAGCTGCCGATGAACCCGATCCGGCTTGCCCGCCCCGCGAACGAGGATGCGATCCTCCTCGACGCCCCGCTCTGCATCGGCTGCAACGCGTGCTCCCGCGACTGTCCGACGAACTGCATCACGATGCTCGACATCCCGAAGGAGGCGCCGAAGCCCGGCGAGAAGCCCGCGAAGCGGATCTGGAAGGAACCGGTCATCAACGACTCCGACTGCGTCCGGTGCGGCACGTGCATCTCCGTCTGTCCGAAGGAGTGCCTCTTCTGGGGGACCCACACGTGATCCTCGAGGAACTTGCGTTCCTCGCGCTCGCCGCGATCGCAGTAGGAACGGCGCTCGCCGCCCTCCTGGTGCGGGAGCTGGTCCACACGATCCTGTGGGTGTCGGTGTTCTTCGTCTCCCTCTCGGGCCTGTACTTCCTCCTCTCCGCCCCGTTCCTCGGGGTGTTGCAGCTCGGCGTCTACGCTGGGGCCGTCACGATCCTCCTCCTGTTCGGCGTCATGGTCACCCGGAAGCGGATCTTCGCCCGGGAGGCCGCGACCGGGATCGGGCCGTTCCCGCTCGCCCTCGCGCTCCTCGCGATCGTCGTCCTCTCGGTCGTGGCGGCGTCGCTCCCCCAGCAGCAGACGGTCGTCCGGTCGTACGACGTGACCCTCCTCTCGACCTCGCTCTTCAACCAAGACGGAGCGTGGCTCGTCCTCCTCGGGTTCGTCATGCTGAGCGCCCTCGCGGGCGCGATCTACCTCGTCCGGGAGGGCCGCGAATGACCGAGCTGTCCGTGGCCAGCCTCCTCTTCCTCTCCGGGACCCTCCTCGCGGTCGGCCTGTTCGGGATCCTGACGCGGCGCAACTTCATCCTCCTCCTGATCGCCGTCGAGATCGCGATGAACGCGGCGATCCTGAACTTCGTCTATTTCGCCGCGTTTTCCGGCACCCCCGGCGGTCTCTCGGGCCAGGCGATCGCCGTCGTCCTCGTCGGCCTCGCCGCGACCGAGGTCGCGGTCGGCCTCGCCATCGTGCTCGCCCTGAACCGGCTCCGCGGGTCGATCAACGTCGCCGAGGCGACGTCGCTGAAGCACTGAAGGGGGAAGGACCGATCGGAACGCTGGATTTCGCCTTCTCGGTCGCCTGGCTCGTCCCGACCCTGATGGCGGTGTCGTTCGTCCTCGTCGGGCTCCTCGGCACGAAGCTGAAGAAGCTCGAGTACGGCGGCTGGGTCGCCGTCGCCTTCGGCGGGGCCGCGATGGTCGTGGGCGTCCTCGTCGCCGCGGCCGAGATGCTCAACCCCGGCCACTACTCCGACGCGAACTTCACGTGGCTCTCGCTCCCCGGCGCTCCGGGGACGTTCCCGAACGGGTTCTCCCTCGTCATCGGGGTCCTCGTCGACCCGATCTCGGCGCTGATGCTCCTCGTGGTGACCGTCGTCGGGTTCCTCGTCCTCCTCTACTCGATCGGCTACATGCACGAGGACCGGGGGCTCCCCCGGTACTACGCCGAGCTCTCGCTCTTCCTCGCGGCGATGACAGGGCTGGTCCTCGCCGACAACCTGCTTGAGTTCTTCCTGTTCTGGGAGCTCGTCGGCGTCTGCTCGTACTTCCTGATCGGATTCTACTACGAGAAGCCGAGCGCCGCCTCCGCGGCGAAGGAGGCGTTCCTCGTCACGCGGGTCGGCGACGTGCTGTTCCTCCTTGGGATCTTCATTTATTTCAGCGTCTACGCGACGAGCGGCGGCGGCGCCGGTTGGGCCGCGAGCGGGTTCCTCTTCGTCCGCGGGTCGAGCCCGTTCCTCGCGAGCGCGATGGGAGCGAACACCCCGCTCCTCACCGTCGCCGGCCTCCTCGATGCTCGCCGGGGCGGCCGGGAAGTCCGCCCAGTTCCCGCTCCACGCCTGGCTCCCCGACGCGATGGAGGGCCCGACGACCGTCAGCGCGCTCATCCACGCCGCGACGATGGTCGCGGCCGGGGTCTACCTCCTCGTCGTCGCCTCGCTGTTCCTCGGGTTCACGCCCGCCGACCGGCTCGCGATCGTCGCGGTCGGCGGCTTCACGACGTTCTTCGCCGCGACGATGGCCGTCGTGCACCCGGACATCAAGCGGGTGATCGCGTACTCGACGATCAGCCAGCTCGGCTACATGGTCCTCGGCGTCGGCGCGGGGTTCGCGATGGCCGGGATGTTCCATCTGTTCACGCACGCGTTCTTCAAGGCGCTCCTGTTCCTCGCCGCGGGCTCGGTCATCCACGCCGTCGGAACCCAGGACCTGTTCAAGATGGGCGGGCTCCGCAAGTCGATGCAGGTCACGTCGGCGGCGTTCCTGGTCGGCGCGCTCTCGCTCTCCGGGATCTTCCCGTTCGCCGGGTTCTGGTCGAAGGACGACATCCTCGCGTCCGTCTATTCGGCGGCCCAGTCCAATCCCGCGTACTGGCCGTTCCTCGTCCTCGCGTACGCGACGGTGTTCCTGACGGCGTACTACATCTTCCGGGCCTGGTACCTCGCGTTCGGCGGAACCCAGACGCGGGACCCGGCGCTCCCCCACGCCCACGAGGGGCCGTGGACGATGCAGGTCCCGCTCTACGTCCTCTCGGGGCTCGCGGTCGTCGCGGGGCTGTTCGCGTTCGTCCCGTCGTTCGCCTCGCTCTTCTCGCTCGGCGCCGGGGTCCCCCGACGTACGGCCTCACCGAGGTCGTGCTGTCCGCGCTCTCGGTCGGCCTCGGCCTCGCCGGGATCGGCGTCGCCACGGTCCTGTGGGGGAACGGGCGCGTGTTCGTCCTCCCGGCCGACTCCCCGCTCCAGTCGATCCGGACCGTCCTCCTGAACCGCTACTACGTCAAGGACTTCTACGACTGGGTCGGGCTCCGGCTCGTCTACGGCGGGAGCCGGGTTGCCGACTTCGTCGAGCGGTACGTCATCGACGGGACGATCCACGGGTTCGAGCGGCTCGGTACCTCGGTCTCGAATTCCATGCGGCGAGGCCAGAGCGGGCTCGTCTCCGACTACGCGAGCTACGTCGTCCTCGGCGTGATCGGCCTCCTCGTCCTCCTGCTGTTCGTCGCCCCGCTCCTGCTCGCCTCGGTGGGAGGTCCCTGACGTGACGCTCCCCGTCCTCTCGCTGATGCTCCTGACCCTCGTGGGCGGAACGGTCCTGACGTTCCTCGCGAAGGAGCGGGCCCGCTGGGTCGCGCTCGGGACGTCGGTCCTCTTCCTCCTCGAGGTCGCGGCGCTCCTCGGCTCGTACACCGCCTGGCCGGGGCCGAGCGGCGGCAGCCCCGGCTACGCCGACGTCGAGTCGTACCCGTGGATCCACCTGTCCTGGCTGACGATCAACTACACGGTCGGCGTCGACGGGATCTCGCTCGTCATGATCCTCCTGACCGCGTTCCTCCAGGTCGCGACGGTCGTCTACTCGTGGGGGGAGACGAACCAGCCGGCCGCGTACTTCGGCCTCATGCTCCTGACCTGCCTCGGCTGCTTCGGGGTGTTCATCGCCCTCGACGTCCTGCTGTTCTTCCTGTTCTGGGAAGCGGTCCTGATCCCGATGTTCTTCCTCATCGGGTTCTGGGGCGGGCCCCGGCGTCGGTACGCCGCGCTGAAGTTCTTCGTCTATACCCACGTCGCCTCGATCGTGATGCTCGTCGGCCTGCTCGCGCTCGTGTTCTACTCGGGCGCGACCTCGTTCGACTTCTCCTCGATCTACGTCGCCGCGCACGGGCTCTCGGCGACGGTCCAGGTGTTCCTGTTCCTCGCGCTCCTCTTCGGGTTCGGGGTGAAGTTCCCGATCGTGCCGTTCCACACGTGGCTGCCGGACGCCCACGTCGAGGCGCCCACCGGGGCCTCGGTCCTCCTTGCCGGACTCCTCCTGAAGCTCGGGGGGTACGGGCTCATCCGGTGGGCGGTCGAGATCCTCCCGGTCGGGATGAGCCACCTGACCTGGCTCCTCTACGTCCTCGCGTTCTCCATGATCATCTGGGGGTCGGTCGTGGCCCTCGCGCAACGGGACCTGAAGCGGCTCGTCGCGTACTCGTCGATCAACCACATGGGGATCGTGCTCCTCGCGATCGCCGTCTACTCCCAGCTCGGGCTCCTCGCGGCCGTGCTGCTGATGTTCGCCCACGGGGTCGTGAGCGCCCTCCTGTTCATGGCGTCCGGAAGCGTCCACCACACGTTCGGGACGCGCGACATCTCGAAGCTCGGCGGGATCACCCCGGTGACGCCCGTCCTCGCGACGATGCTGATGGTCGGGTCGCTCGCCTCCCTCGGGCTCCCGGCGCTGATCAGCTTCCCCGCGGAGTTCACGGCGCTCCTCGCGACGTGGGACCGGATCGGGTACTGGGTGCTCGTCCCATTGATCCTGCTCGTCGTGACCGCCGCGTTCTACCTGTGGATGATGCAGCGGGTCCTCTTCGGCCCGAAGCGGTCGATCCCGGAGCACGCGCACGACATCCCCTGGTTCGAGGCGGCCGGGATGGGGATGCTCGTGGCGCTCACCGTCGTGTACGGGATCCTTCCCGGCTTCCTCGTCCACGTGATCGTGAACTCGCCGGTCTACGGCTTCCCGGGGCTCCCGTAGGAGGGTCGGTCGGATGGACACCACCTTCCTCGCCACGTTCGCCCCCGTCGTCATCGTGCTCGGGGCCGCGCTCCTCGTGTTCCTGCTCGACGTCCTCGGCGTCCGGCAGCTCGAGGCGTACGGCGCGATCGCGGTCTCGGCGACGTCGCTCGCGCTCCTGGCCGTCGTGGCCGACCTCGGGTACGCGCCGCTCGCGATCCTCCGGACCATCCCGGCCTCGGCGGTCGACGCGCCCCTCGGGACCGCGCTCTATTCGGTGACGAGCCTCGGCCTGATCTTCCAGGCGATCTTCCTGACGAGCGCCCTCCTCGTCTCCCTCGCCTCGCTCTCCCGTCCGAGCGACGAGAAGGGGGCGGCCGTGTTCTTCGGTCTCCTCCTGATGGCCACCGTCGGGATGCTCCTCGCCGCCGTCGCGGCCGACCTGATCTTCCTCCTCCTCGCGGTCGAGGTCACCGGCATCGCGACGTACCTCCTCGTCGGTTACACCCGAAAGGACGCCCGGAGCCTCGAGGCGGCGATGAAGTTCTACATCGTCGGCGCCCTTTCCTCCGCGCTCTCGTTCTTCGGCGCCTCGCTCCTCTTCGGGGCGTACCGGGGGGACCGGATTCGCGACCCTGGAGACCGGGACCCGGGTCGTCGGGTACCCGGCGCTCGCCCTCGCCGGCTACGCGCTCCTGATCGCCGGCCTCGGGTTCAAGCTCACGCTCGTTCCGTTCCACGCGTGGGCGGTCGATGTGTACGACGGCGCGCCGGACGACGTCTCGGCGTTCCTTGCCGGCGGCTCGAAGAAGATCGGGGTGTTCGCGTTCTTCCTCGTGTTCGTCGGACCGGTCGTCTTCGCCCCGGTCCTCGGGCAGTGGTGCGCGGGCGGCCACTGCGCGACCATCACCCTCCGGCCGGACATCGAGCTCGCCCTCGGCGTGGTCGCGGTGCTCACGATGACCGTGGGGAACCTCCTCGCCCTCCAGCAGAAGGAGGTCAAGCGGCTCCTCGCGTACTCCTCGATCAGCCAGGCCGGCTACATGCTGATCGGCGTCGTCGTCGGTACCGCCCCCGCGCTCGCGGGTGCGACCCTCCAGGTGTTCGCGCACGTGTTCATGAAGGCGGGCGCGTTCCTCGTCGTCGCGGCGGTCCTCGGACTCGGGGTCGGCCCGCGGGTCGACGATTGGCGGGGGCTCGCGACGCGGCGCCCGTGGCTCATGTTCGCGTTCGCGGTGATGCTCCTCAGCCTCGCCGGGATCCCGCTGACCATCGGGTTCGTCTCGAAGTTCGTCCTGTTCTCCGCCGCCGTCCAGGCCGAGGGATGGTTCGTCTGGCTGGCCGTCGCCGGGCTCCTCAACAGCGCGCTCTCGGTGTTCTACTACGCCCGCGTCCTGAAGACGATCTATCTCGACCCCCCTCCGCCCGACGACCCCGCCAACACGCGGCTCGAGGCGCCGATCGGCTTCGGCCGGTCGGCCGCGATCGCGCTCGCCGTCCTCGCCATCGTGGCGTTCGGCATCGACCCCGGGCTCGTCCTGAACGGATTCCAGTCGGCGGCCGTGCACTTCCTGCAAGTCGGGGCGTGACGTCCGTGGAGACGTTCGACGTCGTCGTCGTCGGCGCGGGTCCGGCCGGCAGCGTCGCCGCCCGGTTCGCCTCGGCGGGAGGCGCCCGGACGCTCCTCGTCGACCGGCGGACCGAGCTCGGCGAGCCGGTCCAGTGCGGGGAGTACGTCCCGTCGCCCGAGGAGCTCGCGACGATCTTCCCGTTCCCCGACGTGATCCGGGAGGCGTTCGAGGTCCCGCCAGAGACGGTCCTCCGCGAGACGACGACGATGGCGTGCATCGCGCCGGGCGGCCGCCGGTTCGCGTTTCCCCTCCGAGGAGCGACGGTCTCGCGCCGCGCGTTCGACAAGGCGCTCGCGGCCCGGGCCGAGGGGGCCGGTGCCGAGCTCCGGTTCCCCTGCGGGGTCTCCCGCGTGACCGACGACGCCGTCGAGTTCGTCGGCGGCGGGAAGGTCGCGGCGAAGGTCGTCATCGGCGCCGACGGCCCCCTTTCGACCGTCGCCCGCTCGGTCGGGTTCTCGGTCCCGCGCGAGATGTATCGGATGATCACCGCGACGTCGACCGGGGAGTTCCCGCCGGAGATCGACCTCTACTTCGGTTCGGTCGCCCCCGGCGGCTATGCCTGGATGATCCCCCGCGCCCACGACGCGAACGTCGGGGTCGGGGTCCACCACCTCCCGCCCGGAGCGACGCTCTCCGGGCTCCTCGACCGGTTCCTCGTCGAGGCGGGATGGCCGGCCGGGACCGACCGGACCCGCTGGTGGGTCCCGCTCGGTCCGCCGCCCCGGTCCGCGGTCCGCGGGCGGGCGCTCTTCGCGGGCGACGCCGCCAACCTCGTCATGGCCACGAACGGGGGCGGTATCCCGACCGCGATGGTCTCGGGGCGCGACGCGGGGGCCGCCGCCGCCGACCACATTCGGACGGGGGCGCCGCTCACCGAGTACGACCGGTTGTGGCAGCGGCACCTCTACGAGCCCTTAAGACGCGGGTTCCGGCTGAAGGAATTCGGCGACCGGTTCGTGGAACGCGATTGGCTCCTGGCCCTCGGCATGCGCTATATCGGGGCGGACGGTCTCGATGCGATGATGCGGATGAAGCGTCCGCGCCGGTTGGGGGGAGCCTCGTGACGTCTCCCGCGCCGCCGTCCGCCGAGCCGGCCGACCTTCCGCTCGACGTCCTCGTGAGCCAGACGATCGGGGAGGACCTCACCGCCCGGCTCACCGAGCTCCTCCCGCTCCTCGTCCGCGACCTTGCCGACATCGACCGGCGGATGCAGGACGTCCTCGGGGCGACGTACCCCCGGCTCACCGACGCGGCGAAGTACGCCTGCAGCGCCGGGGGAAGCGGGTCCGCCCCGTCCTGATGGCGGCGCTCCACCGGGCGCTCGGCGCGAACGACACGGGCCCGATCCACTCCCTCGCGGCCGCCTTCCAGCTGATCCATACCGCCACGCTCGTCCACGACGACGTGATCGACCACGCCGAGATGCGGCGGGGCCGGCCCTCGCTCCCGCAGGCGTTCGGACTGCCGCTCGCCATCGTCTCCGGCGACTACCTGTTCGTCCGCGCGTTCGAGCTCGCCTCGGAGTACCCGCGGTCGATCATCATGCGGTGCGGCGAGGCGTGCGCCGACCTCGTCGAGGGGGAGGTCCTCCAGGAGAGCGGCCGCTTCGACCTCACGGCGGGCCGGGAGCACTACTTCCGGGTCGTCGAGCGGAAGACCGCCGCGATCGTGGCCGCCGCGCTCGGCTCGGTGGCCGAGATCCAGGGCGCTCCGACCCCCGTCCAGGACGCCGCGTCCGGCTACGGCCGCTCGCTCGGGATCGCGTTCCAGATCCGCGACGACCTCCTCGATGTCTACGGCGACTCCGACATCCTCGGCAAGCCGCTCTACGGCGACTTCCGGGAGGGGAACCCGACGCTCGTCAGCCTCGAGACGTACGAGTCGCTCGACGGGACCCGTCGGGCCGAGTTCGAGCGGTTGTTCGGGCTCCGCCGGAAGTCCCCCGGCGACCTCCTGAGGCTCCGCGCGCTCGTGGACGCGAGCGGCGCCTCCGGGCGGGTCGCCGACGCGGCCCGACAGTGGGCCGAGCGGGCGACCCGGTCGCTCGAGACGCTCCCGCCGTCCCCGTTCCGGATCCTCCTCGAACACATGGCGTGGGGCGCGGCCGAGCGCCGGTTCTGACCCGCCGGATTCGCGAGCCCAAGGGTCTCCGGGTTCCGGGGCGTCGGCGTGGACACCGCGCGCGCGGGCACCTCGAACGAAAGCTACTTGTCTCGACCGCGGGGTCGTCGTCGCGAGCGTTCCGATGCCGACCACGGCTCGACCGGCGGCCGCTTCGAGCGGCGCGCCCGAGGTGCAGCACCTGCCCCCCCAGTGGGAGCCGACCGCCGTTCGGCCCTCCCTTCCGCTCGGGGTCGCGGTCCTCGCGGTGCTCATCGCGTTGCTCGGGCTCGTCGTCCTGGTCAGCGGGATCCTCTTCCTCCTGAACGAGTACCTCGGCGCCGCGATCCCGACCCAACTGCTCATCGTCCACCAGGTCGACGTCGTGGGCGCGGCGATCCTCGTGCTCCTCGGCGCCGTGCTCGTCGGCGTCGCGAGCGCCCTCTGGAACCAGGAGGCGTGGGCGCTCTACACGACCGTCGTCGTGTTGTTCCTCGGGCTCGGGTATCTGTTCTTCACTTCGACGATCACGGTGATCTTCCTCGTGTTTCTCGTCCTGTTCGTTTACCTCCTCGCCGTCCGGCACCACTTCTTCTGATGGAGATCGCGCTCGCGGAGCTCGCTCCCGTCGCGGGGGACCTCGAAAAGAACGTCGCCCGCGCGGCCGAGGTGGTCCACGGGACGAAGGCGTCCCTCGTCGTGTTCCCCGAACTGTTCCTCTCCGGGTACAAGCTCGGGGACCGGTTCCACCGGCTCGCCCTCCGGGCGGGCGACGTCCGCCTGGCTCCGCTTCGCGAGGCGGTCCGCTCGTCCGGTCGTGCCGTCGTCGTCGGCGCCCCCACCCAGGGTCCCCGTCACGGGGAGGTCTCCAACTCCGTGCTCCTCGTTCGCCCGGACGGCACCGAGTTCGCCCAAGGAAAGCGGTACCTCCCGACGTACGGGCCGTTCGAGGAGGGGAGCGTCTTCTCCCCGACCGACACGAGCGTGGTCGCACCGCTCGGGTCGGAGAACGTCGGGCTCTCGATCTGCTACGACGCGTTCTTCCCCGAGGTGTTCCGCGCGCTCGCCCTCGACGGGGCGCACCTGTTCGTCTGCGTGTCCGCCGCGCCCGTTACCTCCCGGCGGCTGTTCGAGAAGGTTCTCCCCGCCCGGGCGGTCGAGAACGCGGCTCCCCTGGTCTACGTCAATCGCGTGGGGGTCGAGGACGGGATCGTCTTCGGGGGCGGATCCCGCGGCTACGACGCGCGCGGGGAACCGCTCGCCGAACGTCCCGTCCCGGGCGTCGCCCTCGGCCCGGACGAGCGGCTCGTGACGGTCGACGCCGACCTGCGAGAGCCGGCCCGGTGGCGCCCGTTCCGTCCGGTGCTCCGGGACGTCGCGCAACGCCCCGGCGCTCTCCCGTCGGCCGCAAGTCGAACCACGGACTTATAGCGGGGTCCGAATCGTCGCGCACCCGTGCCCCCCGCGAAGTCGCTCGCCCAGCAGCTCGCGGCGAAGCAGCGGGAGATCTCCGTCGCGGAGTTCTTCGAGCGGAACCGGCAGATCCTCGGGTTCGACAACCCGCTCCGGGCGCTGCTCACCACCGTCAAGGAAGCGGTCGACAACTGCCTCGACGCCTGCGAGGAGGCCCAGGTCCTCCCGGACATCAAGGTCGAGATCGCCAAGGAAGGGACCGACCGGCTCCGGATCGCCGTCGAGGACAACGGCCCTGGGATCCTGAAGCGCGAGATCCCCAACGTCTTCGGGCGGCTCCTGTACGGGTCCCGGTTCCACGCCAACCGGCAGTCCCGGGGCCAGCAGGGGATCGGGATCTCCGCGGCGGTCCTCTACGCGGGACTGACCACCGCTCGCCCCGCGAAAGTGACGAGCAAGGTCGCCGAGGAGGAGGCGGCCCACGTCGTCGAGCTCCTCATCGACACCCAGAAGAACCTCCCGCGGGTCGTCTCCGAGGACCTCGTCCTCTGGGACCGCCCGAGCGGGACCCGGATCGAGCTCCTGCTGAAGGCGAAGTACCAGCGGGGGCGGCAGTCGCCATTCGACTACCTGAAGGGAACGGCGATCGTCAATCCGCACGCCCGGTTCACGCTCGTCGAGCCGGACGGGACGCGGGTTACCTACGAGCGGGCCTCGACCGAGGTCCCCCCGGTCCCGAAGGAAGTCGCCCCGCACCCGTACGGGCTCGAGCTCGGGGAGCTCGCGTATCGGCTGAAGGGGTCGAACAAGCCCACGATCCTCGAGCTCCTCCAGAAGGAGCTCGCGGGGGTGTCGCCCCGGGCGGCGCGGGAGATCCTCGACCGGGCCGGACTGTCCGGAAAGACGAAACCGGCGGACGTCCACGGCGAGCCGCTCGAGAAGCTCCTCACCGCCATGCACGAGGTCCCGCTCGTGGCACCGACGGCCGAATGCCTCTCGCCGATCGGCCCGATGCTCATCAAGCGCGGACTCCGGAACGTCCTCGGCGAGGTCCGGCCGGAGTTCTACGCCCCGCCGGTCAGCCGGCCGCCGAAGGTCCGGGGGGGGTTCCCGTTCCTCGTCGAGGTCGGTCTGGTCTACGGAGGCGGCCTCCCCGCCGACCAGCCGATCCAGCTCCTCCGGTTCGCGAACCGGGTGCCGCTGCTCTTCCAGCAGGGGGCGTGCGCGGTCACGAACGCGGTCCAGAACCTCGATTGGCGGCGGTACGGCCTCGACCAGAAGGGGGGCCAGGGACTCCCGACGGGCCCGTGCCTCCTCCTCGTCCACGTCGCTTCGACCAAGATCCCGTTCACGAGCGAGGCGAAGGAGGCGATCGCGGAGGACCCCGAGATCGACAAGGAGGTCACGCTCGCGATCCAGGCGGCGGCGCGCCACCTCCGGACCCACATCTCGCGCCGGAACCGCCGCGACCTGGCGAGCGAGAAGTTTGCGATCATCCTGAAGATCCTGCCGAAGCTCGCGGAGAAGACGAGCTCGCTCGTCCACAAGCCCGTCCCCGACCTCACTCCGGTGATCACCCGGATCATGGACGTCGTGAACGTCGAGACGACGGTCGCACCGGTCGGCGAGACGATCCGGGCCGGCACCGACGTGACGAACTACACGCCGAGGGCCCGGGTCCTCGAGGTGTTCGTCGAGATGCCACCGGAGCTCGTGCCCAAGGCCCACTACGCGCCGCCGCCCGAGGGGACGGACGCCGAGCTCGGGCGGGCGTGGTGGACCCTGGAGAAGCTGCCCCCGAGCGGCAAGGCGACGATCGAGGTGACGTTCCCGAAGGGCACCGAGGTCGAGGCGTCCGACCTCTCCTGGTACATCGCCGGGGTCGACGAGGCCCACCTCCTCGGGGCCGAACCGCTCCCCGGCGACTGGGACGTCCGACTGCCACGCGCGGTCATCGAGGCGGCCGAAGCCGGGCTCGAACCGTTGCCGGGGACCGAGGACGGGGAGGTGGACTACGATGCCGCGGAAGGGAGTGCGGGAGTCGAAGACGACGAAGCGTGACGGCGAGACGGCCGTCCGCGTCGACGCCCTGAAGCCGACGCTCGACCTCGCCAAGTCGATCTACGAGCAGCTCGACGCGGGGGAGATCCCGCGGATGCGGCTGCCGCTCCGGACGAAGCAGAACATCCAGTTCCAGCTGCGGGAGGGGGTCTGGAAGCTCGGGCGCGCGCTCGGGACCCGCAGCGCGCGGAAGCTCGACGGGGCGCTGATGCTCCTTCGGACGTTCTACCTCGTCGATTTCATCAACGAGATGGCCCGCGAGGGAAAGACCTCGACGCTGCGGGAGCTCTACTACATCAGCGAGGGGTGGGAGGAGGGGAAGTTCCACAGCGAGGACGAATCGAACCTCCTCATCGAGGACCTCGAGGTCCTCTGCGAGCGGCTGCGGGAGGACTTCCGGGTCCACCCGGAGGAGAACGGCGCGTCGGTGATCGGCGACCTGACGATCCGCGAGACGAACCGGAAGGGGATCGTCAAGAAGATCAACTGCCGGGACGACGTCGGCGACGGCGGGTACGCGATCCCGTTCAACGTCGAGAAGGAGAAGATCGAGTTCGTCTCGACCGGTGCGAAGTTCGTCGTGGCGATCGAGTGCGGCGGCATGGTCGACCGGCTCGCCGAGAACGGGTTCGACGAGAAGAACGGGGCCGTCCTGTTGCACCTCAAGGGCCAGCCGGCGCGGTCGACACGCCGGTTCCTCAAGCGGCTCAACGAGGAGCTGAAGCTCCCTGTGGTCGTGTTCACCGACGGCGACCCCTGGTCGTTCCGGATCTTCGCGAGCGTCGCGTACGGCGCGATCAAGACCGCGCACATTTCCCAGTATCTCGCGACGCCGCAGGCGGAGTTCCTCGGCGTGACCGCCTCCGACATCGAGAACTACAAGCTCCCCTCGGACAAGCTCTCCGACCAGGACGTCCGAGCGCTCCAGGCCGAGCTCACCGACCCGCGGTTCAAGACCGCCGAGTGGCGGAGCGAGATCGAGCTGATGCTGAAGAACGGGAAGAAGGCCGAGCAGCAGTCGCTCGCCAAGTACGGCCTCAACTACGTGACGGACACGTACCTTCCCGAGAAGCTCACCGAGATGGGCGTCCTGTAGCCGCCCGGTTTCCGGCCCGTACCGAACCGATCCCCGAGTTCGGGACCCGACGACCGTCTCGCGGACCACCTCGAAAATTCCTGATATAGCCCCAGCCGGCTCGACGGCTCGGAACTTGATGCCGAGAGAGTTGGCGAGACGGCGGGTCGGACCCTCGAGTCGGTCGTCGACCCCCCTCGCGGTGGCGGCGGCCGCCGTGACGTTCTTCGCGGTCCTCGTCGTCCTCCCGGTTTCGCATGCCGAGGGTCTTTCGGGGGAAGACGTGTCGTTCTGCAACATGCCGGGATTCGGAGGGGGCCTCGGACCACACTTCGACCCACCGGCGCGAGCCGTTACGTTTCTCGAGTAGCGCACGAACAGTAGCTACCCTAGCCGGATCACCCTGACCTCCGAATTGACCGGGGACGTGGTCTACGACGCCATGGGAGTCGGGGGCCAGGTCGAATTCACCGCCGCTGGTGGACCGTACGGATTCTCGGGGGTCGGTGGTTGCAGGACCGAGTATCAAGTCGCCGTGCTCTGGTCGGTCCCGCTCCTCGGGCCGCCCGGAATTCCTTAGCGGAGCGCGGAGACCTCGAACCGCGCTCCCCGCCCGACGGCGGGATACGGATATCTCGGGCAGCACCGTGGGTTCGGCTTGAATGGGGCATTCGCTCCTCGACCGACCCTTCCTCTGGCTCTGGCTCGTCACCTCCGCCCTTCTCGGCTATTGGTTCGCCTGGGTCGCCGTCACGGCGCTCGTCCATCCGATGTCCGACTCCGGCGGGAATCTCGTGTATCTCTCGACGGCCGCCGGTCACACGGTCTACCCGTTCACCTACATCGCCGCCATCGCGGGGTTCGTGGGGGTGACCTTCGCCGTCTACTTCGCGGAACGCCCCTCCCGCGCCGCGCTCGTGCTCGCTCCCCTCGTCGGATACGTCAGCGCGATCGGGATGATCAATGTCTACGAGCAGGTGTTTCTCGTCGGACTCGAGTCGACCACCCATTCGAGCTTCTGGTGGGGGGTCGACTGGGGAACTCCCGGGGCGGCCATCTTCTCATTCCTCGGCCTCACCTGGGTTCTCGCCGGACTTCCGTGGTGGCGGCGGGCGAACCTCCCCTTGGCGGCTCCGTGGATCGCGCTCTGGCTCGGTTCGATGGCGCTCTGGATGGGCCTGGGGTTCCCCTCGGTGCAATCCGGACTCGCGTGGGTCTACGCCCTCAACACCGTCAGCCGGGTCGCGTCGGAGATGATCCTCGTCGCCCTCGTCACGCCTCCCCAGCTTCGGGTTCGCTTCCTCGAACTCGCTCACCGTTGGGCGGTCCGCCGCAAGCCTGCGACGCACCCGGCGCCGGTTCCGTGATTTGGCCCCCAACGCTGAGCGAATCCCCGTCTCGGGTCAACCCCGATGGTCTGTCCGCTGGCCCGGTCCGTCGATTCGGGTGGTCGGGTCAGTGGAACCGGACGAGAAATCCGCGGGCCCTCGGCCGCTGCCGTTACGGGAGAGACCCCAGGGCGCTCGGGGTCCAGTTCACCTCGTCGCGCTTTGGAAAGTACACCCACCCTCCGTTCGTACGAGGACGTCGAACCCAGTCGACCCCTTGCTCGGAGAACTCGGCCTTCTCCCCGGCGGCTTCCATCGCGGTGCCGGTTCCTCGGTGGCCCGGGTGGACCCCGTCGGGGGCGATCAGCATGAGGTCCGAGGCGAGGTCGTGGACGATCCAGTCCCGCGGCACGGCGAGGACGAGCTTGACGAGTTTCGGCCGGAACTGCGATTCGCTCTCGGTCTCCGTCCGGTGGAAGATCGCGTATTCGACGGCGCCGACGGTCTCCATCCGGTCGAACTGGAACGACTTCAGGACGAACTCGAGGACGTTCGTCTCGAGGTCCGTCTCGTCGACCACGGTCGCGCGACGACCGGCCGATAGATAAACGGGGACGTGCCGACTCCGTCGACGGTCCACCGTCGGGCAACCCTTTTAAAGGGGGGACGATAGGGCGGGCCGTTTCGGACGAGATCGGATGAAACGGAGCTCGCGCGTATGGAAGAAGCGCGGCCACATGCGGTGGAAATGGCGCAAGAAGCGGATGCGCCGGCGCATGCGGGCGCAGAAGATGCGGAAGCAGTAGGCTAACGCGCGAACCCTTTCGAGTCAGGGGCGGGGTGCACCCGCCCCCGACCCTCGCGAAGCGGGACCCAGGCGACCCCCGCCGAGCCGGTCGAGTTGGCGGTCCTTCTTGGTTGCCTTCTTCCACTCTTTGTAGTGGGCTTTGCAGAGGGCGGCGCTCCGGCCCTTGTCGGAAATCTGCTCGAACGCCCGACGGGCCTCGGCGACGGCGAGATGCCGGACCGCCTCGGCCCCGCACCCGGGGAGTGCGCAGACGTCGCTGCTCATCGACCGGACGCCTTCGGGAGGTACTGCTCGACGAGCGCGGGGATCTCGTACGGGAACTTGGCGACATGGGCCCCGACCGACTGGAGCGCGGCGAGCTTGCTCTCCGCCGTCCCCTTCCCCCGGGCGATGATCGCGCCGGCGTGACCCATCCGCTTGCCGGGCGGGGCGGAGCGGCCCGCGACGTAGGCGACGACCGGCTTCGAGAAGTGGTGCCCGATGTACTCGGCGGCATCCTCCTCGGCGGTTCCCCCGATCTCCCCGACCAGCACGACCAGGTCGGTCTCCGGGTCCTTCTCGAAGAGCGGCAGGGCGTCGACGAACGATGTCCCGACGACCGGGTCCCCCCCGAGGCCGAGGCACGTCGACTGGCCGAGCCCCCGCTCCTTGATCCCGTTGACGATCTCGTAGGTCAGGGTGCCGCTCCGACTGACGACACCGACGCGCCCCGGGCGGAACACGACGTTCGGGATGATCCCGACCTTGGACTTGCCAGGGGCAGCGATCCCCGGGCAGTTCGGCCCGATGATCCGGGCCCCTTTCGAGCGGCCGTAGTGGTACATCACCAGCATGTCGTGGAACGGGATGTGCTCCGTCACGATCACCGCGAGGGGGATTCCCGCGTCGACGGCCTCGAGGAACGCGTCCTTCGCGAACGGCGCCGGGACGAAGATGCACGTCGCATTCGCCCCGGTCTTCCGGACCGCCTCGTCGACCGAGTTGAAGACCGGTACTCCTTCGACGACCTGGCCGCCCTTCCCGGGAGTTGCGCCGGCGACGACCTGCGCGCCGAACGCCTTCATGTTCCGGGTGTGGACCGTTCCCTGGTGGCCGGTGATCCCCTGGACGAGGACCCGCGTGTTGGCGTCGATGAGGACGCTCATCGGGAACCTCCCGCGGCGGCCACGACCGCCTGGACCGACTCCTTCAGGTCGGAGAGCGAGGTGACCCCGGCGGCGCGCAGGATGGCGACCCCTTCGGCCTCGTTGTTGCCCCGGATCCGGGCGACGAGCGGGAACTTCGATTCGGGCGGAACCTGGCGCATCGCCTCGACGAGGCCCGTCGCCACGGTGTCGCAACGGGTCACCCCGCCGAAGATGTTCAGGAACACGGCGGCCGGCTTCGCCTGGGCCATGAGCAGGAACGCCTCCGTGACCTTCTTCGGGTCGTCGGTGCCCCCGAGGTCGAGAAAGACCCCAGGTCGGCCACCGAACTCGGCGAGAACGTCGAGCGTGGCCATCGTGAGGCCGGCCCCGTTGGCGATCACCCCGATGTTCCCGTCGAGCTGGACGAACGCGATCTCCTTCTCCCGCGCGATCTCCTCGAGCGGGGTCCGGTCGTCCCGGACGTCCGAATACTCCGGATGCCGGAACGAGGCGTCGTCTTCGATGATCACCTTGGCATCGAGGGCGACGACGTGGTCCCCCACGACCGCGAGCGGGTTGATCTCGACGAGCTCGGCGTCCTCCTTCTCGAAGATCTCCCAGAGCTGGTCGAGGAGCTTGTCGACCGAGCGGGCGACCGGGCCGGAGACGCCCAACGCCGCGACGAGTTGCCGCTTCTGGTAGCCCACGAGTCCCGGGAACGGGTCGATGAGGACCCGCGTGATCGCCGATTCGTCGACCGACTCGACCTCGACGCCCCCCTGGGCGCTCGCCATCGCGAGCGGGAGTCGCCGACCGCGGTCGAGCGTGAGGGACACATAGAGCTCGGCCCCGATCGGGAGCTTCTCCTCGAGAAGGACCTCCCGGACCGTTTCGCCCTTGAACTCGAGCCCGAGGATCGCCTTCGTGGCCGCCTCCGCCTCGGCGATCGTGTTCGCGAAGCGGACGGCGCCGCCCTTCCCGCGGCCGCCGGCCAGGACCTGGGCCTTGACCACGCACGGAAGGGGGACCCCCGCGGAGGCGAGGGCCCCGGCAACCTCCGATGGCGAGCGGACGACCGTCCCCTTCGGAAGGGACACTCCGTACGTTCGGAAGATCTCCTTGCCCCGCCACTCTGCGAGTTTCACCATCGGTCGCTGCCTCTCGGCTCGCCGAGCCGGACGGGGTATTAATCTGGACGATGCCCCGAGCTGCCTCACCGCCGCCGGGGCCGGATCGAGCGCCGTGCGGCGGGCCGGTGACGGGGGGAGTCGTCGTCGGGAGCCCGTGGCTTCGGCCGGCGCGGCGCGACCGCCCGAGCCGATGTGAGCTCGGCCCCCAGGGCATCGAGAAGCTGGCCGGCGACGGCGGATTTTGTTCCGGCCATCCACCTTCCCGGTCCGCCCGGGGCCGATCAGCACGACCCGAGTCTCGGGGGACCCGACCGACGCGCGGTCGTTGGCCACGACCCAATCGAGACCGTTCTCCTTCAACGACCGCCGGGCCTCGGCCTCGAGCGCGGGGGAGTCTCGGCCGGATTCCAGCTTGAACCCGACGAGCCGGTGCGGGGAGGGGACGGCGCGCCGGAGTTCGGGGAGGATCTTCGGGGCGGCCCGCAACTCGAGTCGGAGGACGTCGGTCCCTCGGGACGGGATCTTGCCGGCCCGGCGGTCGAGCGTGAAGTCCGAGAGGGCGGCGGGCACCAGGACGGCGTCGGCCGCCGCGAGGGGGACCGCCTGCGCCGCGACGAGGGCCCGCAGGTCCCCGACGCTCCGCCAGGTCCGCGTGGGGAGGAACCGGGGACCGGGACCTGTAACGCCCCCGCCCACAGCTCGACCGAGGCCCCCCGGAAGTGGGCCTGCGTGGCGAGTTGGACCGCGGTCTCGCCCGAACTCTCGTTCGTCACCGAGCGGACGTCGTCGATCGATTCCCGGCTCGCCCCTCCGATGACGATGACGTGCCGACCGACCCAGGGCCCGCTCGCGAGGCGGTGGAGGACCGCCGCAGCGACCTCTTCGGGAGAGGCGAGCTTCTCCTCGCCCTCGGCGGCCTCGGGTTGGACGATCCCGACCCCCCAGGCGACGAGCTGCTCGAGGCTCGCGCGGACCGCCGGGTTCTGGCCCATGTGGGCGTGCATCGCCGGGGCGAGGAGGATCGGGACACCGCCTCCGAGCGCGACCGAGGCGCATGAGGTGACGGGGGTGTCGTCGATGCCGTGCGCGATCTTGGCGATCGTGTTCGCCGTCGCCGGCGCGATCAGAAGGAGGTCGGCGCGACCCTCGCCCGGACCGAGGAGCGTGACGTGCTCGACGTCGCCGGTGAGCCGGGAAATCGTGGGGTGGCCGGTGGCGAACGCGAGCGCCTCTTCGCTCACGATGCGGCTGGCCTCCGGGCTCAGAACGGCTCGCACCTCCGCCCCGTGCCGGATCAGCTCGCGGACGATCCGCGGGGTCTCGATCGCCGCGATCGAGCCGGTCACGCCCAGCACGATCCTTCGTCCGGCGAGGAGCATCGAGCGTCGACCGTGGATCACGCGGCTCGGGTGCATGGCGTCCGAACCGGGCAGGCCGACCGAGGGAAAAGCCGGCCGTCGGCCGCCCCGGTCGGCTTATCCCCCGAACCGGCTCGCCGGGTCCGATGGCTCGGCGAACGCCGGCGGACGACGAGCCGCGCGACGCCCCCCGCCGGTGGCACTCCCCTCCCGATGGTCGGACCGGCGACCTCCCAGTTCGCCGAGATCTCCCGGGCGGTGATCCGGGAGGAACCGACCGTGGAGCCGAGGCGGCTCGAGCGGGGGGCGGTCATCTTCGACGTCGACGGGACCCTCCTCGACGACATGGGTCCGATCAGCGAGCTCGCGGGGAAGCTCCTGTTCGAGACGTTCGGCACCCCGGAACTGGAGGGCCGCCTCCACTACCTCGCCACGACCGGGATGCCGTTCGAGGCGCAGCTCTCCCAATTGTACCGGAACGCCTCCGAGGACGACCGGCGCTCGGTCGCCCGGACGTTCCACATGCGGAAGGTCCAGGAGGCGTACGCCATCGCGAAGCCGTTCCCGGAGATGCCGAGGACGCTGAAGCGGCTCGCCGCGGCGAAGTGGACCCTCGCCGTCTCGACCGGCGCCGAACGGGAGATGGCCGACCTCGTCCTGGAGCGCGAGGGGCTCCGGTACTGGTTCGAGGACGTCCTCGGCTCCGGGCAGGGCACAAAACGGGAGCACCTCGCGGAGTACCGTCGAAGGTACCCCGGAGCCCCGCTCATCCTCGTCGGCGACTCCCGGTTCGACCTCGAGGCTGCCCAATCGGTCGAGGGGGTTATCTCGGTCGCCCGGGCGACCCGGCTCCAGAGCTGGACCCTCAGCCCCGACGACCTGACCCGCTGGGGGGCCGCGTGGGCCGACTACTCCCTCTCCGAGCTTCCCGAGGCGCTCGAACGGATCGTTCCGCCCCCCGGCTCCCCTCCGAAGAAGCCGGCGACGGGAGCGTCCCGTCGCCGGAAGACCCGGTAGGGCCGGGACCGAGAGTCTCCGAGAACGGGGGTCGGCCCCGTCCTCGTTTGAACCCGGGTCGAGGGATCCACAGTCCCCCAGGATAGGCCAAACTACCCCATCCCGGCCGCACCCGAGCGAGGTCGCGGCGAGATGAAAAGGCTTCCGTCGCGGGCGTCCCCGGGCCTACCGGTACGCCCAGACAACCGCCTGGCCGAAGAACCGCCAGGGAACGTCGACGTGGGAGAAACCGGCCGACTTCAGGTGACGGACCTCGTCGGAGAGGGCGCACGGGTGGTCGAACGCCTCGTGCTCGTGCCAGACCCTCTGGAGGCTCTGGGACGTCCCGTGGCCGACCAGCTCCTGGGCGACCTGGCCGAACCGGGAATCGAACACGGGGTCCTCGGGAAGGTGGTCGTCGGCGTCCCCGAAGTAGCCCCCCGGGGCGAGCGAGCGGCGGACCTTCCGGAACAGCTTCCACTTCGCCCCGTCGGCGAGGTGGTGGATCGCGAGCGACGAGACGACCGCGTCGTACTTCTCGGCGTCCGGGAACTCGGCGAGGTCCCCCTGGAGGAGCGTCACCCGGTCGCGGTACCGCCGCAGCTTCGCCCGGCCAAGCGCGATCATCCGCCGGGAGAGGTCGACCCCGACGAGCTCGGCGTGCGGGTAGCGGGCCAGGAGCCGGGCGGTGAACGTGCCGGTCCCGACCCCGAGCTCGAGGACCCGGAACCCGCGGGTCGGGGAGAACGGGATCCCCCAGAGGAGGGTCTGGTGGAGCTCGTCGTACCCCGGCATCGTCTGGGCGGCGGTCCGGTCGTACCCCGCCGCCTCGCGGTCGAACTCGGCCTCGGACCGGCCAAGTCCGCCGGTCCGCGCCATCGCCCCGCGGAGCGTCCCGTCCTTATCTCGTCGCGCCCGAGGTCGCCGTCCCGCGCGTGCGGCGGGGCCCTTATCCCCCGCCTCGTCTCGCGAACTTCGAATGGCTCAATCGGGCCCCGTCGCGCTCCGCGAGCGCTTGCGGACCTGGTTCGACGTCGCCGCCTCCTACCAACCCTCGATGGCGTTCGACGGAGAATCGGTCCTCTACCTCTCCGACCCCGGGGAGCTCCCGCAGGCGTTCCGGGTCTCGGCGGGCGGCGGGTCGTCGTCGCCGATCTCCCCCGTCCGCCGACGCGTCGGCACCGTCCACGCCTCCCCGACCGCCGCGACCGCCGTCATCTCGGTCGACTCGGGCGGGGACGAGCATTGGCAGCTCGCGCTCCTCAGCGGCACTGATTCGCCGAAAGCGTCCCTGCGGCCGCTGACGAACTCCCCGAAGGTGATCCATTCGGCAGGGGCGTGGCGACCCGGTGGAAACGACTACCTGTTCGCGTCGAACGCGCGGGACCAACGATTTTTCGACGTCTACACCCTCCCCGTGCAATCGCCGGACCCGACCCCCCGGGTCCTCCTCGCCGGCGACTCGTTGCACGACGTCGTCGCGGCGGACGCCGACCGGGCCCTGGTGGCGCGGAGCAAGACGAACCTCGACGTCGACCTGCTCCTCCTCGAGGGGGACCGGGTCGTCCACTTGAACCCCCACGAGGGGGAGGAGACGGTCTTCGGGGCCGACCTGACCCGCGATGCCGTCTACGCGGCCGCGAACCCCGGCCGGGAATTCGCCGCCCTCGTGCGGTACCGGCCCGGCCGGCCCGGGCACGAGTTCCTCCGCGAGTACCCCGGCGACGTCGAGATCGTCCGGGCGAGCCCGGACGGGAACTCCCTCCTCCTCGGAGTCAACCGGGACGGCTGGACCGAGCTCCACCTCTACGAGCCATCGACCGGGACCGACCGGCCCCTGCCGACGTCGCCCCACGGCGTCGTCTCCCACGTCTCGTGGGCACCGGATGGGACCGCGTTCGCCCACGACCTCTCCTCCGTCGACGGCGTGGAGGTGTACCGGCGGTCGATCGAGACGGGGAAGCCCCGTCGCCTCACGACCTCGGCCCGCCCGGTGCCGGTCCGGTTGAGCCCCCCGAAGCTCGGCACGTGCGTCGCCTCCGACCGGACGAAGGTGCCGTACTGGGAGTACGCCCCCGTCGGGCCGGCCCGGGGGACGATCGTCGAGGTCCATGGGGGCCCGGAGGCGCAGGCCCGCCCCGGCCTGAACCGGTTCCGCCAGTTCCTCGTCGCCGAGGGGTGGCGGCTCGTCGTGCCGAACGTCCGCGGGTCGCTCGGGTACGGCCGCACGTTCGTCCACCTCGACGACGTCCGCCTCCGGATGGACAGCGTCCGGGACCTCAACGACCTCGTCGAGCACCTCGTCCGCGTCCGCCACGCCGAGCGGGGCCGGATCGGGGTCCTCGGCGGCAGCTACGGCGGGTTCATGGTCCTCTCGTCGCTCGCGACGTACCCGGAGCTGTTCGGGGCCGGCGTCGACATCGTCGGGATCGCGAACTTCGTCACGTTCCTCGAGGAGACCGGCCCGTGGCGGCGGGCGGTGCGGGAGGCGGAGTACGGGAGGCTCGACCAGGACCGGGAGTTCCTCACCTCGATCTCCCCGATCCATCACGCGGACCGGATCACCGCCCCGCTCCTCGTCATCCACGGCCGCAACGACCCGCGCGTCCCCGCCCGCGAGGCCGAGCAGATCGTCGACACGCTCCGGTCGCACGGCCGGACGGTCGAGCTGATGATGTTCGACGACGAGGGGCATGGGATCGTCGGGCGGACGAACCGCGAGCGGGCGTACGGTCGGGCCGCCGAGTTCTTCGCCGAGCAGTTGGGGGCGCGACCCCCGGCCCCGACCTAGGCCCCGGGTGGGGTCCTTCGGGACCGGGGCCGCCGGGTTCGCGTCCCGGAACAGCCGGGCCCGCCGGTCGAGGCGGACCCGCCAGGCCTGGACGAGCTGCGCCGGGTCGGTCGTCTCGAACCCGGCGCGACGGACCTCGACGACCTCGAACCGCTCGCCGAACGCCGCCTCGAACTCCTCCGCCCGGACCCGCCGCGGACCGCCCCAGTTCGGCTCGGCGTCGCTGAAGGCGAGGACGAACGCGGACCCCCGCGGTCGGATCGCCTCGAACAGGCTCGACGCGTACCCGGACCCGGTCGGCGTCGTCGAAGACGTGGAAGAGACCGCAGTCGAGGACGGTCCGGAACGTCTCGCCGAGGCCCCCGAGCGAGAGCGCGTCCCCCACATCGAACCGGACGTCGAGGCCGCGGGCCTTCGCCTTCTCGCGGGCCCGCTCGACCGCGGTCGGCGAGCCGTCGATCCCCCGGACCGCGAGTCCCCGCGCCGCGCAGGCGAGGGCGGTCTCCCCCGTCCCGCACCCGATGTCGAGCACCGGCGCCATCACGACCCCCTCCTCGAGGAGGTGGAGGACCTCCGACTGCGGCCGGCCGATATCCCAGGGGGGGTGGCCGTCCCGGTACATCTCATCGAACGTCATCGACCGGACCGCAGCGCGGGGCGGGGCTTGACCGTTCGCCCTGCGCTCGCCCGCAGCCGGGCCAGGGCCGCTGCCTGCGGCGCGAGGACCATCCACCCCTCGGACGGGTCCCCGACGGCGACGAAGTCGCCGGCGAGAAACCGGTCCCCGAGGTACGCCGCGGACGCCGCGTCGAGCTCGTCGTGCGTCGTCCGACCGTCCTCGATCCCGCCCGTGAGACCGGCCCGGACGAGCCCGGCCCGCAGCGCATCGACCCCGGCCCCCTTCCGCGGGATCCCGAGGAGGTCCTGACCGGCTCCGGGATACCCCTCGATCGTTCGGAACCCTTCGGATTCGAGCGCCGCGCGGAGCCGGAGCCCCCGGGTCGTCAGGACCCGCATCGGCCCGAGGGAGATCGGGAAGAACCGGATCCCGAGGCGAAGGAGGACCCGGTCCGACGCCCGCAGGTGCGGAGGGCCCGGCGTCTCGATCGACGGCCGCCCGAGCGGGAGGAAGAGGGGGGCATCGATGCTCACGACGCGGGGCGCGGCGGCCCGGACCGCCGCGACGATCTCGGCGTCCGGCCCGAGCACCTCCGTCTCGGTCCGGAGGTCGACCTCCATCCGGCAGAATCCGGTCCGTCGCGTCTCGCTCCCCGCGAGGTCGATCCCGACGACCGGACCGGAACCGCGGAGCGTTCGGCGCCGCGCGTCCAACGCGGCCGGTCCAGCTTCCGTCCTCATACCTTGACGCAGGGATCTTGCGGGGTTGGAAGAGCACGTTGTCCGAAGGTCTTTGTGGGTCCCGGCCCGGACGCGCGAGCGACGAGCTCCGGACATGGGCGGGCGGTCTGCGGTCTCGTACGCCGGGGGTCTACGCTCCGGCGAGTGCCGCCCGCGCGACCCGTCGCTATTGGGTCCGAGCGGGGGCGGGGGGCCGAGGCCGCCGGAGGGCTGCGATCGCCGCGAGGGCCACGAGGGCGGCGACGCCGAGCCCGATCAAGGCCCAGGAGCTCCAGGCGAGTCCCCAGAGCCCTCCCGGGTGGGACGACGAATTGGAGCCGGGGGTGGCGGGTACCGGGACGAGCGTGATGTTCAGGGACTCGGTTCCCCCGGCGGCGAGCGAGACGCTCCCGGAGTACGGCTGGTATCCCGCGAGGGTCGCGACGACCGTGTAATTTCCGGGCGGGAGCGAGAGCTCGAACGCCCCGTCGGACACGTTCTCCGGGGTCCCCGCCACCGTCAGGTGGGCGAAGCCGGGAACGATCGACCCCCGGAGGACCCCGGGGGAAACGGCGAACGAGATGTACACCATGGTGCCGGCGCCGGCCACCTGCGCGTCCCCGGTCGCGGGATAGAGCGACTCCGCTCGCGGGGCCGAGGCCGCGTAGGCGAACGTCCCGTTGGGCAGGGAAACGAAGAGGGCGAGCGCGGTGCCCGAAACGTTCTGCCCATCGACGGCGACGTTCCACGGGACTCCTCCCGGGTCGTTCTCCGCGAGGAATTCCGAGACGTAGACGGTCGGGAGCCAGCTGAGGGTGACCAGGTCCGTGGCGGGGACGTCCACGACCCCCGCATATGTCGGGAGGTAGTAGCCGCCGACCCCCGCGACGTCGTACGAGTAGTTCCCGGAACGCATCGACAGGAGGAGCGCAGCGTCCGTTCCGGAGAGGGGGACCCCCGCGACCGTCACCGACCACGGCTGCCCGGTCGGGAGCCCATAGGAAACGAACCGGAGGGGGTAGTAGTTGTACGGCGCGATCGTGATCGCGAGGAACTCCCCGGCGACGAGCGTCACGTTGGCGGAGCCGACGACGCTCCCGTTCACCTCGAGGTCGACCGTGTACGTCCCAGGGGCGAGGGTCAGGTTCGCGAGCGAGCCGATAAACGAAACGTCGGTCCCGTTCAGCGCGAGCGTGCCGGCGCTCGACGTTCGCCGTGATGACCCGGAGCGTCGAGGTGGAACCGGGGCCGTACAGGGCGCCGAGCCCCCCGCTTCCGTTCACCGTATGGGCGTAGAGCGCCCCCGTCGCGTTGTCCGCCGCGAACCCGTCGATCGCGTTCGACATCGACTCCGCGGTGTTCCCGCCGTGGTTGTACGCCGCCCGCACGGCCTGCAGATTGTGCCCGTTCCAGACCGAGAGGCTGAGGTTCATGTCCGCGGTACGGATCGCCTGCGTCTGGCCCCCGCCCGGTCCGCTCAGGTCCCACTCGGCGTCGTAGTACCCGCCCGACGGGGTGTAGTCGAAGCCGTCGACGAGGAACCCCTCTTCGACCCCGACCGAGGTGAACGGGAACGTGACGTTGTCGAAGGTGACCCAGCCGTCGCCGTCGGAGTACTCGAACCCGACGTGGGGAGTGCCGGAGGCGTTGGTGGCGACGACCCGGGCGCTGATCGTTGTCGGCTCGCTGAGGACGACCCCGGACCCGGGTACCCGTTGGCGACGTCCGCGTAGTAGTAGCTCGAGTAGACCGTCCCGTTCCCGGCGACCGACGAGGTGTAGAGATTCCCCGTCCCCCCGGTGAGGTTCCAGACGTTGTCCTCCCAGAAGATCAGGTGGGACTGGGTGTCGAAGAACGCGACGTCCTGGACCCAGAAGACGAACGAAGACGAGCCGCTCACCACGACGTCCTCGACGTTCAGCTGGAACGTCATGTTCGTCCCGGAGGAGCCGTCGGCGACGGCGAACGAATCGATCGTCGCGCTCCCCTGGACGACCGGAGTGGCATACGAGTACCCGACCCCGGACGGGGTGACGCCGTAGTCGGTGATGCCCATCGGGGCCGGCTCCGACGTGTACGAAGCGTTGGGGTCGATCACGAGCCCTCCGGACAGCATCCGGTGCGGCACGGTGCGGGGATGCGGGAGTGCGGCGACCGCCAAGTGGGTCGACCCTGCGGGCAGGGCGGCGCCGACGCTGAGGGCTCGGCTCGGGGGGGACGTGGGGCCGTTCCCCGCGGCTCCGAGCGACGCCGGGAGCGCGGTCATCAGCATCCCGAGCGCGATGGCGAGGCTCGCCGCCCGAATCGCGCGCCGGGGAGCCGGCCGTACGCGGGAGGGGACTCGCACGGGGCGAGGACCAACGCCCGGTATTAATCGAGGAGGCTTGAGTCCCATCGACCGGTCGTCTCACGCCGCCCGGAGGGGGGAGCCCGACGCTCGCACCCCGGCACCCGCGCGGTTGGGAAGGAGTTGGCCCCCAGTCGCGGGGCAGGCCGCTCGTTCCGTCCTAGCGGCGCTGGGACCGGCGCCTCACGACGACGACGAACATGAGGAGCCCGACCGAGAGCAGCACGTAGAGCAGGAACCCCACCGGGCTCACCATCGCCGAGGACCCGAACGGTCCCGCGGCGGGCGCCCCCGCGGCCGACGGCGTCGTGATCGGCGACGCGACGGAGCCACGTCCCGGGCTACCGCCGGGGTGGGCCACGTCAGAGCCATTGCCGGATCCGGAGCCGTTCCCTCCGCCGGAGCCGCCGCCCGTTCCCGAGCCGCCGCTCCCACCGGAGCCGCTGCCGTTTCCGGAGCCGCTTCCGCTCCCAGAACCGTTTCCGGTCCCCGAGCCGTTGCCCCCGCCGGAGCCGCTGCCCGACCCAGACCCGTTGCCGCCGGAGCCGTTGCCGCTCCCCGACCCGTTCCCGCCGGAACCGTTGCCGCTCCCGGACCCGTTCCCGCCGGAACCGTTGCCGCTCCCGGATCCGTTGCCGCCGCCCGACCCGCCCGTTGCGTTGCCGCATCCGATCGACCAGGTGTCGTTGAAGAAGGTGCCCGCGGTGTTGTTCCACGCGTTCCCCGTGGTGTAGCCTCCGTACAGGATCATGCACCCGGCGGCGGGGTCGTAGGCCATGCTCGCGCCCCACCGCGGCGACGGGGAGCTCGAGCTGTTCAGCTGGAACCAGAACGAGCCATTGAACTCCCAGGTGTCCGAGTAGAACGCGTACCCGCTGTGGCCGCCGAAGAGCACGTCGGTCCCGAGGGCGGGGTCGTAGGCGAACGCCGCGTTGTTGCGGTCCGCCGGGGCAACGACGTACGTCACGCCCGACCCGACCCCCCAGGTCGCGACCGGGGACCACTGCCCACCGGAGAACGCCCAGGTGTCGTCCAGGTTGTACGTCGTCCAGTTGAATCCACCAAAGAGGACGACCTCCCCGAGCATCGGGTCGTAGGTGATGCTCATCGAGTCCCGGGCTGAGGGGTTGTCGGTCGGGTGGAGCTGCGTCCAGTTCCCGCCGGAGTACGCCCAGGAGTCGTTGAAGTCGGCGCCGACGTAGGTGTACGTCGCGGCGTTCGTGAGGGTCCGGGTACTGCTCGCCGTCGACCAGGAGCACATAGCCGTCGCGGGCGTCGTAGACCATCGCGGCGGCGGCGCGCGCCGGCGGGCTCACCGTCGGGTGCTGCTGGGTCCACTGGCCGTGGACGAACGTCCACGTGTCGTTGAGGAACCCGGTGGTGACGGATCCGTTCCCGCCGAACAGGACCAGCGACTGGGCTTCCCCATCCCAGGCGAGGCTCGCGTCGTACCGGGCCGGGGGCGAAACGGTCGGGGAAAGTTGGCTCCAGCTGCCGTTCTGGTAGACCCAGGTCTGGTTGGTGGGGTAGACGTCGAGAACCAGAAGTTTCCGCTGTCGCACCCGCCGAACAGCACGAGGTAGCCGTCGACCGGGTCGTACGCCATGGCCCCGCCCGCGGCGAGCCCGGGGAGAAACGGCCGGGACGAGCTGCGCCCACTGCGCGGGGCTCGCCATCGGGAGGGCGGCGGTGGGGGCGGCATGGCTGGAGGCCGCGGCCCCCGAGCTGAGCAGGACGATCCCGGCGACGGTGAATACGCCGAGCACGCCGAAGAGCGCGGTCAACCGAAGGCGGATTTGGGAGCGGGTCGCGTCGGACACGAGGGAGGCTGGGGAGGTCGGACCAGATAAACTGCCAGCGCAGCTATGCCCCCGGTACGGCATCGGGGGCCCGTACGGCACGTTTCCACGTCGTACGGCAGGGGCGCGACCCCCGACGGGGCGGAGGCCCTGGCCCGACTTACGGGGACTCGGAACCGGGCCCGCTCCGGGACCGGATCTCGGCCGCCCTCTGCTCGCCCACGGGAGTGAGCCGATAGACCTTCAGTCGCCGACTCGCCCCTTTTACGTGCCGCAGCTCCGTGAACACCAACCCCGTCGATTCGAGGCGCTGGAGGGTCCTCGCGAACGCGGATTGGGGGCGACCGAGGGCATCGGACAACCCGGCCTGGGTGACTGAGAGCGAGGCGAGCTCCTGGGGGCCGAGTCGGCCCTGCCGGTGGAGGTGGATCAGGATCCGATCGCCCAGCGAACCGCCCGCTCCGAACCGGTCCCCGCCCTCCGACGCACCGGCGCCCGACGCCATCCCGGATCCGGCGCCGGCGTCGAGGGACCCCGGGACGGCGGCGGCCTCGGGGGGGAACGAGGGTGGTCCCGGAGCGAGCTCCGGGGGCGCCGCGGCGACCCCCGCCGGAGGCGCGGACGGCGCGGGGGAAGCGTTGCCGAGCGTCGTGGGCGGCCCCTTCCGCGAGCGCCACTTCCCTACGCCGACTGCAACGATCGCGGCGGCCGCCGCCACCACGACCCCGAGCTCTGCCCAGCCGTACCAGGCGGGCGTCCCCTCCGCCATCACGTGCGGCTTCGGGAGCGGCGTCGTCCCGTGGGGATGGGTCGTGTTGTTCGCGGTCAGATTGACCGTCCAGGAGTCGACCTCGGTCACTCCGGCGACGTCGGTCACCGTCAACGCGCCGGAGAAGTTGCCGTTCGCGCGGTATTCGTGCTGGAGCTCGCTGGTCGACGTTCGGTTGTCGGACGTCCCGTCCCCGAACGTCCACGAGAACGTGAGAGTCCCGAGCCCACCGGCCGCCGTGGCGCCCAGCGAGGCGTTCGCTGGGGCGGAGGTAGCGGAGATCGATTCCTGGAGCGTGACCACCAACGACGGGATCGCGAGCGACCAGGTGTCGTTCACGGCCGAGGCGCAATCGAGCGCCGTGCAGCCGCCGAACAGGAGGAGACCGCCAAGGGCCGGGTCATAGTCCATCGCCGCGGCCCACCGGCCCGGAGGAGCTGTACCGAAGTACGTAGTCACGTTGGTCCACGTCGAGCCGACGAGCGTCCAGGCGTCGTTCGCCCCGACGGTCCCGTTCGGTCCCGGACTGGAAACGGCCCCGCCGAACAGAAGGTCGGCCCCGTACTCCGCGTCGTACGCGAATTGGACCCCCCTCCGCGGCGACGGCGTGGGCCCGACGACCGCGGCCGTGTGCCACCCGGAGCCATTGAACGTCCAGGTGTCGCCGCAGAGGAGGTCCCCGGAGCAGAACTGCCCGCCGAACAGGACGATCCCCCCATCGGATGGGTCATCGGCCGCCGACGCCCAATCGCGCGCCGAGGGGGCGGCTCCGGCACTTGCCGTCACGTTGGACCACCGTCCGCCCGTGAACACCCAGGTGTCGTTCAGCGGCGACCCCCCCGCATCGAGACCCCCGAACAGGACCGCTTCGTGGGCGGTCGAGTCGTACGCCACCGCGGGTTGGAACCGGGGCGACGGGGCCGCCCCGACCTGGGCCGTGATATTCGACCACGTCCCGGTGAAGAGCCACGTGTCGTTGACGAGAGTGCCGAGGGCCGTCTGGCCCCCGAAGACAACGACGCCTCCTTCGGTCGGGTCGTACCAGCTGCTCGAGTCGGCACGTGCCGACGGGCCGGGGCCGGCGTCCTCCGCCGGAGCCCAGCCGGAGTCGGTCCGCAGCCACGTATCGCCTGCGGCGGCGTCGTCGGGCAAGGACCCCCCGAAGACGACCTCGGCGGCGAGCGATGGGTCGTAGGCGGCGGCGGGAGCCCCCCGGCCGCCGGGGCCCCCGGTCCGGTCAACGAGCACCACGACGCCGCGTGCATCGAGCCGACGTCGATGAGCAGCCGGTTGGACCCCCCGCGCACCCCGACCGAGTCCGAGACGGAGACCGAGGCCTCGAAGGTTCCGCACGCGGCGTACGTGTAATTCGCGGTCCCGCTGTCGGCGGCGACCACGGCGCCATCCCCCGGCGCGAACGTGTACCGGACGGGGGGCACCCCGCCCGCCACTTGGGCCACAAACTGAACCGGGACTCCCGACGCTGGGGACGGGTCGGGCGAGGTCAGGGTCACGGCGAGCGGCGGGATCTCGAGGAACCAGGTCTGATTGGTTGCGACGGCACAGCCGATCGCCTGGCAGCCACCGAAGAGGACGACGCCGCCGAGCCAAGGGTCGTCGGCGATCGCCCCGGTCCACCGGGCGCTCGGGGGCAACCCGACCTCGGCGGTGAGGTCCGTCCAGTTGCCCGCCCCGTTGAGCGCCCAAGTCTCGTTCGTGGGAGTCCCGCTCCCCGAGGTGTCGCCCCCGAAAAGGATGGCCGCTCCGTACGTTGAGTCGTCGGCAAGGAATGCGCCGCGCAGTGTCCCCGGGTTGATCCTCGGCGCGAGCTCGTGCCACGTCCCGTTCCGGAAGAGCCAGGTGTCGTTGTCGTTCGCGGTTCCGTAGTCCTGGCCGCCGTAGAGGACGACCCCCCCAACGTCGCGTCCGCCGTCATGGCCGAGAAGACCCGGCCCGGCGGGGGTGTCCCGGCGGAGGCCGTGATGTTCGTCCACGTCCCGTCCTCGAACGTCCACGTGGTGGTCGTGAACGTCGCGGATGCGATGACGCCCCCGTAGAGGACCGCGGCGCCCGTCGTCGGGTCGACCGCGAGCGAGCCCCCGCCCCGGGGCCGGGGTTCCCGACGACGGTCGGGGTGAGGTTCGTCCACGCATTGTCGCGGAACAGCCAGGTGTCGTTCAGCGAGGGGTTTCCGTCGGGCTCGATCCCACCGTACACGAGGACGCCATCCTCCGACGGGTCCCACGCACCCTGCGCGCCGGAGCGCGGTGAGGGGGACGGCCCCGAGCCCGCCCACGGGATCCAATTGGAGCCGTTGAGCAGCCACGTCGCGTTCGAGGAGCCGCCGGGACCGGACCCCCCGAAGAGGAGGAGGCCGCCGGTGTCCGGGTCGGGTACGAGGACCATCCCGCCGAGCACCCCCGGGGCCTGTGGGCTCGCGCCGGTCAGGTTGTGCCAACCGAGGCCGTACGCCGAGCGGCGGGCGTTCGGTGTCGCGGGAATGAGGGCGGTCCGGTGTGCCGCACCATGGCCCCCCGAGCTTCCGAGCGCGGTGTTCCCCGTCGCGCCGGGGGCGAGTAGCACGACGAGGATCGCCGCCACGCCGAGCCCCGCGAGAGGCCGGGGCCGGCGTTGGCCCCAACCGACTCGTCGCATGGCGTTCCGACTCGCCGCATGACCGTCCCCGCTATGAACTTCACGCCACGTGTCGCCCCGATCGTGCGGCCGCGGGACTTCCGGACGGGCCGTGGGGTGGGGAACAGTGGCGCAGAACGACGCGAACTCCCCTGGGACCGACGGCGCCCGACCCGTCGCGCTCGTGACGGGCGGGGGCACGGGGATCGGCCTCGCGATCTCGGTACGGCTGGCCACCGGCGGGTACGACCTCGTTCTCGCCAGCCGTTCGCCCGAGCACCTCGCCGCGGGAGCTGCGACGCTCGCCCCGACCCGAGCCCGGGTTGTGACGGTCCCCACCGACGTGCGCGACCCGGCGCAGGTCGACCGGCTGATCGCCCGGGTCACGGCGGAGTTCGGCCGACTGGACCTCCTCGTCAACAACGCCGCCGGGAACTTCGTGGCCCCGGCGGAGTCGATCTCCCCGAACGGGTGGCGCGCGGTCGTCGGGATCGTCCTCGACGGGACGTTCTTCGTCTCCCGAGCCGCCTTCCCGCTCCTCCGCGCCCGGCGCGAGGGCGCGATCGTGAACATCGTGGCCTCGTACGCCTGGATGGCCGGTCCGGGCACGGCCCACTCCGCCGCGGCCAAGGCCGGGGTCCTCGCCCTCACCCGGACGCTTGCCGTCGAATGGGCCCCCCATGGGATCCGCGTGAACGCCGTGGCCCCGGGTCCCGTGCGGACCGCGGGGACGAACGAGCGACTCTGGACGAGCCCGGCCGTGGTGGAAGCGGTGCGGCGGGAGATCCCGCTGCAACGGTTCGGGACCGTCGAGGAGGTCGCGGAGGCGGTGGCGTTCCTCGCCAGTCGACGCGCTTCGTACGTCACCGGTCAGGTCCTCGCCGTCGACGGGGGGCAGTGGCTCGGATCTGGAGTGATGGACCTCCTCGGGGCCGACCGGACCGCATCCGCCCCGCCGGGCCGGCCGCCGGGGGCTGCGACGAAGTAAGCCTCTCATAGTACCGAGCGGTTCGCCGACCCGACGACCGTGGAACTCGAGTGTTTGCCCGGGCTCGTGCCGACCGTGCTCGCCACGCTCGCCCCGAACGAATCGATCTACTGCGAGCACGGGATTCTCCTGTTCAAGGACCCTCCCGTGGGCGTCTCCCGGAAGACGATTCAGGGTGGGGGAATGCTCCAGACGCTCGAACGGACGACCGTGGGCGGCATTCCGTACTTCCTCACGGAGTTTACCGGCCCCGGGCATGTCGGCCTCTCGCGCGACGGGACCGGGGAGGTCCGGATCCTCGACCTCGTGCCGAACCAGACGATCGACGTCGCCGAGGGGTCGCTCCTGTGCGCCGACGCCCACATCCAGTACGGGATGGAATACGTGAAGGGGACCCACCGCCCCGGCCGGATGGCCGGTTTGTGGCTCGACCGCCTCACCGGCCCCGGCAAGGTCGCGATCCACGGCTACGGCAACATCATCTCGATGACCCTCGCCCCGCGCGAGGTGATCCACGTCGACCTCGGCGGGCTCCTCTGGAAGGACGGCGGGGTCACCGCCAAGACGGTGAACCTTCCGTTCGGCGGGGGTCTCCTCGGCAAGCTCGAAGCGTATCGAGGTCCTCGAGCTCACCGGGCCGGGGAAGGTCGCGGTCCAGAGCATCGACCCGAAGGTCGCCCATTTCTGAGGGAGGAGAGAATCGGATGCCGATCCCGGAAGAGTTCGTCAAGAAGCGGACCGAGGTCACGATCAGCCGCGCCTCCCTGCAGGACCTGAGCTGCAAGGGGTGCGGAGCGAAGATCGCGGCGAAGAACATCGAGGGCGGGTACGCCCGCTGCGAGTACTGCGGGGGGGCGTTCGCGCTCGCCGTCGACGACCGCCCGGTGACGTAGGTAGCGATGCAGGCCGATTCGGTCGGGGGGATCGCCCCCGCGGTCCTCGTCACGCTCCGCCCGGGGGAGAAGGTGCTCGCCTCCCACGGCCTCATGCTCTACAAGGAGCACCAGGTCCAGGTGCACCGGCGGACGATGAAGTCGCTCGGCGTCAGTCGGGGCCACCTGATGGGGATGCACGCGCTCGGGGACAACGACGAGAGCTACTTCTTCGCCGAGTTCGAGGGTCCGGGCCACGTCTCGTTCTCGCGCGACAAGGGCGGGGAGGTCCGGGTCCTCCAGCTCGCTCCGGGACAGACGCTCCGGTTGCGGGACGGCCACCTGATCTGCTTCGACGAGACGGTACGGTACTACCCGATGGTCCTCGCGCAGTACCCGGCGCCCTACCCGGATGCGAACGGCCAGCGGCCGGTCACCTACCTGTTCGCCGACGAGCTCACCGGACCCGGCACGATCGTTTACCAGTCTGTACGGGAACATCCTGTCGTTCGACCTCAAACCGGGCGAGGCGATGCGCACGAGCGTCGCCGGGTTGCTCGCCTCGGCGAATACTGTCCAGCTCCGGATCGATTGGCTCGCGAGCCCGGCGATGGCCTCGACCGGCGCGGCTCCCCTCCCGGTCCTTGACCTGTTCGGCCCCGGGACCGTCCTCGTCCACAGCGGAGAGTGACCCCGATGCAGGTCGACATCAAAGGCGATTTCATCCCGGTCGCGCTCGCGACCCTCGGCCCCGGGGAGCAGATCTTCTGCGAGGGGGGGCTGATGGTGTTCTCCGACCCGACGATCGGGTTCGGGTACCGCTGGCTGACCCAGGGCGGGGTCCTCGGGGCCATGAAGCGGACGCTGTTCGGGGGGCTCCCGTTCCAGCTCCACGAGTATACCGGTCCCGGCTACGTGGCCTTCAGCCGGTTCCGCCCCGGCGAGACCCGGGTCGTGATGCTCGAGCCCGGCAAGGCGGTCGATGTCGCGGAACACTCGCTCCTCCTCGCGACGAACACGATCGGCTACGACACATTCTACATCGCGGGGACCGGACGGGTCGGCCGGATGATCGGGTTCTGGATGGACCGGCTCACCGGCCCCGGCACGTTCGCATTCCAGGGACACGGGAACATCCTCAAGTTCACCCTCGCCGAGAAGGAGGCGATGGACGTCGACCACGGCGCCCTCGTGATGAAGGACGCGTCGGTCTCGGTCCGCGCGTACAACCAGCCGCTCGGCGGGGGGCTCGTCGGCCACGCGCTCAGCTTCGAGGCGCTCCGGGTGGAGGGCCCGGGGGACGTCTACCTCCAGACGATCGACCCGTCGAAGCACACCCCGGGGAGTCCGGGATAACCCATCCGCTCGGAGGACCCGGACGAACGTGGCCGGATCCGCGGAACCGAACCCCAGGTCGGACCCGCTCGATGGGTCCGGGATCGACGACCGGCCCGTCGCCTTCGGGTTCCTGCTCGGCTACCTCGACCTCGCGTTCCGGGGGACGCAGGAGTACGCGACGTACCGCGAGCTCGTCCTCGGCCCCTGGGTCGAGGTCGAGCGACGCCGCGGTGGGATCGGGCTCCGCCAGTGGGAGCGGACGGTCGAGGAGCGGACGATGTTCGCGGCCGCCGAGCACCTCGGGACGATCCGGGTCCGGATGGACTTCCGCGACCCGCCGGGGTTCCTGCGACGGCGGGCGGCCCCCCCGGAGATGCTCGACCCGACCCGCCAGGTCGAGCTCCGCGTCGGGACCCCGCGGATCGTCCTGATCGTCGAGGCGCCGGACGAGGGCCGCGTGGTCCGGCTCGTCGGTCTCGCCCGCGAGGTCGCCGAGCGGTTCCGGCGGCAGCTCGACTGACGCCCGGGCGGCAGGTCGCTTATTTCCCGCGCCCGGGTCCGACACCGATGGCTCCCCGCGCGCGGCCGGCCCCTCCCCTCGGGTTCGTCCTCCGACGCGCCACGCTCGCCGACACCGACCTCCTCGTCCGGCACCGGCTCGCGATGTTCCGGGAGATGGGCGACCGGCCCGAGCCCGCGATCGTCCGTCACGGATGCGCGTACCTCGCCTGGATGGTCCCCCGGGTCGCCTCGGGCGAGATGGTCGCCTGGGTCGCCGAGGGCACCGACGGCCGATCGCTCGGGAGCGGCGCGGTCTGGTTTCAGCCGACGCACCCCCGGCCCGGGATCGACGACCTCCGCGTCCCGTACGTCCTCTCCGTCTACACGACGCCGAGGGCCCGGGGGCGTGGGGTCGCGACCGCGGTGGTCCGGCGGGCGATCGCGCTGGCGAAGCGGTTGGGGTACGCGCGCGTCACGTTGCACGCCTCGGCGATGGGCCGGGGGGTCTACGAACGGGTCGGGTTCCACCCGACGACCGAGCTCCGGTACTGGATCGACCCGGTCCAGCGCCGGCGCGAGGCAACGCGGAGGGCGGCCGAAGCGGCCTCCCGGCGGCCAGTCCGGTCCCGGGCGTCACCGGTCAGGTCGACGGGACGTTCCGTTCGAGCGCGTAGGTGAGCACGACCCCGCCGAACAGGGCGGGGTGGCTGACGTGCGGGAAGTGCGCCGCGCCGGCGAGGGTCTGGCGCGTCACGTTCGGGAGGGAATCGGCGACCGACGCCGCGATCCGGACGAGGTAGGGCGGGCTCAGTTCGCCGTGGGTGACGAGCGCGGGGAGGTCGACCCCGCCCACGAGGGACGGGTCGAGGTCGACCCGCTCGAGGGCGGCGAGCTCGTCCGGCCACTCGAGCGCGCCGTCGTGGAACGCCTGGCGAGTCTCGGGCGGCAGCCGGTCGAACCCCCCGGGTCCCGTGACGAACCGCTCGGCGAACTCCCGGGCCGCGTCCTCCGGGACCTCCGACCGGAACCGCTTCGCGTACGCGTCGAGCTCGACGCGAGCGCTCCGGACCTCGGGCCGCTCCTCGACCGGCGGCCACGCGACCAGCGCCGGCTCGTGGACGATCACGCTCCGGACGAGCTCGGGGCGCCGGACGGTGAGGGCGAGCGCGACGGCGGCCCCGTACGAGACGCCGAGGATGTGGGCCGGGAAGTGGTCGGTCTCGATCAACAGGTCGGCCAGCTCGTCGGCTTCCCACGTCACCGAGCGGAGTCCCGGGACCGGCGGGCTCTCCCCGTGGCCCCGCCGGTCGTACCGGAGAATCTTGAACCCGCTCGACAGGACCGGCACGAGCCGGTCCCAGGAGGAACGGTCCGACCACGAACCGTGGACGAGCACGATCGGCTCGGTTCCCTCGCCGACGAAGTCGAACGCGAGACCGCCCGGACCGACCGGCACCTCGACCGCCCTGGGGGCCCGACCGGTCCGGGCCGATAAGCTCCTCGGGCCCGCCGTTCCTTCCCTGCCACCGGTCGCCGGCACCTCCCGTCGCGGGCCGACGGGGCGCCCGCGCTCCGACGCACCGGGGCGACGCGCGCCGCGATGCGAGAGTGTGGGTTTATACGTATTGCGCAACCTTCTCCGGACCATGGCGCCCTCGACCGCCCCGGCGCAACGCCCCCGCGCCGCACGCGCCGTTCGCCCGCCCACCGACCCGAGCGGGGCCGAGGGGCCGCGCGAGGTGACCCTCGGTTTCGCGATGGGCGTCGACGGGGCCGGCCAGCCGCGCGAGCTCCCCGACACGGTCGTCCTCGCGACGATCCTCGCGAGCGTCGAGGCGGAGCGGACCGGACTCTCCCAGCGGCTCCACCTCGGCGGGACCGAGACGCTCGAGGCGGTCGCGAACATCTACTGGCCGCTCGTGGTCCTCCCCTCTCCGACCCCCGGGCGGGTCGCCATCTTCGACGGCACGGGAGTCTGGCGGAGGACGTTCCGGTACTCGCTCCTGCCGCCGCTCGCCGCGGTCCATACGACCCTCGACCGGCCGGCGGCGCCGCGGGACCTCCTCGTCGCGCTCGAAGGGCTCCGTCCGAGCTTCGCCGAGGACCCGGGGGCGGAAGTGCTCGCGGTCGAGGGGTTCCTCCCGATCGACCCCCCGCTCCTCTTCGACGTCCTCGCGCAGGCCGAGTTCCGGCGCGAACCGCAGTCCCCGCACCCGGGGTTCCTCCCGGCCCGGCACGACCTGCCGTGGTACGGGGCGGCGGTCGAGCAGATGGGCCGGTGGCTCGGCCGGTTCACGAGCGACCTCCAGGACCTCGAGGCGCTGAAGGCCCGGGTCGCGGTCCGCCTCGGGGAGGCGCTCCTCACCACCGACGCCGAGACCGACGAGGTCCGGGCCGACGGGGGGCTCCATCTCGACCGCGCGCTCCACGAGCTGACCCGGGAGTCCGACCGGCTCGACGCGGCCGTCCACACGGAGGTCCGCCGGGAGGCCGAGGCGGTCCGGCTCGGACAGGCCACGGTCGTCCGGGGGAACATCGAGCAGCGGACCGCCGACCTCCTCGCCGCCCGCTCGCTCGACCGCGGCGGCGACGCCGCTCCCCACCAGGTTCGCGGTCGGCGCGCCGCCTCCGAGGTCCGGGACGCGCACCGGTCGATCCGGGAGTCGCTCGCCCGGCTCGAGGCGCTCCACGAGCGGGAGCGGGCCGCGGTCGTGGCCCTGACCGGTCGGGTCACCGCCGTCGAGCACTCCGAGGCGGAGCGGCTCGCCGAGCGGGAACTGTTCCGCGACCAGCTCGCCGGGGTCGGCTCCGAGGTCGTCGGGGCCATCGACGGCCACCTCGCCGCGCGCACGCAGCAGCGGGACGTCCTCCAGCAGTACTTCCTCGCGCCGAGCACTCCCCCGAACGTCTCGGTCATCTGGTTCCCGCTCTGGGTGGCCCTCCTCCGCGGCCCGCGCGGCCTCCGCGCGAGCGTCTTCCCCCCGATGCGGCTCCGCTCGGGCCACGACCTCGGCACGGCCCTCAAGGGGCTGTTCGGCGGCGCGGTCCTCCCCCTTGAGCCCCGGACCGCCCACTTCGACGGCGCGCTCCGGCGGACCCTCGAGGAGGCGCTCGCGACCGACCCGTGGCTCGCCCATGCGACGTACGAGATCGTCCGGGGCGCGGACGTGCTCCCCGACCCGGACCTTCCGATGCGGCTCCGGGCCGGTCTCCGGGAACTCGTCGATGCCGGATGGATCGGGTCGAAGGCGTCCCGCCGGCTCGACAGCGCGTACGAGGCGGTCCTCCGGGAACGGGTGCACGCGACGGGGGGCCCGTCGGAACCGGAGCCGCTCGACGGGGGAGCGACCGCTCCCCACCGGCGTCCGCCGGTCGCGATCGCCTGACGGGCGTCGCCGACCCCCTCGCATGGCGCCGGAGCCGCGGGGCCGGGCCCCGCTCCCAGGTCAGGGCGAGCTCGGCGGCGTTCCCCCGTCCGAGCCGGCGCCCGGCGAACCCGCCGGCGTCTCGGTGCTCGGGGGGCTCGGACCGCGGCGCAGAAGGATGACCGCGGCGACCACGACCACGAGGAGGACGACCACCGCGATCCACAGGAGCGGGCTCTCGTAGAACGGCGTCGAGCTCGTCGACCCTCCGCCGGGCGTCGTCGTCACGGTGACCACGGCGGAGCCCGAGTCGGTCACGCCGGACAACGTCGCGTTCGCGTAGAGCGTGGCCGTTCCGGCCGCCGAGGCGGTGACCACCGTCGTCGAACCCGACAGGGCCGACACCGAGCCGACCGGGGCCGAGAGCGCCCACGCGATGGCGACCCCGCTCGGACACGGTCCGGGCGAGCACGTGGGCACGGCGGTGAACGTCTGCATCGCCCCGGCCGCGAGGGACACGGTCGCCGGGGTGACGACCACTCCGGTGAGGGCGGCCGCCGGTAGCTCGACGACGATCGGGACGGAGGCGGCGGCCACGGTCACGCCGTGGAGCGTCCCCGTCGCGTTGAGCCATCCCGCGGCGTTCGTGGTTCCGGCCGTGAACTCCGTCGTCGCTCCCGTCGCGGTGCTGAGTGAGCCGAGCGAGGCGGACGAGAGCGCCCAGGTGAACGTCGTGCCGGTCGGGCACGCAAGACCGTCGGTGCACGCGGGAGCCGCCGAGAAGTTCGTGGAGGCCCCCGGGGCCGACTCGACCGTCGACGGCCCGACCGTGACGCTCGTCAAGAGCGGGTAGGCGACCGAAACGAAGGCGAACCCCGTGACGTTGGCGCTGCCCTCGAGGATCGCCGTCACTCCGACGCCCGTGGAGCCGTTGACCCCGTCCGCGGACTGGAACGTGGCCGTCCCGTGGCCGGTGGGGGAAACGGTCCCGAGCGCGGGGTCCTCACTGAACCACGAGAACGTGATCCCCGTCGGGCACGGCGCGCCGTCCGTGCAGCCGGGGTCCGCGACGAGCGAGACGGTCTGCCCGGCATAGATCTGGGACGAGGTCTCGTTGTGGACCGTCACGGTCGCGAGGTTGGGGATCACCTCGACCACGACCGGCGCGCTCATCACCGACGAGCCGTTCAACGTGGCGTTGACCAGGAGGTCGGTCGTCCCATACACCGCGGCCGCACGGAAGAGGACGGAGCCGCCGGTCGATGCGTTCAGCGTCCCGACCGACGCATTTCCCACCGACCAGGCGTACGTGGTGCCGTTCGGGCACGCCAGGCCGCCCAGGCAGGCGACGGTCGCGTTGAACACGACCCCCTCCCCCGGTGTCACGGTCGCCCCGTTCGGGCTCACCGTCGCCGAAACGGGAGGGTTCGGGGTGGACGTCGACCCGAGGGCGTAGACGGTGCCCGGCCCCGTGACGTTCACGGTCGTCGTGGCGAGCGATGTGCTCGCGACGGCGAGGCGGCTCCACGAGGACGTCCACGAGGAGAACGTGACCCCGGACCCGAGGGCGACGGAGAGCGAGTACGTCCCGTTGGCCAGCCAGAGCGTCTGCCCGACCCCGAGCGACGTGCCGTTCAACGTCGCGACCGGGTCGCCGGTCGGCGGGTTGGCCACGAAGGTGACCGGGTACGTCAGCGGCGCGAACGTCGCGTTCAGGGCGGTCGATGGTCCGACCGCGGTCACGACCCAGACCCACGGTACCCACGGACGGGTCGTCGGCGAAGACCCCTGGACGAGGGTGGCGGTGCCGTTCGTGACGGTCAGCCCGGTCACGACGTCGCCGGAGTTCGGGAACTCGACCACGTAGAAGCTCGCGTTCGGGATGGGCCCGCTGCCGCCGGTCAGGTGGTTCGACGAGAACCCCAGGGTGACGGAGCCGGACCCGGAGGGGAAGACCGTGAGACTCCCGTTCGCCGAGCCGCTCGCGACGTAGTTCGCGGTGATTGTGACCGGGGTCACGCCGGTCGAGTTGAACAGGACGTTCGTCGCGGAGCCGAGCGGGGCTTGCACGAACGCGACCGCGCCGGGAGAGACGGTCCAGTTGGCGAACCCCCAGCCGGGGGCCGGCGTCGCGACGATGCCGAACACGACCGGGGACGAGCTCGAGGCGGACGTCGTGGTCTGGTCGATCGTCGTCCCCGAGGGAACGGAGAGGGCCGTGGCGTTCCCCTCGGTGTTCCAGGCGACCTCCCCGTTGCTCCCCGAGTCGTTCAGCGTGACCGCCTCGACGGCGGAGCTCACCGCGAGGATCTCCGAGACCCCCGATTCGAACGTCGCCCACGTCGATTGCGAGAAGTTCGTCATCATCGCGAGACCCCCGTACTCCCACGTGACGAACGTCGACCCGGCGGCGGGCGTGAAGTTGAGCCGGAACGTGCCGACCGCGAGGCCGGTCACGGCGAACCCGCCGGAATAATTCACGCCGTCGAGCGTCACGACGTCCGACGGGTTCGGTGTCTCGATCAGGACCTCGGCGGCTCCGGACGCGGCGGCGAACGAGGCGGTCACGGTCGCGTTCGCCCCCGCGGGGACGTCGAGGACCGTGTCCGGGAACGTCGGGGCGGAGACGCGGACCCCGGACGTCCCCGCCCAGCCGGTGAAGTTGTACCCGGGCGGAGGTTGGCCCTCGAGGGAGTACAACCCGGGCGCGAGCGCGAGGGTGGTGCCGTTCGGGATCTCCCAGGTCTCCGGAGACGCTCCGATGCCGAACCCGCTCGAGGCGACGCCGGCGATGACCGCGAACCGGGCCGAGGCGAGGGAGGAGGCGAACGTCACGTTGGCCTCGAGGCCCCCGACGGTGCCGGCGAGGTCGAACACGGCGGTGACGACGCTCGCACCGGTGACGTCGACGTTGGCCCACGGGTCGTCGGCGGGCGCGACCGTCGCCCCGCCGACGACGCTCCAGTGGTCGAACGTCGACCCCGGGCTCGCCCACGCGGCCACCGAGTAGTTCCCCGACGCGACGCCGGAGAAGACCCGGACCGCGTTCGTGACCGTGCCGTTCAGGAAGTCGACCGTCCCGGACCCCGACCCGCTCGTTCCGGCGGTGACCGTCGACGTCGCGCCGCAGCTCGGGACCGATTCGTTCGTTACGGGGTAGTATCCCTCCCCGGCGGCGTTCTGCGTGGTGACGCTCTTGAATTCGAGCGCTTTGTCGAAATCGTCGGTCGTCGTCGGGTAGTCGGTGGCCCCGAAGTTGTACGCGTGGGTCGAACAGGAGTAGCTGTACCAGGGGTAGGTGCAGTACGCGCTCATTTCCTGGCCGAGGCACGTGTACGGGAACGAGCCGAAGTAGTCGGTCCCGTCGATGAACGCGAGCCCGCCGAGGTCCTGGCTGAATCCGACCTGCGTCGCGTTCTGCCGGGCGGTCGCGTTAAAGAACGTCGGGGCGGCGATCTGCCAGGGGACGAGGGTGTCGTTCGCCCACGCCCCGGGCTCGTAGCTCGGGCACGGAACGGCCCCGTTCCACGGGGTTGGCGGAGGGGCCCCCGGGCTGCATCCGCCGAAACTGTTGTTCTCCGGGACGGCCGGGTTCACGGCGTGACCGGTCTCGAAGGCGAACGAGACGGGCGTCTCGCCTCCCGGGGTCCACCAGAGCGCGTTCGACCAGGAGCTCGTCGCGTACGCCGGGTCGACCGGGTAGTGCCCCGACGAGTTGTACATCGTGACGAACGACGACTGGCCGCTCGAGGTGTCGTCGACCGAGATGTTCTCCCCGTACGGGTCGCCGATCCACCCGTTCATCGTCACGTTGACCGAGTCGCCCTGGGTCATGTGAAAGTACGACGACGTGTTCCCCGAGGTCATCAGCGGGGAGTAGTAGCACGGGTTCTCGTACCCGCTCGACGCCTGGATCTGCCAGGCGACGGCGGCGCCGTCCCAACTCCCGTCGACCGTCCCGAACGGGTCACTCCAGCTCGAATCCGGGTAGAACTGGAGCTCGAGGAAGCACTGGTTCATCCACGCGTACGGGTCGCTCAACGTCATCCCGAACCAGATCGCGATGTACAGGCTCGACTGGTTCTCGGTCGGGCTCCGGTCGACCGGCAGCTGGATGTGCCACGTCACGTTCCCGCCGCTCCCGACGAGGTTCGAGTACGGGTCGATCCCGGGCTCGTCGTGCCCGTAGCAGCTCCCGTAGTACCTGCGACTGCCCGCCCGTCGAGGGCCAGATCCCGGCGCAGCGCGTGTTGAGGCCGCTCTCGTTGCCGCCCCACCATCCTCCTCCGGACGAGGCATGCGGGATCTCGGGCGTCGGCGCGCCCGGCGGGGCCGGGCCACCCCACGACGCGAGGTGCGGTCCCGGAGCATCGAACGTGACCTTGGGGGTCGTCCACGGGGTCGCGGCGATCGACGACGCGAGCGTTGGGGGGACGACCGTGGGGCCGACCCCGACGGGCGTCGCGGTGGTCCCCGCCGGGCTCGTGATCGCCGCCGAGGGGGACGCGACCGGGCTCGTGACCACGGCGACGGTGGGCAACGACGCGTAGCTCCCCACGACCACCGCGCAGACCAGGAGGATCAGGGCGGCCGGGAGCGCGCGGTCCTTCGGCCGGGCCGGTCGCCCGGACGCGTTCGCCGTCATCCTGTCCCCGACCGCTCCGCGCTTCATACCATCTCGTACGGGCCGGGCCCGGAACCTCCGGGCCTCGGCCGCCGGCAGGGCCGCTACGGCCCGGCGAGGTCGGCGTCGGTGAGTCCGAGCCGGCCCGCGTGGAGCCACCGCGACCCGAGCGTCGACGGGTCCTCGACGAATCCCAGGTGTTCGTCCAACCGGCGGGCCCGCCGGTTCGCGCACGTCACGACGAGCCGCGGCTCCGGCCGGCCCGCGGCCCGCACCGCCGCGACCGAGGCCCCGAGGAGCCGGGAGGCGTGCCCTGCTCCGCGGGCCCGCGGGTCGACCATCACCTGGGTGATCAGCGGCCCCGCGTGGTCGTTGACGACCGTCGCGCCGAGGACGCCCTCGTCGTCCTCGGCCACGAACGAGGCGAACGCGAGCCACTCGCCGATCGAGGTGCCGAGGAGCGCGGCGGTCCCGGCCCGCGCGTCGGCCATCGGGTCGAGGTGCCGCTGGAAGAGCGCGGTGTCGACCCGGTTGTCGGAGTACGCCCGCACCGTCAGGGCCGCGACCGCCTCGGCGTCGTCCGGCCGCATCGTCCGGACCCGGACACCGACCACCTTCGGGGCGTTCGGGGGAGGTCGGTCGCCGGGAAACCGCATGTCGACCCGCGGAACGGCGACGAAGCCGAGCGGTCGGACCGCCGCGGCGAACGCCGCGAGGTCGTGGCCGGCCGGCGGGTCCGGGAGCTCGACGACCGGACCGAACCCGTCCGGCCGGTCGAGCCGGGCGACGAACGCGGCGACCGACGCGGGGTTCCGGAACCCCTCCGAGAGGTACGTCACCTCGACGCGGCCACCGAGCTCGCCGGGGGGAAGGCCGAGCGCGACCCCGACGGCCTCGTCGTTCGGCCCGACCCAGAGCCGACCGACGAACCTCCCGTCGGCGAGCGCGCCGGTCGCCCAGTCGAGGAGGGACGCGGTCCAGGGGGCCCCCGTGCCGGCCGACGCCTGCGCCCACTCGGTGAGGAGCCGCCGCGTCTCCGACGGGGCGCTCGCGGGGTCGACGAGGTCGCCCGACGCCCGGGGCGCACCCGCCGCCATCCTAGGCGAACTCCCGCCGCCAGAGGGGGACGTGCCAGGCGCTCTTCGCCTTCGTCGAGCCGTCGGCGGCGAGGTCGACCCGGACGCCCGCGGCCCGGCCGAACGCGGAGAACTCGAGGCTGTACCAGTTCACCCGCCAGGCGCCGGGGCCGGTCGGGACCGCTTCCCCGAAGCTGTAGGTGTCGTCGAGGACGCTGCTCTCCTTCCGCGCGACGCCGTAGGTCCGCGCGAGCGCCTCGGCGGCGTCGGCCGCCGGACCGGGGGCCGACACGGCGTCCATCGGCACGTCGACGGTGTACGGCCCCTTCGTTACGCCGCGGCCGAAGACGTACCGGGCGAACGACGTCCGCATCCGCCCATCGGTCTTCGACTCCCGCAGGAGGAGCCAGACGAGGGGGTTCGTCGTGGGGACCGGGACGTCGAAGTCGCCGACGACCTTCCGGCGCCGGCCGACCGCGTAGCGGGCCGACGCCCGGACGCCGAAGTAGACGACGAAGAACGCCATCAGGGCGTAGACCGAGACGAGGTAGACCTCGAACGCGACGTGGCCTCGCTCGACGCCGAGGAGGACGTAGAACGAGACGACCGAGACGACCAGCGTGATGAAATTGATCGCCCGGTCGGCGTCGACCTCGAGCGGCTTCTCCGAGAACGGCAGGAACGGGGCCACCGAGAAATGGGTGAACCCGTCCTCGAGCATGTGGCAGATCCCGCCGGCCATCATCACCGCGAAGAAGACGAGCGGACTCCCGCCGTGGGAGAGCGCCGGGGCGACCCAGAGCCCGCCGATCGCCGCGAACACGGTGACGCCGAAGATCGAGTGGGTGATCCCGTGGTGGCGGAGGATCGGGAACCGCTTGGCGAGCGGAAAGACGAGGATGTCGGCGTCGGGGAGGCCGCCGGCGATCGCGCCCGCGATGAGATAGTTCGGCTGGTAGCCGACAAGGCCAAAGGTCAGCAGGTAGGCGGTCAGGACGTGGGTGAACAGGTCCACGGGAGGGGGTCGGGGCCGGTCAGAGCAGCCCTTCTTCCATCACCTCGACCGATTCGACGTGCGGCACCTTCGCGAACGCCTGCTCGGTCGCCTCGAGGACCCCGCCGGAATCGGCCATCACGACGCTCACGAGGAGCGACTTCAGCCCGAAGGCGATGTCCTTCACCTGCATCCCGCGGACCTGGACCCCGGTCGGCAGCGTGGCCCGGACCGCCTCGGCCATCGCCTTGAGGTCGGTCTCGACCCCCTGCGGCATCAGTCGGAACAGCACCGCGACCTGGCCCACGGACGCTCCTACGGGCCCTGGAATCCGCAGTTCGGACAGGTGTAGAGGACCGACTGGTCGCGGCACCGGGCGCACCGGCCGAGCGTCGCGACCCCGCAGTCCGGGCACGGGAACGTCGTCGTCCCCCGGCCGCCGAGGGCGACGCCGGAGGAGGTGCAGCGCGTGTCGGGAGCGGTCATCGAGGAACTCGTCCGGTCGGGCTCACTTCTTCGCCCGGGGGCGGCGGTTCGCGGCCATTCGGGTGGTCCATATAAAGACGACACCGACGAACGCGCCGAGGCCACCGACGTACCAGATCGTATCGTTCGGCGGAGGCCCGCTGACGTAGAACGACTCGCTGATCGTCTCGGCCCCGCCCGCGAACGACACGAGGCCGTGCGCGAGGGCGAGGGAGACGGAGAACGTGTGCCACCCGGGCGAGATGTTCGGGTCGACGTAGCTGAACGCGATCGGGTAGTGGGTCCCCGCGGCGAGGGTGCCGACGGGGATCGAGCCGACCGCCACGCCGTCCAAGAGGACGGTGAGGTTGAGCGGGGCCAGGGTCCCGCCGCTCCCGGCGACGATCGTCGCGGTGAACCGGTACGGGACCACGACGTTGACCGTGTACGAGAGGTTCGTCGTCGAGTTCTGCGTGCCGGTCCCGTTGAGCGACGAGGTGACGAGGACGTAGATCGTCAGCTGCTGGCTCAGGTTCCCGGCCTTCAGGGTGAGCGTGATCGTGCCGTTCGGCATCGAACCGCCGGTCGGAGCGATCACGACGGTCGAGACGTTCGCTCCGGTCACCGAGGCGTTGTACGAGTAAATCCCGACCTGCGTCCCGTTCGCCGCGACCGCGGGTCCGCCGGTCGCGTTGACCACGTACGTGCCGTTCCCGCTCAGCCCGACCTCGAGCGGGCCAGCGATCGTCCCGGAGAGCACCCCGAACGCCGGGGTCGCCCGGGCAGTCGGGAGGTTCCCCGGCACGACGCTCGCCAGCGCGAGGAGGCCCACGACGGCGGCAAACGCGATCGCCTTCCGGACCTGAGACGACCTCATCGCCGGGTCCACCTGCGGGTCCGCATCCACCGGTAGACGCCCGCGACGATCAGGAAGGCGGCCGCCGGAACGAACACGAGGACCGGTACGAGCCAGCTGGGGTACGGGCTCGGGGAACCGAGGTTCGGTCCGGTCACGAGCGCGGTCGAATTGTTGAGGGCGACCGTGAGCTTCGGCACGGAGAGGGTGAGCGAGCGCGAGAGTCCCCCGGAGAGGTTGCTCACCGTCGCCGAGACCGTCACGGACCCGGGCGGGAGCGCCTGGTGAAGCGGGGACGTCAACCGGACCGCGAACGTCGAGTTGGAACCGGGGGCGAGCTCGTTCGGCTCCGGGGCCAGGGTCGGCCCCTTGTTGATGACCGCCGTCCAGCCGATGGCGGCGAGGGCGGCCGAGTCGACGACGGTGAGCGTCGTCCCCTCGACGAGGTTGCCGGTATTCTGGACGTAGAACGGGATCGTCGCCTCGTACGGGCCGACCGCCGCCCCGACCGAGGTCGCGGCCCCGAGCGTGAGGCCCAAGACCGGGGTGATGTCGATCGTCGGCACCGGCTGAGCGAAGCCGACCGGGGCCTGCGTGACGGCGTTCACGGCCTCCAGCTGGACCGAGGGTTGGAGGGTGTCGGTTCCCGCGGGCACGATGATCCGGACCTCGCCGCCGACCGAGCTGTTCCGACCGAGGACGCCGAGGTGGACCGACGCCGGGAGGAAGGTGAAGTTCCAGAACGCGGGGCTGCCGAGGAACGTCAGGTTCTCCGGCTGGTTTCCGGTGTTCCGGATCGTGAACGCGAACGTGACGGTCGAACCGGCGGGAACGGTGACGGTGGTGGGGGCGACGGTCGTGAACGCGACGGTCGAGGTGAATTCGTAGGCGAGCGCGAGCGACGTGGCCGCATTTCCGTCGAGCAGCGGGACCGAGACCGAAGCGGTCGCGTTGACCACGACCCCGTACGGCACTCCCGTCGTTGAGCTCGCGACCGTGTACAATCCCGCGGGGAGCTCCACCGGGATGGGCGTCCCGGCCGGCTCACCGGAGAATTGCACGACCGTTCCCCCCGGGGCGGTGATGGAGAGGGTGGCGAATTGGGCGAGCGAACCCGACGGGGGGACGATCGTGACGACGTCGGTCCACGTCGGGAGGAGGTGGATCGTCAGCGACGGCGCGGCGGTCGTGGTCACGATGAGGGAGGAAACGTTGGCGTACGGAACTCCGGCGCCCCCGGTCGCGTAGATCGAATAGTTCCCCGGGAGGAGCGTCGTGGCGAACGCGCCGGCGCTCGCGTTGACGAACGTGGCGTTCGCCGACGGGTACGGGCCGATGAACTCCACGGTGCCGGGGAGGGAGGAGGAGAACCCCGCGGCCTTCAGCGTGCCGTCGACCGGCGTCGGGATCGTCGTCGTGACGAACGGCACGGTGCAGGTCGCGTTCGCGCCGTCTCCGACGACGCATCCGACGAACGTCGGGGCAACCGAGAGTGCGACGTACGCGGTCCCGCCCGATTCCGGCAGGAGGACGGTGGCGTTCGCCCGGACCGGGTAGGTCGCGTTCGGAGGGAGCGTGAGGACGAAATGGCCGCCGGTCGCCGTGACCTGCGTCGCGACCCCGGACGGACCCGAGAGGTTGAGGACGACCGTCGCGTTGAGCGGGGCTCCGGTCCCGGTCACGAGCGAGCCGACGACGGGGACACCGAGCGTCGTGAGCGAGATCGCCTTCGACAGGTGGCCCGTCGCGTTCACGACCACGCTCGTCATCGTGGCCACCGTCCCGTTGCCGCTGTTCGGAGCGGTCGCGTAGACGGCGTACGTCCCCGGCGCGAGGAAGAACCCCGACTCGAACGTCGCACCGTTGACGGTCACGTTCATCTTCGGCGAGCTCAGCCGGAGGACGACCGAGCTATTGGTGACGTCCGTGGGCAGGACGAGATGCCCGACCGCACGGACCTGGGAGAGAATCGTGAGCGTGACGTTCGTCCCCCTCGTCCCGAGGGGGATCGTCAGGTTGAGCGAATTCGGGGGGAGCAGGAGACCGGTCCCGTTCGGGGACTTCGCCCACGCGGTGATCCGGTAGCTGCCGGGAACGATCGAGAACGCGAACGTCGGGCCACCGACCTTCACGGTCGACTCCGCCGGGCTCGTGAGGGCGGTGAAGTTGACCGTGACCTTCGTTCCGCCCGGCAGGCCGACGACGGTGAAGTTCAGCGGGACCGGGGAGAGCCCGAGGGGAATCTCCCCGAGCGAAGCGAGCTCGCTCGCCGTGAAGTCGCACGCCCGATACGGTCGGAACCCGGTCGCGGTCGCGGCGACGCAGAACGAGGTGCCGGACGGGACGATCGCCGGGAGCGCGAGGGTGATGTTGCCGTTCCCGTCGGCCACGGCCGAGACCGTGGCGTTGATGGGAAGCTCGGTGACCGTCACGAGCGCGCCCGCGGCCGGGTACGGGGCGCTCCCGACGCTCGAGGGGCTCGCGACGACGCCGCGGACGAGCTCCCCGGGTCCGAGGGAGATCGGCAGCGTCGTCGAGTACGGGACCGAGACCGCCGAGAGGAACACGACGGGAGGCGCGGTCGAGTTCGGCACGCTCGCCGTCGCGAGGACCGTGTACCGCCCCGCGGGGAGCCAGATCGCGTACGACTGGGTGATGTTCGCGAACGTGGAGACCTGGTGCCCGGCGCTGTCGAACACCGTCACCTCCGTGCTCGCCGGCCCGGCGCTCGTCGACGGCGACCCGCTCACCGAGCCGGAGAGTTCGACGGCGGTGGAGAGGTCGACGGGCGGGAGGGAGTTCCCGCCGGAGGCGTTCAGGTAGGCGGTCGAGAATCCCGCGTACCAGGACGTCCCGTTGAGCCCGAAGGCGTAGACCGAGTAGTTCCCGAGGGGGAGGGTGGCGCGGACGAGACCATCCGGGCCGGTCAGGAACACCGAACTGTTCGCCTTGGCGGCGGTCGCCCCGGGCGGCGCGGCCGACGAAGCGTTCGTCGGCACGGGGGCGGTAGCCGAGGGAACCGTCAATTCGGTGAACCGGACCGGGATGCCGGCGACCGGGTTGCCGTTCAGGAGGACCTGCTGGTCGACGGCGACGAGCGGAACGAGCGTGACGTTCAGTTGGGCCGACGAACCGGCCTGCGGGATCGAGATCGCGTTCCCGAGGGAGCCGAGCGAGACTCCCGGGGCCATGACCGACACCGAGTAGTTGCCGGGCGGCAGGTTCCGGACGGTGAAGTTTCCGTCGGTATCGGCGGTGGCGGTGGTGAAGAGCCCGGCGGCGGTCGAGACGGTCACCGCCGCGTTCGCGACGCCGAACCCGTTCGAGAAGTCCGCGTGGCCGTTGAGCGTCCCCGGGGTGAGGCCGACCGTCTCATTCGCCGTCTTTCCCGGGAGCGCGTAGACGTTCGGCTCGCTGAACGACCCCCCGCGGTAGGTGACCGTGAAGTTGTAGACGCCCGGGGGAACGTCGAGCATCTGGAACGCTCCGCTCGCGTCGGTGGTCGCGCTCCGGTTGACGAGCCCCGGGCCATACAGGGTCGCGACGGCCCCCGAGAGGACCGGGTCGGTAGCCCGCACGAACGTCGAGTTGTTGGCGGTGTTCCAGTAGACGAACCCGCTCACCGTCGCGGGGTGGATCACGATCGGGCTCACCATCGTGGGGGCGTCGAGGGAGAGTCCCGTCGCGTTCGGGACCGTGACGTTGAGGGCCGCGAGGGTCGTCGCGCCCGCCTGGGTGAGACCGTCGAGCGCGCCCGTCGTGACGTTCACGCGGTCGGCGCCCGGCGGGAGGATGACCGAGTAGGTGCCGTTCGACCCCGTCACGGTCGTCATGTGGGGGATCCCCCAGCTGTCGTAGACCGTCACGCGGGCCCCGGAGACCGGCGTGCCGTCCGGGAGCTGAACGGTCCCGGTCATCGTCTGGCCCGGATAGTACTCGAGCATCGACTCGCCGCCGCCGAAGTACGAGCTCGTCGAGGTGTCGGCCGTGCCGTTCTGGGCCTTGGCGAGCGCCTCCGCCTGGGGCAGGTTGTACGCGGAGAAGCAGCTCGAGCCGTCCGTCGCGTTCGCCTGGGGGCACTCGTACGCCGTGCGGTACACGACCTGGAAGTGGGAGAGCATCCAACCCGGCTCCACCGGGTCGGCCCCGACGGCGTTGTTCGTCAGTCCCGGGATCCCCTGGCTGGACGCGCCGATGTCGCTCCCGTTGTACCCGACGTAGATCCGGTAGATCATGGAGGAGTAGAACGCCGGGAGGTAGTCGATGTTGTACTGGACCGCGGTGACCCCCGCCGGGACGTCGGAGGGGGAGTAGGTGTTGCCGTCGGAGCCGAGGACGGAGAGGGTGTAGTAGGCGGTCGGCGCGCCCCCCGCCCCGATCACCCGGTCGGTGAGGTCGGCCGGGGCGTAGAAGATCCCGGTGTTCGAGCCGCTGAAGGGGAAGAGCCGCGAATCGACCATGGTGTACCGGATCGACCAGCCCGTGTACGCCTGGATGTCGTTGTACACCTGGGCGACCCCGTTGGTGGAGAGCGCGGTCGCGAGGTAGTACGACATCGTGTCGTACATCGCGTTCTGGCTGTCGAGGTTGTTCGGGTCGACGGGGAGGTACCGCTCGGGATGAGCGATGACCATCGGGATGTCGGCCGAGGTGTTCACCATCAGGTTGTGGACCGTCGCGACGTTGACGCCGTCCCGGGCGAGGATCCCGTTGAGGGTGCTCGGGAGGTACGGGTCGTGGCTCCGCGCCTGCTCGGCGGACAGGAGGGTCGTGGCGAGCACGGCGATCGCGTTCGACTCGTTCTGCGCGAGGAGGAAATTCCCCGCGGGGTCGATCCCGTTCTGGAAATTGTCGGCGACGGTGGGATGGTCCCCCTCCGCGACCGCCTGGAACCCGTAATCCCACCAGCTGATGAACGCCGGACGTTGCGGTTCGGCGAGCTGCGTATCCTGCGTGGCGAGCCAATTGTAGCCGGCCTCGTTGTACTGGTTCGGGGTGTCAAGCTCCGTGCCGGCCGCGCCGAGGTAGAACGACGACGCGTTGGCCGGGGCGACGCGGAGCGGAGGCGGGAGGGTGTTGTAGATCTGGGTCGAGTACGTCCCCTTGTCGTTGTAGGGGATCCCGGCGTCGATCGAGTACCAGACGTTCGGGACCATGATCACGACGACGAGGGCCATCACGAGGATGTGGCGGCCCTTGATCGACCGCCGGAACGCGTTGAGCTGGCTCCGCCGGTCGGACAACGACGTGATGTTTCGCCGAAGGGCCGGGAACCCGCCGACATCGAGCGCCCGGACGATCGCCTCGGCGGGGAGGAGCGCGAACCCGGCCGAACCGATGAAGAAGAACTTGGCGGCCGAGAGCGGGAGGTAGATCGAGAGGATCGCGAAGACGATGAACATCACCTGGACCCGGCGGAACCGGTCCCGGACCGTACGCCAAGCGTACAGGGCGAGGCCCACGAACGCGAGGAAGAACGTCACCACGCCGTAGCCAAGGATGAGCGAGTCGACCGACGGCGCCTGCGCCTCGGCGACCGTCGAGTACACGAGTGTCTTGACGAAGTACCCCTGCCCCGTCACGATCGCCGTGAAATCGGACGGGTCGAGGAGGAACAGCGCGCCGATCGCGATCGCGGCGGTGCCGATGAGGGCGGGGACCGACACGACCCACGGGGTGTCGCGGAGGAGGAAGAACGGCAGGAGGACGAGGAGGGCCCCGAAGAAGACGAGCGCCGGCTGGTCGAACCAGACCCGCCCGAGCCCTTGGAAGTAGTAGTACGGGACCGCCATCGGGAACCCGATCAGCCCGACCAGCCAGGTCAGCGTGTAGAGGCCAAACGAATCGACGCGCCGGATCCGCTCGATGATCATCTGGATCGCGAGGAACACGACGATTGCGGCGACGAGGAACGAGTACCCCTGCCAGGCCAACATCACGGTGCCGAAGGCGACGCCGGTGAACACCGCCCATTTCACGGCCGAACGTTCGTGACGATAGTACGATTTGAGGGCCGGCCAGAACTGCCGGGGGTGGCGGTAGTCCTCGACCCACCGCCGACTCCCGGCGGCCTTGACCGTCCGTAGGTAAGCGTAGAGGGCGATGAGGATGAAGAACGTGTAGAACGAGAGATAGTTCGCGTACCCGAACGTCGAGGAGTCGATGCTCGCCACGACGATCGGATAGAGGAGCGCCGCAACGAGGCCCATCCTCCGCGAGCTCACCTCCTTCCCGATCAGGTAGACCGGGAAGACGCCGAGCGCGGCCCAGAACGGGGCCTGGAAGTCGAGGAACCACGCGCCCGCCATCTGGGCCCCGTTGACGCCCCCGCCGAACACCGGGGCGAACAGGATCCCGAGGATCGCGTTCATCCAGTCGAACAGCGGCTCCCGCGGGTTGACGGCCCCGAACGGGTAGTGGAGCGAGAGGTCGAGGCCGAGGTTCTGGTGGTTGAGGATGATGTAGTCGGTGACGCGGTAGTGGTAGAACGAGTCCGAACCCCCCGCGAAGAGGTTCATCGGGCCATACTGCTGGAGCAGCGGGATCACGTAGAGCGTGCGAACCAGGAAGGAGATCGAGAACGCCCCCAGGAGGATGATGACGGTCCACCCATGGCGGCGCCACCAGCTGGTTTCGGGCAATCCCATCGGTCGCCGACTCTCCGATAACGGCGCGGCGCGAGACCTAGGCCCCGTATAAATAGCCACCGGACCCCGAAGGTCCCGGACCACTCCGGAAGGTCGTGCGGGTCGATTTGTCGGCGGAGCGGCGCCGGTTCCGGCGCTCCCGGGGTCGATGAGCGAACGGCGCTACCCGACGACCCGGAACCGGTAGAAGACCCGGCCGTCGCCAAGGTCGTACGGTTCGGCCCGGACCGATTGTCCCACGCGGCACGCTTCCCACGAGGTCCCGACGATCCGACCGAAGAGTCGGAATGGGACCCCCTCGAGCTCGACGAGTCCGACGACGAACGGAACCTCGGCCTCCATGCCGAGCGGCGCGCCGACGAGGACGGCGCTGAACGCGTATACGCGGCCGTCCCTCGGGAGGTCGACCCAGTCGAGGTCGGAGGTGTGGCACTTCGGGCAGACGACCCGCGGCGGCCAGCTCAGCTGGCCGTCGCGACGGCACTTCGTCGTCGTCAGGCGACCGGACTGCAGGTGGTCGAAGAACGGGGAGAGCCGCGTCTGGGTGGCTCCTTCGAGGGGAAAGAAATCGAGGAGGAACGGGGGAGGCGCCGCCGGCTTCTTCGGCGGGGACTCGGGCGCGAGAGCGACCCCCGGTTCGGTGGCGGCGTCCTGCGAAGGCTTCCGTCGCTCGCGGGCGAGCTCGGCGCCCACCTACGAGGCCCCCTGGTAGATCATGACCGAGTGGACGTTCGCGCTCCCGCTCAGGTTGTGGACGAGGGCCCATTCCGGGTCCGGCACCTGACGGGCGGCCGGGACGCGGTGGGCGAACTGGTCGGCGACCTCGACCGCCTGGGCGATCCCGGTCGCGCCCAGCGGGTGGCCGCAGCCGAGGAGCCCGCCCCGGGTGTTGACCGCGAGGTCGCCGCCGATCGACGACCGTCCGTCGAGGACGAACTGGCCCCCCTCGCCCGGCGGGCAGAGCCCGAGCGCCTCGTACTCGACGATCTCGGAGATCGTGAAGCAGTCGTGGACCTCCGCGAAATCGAGGTCCTTGGGTCCGATCCCGGCGGACCGGAACGCCTCGTGCGCCGCGTGGCGCAGGCCGACCCAGTCGGTCAGCGACCCGGCGTTCGCGAGGTTGTGGAAGTCGGCATACTGCCCGGTCCCGCGGACGTGGACCGGATGGTCCGTGTACTTCTTGGCGAGCTCTTCGGCGACCAGGACGACCGCGGCACCGCCGTCGGTCATCGACGAGCAGTCGCCGAGCCGGAGCGGAGGCGCGACGAGGGGGAGCCGTCCGAGCTTCGCGCGGTCGAACGTCTTCTCCGCGAACTGGGCGTTCGGGTTCGCGTTGGCGAACCTGTGGTTCTTCTCCGAGACCGCCGCGAGCGCCTCCTCGGTGGTCCCGTACTCGAGCATGTGCCGCTGGGCGACCATCGCGAAGAACGGCGGGGCGGTCGCGCCGTGCGCCCCGTCCCACGCCCGGTCCATCACGCACGCCATCGAGGCGTTCGCCTCCGCCATCGACGGGAGGTTCATCTTCTCGACGCCGACCGCGACGGCGACGTCGGAGAGCCCGGAGGCGATCGCCGCGTACGCCGAGCGGATCGCCGACTGGCCCGAGGCGCAGGCGAGCTCGGTCCGCTGGACGACGCGCCGGGGCGCGAGCCCCATCTGCTCGGCGGCGAACGGGGCCACGTGCGATTGGAAGGCGAACCGCTCGGGTTCGGCGGCGCCGACGAAGAGGCTGTCGACGTCGGCGGTCGTGAGCGTCGGCACGGCCCGGAACAGTGCCTCGCCGGCCTCCTGCGCGAGCTCCGCCCAGGTCGCGGCCCGGACGCCGAACTTCGTCGTCGCTCCGCCGACGAGGCAGACCCCCCGTCCGAGGTTCATGCCGGCACCGCCCGGACCGCGTCGGCGACCCGGTCGCCGGCCTCGCTCGTGGAGACGTGGCCGCCCTGGTCGTACGTCCGCGCGGTCCCCGCCGCGATCGTCGTCGCGACGGCGGTTCCCAGACGGTCCGCCTGGCGGAGAAGAGCGGTATCGGAGTTGCGCTCGCCCAGCCAGCGGAGGAGCATCTCGACCGCCGCGAACGTCGCGAACGGGTTCACCTGGTTCTTGCCGGCGTACTTCGGGGCGCTGCCGTGGACCGGCTCGAACATCGCGTGGTGGTCGCCGATGTTCCCCCCGGCCGCGAACCCCATCCCGCCCTGCAGGACGCTGGCGAGGTCGGTGATGATGTCGCCCATCATGTTGGTCGAGACCACGACGTTGTAGTGCTCGGGGTTTCGCACGAGCCACTGGGTGAACGCATCCACGAGCGCGTAGTCCTTCTCGATCGTCGGGTAGTCCTTCGCGACCCGGTCGAACGTCTCCCGGAAGAACCGGCACCCCTCGAGGACGTTCGACTTGTCGACGCAGGTGACCCGCTTCACGCCGTCCTCCGGCGCGCCGCGAGGCCTCCGGGTGGCGAGGTCGAACGCGTACCGGATGACCCGCTCGGCCCCTTTCCGGGTGATGACGCGGGTGTCGATCGCGACCTCGGTCTCCTCGGCGCGGCGCAGCCGGCCGCGGGCCGGGGTGTAGAGCCCCTCCGTGTTCTCGCGGATGATCACCATGTCGACGAGCTCGGGCGGCCAGACCGATTGGTACGACTTTCCGATCCGGTGGAGCACGCCCGGGTAGAGCTTGCACGGCCGCACGTTCGCATAGAGGTCGAGGTTCTGGCGCATCCCGAGGACCAGAGCCGCGCCGGCGATGTCCCCGTTCGGCAGCGAGGCGCCGGGCCATCCCACCGCCCCGAGGAGGAGTGCGTCGGCGTCCCGGGCGGCGGTCAGGGTCTCCGGGTCAAGCTCCTTCCCGGTCTTCAGGTAGTACTGCGCGCCGCCCGGACGCTCGTCGACCGTCCAGGGGGCCGGTCCGTTCTCCCCGAGGGCGTCCAGGACCTTCCGGCCCTCCCGGATCACCTCGGGTCCCGTCCCGTCTCCGGGCAGGGCCACGATTCGGTAGCTGGTCGAGCTCATGCCGGGGCCCCGCGGGCCCGTGCCTCGAGCTCCTGGCGGACCTTCGGAACGAGCCCGCCGACGTCGAGGAGCTCGAGCAGATGGTGCGGGAGCGGGGGAAACTGGACCGATGCTCCGGTGCGGGTATTGGTGACCTTGCCGCCGCGCATCTCGATCCGCGCGACGTCCCCCTGCTCGAAGATCGCCCGGACCCCCCGGGCCTCGACCGTCGGGAGGCCGAGGTTGATCGAGTTGCGGAAGAAGATCCGGGCGAACGAGTCCGCCACGACCGCGCCGACGCCGATCGCCCGCATCGCCTGGGGGGCGTGCTCCCGGCTCGACCCGCAGCCGAAGTTCTCTCCCGCCACGATGATGTCGCCGGGCCGGGCCCCCTTCGCGAACTCGGGGAGGGCGATCTCGAAGACGTGCTTCTTCAGCTCGTTCGGGTCGATGATCGTGAGATACTTTCCGCCGATGATCCCGTCGGTGTCCACGTCGGCCCCGAGGACCCACACCCGACCTTCGATGACCTCGAGCATCGAACCCTCCTACGCCGGAACCTCGCGCGGGTCGGCGACCTCGCCCTTGATGGCGCTCGCGACGACCGCGGCCGGGCTCATCAGGTAGATCCGGCCCTCCTTGGGGCCCATCCGTCCGGGAAAGTTCCGGTTCGAGGACGACGCGCAGACCTCGTCCGGGGCGATGATCCCCATGTTGCCGCCGAAGCACGCGGAACAGCTCGAATTCGTGAAGACCGCCCCGGCGTCGGTGAACAGTTCGAGGAGCCCCTCCTGGAGCGCCTGCTGGTAGATCGCCGTCGACGCCGGAGAGACGATGAACCGGACCCCGGGGTGGACCTTGTGTCCCCGCATCAGCGCCGCCCCTTCCCTCAGGTCCTCGATGCGGGCGTTCGTGCAGGAGCCGAGGAACGCCTGGTCGATCTTGACGTGCTCGCGGACGACGTCGGGGAGCGGGCGGACGTTGTCCGGGGAGTACGGGCACGCGACCATCGGTTCCATTCCCGTCAGGTCGACGTCGATCGTCCGCTCGTACTTCGCGTCCGCATCCGGCTGGAGCGGGTGCATCGAGTGCTTCGCGATCTTCGCGAGGTACTCGTACGTGGTCTGGTCGGGCGCGACCATGCCGCACTTCGCGCCCATCTCGGTGGTCATGTTGCAGATCGTGAACCGCTCGGGCATCGACAGCGCGGCGATCGCCGGACCGCCGTACTCGACGGACTTGTACGTCGCGCCGGTCGTCTTCACCTCGCCGAGGATCCGGAGGACGAGGTCCTTCGCCACGACGCCCGGACCGAGCGTTCCCCGGACGTTGACGCGGATCGTCGGGGGGACCTTCAGCCAGAGCCGGCCGAGCGCGAGCACCGCGGCCATCTCCGTCGGACCGATCCCGGCCGCGACGGCGCCCATCGCCCCCAGCATGTTCGTGTGGGAGTCGGTGCCGACCGCGAGGTCGCCCGGAACGACCCAGCCGTTCTCGGCGAGGATCTGGTGGCAGATCCCGTGGTTGCCGACGTCGTAGAAGTGGGGAAGGTGCTGCTCGTTGGCGAACTTGCGCAAGATCCGGTGCAGGACGGCGGCCCCCTCGGTCGACGCCGGGACCCAGTGGTCGATGGCGATGACGACCCGTTCGGGGTCCCAGACCTCCGTCGCGCCCATCTCGTGGAACGGACCGACCGTCTGCGCCCCCTGCTCGTGCATCATCGCGAGGTCGACCTGTCCCTCGATGATCTGTCCGGGGACGACCGTTTCGAGTCCGCTCGCCCGGGCGAGGATCTTCTCGGCAAGGGTCGCTCCGTGGCCTCCGTTCGCGCTCATGCAGCCTCCAAGGGGATTCCCGCGTCGACCACCATCTGCCAGAACTCGGCGTCGGAGATGCCCGGGGTGCTCGAACAGCGACCGGTACTCCGCGAGGAACGCTCCCAGCTGCTCCTTTCCCCGAGCCTCCCCGCCCTCCTTGACCCGACGGAGGAGTTCTGCGAGGAGCGGGTCGGTGGCCGTCACGTTCCGCTCCTTCAGCTTCTCGACGAGGGCCGCCTTCCCGGTGTGCTTGCCGAGGATCATCTGGCGGTGACGCCCGACGACCTCCGGCTGCAGCGGCTCGTACGTCAGCGTGTGGGCGAGCACCCCGTGGGTGTGGATCCCCGCCTCGTGGCTGAACGAATTGTACCCGACGAGCGCCTTGTTCGGCGGGATCGGGACACCGGAGATCTCCTCGACGAGCCGGGAAAGCTCGTAGAGCCGGTCGGTCCGGATCCCCGTGGACACCTGGTACAGCGACTCGAGCGCGACGACGACCTCTTCGAGCGAAGCGTTCCCCGCCCGCTCGCCGAGGCCGTTGACGCAGACGTGGGGGGCCGTGACCCCGACCTCGCACGCGGTGAGCGTGTTCGCGACCGCGAGGCCGAAGTCGTTGTGGCAGTGGACCGACCAGTCGGTCGGACGGACCCTTCGCGCGAACTCTTCCAGGTACCAGCGGAACGTGAGCGGGGTCATGATCCCGACCGTGTCGGAGAGGACGAGCCGGTCGGCGCCGGCGTTCTTGACCTCCGTATAGAGGCGCTCCACGAAGTCGAACGGGGCCCGGACCGTGTCCTCGGTCACGAACGCGACGTGGAGTCCGGCGTCCTTCGCCTGGCGGACGGTCGCGAGCGAGGCCGCGACGACCTCGTCCTGGGTCATCTTCAGCTTGTACCGGAGATGGACCTCGCTCGCCGCGACGAAGATCGCGATGTGCGTGGCGCCGCTCCGGATCACGGCGTCGACGTCCCCCGGCACCGTGCGGGCCGAGGCGAGGATCTTCGCCGAGAGCCCGGCGCCGGCGACCCGGCGGACCGCCGCCGCCTCGTCCGGGGAAACGACGGGAATTCCGGCGTCGATCACGGAGACTCCGACGTCGCTCAGGACGGTGGCGATCCGGAGCTTCTCCTCCGGCGAGAAGTGGACGCCCGGCATCTGTTCGCCGTCGCGGAGCGTCTCGTCCCAGAACTGGATCGGCTTCGCGAACCGTCGCTGGCTCGCGGTGGCCGTGTGATAATTCTCGACGAGCTGCCGGTCCGGCATCGGGCGCATCGAGCGGCGCGAGCGAGATAACCTTTCCACAGACCCGACGTTTGTACGCTAACGTACGGCCGCATCTCCCGCCGTGGCGACCCCGCGTCGTCCGCCCGGATTTCCGCCGTTCCGGCCGCCGGAAAAACGGCTCGCGTCCCCACCGTTAAATAGACCCGCACCCTCGAATCGCTACGAACGGACACGCCACGCGTCCGACGGAAGTTCCATGACTACTCCGGCCGCGCAATCGACGCCGCACCCGGCCACGGCCGGGGGCCAAGGCACTCCGCCCCGGCCGAAGGAGCTCAGCGACCTCGCCGTCATGATCGGGGGACAGGGGGGCGACGGGACGCTCACCGTCTCCGACCTCCTCGGGCGCTACTTCCGGAAGCGCGGACTCTACGTCTACACTTCGAGGAACGTCCTGTCCCGGATCCGGGGCGGACACGCCGACGCGTCGATCCGGGCCTCCCGGGAACCGACGGCCGCGGTGAAGTCGGACGTCGAATTGATCGTCGCGTTCGACAAGGAAGCGGCCGAGATCGGCCGCGCCGAGCTCGCCCCCGACGGGGCGATCCTTTACGACTCGACATCGTTCCAGCTCGAAGGGCCGAACGCCGTCGGCTTTCCGTTCGCCACGATGGTCGGCGGCGCGGTCGGCCAGCCGATCTACAAGAACACCGCCGCCTACGGCGCGATCTCGGTCCTCATGGGGTTCGACCCGGCACAGACCCGCGCGGTGATCGAGGAGCGGTTCGCCCGGCGGGGCGGCGAAGCGCTCCAGAAGAACCTCACCGCCCTGGAGATCGGCCGAAAGGCGGCGACCGACACCCCCGGGCTCGCCGACCGGTGGCACGTGGTCGACGGGGATGCCCAGCACCAGATCCTCACCATCGGCAACCAGGCGGTCGCACTCGGCTTCGTCGTCGGCGGCGGGCGGTTCTTCGCGGGGTACCCGATCACGCCCGCGACCGAGGTCATGGAGTACCTCATGCGGTACCTTCCCGCGTTCCACGGCGTCGTCCGGCAGGCCGAGGACGAGCTCGCGGCGATCAACATGATCATCGGGGCGTCGTACGCCGGCGCCCGCGTGATGACCTCGACGAGCGGACCGGGCCTCTCGCTCATGACCGAGGGGATCGGGCACGCCGGGACCGCCGAGGTCCCGATCGTCGTCGCCGACTGCCAGCGCGTGGGCCCCTCGACGGGGGAGCCGACCCGCCACGAGCAATCCGACCTCGCCCACCTGGCCCACCTCGGCCATGGCGAGTACCCGCGGCTGATCCTCGCGCCCGGAACGGTCGAGGATTGCTTCGAGATCACCGTCCAGGCGCTGAACCTCGCGGAGAAGTGGAGGCTCCCCGTCATCCTCCTGCTCGACCAGGCGCTCTGCCAGAACACGACCACCGCCGAGCCGTTCCAGCTGAAGGGCGTGGAGGTCGACCGGGGCACCCGGCTCACGGCGGAGCAGGTCCAGAAGCTCACGACCTACGCCCACTACCAATTCACCCCCAACGGGGTCTCCCCGTACGTCCTCCCCGGAACTCCCGGCGTGTTCAGCCAGGTGACCGGGAACGAGCACAACGAGCTCGGCCACGTTTCGGTGAATCCGGTGAACCGGGTCAAGATGATGCAGAAGCGGATGGGGAAGCTCATCCACGTCGAGCCCGAGCTCCCGGTCCCCCACCTGTTCGGAGCGCCCGGAGCGAAGGTCGGGATCATCGGCTACGGTTCGACGTTCGGCCCGATCCGCGAGGCGCAGGCGATCCTGGAGCGGGAAGGGTTCGCGACCCGGTTCTACAACGCCCGGACCCTCTTCCCGGTCCCGGTCAAGACCCTCGAGCCGTTCCTCGCGTCGGTCGACCGGGCGTACATCGTCGAGCACAACTACACCGGCCAGTTCGAGGACCTGATCCGGGGGGCGCTCCCCCAGCACTACCGCAAGCTCCGCTCGATCCGCAAGTTCGACGGCGATTCGTTCCGGGCGCCGGAGATCGTCGCTCCGATCCGGGGAGGGACCTGACGATGGTGACCTCGGTGAAGCCGGTCGCGTCGACGTGGTGTCCCGGGTGCGGGGACTTCGGAACGCTCGCCGCGATCAAGAAGGCGATCGCCGAGGTCGGCGTACCCGCGCACGAGGTTGTCCTCGTCGGCGGGATTGGGTGCTCCGGCGGAATCCACAATTTCATCGAGACGAACGGGATCCACGCGCTCCATGGGCGACTGCTCGCGCAGGCGGTCGGCGTGAAGCTCTCGAACCCGGAGCTCACCGTGATCGCCGCCGGCGGCGACGGGGACGGCTACGCGATCGGGATGGGCCATTTCATGCACGCGTTCAAGAAGAACGCGTCGTTCCTCTACGTCGTCATGAACAACGAGACGTACGGCCTGACGAAGGGGCAGGCGTCCCCGACGAGCCAGGTCGGCTTCGAGGGGAACGTCGAGGCGCCGTTCGACGCGATCCTGACCGCGCTCTCGATCCCGGTCCCGAACTTCATCGCCCGCACGTTCTCCGGCGACCCGAAGACGATGACCCAGGTGTTCGTCGAGGCGATCCGGTTCAACCGGGAGAACCGCGGGTTCGCGTTCGTCGAGGACCTGTCGCCGTGCGTCACCTACAACGATACGTTCAAGGATTGGCGGGCCCGGATCGTCGACGTTGCCACCCTCCCGGGGTACGACCCCACCGACCGCCAGACGACGTTCCGCCTCTGCGTGGAGACGATGCAATCCGGAAAGATCCCGGTCGGCGTCATGCACCGCCCCGCTGCACCCAACCCGAAGGAACCCGGGCTCGAACTGAAGCTCCTGCCGGACAAGATCGGACCGGCGCGGGCGGAGATCGGGGTCGAGGCGAACCGGGCGGCCTACGAGAAGCTCCTCCGCGCCGCGGCGTGATCCCCGAAGGTCGAATGTCCCGGAGGACGCCGGTCGCCCCGGCCGCGGTCGTCCTCGGCCTCCTCCTCGCCTCGGGGCTCGCGGCGGCGACGAACCCCTCGGCGGGGGTCACCGTGGGGACGAACGGCGACGTGAACGTCGCGCTGTCGATCGTTGACCCGAACGGCTCGGCGCTCCGGTACGCGATGGACGGGAACTTCACGGCGATCGTGGACCTTCTTCCGGGGAACGTGTCGAGCCACGCGGCCCTCTACGCCGAGCTCGAGGGCGCCGAGTCGAGCCCGTTCCTCGCCGGCCTGTTCGGCAACCGGGACGGCACGGTCGAACCGGGGGAGGTCTCGATGTTCGAGGACCTGCTGCGGAGCGAGACCGGGACGCTCCCCTCGACGCTGTTCACCGGGACGGGGTTCCTTTCGATGTCCCTGAACGGGAATCCACCGGGGTCCGGCCAGATCACGGGCATCACGTTCCTCGGCGGGCCCGGCCCGGACACCTCGACCGCGCCGGTCACCGTGATCACGTCCCTCTCCGAGCAGTTCCTCCCGACCGGCACGAGCGGAACCCTCGCCATCAACTGGAACCTGTCGCTCGGGTCGTTGTTCGGCGGACTCGCCGTCCCGGGGCCGAACGTCTCGGCCTCGGTCACCGGGCCCGCCGGGACCGCGATCACCTCTGCCGCCGGGTTCCAGGACCAGTCGGTCGCGAACGACCCGCTCGGGTACGGGGCGCCGACCGCCTCCGGCAACCTCGGGACCACGCCGACGGGGACCGCCAGCGTGACGTTCCACCCGGCGTTCCCGCTCGGCGACGTGCTGATCGTCACCGGGGTCGCCGCGGTCGCCCTCGTCGGCGGGCTCCTCCTGTGGCGCCGTCGCCGCCGCACGGCCGCAGGAACCGCCGATGCTCCTCGGAATTGACGACACCGACTCGCCTTCGGGCGGTTGCACGACCCACGTCCTCACCGAGCTCGTCGCCCTCGGAGCCGCTCACGGCCTCGACGTCGTCGGGGAGCCGCGCCTCGTCCGGCTGAACCCGAACATCCCCTGGAAGACGCGGGGGAACGCCTCGCTCTCCGTCGCCCTCGGCCATGGCGTCGGCCCGGCCCGGACGATCGGCGAGGTCCGGGGCCGCCGGTCCGGGCGTTCCGTCGCGCCCGCCCCCCGAGCGAGGCCGAGATCGCCCGATTCCGGACGGCCGCGTGGGACCTCGTCCGCTCGATGTCCCGCCCCGCGGATCGGACCGACCCGGCGCTCGTCGTCGCGCGGCGACGGCTCCCGGCCGGATGGTACCGATGCGGCCGTCGGCGGTGTGGTCGAACCCGCGGCGGTGGAACGAGCCCTGCGGAGCGCGGGAGCCTGGTGGCGAACCGAGGGGTCCAACCGCGGGATCGTGGGCGCCGCCGCGGCGGTGGCCTGGCCGGGTCGGCGGCGGACGTGGGAGCTGATCGCCTACCGGACGGCCGGTGCCTCCGGTCCCCGCGCCGTCGACCCGAGCTCGGTCCGGGACGCGGCGCGGCGGGAACCGTCGCTCTTCCTCTGCTTCGACCCGAGGACCCGTCGCCTTCTCGTGGCGCCCCACACCCCCTGCCCGATCCTCTACGGGCTCCGTTCGAGGACGCCGGAGGGCGCCTTGCGGGCGCGGAAGTGGGTAACGTCCGAGACGGTGGACCGGTGGCTCCTGTTCCGGACCAACCAGGGGACCGGCGACCACCTCCGGACCCGGCGCATGCCTCCCCTACCGCCGTTCACCCCGGCACGGCTCCGGGGGGCCGTGGCCTCGCCGCCGACCCCGCTCCGCGGGGGCCACGTCGCCCTCGACCTTGCGATGCCGGCCGGGGTCGTGCCGTGCCGGGTGTTCGAGCCGACCAAGGTCCTGCCAGGGATCGCGCGGGGACTTCGACCCGGCGACCGCGTCGAGCTCTGGGGCGGCACCGGCCCGGATCCGGTGTTCCGGGTCGAGGGGATCCGGGTCCTCTCGCACGGACCGTCCGCCTCGATTCCCGCCGCGCCCCAATGCCCCACCTGCGACCGCCGTGCGAGGTCGCTCGGTACGTCCCGCGGGTACCGTTGCCCGGGTTGTCACCGACGCTGGCCCCCGGAGGCCGCCGTCCTCCACCCGCGACCCGGAACCGTGCCGCGCGGGACGTACCATCCGACGCCGTCGGCCCGGCGGCACCTCGCTCCTCTCGGACCGGAGCCGGCCGCCGCGTAGTCCTTTATACGGCCACGGGCTCGAACTCGGGAGGACGGAGATGGCGAGCACCTCGGGGCGCACCGCGGCGCTGTTCGCGGCGATCATCGCCCTGTTCGTCGTGATCGGGGGGGTCGCCGGGGAGTACCTGTTCGGAAGCTTCCTCGGGGGGCTCCTCGTCGCGTTCGTCTTCTCCCTCGCGTTCAACCTGATCTCGTACTTCCTCTGCGACCGGTTCGTCCTCTGGGCATCCCGCGCGAAGATCGTCAAGCCGTCGGAGGCGCCCCGGCTCGCGAAGATCGTTGAGGAACTTGCCCCGATGTTCGGCCTCGAGGCGCCGCGGATCGCCATCGTCCCGACGATGACCCCGAACGCGTTCGCGACCGGTCGGGACCACCGGCACGCGGTCGTCGCCGCGACCGAGGGGATCCTCCACCTCCTCGACGACCGGGAGCTGCGGGGCGTCCTCGCCCACGAGCTCGCCCACATCAAGGACCGGGACATCCTCCTCATGACCCTCGCCGCGACCCTCGCCGGGGCGATCAGCTACATCGCGCAGTTCGCGTTCTTCGCGGCGCTGACCGGCGGCGGCAACAACAGCAACGCGGGGCTCGGCGCCCTCCTCGCGGCGATCCCCGCCGCGATCGCGGCGATGTTGATCCAGCTCGCGATCTCCCGAACCCGCGAGAGCAAGGCCGACGAGGTGGGGGCGCGGACGATCGGCGACCCGCTCGCCCTCGCGAGCGCGCTCGGGAAGCTCGAGCAGGCGAACGAGGCCCGCCCGATGCGGTCGGGGTCGCCGGCGCTCTCGAGCCTCTACATCGTCAACCCGTTCCGGGGCCGGTCGATCCTTCGCTGGTTCTCGACGCATCCTCCGATCGAGGAGCGGATCCGCGCCCTCCGCGCAATGGCCGCCGATCCCGCGTACCGGACGCCGATCCGGTCGCCCTCGATCGCTCGCTCCGGGTCGTTCGGCCGAAGCCAGCAGACCTAGAGCAGGGGTCCGTGCCGGTCTGCCCCGCGTGCGGTTCCGACACCCCCGCGGGCGCCCGCGCCTGCGAGCGGTGCGGTCTCGCGACCGAGCTGTTCGAGCCGGTCCGGCTCGCCGTGGGCCTTCCCGAGTCCGACCCCGAGTTCGGACGCGCGGTCCAGGACATCCTCGACGCGCTCGGCGGGGAATCGAGCGCGACGTCCGCCGCTCCCTCGCCGGCGATGCTCGCCCATGCCGCCCGCTTCCCGTCGACCCCCACCCCCGGAGCGATCGCCGCGCGCGCCGACGCCGATGCTCCCCGCCCGATCCAGGGGTTACCGGCGCTTCCGGCAGCGCACGGCATCGCGGTCGCGCGCCGCCAGGTCGAGGAGTACCTCGCGATCGCCCGCCGCCAGGGGATCGACACGACCGAGTTCGCCGCGCAGGCGCGGGCGGCGGTGGCGGCCGAGGACGGACCGTCGTTCGAGGTCCTCGGACGCTCGCTGTTCATCCACATCGCGGCGGCGTTCACCGAGGAATTCGAGGCGCTCGTCGCCCGCCGCAACGAGCTCGCCCAGTTCGCGCCGACGTCCGGCCCGGACGTCGAGTTCGAGAGCTGCCGCGCCGCGCTCTCCCTCGGCGACCTCGGCGGGGCCCAACGGAGGCTCCGCCACCTGGAGGAGACCCTCTCGCACCTCGAGGACGACTGGTCGACCGTGCAGGTGCTCGTCGCCCAGGCGGAACTCCTCGCCGAGACGATCCGCGGGCTCGGCGGCGACCCCGCGCCCGCGCTCGGCCCCCTCGCCGAGGGGCGGAGGCTCGCCAAGCTCGGGGACCGGGCGGCGGCGGAGCCGGTGCTCGCCCGGGCGGGGCTCGCGCTGTGGTCGATCCTCGAACCGGCGTTCCTCGCCGACCTCGCCCGCCTGAAGGACCGCCTGATCGCGCAGCGGGAGACCGGCGCCGACGTGGGGCCCGCGCTCGCGGAGCTCCGCGAGATCGCCCCGGACCTCCGGCGCCGGAGCTTCGTGTCGGTCGTCGGGTCGTACCGGCGGCTCCGCGAGCTCGTCGGGGCGCCGGCCGGGACGCCGGCGCGCGTCGATGGCCCGAAGCTTTAGTACTTCCAGTCCGCTCGGCGGCCGATGCCGTTCGGCGCCCTCCGGGGGTTCCGCGACTATCTCCCACCGGACGCCGGGGCCCGGAGCGAGTTGTTCCGCCGGTTCCGGGCCGCGGCCCGTCGGGCCGGGTTCCAGGAGCTCGAGGCGCCGTCGGTCGAGCCGCTCGAGCTGTTCAAGGTGAAGAGCGGCGAGGAGATCGGCCAGCAAACGTGGGCGTTCCGGGACAAGGGGGACCGGGAGGTCGCGCTGGTGCCGGAGACGACGCCCTCGCTCGCCCGGGTGTTCGTCGAGCGGGCGAAGGCCGAGCCGCTCCCCGTCAAGTGGTTCACGTACGCGAAGCTCTGGCGGTACGAGGAGCCCCAGTCCGGCCGCACCCGCGAGTTCTCCCAGTTCAACCTCGACATCCTCGGCGTCGCCGGCGTCGAGGCAGAGGTCGAGCTCCTCCAGACGGCGGCGATGCTGATGGACGACGCGGGGGCGACGGGCCTCTACGCGTTCCGATTGAACGACCGGGAGCTCGCCGAGGGGCTCGGCCGCAAGTTCGGGGCGACCGACCGGCTCGCGTACTTCCGGGCCGTCGACCGGTCCCGAAAGGTCTCGGGGGGCGAGTTCGCCGACGCCCTCGCCGGGGCGGGGGTCTCCCCCGAGGGGGTCGAGTTCCTCCGTGCGCACGTGGGCCGCGCCGGGGACGGGGTCGGCCCGTCGGAGGTCGAGCCGCTCCTCGAGGAGCTCGCGGCGCTCCACCTCGGCGAGGCGGCCGAGGCGGGGATCGCGCGGCTCCGCGAGGCGTTCCGTCTCCTCGGTCCGGCCGGGGTCGCCGACCGAGTCGTGTACGACCCGACGGTCGTGCGCGGCCTGGCCTACTACACCGGGATCGTGTTCGAGGCGTTCGACCGGAAGGGCGACCTCCGTTCGCTGTTCGGCGGCGGCCGGTACGACCACCTGGTCGAGCTGTTCGGCGGGCAGCCGACCCCGGCGTGCGGCCTCGCCATCGGCGACCAGACCCTCGAGCTCCTCCTGCGGGCGAACGGCCGGTGGCCGGAGGGAGAGCCGCCGGTCGACACCTACGTCGTCGGGACCGGTCCGGAGGTCCTCCCGGACGTCCTCGCCATCGTGGCCCGGCTGCGGAAGAGCGGCGTTTCGGCCGACTTCGACCCGATGCGGCGGTCGATGTCGCGCCAGCTCAGGGAGGCGTCGCGGCGGCGTGCCCGTCGGGCGCTGATCGTGGGACCGAACGAGCTTGCCCGTGGCCAAATCGTCGAACGGGACCTGACGACGGGGGCGCAGCGGGAGGTTCCTCGGGATGGTCCGGAGGGACCGGGATGAGCCCCTCGATCGTCTCGCCGTCCCACAGGAGGATCCCCGGGGGGGACTCCGCCCCGTCGAGGTACCCGAACCAGTAGACGACCGCGCCCTCGCCGAACAGCTCGGTGTACGGCCCGAGCTGGCGCTTCAGGTTCCGCTTCAGCTCGACGTCGTCGCCGAAGTTCCCCTTCGACTCGATCCACGTGACCTTCTGGCCGTAGAACATGATCGGCTGGTCGAGGAGCGCGTCCGGCGTCTTCTGGTACTTTCCGCGGAGGTCCTTCTCCGTCCGGTACCCGATGCCGTGCTTCTCCAGCCACGTGTAGAGCCTACTCTCCCCGACGACGCCGCGGGCCCGTTGCCGGTCCATGCCCGGCGGCGAGTAGATCGGGTCGTGCGCGAGGAGCTCCTCGACCTCCGTGCGGATCCGCGCGTCGGGGGCGGTCTCCGGGTGGAGGAACGTCTGCCAGACCTTCTTCCGGGGGACCCCGAGCTCCTGGAGAAGGATCTGCCCCATGAGGACCGGCGGGAACTTCCACTCGGTCGCCATGTCGAGGATCGTGCGGCCCCGGTGCCACTGGGAGGCGAGCCGGGGGACCTGGCGCTTGACGACGTAGAACCGGCGGGTCGCGTCGCGCGTGACCCGGTGCGTGTGGATCACGAACAGGAGCTCCTCGTCGCGCCCCTCGGACCGGGCCACGTCCCGGACGTCGTCCTCGGTCGCGAGCCGGTCGTACAACCGTCGGTACGTCTCGCGGTCCATCCACGCCTTCGCGCCCCCGCGCGATCCGCGCGGGCTCGGTGCCGTCGAGCCCCCCTTCGCTAAAAGGTTTGGTTCCGGCGACGTCTGCATCCCGACCGGGAACGAAAACCATCCGCTCCACCCCAGCGTTGCCGACGCCCCACGGGACGGGCGAACGGCCCGGACGGGATTCGCCCTCGGAGACCGTCCGCGGTCGGGACTGTCCGGGGGCTCAGTCGCGCCAGTCGACCCCGACGGTGCGCAACGCCAGCTTCGGGACCGGCGCGGGGCGTCGCTTGTGGCGATTCCGCCGGACCCGCTCGGCGATGCCATCGACGGCGTCGCGCGGGAGCCCGGAGAGCTCGGCGATCTCGGCCGGCTCCCTTAGCTCCTCGAGCCCCCGGAGCACCTGGTCGATCGCCTCGTACGGCAACCCGAGCTCCCCTTCGTCGGTCTGTCCCTCCCAGAGCCCGGCCGTAGGGGGCCGCTCGCGTACCGCGGCCGGGAGTCCGAGGTCAGCGGCGAGCGCCCGGACCTCGGTCTTGTAGAGGTCTCCGAGCGGGAGGAGGTCCACGCCCCCGTCGCCGTGCTTGGTGAAGTAGCCGAGGAGGAGCTCCGACTTGTTCCCGGTCCCGACGACGAGCCCGCCGAGCTCGCCGGCGAGGGCGTAGAGGATCGTCATGCGGGCCCGGGCCGCGAAGTTGCCGGTCCCTGTCGGGTCCTGGACCTCCGGAGCGGCCGCCCGGAGCGCGGCGACGGTCCCGTCGACCGGTACGACCCGGACCGACGCGGCGAGCCCCCGCGCGTACTCCCGGGTCTCGTCGAGGAGGGCGGCGGGGTGGCGTGCGTCTGGCAGGAGGACCGCGACGGTGCGGGCCGGCCCGACCGCCTCGGAGGCGAGGCGGAGGACGAGAGCGGAATCGATCCCTCCCGAAACGCCGACGACGGCGACCCGGGCCGGCGGCCCGGCGAGGTGATGGACCAGGAACCGGACGATCGACTCGTGGGCGAAGCTCGGCAGACGCGGGGTGAGGACGCTCACGCCTCGACGCCGACCCCCTCGAGGTCGCGTCGGCGCTCGTACCCCGCGCGGCACTCGCAGCCGAGCCCCTCGAGGCCGTCGAAGTTCTGGGCGAGCGACGCCTCCTCGAGGGCCGCGAGGACCGCCCGGTCGCACCGGCCGCAGTTGTGGGGGCCGCGGGGGAGGCCGCCGGCGGTCGGGAACGTCACGAGCCGGGCCGTCCCCCGGCGCTCGGCCCCGGCCCGCATCGCGTCGACGAGGCTCCACAGCCACGGGGGCCGGTAGCGGCCCCTCCGGAACAGCCACTCGACGACCGTGCCGTTCTGGATGTGGACCGGATTGACCGAGATCGCGTCGAACCTCGATTGCGCGACGGCGACCGACCGGACGACATCGGCGACCGATTCGGCCTCGGTGAGGTACGGGGGCTTCAGGAGGAGGTACGCCTTCGGGTGGACGCGGAACCCACGGAGCCGGTCGGCGGCGGCGAGGTACTCCGACGGCGGCTCCCCCTTGTTGATGAGCCGCCCGAGGACCTCGGGCTGGGCCGACTCGAGCCCCATCGCGACCTCGAGCTCGCCCCCGAACGCGTCCCGGACCGGGCCGACCGCCCCCTCGACGGCGAACTCCGGCAGGGTCTCGAACAGGAGACGACGCGCCCGCCCGGCGAACGCCTTCGCAATCCGCTCCCGCGACGCCGGGTCGACCTCCCGGTCGTCGAGGAAGCTCCCCGAGGTGTAGAATTTCACGTACGGCTCGTCGTGGTACCGGGCGAGCACCCGGTCGAGCTGGTGGGCGAGCTCCTCGGGGCTCGCCGACCGGCCGAGGGTATCCTTCGCGTACCCGCACATCGAGCACCCCTTCACGTCGGCCCAGTAGCAGCCACGGGTCCGGAGGATCGCCACGAACGCACGGACCCGGTCCGGTCCGATCGCCTCGTCCTCGGTCCACATGTTCACCGGCTCGCGGGCCGTGGGGGGCGTGCCGGGTTCGGGCCGGCGTTCGCGCGCCACGGCGCGGGCGACCGACTCCGGCACCTACGCCTCCTCGATCGTCACGGGGACCCGGTCGCCATCCTTCGCCGGAAGCGCCTCGCGCAGGAACTCCGGGGCGATGAACTCGGCGACGTCGGTATGCGTGGTCCGGTCCGGGACGATCCAGTGGCACGTCCGCGTCCCGAGCCGGGCGACGAAACACGTGGCGCCTCCGAAGGTCCGGCCGGACGCCTGGAACCCGTCGATCCGGATCCCCTTCCAGTGGCGAGCCGCGTCGAGCCGCTCGCGGTCGGCGGGCGCGACCCGGACGTTCAACGTTCCAGGGTACGGGGTGTACCCTAGTCGTTCGGTGAATTGGACCATGTACCCCGGCTGGCTGAGGTAGTACCGACCCTCGCCGAGGCCCGAAGCGACCTCCCCCTCGAGGGTGAGCCGCCCGGGTCCCTCGAAGATCCGACGGGTACTGCTCGGTACTCGGCCCGGAGGATCTCCATCGCCGCCGGCGCGAGCGTGATCCGCTGCCGCCGGGCGGCGAGCTGCCGGGTGATCAGCGCCCGCTTGGCGAGGGCGACGAGATGCCGGTCCGCCGCCTGCTGGCTCGTCCCCGTCCGCTCGCCGATCTCGCGCGACGTGATCGTCACGGGAGTTTGGCCCGCCCCGAGCCCGGCAAGGAGCCGGAGGATCGCCACCTCGGGTCCCTTGGCACCCTTCGCTCCCGCGGTCATGCGGACCTCGTGGGGCCGGGGCGGGAGGCGGGGGCATCGTCGGTGACGACGGACCCGAGGCTCGAGCCGCGTACGACGACCCGCCCGAGCCTCCGCTCGACTCCGGGTCCGGTCTCCTCGGTGTCGTCGACGACGACGTTCATGTGCTCGTCGATCCCGACGAGGTGCCCGCGGAGCGTCCGCCCGTCCTTCAGCGACAGCGTCGCCCGACGGGGAAGGGTCCGTTCGAGGGTCTCGGTCGGGGACGACGGCATCGAGAGCCGCCGACCCGAGAACGCTCCATAAGCCTTTCCGGAACGGGCCGAAGTTCCCGGCGGGCGGGCCGCCTCGAGGGACGCCCAGCGTCGAAGCCGCCGCGCCCAGCAGAGCGCGGACGCGCCGTGCCCGAGCGGGGGAAGGCGCGGACCGTTCCGGCCCTCACCGGGGAAACCGACCGGCCGTCGCGTCGGGCTCGTGCCGGGCCGACCCTATCCCGCATCGAGGTCGAGCGGCATGCCGTCCGGATCCGGATCGCACACGCCGTCGGGCGTGGTGCCGACGTTTCGGTCGGCGGTCCTCCGCCGTCCCCTCGACCTTGGACGACGCGGTCGCGCGTACCGGATCGAGAGGGCGACCTGGGCGATCGCGGCGGCGACCACGGCCCAGAGGAGTACGTCGACGCCCGGCCCCGGCGCCGCGGGGGCCGTGGCGGGAGCGCCGATGCCGCCGGGAGCCCCGTCCACGACGACCACGACGAGTCGGGCCGAGGCGTTGCTCCCGAAGGAATCGGCGACCGATGCCGCGAACGCGTACGACCCGGGGAGCTCGGAGTCGCACCGGAACGAGGTCGAGTTGAGCCGGACGCACCCCGGCGGCACGGCGGGGAACGAGATCGCGAACGGGGCGGTGCCGCCGAACCGGGAGACGGAGAGCGTGTAGAGGGTGTCCCGCACGACCGTCCCCGCCGGTCCGGTCACGTTCACGGCGACAGGGGGGTCGACGGTGAGGGTGAGCGGGCCGAGGGAGACGACCTCCCCCGCCGCATCGGTCGCCGAGGCGGTGACCGGGTAAGTGCCGGGCGCCGGCGGCAGGCACGTGACGAGGAAGCCGGCCGGGACCCCGCATCCGACGTCGTTGGAGAAGGCGACCGAGACGTTCCCGCTCCCCTCGCTCGCGAAGAGGGCGGTGACGGTGACCGCCATCCCGACGTCGACGACCGGCGCGCTCAACGAGAGCGTGGCCGCCATCCGGGGGTCGATGGTCACGAGCGCGGTTCCGCTCGAGGTATGGACGCCGTGCGCGTCGACGACCGTCACGTCGACGTCGAACTCCCCCGTCGCCACCGGGGTGCACGTCAGGTTCGCCGCGTTGGCGGAGAGGCAGCCGGGCGGGAGGCCGACGTACGAATAGTTGAACGGACCGGCGCCGAACTCGGTCGCGCTCCAGAGCGTGATCGGCTGCCCGAGGTCGACGACCGTCCGGGAGACCGCGAGGGTCACGCGCGGGAACGGCTCGACCCGAACGACCGTCGACCGCTCGGCGACCACGCCGAACGCGTCGACCACCCGGACCGTGGAGGTGTACGTCCCCACACTCACGTACTGGTGGGTGACCGTCCACGCCCCCGACGCGTTCGTCCCGTCCCCGAACGACCAAGAGACCTCGTACGGCGGAGTCCCCCCCGACGCGACGGCCTGGAACGCTTCGGTTTCCGCGACGTCGATCGTCGCGTGCGCTGCGGTGAGGTTCGTCGAGGGGTCCGGCACGATGGCGACCGACCGGACCGCCCAATCGACGCCCGTCCGGTTTCCCCAGTGGGCGGTGGCGGTCGCGTTGACGAGGTACGTTCCCGGGGCATCGAACACGTGCGAGGCGACCGACCCGATGCCCTGGGACCCGTCGCCGAAGGACCAGACGACCGAGGCGTTGGCGCTCGCATTCGGGAAATCGTTCCCGAACTGGACCGCGACTCCGGCGTCCGTCGTCCCGGGGGACGCGTCGACGGCGAGCGCCGGGTATCGGCTCAACTCCCAGGTCCGGGCGTAGTTGGACGGCGTAGCGACGCTCCCCAGCGCGACGATCCCGCCGAGCGTCGGGTCGAGCGCAGCGGCGACCGCCGAGGTCCACGGAGAATCGCCCAGGAGGTCCACTTTGGTCCAGTTCCCGTTCTTGTACTCCCAGGTATGGGTCGACCCGTCCGAGTCGTACCCCCCGTCCCAGGCCAAGTCGCCTCCGACGAGGACGAGGGCCCCGAGGGTGGGCGACCAGACGAGGGCGGCGTCCGCGAGGCCGTCCGGGACGGTCCGGGGCGCGAGGGGCGACCAGGTGCCGTTCGCCCACGACCAGGTCGCGTTGGCGGTATCGCCGTACCAGTTGAGCTGGGTCCCGCCATAGAGCACGACGGTCTGCGTGGCAGGGTCGTACGCCATCGCAGTGCCGACCTCCGCCTTCGGGGTCACGGCGTGGGTCGCGTTCTCCCAGGTCCCGTTCGCGAACAGCCACGTCTGATTGCTCGACCATCGGGGGCCCGCCGCGGTGTACCCGTACCCCCCGGACCCGGACCACCGCGTGGGCGACCGGGTCGTACGCCAGGCTCGCCTCCTCCGTCGCCGGCGGGCTCCCAATGTCCGCCGAGGAGAGGTCGGTCCAAGCCGCAGCGTGGAACTCCCAGGTCTGTTCCACGGGCGCCGCCCCGTCCCCGCCGAGCGTCGCACCGACGAGCAGCACCGCGTCCAGCAGCGGGTCGTACGTCATGGCAGCCCCGACCAGCGCGGGCGGAGAGGGTTCCGGATAGGACTGGTTCCAGGTTCCGTTTGCCAGGGTCCAGGTCTGGTTGCTCAGCTCCCAGGCCTGCACCCAGGGGACGTACGCCGTCCCGCCGAACAGCACGTCGACGCCGTCCGCCGGGTCGTCGGCGAACGCCGGAAGGACCAGCGCCAGCGGGACCGTATCGGACAGTTTCGTGAGGTCGGCCCACTCGACCGGCACCGCCGGCCCTCCCGCCGGGTCGGACAATCGGTCCGTCGCGGCCGCTCCCAGGGCCAACGGCCCGGGCACTCGCGCGGCGACCGACGGCGGGAGGTGGGTGGGATTCGTCGCCGCGGGGACACCACCTCCGCCCCACGTCCCGAGGAGGAGGGCGACCACGGCGAGGGCGAGGCACGGCGGACCGAACCGGTAGGCTGGACCGGAAGGCACCCCGAACCCCCTGCGCATCGAACGGTCCAAGGCGCCGGAACGCGGCGCTCGGTATAATGGTCGTGCTATGACGTGACACAGTCTCCGACCGCCGGGCGGGGTCGGCCCGAGGGTCGGGAGGAGATTATGAGAAACGGGCGCTCGGGTCCGCGAATGGCCGCGGCGTCTCGGGCGAAGGGAATGGAGGACGTGGTGCTCGGAGATTCCGCGATCACTCTCGTGGCGGGGGAGAGCGGGGGTCTCGCCTACCGTGGGTTCGACATCCACGAGCTCGTCCCGAACGCGACGTACGAGGGGGTCGTCCAGCTCCTCCTCGACGGCTCTCCTCCCCTTCACGACCCGCCGGAGGAGATCGTGGGGGAACTCCGACGCCGGAGGGTCCTCGACGAGACGACCGCCCGACGCACCGACTCTGTGCCGCCGGGGCTCCCTCCGCTCGAGGCGCTCCGGAGCCTCGTGAGCCTCCTGGGAGGTCCGCGCTGGACCTACCCACCGACGCGGGACCAGGCGCTCGAACTCGTGGCGAAGACCCCGACGCTTCTCGCGCGGTACGTCCGCCGTACGGCCGGGCAGGCCCCGCTGCCGGACCGGCCGGAGCTGGGGCACACCGCACACTACCTGTACCTGCTTACGGGGGCGGTGCCGGACCCGGCATCGGGGCGGGCCCTCGAACAGGTACCTGCGTGATGCTGGCCGACCACGGGATGAACGCATCGACGTTCGCCCTCCGGATCGTACTCTCGACCCAGTCCGACCTCGTCTCCGGGGCGGTCGCGGCCATCGGCGCCCTGAAGGGCCCCGCCCACGGCGGGGCCCCGTCGAAGGTCTCCGACATGCTCGACGGGGTCGGGTCGGCGGCCAACGCAGACGCCTGGGTCGCCGCCGCCCTCGCTCGGAAGGAACGGCTCTACGGGTTTGGCCACCGGGCGTACAAGACGGAGGACCCGCGGGCCGTGGAACTGAAGAAGATCGCGAGGACGATCGCCGACCCCGCGCGGTTCGCCCTCGCCGAGGCGGTCGAGCACGCCGGGGTCGCCGCCCTCCGTCGGAAGAACCCGGAGGCGCGACTGTTCCTCAACGTCGAATTTTACGGGGCGGTGGTCCTCGAGGCGGTCGGCCTTCCGCGCGAGCTGTTCACACCGACGTTCGCCGTCGCCCGGACCGTCGGGTGGGGCGCACACGCTCTGGAACAGTCGGCCGACAACCGGCTCGATCCGGCCCGACGTCCGGTACACCGGGCCTGCGCCCGGGCGAACGTGGCCCGGCTCGGTGCGGTAGCGCGCCCTACGGCGGGCTCTTCCCGGGCTCGGTCGAGTCGTCGACGACCTTGAAGTCGGCGTCGACCGGACCCCCCGCCTGCGGCGGCTCGGCGGGCGGCGGGCTCTCGGCCGTGGCCCCTCCGGCCGGCGGCGCGTCGGAGCCGGGCGCACCGCCGTCGCCGGCGTTCGCGTAGAGCTTCGTCGCGACCGCGTGGAGGGCGGCCGTCAAGGCGTCGACCTTCTCGGAGAGGTCCGGGGAGTCCTTTGCGGCGAGCGCGTCGCGGACCGCTTTGACCTTCTCGGTGATCTCGGCCACCTCGGGCTCGGAGATCTTCCCCTTCGCGTCGCGGAGGACCCGCTCGGCCTCGTAGGTGAGCGCCTCGGCCTTGTTGTGGACCTCGACCTTCCGCACCCGCGCCTTGTCCTGGTCGGCGTACTGCTCGGCCTGGTGGAGCATCTTCTCGACGTCCTCCTTGGAGAGCTTGTTCGAGGCGGAGATCGTAATCCCCTGCTTCTTCCCGGTCGCGAGGTCCTTCGCGGAGACCGAGAGGATCCCGTTCGCGTCGATGTCGAACGACACCTCGACCTGCGGCGTCCCGCGGGGCGCGGGCGGGATCCCGGTCAGCATGAAGTCCCCGAGCGCGACGTTGTCGGCCGCGAGGGCCCGCTGGCCCTGGAACACCTTGATCTCGACCGAGCTCTGGCTGTCGGCGGCGGTGGTGAAGATCTGGCTTTTGCGGGTCGGGATCGTCGTGTTCCGCTCGATGAGGGGGGTGAACACCCCGCCGAGGGTCTCGACCCCGAGGGAGAGCGGGGTCACGTCGAGGAGGAGGACGTCCTTGACCTCCCCGGCGAGCACGCCGCCCTGCACGGCGGCGCCGGTGGCGACGCACTCCATCGGGTCGACGCCCCGCTCGATCGGACGGCCGACGCCCGTCTCGACGAACTTCTGGACGATCGGCATCCGGGTCGGGCCGCCGACGAGGACCACCTTGTCGATCTGAGCCCGCTCGAGCTTCGCGTCCCGGATCGCCTGGTCGAGCGGCGGCTGGCACCGCTGGATGATCGGGCGGATGAGTTCCTCGAGCTTTGCGCGCGAGAGGGTCAGGGCGAGGTGCTTCGGCCCCTCGTTCGTCGCCGTCAGGAACGGTAGGTTGAGCTGGGTCTCGAGGGTCGAGGAGAGCTCGATCTTCGCCTTCTCCGCCGCGTCCCGGACCCGCTGCATCGCCATCTTGTCGGAGCGGATGTTCACGCCGGACTCCTTCTGGAACTCCGCGGCGACGTACTCGGTGAGGGTGGCGTCCATGTCGGTTCCGCCGAGCTGCGTGTCGCCGCTCGTGGAGAGGACCTCGAAGACCCCGTCGCCGAATTCCATGATCGTGACGTCGAGCGTGCCGCCGCCCAGGTCGAACACGAGGATCTTCTGCTGCTTCCCCGCCTTGTCGAGGCCGTAGGCGAGCGAGGCGGCCGTCGGCTCGTTGATGATCCGGACGACCTCGAGGCCGGCGATGGCCCCGGCGTCCTTCGTCGCCTGCCGCTGGTTGTCGTTGAAGTAGGCCGGGACGGTGATGACCGCCTTCTCGACCTTTTCGCCGAGGAACGCCTCCGCATCGCGCCGGATCTTCTGGAGGAGGAACGCCGACAGCTGCTGCGGAGTGACTCCTTCCCGGCGAGGCGGTACTCGGCGTCGGTCCCCATCTTCCGCTTGAACGCGGTGACCGTGTTCTCCGGGTTGGAGATCGCCTGGCGGCGCGCCGGCTCGCCGACGATCAACTGCCCGTCCTTCGAGAACGCGACGTACGACGGGAACGCCTTCCCGCCGCCGACGGTCGTCCCTTCGGCGCTCGGGATGAGGACGGGGCGTCCGGCTTCCAGGACGGCGGCCGCCGAGTTGCTGGTTCCGAGGTCGATTCCGATGATCTTACCCATGTGTGGTTCCCCCCGAGGACGGACGGAGTGGGCCCGCCGTCGGGATTCGCGGTTTCAGATAGTTTGCGCTACTATAAGATAGTTGCTAGCGCATCCGGACGGTCCAAGGCGGGGCGCGCCCTCGGCGGGTTCGTCGGGCGCCGCGCCTCGAGCGCCCGAGGCCACCCCGAGATATACCGTTGTTCGGGCGGAACATCGCGGGCGGGGTGGGCCGTGACCGCGGAGCCGGCCGACGCACGACGGGACCTCGTCCCCCCGAGGCATCGTCGGCCCCTCTCGGGCACCCCGAGGGATGCGATTCGGCGAGCCGCCCCGCCGCGTTATACCGCGGTACGGTTCGAGTCCGCCGATGGTCCGCGCCTCGGGTCCCTGGTCGGTCGCGGCCCGCCGGATCCTTCCGGCGATGCGCGCCTGGCGAAAGTCGTTCCACGAGGAGCCCGAGCTCGCGTACGAGGAGCGGAAGACGCGCGAGAAGGTGGTGCGCGCGCTGCGCGAACTCGACCTGACCCCGACCGTCTACGACGACTTTACCGGCGTCCTCGCCACCATCGGCCCCGACCGACCGGGTCCCGCCGTGGCCCTCCGGGCCGACATGGACGCCCTGCCGGTCCAAGAGGCGAGCGGCCTGTCGTTCCCCTCGAAGACCGCGGGTCGGATGCACGCGTGCGGCCACGACGTCCACATGAGCTGTCTCCTCGGCGCGGCGACGCTGCTCGTTCGGGCCGGACCGAAGGTGCGGGGACCGGTCCGACTGATCTTCCAGCCGGCCGAGGAGGACGGCGAGACCGGCGGGGCCGGACCGTTCCTCGAACGGGGGTGCCTCGACCGCCCGAAGGTCGACTTCGTCGTCGGCCAGCACGTCGCCCCGGAGATCCCGGCGGGGATGGTCGGTTGGCGGAAGGGACCGATGATGGCCGCGGCGGACCGGTTCCGCATCGTCGTCCGGGGGCACGGCGGACACGCCGCGTACCCCCACCGGGGGCCCGACGCGGTCCTCGCCGCGGCCGAGGTCGTGCAGGGGCTGCAGGCGATCGTGAGCCGCGCCCGGGACCCGGTCGACCCCGTCGTGATCTCGGTCGGGATGATCCACGGCGGCACGCGTCCGAACATCCTCCCCGCCGAGGTCGAGCTCGAGGGGACGGTCCGGACGTTCCGTGCCGACACGCGGGACACGGTCGAGCGGCTCGTCCGACGCCGCGTCGAGTACCTTGCGAAGAGTCTCGGCGCGACCGTCCGGATCGAGTACAAGCGCGGCTATCCAGTCCTGGTGAACTCGCCTCCCGTGACGGAGCGGCTGGTCGGGATCCTCGGCGAAGAGCTGGGCGACGACCACCTCGTCGAACTGAGCACGCCCGGGATGGGCGCCGAGGATTTCGCCCGGTACCTCGAGCGGGTCCCCGGAACGTTCCTGCGGCTCGGCGCCGGGATGGCGGGGACCGATGCGACGTTGCACAGCCCCACGTTCGCCCCGCCGGAGGAGTCGCTCGTGACCGGCGCGGCGGTGTTGGCGGCGGCGACGATGGGGTTGCAATCCCGATGACGCTCGAGATCCCCGGCGTGCGCGCCCAGTTCCCGGCGCTCCGGGTGCGCGACGACGGGTTCGTCCCGGCGTACCTCGATTCCGCGTGCATGTCGCTCGTCCCCCAGGCGACCCTCGCGGCGATGGAGGAGTACTACCGGGACTACCCGGGGTGCGCCGGACGCTCGCTCCACCGGTTCGCCGAGGAGGTTTCGCACCGGTTCGAGGCGGCGCGCGAGACGTTCGCGGGATTCCTCGGGGCCGAGTCCCCATCGGGAATCGTCTTCGTGCGCAATTCGACCGAGGCGATCAACGTCGTCGGCCAGGGACTCCCTTGGAAACGGGGCGACCGGGTCCTCGTCTCCGACCAGGAGCACAACTCGAACCTGATCCTGTGGCAACGGCTCGGGCCGGAACGCGGCGTCCGGCTCGAGATCCTGCCGCTCCCGGACGACGGGACGTTCGACGGCGACGCGCTCGACGACGCGCTCGCCCGCGGAGTCCGTCTCGTCAGCCTGTTCCACACGTCCAACCTCGACGGCCGGTCGCTCCCCGTCCGGGAGGTCGTCGAACGGGCGCATGCCAAGGGAGCCCTCGTGCTGATCGACGGGTGCCAGGCGGCCCCCCACCGGGCGGTCGACCTCGCCCGGGACGGGGTCGACTTCTACGCGATCTCCGCCCACAAGATGCTCGGCCCGACCGGGACCGGCGTCCTCGCCGGCCGACCGGATGCGCTCGCGGGGCTCCGCCCGCTCGTGGCCGGGGGCGAGACGGTCGAGTGGTCGACGCTCACCGAACACCAGCTCCGACCGCCGCCCTACCGGTTCGAGGCCGGGCTCCAGAACTATGCCGGGGTTCTCGGCGCCGCCGCCGGGGTCGCGTTCCTGCGCCGGACCGGGCTCGCCGACGTCGAGGCGCACGACCGGGCCCTCAACGCGCGGGTGACGCGGGCGCTCGCCGACGAGCCCCGCCTCCACCGGCTCGGTCCGGAGGACCCCGCCGCCCGCCCGAGCATCTTCGCGTTCTCCCTCGATGGCATCGACCCGCACGACGCCGCGCTCTTCCTCGACGAGGGCCACGGGGTGATGGTCCGTTCCGGTCGTCACTGCGTCCACTCGTGGTACGCCGAGCGGGGCCTCGACGGGAACGTCCGCGCCTCGTTCTACCTGTACTCCGACGGGTCCGACGCCGACCGCCTCGTGGCGGGGGTCCGCGAGCTCCTCGCGCGGATGCCGGGGAGCCCTAGCGGTACATCGGCGTCGACGCGGACGGCGGCCGGTCCGAGTGCCCCTTCTCGGCGGCGCGCCGCTGGATCGTCAGCAGCTGCTGTTCGATCCGCTCGGCCTCGTGGTAGAGCGGCTCGGCGTCGAGCGGGGTCCGCAGCAAGATCCGGTTGATCGCCTCGATCACCTTGGCCGCCGCGCGCGCGTCGGGGTACTCCGCCTGGGCCTCGGCGAGGAATGTGAGGACGTCGAACCCGCGGCGCCGTCCCTCGTTGAGGAGAACCCCGGCGATGCCGGTGATCACGCCCTCCAGGAACGGGCTCATGTTCGGCTCGATGTAGAGCTCCCGGGCCTTCCGGGTGCTCGCGACGCCGTAGATCTTCACGTCGGAGAGCTTCATCGGCTTGTGGCCGGCGGGGCCGCTCGGCCGGTCGACGACGAGCCCCTCCGGAGACACGAGCATCCCGCACCGCTGCTCCTGGACCCAGTCGAGGATCGTGGTCGCGAGCGGGTGGATGATCGCGGGGGCCGGGTGGAACTCCGAGACGAAGGCCACGATCTTGTCGGCCACGCGGCCGGCACGATCCTGCGGCGGGTGGCCCGCATAGATCCGGACCGGGTGCTGCGGGTTTCCGTTCCGGACGAGCGAGACGGTCGGGAACGCGGGAGATTCGACGATCCCGATCTGCTCCATCTCAAGCGTGTCGATGAGATAGTTCGCGACGATCGAGCTCACGAGCCCGACGGAGGGGAACCCGTCGATGACGATCGCGCCCTCGACGTCGACCCGCTTGACCTCGTAGATCCGGACCCCGTCGGCCGGGATCGTCATGGCGTCAGAGCGACCTCTCGGCGATCTGGCCGAGCTCCCGCCCGATCAGCTCGACGATGTCCTTCGTGAGGGCGGAACGGATCGACGCGGGCATCGTCGCGAGGCCGAGCCGGGCGGTGCAGGTGCCGACACGGAGGAGCGCGGCGTACTCGAGCGCGCGGGCCTCGAGGAGGGCGCGGACCGCGTCCTTGAGGTCCTGCGCGAGCTTCGGGTCCTCGCGGAGCGTCTTCTCGAGGTGCTGACGGATCTCGTCCTTGACGATATCGCGCGCCGCCTCCTGGACGATCTCCTCGGGACGGAGGAGGTCCCGGGTGCTCTTCAGAAGGATATCGATGGGCTCGCCGGCGCCGGAGCCTTCGCTCATCGGAGCGCTCCGAGCGGGGACCGGGCCATAAGGGTTGGCTTGGAGAGACCTGGCGCAACGTCGTTCCGAGAAGGTACGCGGGCGTCGTCGGCCCCGACCGGAAGCCCTTATGCGCGCTTCGGCCTCCGCGGCCCGGAATTGGGCCGGTAGATCAGTCCGGAAGATCGCTACCTTGGCAAGGTAGAGGCCGCGAGTTCAAAGGGGCCCGGCACCGCCGGGCCCGGAAACTCTCGCCCGGTCCACTCCCGCCGGCCGCGCCGGATCGGCCGGCTCCCACCGACGGGCGGGTTCGGCCGTGTCGAACCCCCCGGACGACATCGAACCGAACCGATTTATACGGCCGGTCAAAGTGCCGGCCGTGGAAACCGAGCTGGCAGAGAAGATCGCGGGAGAGGTCGTCCTCTCCTCGCATCCGGGCCGAACGCTCCGCAAGTGGCGGGAAGATTTCGGGATCTCCCAGCGGGACCTCGCGAAATCGCTCGCGACGGTGCCGTCGGTCGTCAGCGACTACGAGTCGGAGCGGCGCGCGAGCCCGGGGGCCGCGTTCATCCGCCGGTACGTCGGCGCGCTCCTCGAGGTCGACCGGCGGACGGGCGGCCGGATCGGCCAACGGCTCGGCCAGAAGGCCCACTCCGACGGGATCGTCGCGCTCCGGGAGTTCACCGTCGCCGTCCCGCTGAAGGCGCTCGCCGAGCGCCTCCAGGCCGAGGCGGCGAGCCGCGTCGACCTCCACCGGGACATCCACGGGTTCACGCTCCTCGACGCGCCGCGGGCGATCCTCTCGATCGACGCGAGCCGGTTCGTAGAGGTCTACGGGTGGACGACGCAGCGCGCGCTGATCTTCTCGAACGTCCGGTACGGACGGTCGCCGATGGTCGCGATCCGGGCCCACCCGCTCAAGCCGGCCGCGGTCGTGTTCTCCCACCCGGGTCGGGTCGACCCGCTCGCCATCCGGTTGAGCGAGATCGAGAACATCCCACTCCTTACGACGGCCCTCGAAGCCACCGAGGTCCTCGAGCGTCTGGAAGAACTGTAGAGGGAACGCAATGAGGCAGGATGTGGGAATCGTCAGCTACGGAGCGTACGTACCGCGGTACCGGATCACGCCGGCCGAGATCGGCCGGGTCTGGGGGACCGACGGCGCCGCGATGGGGGTCGGCCTTGCGGTCGAGCGGAAGAGCGTCCCCGCCCCGGACGAGGACACGATCACAATCTCGACCGAGGCGTTGCGGACGGCGCTCATCCGGGGCGCCATCGACCCCCAGGAGATCGGGGCGCTCTACGTCGGGAGCGAGTCGCACCCGTACGCCGTGAAGCCCTCGGCGACGGTCGTCGCGCAGGCGGTCGGGGCGACGCCGAACCTGACCGCCGCCGACTTCGAGTTCGCGTGCAAGGCCGGCACCGCGGCGATCCAGACGTGCCTCGGGCTCGTCGGGGCCGAGATGATCCGGTACGGGGTCGCGATCGGGTCCGACACGAGCCAGGGGGCCCCCGGCGACGCGCTCGAGTACTCCGCGAGCGCCGGCGGCGCTGCGTTCGTCCTCGGACGGGAACGGGTCCTCGCCCGGGTCCGGCACACCCTGTCGTACACGACCGACACACCGGATTTCTGGCGGCGAGAGGGGCAACGGTATCCCAGCCACGGGGGCCGGTTCACCGGCGAGCCCGCGTACTTCCGGCACGTCACGGAGTGTGCGCGACGGATCATGGACCGGGCCGGCACGACCCCGAAGTCGTACGCCCACGTCGTGTTCCACCAACCGAACGGCAAGTTCCCCCAGCGGGTGGGCAAGCAGCTCGGGTTCTCCGACGTCCAGATGCGCCGCGGTCTCGTGACGCCGTACATCGGGAACACCTACTCCGGCGCCGCCCTGATCGGGCTCGCGAACGTCCTCGACGTCGCGAAGCCGGGGGAGCTCGTGCTCATGGTCGGGTACGGGAGCGGGGCCGGATCCGACGCGTTCGACTTCGAGGTGACGGAGGAGATCGCGACGTTCGACCGGTCGTTCGGCACCCCGGTCCAGGAGTTCCTCGACGGCGGGGTCGAGATCCCGTACTCGGTGTACGCGAAGTTCCGAGGGAAGATCCACATGGGCGGGGAGGCGTAGATGCGGGACGTCGCGATCCTCGGCATCGGCCAGACCCGGTTCGGCGAGCTCTGGGACCGGTCGTTCCGCGAGATCGGCATCGAGGCCGGCCTCCAATCGCTCGTGGATGCGAAGCTCTCCTCGCAGGACCTCGGCGCGCTCTACCTCGGCAACATGGCGAGCGGCTCGCTCATCGACCAGGAGCACATCGCGCCGATGATCCTCGACTACGCCGGCCTCGCCGGCCACCACCTCCCGGGGATCCGGGTCGAGGGCGGCGGCGCCTCGGGGGCGCTCGCGCTCCACGAGGGGTGGCTCGCCGTCGCGAGCGGCGCGCACGACTTCGTCGTCGTCGGCGGCGCGGAGAAGCTCACGGACGTCCCGGACACCGAGGCGAATCGCGTCGTCACCGGCACCGCCGACCACGAGTGGGAGGGGGTGTTCGGCGCGACGCTCCCCGCGCTCTGGGCGATGGTCGCGCGAAGGCACATGCACGAGTACGGAACCACCCGAGAACAGCTCGCGCAGGTCGCGGTGAACGCCCACGAGATGGGGTCGAGGAACCCGAACGCCCACTACCGGAACAAGATCACCCTCGAGGCCGTCATCGGCGCGAGCCCGGTCGCCGAACCGCTCGGGATGCTCGACTGCGCTCCGTTCTCCGACGGCGCGGCCGCGCTGGTGCTCGGCCCGCTCGAGCGGGCCCGCAAGTTCACCGACACCCCGATCCGCCTCGCCGCGAGCCAGGTCGCCTGCGACACGATGGCGCTCCACCACCGCCGCGACATGACGACCCTCGACTCGACGGTCGTTGCGGCGAAGCGGGCGTTCGAGCAGGCCCGGCGGGCGCCGGCCGACGTCCGGGTGGCGGAGATCCACGACGGGTACACGATCAGCGCCCTCGTGGCGCTCGAGGACCTCGGGTTCGTCGACAAGGGAGCGGCCGGACCCGCGGTCGCCGCGGGCGCGTTCGGTCCCACGGGGAAGCTCACGGTCAACACGTCCGGGGGACTCAAGTCCCAGGGGCGGCCGTTCGGCGCGGTCGGCGTCGCGCAGGTCGTCGAGATCGTCCGCCAGCTGCGGGGCGAGGCCGGGGACCGTCAGGTGTCCGGCGCGACCCTCGGCCTCGCCCACGACGTCGGCGGGACGGGAGCGACGAGCGTGGTCCACCTGATGGAACGGGTGAACTGAGGGAGGGGTCCGATGTCGATCGCACGATTCTGGAGGGAAACGCCCCGGCGGTACAACCTCGGCGGATGCCGGTGCCCGACGTGCCAGACGGTCTATTTCCCGCCCCGCTCGGTCTGCCCGGTCTGCGTCAAGCATCGCCAGTCGATCGGCCGGATGGAGCCGTTCCAGCTCTCCGGCGAAGGGGAGGTCGTCTCGTACACCATCGTCCACGACGCCGCGGAGGGGTTCGAGATGCAAGTCCCGTACGTGATGGCGATCGTCCGCGCAAAGGAGGGACCGCAGCTGACTGCCGCGGTCGTCGACATCGAACCAGGCGAGGTCCGGATCGGCCTGAAGGTCCGGGCCACGTTCCGCAAGCTCCGCGAGGAGGGGAAGGCCGGCGTCATCCACTACGGCTACAAGTTCGCCCCGATGGACGACACCCACCGACCGCCGGACCGGCCGATCCGTTCCCAGAGGGTCCCGTCGGAAGCCCCGTCGAAGGCCGCTTCGGAAGCCCGGGCGTGAGCGACTCCGACGGCGGGCCAGCGACGGCCCGGTCGTCGGTCCCGGGCGACGACGAGTACATCGAGGGGTACGCGAAGGGGTACGGCGACGGCCTCCGCGAAGCGCTCCGAGAGCTCCGGGCCCACGCGGGCCGGGGGGCGTCCCCGCAGGAACTCCGGATGCTGATCGAAAGTCGGCTCGCCCGGATCCCGGAGGACGTGGCGGTGAAGCGGAAGGGACTCCTCACGCCACCGCGCCGCGCGCCGTGGGGGAGCCTCCTCCGGCCGCCGGCGGCGCCCGCGTGGTCCCCCCCGCGCGCCGCCCTCCCGGTCGCCGCCATCGAGCCGGGGACGACCCGGCTCGTGCGGGAGGACCGGCCGGGGCGGGCCGTCGAGCTCCTCCGCGCCTCCGCGGGCCGGTATCGTCGGGTCGTCCTCGTGAGCCAGCGGCCCCCCGACCTTCCGGGCGTCGACCCGGACCGGATCGAGACGATCGTGCCGGCCGGCGCCCGCGACGACGCCGCCGCGACGACGGGGGGGCTCGACCCGAGCGCGTTCGCCGGCCGGATCCGGGCCGCCGTCGACGCCGGCTCGGCGCTCGTGTACCTCGACGCGATCGAGTTCCTCGCGACCGAGTACCCGGTCGAGTTCACGGTGCGGGTCGTCACTTGGATCGCGACCGACGGGGCCCGGAACGGTTCGGCGGTGATCGCCTCCCTGTCGACCGGCACCCTCGACCCCCGCGACGTCTCCCGGCTCGAACGCGCGTTCCATCTCGTCCAGTAGGCGGGGGAACCGGGGGGTCACGCCGATCGAGGTCGCGTTCTTCACCGAGAGCTACCTGCCGACCCGCGACGGCGTCGCGCACGAGGTGAGCGCGCTCGCGAAGGCGCTCACCCGGCTCGGCCACGGGGTCCGGGTCTACGCGCCGAACCCGGTCGTGGGCGCCCCCCCGCGGCGCGAGGTCATCGAGGGAGTCCCGGTGCTGCGGGTCCGCTCGCTCCCGGTCCCCCTCTACGGGGAGTACCGGTGGCCGCTCTGGCCGTTCCCGGCGCTGCGGGCGGAACGGCTCGCCGACTCGGTCGACGTCCTCCACCTCCACACGCCGGGGATGCTGGGGAGCGCGGCGTGGGTCTCGGCCCGCCGGTGGAACAAGCCGCTCGTCGGGACGTTCCACACGAACGTCTGGGAGATGCGGAACTCGTTCCCCTCCAGCCTTCCCGTCCGGATGTTCTTCCGGGCCGCCTGGTGGTACTCCCTCGGCATCTACACCCGCTGCGATGCCGTCACCGCCCCGACCGCTCCCGCGCGGTCGGCCCTGCTCGCCGCCGCCCGGAAGCCGTTTCACGGTCCGGTCGAGGTGATCGGCAACGGGATCGAGGTCGACCGGTTCCGCCCCGGCGTGACGTCGCCGGACTGGCGGGCCCGGTGCGGTCTTCCCGACGGGCCGCTCCTCACGTACCTCGGCCGGCTCACCCAGGACAAGGGCGTCCACCGGTTCCTCGACGCGGTCGCGGCGCTCGCGCCCCGGGCCGACTTCGGGGCCGTCGTCGGCGGCGTCGGCCCGGAAGAGGCGGCGGTCCGGGACCGGATCGGTACCGACCCCCGGCTCGCCGGCCGAGTCCGGTACGTCGGGCCGGTCGCCGAGGAGGAGAAGGCAGCGCTCCTCTCGCAGACCGACCTCTTCGTCCTCCCCTCGACCTCCGACACGAGCTCGGTCGCGCTCCTCGAGGCGATGGCGTGCGAAGCGGCGTGCGTCGCCTCCGACGTCGGCGGTCCGGGCGAGATCGTCCGCGACGGGGTCACCGGCCGGCTCGTCTCCGTCGCCGCGGGCGGGGCGCTCGCCCGCGCGCTCGGCGGCCTCCTCGACGACGGCGCCGAGCGGCGCCGGCTCGCCGCGGCCGCGCGCGAGTGGGTCGTGCGCGAGGCGTCGATCGAGGGGGCCGCCCGCCGCTTTATCTCCCTCTACGAGCTTCTTCTCGACGAGAGGCGCCCCGGTGCCACCGTCGACCCTCGCTGACCTCGAAACGTTCGCCCGGCGGACGAGCGGTCCCCGGCTCGACGTGGCCGCGCTCACCGCCGCGTACCACGAGTACCTCCCCCAGCGGGGGGAGCCGCTCGCCCGGTTCCGGTTCGGCCACGACGGGAACGGGGGCTCGCTGTTCGCCGCGATCGCCGACCCGACGTTCGATTTCGGCTCGGTCGAGCTCACCCTCGTCGACGCCCCGGCGGCCGGACCGGCGTGGGAGTTCCTCCGTCCGTTCTCCCGGCTCGTCCTCGCCCCGGACGGCTCGGCCGAGGTATACGGCCCCGACGGCGGCGCCCCCACCCGGGCGATCGCCCGCGTCCTCCTCCGCGACGGGTACGTCGTCCCCCCGGAGAGCACGAGTCCGCGGGCGCTCCGCGCGGCGACGCGGGCGCTCGCGACCCCGGTGCAGGCGGTCGACTACGTCCGGCAGACGGGCATCGTCCCGTTCTCGGTCGCGATCCTCCTGTATTTCTCCGAGGAGCGGATCCGGCTCGAGCTCGACGTCCTCGAGGACCGGCTCCTCCGCGACATGCGGGCCGGCCGGTTTCCGGCCGCGAAGCGGGTCCGTCGGCCGCCCCGCGTCGCGTACGGCGTCGACGCGTACGTCGCGCGGGGGACGTTGCCGGTCGTCTCGTGCCGGGTCCTCGAGGTCCTCACCGAGACGCACGGCACCTCCGCGGTCGAGCTCGCGCCCGTGTTCCGGGGCGCCCGCGAGCTCGTCCAGACCACGCTCCAGGGGCTCGCCGCCCGGCGACTCGCCACGTTCGACCGGCGGACCGGGTTGTTCCGCCCCCGGCTCGAGACGTTCCTCCCCGGCGGGACCGCCGCCGAGGCGGGCGAGCCGTCGGAGGTCCCCCACCCGCAGCTGCGGACGAACGTCCTCGAGCTGATCGCGGCCGCCGATTCGCGGGCGACGTGTCCGCTCTGCGGCGACGCGCTCCCCGCCGGGCACCGCGGCCTCCTCTGCGCCCGGTGCGAGGCCGAGGTCGGCGGGGAACCCGGCTCGCCCTAGGACGCGGCCCGACCGGTCCCGCGGAAGGAACGGGCGTCCGCGCGGACCGGGCGGGCCTGTCGGGAGTTCCCGCGATGGCGTCGGTCCGCCGTCGCCTTTGAACCCGAGTGTGCTGGCTTAGAAGGCCAGTACTTCGTCCTGGCTAAGCTACAGGCCCACCCGTTCCATCGCGTCCCGGGGTTTATCCTTTGGCGCGCGCGGCCGCCGTGGCGACGAGGTGGGCGAGCCGGAGCGGCTCGGGCCACACCCCCTCGAGGGTGGCGCGCCGGACGAGCGCCGCGGCCTCGACCCGGGTCGCGCCGGAGACCGCGGCGAACACCCTTCCCGTCCGCAGGCGGACGGGGAAGAGCGGGCGGGATCGGAGGAGGCGGAGCCTTCGCCCCCGGTCTCTCGGAAAGTACGTTCGCAGCGCCGCCTCGATGGCGGGGAACTGCGGTGCCCGGGGGGTCACCGCCACGACGGGGCGCTCGACCGATTCGGCGAGACGGGCGAGGTCGACCACGTTGAACCCCCCGAGGGTCGCCCCGTCGAGGAGGACCGCCCGGACCCCGTCCCAGTGCGGCGAGGCCCGGATCGCATCGGCGACCCGACGGGTGGCGTCGGCCCCGTCGACCGCCACGTCGGTCAGGGCGACGCCGTCGAGCCGCTCCGGGAGCGAGCAGAACACCAGCGCGACGACCGCCCGCCGGCTCCCGCGCGCGAACGCGCCGTCGTCGACCCCGACGACGCGGGGGTGCGCCTTCGATAGCGCCCGCCCCAAGGATATACGCGGCCGCCGGGTCCCCGCGCCGTGGTGGGCGGCCCGCTCGTTACGATCCGGTGCGTCCGGTGCGGACGGCTCCTCGTCGCCCCGGTGCCGCCCGGCGCCGAGCCGGTCTGGTTCGCGTGCCCGCACTGCTCCCAACCCGTGCCGGTCGTCCCGCCCCGCGACCCGCCGCCGCTGTTCTCGTGGGAGGTCTATCCCCACCTATATCCTCCGGCGCGGCCGCCGAAAGTTCCCGGCCCCGCCGTCGGCCGACTCCTCGTCGCCCTCCTCGTGACGGCGGTCGTCGTGCTCGTCGGCCTCGCCGGGGCGCTCAGCTGGGCTGGGGTCTCGTCGCTCGGTCCGGGCGGGTTCACCGTCGAGGGAGTGGTCACGATCTCGAACGGCGGAGGGGTGAGCGTCCCTTCGGTCAACACCCTCGTCAACCTGACGAGCGAGACCGGGGAGGTCCGGACCGTCGCGACCGGCTCCGATGGCTCGTTCTCATTCGCCGACATCCCGGCCGGCGGGATCGTCCTGAACGTGACGGCCTCCGGATACGGACCTGTCCTCGTCCAGCTGTTCGCATCGTCGGTCTACAGCAGTATCGGGGTCGGCCAGGCGGTCGATATCGCGCTCTCGCCGGGCTCGGTCTCGAACGTCACCTACCTCTCCTACACCCCGTTCGGCGACCTCGACGGGTTCCTCACCAGCCTCGGCTCCTCGGCGGTCCTCCTCGGGTTCGCGGCGGCCGTGGCCGCCGCGGGGGCCGTCGCGGCGTACCGGGGTCGGCGGCTCCCGTACGCGGTCGCCGGCGCGGGGGCCGCGATTGGCGGGGCGCTGGCCCCGGGACTCCTCGGGGTCGAGACCGCGTTCCCGGTGGTGACGTGGTTCGTCGGGCTGGCGATCTCCACGGGCGCGGTCGCCCTCGGGCTCGCCACGGTCCGGCTCGCCTCGCTCGGGACGCCTCCGGACGACTCCGGGACCCCGTGACCCGGCGAACGCCGGCTCTGGCCCGGAGGGGCGTTTGGCGCGGAGCGCCGGCTCAGGTCCGTGTTCGGCGTCCGGCGACGGCGTCGCCGGCCGGTGACACGATCGGTCGCCGGGTTCGGAACCCGCCGTCGAGCCGGTGGAAGTAGCCGACGTCCGGTTCGCCGCGGCGCCAACAGAGGAAGACGACCTCCTGGTCGAGGACCGCGTAGAAATCGACGAGGCCGCTGTCGAGGTCCTTCACCTCGATCCCCTCGGCCTGGAGGCCAGCGACCTCGTGGTCGAGCTGGCCCTGGAGCGTGGTCGACTCCGTGTCGAGTCGGTCCAGCAGACCGCGGTCGGGGTGGTCGGAGGCGCGCAGCTCCGGGCCCCAGAACGTCGCGAGCCGGTCGCGCTCCTCCGCGATCGCCCGGAGTCGGACCGCCCAGGCGCGGACGCGGGGGAGGAGCTCCCGAAGCCCGTCGAGCCGCCGGTTCGCCTCCGCGACCGTCCAAAATCGGGCCGGTTCCGGGAGCTTCGTCGCGTCGGTGGAGTCTCCCATTCCCGGACCAATCAGTCGATGCTCGGGATTCTATTTACGGGTTCGCGAACGGGAATGCTACCACCGTCGGACCGCTCGACGGCCCAGCCGAGCTCGCGGAACCGCGCCACCACGTCGGCGCCGTGCTCGGCGTCGCGAACCTCGAGTTCGACCGAGATGGAGACGTCCCGGGGACCGCGGGTCGCCGAATCCCGGTCGTGGACGATCTGCCGGACGTTCGCGTTCGCCTCGGCCGCGACCTGGAGGAACCCGGCGAGCTGGCCGGGAATGTCCGGCAGCGTGGCCGTCAGCCGGAGGAGCCTCCCTTCCTCCGTGAGCCCGATGAACAACACCCGGTCGATGACGAACGGGTCGAGGTTCCCCCCGCTGATCACGAGGACCGTCGGCCCCCCTTCCGCCAGCGTGGGGTCGGCGAGGAGGGCCGCGAGCGGGGTCGCCCCCGCCCCTTCGGCGAGGACCTTCGCCTGCTCGAGCAGGAGGAACACGGCGCGGGCGATCGTCCGGTCGTCGACCACGACCGACCGGGCGTGATACGCGAGGAGCAGTCGGAGCGGAAGCTCGCCGACGTGCCGGGTCGCGAGGCCGTCGGCGAACGTTGCGGGGCGCGGGCCCGCGGTGACCTGGCCGGCGGCAAGGGACGCCTTCAGGTTGTCCGCCCCCTGGGGCTGGACGCAGACGACCTCGACCTCCGGGCGGAGCGAGCAGGCGGCGACCGCGATCCCGGCGGCGAGGCCGCCGCCTCCGACGCCGACGATGATCCTCCGGACGTTCGGAAGTGCCTCCACGATCTCGAGGCCGACGGTCCCCTGCCCGGCGATGACCGCGGCGTCGTCGAACGGCGCCACGTAGGTGAGGCCCTCCGCCTTCGCCCGCCGCAGCGCTTCCTCGTTCGCCTCCTCGAAATCGGCCCCGTGGAGGACCACCGTGGCCCCGAGCTCGCGCGTCGCCCGCACCTTCGTCGGTGACGCCGAGGCGGCCATCACGACCGTCGCCGGGATCCGTTTCGCCCGGGCGGCCCAGGCGACTCCCTGGGAATGGTTCCCGGCGGACGCGGCGATCACCCCGCGCTTCGCCTGCTCCGGGGTCAGCTGGGCGATCCGGTTCGTCGCGCCGCGGAGCTTGAAGGCGCCCGTCGTCTGCAGATTCTCGAGCTTGAGGTAGAGTCCGGTCCTGGGGAGACCGGGGAACGCGGGAGCCTCGATGAGCGGTGTGTGCCGGATCGCGCCGCGGATCGCTTCGGCGGCGCGGCGGACGTCAGCGAGGGTCACGGGGAGTGGGCCGGCGGTCGGTGCGACGGATGCCGCGGGAGCCCCCATCGTCCGCTCCACGGGGGGTCCGGGGATAACGGTTCGCTTCGTCCGCGCGGACTCGGTTCCTCTACGCGCGCGTTCGGACGCGGGACGTGCGGACTCCGGTTCCTCCGTCGAAAAACCCCGGCTCCGACGGTGCTCCGACGAGAGTTCTTCCCAGCCGTTATATAGGGCACGTTTCTCCCCCGTCCCCACCGAGGCAGAGCCTCTCATCGACCGATGGCACGACGTCACCGACCCCGTCGCGGGTCCCTTGGGTTTTCGCCGCGCGTCCGGGCCGCCCGGCCCGTCCCGCGGATCCGTTCGTGGCCGGCCGGGCCGAAGACCCCTACCTTGGAAGGGTTCGCCGGGTTCAAGGTCGGGATGACCCACGCGTTCATGGTCGACTACCGGAAACGGTCGACGACCGCCGGTCAGGAAGTATCGGTCCCGGTCACGGTCGTCGAGGTTCCTCCGCTCCGGGTCGTCGCGGCGCGGCTCTACCTGCGGAATCCGTACGGCATGCGAGTCGTCTCGGAGCTCTGGGGGGACTCCCCCTCGGAGACCCTCGAGCGCAAGATGACCGCCCACCCCCCCTCCTCCGCCGAACGAAGGACCGAATTCTCCACTACCCCCGGCGACGAGGTCCGCCTCCTCGTCCACACCCAGCCCGAACTCATCACCGGCGTCCCCTCGAAGACCCCCTCGGTGTTCGAGATCCGCGTCTCCGGCGAGAAGTACGAGGAACGCCGCGCGTTCGCCGTTGCCCAGGTCGGCAAGGAGCTCACCGTCGACCAGCTGGCGAAGGAAGGCGAGTTCCTCGACGTGCTCGGCGTGACGAAGGGCAAAGGGTTCCAGGGCCACACCAAGCGTTGGGGCGTCAAGTTGCAACCCCGCAAGAACTCCAAGCACCGGCGGATGATTGGAACGCTCGGCCCCCACAACCCGAGCTTCGTCACCTACCGGATTCCCCAAGCCGGCCAGATGGGCTACCATCGCCGTACCGTCTACAACCTCCGCGTGCTGCGCGTCGTCAAGGACCCGCGCACCGAGCCGGTGTCGCCGGCCGTGGATTCCCCCATTACGGCGAGGTCCGCTCGGGGTGCGTCGTCCTCCACGGCTCGCTCCCCGGCCCGGCGAAGCGGCTCCTCCGGTTCCGCCTCCCGATGCGGAGCCACGTCGCCGCCGTCGAGAAGGTCGATATCCGCTACTTCAGCACGCGATCGAAGCAGGGCGGATGAGCGCGGAGGCCGCCACGGGGGCCGCCCCCCCGCAAGAACCCGCGGCCGCCGAGCACGCGGCGGTCCAGCACCGCGTCCACATCCTCTCGCTCCAGGGAAAGGCCGGGGAACTCGTCCCGCTGCCGCTCGCCTTCTCCTCGCCGGTCCGGCGGGACCTCATCCGGCGCGCCGTCGTCGCCGCCCGGTCCCACCGGATCCAGCCGCACGGAACGAGCCCGACCGCGGGCCGCCGGCACTCGGTCGAGTGGTCCGGCAAGGGGCGAGGCGTCGCCCGTACTCCGCGATTGATGGGCGGGATGACGGGAGCGCAGGCGCCGAACACCGTCGGAGGCGGGGCCGCCCACCCGCCGCAGGTCAACACGATCTGGGCGAAGAAGATCAACCGCAGCGAGCGGCAGGCCGCGTTCGCCGCCGCGCTCGCGGCGACCCGGGACCCGGCGCTCGCACGGGGACGGGGCCACACGTTCCCGGAGACGCTCCATCTCCCGGTCGTCCTCGAGAACTCGTTCGAGGCGATCGACTCGACCGCCGCGGCCCGCACCGTCCTTGCGAAGCTGAAGCTCTGGGACGACGTCGACCGGGCCCAGGCCGGTGTCCACGTCCGCGCCGGGCGCGGCAAGCGCCGCGGGCGCTACCGCCGCGGGCCGAAGAGCCTCCTGATCGTCGTCAGCGCCCCGAGGAAGGCGCGCGGGTTCCGCAACCTCTCCGGCGTCGACGTGGTCGACGTCGGCCGGCTCGGCCCGGAAGACCTCGCCCCCGGGGGCGACCCCGGTCGGCTCACGCTCTTCTCCGCCGCCGCCGTCGAGCGCCTGAAGGGCCGGCTCGAGGGGGCGGCGCAATGACGCAGCTCCGCCATCGGATCCTCCTCCACGCCTACGTGACGGAGAAGTCGATGGACGAGATGGAGCGGATGAACAAGCTCGAGTTCATGGTCGACCGGCGCGCGAACCGCGCGCAGATCCGCCGCGCCATCGAGGAGCTCTACAACTGCAAGGTCGCCAAGGTCAACGTCAAGATCGTCCGCGAGGGAAAGATCGCGACGGTCAAGTTCGCCCCGCCGTTCTCGGCAGAGGACATCGGCGGGCGAGCCGGGGTGTTCTGATGGGAAAACGGATCATCTCCCGTCGGCGCGGCGCCGGGACAGGGCCGTACCGGTCCCCGAGCCACCGGCACCACGGCGCCATCTACCACCCGCCCCCCTCCATCTCCGGCGAGGCGACGGTCGTCGACGTCGCGCAGGCCCCCGGCCGCTCGGCGCCGGTCGCGATCGTTCGGACCGCGGCCGGCGTCCGGCTCCGGCTCCTCGCGCCCGCCGGTATCGCGACCGGGGACTCGATCTCGCTCCACTCGGGTCCGCTCAGCCGCGGCAGCATCCTTTCGCTCGCGACGATCCCGGACGGGACCCTGGTCTCGAATCTCGAGGTCAACCCGTTCGACGGGGGTCGCCTGGTTCGGGCCGCCGGCACGAGCGCCCTCGTCGTCGCGCACACCGCGCGCGAGGTCACGATCCAGCTTCCATCGGGCCGGTTCAAGACGTTCCTCCCCACCTGCCGCGCCCAGGTCGGCACCGTCGGGGGCGGCGGTCGGCTCGAGCGCCCGATCATCAAGGCCGGCAAGAAGGTCAACGCCTACCGGACCCTCTCGAAGCCCGCGTTCAAGGTCCGCGGGGTCGCGATGAACCCCGTCAACCACCCGCACGGAGGCGGCGCCCACCAGCACGTCGGGCGGCCGAGCACCGTCAGCTCCGGCACGTGGCCCGGCGCGAAGGTCGGCCGATTCTCCCGTTCCCAGCGGCGCAAGCGGATCGGCAAGGGAGGTCGGTAGGCGATGCCGAAGGGTCGGAAGGCGAAGAAGGTCGAGGTCCGCCGCAAGAAGGAGTTCATGCTCCGCGGGCGGACGCTCCCCGAGCTCCAGGAACTTCCGCTCAGCGAGCTCGCGAAGCTCCTCGGCGCCCGGGCCCGGCGGTCGATCCGCCGCGGCTTCAACTCGGAAACGACGATCTTCTTCGAGAAGATGCGCTCGTCTCCGAAGGACGCGGTCATGTGGACCCACACCCGGGACGCGCTCGTCCTCCCCGACCACGTCGGCCGCCGCGTGGCGGTCCACACCGGGAAAGAGTTCAAGGAAGTCGAGGTCCGGCCCGAGATGATCGGGCACTACTACGGCGAATTCGCGCTCACCCGCCGGTTCGAGAAGCACTCCGGTCCGGGCGTCGGCGCCACCCGCTCGTCGAAGTTCATGCCGCTGAAGTAGGGAGGACGACGGAATGCGCGGATACACCTACCACGGCGACGCGACCGACGAGGTCGCCCGGGCCCGCGCGATCGAGGTCCCGATGTCCCCGAAGAAGACGTACGAGGTCCTGAACGCGATCCGCGGCCTCCCGCTCGAGAAGGCGAAGTCGCTCCTCGAGGACGTCATCGAGGAGCGCCGTGCCATCCCGTTCCGCCGGTACAACCAGGAGACCGCCCACAAGACCGGAGTCGGTCCGGGCCGGTATCCAAAGAAGGTGGCGAAGCAGGTCCTCCAGGTCCTCACGAACGCGGAGGCAAACGCGGAGTACGAGGGGATCGACACCGACGCCCTCGTCGTCCGGGTCGCCGCGTGCGCGCGCGGCCGAATCCGGAAGGCGAACATGCCGCGGGCCCACGGGCGCGCGACCGCCTGGAATGAGCAGACCACCAACGTCGAGATCGTCCTCGCCGAGCGGGGAGGCTAGACGATGGCGAGCGAGCGAAAGGTGATCCAGGAGGCGACGCGCCGCGTCCTCCTCAAGGACTTCCTCGTCGGGGAGAGTGCGAGGGCCGGCTTCGGCGGGCTCGACATCCAGCGGACCCCGATGGGGACCCGCGTCACACTGATCTGCGAGCGGCCCGGCATCCTGATCGGCCGCCGCGGCGAGCTGATCAAACAGCTCACCCAGGACATCAAGGACCGATTCGACCTCGACAACCCGCAGATCGAGGTGCAGGAGGAGCGGCAGCCGTCGCTCAACGCCCAGCTGATGGCCGAGAAGCTCGCGAGCACCCTCGAGAGGGGCTGGCACTTCCGGCGCGCGGGCCACTCGACGGTCCGGCGGATCATGGAATCCGGCGCCCGCGGCTGCCAGGTCATCCTCTCCGGCAAGCTCACCGGCGAGCGCCACCGGACGGAGCGGTTCAAGGCCGGCACGATCAAGTACTGCGGCGAGGCGGTGCTCCTCTGGATGGACAAGGGGTTCTACCAGGCCCGCCTGAAACCCGGCGTCATCGGCGTCACCGTCTGGATCATGAAGCCGACGGCGAAGCTCCCGGACGAGATCCACGTCAAGGGCGTCGTCGCCCCCGCCGTCGCCCCGCCGCCCGAGCAGCTCCCGCCGCTCGAGCCCGCCGAGGTCGCCGCCATCCCCGAGCCGATCCCCGCCCCCGAGGGAGAGAGCCCGTGACGCTGCTGCGGATGAAGGACCTCCGGGCCCTCGAGGCCGAGGAGCTCCTCCGGAAGATCGCGGAGATCGAGAACGACCTCCTGCGCGAGCGGGGGATCGCCGCCATGGGTGGCGCGCCGCCGAGCCCCGGGCGGATGCGAGCGCTCCGGACGAACGTCGCCCGGGCCCTCACGGTCCTCGGCGAGCGCGAACGGGCGGCCAGCGCCCGCGCCGCCGCGCGGTAGGAGGGAACGTGGACGCTTCGGCCGACCGGTCGCTCGACGTCCTCGCCGGGGAGATCCTCGGCGCGGCCGTCGTCGTCTCCCATCCCGGGCTCGCGGCCCCGGTCCGGGGAACGCTCGTGGACGAGACGCTCGGCCTCCTCGTCGTCCGCCTTCCGACGGGCCGGACGGTCCGGGTCGCGAAGTCCGGCGCCGTCGGCACGATCTCCCTCGACGGACGTGAGATACCGTTATCTGGCGACCTTCTTCGCGTGCGTCCCGAGGACCGCACGAAGCGCCTTTCGCTGCGCGGTTCCCGAGGAGGATCTCGATGAGCCCGGCCCGTGCCGCCCCGAAGAAGAAGGCGGCGCCCCGGGCGAAGGACATCGGCCTCGACGTCCGCGGCCCGAAGGACGCGTGCACCGACCAGCACTGTCCGTTCCACGGCCGGCTCCCGGTCCGGGGCCAGGTCCTCGAGGGGCGGGTCGTGTCGCTGTCGATGGAGAAGACCGCCGTCGTCGAGCGCACCCTGCTTCACTTTGTCCACAAGTACGAGCGGTACGAGAAGCGGCGCCGCCGGTACCTGGCCCACAACCCGCCGTGCCTGAAGGTCCCGCTCGGCCACCAGGTCCGGATCGCGGAGACCCGTCCGCTCTCGAAGCTCGTCTCGTTCTGCATCGTCGAAGACCTCGGCGAGGCGGCGCTCCGGGTCCGGGCCGAGGACCCGACCCCCGCCCCGGCCGCGCCCGAGACCTCGACCGCCGGGGAGGACGCATGAAGGGACTGGCCGGTCGGCGGGGCCGCGGGCTCCCGAAAGGGGCCCGGCTCGATTGCGTCGACAACACCGGGGCGAAGGTCGTCGAGATCATCGCGGTCCGGAACTGGCACGGCACCCACCGACGGTACCCCCGCGCGGGCGTCGCCGACCTCGTGATCGTCTCCGTGAAGAAGGGGACCCCCGAGATGCGGCGCCAGGTCCTCCACGCCATCATCGTCCGCTCCCGGTATCCGATGCGGCGGGCCGACGGCACCCGCCTGCAGTTCGAGGACAACGCCGCCGTGATCACGACCGAGACCGGCGAGCTCAAGGGAAGCCAGATCAAGGGCCCCGTCGCGAAGGAGGCGGCGGAGCGATGGCCGCGGGTCGCCGCCGCTTCGTCGATCATCATCTGAGGATCCCATGAGCACGCGGTCGGTCCAACCCAGGCGCCAGCGGAAGGCGGTGTTCACCGCCAACCACCAGGAGCGCCGTCGCCGGATGGCGGTGCCCCTCTCCCGCGAGCTCCGCACGCGATACGGACGCCGGTCGCTCCCGGTCCGGAAGGGGGACACCGTCCGGGTCCTCGCGGGCAGCTACAGCACCGTCGGCGAGGAGCGCCGGGTCGCGAAGGTCGACCGGGAGCACTACCGGCTCACCCTCGACAACGTCACCACGAAGACCGCCGACGCGAAGCTGAAGCCGCTCCCGATCCGCCCGAGCCACCTCGTGCTCACGAAGCTCAACCTCTCCGACCCGTGGCGCCGGCGGATCCTCAAGGTCCCCGACGCCGAGGTCGAGACCGAGGGCCCCGAGGGTTCGGACGAGACCCCGTCCGGCCCGACGACGGCCGCTCCCGAGGCGAAGCCATGACGTTCCGGCTGAAGCGCGGCGCCGCGCCCCGGGCGTGGACGATCCCCCGGAAGGGGACGAAGTGGGTGAAGCGCCCGGCGCCCGGCCCCCACGCGCAGGACGCCGCGATCCCGATCCTCCTCGTCCTCCGGGACGTCCGCAAGCTCGTGGCGTCGGCCCGCGAGGCGCGGACGCTGCTGCGGCAGGGGAGCGTGCGGGTCGACGGCCGCGTCGTCAAGGACCTCGCGTGGGGAGTCGGGTTGTTCGACACGATCTCCCTCGAGAAGCCGCTCGACGAGCATTTCCGCGTCCTCCGCGACCGGTCCGGCCGGCTCGTCCTCGTCCCGATCGCGGCGAAGGAAGCCGGGACCAAGATCGGACGGGTCCGGTTCAAGCACGCGGTCCCCGGCGGGAAGGTCGAGGTGACCCTCCACGACGGGCGGAACCTCCTCGTCGAGCCCACGAGCGCCTGGCGGGTCGGCGACTCAGTCCAGCTCGAGCTCCCGAAGCAGAAGGTCGTCGGCCACCTCCCCCTCTCGCCGGGGAAGCTCGCCTACGTCGCGGGAGGTTCCCACGTCGGCCAGCTCGGGCGCGTCGAGCGGGTCGAGGTCCGGAACTCCTCCCAGCCGAACCTCGTCCACTTCAAGGAAGGGTTCTCCACGATCAAGGAGTACGTCTACATCGTCGGCGACCAGGCTCCGGTCGTCACGCTGCCGGAGGCGCTCGACAAGTGAGCGCGCCGGCCGCCGCCGCCCCGACGCCGCCCGCCGCGACCCCCGGCGGGAACCGCTGGAGGGCGCTCCGGGTCGTCAAGATCGTCGTCAACGCCGGCGTCGGCGAGTCCGGCGAGCCCCGTACGAAGGCCGAGAAGGTCCTCCAGATGATCACCCACCAGAAGCCGGTCGCCACCCGGTCCCACGCGACCAACCGGGACTTCGGGATCCGGATGGGCCAGGAGATCGGCGCGAAGGTCACCCTCCGCGGCGCCGCCGCGCGGGAGTTCCTCGACCGGGCGTTCGAGGCCCGGGACCGCCAGTTCGACCCGGACTCGATCGACCGGGCCGGGAACTTCTCGTTCGGGATGTCCGACTACACCGATTTCGCCGGGCATGAAGTACGACCCGCAGATCGGGATCCACGGCCTCGACATCTCGGTCGAGATGGGCCGGGCCGGCTACCGGATCCGCGAGCGGGCGATCCGCGCCCGCAAGCTCCCGCGCTCGGCCCGCCCGACCCGGGACGAGACCCGCGCCTTCCTCGCCGAACAGTACCGCGTCACGTTCCTGGAGTGAGTCTCGCGATGAAGCCGAAGAAGTTGTTCGGACGGAAGGTCGGCTGCCTGCGGTGCGACCGCAAGCGCGCGATCGTTCGGCGCTACGGCCTCCACCTGTGCCGCCAATGCTTCCGCGAGGTCGCCATGGACCTGGGCTTCCGGAAGTACCAGTAGGAGACCGACGATGCAACACGACCTGCTCAACGATGCGCTCGTGGCGCTCCGCCACGCCGACCGCCAGGGGAAGGCCCACGCCACGCTCGCCCCGACCTCCCGGCTGATCGGCGAGGTCCTGCGGATCTTCCGGGAGCACCAGTACATCAGCGAGTTCACGTTCGTCGCGAACGGCCGCGGCGGGCAGTACGACGTGACGCTCTCCCGCCGGATCAACTCGTGCGGGGTCGTCAAGCCCCGGCTCGCCGTCCGCAGCCGCGACCTCGAGTCGTACGAGTCCCGGTTCCTCCCCGCGCAGGACTTCGGCCTCCTCGTCGTCTCCACCAACCAAGGGGTCATGGACCAGCGGCAGGCGCGCGAGCTCCAGATCGGGGGGAAGCTGGTCGCGTATGTCTACTGAGGAGAGCCTCCGCGACAGCGTCACGGTCCCCCTCCCGAAGGGGGTCACCGTGACGGTCGGCCGCCGGACGATCACGGCGAAGGGGCCGCTCGGCACCGTGACCCGGCCGTTCCCGAACGACGTCCTCGCCTACGCCGTCGCCGACGGCGGGGCGAGCCTCACGCTCCAGATCCCGCCGAACCGCCGCCAGGCGCAGGCGCTCCTGCACTCCTGGGAGCGGCACCTGGGCAACCTCGCCGTCGGGGTGACGAAGGGGTTCGAGGCGAAGATGAAGGTCGTCGCCGCCCACTTCCCGATGAAGGTCCAGGCGAAGGACGGGGAGCTCCTGATCGAGAATTTCCTCGGCGAGAAGTACCCGGACCGCCCGGCTCCTGGCCGGCGTCACCGCGAAGGTCGACGGCGACTTCGTGACCCTCTTCGGCCACGACGTCGAGATCGTCGGCCAGTCGGCGGCCAACATCGAGCGGACCACCCGGATCCGCGATTACGACCCGCGCGTCTTCCAGGACGGGATCTACCTCATCGAGCACGCCCACCCCAAGGAGGCGTAGATGGCCGACGCGAAGCCCGACGCCAAGGACGAGGCGACGGAGACCAAGCCCGAGCCGTCCGGCCGGACCGACCCGACGCCGAAGAAGTCGGACGTCCGGGCCAAGCCGGCGAAATCGTCCGACAAACCTACCAAGGCGACCAAGAAGGAGGCGCCGAAGGCGCCCCGCCGACCAACGCTCGAGCCCGAGCTCGCCCGACTCCTCAAGGTCCGCGACGCGACCGATGTCCGGCGCCCGAAGTTCGTCCGGACCGCGTCGCACCGGTACTGGCGGGTCGGCCGGTGGGTCTCCTGGCGTCGCCCCCGCGGCCAGCAGTCGAAGCAGCGCCGGCACTACGGCTACCGTCCGGTCGTCGTCTCTATTGGATTCGGCTCCCCCCGCGCCACGCGCGGCCTGACCCCGACGGGCTTCCGTCCCGTCCTCGTCCGGACCGCCGCGGCGCTCGAGACGCTCGACCCGGTCCGCGACGCGGTCCTGATCGCGCGCACCGTCGGCACCCGCCGCAGGCTCGTCCTCGAGGAAGCAGCCCGCTTGAAGGGGCTCCACGTGCTCAACCCGATCGGGCACGAGCGGGAGGAGTGAACGTGCCCGACCTCTCGAACCAGCGCCGCATGGCCGCCGCGATCCTGAAGTGCGGCCTCGGCCGCGTCTGGATCGACCCGGCGAGCGAGACGGAGATCGCCGACGCGGTCACCCGCGCCGACATCCGGAGCGCGATCAAGGCCCGCGTCATCCGACGCAAGGCGATCCAGGGGACCTCGCGCGTCCGCGCCCGCCTCCATGCCGCCGAGGTCGCGAAGGGCCGGCACGCCGGTCCCGGCTCCGCCGGGGCACGCCGATGGCCCGCCTTCCGCGGAAGACCCGGTGGATCCGGAAGATCCGCGCGCAGCGCGACCTGTTGCGCGAGCTCCGGGACTCGAAGAAGATCCCGCCCGCCGTCTACCGGGCGTTCTACCGCCGGGCCAAGGGCGGCATGTTCCGCAGCCGAGCGCATCTTCTTATCAACCTGCGCCTCGCGGGACACCTACCGGAGGAGAAGGTCGCATGAGCCGGGGCCCGAGGCATCGCGTGGCGTTCCGCCGCCGGCGGGACGGTCTCACCGACTACCGGAGCCGGCTCGCGCTCCTGAAGTCCGGGAAGGCCCGCGCCGTCGTCCGGCTTTCGCGCGGCCGCATCGTCGTCGCGATCACCGCCTACGACCCGGTCGGCGACCGGATCGTCGCCGCCGCCGACTCGACCGAGCTCGGGCGGGTCGGATTCCCGTCGTCGAGCCAGGTCTCGACGCCCGCCGCATACCTCACGGGGTACCTGGCCGGACTCCGCGCGAAGTCGGCCGGGACCACCGAAGCGGTCCTCGACGTCGGCCTCCGCCACCCGACCTCGGGCGGCCGGATCCTCGGGGCCCTCAAGGGGCTCCTCGACGCCGGCATCGAGATCCCGCACGGGGAGACCGAGTTCCCGAAGCCCGAGCGGCTGAACGGGACCCACTTGAAGTCCCCGCTCCCGAAACCGCTCGAATCGTTCCGCCTTGAGCTCCCGAACGTCGTCGTCCGTCCCGTCGGAGCGACCGCATGACTGCCATGGCGTCGTCGGGCCCCCCGTCGTCCGAGGGCCGACGGTTCGGCTCCGGTCCCCCGGGACCGGCGCCGCCGCCCCCCTGGATTCCGAAGACCGAGCTCGGCCGCCGGGTCCACTCCGGCGCGATCACCTCGATCGCCGACGCGCTGCACGCCGGACTCCCGCTCCGCGAGCCGCAGATCATCGACAAGCTCCTCCCCGGCCTCCACGACGAGGTCCTCGACGTGAACATGGTCCAGCGGATGACCGACTCCGGCCGACGGTTCAAGTTCGCCGTCACGGTCGTCGTCGGGAACGGCGACGGGTACGTCGGCCTCGGCCGGGCGAAGGGCCGCGAGGTCGGACCGACGATCCGCCGCGCAATCGACCGGGCGAAGCTCGAGATCGTCGAGGTGTTCCGGGGGTGCGGCTCGTGGGAGTGCGGCTGCGGCCGCTCGCACACCGTTCCGTTCCAGGTCCGGGGCCGGTCCGGCTCCGTCGTTGTGACGTTCAAGCCGGCGCCCCGGGGCGTCGGACTCGCCGTCGGCGACGTCGCGAAGCCGATCCTCCGGTTCGCCGGGATCACGGACGCGTGGGGGTACACCGACGGCCACACGAAGACGACGGTGAACTACGCCCAGGCGGCGTTCGCCTCGCTGGTCGCCCTCTCCGACCTCAAGCTCACCCCCGAGGACGCCCAGCGCCTGAAGGTCGTCCGCGGCGGGATCGGCACGTCGATCCTTCCCCCGAAGGAGGAGGGCGCGATGTCCGGCCGCCGGGGCGGTCCGGGCGGGCGGGGACGCGGCCGTGGCCGCGGTGGCCCCGGGCGCGGGCCCCCGGGCCGGGGCCCGCCGGGCCGCGGTCCGCCGGGGCGCGGGCCCCCGCGGGCGCCGCCGCCCCGTCCTCCCTCCGGAGGAACCTAGCGATGGCGTGGATGGTCATCCGGGTCCGCGGGTCGATCCACGCCCGGCACGACATCGTCCAGACCCTCGATTTCCTCCACCTCACCCGGCCGAACCACGCGACCGTCGTCCGCGAGGCGGCCGACGTCCGGGGGATGCTGACGAAGGTCCAGGGGTACGTCACCTGGGGCGAGGCGGAGCCCGACACCCTCAGCCTCCTCCTGAAGGAGCGGGGCGAGAGCACGACCGGCGAGCGTCTCACCGACGAGACCGCCCGCGAGGTCGCCCGCGCGAAGGACTTCAACGACCTGACCCGCACGATCCTCGCCGAAGGGCTGTCGCGGACCCCGGGGGTCCGCCCGCTCCTCCGCCTCCGCCCGCCGAAGGGCGGGTGGCGGTCGACGAAGAAGCCGTTCGCGCTCGGCGGCGCCCTCGGCTACCGGGGCCGCGCGGTCAACGACCTCGCGCGCCGGATGATGTAGGGGGGTCGATGCCGAGCCGCACGAGGAAGTTCCGGGGGCTCCGCACCCACGGCCGCGGGATCAAGGCGGGCCGCGGCGCGGGCAAGCAGGGCGGGCGCGGGAACGCCGGGCTCCACAAGTACAAGTTCAAGTCGATGCTGATCTACGCGCCCGACCACTTCGGGCGGCACGGGTTCAAGCGGCCCCCGGAGATCGTCGAGAACCCGGTGAGCCTCAACGTCGGGCAGCTCGACGGCCTGGTCCCGATGCTGAAGGCCGCGAAGGCGTTCACCGAGTCGGCCGACGGGTACGTCGCCGACCTCACGCGGATCGGCGTCGACCGGCTCCTCGGCGGAGGGCGGACCGCCCACCGCTGGAAGGTGTTCGTCGCCCACGCGACGAAGCACGCCAAGACGAAGGTCGAGCTCCTCAAGGACGCCCCGTCCGCCGCGTGACCCCGGACGGGTCCCAGTCCGACGGAATCCGGTCCGGAACGACGCCACCGAAGGTTCCGGTCGGTTCGGTAGGAACTTCCTCCGACCCCGAAGGGATATAAGCGGCGGAGCAGGTCGAGCGGAGATTCATGGCCGAGGAGGAGATCCCGCGCGACTACCGCTGGGCGATCCCGCTCCTCATCGTCGCGGTCGGTCTCCTCGGCACCGACTGGGTCTGGGCCCACCCGACCCCGATCGGGTTCGGCCTCGCCGTCCTGACCATCTTCGCGATCTTCAGCCTGTTCTTCCTCGGGCTCTCCTACGACGGCCCGAAGTCGAAACTGTACGGCCTGAAGCCGATCACGTCGCGGATGCCCGCGGTCTCGCAGCCGAAGGGCCACGTCCAGTTCCGCACGAAGATGTTCTGGACCGTCGGGGTCCTCCTCCTCTACTTCGTCCTCACGAACATCTTCCTCTTTGGCGTCGACCAGGCGACCGTCATCGACCTGTTCCAGAGCTACCGCGCCATCCTCGCCGGCGCCCAGGGGACGCTGATGCACCTCGGCATCGGCCCGATCGTCACCGGGTCGATCATCATGCAGCTGTTCACGGGGGCGAAGATCATCAACCTCGACCTCACCGACGACGAGGACAAGGCGATGTACCAGGGGACCCAGAAGGTCATGGTCGTCGCGATGATCTTCGTCGAGGCGGTCCCCCAGGTCTTCGGGTACCTCTCCCCCTCGACGAGCCTCGTCTCGAGCCTCGGCGCGGCGTCGGCCGGGAACGGGATGCTGCTCGCCGAGGTGATCATCATCGCCCAGCTCGTCTTCGGCAGCTACCTCGTCTTCCTGATGGACGAGGTCGTCTCCAAGTGGGGGATTGGAAGCGGGATCTCGCTGTTCATCGCCGCCGGCGTCAGCCAGCAGATCGTCCAGGGGACGCTCAATTGGCTCCCGGCGACGGCCGGCGCCCCGATCACCGAGACGAACCCGCCGAGCGGCACGATCCCGAAGGCGTACTGGTTCTTCACCAATCTGAACGCCGGCCAGATGGCCGGCGGAGGGTGGGAACAGGTGATGCTCCATTCGCCGAACCCGGTCGTCGCCCTCGCCGGGACGGCCGCGATCTTCTTCCTCGTCGCCTGGACCGAGTCGACCCGGATCGAGCTCCCGCTCTCCCACGCCGAAGCGCGGGGCGCCCGCGGCCGGTACCCGCTGCGGCTGATCTACGCGAGCAACATCCCGGTCATCCTGATGGCCGCGCTGCTCGCGAACGTCTCGATGTTCTCGATCCTGTTGTGGTCGAACCCGACCCTCATGCACTTCCCCCTCCTCGGCCATCAGTGGTGGATCGGGTCGTACCCGGCCAGCCAGACCGCGGCCACGGCGATGGGGGTGAGTGCCACGACCCCACTCACCGGCGGTGCGTACTACCTGTCCACGGTCAACGGCCTCGAATCGTGGCTGTTGCCGCTCCTCAACTCCCAGACGTACGGCCAGCTCCTCGTCGGCCACGTCTGGTGGCAGGACCTCGCGCACGTGATGATCTACTTCTCCGTGATGGTCATCGGGTCGATCATCTTCGCCCGGTTCTGGATCCAGACGACCAACATGGGCCCGGAGGCGGTGGCCCGGCAGATCGAGGCGTCCGGGATGCAGATCCCCGGGTTCCGTCGGGAGCCCCGGGTGCTCCGGCGGGTCCTTGAGCGGTACATCCCGGTGATCACGATCATCTCCGGCGCCGCCGTCGGCGCGCTCGCCGCCGGGGCCGACCTGATCGGCACCCTCGGGAACGCGAGCGGCACGGGGGTGCTGCTGACGGTCGGAATCGTCATCAACCTCTACGAGGCGATGGGCCGCGAGCAGCTCATGGAGATGAACCCGCTCCTCCGCCGGTTCCTCGGGGGCGAGTAGGACCATGGCGGCCGGCAAGCCGCTCCCGAGCGCCGGGACCGAGGACGGGGAACCGGAGGAGCCGCTCGAGAGCCCGTCCGCCTCCGACGCGGACGACTCCGAGGCCGCCGCGCCCGCGGCCCCCGTGCGCCCCCCGGCCCCCGCGTTCAAGCTCTCGACGTTCCTCCTGACGTTCTTGTTCATCCTCGGGCTCTGGATGATCTTCTCCCCGAGCACACGGACCGGCGTCGCGACGGCGTTCGGGTACGGCCTCGCCCCCCTGATCGGCTTCGGGCACGCCTACCTGCTCGGGACGATGTTCCTGGCCGCGGTCATCGAGATGCTCCTCACCGCCGTCGCCTACAACGTGACGACCGACTGGGTGAAGGCGGCGAAGGTCCAGAGCTGGAGCGCGGCGTTCCGGAAGGTCCAGATGGCCGCCGTGAAGTCCGGCAAGAAGGACCGGGTCGAGGCGCTGAAGCCCCACCAGGCGGAGCTGACGAAGCTCTCCGGAGAGGTCTCGATCGCCCAGCTGAAAGGGATGGCGGTGACGTGGTTCCTCGTGATCGCGATCTACACGTGGGTCGGCCTGTTCATCGCGAGCGCGACGAACCCGTTCGTGAGCCTCGGTGGCGCGAACGTCGACCTGCTCGCCCCCCTCCACCCGCTCCCGATCCCGGTGTGGTTCCTCCTGTTCACCCTCTACACGGTGCCGCTCTCCCTCGTGTTCCGGCGGCTCCTGAAGCACTACGCCCTTCAGCGCTACGAGCGGGCCCACGGCCTCGCGACGCCGCCCGGCGCCGGCGCGGCTGGGCCGAGCGCGTGACCGACCGGGTCGTTACGATCGGCGGACCTCCCGGCAGCGGGAAGTCGACCGCCGGCCGGGCGCTCGCGGTCGAGCTCGGTCTCGAGTTCGTCAGCGCCGGCGAGCTTTTCCGGGCCGAGGCGACGCGTCGCGGGATCTCCCTCGCCGAGCTCGGCTCCCTCGCGGAGAAGGACCCCTCGATCGACCTCGGGCTCGACGACGAGATGCTCCGGCGCGCCCGCCCGGACCGGCTCCTCGACGGTCGTCTCACCGGGCCGCTGCTGCGCCGTCGTGGCCTCCCGAACCGGTACATCGTCGTCACCGCGGACGAGACGACCCGGTGGGAGCGGCTCGCCCACCGCGACGGCGGAACGGTCGAGGACGTCGCCCGGCTCACCCAGGCCCGCGAGGCGAGCGAGCGGGCGCGGTACCTCCGGTACTACGGGATCGACCTCGAGCGGGAGACCCCGGACCTGAAGGTCGATTCGACGAGTTCGCCGCCGGCCGACGTCGTTCGCACGATCGTGGCGTTCCTCCGGACGCCGGGGGCCGCATGACCGACCCGCTGCCGCCCGCGGTCGCGGAGCGGATCGCCGAGGGCGCGTTCCTCCTCATCGACAAGCCGCGGGGCCCGACGTCCCACCAGGTGACCGCGTGGGTCCGGGACCTCCTCGGGCTCGAGCGGGCCGGCCACGCCGGCACCCTCGACCCGAACGTCTCCGGGATCCTGTGGATCGGGGTCGGACCGGCGCTCAAGCTCCTCCCGCTCGTCCTGCAGTTCCCGAAGCGGTACATCGGCGTCGCCGTCCTCCACGGGGAGGCGAGCGACGCGGCGGTGGCCGGCGTCCTCGCCGAGTTCCGCGGCCCGATCTTCCAGACCCCCCCGGTCCGCTCCGCCGTCAAGCGGGAACGCCGGATCCGCACGATCCACCGGCTCGACCTCGTCGAACGGAACGGGCCCCGTCTCCTGCTCGACGTCGTCGGCGACTCCGGCACGTACGTCCGGACCCTCGCCGTCGACGTGGGCGACGCGCTCGGGGTCGGGGGCCACCTCGAGGAGCTCCGGCGGACCGGGACCGGGCCGTTCGTCGAGGCGCAGGCCGTCCCGGTCGCCGCCCTCGCCGACGCCGTCGTGCGCGCAAACGCGGGCGCTGCGGAACCGCTCCTCGCCCTCCTCCACCCGATGCGGGAGGTCTGGCAGGAGTTCCCGCAGGTCGTGCTCCGGGATTCGGCCGCGGCCGCCGTCGCCCACGGTGCCGACCTCGCCGGGGGCGGGATCGACCGGGTCCTGCGACCGTTCTCGACCGGGCAGTCGGTCGCGCTCGTCTCCCGGTCCGGTGACCTCGTCGCCCTCGGCCACGCGCTCGTCGACTCGGTCGACCTCGGCCACCGCAAGCACGGCTGGGTCATCGACGCCGGCCGGGTCGTCGCCGATGCCGCCGACTATCCGGCGAGCTGGCGGAAACCGGCCCCGAACCCGGCTCCCCCGGAGAACCCCGGATAGCGTTATCCTCGCCCCGGCCCCGGCGCGTCCGTGTCCGGCGGGGCGGCCGAGTCGACGTTCGGGGCCCGTGCGTTCGGCCGGCTCGGGCGGGGGATCCAGCGCCACCCGTGGTACCCCGTCATCTTCTGGATCCTCCTCCTCGTGATCGCGCTCCCCCTCCTGCCGAGGGTCGGGACGGTGACGACGAACTCGGCGACGAGCCTCCCGTCGTCGGCGCCGAGCGCCGAGGCGGCCGCCGAGATCGCCCACCTCTACCCGAACGAGACCGCCCCCTCCGCGAGCTACGTCCTCCTCGTCGGACCGGACGTCACGAACGTCTCCGGCCAGGCGAGTACCGGTCGCCGTCACCCGCGCGATCGCGGGCGACCGGAACCTGTCGTACGTCGCAGGGGTCTCGAGCCTCTACACCGCCTACGGGGCATACCTCGGCGGGGCCGCCGAGCTCGCCGACAACGTCCTGGCCGAGGGGCTAACCGCGTACCCCTCCAACTCGACGCTCGACCAGGTCGACACGGCGAGCGAGTACCTGTGGGGGGCCCCCTCTGAGTTCGTCGCCGAGTGGCGCGCCGACGTCGCGGCCAACCCGAGCGAGCCGCCGGCCGACCAGAACTACGTCGCGTTCCAGCAGGCCGGCGGGACCAACCCGAACTCCACGACGTACGCCGTCCTGAACGCCTTCTACGGCGGGCCGACGGGTCCTGGCTTCAACGGGACGGCCAACTGCGCGTCCGACCCGACGATGGTCGAGGCGTGCGCCGACGGCGCCGCCCGCGACGCGGAAGGGGCCGACCTCGCGACGCTCCTCAACGCGTCGACCGCCCCCACCCTCGCGAACCCGAACCCGTACCTCGTCGGAGAGGTCGTCCTCGGCACCCTCGGGGTCGAGAACTACACCCGGACCGCGAGCCTCCAGGCGTCGACCGCGATCGTGCTGTCCGAAGCGTCGGGGCTCTCCGCGGCGTGGATCCTCTACGTCTGGACGAACGAATACCCCCTCGTCGTTCCGGGCCACGTCGCCGAGGACGCCGATGACTGGGGGGAGAACATCTCCGAGACGCTCCCCGTGGCCGAGTTTCCTCTCCCGATCCCGCCCTCGATCGGGCAGCAGTTCCTCTCCCCCGACGGGACGGCGACCCTGATCGTCGTCGCGTACTCCCAGCCCGACGGGTTCACGACCGCCTCGGGCGCGACCCCGATCTATTCGGACGTCGTCGAGCTGAACCGGCTCGTCCCTGCCACGCTCTCGGCGAACGGGACGACGAGCCCCCTCGCGTTCTACCAGACCGGGGGCGCGGCGCTCGACCAGAACGAGGCGACCGACCTGAGTTCCAGCCTCGGGATCGTCCTCCCGCTGACGCTGCTCGTCCTCGTCCTGATCACGATCGCGTACTTCCGGGCCCCCCTCGCGCCGCTGATCACGTTCAGCGCCCTCGGCCTCGCCCTCGGGCTCGCGACCGCCGGGGTCGTCGTCGTCGGTACTCTCGTCGCCCACGTCGATGTCACGTCGATCGAGCTCGTGACCACGTTCGTCCTGGGGGTGGGAACCGACTATGCGATCTTCCTCGTCGCCCGGTACCGCGAGGAGCTGATCGCGGGCCGCACTCCCCAGGAGGCGCTCATCACCTCGACCACCTGGGCGGGCCAGTCGATCGCGACGAGCGGCGGGACCGCGATCCTCGCCACGCTCGCCCTCACGTTCTCGGGGGTCGCGCTCCTGAGCCAGTGGGGGTCGGTCCTCTCGCTCGCGATCCTGATCACGGTCCTGATCTCGCTCACCCTCATCCCGGCGCTGCTCACGCTCATCGGACCCCGGATCTTCTGGCCGGAGACCGGTGCGAAGTTCACGGCGGCGGCGGCGAAACGTCGGGCGCGGGTCGCGAGCGAGAGCGGGTACTTCTACCGGGCCGGGCGGCTCGGCCAGCGGAGGCCGAAGACCCTCATCGTCGTCATCCTCCTCGTGTCGATCCCGCTTCTCTTCGTCGCCCTCAACGTGCCGGAGTCCTACGACTTCTACGGACAGCTCCCCTCGGGCCACCCCGCGACCGACGGGCTGAACGAGCTCAACGAGAAGTTCGGCGACGGGTACGCGTTCCCCACCGATGTCCTCGTGACGTTCTCGGCCCCGCTCGTCACCGGGACCACGCCGAACGGCGCCGAGTTCGGCGACGTCGCCGCCCTCGCCCGCACGTTCGCGAATACCTCCGGGGTCGCCCACGTCGACTCCCCGGTCGGGGTGTCGGGCGCTTCGCTCGGCGCCTACCTGAACTGGTCGTCGTCGCCGCCGGCGGTCCAGGCGACGCTCTCGGCCACGCTCGCGCCCTACCTGGGGTCCGATAGCCGGACGATCTGGTTCACCGTCGTGCCGACGTCGACCGGGCTCTCCGTCGCTGCCATCGGCCTCCTCCACACCCTCGAGTCGGAGGCGAGCGGGTTCGCGAGCTTCGCACCCGGAGGTCGTCGGCCTCGCGTACGGGGGCGGTGCGTCGGAGACGTCGGACATCCAGGCGCAGACCGCCCTCGCCCTCCAGCGGATGGCGATCGTCGTGTCGATCGGTCTTCTGATCGTCCTGTTCGTGGCGCTCCGGTCGTACCTGATCCCGCCGATGGCGGTGGCGACGATCGGCCTGTCGATCGGCTGGTCGTGGGCGATCACCTACCTCGTCCTCGACCTCGGGTTCGGGGTGCCGCTGTTCTACTTCGTCCCCGTGATCCTGTTCATCCTAATCCTCGGGCTCGGGATCGACTACAACATCTTCCTGCTCACGCGGGTCCGGGAGGAGCGACTCCGCGGCCGGACCTCGACCGAAGCGGTCGTCGAGGCGGTCGGACGGACCGGCGGGATCATCACCGCCGCCGCCGTGATCCTCGCGAGCGCCTTCGCGATCCTGATCACCGGGAACTTCCTCCTCCTCCGCGCGATCGGGTTCGCCGTCGCGACCGCGATCATCCTCGACGCGATGGTCGTGCGGACGTACCTCGTCCCGGCGACGCTCCACCTGCTCGGCGACCGGGTCTGGGGGAAGGCGCCGGCCCCTCCGGCGGCGGCCCCCGCGCCGTCGGCGGACGTCCCGCCGTAACCGGTCGACCTATCCGGAGAGGAACCGCGCCTTGGCGCGCTCGACGTGCGTCAGGGGCGAGCCGGAGACCTTCTCGACGACCCGGCCCTCCGGGGAGACGAGGAACGTCACGCGGCTCGCGCGGCCGCCCGGCCCCAGCACCCCGTAGGCGGTCGCGATCGACCCCTTCGTGTCCGCCACGAGCCCGAAGCCGGTGGCGCACTCGCCCGCGAACTTTGTCTCCGCCTCCGGGGTGTCGACGCTGACGCCGACGATCGTCACGTGCCTCTTCTGGAACTCTCCGTGCAGGTCCTGGAACGCCTTCGTCTCGATCCGGCATCCGGGGGTGCTCGCCGCCGGATAAAAGTAGACCACGACCGGGTGCCCCTTGTGCTCCGAGAGCTTGAATCGTCCGCCGAGCGAACTCGGTCCCTCGAACTCCGGCGCGGAGTCTCCGACCTCGACCATGCGGGGGCCAACCAAGCTCCGATATTTATCGGCCGTGCGGGAGCGGGGGCCTGCGGGAATCGCCGACCGGCCCGGAACCTCCGAGCGGGGAGGGGCCCCCCACGCCCAGCGGGCCAGGGGGACTCCCTTAGGACCCGCTGACGGTGACGAGCGTCTCGGTCCCCTTGATCCCGGGGACCTTCCGGATTCGCGTCATGACGATGTCGAGGGCGGTGTTGATATGGTCCGCCTGGACCTTGACGATCAGGTCGAACGGGCCGGTGACCGCCTCGACCTCGACGACGTTCGGGACCGCCTTCAACCGCTTGAGGACGTCCTCGAGACGGCCGACCTCGGTCTCGACGAGCAGGTAGAGGGTCTCCATGGGTCCGACTCGGCTCCCACGGGGCCCGTGGGACTTGAAGCTACCGAGGAGTTCGCGCGGGGAGGGACCGCCGAAAAGGCTTATGTCGCGCGGCCCGAAGCAAGGGTCCACCGATGTACCTCTCGTTCCACGAGACGCTCGACGACCGGGTCCGGCAGTTCCGGCCCCCCACGGACCGGCCGGTCCACCTCTACGTCTGCGGTCCCACGGTCTACGACCGGAGCCACGTCGGGCACGCCCGGACGTACCTCTACTTCGACCTCGTCCGGAGGTTCCTCCTCGCCGAGGGGCGCCGCGTCCGCCACGTGATGAACATCACCGATTTCGAGGACAAGCTGACGGCCCGCGCGGCCGCCCTGAAGACCACGTGGCGGGCGCTCGCGCGACGCGAGGAGAAGGGGTTCTTCCACGACATCGCCCGTCTCGGCCTCCTCCCGCCGACCGAGGCCCCCCGGGCCAGCGACTACATCCCGCAGATGGTCGATGCGATCCGACGGCTCGACCGGGCGAAGCTCGTCGAGCGGAAGGACGGGGCGCTCCTTTACGCGCCGCCCCCGAACGTCTGCAACCGGAACTTCTCCGAGGGGCACGGGTTCGACGCCCACCTCGTTCCCGAGCCGGGCGCCCCGCTCCCCGCCGACGACGGGGTCGCGAGCCGGTTCGTCCTGTGGCGTCCCCAGGAGGCACCGGCGCCCCGGTGGCCGAGCCCCTGGGGCCACGGCGTCCCGGGCTGGCACCTCGAGTGCTACGCGATGGCCCACCGGCTGCTCGGGCTCCCCGTCGACCTCCACGGCGGCGGGACCGACCTGATCTTCCCGCACCATTTCACCGAGAACGAGGTCGCGATGTCGCTCGACGGCGCCCTCTTCTCGCGGTCGTTCCTCCACCTTCCGTTCGTCACGCAAAACGGCCGGAAGATGGCGAAGTCGACCGGGAACCTCGTCCCGATCGCCACGGCGCTTGACCTCGGCGGCCCGGACGCCCTGCGGTGGTACCTCCTCGGGACGCCGGTCACCGAGCGGCTCGAGTGGACGTCGGACGGCTTCGGCGGGGCGATCGAGCGGTTCGACCGGGTCCGGGCCTCGCTCGCCGCCGCTGTCCCCGAGGGGGCCGGCGGTTCGCTCCCCGTCGCTGGGCTCAAGGCGCTCCGCCGCGCGGTCCATCGGGACGTCGCCGACCGGTTGGGCGCCGACCGGGCGATCCGTCGGCTCGAGACGTACGCTGCGGCGGTGGACCGCCGCGCCGACGGCCGGTACCCGCGGGGGTCGCGAGCGGTCGTCCGGGAGGAGCTCGGGGCGATCGACGCCCTTCTGGGGACCCACCTGGGTCCGGCGGGTCCTACTCGCGCTCAACGAGCAGGCTGAGCCCGTTCCCGCCACCCATGCAGAGGGTGGCGAGGCCGAGCCGGGTGCGGGACCGGACGAGCTCGTGGACGAGGGTGACGACGATCCGGGCCCCGCTCGAGCCGATGGGATGGCCGAGGGCGACCGCCCCGCCGTGGACGTTGAACCGGTCGTCGGGGAAGCCGAACGCCCGCTGGACCGCGATCGACGCCGACGCGAACGCCTCGTTGTGCTCGACCCGGTCGATGTCGCCCGGCGCGACCCCGACCCTCGCGAGGTGCTTCCGCACCGTCGGGATCGGCGCCTCCATCACGTCCGACGGGGCGACCCCGTCGACCGCGGAGGAGTGCAGGTAGGCGATCGGGGTCCTCCCGAGGCGGGCCGCCTCCGCCTCGCTCGCGAGGACGAGCGCCGAGCCGCCGTCGGAGAGCTGGGAGGAGTTGCCGGCAGTGAGGAGCCCGTTCGACCGGAACGACGGCTTCAGCTTGCTAAGGCTCTCGGGCGTCGACTCGCCCCGGGGACCCTCGTCGTGCTCGAACGGAACACGTCCGCCGATCCGGTCGGCGGGAACCGCCACCATCTCGGCGACGAACGTCCCCTCCGCGTTCGCGCGGGCCGCCCGCTGGTGGCTGCGCGCGGCGAACGCGTCGACCTCGGTGCGGGAGAGGCCGAGCTTCTGGGCGATCCGTTCCCCGGTCTGGCCCATCTGCTCGTGCTCGCCGTACGCGTCGAGGAGACTGTCGCGCATCATCTCGTCGTCGAGCGCCGCGGCCCCGGGCTTCAGTCCCCACCGGACCGCGGCGGGGACGAGAAACGGGGCCGACGACATCGACTCCATCCCGCCGACGAGGAGGAGCGGGGCGTCGCCCGCGCGAATCATGGCGGCCCCCATCCGGATCGCCTGGAGCCCGGAGCCGCAGACCATGTTGACCGTGACCGCGCCCGCGTGGTCCGGGACGCCGACCGACCGGAGGACCTGCCGGGCCGGGTTCTGGCCGGTTCCGGCCTGCAAGCAGTGGCCGAAGATCCCCTCGGGAACGTCGGAGGGCGCGACCGAGGCGCGGCGGAGCGCCTCGCCCGCGGCGAGCCCGCCGAGAACCACCGCGGGAACGGCTCGGAGCGCCCCGCCGTACTTGCCGATCGGCGTCCGCACCGCCGAAAGGACCGCGACCCTCGGGGAGGCTCCCATCGGCCCCGAGGACCCGGGCGCCGATTATGAGGCTGGCGGACCGGATTACCCGAATCCTACCGGTCAGTCCTCTTCGACACGCGGGGCGAGGAGGAACCGGCCCTCTCCCTTGCCGCCCGCGACGGTGAACTCGATCTTGAGCGGGTACTCGTTCCCGACGTGGAGGGTGACCTGGTCGGAGGAGGTGATCGACTTCACCATGCTCGAGAAGAAATCGAGCGGGTACATGCTCTTCACCGTCTCCTTGACCTCGAGCTTCGCGAGGCTCTCCTTCCCGAGCTTCATGTCGACCCGGTCGGTCTCCCCTTCCGAGTGCATCGTGAACGCGTCCGGTTCGAGCGTGATGGTCACGTGGTCGGAGATGCTCTCGCTCCCCCGGATCCCCTGGCGGAGCTCGTCCATGTTGACGACGACGACCCCGGGGGGGAAACGTTCGGGACCTTCGGGTCGGTGATCCCCGCCGGGTCGACGACCGACATGTGCCGGGTGACCTTGCCGACGTGGATGACGAGCCGGTTCTTGCCGCCGTCGTACTGGAGGTCGAGGATGTCGCCCGGCTTCGAGAGCCGAAGGACCTCCTTCAGCTTCTCGACGTCGATGCCGATCTCCGTCGGCTCGCCGGTGAACTCCTCGAACGCGGCCTTGTTGAGCTTGAGGACGAGCATCGCGACGTGCGACGGGTCGACGGCCTTGACCTCGAGACCGTCCTTCGAGATCGTGAGCTTGACCTCCGAAACGAGGGTCGAGATCACCTCGACGATCTCCCGGAGGACCTCCATCTTGACGCGCGCCTTGAACATTCGAAGCCTCGGCGGCGGCTACCTTGGGCCCCACTAAAAAGCTTCGCCATGTCGGTCTGTCGACGGGCGACGCTCAGGTGGCGCCCGGCGGCACGACGGGGGTCGGCCCACTCCCGTCCGACAGCTCCCGGGCCTGCCGGGAGAACACCAGGACCGCCGCGGAAAGCGTCGTTCCGACCCCGGCGAGGACGAACGTGGCGTCGACCCCCGCCATGACGATGAGTACCCCCCCGACGACCTGCCCGAGCGGGATGACGGCGAAGCTCGCGACCTCGTCGATGGCGAGGAACCGTCCGAGCATCGGACCGGGGACGATCCGTTGCACGCAGGTCAGGTAGGTCGTGTTGCCGATGCCCCCGAGCAGGCCGAACGCGGGGGTCGCGAAGAGCAGGAGCGGGACCGAGGGGAAGAGCCCGAGCACGAGGAGCACGACCCCCGCGCCCGTCCAGCCGAGGATGTACGTCCACCCGGCCCTCCGGACGAACCCGAACCGACCCACGAGGAGCGACCCGGCGCCGAACCCGATCGCCGAGAACCCGACCGAAAGCCCGAAGATGGCGGCCCCCGCGTGGACGCCGTCGGGGACGAAGACGACGAGGTAGAGTAGGTAGAACGCGAGGAAGAAGTTCGCGACGAGCGAGGCCAGGATCGTCCACAGGAGCGCGGGCCGCGACCGGACGAACTGGAACCCCTCGCGAAGGTCGTCGAGGTACGATGGCTTCGGGAGCGACCCCCCGGGGGCCGCGCTTCCGCCGGACCGCGGGACGACGAGGAAGAAGATCATCGTCGCCGAGATCGCGTAGGTGAACGCGTTCAACGAGAACCCGCCGGCCGCTCCGATGGTCACGACGAGCAGCCCGCCGACCGCGCTCCCCAGGAATCCGCCGAGCGTCTGGCCGGAGAGGAGGAGGCCGTTCGCGTCCGCGAGGTCGCCCCCCGAGAGCAGGGTCGGCAGGATCGCGTTCGAGGCGGGCCGGAACACCGCGCTCAAGGCGGCCACGACGGCGACGGCGACGAGGACCGTGACGAGGTCGAACCCCCGCAGCACGAGGAGGAGCGCGAGGGCGCCGATCGCCACCGCCCGGATCACGTCCGCCCGGAGCATCAGCAAACGCCGGTCGTACCGGTCCGCAAGGACCCCGGCCAGGAGCCCGATGACCAACCCGGGGACGAAGTTCACGAGACCGAGGAGCGTGATGTCGATCGCGTTGTGGGTCTGGGAGAAGACGACCCACGACAGCGCGACGGTCGTCGTCGCCGCGCCCAGCGACGACGCCGTGCTCCCCGTCCAGAGCAACCGGAAGTTCGGGATGCGGAAGAGGCGGGCCGGATTCCGATCGTCTGGCGCGAGAGGTGCCCCCGCGCAACCTACCGTCGGCCGAGGATAACGATATTTTGCCCGGGCCGCCTCCGCGCAAACCGTGACCGAGCTCGCGTACCTCGCCACCCCCGAGGCCGCTTACGAACGGACGTTCACCGCCCGGGTCGTGGCCCTCCCGCCGGGGGCCGTTGTCCTCGACCGGACGCTGTTCTATCCGGCCGGCGGCGGCCAGCCGACCGACCGGGGCGCCCTCGTCGGTCCGGAGGGGACGAGCCTCCCGGTGGTCGACGTGGTGCGGAGCGGGGCGACGGTCCTCCACCGGTTCGGGCGCGGGTCGCGTCCGGCGCTCCGGCTGGGCGATGAGGTGCGGGGGACGATCGATTGGGACCGTCGGTACGGCCACATGCGGCTCCACACGGCCCAGCACCTGCTGAGCGCGGTCGTCTACCATAGGACCGGTCACAAGACCCGGAGGGCCGTGTTCGCGGCCGGCGCCGGGACGATCGACGTCGTGGGGCCCTGGCCCGCGGAGGAGACCCCGGAGACCCTGGAGCGGGCGTTCCGGGAGTTCCTCGCGCCCCCGCGGGAGGTCCGGATCCGGCAGCTTCCGCGGGCGGAGTGGGAGGCGAACCCGTCCGCACGGGCGGGACTCGTCCCGCTGCCTCCGATGGTCGACCCGGTCCGGGTCATCGAGATCGACGGGATCGACACGTGCCCCTGCGGGGGGACCCACCTGAGGTCGACCGGGGAGGTCGGACCGTTCGCGCTCGAGCGCCCGTTCGTTCAGGCGGCCGAGGCGGCGACCCGGATCGGGTTCGCGTTGCGGACCGCGGAGGCCCACTCCGCGCGCATGACCCCGTAGATCGCGACGTCGTGCCACCGCCCGTGGTGGAACAGCGCCGCCTTCAGCGTCCCTTCGCGGCGAAACCCGATCCGCTCGAGGAGCTTGTACGACGGGACGTTGTCGGTGTCGCACGTCGCTCCGACCCGCGCGAGCGCCGTAGTGTGGAACAGGTAGTCGACGAGGAGACCGACCGCCTCGCGGCCGTAGCCCTTGTGGCGCTCGGTCCGGTCGCCGAGGACGTACCAGACGTCCGTGAGCTCGAGGACCGGATGCGCCTGGTAGTGGCCCACGAAGCCGATCACCCGGTGGTCGCTCGTCCGCTCGACCACGAACCGGGGGGCGAGCGAGCGCGGGTCGTCGGGCGCCGCCTCGACCGACCGGACGAAATCGTCGTACGAGTCGATCGCGAACCGGTCGAACGGGGCGATCGTCTCCGGGTCGTTGTACCACCCGAACAGGGTCATGAGGTCGGCCGGGCGGGGCGCCCGGAGCCGGAGGTCGAACCCCTGGAGGGTGGGGACCTCGGTCACGTCCCCGACTCCCGCGGGGCGAGGGCGGCCGTCCCGGTCGGCGCGAGCTCGGTCGCCGGTGCCTCCTCGCCACTGTCCTCCCGACGGAGGTCGAGCGCCTTCCGGTGCCCGCTCGGGGTCAGCGAGTAGACGAGCTTCGGTTCGGAGTAGCCGATGACGTACTGCACCCGCCGGTAGATGTACCGGGTCATCTCGAGCGCGCGGAGCGTGTTCTTCAGCTCCATCAGGTCCTCGTGGGCGAACGCGCGGAAGATCCCGAACTCGGTCGTCCACTGGTCGGCCTCGAACCGGACCTGCTGACCGCGGTGCTCGAGGAGATGGAGGAGGAGCGAACGCTCCAGGCGGGTCGGTCCGTCCCTCTCCATCTTGGGTTCGTCCGGTGGCTCAGGAGATCGTCGTGATCTCGTAATTCACGTCGAGTCCCTTCATCCGGGTGTGCATCCGGCCCACCAGTTGGATGACGTCATCGAGGGACGCCTTGTCCTGCCACTTGTACACGAAATCGTGCATGCCCATCGACTCCTCGAACCCGATCTCGCGCATCAGTTTCAGGATCTCGAGCGGGCTCGCCCCCTCGGAGTGAAAGACCATGCGTACGTAGGTGCGCATCGACGCCCTGCCCACGGTAGTGAGTGGTCGTTCTTTAGGCGGTCGTCCTCTTATATATGCTTCCGTGACCGCGGTGGATTCGCGCGCGATGACCGACTTCGGACCCGTGGTGGTGACCGGCGGGGCGGGGGCGATCGGCCACATCCTCGTCGGCCGCCTCCTCGAGGCGGGGGCGGAGGTCCGGGTCATCGACAACCTCTCGAGCGGTCGGGCCGAGCACCTCGACGCGTACCGGGGGAACCCGCGGCTCCGCCTCGTCGTCGCCGACCTCGGACAACCGTCGTCGTTCGCCGGCGAGTTCCGCGGCGTCTCCGCGGTCTGGCATCTCGCCGCGAACCCGGACATCCGGCTCGGTACGGCCAACCCGTCGGTCGACCTCGAGCAGGGGACCCAGGCGACGTTCCACGTCCTCGAGGCGGCCCGGACGCACGACGTTCGGCGGGTCCGGTTCTCCTCGTCCTCGGTCGTGTACGGCTATCCGGCCGTCTTTCCCACGCCCGAGAGCTACGGACCGCTCCTCCCGCAGTCCCAGTACGGGGCGGCGAAGCTCGGGAGCGAGGCGCTCCTCAGCGCGTTCGCCCACTCGTACGGGATCGAGGCGCACATCTTCCGGTTCGCGAACATCGTCGGGCCCCGGATGACCCACGGCGTCATCTACGACTTCTTCGAGAAGCTCCGCCGGGACCCGACCCGCCTCGAGGTCCTCGGGGACGGACGGCAGGCGAAGAGCTACCTGAGGACGGAGGAGTGCGTCGACGCGATGCTCGTCGCGGCCGAGAAGGCCCACGCTCCCGCGAACGTGTTCAACCTCGGCACGACCGACCGGATCAGCGTCCGCGAGATCGCCGAGAAGGTCGTCGCCGCCCACGGCGGGAAGGCCCGGATCGAGTACACCGGAGGAACCACCGGCTGGGTCGGCGACATCCCGCAGCAGCTCCTCGCGGTCGACCGGATCCGGGACGTCGGATGGTCGGCGCAACGGACCTCGGCCCAAGCGGTCGACCTCACCATCGCCGAGCTCCTCCGTGGCCGCCCCGGCTGACGCAGCGTCGGCCCGGCCCGTCCGGGTCACGGTCATCGTCACCGTCCTCAAGGACCCCCGGGTCGCCGAGACGCTCGGGAGCCTCCTCGCCCAGACCCGGCGGCCGGACGAGGTCCTCGTCGACGACGGGGGGGTCACCGACGTCGTCCGCACGATCACCGAAACGTACCACGCGCGCGACCCGAGGGTCCGGTACCTGTACGCCCCGGGCAACATCCCCGAGAGCCGGAACCTCGCGATCGCGGCCGCGACGGGGGAGATCCTGGCATTCCTCGACGCCGACGAGGTCGCGCCCCCGGGTGGCTCGCGTCCCTCGTGACCCCCTTCTCCGACCCCTCGGTCGGGTTCACCGGGGGCCCGACCCCCGGCCGCCCCGGCACGGTCCGGACGATCGGCGCCCGGTACTACGACGGCTACCTCCGCCGCTTCTACGACACCGTCGCCCGGACCTCCCCCCACGCGCTCCCGATGGGCAATTCGGCGTTCCGGAAGGCGGCGTTCGACCGGGTCGGCCCGCTCGACACGACCCTCTACCGGCGCGCCGCGAGCGAGGACCAGGAGATCGCCGACCGGATCCTCCGGGCGGGTTACCGGGGCGTCTACGTCCCCGAGGCGTGGGTCCACCACGACTTTTCGGAGCTCTCGGTCGCGGCGCTCCTCCGCAAACAGCGGGTCTACGCCGAGGGCGGGTACGTCGTCTGGCGGCGGCGGGGGACGACGTACGAGGCGACGGGGGGCCGCGTGTTCCCCTACGTCCTCCTGCCGCTCCTCGCGGTCGTCGGGGCGGTCGCTCTTGTGGTCCCGTGGACCCGACTGGCCGGCGAGCTACTCCTCGCCGCCGGCCTCGGCGGACTGGGGCTCCTGGCGGTCGGCCTGACGGCCTCGGGGTTCCGGTACGAGGCAACGTATCCCGGCCTCAAGTTCCGGGCCCTCGAGATCCCGCGCCGGTGGGCGACTCTCTACGGCGCGTTCCGGGGGTTCCTGACGTACGGCTGGAGCGGTCGCCGGGGACCGGGGTCGGGAACGTAGCCCCGCCCACGCGCGAGCGCGGCGTCGGGAGGGTCATCGGCCATCGTTGCCGCGGAGCGCTGCGCTTCCCCACCTCCGGCCCAGCGATCGAGAGCCTCGCCCACGAACCCCGGTTCTGAGGCGAGTTTCCGGACACGCCGCGGGCGTTCGGGGCCGCACCGCGGCGGGTCCCGGACACCGGACTTAAGTCGTCCCACCCGTTTTCCGGGGCATGCCCGAACGGGGCCACCGGGTCTACGGGACCGCGACGGTGCGTGTCTCCCTCGTGATTCAGGCCCCGTCGCGCTACGTGTACGAGTGGTGCACGGACTACCGGAGCGACGATGGACGGCTCTCGAAAGCGCGCCCCCGCCCGAGCTTCCGCGTGATCCGAGTTTCGCCCCGCCGCTTGGTCCGGATTCGCGTATCCCGGGGATCCGGGCGCGACCTCGCGCTCACGGTCGAACGGATTCGTCTCACCCCGCCGAGCTCGTGGCACATGGACCAGATCGACGAGACCGACCAGCAGTCCGTGGACTACCGGGTCACCTCCGTCGGCCGCGCGCGGACGCGGTTTCAGCTGCTGAGCACCGAACGCTGGGTCACCCCGGACTTTCCGACTCCGGAGGAGCTCCGTGCGCAGATCGGGCGTACGTGGGCCCGATTCGCCGCGGCCATCGAGGCGGACTATCGCGCCGGGCGCCCCGCCCGGGGCCGGTGAACGGTCCCCGACCGAACGGTCGCGCGTCGACTGAGTTCTGCCCGCCGTTGCGCGGTCCCCACGGGCGTTGCCCCCAAACGCCCCCGGATCGAATCCAGTCCCCCGGCACCGGAACCGAGAGCCCTGCCCGTTCCGTCCTCCACAGAAACCGGCGCTTGGGCGAAGCCCTGCCGCCGGTAAACCTTAAACGGGGGGGCTCTCCGCGGCGCAAGATGACGAGCCACGCCGAGGACAAGGCCCCGGTCAAGGACGGGGAGATCGTCCTCCTGGACTACGAACTCTGGTCCGAAACGGGCGGCCGCACCGAACTCGTCGACACCACCAAGTCCGACGTCGCCCGCGAGGCGAACGTTCCGGTCCCGGAAGGGACCACCCTCGAACCCCGGGCCCACCTCGTGGGCGGGGACGACTTCCCGAGCGGGATCGAGAAGTCCATCGTCGGCGCGAAGGTCGGCGAAGAGTTCGAGCGGGACTTCCCCCCCGCCGAGGCGTTCGGGGAACGGGACCCGAAGCTCATCGAGCTGTTCAGCATGCACGAGGTCTCCCGCCTCCCGGAGATGCGGCGGGACGACGCCGAGCTCAACGTCGGCACGGTCCTGACGATCGGCGGCCGCCGCGGCCGGGTCGTCTCCCTCACCGCCGCCCGGGTCCGCGTTGACTTCAACCCTCCGTTCGCCGGCCGGAAGGTCCACGCCAAGTTCCGGGTCCTCGAGCGGGTGACCTCGGAGGCGGACCAGGCGAAGGCGCTCATCGAGCTCGGCTACGGCCGCTCGAAGGAGTTCGAGGTCGAGCACGCGGACGGGGTCCTCACGATCCGGGTCCCCGAACGCTCGAAGTTCGATTTCGGCTGGATGGCCGCGAAGCCGCGGGTCATCGACCGGATCCGCACCCACCTCCACCCGAAGTCGATCCGCGTCGTCGAGGAGTACGTCACCCCGACCGCGGTGAAGGCGAAGGACGTCGCCGAGGCGGAGAAGTCCGCCACGGCGAAGTCGGGCGGGCACGCGCATTCCCACGCCCATGCCCCGAAGGCCGAGACGCCGAAGGGCGCCGACGAATAGACCGCCCGCCCCCGGTCGGGGGTCCCAGGCGGCCCGACGCGACGACCCGGACTAGGCGGACGATCCCGAGGTTCCGCCCGGACGGAACCACATCTCCACGACCGCGGCGAGGAGTCCGCCGAGGATCGGCGCGACCCAGAACAGCCACGACTCCTGGATCGCCCAGCTCGCGCCCGACCAGTAGAGGGAGACGACCGCCGGGGAGAAGCTCCGGACCGGGTTGAGCGACGCGCCGTCGACGTTGATCGCCACGAGGTTCGCGACGAGGAGGGTCATGCCGATCGCGACCGGCGCGAGGTTCTTCGCCCCGTTCTCCGGGCGGGTCACGAACTGGATCACGAGCACGAAGATGAACGTGAGGGCGAGCTCGAGGAGGAACACCGAGCCGACCGAGAACCCGCAGCCGGCCGGGGCGCTCGAACCGGAGTAGCACTGGGAGCCGAGGGCGGCACCCTGGGCGAGGGTGAACATCGTCGAGTTGCCGTGGGCGACGCCGAAGACGACGAGGATTCCCACGATCCCTCCGACGACCTGCGCGACGAGGTAGGGGATGACATCGGCGAGCGGCATGCGGCGGGAAAGTGCCATCGACAGGGTCACGGCCGGGTTGAAGTGGCCGCCCGAGATGTCGCCGAACGCGTAGGCGAGCGCAAGCAGGACGAGTCCGAACGCGAGGGAGACGAGGACGACCCGGTCGTTCCCGGGGCCGCCGAGGCTGAACACGGCGGCGCCGCCTCCGAACAGGAGCAGCGCAAAGGTTCCGAGGAATTCGGCCAGGTACTTCTGCGGTCGAGACCACGCCATCGCCGGCGTATCGAGTGGCGGGGTTAAACTTTCCGGGAGGACCGGTGGACCCGTGCCCCGCCGCCCGGCCGGACCACCGCCATCGGCGGCGGACGGAGCGACGCCGACCCGGCCCCGTCCCAGACGACGTTGAAGTAGTGGAGCTGGCCGAGGACGAACGCCGGGTTGTCGGTCCAGACGGCGAGCTCCTCGAGCTGTCCGGACCGGGCCTCGGGGACGAGGAAGAGCATCGCCTCGGCCCGGTCGACGATCGTCAGGCGGGTCGGTTGCGGGGAGAGCTGGCGGAGCTCGGCCAGCGGGTACCGCCGCGAAACGCGCGTGAACCGGTCGACGAGCCGTCGGACCCTCGGGTCCGACTCGACGATCAGCCGGAACCGGCCCCCGCCCTTCAGGAGCGGGGGCAGCTCGACCGGGAGCCCGTACTCGACCGAACCGCGAAGCGCCCGGTGGGTCACCATCGCGCAGACCTCCTCCTGCGCCCGCCGGAGCATCTCCCGGAGGTACGCGAAGATCGCCGGCGTCCCCTGCAGGACCTGGAACCGGGGGGCCGCGTCGTTGACCTCCCGGACGAGGGTCGGGAGCGCCTCGGCGAGGGTGGTCGCGAGGACCTCGTCCTGGGCGAGCGAACTTGCCCGCTCTCGCAGCGAGCGCTCGAAGAGCGCCCGCGGGGGGACCGCGGCGTACCGTCGGGGGCGTTCGGCCGTCACTTCGACCACGCCGCGAACGCGGAGCGCGTCGAGCATCCGGTACCCGAGGACCCGGTCGAGGCCGGTCTCGTGGGCAAGCTCCCGGGCCGTCGCGCGTCCTTTTCGGAGGAGCGCCAGATAGAGCCGGGCCTCCCGGTCCGACAGGCCGAACCGACCGACCGACCCGACGAGTTCCTCGAACTCCATGCCGACGCGCCTCCGACGCGGCCCTAGGCCTCACGCTACTAGAGCCTTGTTGCAATTCGTTGCCACAGAGAAGACCGACCGGTCAAACGCCCCGAGCCCCGCCGCGATCCGACCAGAACGGACCGCAGGGAGAAGAACCCCGGTTCTCCTTCGCCCGGCATGTCCCTTCCCGCGGCCCCCCCCGGCCTGAGCTCGACGACCGGATTCATCGTCGGGACGTTCGTCCTCGCCACGATCATCGGCGGCGCGGTGCTCTATCTCGGCCTCGTGGGGGACCTCGGGGGTCCGATCCCGGGGGCCCACGTGGGATACGGACAGGGAATCTCCGCGCCGACCCCGGCCGCCTGCGAGGGGAACGACCGGATGGGGAACTTCTCGTTCTCGTTCGTCGCCGGAAAGGGAGGGTCCCTGACCTTCAACGGAACTCGGCCGGGGCCGTGCGTCGCCGTCGTCGTCGGGAGCACCATCCAGGTCAATTTCTCGGTGGCCCCCGACGCCGGCACGACCCATACATGGGTGCTCGTGAACGCGTCGAACGCCTCCACCGCGCTCTCGACCCCCGCGTTCCCGGAGCCGGGATGACCGGCGCGGAGCGGTTCATGGGAATCGGACCGGGCCAGTCGATGGTGTTCCACTTCACGGCGGCCGCGGTGGGGAGCTACCAGTACATCTGCGAGATGCCGGGCCACTACGCCGCCGGGATGTGGGGCTGGTTCAACGTGACAAACTCCCCGGTACCGCCGTCGGCCGCCGAGCGGGCGCCCCCGGCGGCCGAGCCCGTCTCGTTCGCCGTCGCGCGTCCGAACTAGCGGAAGATAAACCGGCCCGTGGGTCGGGTCCCGATGGCCGCGGGGCGCACGACGTACCGGCCCGATGAGAACCCGAATCTCGGCTGGATCGCCGGGCTCGCGGTCGTGCTCGCCGTGTTCGCCGTCGCGGGTTCGTTCTGGATCTACTACCACTAGGCCGTCAGGGCCGTCGGTAGAGGTAGACCCGGGTCACCGGGTCGTACTCGACCGGCTCCCAGCCCGGGACGGCGTGCCAGTGGCTCACCACCCGGCTCCCCGGGCGGAGCTGCGCTTCGAGGAGCGGCTTCAACCGCTCCATCGCCGCCGGCCACAGGAACACGGCGACGACCGTCGCGGCCCGGAAGTCGAGGTCGAACAGGTTGCCCCACCGGATCGTGACCCGGTCGCTGGGTCCGCCGAACCGCCGGCGGAGCCGCAGGATCGCGACCCGCACGGGCTCCACCTCGACGCCGAGGACGCGCGCGCCCCGCTCGCGGGCCGCCCGGAAGACGATCGCTCCGGTCCCCGCTCCCAGGTCGTACAGGATGTCGTCCTTCCCCACCTCCGCCCTGGTGAGCATCGCTTCGACGACCCGGCGCGGCGTCGGCTGGTACCCCGCCCCGAACACGAACGAGGCGAAGACGAAGTACGCCGTGGCGAGCGCGAGCAGGACGAAGACGACCGCGACGAGGATCAGGTCGGTCATCGTCGGCGTACCCGCGTCGGGCGCCGCCGGCGGTTCGCGTAGATCCGGTCGGCGGCGGTGCGCGGGTCGAGCCGGCGCGCAACGACCGCGTCGAGGAGCTTCCCGTGGGACGGGTCGGCCCGGAGCCGCTCCGCCGCCTCATGGGCGACCCGGTCGCGGACCAGCTCGACGAGCTCGTTCGCGACCCGTCGCCGGTCCGCCTCCGCCCGACGGCCGGGCGCCGCGTCGAGGAACGCCTCGTGCGCCGCGATCGCGGTCCAGAGCTCGTCGACCCCCGTGCGGTCCCGGGCGCTCGCCTGCACAACCACCGGCCGCCACCCGTCGCGGGCCGTGCCCAAGCTCGCGAGCTCGGAGAGGTCCCGGGCGGCCGCATCGGCACCGGGAAGGTCGGCCTTGTTGACGCAGAAGACGTCGGCGATCTCGAACAGCCCGGCCTTGAGCGACTGGACCTCGTCGCCGAGGTGGGGGACAAGGACGACGACGTTCGTCGACGCCACATCCCGGATCTCGATATCGACCTGGCCGCTCCCGACCGTCTCCACGAGGACGACGTCGTACCCCGCGGCGTCGAGGAGGCGGACGACCTCCCGGGTCGCCGAGGCGACGCCGCCGGCCCGGCCCCGGCTGGCCATCGACCGGATGAAGACGCCCGCGTCGCTCGGGTCCCGTTCGAGCCGGATCCGGTCGCCGAGGACCGAGCCGCCGGAGAACGGGCTCGACGGGTCGACCGCGACCACGGCGACGGTCGACCCGTGGGCGCGGAGATGGGCGAGGAGAACGTTGACGAGCGAGGACTTTCCGACGCCGAGCGGGCCGGTGAGTCCCACCACCTTCGCATGTCCCGTCCTCGGATGGAGGGCCCGGAGGATCGGCGCGACGGTCGGGTCCCGGGCCTCGATGCGGGTGATCAGCTGGGCGAGGGCGCGCCGGTCCCCCGGACGACCGCCCGCGCCGCGGCGGGGAGCGCGCGGGCCCCGGTCATGTCCGATGACGTGCGATCCCTCGAGCGGTCCGGACGATCTCCTCGAGGGTGGTACCGGGGCCGAAGACGGCCTTGATCCCGATCCGGCGCAGCCGCTTCGCATCGTCGTCGGGGATGATCCCACCGGCGAACACGGGGACGTTCCGGACCTTCCGGGTCTGGAGGAGCTTCAGGACGCGGGGGAAGAGCGCCATGTGGGCCCCGGAGAGGCACGAGAGGCCGATGAGGTCGACATCTTCCTCGATCGCCGACTCGACGATCTCCTCGGGAGTCTGCCGGAGTCCGGCGTAGATGACCTCCATGCCGGCGTCCCGCAGGGCCCGGGCGACGACCTTCGCTCCCCGGTCGTGACCGTCCAGACCGGGTTTCGCAATCAGGACGCGGATCGGCGTCGCGACCCGGGGTTCCGCCATCCCGCAGAGAGAGCGGGGCGTCGGTGAAAAGCCTTGCGCGGTCCGCGCCGTCCCGGCACGTCAGAGGAACGAGAACGCGTCGACGAGGAGGTTCCCGAACACGACGCCGAAGAACGCCCCGACGGCGAGAAGGACCACGAACGGGATCTGCGGCGTCACCCAGACCGCCGCGACCCCCTTCGCCTTCAGCTCGTCGCGCAGCCGTTCCCGGAGCTTGCGGTCGTCCTCGGATGTCTCCGCGTCGTCCTCCCGGCGGAACGTGGGGTCCGTGACCCACACGAATCGGTTCGGGAGCTCGTCGACCGCGAGCGGGTACCCCGTGAACGTCCGGAGGCCGTTCCAGTCGCCGAACCGGGCGTTCCGGACGAGCAACGCCAGTGGGATCACCACCGCCGCGAGCGCGCCGTTCATGAGGAGCGTGACCGCGAACGGGTAGAACGCGAGGATCCCCACCGCGGCGTGCGGGGCGAACAGGACCGTGGTGTCGAACGGGACGACCGCGCCCGCGACCATGATCGCCTTCGCGTCGGCCCCTCCGTAGAGTAGGTTCGCCTCGAACAACCCCCGCGCCGCGACGACCGTCACGTAGACCGCGATGGCGGCGAGGGGGACGCCTCCCGCACCGACGCCGTCGCGCCAACCGACGACGACGAGCAGCGCGAGGACCCCGAGGTACGCCCCGAGCTCGAGGGAGCCGGGAAGGGCAGGGTACCTCGCGGAGACCAGGTCGTCCCACGGAACGAGATGCTGGACGACGAACGCCACGACCACGACCCAGACCAGGAGGGGGACGAGGCCGCCGTCCGCCACGACGACCGCCTGGAGCGCCCCGCCGACGAGCGCGAGGGCGAGCCACAGACGGTCGTCGACCTCCCGGGTCCGCAGGTCCACGACGGCGGCGGCCGTCAGCCCGAGGAGAAGGACCCCGATCGCCGCGTCGGAGACGTCGACGAGCTGCATCGGGGAGCCGGGGGGCCGACGCCTCCGCTACCTATTTAAACCGAGTGAAACTGGCGCGCTCGCCCTCACATAGGCCACATGGTCGAGTTCAAGCTGGTCATTTCGGACCGGGCAACGTCGTACGCCCGGACCGTCGGGGACCCGCAATCGGCCGGATTCCTCGGCAAGCACATCGGAGAGACGATCGGAGGCGAGCTGCTCGGCCTCGCCGGCTACACCTTCACCATCCGCGGCGGCACCGACAAGAGCGGGTTTCCGCTCCGCCCGGACCTTCCCGGCGCCCGGCAGACCCGGGTGTTCGTCGGGGAGGGGTTCGGGTTCCACGCCCCGCGGCACGGGATGCGGAAGCGACGGACGTTCCGCGGGAACGCGATCAGCGAGGATACCGTCCAGGTGAACCTCGTCGTCGAGCAGAAGGGGCCGAAAGCGCTCCCGGAGCTGCTCGGCGCGTCATGAAGTCCCCGAAGCAACCCGAGGTCAACATCGGCCTGGTCGGGCACGTTGACCACGGCAAGACCACGCTCACCCAGGCGCTCACCGGCGAGTGGACCGACCGGCACTCCGAGGAGTTGCGCCGCGGGATCTCGATCAAGCTCGGCTACGCCGACGCGGCGTTCTACCAGTGCCCGAACTGCCCGTACCCGACGAACTACTCGACCGACCCGAAGTGCCCGAACGATGGGGCGAAGGGGAAGTTCCTGCGGGCGGTCTCGTTCGTCGATGCGCCGGGCCACGAGACCCTGATGGCGACGATGTTGAGCGGCGCCGCGATCATGGACGGGGCGCTCCTCCTCATCGCGGGGAACGAGCACTGCCCGCAGCCCCAGACCCGCGAACACCTCTACGCGCTCGACATCATCGGCGTCCGGAAGGTCGTGGTCGTCCAGAACAAGATCGACCTCCTGACCGACGCCCAGGCGAAGGGGAACTACGAGGAGATCGTCCAGTTCCTGAAGGGGTCCCCGATCGAGGGGGCCCCGGTCGTTCCGATCTCGGCGAACCACCGGGTCAACATCGACTCGCTGATCGCCACGATCGAGAAGACGATCCCGACCCCGCCCCGCGACCTGACGAAACCCCCGCTCATGTACGTCGCCCGTTCGTTCGACGTCAACCGGCCGGGACCCGGCCCTCCGAGCTGCGCGGCGCGGTCCTCGGCGGCTCGCTCGTCCAGGGCCACCTCACCGTCGGCGAGGAGATCGAGATCCGCCCCGGCGGCGCCGGACTTCCCGAGGGACGCGCCGAGGCGCTCCGCACCAAGATCACGAGCCTCGTGTCCGGCGGCGCCACGCTCGACCGGCTCAACCCGGGCGGGCTCGCCGCGATCGGCACGAGCCTCGACCCGTCGCTCGCGAAGAGCGACGGGCTCACCGGCCGTCTCGTCGGCACACCGGGGACGCTCCCGCCGGTGACCCAGAAGCTCCGGATCAAGGCGACCCTCCTCGACCGTGTGCTCGGCGCCACGCGCGAAACCAAGGTCGAGAAGATCCGTTCGAGCGAGCTCCTCGGCGTCACGGTCGGCACCACGATCTCCGCCGGGCAAGGTCACGAGCGCCCGGGGGGACGAGGTCGAGCTCACGCTCAGCCGGTCCGTCACCGTTTTCCCCGGGAGCCGGGTCGCGATCTCCCGGAAGATCAACGCCTGGCGGCTGATCGGATACGGGATCGTCGAAGGTGGGTCGAAATGAAGCCGGACCTGATGGAGATCCTCTGCTGCCCGACGTGCAAGGGCGACCTGACGCTCACGACGACGAAGACCGAGGGGACCGAGATCCTCGAGGGGAACCTCCGGTGCCCGAAGTGCGCCGTCGATTACCCGATCGCCGACGGGATCCCGAACCTGCTCCCGCCCGAAGACCGAGATTAGCCTCCCGTCCCAGGGGAGAGTTCGAGCACGAGGGACCGGGACCCCCCCGTGGAGTCCTCGCCGTTCCGGTCAGGTGACCGGACCGGTGACGTACGCGGTCACGTTGGATGGGGAGGGGCCGGGACACGCGGTCGGGAGGAACTCCCCCCCGCACCCGGACGGCCAAAGGCCGACCTCGTAAGCGGTACCGAGCCACTCCGGGGTCATCCGGAAGCTCGATTCCCCGAACGTGCCCGACGCGTTGTAGACCTCGTGATTGAACTCGAGGGGGACGATGCACCCGGTAACGCACATCCATGCCCAGCCCACGACGGTCACGTTCGCGCCGAACGTACCCCACTCGAATTGGAGGGTCGATCCCAGAGGGAGCAGGAACCCCGCGCACCACGAGTCACCGGCCTCGAGGCGAACGTGGAAGCTCGTGGTGTTCGACACGACGATGGGACAGCCCGGCACGGCGACGGGGGCCGGCGTCCGGGGGAGGACGATGCGACTCCCACGAAATCCGGCGGTCTCGGGGGTGAGAGGGAGGGTCGCGAGGACCACGATGAGCGCGACCGTGGCGCCCACGAGGAGCAGCGGGAGCATCCGGGCGACAGCCCGTCGGCACGGGCGGCAGACCGTCGATGCGCCGTCGGACCCGCCCACGAATCGCCGCACTGCCATCGCCCGAGCTGGGGATGTCCCTTGTCGGCGACGGGCGTCCGGCCTACCGGTTCGGCGGGCGGCACCCCTACGGGTGCCCGTAGAAGAAGCCAAACAACGCGAAGAACAGGACCGCGCACGCTACGAGCGAGGGGAGCATCCACGCCGCGGTGCCCCTCGACCGGCTCTCGACCGAACTCCCGATCGTCACCACCGGGATCGAGAACGTGAGCCAGTAGCCGCTCACGACGACGTGGTAGAGCGCGGCCGAGGTCCGGTTCCCCGACGGGTCGTGGACCGCCAGGGCGACCACGAGGACGACCGCGAACGCGAGGAAGATGAGGTCGATCCCGGCTGCTTCGAAGAACCCTTCGAGGATCCGCTTCCTCCGAGGGTACGTCCGGTGGACCCACCAGAGGAGGACGACGAAGAGCCCGAGGAGGCTGACGAGGACGTAGAACGCCGGGACGCCGAGGGCGACCGGGTACGGGCCGGTGCCGGGGGATGCGGGCCAACCCATCGATCGAACCTACGGTGCTAGCAGGACGGCCCGGCACGGTCCCCCGTCCCCCCCGACGAGGCGGAGCGGCAGGCAGCGGAGCTCGTACGGGCCCGGGGGCGCTTCGGCCAGGAGGAGCCCTTCGAGGATCAGTGCGCCGTGCCCGAGCAGCGCATGGTGGACCGGAAACTTCTCGGTCGGGTCCGATTCGATGCTGAGCGAGTCGATTCCGACGAGCCGAACTCCGCGTTCGAGCAGGGCCGGAGCTGCGTCGGGCGCGAGGGCGACATAGTCTCCGAAGTACTGGTCGCTCTTCGCCCACCGGGCGGAGTTCGCCGTCCGGAACAGGACCCGGAGGGTCCCCCGGGGGATCTGGGCGACCTCCGAGGGCCCGACGGTGCTCTGCGAGGCGGGCACGTCGACCACGATACATGGGCCATTCAACGTCGCGAGGTCCAGCTGGTCCGTGGTCGTGCCGCCGGGAACGAAATGCACCGGTGGGTCAACGTGGGTCCCGACGTGGGAGCCGATGGTCCAGGTCGACAGGTTATACGGGTCTCCCCGGGCGGTCTGCCGGGTCGGCTTCGCCACGACGGCCGGGTCGCCGGGAAACGCGGGCATCCCCGGGGCGATCGGCATGGAAACGTCGAGCATCCGCATCGGAGGCGAGGGCGAGTCCGCCCGTTCCGGCCCTCGCGCCGAACTCGGGTTAATAGGTTCGCCCGCATCCGCCCCCGTCGATGCTCGCGCTCGGGCTCTCGGTCCCGGCGCTCGTCATCGCGTTCGTCATCACCGTCACGGAGATGACCGAGGTCGTCGCGCTCGTCTTTGCCCTCTCGGCGGATGCCGGAACGGTCCGTCCCGGGGCGCTCGGGGCGGTCGCCGGGACGTCGACCGTGGCGGTCGTCGCCCTAGCGTCGGGAGCCGCGATCGAGGCGCTCCCGCACGCCGACCTCCTCTGGGCGGCGGCCGTCGTGCTTGCGGCCTTCGGCGTCTTCCTGTTCCGGAGCACGCTCCGGAGCTATCGACGGGCACGCCGCCCCGGAACCGGCGCCCCCAGCAAGCCCCACGGTGCGCTCCACTTCGCCGGCGGGTTCTCGGTCGGCGCGGTCGAATCGACGGAGGCGGTGATCGTGCTCCTGGCGCTCGCGGCCGGCGGGGCGGGAAGCTCGGCGCTCGTCGGAGCGTTGGCCGGGGGCGGGGTGCTTGTCGTGGCCGCGGCCCTCGTGCACGAACGAATCCGACGGATCAAGGTCCCGACGCTCAAGCTCGGGGGTACAGCGATGCTGTTCTCGTTCGCCACGTTCTGGGCGGGAGAGGCCGGTGGAGTCGCTTGGCCGGGTTCCGACCTGATCCTGATCCCGATGTTCGTCGTGGCCGTCGTCGTCGTGCGGGGCGCGGTCGCCCTCGCGCTTGGCACAGAATCTCCCGTCCAGACGAACCGTTAAGGCTCACGGGACCACCGCGCTCCCGATGCGGACCCGCCGTTCCGCCGACGACGAGGACGACGACGGCGGAGCCGACTCCAACCCCGACGTTCCCTCCGAGGACGAGGCCGACGAGCGTCCGGCGCCGCCGCGTCCCCGCCGCCGCTCGACTCGCGCCCACCGAGCCGCCCCGAAAGCGTGGTCGGTCGATGGGGACGACCCGTCGGAGGACACCGCCGCCGATTCCGAGGACGAGGCGTCGCCGGGCTGGTTCCACCGGACCAAGCGCCCGGTGTTCTATCGGGCCCGGGACGCCTGGTGGTTCGAGCCGCTCATCGCCCTGATGGTCGTGGTCGTGCTGCTCGCTGGGCTCTACGCGTACACCCAGAACTGGCCCCCGATGTACGTCGTCGAATCGGAGAGCATGCAGCACGGTCAGAACGATGTGGTGGGCCTGATCAACACGGGCGACCTCGTGCTCGCCCAACAGGTCGCCACGAGCGCGATCGTGCCGTACGTCCTCGGAATGCAGACGGGGTACTCTACCTACGGCGAGTACGGGGACGTCATCCTGTACCACGCCAACGGCCAAGCCGGGCCCGCCCCGATTATCCATCGGGCGATCACGTACTTGACCTACGAGCCGAACGGCACCTTCAACGACCCGGAGCTGGCGGGGCTCCCGTGCGGCCACGTTGCGAACCGTGTGTTCCTCTCGTCCACGTCGACCGGTTGCGGCACCACGGGGCTCAGAGGGACCCTGGAGCTGTTCGGAATCGGGTGGCAGTCGGTGAGCGTCAACATCACCCTCGCCGACGTTGGACAACACTCCGGCTTCGTCACGATGGGGGACAACAACATCCAACCCGGAACGAGCACCGGCGACGAGGACCAACCGGGGCTCTCCGAGCTCGTCGAACCCGGCTGGGTCGTGGGGGTCGCCCGCGGAATGGTGCCGTGGGTCGGGGCGCTGAAGCTCCTCCTGAGCGGCACGGCGAGCGAGGTCCCGCCCCAGTCCTGGCAATTCCTCGGGCTCTCGATCGTCGCCCTGTTCGCCATCGGCTTCGGCATCCACTATGCCCTCCGGGCCGAGGGGATCGAGGACGAGCGCCGGAAGGAGCTCGAGGAGGAAGAGGCGGCGGCGCCCCATCCGGCCCGGTTCCGCGGGCTCCGGAGCTGGCTCTCCCGCTCCGATGACCGGGAGGAGCCCGACGACGCGGACGAGGGAGCCGACGAGCCCCCCCGCCGCCGGCGTCGCCCCAGTCCGAACCACGCCGCCACGACCGGTGGCCGGCCCCGCCCGTCCGTTCGGAAGGGAGCGACCCAGCCGAAGACGGGCCGGTCCCGCCCCCCGGGCGGGGACGCCGACGACCTCTAGGATCCCGGGAGCGGACGATCCCAACGAGGGGCAAGACTGCCGAGCCCTGAGTCGAGGAACGGAGTCGGAAAAGAAGAGAAAAAGGGGTTTGGAAAAGGTTGCCAGCCGGACGCTCTCGAGCCCTTACGGGAGCGTCGTCGCGACCTGGCCCCCGAACGAGCCAACGCCGATCGCGACCAGCTTGTCGCCGAGACCGCTCTGGCTCGCCGACGCCGTGAGCTGGAACTGCATCCCGCTCGTCATGACCTGGGTGGTGGTTCCGGCCGGCACGCACGCCGTACCGGTGCCGCCTCCGGCCCAGCTGTTCGAGCTAAAGGTGTAGGTCGCCACGGCGCAGCCGGTGACTCCGAACACCTCGACCGTCGTGCCGACTCCGAGGATCGAGCCCGTTGAGCTCGTGACCTCAAAGTTCATGCTGGCCGGGGTGAGGCCGCTCGACGGCGTGACGGTCATCGTGTAGACCGTCCCGCCCGCCGAGGCGGTCGGGGTCCCGACCGCGAGGGCGCTCCCGAGCGGAGTGTTGCCGGGCGCCTTCGTCAGTCCCGAGATCAGGATGTACAACACGGCGGCGAGCACGACCGTGATCGCCACGAGCAAGATCGTAGCGATGATCGGCGACACGCCGCGCCGTCCCTTCTGTCTCCATCGGCGCTGGGTTCCCTTCTGGTTCTGCATTTCTGTGTTCCTCTTTCCTACGTGAGTTCGTCGAGTTCCTGGTTACGGCAGCGCCTCGGCGACCGTTCCGGAGAACGAGCCGACGCCGACCGCAACGAGCGTGTCGCCCTGGCCCGCCAGGTTCGTGGTGCCGGTCGCGAGGTAGATCTGCATGCCGCTCGTCAGGAGGGTCGTCGAGGTTCCCGGCGGGGTGCACGCGTGGGTCGAGGCGCCGGCCGAGCCCGCAGCCCAGACGTTGGTGCTGAAGGTATACGTCGCCTCAAGGCAGCCCTGCGGACCGATCACCTGGATGGCCGAACCCGTCACGAGGGTGGTCAAACCGGCCGAGGTCTGAATCTGGAAGTTCAGACTCGCGGGGGTCAGGCCGCTCGACGGCGTGATCGACAGCGTATAGGTGAACGCCGTTCCGTTCGTTCCCGCGGTTGGAGATCCCATCGCCAGCGCGGTTCCGAGCGGAGTGTTCCCCGGTCCCTTGGTCAGCCCCGAGATCAGGATGTACAGCACGGCAGCCAGCACGACCGTGATCGCCACGAGCAAGATCGTAGCGATGATCGGCGACACCCCGCGCCGTCCCTTCTTTCTCCAGCGGCGTTGGCTCTCCGTCCACATCTGCATTCGTTTGTTCCTCCAGGGATTCTCTCCCTGTGGGGAACGCGAGGGGCCAGTTGTGGTATTTGAATGTTCCGCGACGCAAATCGGCAATTGACGACATGGACTTCGACACGCATCAATACGTATTCTCTTCGGCGGAGGGCCGTGCGGATGTGCCGCACGGACGACGGCCCGGACCGCTCGGAACCGTTATCGCGCGCGCGCCATCGCTCGGAAAACTTCCATGGAGTTCAAGTGGAAGGTCCTCGCCGTCGTCAGCGTCGGGAGCCTCATGGGGGCGATCGACGGAACGGTCCTAATCATTGCGTTCCCGGACATCGCCCGCGACCTCTCCGCGACCCTCGCGGAGATGGTGTGGTCGATCATGATCTACACCCTGATGGGGACGGCCCTCGTCCTCTCGCTCGGCCGGATTTCCGACATGAAGGGTCGGAAGGCGATGTACAACGCCGGGTTCGTCGTCTTCGTCGCGGGGAGTGCGCTCTGCGGCCTCGCGGCGAACGGGCTGGAGCTCGTCGCGTTCCGGGGGATCCAGGGGGTCGGGGGCGCGATGCTCGTCGCGAACAGCTTCGCGCTCCTCTCGGACGTCTTCCCCCCGAACGAGCGGGGACGGGCGTTCGGCATGATCTCGGTCGTTTGGGGGACCGGCTCGGTCCTCGGGATCGGCCTCGGGGGGCTGATCCTGTCGGTCGCCTCGTGGCGGTGGATCTTCTGGATCAACGTCCCGATCGGGATCGTCGCGACGGCGCTCGCGTTCTACATCTTGCGGGAATCGGTCGTCCCGAACCCGAAGGACACGTTCGACCTCCCGGCGGCCGCCCTGTTCACGCTCGGCCTTTCGGCGCTGCTCCTCGGCATCACAGAGGGGATCCTCAACGGCTGGACCGCGCCGGTGACCCTCTGGCCGCTCGTGGCGTCCCTGCCCCTCCTCCTCGGGTTCGTCCTCTGGGAGGGGTTCGTCAGCCGGGACCCGATCCTCCCCTTCGACCTCTTCCAGAGCTGGCTCTTCAGCGCCTCGCTGATCTCGGCGGTCCTCCAGGGGATCGCGCTGTTCGCGACCAACTTCCTCCTGATGGTGTACTTCCAGGGGATCCGGGGGATCCCGGTCCTGACCGCCGCGTTCCTCCTCATCCCGCTCTCCGTCACCCTGTCCGTCTTCGGGCCCGTGGGGGGACGGCTCTCCGACCGATTCGGCGCCCGGGTCGTATCGACCGTCGGGCTCCTCATCCAGGGAGGGGTCCTCCTCGCGTTCTCCACGATCGTGGCCGGCACCCCCCTCGTGGTCGTGGCCGCCTACGAGGCGGCCCTCGGTATCGGTGGCGGGCTATTCTTCCCGGCGAACACCTCGGCGGTGATGTCGGGAGTGCCGAGGCCCCGCTATGGGGTCGCCTCCGGGATCATGATGACGCTCCGGAACTCCGCGATGGCGCTCAGCTTCGCCGTGTCGCTCATCGCCCTGACCGTCTCGCTCCCCGCCGGAACGGCGGCCGCGATCTTCGGTGGTGCCTTCACCCCGGGGACGGTCGCGTCGCTCGGGCTCACCCAGTCGGCGCTGACCTCCGTCTTCCTCGGCGGAATGCGGTCGGTGTTCCGCCTGGCGGCGGTCCTGGTCCTCGCCGGCGCGGTGTTCTCCGCCCTCCGGGGGCGCGAGCACCGGGCGGGGGAATCGACCACCGGCCACCTCCGGACCGTCCGGGAGCCGACCCGGCCGCTCCCGACCGAGCCGCTCGGCGGGAGTCCTGCCGCCGGAGCCCCACGGTCGGGGCCCTGACCGGTTCTCCGTTCCGCCGGCCCCGGCTCCCCGCGCCACAACCCTTTTCCTCACCACCCCGTCCCGAGCCCCGGAGAGTCCGCGTGCACGTCATCGGAGGGTCCGCGTCGACGGCGCTCGCCGAGCGGATCTCCCGGGAGCTCGGGAACGCCCCGTTCGCCATCCCGTTCGTCAAGCGGTTCCCCGACGGGGAGCTGTACGTCCGGATCGGGGGCCGGCTCAACAACGAGGACGTCGTCCTCGTCCAATCGACCCGGGTCGACCAGGACATCATCGAGCTCCTCCTCCTCGAAGACGCGATCCGCGAGGCGGGGGCCCGACGATTGATCGTCGTCGTCCCGTACTTCGGCTACGCCCGGCAGGACCGGTCGTTCTTCCCGGGGGAACCGGTGAGCGCCCGGGTCCTTGCCCGCCACATCGAGCAGGACGCCGACGCGGTCGTCACTGTCGACCTCCACTCCCCGTCCACCCGCAGCGTGTTCGCGAAGCCCGCCCACGAGGCCACGGGGATCCCCGCGATCGCACGGCTCCTCCGGGAGCGGCCGGTCGACCTCCTCGTCTCTCCCGACAAGGGCGGGGTCGAGCGGGTCCGCCGGATGTCCGAGCTCCTCGACCGGCCCTGGCTCGCCCTCGAGAAGAAGCGGATCGACAGCGAGCACGTCGAGCTCGCCCTCCCGGAGCACATCCCCGTCGACCTCGAAGGAAAGCACGTCATCATCGTCGACGACGTCATCTCCACCGGCGGGACGATCGTCGAGGCGGCGAAGCTCCTGAAGCGCCGGAAGGTCGGGGCCATCGCCGCGGCATGCACGCACGGCCTGTTCCTGCGCGACGCGTTCGAGCGGATCAAGGCGGTCACCGACGACATCTACTCGACCGACACGCTCGTCAACCCCGCCGAGAAGGCGTCGGTCGCCCCCGACATCGCCCACATCCTCCTCCGCGAAGGGCCGTCGCACTAGTCCCGGCCCGTGACGATCCCCGACCCCCGTCCGGCGACCGAGGCGCGGCCGGACGTCCTCCTCGAGCTCGTCCACTCGGTCCGGGCGTCGCTCCTCCTCCGGGGGGAATCGATCAGCTCCGCGTGGGTCGAGGAGGCCGCGCAAGACCTGAAGGCCGGCCGCCAGTCCGGATGGACCCTGGGGAGCGACGCGATCGCGTTCGCGTCGGCCCGGGCCGCCCGCACGTTCGGCCACGTCCACGTCAACGGCCCGGACGACCGCGTCGAACGGGCCGAGACCCTCCTCGCCGTCCTCATCACCCACCTCGAGCCGACGATCCGCCGGCTCGAGGGCGGCGTCTCCGGGCTGACCGAGGAGGAGGAGGACGAGCTCGCCGACCGGTTCGTGCGGGTCCCCGGGGCGACGCTCCTGCGGCGGGCGCGAATGGAACGCCTCGTCCCGCCCCCCCTGGCCGGTAGCTCGCTCCCCGACCCGCCGGGGGTCGAACGGGTCCCCGTCCGGTCGATCCCGCTCGACGCCCTGACGAACCTCGATTGGCGGTCGTTCCAGGGGACGCCGGACGAGAACCTCGTCGCCGACACGTTCGACGAGGACCGGCAAAGCGTCTCCGACATGATGGGCGGGCGGATCGGTCGGTTCGTCGACGAGGCCTCGACGGCGCTCCTCCGCCCCGACGGCCGCCTGGTCGGCGCGGTCCTGGTCTCCGAACATGACCCGCGGACCGCCGTGTTCCTCGACATCCTGGTCGAGCCGACCGAACGTCGGCAGGGGCTCGGGCGGTTCCTCGTCCTCTGGGGGCTCCGCGCGATGACCGCGCTCGGCTACACCACCGCCCGGTTGTGGGTTACGGAGGCGAACCGGCCGGCGTGGTCGCTCTACGTTTCCCTCGGGTTCGAGGTCCGGGGGACCGCCCGCCTCTACCGCTACGTCCGGCCCGCGGGCGGCGCCGACGCGCACCCGCATGCGGCCCGGTGAGGGCACCGCTCGACCATCCAGGTGGGGCACTCCGGGAGGCCGAGCGAGCTCCCGGTGCGCCGGGCCGCCGAGAGCGTGGTCTTCCGGTGCTCGAGGAGCCGGGTCAGCGACTCGGCGGACCCGAACCGGACCCGCTGCACGTGGATCCAGTCCCCCTCGGAAGGGACCCGCTCCATCCCGAGGACGACCCACCCCTCGGGGACCTGGAGGCTCGCGCACCGGAGCCCGAGCTCGAGAATGTAGTGGGGACGCTCCGCGACCAGACGGGCCGCCGGGACCGGCCGATACGAGCGGGACGACTTGACGAGGATCGGTACGCCCCGGAACGTCGGGATCGCCTCGGCGGGCTGGCCGGACGGGTCGTGCCGAAGCTCGTACTCTCCGGGAGGCCCGTCCTCGAGGACCGCCTGCACCGCGCTCCACGTCTCGTCCGGAGGGCCGCCGGACCCGAATCCCTCGGCCTCCCGGTCGGGGTCGACCCCGTCGAAGTAGGCCCTCCGGGGGTAGGCGAGCTCGCGGTACCGCGTGACCTCGTCCGGCGGCGTCTCGACGTCGCCGAGCATCTCCGCGATCGACGCGGCCGCGGCGGGGTCCGAAGTCGCGGCGTCGACCTGCGCGAGGAGGGCGTCGCCCAACTTGGGCTCCTGGCCCGTGCAATCGCAGACCCGCTCCCGCTGGAACGGGCATCCCCGGTCGTACCACTCGCAGCGAGGGAGCCCGTCCGGGCGGGAGGCGGCGCGCGCGGCGCGGAGCGTCTCCGCCCGGCTTCGCATGTCCTCCCGGATCGCTCCGAGGTCGCGCAGCGCGACCTCCCAGACGAGGACCTCCGCGGGCTGGGCGAGGGGGGCCCGTACGACCACGAGCCGCCCGGAGCTCCGGTCGACGAGGGCCCCGTACATCGCGAGCTGTTCGACGTACGCCGGCCGGGTGAGTCGGGGGTCGTCCCGGGCGGCCGGCGGGTGGGTGGTCGACTTCAGCTCCACGGGACGCTCGTCGAGAATGTCGATCTTGCCGACGATGCCGTCGCGACGGACCCGGTATTCCCGAGCCGCCGCGGGCGCGAGCCGCCGTCCGAGGAGCTCGTGGATCTGCCGGCCCTCGGCGAGCCGGGCCGCCTCGCCCTCGGTGGCGGGGACCGGGGCGACCGCCCGCCAGTACCGACGGACGGGGGTCGAGCAGGTCGGTGACGATGACCCCGCGCAGCGGCCGGCGGGCCCGATACCGGCCGAGCAGCTCGGCCGTGAGCTCGGTCGCCTCCTCGACCGCAGGGGCGAGCCGGGCGAGTTCCGACGCGTCGTCCGCGCGCATCCCGCCGAGGAAGAGGGCCGCCGCCTATAGCCCCGGAGTCGGCCGCCCCGGGCTATATCTCGCCCCCGCGTCGCCAGGTCATGCCACGTCGGGGGCCGCTCATCGTCGGCAGTGGCATCGCCGGCCTCTACGTCGCTCTCCGCGCGCGGGAGCTCGGCCTCCGGCCGACCATCATCACGAAGTCCCGGCTCGAGGAGTCGAACACCCGGTACGCCCAGGGCGGGATCGCGGCCGCGGTGGGCGAGGACGATTCCCCCGAACTGCACCTCGCCGACACCGTCCGCTCCGGTAGCGGGCTCGTGGACCGGGCCGCGGCCCGACTCCTCACCGAGGAGGCCCCCCGGCGGATCGCCGACCTCGTGCGGCTCGGGGTCCCGTTCGACACGGTCGAAGGAGAGGTCGCCCTCGGCCGGGAGGCGGCCCACTCCCGCTCCCGGATCCTCCACGCCGGCGGAGACGCCACCGGCTTGCAGATTGAGGAGACGCTGCGGCGCCGGGCCATCGACGAGGGGATCGACGCGCGCGAGCGGACGGTCCTCCGGCAGCTCACCGTGCGCGGCGGGGAGCTCGTCGCCACGCTCGCCCGCGACGACGGGACCGCGGTGGAGGAGACCGATCGACGATTGGTCGTCCTCGCGACCGGCGGGGCGGGAGGGCTCTACCGGTACAGCTCCAACCCGTCGATTACGACGGGAGAGGGGATCGGGCTGGCGTTCCGGGCCGGGGCCCGGGTGACCGACCTCGAGTTCGTCCAGTTCCACCCGACGACGTTCTACCACGAGGGGGCGCCGCGGTACCTGATGACCGAGGCGATCCGCGGGGAGGGGGCGGTCCTGCGCAACGACGCGGGAGAGCGGTTCCTGCCCCGGTACGACCCCGCCGCCGAGCTCGCGCCGCGGGACGTCGTGAGCCGGGCGATCGACCAGGAGATGCGGCGGAGCGGCTCGGCATGCGTCTGGCTGGACGCGACGACGATCCCGCGCGACCGATTGTTCGCCCGGTTTCCGACGATCACCCGGTTCCTCGCACAGTACGGGCTCGACCCGTCCCGGGACCGGATCCCGGTCGCCCCGGCGGCGCACTACACGGTCGGGGGGGTGGCGACCGATTTCGACGGCCACTCGAGCCTCACCGGGCTCTACGCGTGCGGAGAGTCGGCGGCGACCGGGGTCCACGGAGCGAACCGCCTCGCCTCGAACTCGCTCCTCGAGGGGCTGGTCTTCGGGGAACGGGTCGGCCGCCAACTCCTCCATCCAACGACCGGGGGACCCCCCGCCCCGCGGCGGGAGGTCGCGGTGCCGATGCGCCCCGGTCGGGGAAAGCCGCTCGACGATGCGGCGTTCCACGAGGTACGTTCGGTCCTCTGGGAACAGGTCGGGATCGTGCGGACCGGCCCCGGTCTGAACGCGGCGGTCCGGACGTTGGAGGCGATCTCGGCGCACGTGGAACCGGCCGAGGAGTCGGAGATTCCCCATCCCGCCGCGAACGCGGTCCTGACGGCCCGGTTGATCGCGACCGCGGCGCTGCACCGCACGGAGAGCCGGGGGGCCCACTGGAGGAGCGACCACCCCCGTTCCGTGCCGGCGTGGCGGTTGCATCTCGGCCTGGTGCGGGGGCCCGCGCGCGGGTCGGCGACCCGGCCCCGGTAACCATTATCGTGCGCCCCGGCTCGACGGGGCGTGGACCTGCAGCCGAGCGACGCCGAGCGGGCCCTTCGCGAGGCGGCCCGGAAATTCGTGAGTCGGGAGGTCCGTCCGATCGCTGCGAAGATGGACCGGGACGATTGGTTCCCCCGCGAGGTCTTCCGCGCCCTGGGGGACGCCGGGTTCCTCGGCGTCACTGTACCGGAGGCGTACGGCGGGCTCGGGCTGCCCTATACGGCCCAAGCGGTCCTCCTCGAGGAGATCGCCCGGTCGAGTCCGGCGCTCGCCCTCAGCGTCGGCGCCCACTCGAATCTGTGCGCCGACAACATCGCCCGGAACGGCACGGACGACCAGCGGCGCCGCTTTCTTCCGGCCCTTGTTAGCGGGGAGAAGGTGGGGGCGCTCGCCCTCACCGAACCCACGGCCGGCTCCGACGCGGTCTCGCTCTCCACCGCGGCACGTCGTACGGGGGAGGAGTACCGGTTGAACGGTGCGAAACAGTTCATCACGAACGGACCCGTCGCCGACACCCTCGTCGTCTACGCGAAGACCGACCCCTCACGCGGCGCCCGGGGGATCTCCGCGTTCGTGGTCGACTCCGCGACCCCGGGGTTCTCGGTGTCGCGGGCGCTCGACAAGATGGGGATGCGGGGCTCCCCGACCGGCGAGCTCGCGTTCCAAGACGTCCGCGTCCCCGTCGCCGACCGGCTCGGCGCCGAGAACGAGGGGGTCGGGGTGGTCATGAGCGGCCTTAACGTCGAGCGGGCCGTCCTCACCGCGATCCCCGTCGGGATCATCGCCGAGTGCCTCGACCTCTCCGTGGCGTACGCGCGCGACCGCGAGCAGTTCGGGCAGAAGATCGGCCGGTTCCAACTGATCCAGGAGAAGCTCGCGAACATGTACCTCGCCCTCGAGTCGTCCCGGCTCCTGATGCTCGCCGCGCTCGCCTCGGTCCAGGGCGACCTGCGGACCGGCCGCCCGAGCAGTGCCGCGCTGACGTTCGCGAGCGAGGCGTCCACCCGCGTCGCGCTCGACGCGATCCAGGTCCACGGCGGGAACGGCTACATCCGGGACTACCCCGTCGAGCGGCTCGCCCGCGACGCGAAGCTCCTGGAGATCGGGGCCGGGACGAGCGAGATCCGGCGCCTCCTCATCGCGCGCGAGCTCCTCGGCCCCGGGTTCGAGTCGGACTCCCGCGCGAACTGACCGCCCGGAGCTTCCCGCGGGGCGCCGCGGCCCGGGTTCGCCGCCGGGGCGGGTTCGGCCCGACGGAGGATTCCCATCTCGCAACCGAACCTATATAGTGGACGGGACCCCATCCAACCCCGGAATGAGCGGGCGACCGGCCGCCCCGCCCGGTGCTCAGACGCTTCGGGTCGAGGTTCTAAAGGAGCTGCAGCAGCTCATCGACAACCGCGAGGCCCGGGACAAGATCGACAAGGGGCCGCTCGCGGAGGCGAAAGGCCGCGAGCACTGGGTCCTCCACCTCCTCCTCCGCGCCCAGGAGTCGACGACCGCCCACTTCGACACCCTGATCGGGACGGCGTACTCGAACCTCGTTTCCCGGATGCAGGGGCTCGACGACCGGCTCGGCCGGCTCGAGGAGCATGATGCGGCCGCCGAGGCGGACCTCCGGTCCCGGCTCGATTCCCTCGACACGACACTGCTGAGCCGCGTCGACAAGACGCTCGCCGAGGCGAACGTCGCCCTCGTCCAGTCGGTCCAGAAAGGGCTCTCGGAGAACCTCGACGAGAAGTGGAAACCAGTCGGGGAGTCGATCGAGACGTTCGCGCAGGGGTCGAGACAGATCCTGAAGGACGTCAGCGACACCTACCGGGTCGCCACCCAGACCCGGCTCCTGCTCAACGAGAACGCCCGCCGGATCGCCGACCTCGGCCGGGACATCGTCGCGCTCGAGGAGAGCCTGAAGCTCGTCGTCCAGAAGACGATCGAGGACGGCCTCGCTCCCCTGGAGGCCCGGGTCGCCGCGCTCGAGTCCCACACCGGCCTCGGGACCCCGACCACGACGAACGGCGAACGCCCTCCGCCGGCCGAGCCGTAGCGGCGCGACCCCGGCATGACCCGCCTCTCGCCGAGCCATCCGCGGTACCGGAGCCTGCGGACCCGGGCCGCCCTCGCCGAGCTCGCGCGCGCGGGGCTCGTCGTTCCCGAGGGTCTCATCGCCCACGGTCGGGGCGAGGCGTTCGACTACTTCCTCGGAGAGCGCACGACCCCGTCGGCGGCCCGCGCGATCCGGGTCGCGGCCCGGTGGCTCACGAACGCGCGGCACCCGGTCCTCTCGGTCAACGGCAACGTCGCCGCCCTCGCCGCGGACCGGGTGGCCCGGCTCCAGCGGGCCCGCCCCGGACTCCTCGTCGAGGTCAACCTCTTCCACCGGACCCCGGGGCGGGCCGAGCGGATCGCCCGCAGGCTCCGCCGGGCGGGAGTCGTCGACGTGCTGGGGGTCCGACCGACCGGCACGATCCCCGGCCTCCCGAGCGACCGGGCTCGCGTCGACCGGCGAGGAATCCTCGAGGCCGACGTCTGCCTCGTGCCCCTCGAGGACGGGGACCGGACCGCCGCGCTCCGGCGACTCGGCAAGCGGGTGATCGCGATCGACCTCAACCCACTCTCCCGGACCGCCGTGACGGCCGACGTTCCCATCATCGACGAGCTGACCCGCGCCCTCGACCGGCTCGCCGAGGAACTCGAGCGGCACCGACCCGCGACGCTCGGGGTGTTCCCCGCGTTCGACGCTAGGGGGGCCCGGAGGGCGGCGCGCCGGGCGATGGCGCAGCGGCTGGCGGGGGCGCGAGCACGTCCCGCAGCGGGGGGACGAGCTTCTTCGCGATCTGCCCGAGGAACGCCGCGTCGCTCGCGTCGAACGCCTTGACCTCGTTCCCGTCGATGTCGAGCTCGCCAAGCACGGTCGCGCCGTCGAGGACCGGCACGACGATCTCGGCCCGGGTCTCGAGGAAGCAGGCGAGGTACTCGGGGGCCGTGCGGACGTCGTCGACGACGACCGTCGTCCGCTCGCGGGCCGCCCGTCCGCAGACCCCCTGGCCGACCGGGATCTCGACGTGCTCGGTCGCCTGCTCCCCGTCCCAGCCGGCGAGGCGCAGCGTCTCGCTGTGGAGCGCGTACACCCCGACCCACCGGTAGTGGGGGAACTCCATCCGGAGGAACCGGCAGACCTCCTGGAGCGCGTCCTTCCCCTGCAGCCGACGGAGGACGGCGTCGACCTGGAGGAGCGCCGGGGTCGTCTGGCGAGGGGGAACGCTCACGGGGGGACCCTAGAACCTGGGAAGAGCGCCGAGGGGGAGAATCTCCGCCGCGCCGGTCCGTCCGGCGGCGGCATTTGAACTCCCGAGGCGGATTCCGCCACGAGCTTTCCAGACTCGCGCCGTACCGGACTGAGCCACCTCGGCACCTCCCGGAGGTACGGACGGGCCGCGGGGAATAAGTCTATCGCGGGCGGACCGCGCCGTCAGGGAAGGAGGACGCTCCCGCAGCGCGGGCAGCCGCCCGAGCGTTGCGGGATGGGGATGTCGAGCCCGCATTCCGGGCACGGGACCGGGTCCGGACCGAGGAGCGAAAGGCAGTCGAAGCACGCCCCGCCCCGCCGGTCGTTGGGGAGTACGACGAGCTCCTTGCCGCAGAAGGTGCACCGCTGGAACCGGTCCTCGGGCGTCGAAAACGAACGGTGGTCCGCGAACGAAAGCATCCGAGGCGCGCGAGCACGGTTCCCGTACATAAGCGCTCTGCCGTTCGAATGCGCATCGTCGATTTTCGACGGCCGGACGCCGGCTCCGCATCCCTACGGGTCGCGCCACCGGGCCTTCAGCGCGGCGATGCCGAGGAGGACGAGCGCGGCGACCACGAGCACCGACCAATCGACGAGCGCCGACGAGAGCGGGAGCGGCTGGAGGCCGAACGCGCCCTGCATCAGAAACGCCGCGTACGTCGTCGGGGACGCGTACGCGAGCCACCGGACCGACGCCGGGATCGCCGAGATCGGGTAGTACACCGGCGGGAGGACGCTGAGGCCGAGGGAGATGACCGAGGAGAAGACGAACGTCTCGCGGATGTCGGTGAAGTACGTCGCGAGCGTGAACCCGAGGGCGGTCGCGAGCGCCCAGACCGTGATGAGGATCCCGACGACGCTGAGCGCCGCGTCGAGGCCGATCGGGCCGTTGAGCCGCCAGAGGACGACGAACACGCCGAGACCGGGGAGCGAGTAGATCAGCTCGGAGAGCGCGATGCCGGCGACGTACACCGGCGCCTCGACCGGGGAGGCGACCATCACGTCCTGGAACTTGAGGTCGGTCCGGTAGTGGGACATGTCGGTCTGGAGCGACGTCCCGACCGAGAGGACGGTGAGGATCATGCCGCCCGCGATCCCGTAGAACAGGAGCACCCCGTGCGAGGCGACGGTGACGAAGAACAGGAACGACAGCGGCGAGGCGATGATGCTGAGGAGGTACAGCGGCTGCGTCCGCATCGGCACGACGCCGTTCATGTAGGCAATCCAGAGCAGACTCCGGAGCCGGTGGCGCTCGGTCATCCCGGCCCCTCCCCGGCGCCGTCGGAGACGTCCTCGGCGTCGATCGGCTTGCCGACGACCTGGAGGAAGACGTCCTCGAGGGTCACCGGACCGAGGGAGACCTTCGCTCCCTTCGAGAGCGCGAGGATTGCGAGCTCGCGCGCGGGGGCCTCCTTCGCGAAGACGAGGAACCCGCCCTCGACGGGGCTCACGGTCCCGAACGATTCGAGCTCGGCCCGTCCGAGGACCCCGCTCACGACGATCCGGTACGGCTGCCGGACCCGGTCGCGGATCTCGCTCGGGGTCCCCTCGAGCTGAACCCGCCCGCCCTCCAGGAGAGCGAGCCGGCTCGAGAGCGCCTCGGCCTCGTCGAGGTAGTGGGTCGTCAGGAGCACGGTGCGGCCATCGCGGACGGCACGACGGACCGCGCTCCACACCTCGCGCCGGGCGATGGGGTCGAGACCCGTCGTCGGCTCGTCGAGGAACAGGACGTCGGCGTCGGAGGCGAGGACCATCGCCACCATCGCGCGGCGACGCATCCCTCCGGACAGCATGTGGACGAGGCGGGAGCGGATCGGAGTCAGGCCGAGCTCGTCGAGGATGGCGTTCGTCCGCTTCCGGGAGTCCTTCGGGTCGAGGCCCCGGATGTTGAGGTAGAGGTAGATCAGTTCGTCGACGTTCAGAAAGTAGAGCGGTCGGGACTCCTGCGGGACGGCCGCGATCCGCGCCCGGACCTTCGAGGTCTCGCGGAGGATGTCGTAGCCGAGGACCGAGACGGTCCCGGACGTCGGGGTGAGCTGCGTCGCGCTCACGCGGATGAACGTCGTCTTGCCGGCGCCGTTCCGGCCGATCATCCCGTAGACCTTGCCCGCAGGGATGGAGAGGCTCACATCGCGGAGCGCCTCGGTCGTGCCGCCGCTGTGGACGTAGGTCTTCGCGAGGTGGCGGGCCTCGATGGCGACCGGCATCGTTGCGCGACGAACGGGGGACGGGGCTTAACGAGGCAGTTCCAACGCCGTTAGCTCAGGACTTCACGGAGCCGGCCCTCGGCGCGGGCGCGCTTCAGTTCGAGCGCGATCCGCCGCCCCATCGAAAGGTCGGGGGCGACGAGGTCGGAGTACGGCGAGCCGTGGACGTAGACGTTCGTCCCGGCCACGATCCGCGTCGAGATCTCGAACACCTTGAACTGAAGGTCCTCGGTCATGATCCCCTCGACGCAGAACGGGCCGACCATCCCGCCGAAGAGCTCGATCGACCGCTCGATGATGCGGGCCCCGGCGTCGAACACCTTCGGGAGGAGCGACTCGCGGAGGACGACCGGCACGTTCCCCGTCACGACGAAGGTCGGTCGAAGCCCGGCCCGCAGGAGCTCCTCGTGCGCGCCGAGCTTGTAGAGCTCGTCGATGTTCGCTTCGTCGCGGCGGTCCATCCCGAGGAGCTCGAGCGATCCCGACCCGACGCGGTACCCGGTGTCGGACAGCGGGGAGTAGAAGAAATGGATGTAGTACCGCGTGCCGAGGACGTACTCCTGGATGACGTGGGGCCCTTGCGGCTGGAACCCCTCGAGCGCCTGGCGGTTCTTCGCGAGGAAGAACCCCTTCCCGCCCTTCGCCCCGTAGTACTTCACGATCGCCGGGCCGTCGACCTCGTCGGGGGTCGCGTACCGCTTCGGCATCGGGACGCCGGCGCTCTCGAGCCACATCCGCTCCTTCTCCCGGTCCGACTCCCATCCGATCACTGCCCGGTTGCCGAACACCGGGATATCGAGCTGGACGAACCGTTCGGGGCCGAGGTACTCGACGAACGAGCCGTGGGGGATGACGACCGCGTTCGCCCGCTTCAGTCGCTCGATCTGCGTCCCGAGGTCCGGGAGCTTCGGGATTGAGAGGAACTCGTCGGGCTTGGCGAGCGGGAACGCGTCGTAGTACTTCGGGGGAGGTCCCGCGCAGATGCCGAGGGTCCGGAGCCCCTCCGCCTTCGCTCCGTAGAAGATCTGGAGCGAGGAGTGGGAGCAAACGGTCGATACGGTGGGCGGCTGGGCGACGACGGGAGCGACACGCTCCTCGCTCGAGAGGGCTATCCCCATAGCAAATGGACCAGTGTTCCGCGGATAGCCTTTGCGCGGGTCGGAAGGGCGGTCTCGGGTTCAGCGCTCGATCTCCCAGTACCACCGGGTCCGGCGGCTCCCGGCGGAGGTGAGCGCGGCCCGAGCCTCGGGCGGGAGCTCCGGGTCGTTCGCGAGCTTCCGCACCGCCTCGGCGTCGGTCCCGTCGACCCGTTCGGTCCGCCCGTTCTCGACGAGCGCCCGGTCGACCGCCGCGGGGTCGAACCGCCACGTCTCCTCCCGGCGACGGATCGCCACGTCCTTCGTCCCGGGGATCCGGTGGACCCCGAGCCGCTCCGCGGCCCGGTGCAGCTCGCCGGCGGTCGTCTCCAGCTCGGCGGAGAGGGTCCGTTCCCGGTCGCGCAACTCGCGGAACCGGTCGACGAGAAGGGTCAGCCGCTGCCGGTCGGCGTCGGGGACTTCCTTGAACTCCGGGCAGATCCCGCGGAAGTCACATCGCGGGCATTGCCGGCCGGGGGTCGGGGGATACTGTTCGGCGCGGATCCCGTCGCGGACCGTGATCACGCGCCCGTAGAGGGAGTCGAGCGCCCCCTGCGCCCGGGGCGATGAGCGGAGCGGCGTGAGGGACCGGAGGTGATAGAGCGTCAGCCCCTCGACCGGGTCGGTGAAGTTCTCCCGGACCAGCACCTGGTAGAGGCCGAGCTGGTCGGACTCGCGGGCGTCGGCCGCCGAGAGGTCTCGGCTCGTCTTGTAGTCGACGACCTCGAGGCCCCCGCTCGCGGTCCGGTCGACCCGGTCGATGTAGCCGTGGACCGGGACACCGTCCCACGTCGCCTCGAGGTGCTCCTCGACCGCGACCGGGGTGGGGGGGTTGGCCCGGACCGCGTTCCAGTATCGCGTGAGGATCTCAGCTCCGAGCTGCCGGTACCGGCCCTCCTCCTCCGGGGAGGATACCCGTCCGAGACCCAGGCCCGACGATACATCTCCAGGACCGCCTCCGAATCGACGAGGACCCCGGCCGGTGCCGTCGCCGCGGCAGGAGCCCCCCGGGGTGGAAGTCCTCGAGCGTCCGCTGGGAGCGTCCATTCGGGGTCCGACGGGCCGCGGGCACGACGAGCGGGCGGACCGCCTCCTCGAGAACGGAGTGGACCGTCCGGCCGAACGAGAAGTAGCCGCGCGGCGCCTCGGACAGGTGGTCGATGTAGAGGTACTTCCACCGAAGCGGGCACTCGAGGTACGCGCGGACGGACGAGTAACTGAGCGGCCCGGGCGATGGCACGCGAGCCCGAGCGGGCGGTGTGAGAAAAGGTTGGCCCGCGCAGTGCCTAGCCTAGTGGCCGGCGCTGACCGTCGCGTCCTCGAGGATCGACGGCCGGGGGAGGGGCGTCGGCAGGGTGCCGCGCGCCTGCGGGTTCGTCAGGTTCTTCGGAAGGCCGAGCAGGTCGAGGAGCTCCTTGTAGTGGTTGCGGATCGTCACGGGCGTGACGTTCGCGACCGCCGCGATCCGGTCCTGGCTCCGAGGCTCTCCCATCAGGTTCGACGCGATGTAGATGATCGTCGCGAGGATCCCGTTGGGGAGTACACCCGACGTCGAGTACACCTGCTCAACCTGCTCGAGGAGGTCGAGGACCTTGTGGCGAACCTCCTTCGAGAGGTTCAGGTCCTGCGTGAAGCGGACCAGGTAGTCCCGCGGCTCGACGGGCTTGAGACCGAGCTTGAGCTCCCGCGCGAGGAGGGTGTACGCGCGTCCGACCTCGATCTTGGTCGCCTTCGAGTGGGCGATGATCTCCTTCATCGTCCGAGGGACGTGGCACTGCCGGCACGCCGCGTAGACGGAGGCCGCCACGAGCGCGACGATCTTCTTGCCGCGCGTCGCCTTGTGCTCGAGCGCCCGACGATAGATATACGTCGCCGACTCCTTGACCTCTCGCGAGAGGCCGAGCACGCCGGCGAGCCGGTTGAGCTCCCCGAGCGCGACGACGAGGTTGCGCTGATGGGTGCGGGCCGCCCGAAGCCGATGGTTGAGCTTCCGCAGGTGGTAGAACTTCAACGAGGCATGCCGCGAGAGGGAGTTCCCCTGGAAGTCCCGCGTGGGGACCCCGATCTCGCTGAACAGACCCTTGTCGGGCATGAGGGGGGAGATGACCGGGCCCCAGCCGCGGGCCTCCCGACCGGTATCCTCTTTGGAGCCGCGCTGGCCCCGGTCCGAGACGAGCGCCGAGGCGTCGACAACCAGGCCGCAGTCGGCGCAGACGATCTCTCCGCGCATGTCATCCCGGGTAAGGTGGGTCGACCCGCACTCCGGACAGACGTCCTGGGCGGGCGCCTCGTCGGAGGCGGTGGGCTTGGCGGGCTTCGAAGCCGACTTCGGCGGACTCGCTGCCGACGAAGACCGGGCGGTGGTAGAGGTGTGAGCCTTCATAGTGTCCGTTTAAGCTCATCGGACCGCCAGTATATATAGTGTGGTCCGACTCCTGTCACGTTTGTTTGTACAGCTCCGACACCGTGCGGGGGCCTCGCACGGGTTCGACCAGCCCTCGCCGGCGGGTCGCGAAGAGTATGGAATCAGGATACCGTCTGGCTCTTTCCGAGAGGAGCCCAAGGGTTCCGGCGTCGACGAGACGGTGTGGGGGCGATAGCTCGGGAGCGAGCGTGGCGGCACATTCCGCCGCCACCCGACGGTCGAGCAACGGGGCAGGTCGTTGGGGACGGGCTCGCACCGGAACCACCGGCGGGGCCCGACGTTTCGCATCGGTGGGGGTCGGGCGGACCACGAGGAGTCCGTTGGATTGGAGCACGTTCTACGCGCCTCTCCGAGCTCTTCTCGATCGGCGAATGTCCCGGAGCGGTGGCCGGAACCGACTCCGGCCGTCGGTCCGAGCGTATCGCGAATCGAGGTGGGCCTCTTATCCCAGAACGACCCGTCGGCCTCGCAGTGGCCCCTCACGGGTTCCGCCCCCTCTTCCGGGGACGAAGTAGCCAGGTGCTGATTTCGGCGGTTCTGGTGCTCTCGACCCTCGCGGGTCTCGGAATCTCCAGCGCGGGGTCCGCCCCGGCGGTGGGATTGACCTCGCCCGCCGCCGCGGCGTCGCATTCGGCGGGGTACCCTGGGGTAACTCCGTCCGCGACCCTATCGGTGAATGGCACGTTCTTCGGGACGAACGCGACGTTCGCGGACACGCCCCAAGCCTCGTGGCCATGTTCCGCGGCGTCCTGGCAGAATTACTCCTTCCTCCCGTACGAAATCGTGAACAACTCCTACCTCAACTGCTACGGAGGGGCCCAGAGCCCCAGCGTACTCCCGCTCGCTAACGGAAACCTCGGGGTCGCGTACTCCGTCCTGACCACGAACCACACGGCGTGCTCGGCCGATGGGTACCTCGTCGTCAGCCGGGTCGGCTTCCAGGTCTCGACGGACGGCGGGAAGAGCTACGGCGGGGCCAAGTACCTCGGGAACCAGTCGTGCACGGAGCTCCAAGCGATCGAACCCTCGTTCGCGGTCTCCTCGACCGGGGGGGTCAATGGGGTGTTCGTCCAAGACAACTTCACCTCGCGGAATACCTCGTACGATGGCGGGATCCCCCTGCCCTCCGAGTACGGGAACCGGACGAGCGACTCCCTCGGCTTCGTCCGCTCCACCAACAACGGCACGAGCTTCTCGCCGGCGACGACGATCGCCGCGGCGGGGGGTTCGAACATCGCGCGCCCGCAGCTCGCGACGTTCGGCACGAGCATCTACGTCGTCTACGACCAGATGAACAACTGGACCAATCTGACGTTACCGGTCAGTTACCCCTACCCCCCCGCCGCCCCGCTGAGCGTCGATCTCGTTTACTCGACGGACAACGGCGCGACCTGGAGCGGCCCGTACTCTCTCCCCGGGCTCAACGCGAGCCAAGGGTACACCGCGGAATCCCCGGCAATCGCCGTGAGCACCGCTGGGGAACTGGCGGTCGCGTACACGACCGACCGCGGGTGTTTCGCGGGGGCGGGACCGTTCTGCAACAGCTTCGGGGACAGCGTCGTCGTCTCCACGTCCTCGAGCAACGGCACGACGTGGTCCACTCCCTCGGTCGTCGCTCCCTCGGTCGGCGAGAGCGAGTGCCAGGGGTACGAGAACGATACCGCCCCGAACTACTGGTACGGCTGCTACGCCTACCTGTTCCAGGACGCCCCCGAGACCACCGTCGCGTGGAGCGACACGAACGCGACGGGGCTCTACGTCGCGTGGAGTGGGATGTACAACTGGACCGACTCGGCCTCGGGGTTCCCGATCAACGAGCTCGGCATGGGCGGCATCTGGTCGGCCGCGTCCCAGACGGCGGGGACCTCGTGGGCGAACGGAACGGTCATCGCCCCGGAGACGCCGGGCTCGTACGACGAGGACTACTATTACAACCCCGTCGTCGCGGTCCACGCCGGAGTCGTTTCGCTCGCCTACTCGTACGAGAACCTGACCTACTGCAACTCCGCCTGTCCGTTCAGTCAGACATTCTCGTACTGGCTCACGAACAGCACGGACGGGCTCACGTGGCGCACGCCCTCGCTCCTCGCCCTCGACTCGGTTCCAGAGTACGAGATCTTCGACTTCTGGGGAGGCTACACCGATGCGCTCGCCTTCGACGGAAGCTCGCCCGTCGTCGCCTTCTCGCAACCCGTCCTACCGGTGCAGGGATTCCAGCAGACGATGACCTACGTCAATTCCACGCCGGACTACTTCTACTGGAACAACAACACCGGCGACTCCGACCTCACGGTCGCCTACGTCTGGACTGGAGCGACGGCCGCCGTCACGATCCACGAGCATGGCCTCCCCGTTAGCTCCGGATGGGCCTTCTCGCTCGGTCCGCTCACGGTCTCCACCGCGGCGGCGTCGGTCCGCATCGGCAACGTTCCGACGAACCAGACCCTCCTCCTCGTTCCGGGCGCGGCGACCGCGACCGGAGGGTACCGGACCGACTACGGCACCACGACGCTGGCCCAGTTCGTGAAGTTCCAGGGACCCTCGAGCGAGTCGATCAACTACACGGTCCAGTACGGGCTCGTGGTGTCGGTGGAGCCGCTGACGGTCCAGTACTTCGATTTCTACTTCAACCTCAACAATTCGTACTACAACTTCGATATCTACGGGGGCGTCGCGTATCCGTACCCTGCCTTCCCCTGGTACCTTCCGGCGGGAACCGTCGTCGACTTCGACGGGTCGACGATGAACACCTGGCTGCCGATCTCGTACTTCAACGGGACGGGCAACGGGTCGTCCACCCTGGTCGGGAACTCGACCTCGATCACCATGAACGGGCCGATCAACGAGACGCTCTGGGGCGGCGCCATCGGCGCGTACCCGCTCACGTTCGTCCCCACCGGCCTGAACGCCTCGGACGCCTATCAGTTCACCTTCGACGGCACCACCTATCGGGCCAACGGGACCACGAACGTCACGGTCCCCGACGTGCTCACCGGCGCCTATCCCCTGTCTGGCGTGGAGGCGAACTCGTCGACCGCGGGGTGGGAGTACTTCGGCGCGGCGAGCTCGGGCTCCCCGGTCATCGTTCCCGACCAGACGGAGATCGTCCTCAATTTCTCGGCCGCCTACGTCGACCTCGGTGCGAGCCCGGGGACGGTTACGTTCCACGCGTCCGGCCTCTCCGCCGGAGACCTCTGGCGAATGAGCTTCAACGGCACGAGCTTCGCCTCCACGACCCCGTGGATCAACGTGACGACGCGTCCCGGGACGTTCGGCGTCTCGGCGTTCCCGATCGCAGCGTCCGCGAACGACTCGACGAGCTACGCGCCGACGGGCTTCGGTCCGACCCTCTCGGTCACCACCGGGGGCAGCTACTCCGTCTCCTTCACGCCCGCGTTCCGCGTCCAGGCGCTCGCCGGACAGGGAGGGACCATCACCGGCGCCGGCACGCGCTGGCTCGCCCCGGGCACCGTCACGAACTTCACCGCGACCCCCCGGGCGAACTATCAGTTCCTCGGATGGACCGGGTCCGGCGCCGGGTCGTACACCGGGCCGCTCGCGAACGCGTCGATCACCGTCGGGGGCGCGATCACCGAGGCGGCGACGTTCCAAGCGTTGCCGCTCGACCGGTTCAACCTGACGTTCGTCGCCCTCGGGCTCCCGAGCGGGACCTGGTGGACGGTCGACCTGAACGGAACCGGCTACTCCAGCAACGCGTCGAACCTCGTCGTCCGGGACCTCGACCCGTGCTCGGCGGGTTCCGTTGGGCGCTACTCCGTGACCGTCCCGTACGCCTACCTGAACGGCACCGCCGGAACCCGGTTCGTTCCGACGCCGCCGGCGAGCCCGGTGTGCACGACGGGGGACACGAACGTCTCCGTGGACTTTGCCGCCGAGTACCTCGTGACTCCGGTCTCGACGTCGGGCGGTCACGCGACCGTCGACGTTACCGGGACCCCCTCCTCCACGCCCACGTGGGTGCTGGAGAACACCCCGGTCGAGCTCGAGGCGTCAACGACCTCGGGCAACTCCACCTTCGCCGGTTGGGTCGGCTCCGGGCCGGGCAACTACACCGGGCCCACCGCGGACGAGCAGATCGTCCCGTCCGGACCGGTCACCGAGACCGCGTTCTTCCAACCGGTCGTGATTCCCCCGCCCACGACCTACTCCGTCTCGTTCCACTCGCCGACGGCGTTCGTTCCGGGGACCGCCTGGACCGTGACGGTCGACCGGTCGAACTACACGTCGACGACCGACTGGATCAACGTGACCGGCCTGTTGAGCGGCACCTACACGGTCAACGTCCGCACGGTCCTCGCGCCGGACGAGCGGACGGAGTACACGCCGAACGTCCCCTCGACCACGTTCCCGCTTCCCGGGACCTCGAGCGTCATGGTGACGTTCGCGGTCGCCTACTGGGTCTCCGTCTCGGCGACCGGGGGCGGGACGCTCGTGGGCGCCACGAACGGCTTCGTCCCCAGCGGTCACCAGGTCGCTCTGAATGCCTCGCCCCTGCCCGGGGAAACGTTCGCCGGGTGGTCCGGAAGCGGCGCGGGGTCCTACACCGGTACGCAAGCGGCCCAAACGATCGTGGTCGGGGGCCCGGTGACCGAGTTCGCGACGTTCTCGCCGGTGCCAGCGACCTCGAACTCGATCGGGACCTCCACCATCGACTCGCCCGCCGTCCTCGCCGGCCTCGCCGTCGCGGGCCTCGTGGTGGGTTTGGCCGCCGGGGTCGTCGCGTTCCGCCGTCGCTCCAGGCCCCCGGAAGCTGCCGGTCCCGAGGAGGTCTCCCCGTGAGGGGCTCCCGGGCCGGGACCTCCGGTCGGCGGACGGCCCTGGCACTCACGGCCCTGTTCGTCGTCGCCACCCTCGTCCCCTTCGGATTCGCGGCGGGCGCCCCGGCGTCCCCCGCACCCGTCGCCCCCGTGCCGGGCCACCCCGCCGTGGCGCCCGTCGCCCCCGCAGCGATGGCGCTCTCCCACCCGGCCGGGTCTCCGCCCGCGTCCGGTCGCGGGACATTCTGGGACAACCAGGTGTTCCCGACCGCGCCCTCGCCCACCTGTGCGTACCAGTCGATCTGCATGAACGACTCCGGCGACCCGTCGATCGTCTCCACGAGCGCCGGCGTCCTTGCGGTCGCCTACACCGCGTTGACCAACATCTCGGCGTGCCCCGCGGCGGCGAACTACACGCTGAGCCAGGTCGGATTCTCGGTCTCCACCAACGGGGGCTCGACGTGGTCGACTCCGACGCTGCTCGGCAACACGAACTGCACCGTCGCCACGGAGTTCCCGAGCGCGATCGAACCGGCGCTCGCAGTCCTCCCGAACGGAACGTTCGTCCTCGCGTACATCGACTACAACGCCTCGAGCTCGGCGACGTGCTCCGGGTACATCTGGTACCCCGCGCTGAACCCGTGCTTCCTCACCTACGATGACCTCGTAGTCCAGTACAGCGCGAACAACGGCACGACCTGGACGAGCCCGCAGATCCTCAACGCGACGAACAACTCCGGGCTTGCCACGAACGCCCCCGTCGCGGTGCAACCCGCGGTCGTGACCGACGGAAACACCATCTACGTCGCCTGGACCAACTTCTCCTACCCGGAGTACGACCAACCCGCCATCGCGCCCTCGATCGGCGCCAACCTCCGGGTCTCGTCGAATGGAGGCGGGACGTGGGGGTCCGCGCTGCAGTTCCCGATCCAGGCGGGTCTCTGGGGCTCCGCGGTCTCCTGGATCGGCTACGCCCCGCAGCTCGCCGTGAACGCGACCGGCACGCTGTTCGCGACCTACGCCACCGACCTCAACACCGTCACGGGCTCGGTCTGCAGCCCGTTCGGCTGCGCCGTTCCCTACCCCGCCGCGACGGAGAGCATCGTCGTCGCCCGCTCATCGAACAACGGGTCGACGTTCTCCTCCTCCGTCGTCGCCACCGGCGTCCCGATCCAGTGGAACGGGAACGACTGGGCCAACGGGGGACCGGGGTCGTTCCTCAGCCCCGAGCCCGCGATCGCGCTCGACCCGTCCTCCGGCCAGGTCTACGTCGCGTACGCGGGCGGCGAGGTCGGCAACGTCTGCTTTGCCCGTGGGAGCAGCTGCAGCGCCCAGGAGGCGTTCACGAACGTCTGGGTGGCGAACTCGACCGACGCCGGCGTCACCTGGTCGACCCCGGTGGCGCTGGGGAACGCCGTCCTCGGATTGTCCGGCACCGCCACGGGCGACGACAATCTGTTCCTCCCCTCGATCGGGGTCGCCGGGAATGGCACGGTCTACGTGGACGTCGCCCAGCAGAACACCTCGGCGTGCCTCTCGTCCTTCTGCGGCCTCCAGTCCAACTTGATCTTCGTTTCGACCGACGACGGCGCCAGCTTCCCGACCTGGTACACCCCGTACCCGAACCCCACCGTGAACAACTACCCGCTGTGGGACGGGATCGCGTCGTCGATGACGATCCTGCAGGGTGTCCCGTACATGGCCTGGACCCTCGAGAACTGCCCGGGCAACGGCGTGGCGATCTACTGCAACGCCCTCAACTCCTACTCGTGGTCCCAGGTCGTCGTCACGTCCCCGTTCACCGGCACCGGCGTCACCGTCTCCTTCACGCAGACGGGCCTCTCGCCGGGCTCCCAGTGGACGGCCTCCCTGTCGGGGAACGTCCGGGGCGGCCCGGCGAACGCGACGCTCTCGGTCTCGGGTGTCCCGACCGGATACCCGGAGGTCTGGAGCGCCGGTTGGCTCAACACCTCGGCATACGGCGTCGCGTACGTCCCGACCACGACCGTCGTGTCCCCGGGAACGTTCTCCGCGAACACGACCGTTCCGTTCGTCTACGCCGAGAACGCGCTCGTCGCCATCACCACCGTCCCCCCCGGATACCCGGGGGAATCGTTCAACTGCCCGTCGACCGCGACGTTCGCGTTCGACTGCGCGAACCTTGCGGTCGCCCCGTTCGTCGGCTCGACGTACGAGCCGTTCGGGACCGTCCTTTCGTACGGGGTCGGCCCGGGGCCCGTCCCGTTGTCGAGCTGCGGGGATTGCCTGAACGTCTCGTTCCTGCGATGGACCGGCTCCGGAGCGGGCAGCTGGAACGGCTCCGCTGCGAACGGCTCGAGCACGATCCAGGGACCCGTGAACGAGACCGCGAGCTTCACCCTCCTGAGCATCTGCGACTACGGCACCTGCACGAACGTGACCTACACCTACGTGTTCTCGGAGTCGGGCCTCCCATCGGGCACCGATTGGACGGTGACGCTCGGGAACCAGACGGGGAGCGCGACGACCCCGACGATCGGGTTCAACGCCTCGCAGGGACCGGTGAACTTCTCGGTCTGGGTCGTCCCGTACAACGCGACGTACGCGTACTTCGGGACCCCCTCGAGCCCGTCCCCGGTCTCGTTCCCCCAGGGCGGCGCGGAGGTCGTGACGTTCTCGCTCGAGCCCATCGCCCGGGAGACGAGCGTCGTCACCGCGCTGGCGTCCGGGCTCCCCGCGGGGGTCACCTCGTGGGGACTCGCGTTCGGCACCACGGAGTATTCGGTCGTCGGCAACGCGACGTTCCCGGTCGCGGACGGACCGGTGAACCTCTCGGCGAGCCCCGTGTACGGCCCCGCCGACGTGGGGGCGTACCCGCTCAACTTCGAGGTCTCCCCCGAGGTGGTCGGAGCGGCCAACACCACCCTTTCGCTCGGCGCGAGCCTGAACGTCTCGGGGCCGGTCCTCGTGACCGCGCTCTACGCCCCCGAATACTGGCTCTCGGTGACCGGCACGGCGGGCGGGTCCGTCTCGGGACCGTCCGACGCCTGGGTACACGCGGGGACTCCGGAGAACCTGTCGGCCACCCCCTCCGCGAACTACGCCTGGGTGGGATGGAGCGGCAGCGGCGCCGGATCCTACACCGGAACCGCGATGAACATCACGATCCGTCCGAACTCGCCCGTGACCGAACTCGCCACGTTCGTCGCGGTGACGCCGACGTTCACGCTCAACGTCACGGCGACGGGCGTCCCGGCCGGGACCCCGGTCACCGTGTCCGTGGGCACCGACAACTTCAGCGCGCCAGTTCCGTTCGTCCTCGTCGGCCTCTCGAGCGGCTCCTACACGGTCACCGTGCCGACCGTCTACCCGAACGACACCACCGGAGTCCGCTACCCCGTCGCCTCGGTCACCTCGAGCCTTCCGCTCGTCGACGGATCCCTGTCGGTCGCGGCGAGCGGCTCCCTCGCGATCGCCTTCACCGAGCAGGTGACCGTCTCCGTCGGCCCGGCCCCGGACGGAACGACGACCCCGGCCGCCGGGACGTACTGGGAACCGGCCGGCGCCCCGCTCACGCTCACCGAGACCCCGAACACGGGGTACGCCGCGGCGGGCTGGACCGGCACGACGGCGAGCACGAACGCGTCGCTCGTCCTCTCCCCATCGGTCCCCCAGACGGAGACCCCGAAGTTCGTCGCCTCGCCGCCGCCACCTCCCCTGACGTACACCCTCACCCTGACCGAGACCGGCCTGCCGGCGGGGGCACTGTGGAGCGCCGAGGTCGGAGCGTCGGGGCTCGCAGGCTCCGGGAACCTCCTGGTCTCGGGCCTCAACGGGAGCGTGGCCGTCGTCGTGCCGACGGTCCTCGGCGCGACCGGGGTCCGCTACGCGCCGTCGAACGGGGGCGCCTACCCCGAGACGATCGACGCCGACCACACCCTCACGGTCGCCTTCACGACGCAGTACTTCGTCTCCGTCACCGCCTCCGCGGGTGGCACGGCGACCCCCGCGAGCACCTGGGTCAACTCGAGCGGGCAGGTCTCGATCACCGCGCTCGCGAACGCCACGTCCGCGTTCGTCAACTGGAGCGGCTGGGGCCCGGGCGCGTACAACGGGACGTCCGCGTCCACGGTCCTGACGGTCACGGGTCCGATCTCCCAGGTCGCGACGTTCGCGCCCCACGCGACGTCGTCCTCATCGAACGGGGGCGGGACCGGGACGTACGCGCTACCCATCGGGATCCTCGTCGTCCTCCTCGTGGTCGGCCTGGGGGTCGGGATCCTGATCGCCCGCTCGCGGGGCGGCTCCCCTCCTCCCGAAGCGCCGTCGGACGAGGGCGACACCACGTGGCCCTCCGAGAACCCGGCTCCGGAGGAGTCCGGGGACGCCGCGGGCGGTTCCGTCGGTCCGGAGCCGGAGTAGGCGCTCCCCGAGCCCGCGCGCCCTCGGGGGCCCGACCCTACGGGGTCCAGGTGGGGGCGCCGTAGCCCGGCGGCACCTTCGGGGGCGGGACCTTCCCGCCGAACGGGTCGGGCCGAGCCTCGGCCGGGCGGCCGTGCTTCTTCGCGAGGTAGGCGTCGATCGCTGCCGCGGCCCGCTCCCCCGCGCCCATCGCGTGGACGACGGAGCGACCGCCGGTCGCGAAGACCCCCTCGACCTCGGTCATGGTGTCGTCCCGGGTGCCCTCGGGCCAGCCCATCGAGGCGAACCTGAACTTGTACTCGGGCTCGAACCCCGAGACGTCCGCGACCTCGCCGACGGCGACGATCACCATGTCCGCGGGAAGGAGCTCCTCGGAGTTCGGAACCGTGACCAGCGTCCGTCGGCCCTTCGCGTCCGGTGGGCCGTGCTCGGTCCGCTCCACCATCAGCCCTTCGACGTGCTCGGAGCCGACGATCGCCTTCGGGGAGCGGTAGAAGACGTACCGAACCCCTTCGATCTCGCCCCCGGACTTCTCCTCCTCGGTCGCCTTCATGTCCTCCGGGCCACGGCGGTAGACGAGGAGGACCTCGCCACCGCCGGTCAGGCGCCGCGCCGAGCGGGCCGCGTCGAGCGCGACGTCCCCGGCGCCGATGACGATGACCCGGCGGCCGGTCCGGCCGAACAGCCCCTCGGGCCGCTTGTTGATCGCGAGGAGGAACGGGAGGGCGTGGTAGACCCCCGGGAGGTGCTCCCCGGGGACGTTGAGCTCGCGCGCCTTCGAGGCACCGACGGTGACGAGCACCGCCTGGTACCCGTCATCGAGGAGCTGCTTCGGGGAGAGGTCGGGCCCCGCCCGCTCGCCGGTGACGAACGTGACGTCGAGGTTCTTCCAGCGCGCGAGGTCGGTGTCGAGGTCGTCCGGGTCGAGGTGGTACCGGGGGATCGTGTTGACCTGACCCCCCAGGAACGGCTCCTGCTCGAAGACCGTCACCGGGTGGCCGCGCACGGCGAGGTCCCAGGCGGCCATCAGACCGGCCGGGCCGCCGCCGATGACGGCGACCCGCTCGTCCCGCCGCTTCGAGGGGACGTAGAGGAGGTCGGACTTCCCGAAATCGAGGGCCGCGCGCTTCAGGTGGCGGATGGCGATCGGGACGCCCCGTCCGGCCATGATGCAGTCGTCCTCGCAGAAATGGTAGCAGGTCTTGCAGAGCACCGTCGAGAGCGGGTTGTCGCGGAGGGTGAGGCGTGCCGCCCCGTCGAAATCGCGCTCTCCGATGAGGATGTTGTACCCCTTGCAATCCTGGGTGATCGGGCAGCCCTGGACGCAGTACGGCATCGCGCATTGGAGGCAGCGCTGGCCCTCGATCACCGCCTGTTCGAGGGTGTACGGCTGGTCGATGAGCGCGAACTTGCTCACCCGCTCCTCGCGAGTCTCCTCCTCGATCGGCACCCGTTCGTAGCGGTCCATCGTCGTCGCCGGCCCGGAACCGGCCGATTCTCGTCCCATCGAGCCGCGCGCTCTCTAAAGAGTTCGCGGGTCCGCGAGCGGTGCCGTCGCACGCGCTCGGGCCCCGGTCGGACCGAGCGTACCGGGACCACCGGCGGCAGCGCGCGCCCGCGGGCTACGAGCGACCGCGCGACGAGAGTCTCGTCGATTTCCTGGCGGAGCCGCTGCCCACCGGGTCGGGGGCGGTTCGATCCGGGCAGGTCGGCCCGCTTTGGAGGGCAGAGAATCGACGGTGGATTTTCCCACCCCTTTCTTGGGGGGTCCGATGAACGCCACCGTCTCCGAGCCAGGGACCCTGACCACCGACCCGGCCGTGCGGGAGATCCTCCGGATCGAGGGGAACACCAGGTCGCTCCTCCACCGAACCATCGGCCTCACGTGGATGATCTGGGCCGTGCTTAGCGGGGGTATCTTCGTGAGTTACGAGGCGATCGGGATCGCGGCCCCCTCCGGCTGGGTCTCCACGATCGAGTACGGGTTCGCCTGGCTGCCCTGGGCGATCCTCGGGACGGTCGCGACGACGGTCCGCTGGCGGTCGCTTGCGCTCGTGGTTCCCCTAAGCTCGGGAAAGGCCGCGGGGATCACCCTCGGGGCGACCGTGGCGTTTCTCGCCGGCGTCTTCGGTGGGTTCGGCGAGGTCCCCCTCGCGCACGTGGCCGTCCTGGCGCCAGCCTGGGCGATGTTCGCGATCGGGGTCGCGGCGGCGGTCGTCGGGGGTTCGGGTCTCACGACCGATTCGCGGTCGGAACGGGTCTTCTGGCTCGGGGGAGGGGCCTCCCTCGCCGTCCTGACGATCGGGATCGGACTCCTCGCGGCGTGGCGGGGGTACGACCCGCTCGGGCTCCTCCTGGTCGTGGGGCCGGTGGCCTCGACGGCACTCCTGTTCGCCGGGGGCCTGTACACCGCCTCCGGCGAGTGGTCGGGTGCCCGAACGATGTCCCCGGAGCCGCTCGACCCGGCGATCCATCAGGCGGTTCGCCTCCGCCGGATGGTGCTCCTGAGCCGAAACCGCGCGGCGTCGTTCGTGTGGGTCCGGGACGCTCTCGGCCTGACCGACGGCAATCTGGGGAGCCACGTGGCGCGGCTGGTCGCGGCCGGCTACGCCGTATCGTCTCGCGTGCTCACCCGGTCGGGGTTTCAGGTCTGGCTCCGGATCACGCCATCCGGGGACGCGGCATACCGGGCCTACCTCGCGTCCCTCCGCTCGAACCTGGAGCCGATGGACTCGGGCCCCGTCGACCCGGCCGTCGATGGGGCTCCCCGCCCGCGGCCATGACGTACCGAGCCGCCCGCCCGGCCCGACCCGGAACGGAACGGAGCCCCGAGCGTCGAGTCGCCATCGCAGTCGGGGTACGCGAAGGAATTCCTGCTCGGGGGAAACTGGCCGCCCGGGGCGGCCGACGTCCGGGCTACCCGGCGGTGACGGAGAAGATGCAGCCGCGCTGGGCGTGCCGCCGCGGGTCAGGCTTGGAGACGTCGCAGGGAACGCCGAGCCGGCTGACGAGCGCGGCCCGCAGGAGCTCCGCGCAGAGGACCCGGCCCACCTCGGGCGACTGGCGGACGCAGGCGAAGCACCCGTTCACCCGGAGGACGAGCGGCCGCTCCTTCACCACGGTGAGACGCCCCATCGCGTGCGTGGCATAGTACGACTCGAGCGAATGGCCGACCTCCACCGCGGTGTCCCCCGTCAGCGACCGCCCGACCTCCTGGCCGATCTGGCGGCCGATCGTGGTGATCAGTTCGGGGAGGTCGATCGTCATGTGATCGATCCCCGCCGCCCGCATCCCGAGGGCGGTCACCTCGCGGAGCCGGTCGAGCGGTTCGGCCTCCCGCCCGAGGACGACCGGGAGGGTCGCTTGCACCGGTTCCTCCAGCTCGACGATCCTCCGCTCGGCCTTGACCCCCTTCGCCCAGAGCCTCTGGTGGTAGTCCCGAGCGAGGCGTTGGAACGAGGCCGAGCTCGACCAGAGGGCGACCTGGTGGGCATCCGAGGCGCCCAGCCCCTCCGGCCCCGAGACGTAGATGAGCGCCCCCGACCGGTCGATGACGACCGTCCGGTTCGACACCGGGCCGGGGGCGTGGCGGAGCTCCGCGAACGAGCTAAAGATCTTGGCTTCGGAAAGGTTCCCGGCGTTCATCTCGGTCACCACCCGGACCCGGACCCCCCGTTCGGACGCCTCCCGGAGCGCCCGGTCGACGCCGCCGTCGATCGCCCGGGCGAGGGAGAACCCGCCGACGGCGACCCGGACCTCCTCCCGGGCCGTCCCGACCTGTTTGATCAGGAACTTGTGGATCGTCTCGGGCCCCTCGAGGACCTTGAACCGGGGCGCGTCGACTTCCCCGGGCGACGGGAGCCCCTCCCGCCACTCGGCGAGGACCCGTTCCCGGTCGGCTTCCAGCCGCCGCAGCCGGTCGTTCGCACGGCGGATCCACCGGTCGACCACCGCCTCCGGAGGAATCGCGGCGAACCGCATCGGGCGCCGGCCATAGCTCGTGAGCAACCCGGCCGCCTCGAGCTGGCGGATGTACCGGTACGCCTCGACCCGGTTGAGCGCCGAGATCCGGGCGAGCTCCGCAGCGGTCTGGGGCCCCTCGCGGGAGAGCGCGAGATAGAGCCGGGCCCCGGCTCCGGGATGCCGTGCTCTACGAGAAGTCCATGGAGGCCCCCGTTCGGTTGCCCCACGTCCTTGGAGGGTCTCGACGGCATTAAAGGTCGGTGGAGGCCGCCGACGGCTTCCCGCATCCGCCGCCACGCTCCCGAGGGAGCGGAATCCCTCCCGGAGGAGCGTACCCCTCGGCCGAGGACCACCGGCGCCCGACGGCGCGGGCCCGATGGCCCCCGCGGGGCCTAGAGACTGGCCTGGAAGTCCTCGATCGTGAGTGGGTAGGGGACGTCGGCGCCGCCGGCCCGCGCCCGGAGGACCTCGCGGGACAGGAGCCAGTAGACGGTTGCGAGCGCGACCCGGCCCTTGTTGTTCGCCGGGATCACGAGGTCGACGTTGCGGGTCTCGTTGTTGACGTCGCAGAGGCCGACGACGGGGATCCCGATCGAGACCGCCTCGCTGAGCGCCTGCATGTCGGTCGCGGGGTCCGTGACGACGAGGACCTTCGGCTCGAAGTAGTCGGCCAGGCTCGGGTTCGTGAGGCAGCCCGGGACGAACCGCTCGCTGTAGGAGACCGCTCCGATCGTCTTCGCAAGCACGCGCACCGGCTTCTGGCCGTACTGGCGCTGGCTGACACAGAGGATCTTCTCGGCCGGGAACCGGGAGAGGAACTTCGCGGCGAGACGGATCCGCCGGTCGGTCTCGCGGATGTCGAGGACGTGGAGGCCGTCGAACCGGACCTTGTAGACGAACCGGCGCATCGACGCCGACTTCTGCTGGGTCCCGATGTGGACGCCGCTCGTGAGGTACGTCTCCTCCGGGATGAGGAGTTCCCCCGGGCGCGTGTCCTGGCCGTCGCTCTCCGTCGGGGGGAGCGGCTCGGCCATCGTGTCCTCGGGGGTCAAGTTGGGGCCTCGGTGGCCGCGCCGAGCCGCAGGAGTTCATTTAGCTTTGCCACCCGCTCTCCGCCGAGAAGACCGCACTTCAAGCCCGCCGAGCCGAACGCGACCGCGAGGTCCGCGAGCCACCCCTCCGGGAGCTCCCCGGACCGGTGGGAGGTGACCGTGGCGAGCCCGCTGTCGCGGGCGAGCGCGACGGTCCAGAGGGTGTCGGTGAGGGTCCCGACCTGGTTGACCTTGATCAGGATCGCGTTCGACGACTTCTGCCTCACCCCGAGCGCGAGCCGGTCCCGCCGCGTCGTGTAGATGTCGTCGCCGACCACGAGGCACTTGGCCCCCACCGCCGCCGTGACCCGGGCGAACCCGTCGAACTCCTCCTGCTGGAGCGGGTCCTCGAGGTACCGGAGCCCGTACTTGTCGACGAGCTCGCCGAGGAACGCGACCTGGCCCTCGAGGTCGAGGGTCCGGTCCTGGTACCGGTACGCGCCGTCGCGGTAGAACTCGCTCGCGGCGAGGTCGAGTCCCGGATGGACCGAGAGATGCGTCGTATCCCGGACGAGCGCGCACGCGTCGGTGAGGACCTCGAGCGCCTCGACGTTGCCGACCGGGGCGACCCAGCCCCCCTCGTCGCCCCGTCCGAGCGCGTGGGTCGGCAGTCTCCGGTGGAGCTCCTCCCCCACCGCGCGGTGGACGGCGAGCGCGGCCCGGACCTCATCGGCCGGCGAGGCGTCGGGGGCGAAGGCGATGAACTCCTGGAAGTCGGGGCCCCCGATCGCGTGCCGCCCCCCGTTGAGGCAGTTGCCGACGATCGCCGGCCATCGGACCGGGCGGGCGGGGGCGCCGAGCGATTGCGCGAGGTCCTCCCCGTGCTCCGCGGCGCGCGCGAGCGCGAGGGCGACCGAGAGCGCGGTCGCGGTGTTCCCCCCGATCCGAGCGAAGTTCGTGGTCCCGTCGACCGTGTGGAGCATGGCGTCGAACCCGGGTTGGTCGTCGACCTCGCGTCCGATCAGCGCCGGCCGGAGCTCGGACGCCCCGAGCTGAAGCGCGACGGCGACCCCGCCGGACGGGAACGCCTGGACCTCGTGGGTCCCGGTGCTCGCCCCGCTCGGCGCCCCCGCGACCCCCCGCGCTCCGGAGTCGGAGACGACGGTCGCCTCGACGGTCTCCTTCCCCCGGCTGTCGTAGACCCGGCGCGAGCCGGACCTCCGTGATCCGGCTCACTTCGGCGCTCCCACGAACTCGACGAGGACGCCCCGGAACGAGGCGGGATGGGCGAAGCCGACGGTCCGCCCCCGGGCCCCGACCCGGGGGACCTCGTCGATGAGCCGGCCGCCGTGGTCCCGGACGTTCGCGAGGGCGGCGGCGACGTCCGGGACACGGAACGCGAGGTGATGGATCCCCTCGCCTCGCTTGTCGAGGAACCGTCCGACCGCCGAATCGGGGCGAACCGGCTCGAGGAACTCAAGGTGGCTCTCGCCCGCTTCGAGGAACGAGACCCGGACCCCCTGGCTTTCCACCGTCTCGGGCGGGGAGCCCCGGGCCCCGACGACCGGTTCGTACTGGACGAGCGCCTCGCTCAGGCTGCGGACCGCGATGCCGAGATGGTCGATCTCCACCGTGGCCTCCTCAGAACGACCGGGACGGCCGGTACTCGCCGAACAGCTGCCGCCAGACCTCGGCGACCTCCCCGAGGGTGGCGCCGGCCTGGACCGCGGCGAGAAGTGGAGGCATCACGTTACGACCGGCCTCGGTGTCCCGCCGGAGGGTATCGAGGGCGGTGCGGCTCTTGGTGGCGTTGCGGCTCCGCTTCCACGCGCCGAGGTCGCGCAACTGGGCCTTCTCGAGCGCGGGGGAGATCGTCAGTCCACGTCCCCGGGGTCCCCGCTCCTCGTCGGGGAAGAGGGTGAACCGCTCGTTCCCCTCGGGGAACGCATTGACGCCGACGACGAGCTCCTCCTTCGCCTCCCGGGCCTTGCGCGATCCGGTACGCCTCGCGGGCGATCTCCCCCTGGAAGAACCCCTTCTCGACGGCGACGAGCGCCCCGCCCATCTGCTCGACCCGGTCGAGGTACGCGCGCGCCTCCGATTCGACCCGGTCGGTGAGGTACTCGATCTCGTACGCCCCGCCGAGCGGGTCGATCGTCGAGGGGACGCCGGACTCCTCGGCGAGGAGCTGCTGGGTCCGCAGCGCGAGGCGGGCCGACGCCTCGGTCGGGAGCCCCCGCGCCTCGTCGAGCGCGTTCGTGTGGAGCGATTGGGTCCCGCCGAGGACGGCGGCGAGCGCCTCGAGGGTGGTCCGGACGACGTTGAGCTCCGGCTGCTGGGCGGTCAGCGACGACCCCGCGGTCTGGGTGTGGAACCGGAGCGCCCAGCTCCGCGGCTGCTTCGCCCCCAGCGTCTCCTTCGCGACCGACGCCCAGAGCCGACGGGCGGCCCGGAACTTGGCGACCTCCTCGAGGAAGTTCCGGTCGGAGGAAAAGAAGAACGAGAGCCTCGGAAGGAACTCGTCCCGGTCGAGGCCCCGGTCGACCGCCGCCCGGACGTAGGCGATCGCGTTCGCGATGGTGAACGCGACCTCCTGGGACGCGGTCGCGCCCGCCTCGCGCATGTGGTAGCCGGAGACCGAGATGTAGTTCCACTGCGGCATCTCGCGCGTCGCGAACTCGATGACGTCCGTGGTGAGGCGGACCGACGGCTCGGGCGGGTAGATGTACGTCCCGCGGGCGATGTACTCCTTCAGGATGTCGTTCTGGACCGTCCCGCCGAGCTTCGCCCGCGGGACGCCGGACCCCTCCCCGACGGCCACGAGGAGGGCGAGGAGGATCGGGGCGGTCGCGTTGATCGTCATCGAGACGGTCGCCTGGTCGAGGGCGATCCCGTCGAACATCCGTCGCATGTCGCCGAGGCTCGTGATCGCGACCCCGACGCGGCCGACCTCCCCCTTCGCCTTCGGGTGGTCGGAGTCGTAGCCGATCTGCGTCGGAAGGTCGAACGCCGTCGAGAGCCCGGTCTGCCCCCGCTCGAGGAGGAACCGGAACCGCTGGTTCGTCTCGCGGGCGCTGCCGAACCCCGAGTACTGCCGCAGCGTCCACAGGCGGCCCCGGTACATCGTCGGCTGGACCCCCCGCGTGTACGGGGGTCGGCCGGGGAACCCGAGCCGGTCGACGGCGACCGACTCCGGGTCGTCCGGGGGCCCGACGAGGAGCGGGATCGGCCCTCCGTCGGCCTTCGTACCGACCTGGGCCCGGGCCGCCGCCTCCCACTTGGCGTGGGCGTCGGTCCCGGCACGTCGGCGGGCCGCCATGGACGGTTCGACTGGCGTTCGCTATTAATCGGCTTCGCCGCGCCGCACGAGCGGCCAGAGCGCCGAGAGGTCGAGCTCGGCCCATACGACCGGCACGGGGACCCTCAGTTCGGTCAGGACCGCGGGGTGGACCTCGCCGACCTCGCCGATCACTTCTCCGGCGAGCCGCAGGCGGGCGGCGCGACCGCGGATCGTCCCCGGAATCTCCTCCGGCTCCCGGACCCCGGTCGTCCCAAGGGCGCCGGTCAGGTAATCGAGGAGGGCCGCCCCGTCGGCGAACCCCGCCCGCTCGCCGGCGCACACCGCGCCGGCCCGGTAGATCGTACGGCCACCGGTCTCCGACGCCGGGTCCCGAACGACCACCGGGCCGACCTCGTACATCCGCTGGGGGTACGGGTGGCGCACGTTGTGCCCCAGGCTCGTCAGGAGGGACGGGAGGAGCCGGTTCCGGACGAGCGAGAACTGGTCGGAGACCGGATTCCCCAGTCGGATCGCCGTCGAGGGGGCGAGGAGGCCATCGATGGCGTCCCCGACGAGGAGCGGGGTGTAGAGTTCGGCGTACCCGAGGCCCAAGAGGAGCTCCGCGACGGTCCGGCGGAACACCGTTTCGGCCCTTCGCCGGCCCCGGGTACCGCTCGGCGGAACGACCCCGTCCTCGGAGCGGACCCCGCGCGCAAGCACGACGTCCTCCGCGACGTCGACCCCGGTCAGGAGGTCCGGCCGCCACGGCGGCACCTCCACCGAGAACCCGCCCGGGACCGGATGGGCCCCCAGGCGGCATTGTGCGAGGAGGTGCTCGCCGTCCGGCATCGTATAGGATCGACCGGCGAGCGCATCGAGCGTCGCGAGCGGAAGCTCGAGCCGCCGGTACGCGACGACCTCTCGACCGTCCCGCGTCGGGCCGGCGCCCGTCACGGCCACGGGGGAGACGGACCACCCGTTCGCCACGAACACGAGGGAGAGGAGGCCGACGGTCTCCCGGACCCGGTCCACCGTGGCGCCGGTCGACTCGAGGAGCACGCTCCGGTCGCCCGCCCGTGCCTCGCCGGCCGTCCGGCTGTTGAGGATCGGCGGAACGCTCAGGACCTGCCCATCGGCGTCGGCAAGGACCAGCATCCGCCCGCCCACCGTGCCGAACTTGGCGTACCGAAGGGCCAGCGGGTGCTCGGCGAGAAACTGCCGTCCACCGACCTCCGTGGCGCCGTCGAGCGGAACGAACCGGACCTCGTCCACGGGGCGGAGGGCGTACCGGACGGGAAACCGGAACCGCTCGGTCGGGTAGATCCCGAGACTGGCCCGTTCCCGGTCGGCCCCGTACGTCGCGTGCAGGAGCTCCTGGAACCGGATCGCCTCGTCGAGAAGGCCGGCGTCGAGCGGCCGTCCGGCGGGGGCGGTCAGGACCACCCCGGCGATCGCCGGGCGCAGCGGACCCACCGATGGGTCCACGTCGAACGTCGCAGGGGGGTCGGACGCCCCGCCCGGCAGGATCGGAACCGCCCCGGCGGCGCCGCCCAGCTTGGGGGCGAGCGCCAGCGCGAGTCCCGATTCGGTAAGGAGGTCGAGCCGGTCGGCGGTCGCTTCGAGCGTGATCGACCCGTCCTCCGAGCCGTCGAGCTCGGCCTTGGTCGACCACAGGAGATCCTGGAGCTCCGGGTCCGGCACGTCCCGTCCGAGGGCCGCGGCGAGACGGGCCCGCGGGATCGTCGCGCGCGGCATCGCTACCGGGCCCCCCCGGTCAGTCGGTCGAGGTCGTCCTCGAACAGCTCCCGGATGTCCGAGACGCCGAGCGAGACCATCGCGAGCCGCATGACGCCGATCCCCCACGCCGCGACGGGGACGTCGATGCCGAGGGGACGGAGGACCTCGGGGCGGAACAGCCCCCCCGGGAAGATCTCGATCCAGCCGAGCCGCGGGTGCTTGACGTACCCTTCCACCGACGGCTCGGTGAACGGGAAGTAGCTCGGGCGGATCCGGAGGTCCCGGATCCCGATCGCCTCGGCGAGCGAGCGGAAGACGCCGACGAGGTCGCGGAGCGAGGTTCCCTCCCCCCCGAGGATCCCCTCGCACTGGGTGAAATCGATGGCGTGGGTCGCGTCGACCGCCTCCACGCGGAAGTTCCGGTCGAGGCAGAACATCCGGAACGGCGGCTTCGGGTGGCGGGCGAGGTAGCGCGCGCTCACGCTCGTCGTCTGCGAACGCAGGACGAGCCGGCGGGAGACGGAGGCGTCGTAGGGCGCCCTCCACCCTGGGGAGACCGGGTGCGTTTCGCCCGGGAGCGGCCGCCCCTCGTGGACCGCGGCGACCCGCTCGAGGAGCGGCTCCGGAGGGAGCTTCCCCTCGACACCGACGACGTGGAAGACGTCGTGGATGGACCGGGCCGGGTGGTGCTGCGGCATGAAGAGGACGTCCGAGTTCCAGAACTCCGTTTCGAGGATCGGCCCCTCCGACTGCTCGAACCCGAGGCCGAGCAGGATCTCCTCGAACTCGCGGAGCCACGCGGCGTACCGATGCGGCCGCGCGCCGGTGACGTACGGGACGGCGGCCCGGACATCGTACGCCCGGAATTCGCGCTCCCTCCACGACCCCTCGCGCAGCGCCGCCAGGGTCAGCGGGCCGACGAGGCTCGCGTCGTCGAGCACGATCGCGCGACGACCTTCCTCCGAGGGGGTCCAGCGCTTGGTGGAACGATGGTCGACCGTGATCAGGCCCCGCTTCCGGAGGTCCTTGACGGCCGCCGCGTCGGGCCCCGTCGTCCCCTCCTGGATCGCCACCAGGGCGAGTTCCTCCGGGAACGGGGCGGCGGGGTCCGGATGACCGTCTCGGAGCCGGAACGGGATCCCCTCGGCGAGGAATCCCCGCCGCCGGAGGATCCCGATCGCGGCCGACCGCTCCTCCCCGGCGAGCCCCTCGGACGCGACGTCGTCCGGCCCCATCGGGGCGGCCCGGGCCGCGAGCGCGCGGAGGAGCCTCCGTTCGGGCAGCCCGGAGGTCCGCGCGACCTCCCCGCGCGGGGTGAGACGGAGCTCCTCGCGGTGCTCCTCTTCGACGTTGGCGAGCCCCTTCGAGCGGAGCCGTTGGAGCGCTCCGCGGACCGCCTCCACGGCGAGTCCGGTCCGCGCCGGAAGGGCATCCTCCTCCACCGCGATCGGGCCGGTCGCGCGGAGCGCGCCGAGCACGACCCGCTCCGGGGTCCCGAGCGAAAGCTCGGCGGCCGGTGCCGGCTCCTCCGCCTCGTCCGGCATCGGGCGCGGGACGGGGACCTTCGATTAAGGATTTCGCCGGGAGCCTCGGCCCCGGCGACGAACCTGGGCCGGTGGGGTGGCGGGAGGCCGCCCCGTTCCTACGGGAGGAAGTTGTTGCCGGACAACTCGTAGTACAGGTTGTCTTCGGTGCCGACCGTCACGTTCGTGTTGATCGACGCGGGGTTCAGCCACGCCGCGACGCCCGCGACGAAGTTCCCCTGGCTCGTGTACGTGTAGAGCGAGAGGGAGTAGGCAATCTTCTCGACCTCGTCGTAGAGGAGGACCCGGAGCGGGCCCACCGGAGTCGTCGACGCGACCTCCATCGCATGGAGCATCGACTTGTACGCGACCCCCTGGCACGACTGGGCGACCGTCGCGTTCGCCCAGTACCAGTAGTCGGTGTACGGCTCGGCGCACCCGGTGGTGAACTGGGTCGTGTAGAGCGACTGCTCGACCGCGTCCCCGTAGGTGTACGTCGCGTTGGCGCTGTAGAGCGGAACGACGTAGTCGGTGGGGTCCGGATAGTCGGGGGCCCACCCGAGGGCATACATCGGTACGGGTTCTGCCCCGGCGCGCTCCCCTGGGCCCCTTCGATCAGGGAAACGAAGTCGACGTCGACCGGCGCGACCTTGAGCGCGCCGTTCGTCAGCGTCGAGATCTCGCTCGTCCAGAGCGCGTTGACCTCATCGCCCGTCGGGTTCCCCGTCGTGCCGAACATCGGCAGCTGGCATGGGTTGCTGCTCGTGCATGAGGCGACCTCGGGGTCGTAGTACGGGCTCGAGGGCGTTTCCATCTGGGCCCACCAGTACGTCGGGCACGTCGGGTCGGACGTGCTCGTGCACGGGTCGGTGCTGGGCCAGGGGATGTTCGTGGGGTAATAGTTCGCCATGAACTGCGGAATCGCCCCACCGTAGTTGAACCCGAGTTGGATCCCGTCCTTCGTCTCGATCGTGTTCTCCACCGTGGCGTACGGGTACGCCCGCGAGAAGAACTCCCGCATCCCGAGGTACGTGAACCAGTTCCCTTGGACGTTGATGGTGGTCGTGGTGTACCGCTGGGCGTCCCCGACGTTGAAGTTCATGTCGAACGCCACGAATCCGATCGAGATCGTCGGCGCGCTCACCGCGACGATCTTGCCGAGGTTGATCAGCTGGATGAACAGCGAGAAGTCGGTCGACGGGATCGACGCCAGGTCCGCGGTCCCGGAGATGTACGCCTGCTCCCCGGGCTCCGCCGACGTCTCCCAGGTGACCTCCACGGTTCCGGCGTAGGTGTTCGGCCGCGGTTGGCAGCCGGTCCAGGTGCAGAACGGGTTCTCACCATACGCGGGGTTTGCCTTCAGGGTGTAGCCCTCGGCGATCTGGTAGCTCCCGAGGGAGTATGGGCCGCTCCCGACCATGTTCCACTGGACGTGCCCGAGGTACGAGCCGAACGCGCCGCTCCCCAGCTGCTGCCACTGGTCCCAGCCCCGGGCGGGCATCTGGTCGAACGGGAGGCCGAGCGAGTCGTTCCCCGGCATCGCGCATGGCTGGTCGCCGTTCCCGGAGATGTTGCCGCGGGTCCAGTACGGGATCCCGGCGGCCTGCGCCGGCGCGCTGAACCAGCCGCACGGGACGATCGCGCCGCCGAGCGGGTCCGCGATCAGCTCGAGGAAGTACGGCCAGTTCTCGTCGTGGCCATTCACGTGGAACGTGATGCACCCATGGTCGGCCGGATTGTTCAATGCCGACGCGGGGCAGGCACCCGACTCGTTGACCGTCATCGCCGCGGAGACGTTCTCGGGGGTGTTGTTGTACGACCCGTGCAACGAATCCCACGTCGAATTGCCCGGGCTCAGGAGCGATTGGCCAATGATCCAGCCGGGGTTCGCTGTCGGGAATGGCAGGTTCGCGAACCCGAGCGTCCGGATCATCGAGAAGACGACGTCGCTGGGGTAGACGCCCCAGTGGTTCCCCGTCATCGGGTCGTAGAACGACGTGTTCGCCTGGATCACGAACGTGTAGTTCCAGCCGTCCAGGAGCGAGTCTCCCCGTACAGCGCTTGGCACTGGGCGCTCCCGGGGACGCACGTCGCGAGTTCCGGGACGAAGTCGTCGGGAGACGGCCCGGTCAGGGTCCCGTTGTACGTGACGAGCGTCTGGTAGATGTTGAAGATCGCCTCAGCGCCGACTGTTTCGTAGTCGATCGCCGGGTCCTCCGAGAGCGCCCCGCCGGGGGCGAGCTCGTAGGAGATGACCGTACCAGGGTGCGGGTCGCGCACCGTCGTGAGGCCGGCGACTCCCGCGTGGAGCCCGGCGGCGGCCACGAACACCGTCCAGTTGTAATCGACGGGAACGAAGCCGGTACTGCTGTTCGCCCCGCCCTCAAATGAGATGTTGTAGATGCCGGGGCTCGCGAACGTCGCCGTGGCGCCGGCCGACGCGTTGTTCGACGGGGTCTGCGCCGAAAGGGCTCCGCTGCTCACGATCTTCGGTGTCACGACCGTGTACGCCGGATTCGTCGGGGCCGACGTGTACGTCCCGGAGACGGTCACCGATTGGCCGGGGAGGATGGCCGCCGTGATCTGCGGGGTCCCGGCGTGGGCGCTCGAGTTGGACAGGATCGTCCCCGCGATGTTGGGGACGGTGCCCGCCGTCGCGGAGGAGTACGAAGAGGTGACGACGACCTGCACGAGGCCGTAGAGGTTGTCGTGAATCTCGCCGTGGACGTTCGCGGTGACGTAGACGAGGTACGTGCCGATGTCCGCGAACGCGTGGTCGAGGCTCGGCGAGTTCGTCGCAACCGCCTTCGAGCCGTCGCCAAAGTTGAACGTGTAGGTGCTCGCCGACTCCCCCGACGGAAGGGAAGCCGTGAACGGAACGGATTGACTCTGCTGCACCGACTTGAACGGCAGCACGAGGGTCACGTCGTGGAGATTCTCGAACTTCGCGCACGCCGGCGCCGTGATCGGCTGGCACGTCGTGGGCGACGCGGTCCCGAAGCCGCCGAGGACGGCGTAGCTCGCGACGCCGACGATGGCGAGGACGACCACGATCAGGATGGCGGAAACTACGGTGCTCAGCCCGCGCCGGCGCGCCGCGAACGGCATCCGCGCGGGAAATCCAGTCGACATCGATTCACCAGTGCCAGAGCGAGAACAACTCGGCTCGGGGGACTCTCCTAACCATGGACTAATATATACCTCTCCGGCGGACGCGCTCGCCGAGAAATCCGGTCCGGGCCGGACGGCTCATTCGAACCCGGTCGGCTCCGGTTCGGCCGGGTGGACGAGGCCGGAAAGGACCTGGAATGCGTGGAGGACGTCGCCCTCCCGGACCACGAACGTCGAGTCGGTGTAGACGCTCATCAGTTCGAGGGAGTTGATCCCGGACCGGAAGAGCGCGCCCGCGAGGAACGCGAGGACCCCCGGCGTGTCCACGATCGTCTCGGGGCTGCGGACCGTGACGGCGGAGAGCCGCTTGTGGACGCCGAGGGTCGCGCGCTTCCCTGTCGCGGCGAGGACGGCGTCGACGAGGTCCTCCTCGCAGAGGATCGTGACGGCGCTCGGCCCTTGCAGGAGCTGGAGGAGATGGCGCCGGTCGGCGAGGAGGGTACGACCCGTCTCGAGGACCCGCCCCATCATTTCCCAGTCGGAGCGGGCCGTGACGATCGCAACCCGGGTGCGGACCTCGAGGCGGCTTGCCTTGACGACCTCGAGGACGCGGGACTCGAGCGTCCGGTCGGCCCGCATCTGGCGCTGGTAGCGCCGGCAGGCGACCTCGATCGCCTCCTGGTTGGCGAGTCCGGTCTCCTGCCGGATCTTCTTCGCGAGGCTCGTGAAGTTGAGGATGTTGTAGGAGAGACAGTCGCGGACCGCCGGATGGTCCTCGATGTACCGGCGCGTCACCTCGGCCGCGGTCGGCCCGACCACCCGCTGCTCGCCCGCCATCGGTGACTCCTCCGGGGTCGGCACCCGGGGCTTCCGCATCAACGTTTCCGTCGGCGCCCGCCGACCGTCCGGTCGACGGCGGCGGGACTCGTCGTAGACCTTATCCCGCGCCCCGGTCATGCGTCGGACTCACATGGCCCGTGCGACGTGTCGGCACTTCATGCGCCAAACGAGACGACTTGTCGCGTCCGAGACACCCCCGCTATATTCCCGTCGGCCACGAACGACGTCGAGGGAGGCCGGGTCTCCCAGGGGCCGCCGATGCCGGTGGACCCAGCGGACCAGAACGGCAGCCTGTAAGGAGGACGCGAACCGACCGTGGTAACCCAGCGTCGACATCTGCGACTCCTGCCCTGCCGGGAATGCACGCACCTGCGTGCGAGCCACTATCTTCTCGCCCCCCAGGACGGCCGTGTGCGCCGTCACTTCGCCCGACCTCGCGACCGCGCGACCCCGATGCCGTGCCACGTCCTCGGGTGCGGATGCGCCCGATTCGGCGCCGATAGCGAGGTCTTCCTCTGCCCGGTCTGCTCGCGGGAGTACGCGACCCGCGCAAGCCTGGAGATCCACCTCTACGGCCAGCACCCCGGCCTCTCCGCCCGGGAGCGTTCGCTCCTCCTGCAGGGCGCGATGAGCGGGAAGACCGTCCTTCCCCCGTGGGTCGTCGCGCGTCTCCCGACGCGGCCGGCCTCCGAGGACGAAGCGGTCGTCGCCTGACCGCCCCGGCCCACCCCCACTGACGTCGGGCCCCGATCGAACTCCGGGCCGGCGGGCTCGCCGCGCCCCCCTCCGGGTTACTCGGGCCACCACGCGGAGGTGGGCGGGTCGACGTCCATCTGCCAAAGGAGGGCGTTCAGCTCGCCCCGGTGCTGGAGCTCCTCCTCGAGCATGTGCCAGACGATGTCGCCGAGCGCGAGGGTCGCCCGGTAGGGCTGGCCGTCCCCTCCGGTCCCTTCGATGACGAACGGGCGCCCGAGCCGGGCCGGGGTGAGCCCGGCGAGCAACGCCCGCGCCGCGCGGTTGACCCGGCGGTTGAGGCTCCGGAGTTCGGTGGGACTCAGGGCCCGACCCGCGTGGGACTCGTTGTCTTTCTGTCGGTCGAGCGGAACCGACTCGAACCACCACAGGTAAACGTCGAGGATGTGGGTGAAGACCTCCTGGATCGACCCGAACGACGCTCCGCGGTCCTTCGTCCGCTCCTCCGGGGAGAGACGGAGGAGGGTCGCCAGGTAGGCGTCCTTCGCCACGAGGCTCCATTCGGTCCACTCCCGCAGCAGCTCGACCTCGCTCTTGGGCCGCCGAACCTTCCGCATCTGTTCTTTCCCCCGTTCGTCGGCAGCACCTGCGGCCGGGTTAGAACTACTCCGTCCTCCGGTCGCCCCTTCGGTGCGGGGGGCCGGCGAATCCCCGATGCTCCGGCCCACGACGAACCCCCGCCCTCCGACGAGTTCCGGGCGGAGAGGTCGCTCCGACCGGACCGCGCTGGAGGGGGCGCGACTACGCCGAGGAAAACAGCCGCTCGGGAATCCCGGAGGCGCGGCGCAGCCGTTCGAGACGAGTTCGCTCTCGGCGCGCTCCCGCGCTCGCGGCTCGGCTCCGGCGCTCGACCTCGGTGAGCAGCTTCTCGACCGACCGCCACGACGACCCGCCCTCGCTGCCGCGGCGCTCCGGCTCTTCGTCCGGGCCGGGAAACCGGAATCCGGGAGGGAGCTCGGGGAACCCGGCCCGGAGTTCCTCGGCGCCGACGGGGTCGTTCCGCGCATGGGTCTTCGCGCGGCGGGCCAGCCAGACCGCGACGCGCCGGTGCGCCGACCGGAACGGGACGCCCGCCCGGACGAGGGCATCGGCGAGCTCGACCGACCCGGTCGCGGCGTCGGCCGGCGGGGGGCGAGGAACGTCGTCCCGCTCGCCATCGCCGCGAGGACGTCGAGCGAGAGGCGGGCCCGGGCGAGCCCCTCGAGGACGAGCGGTTTGCCGACCTGGAGGTCCCGTTGGTACCCGATCGGGAGCCCCTTGAGGAGCGTGAGATGGGAAACGAGCCGACCGATCGCGGGCGCGCTCTCGGCCCGGACGAGCTCCGCGAGGTCCGGGTTCCGCTTGTGCGGCATCAGCGAGCTCGTCGTGACGAACGGGTCGCTGAGGCGGACCCGGTCGACGCCGGGGAGCGAGCCGAGCACGAGCTCTTCGGCGAACCCGCTCGCGTGGAGGAGGGCGACCGCGCTCGCATAGAGAGCGTCGCTCGCCGCGTCCCGGTCGGAGACGGCGTCGATCGACGAGAGGCTCGGCCGTCGGAACCCGAGCGCCCGGGCGGTGGCCCGACGGTCGACGGGAAGCGACGTCCCCGCGACCGCCCCGCTCCCGAGCGGGGACGCCTCGATCCGCTCCCGGACACGGCGGAACCGCTCGGCGTCCCGGACGAACCGGAGCGCATGGCTCCCGAGGAGCTGGGCCCAGTAGACCCGCTGCGCCGGCTGCGTGTGGGTCCACCCGTCGACGACGCGCCGGCCGTCGGACGACCGGGCCGCCGTCGCGAGGCTCGCGGCCACCGACGCCGCGGCCGCTTCGAGTCCGACGAGCGATTCGCGGAGCGCGATGGCGAGGTCGGTCGCGACCTGGTCGTTCCGGCTCCGGGCGGTGTGGAGCCGCTCGCCGTCCGCACCGATGCGTTTTGTGAGCTCGGCCTCGACGTTCAGGTGGACGTCCTCGAGCGCGGGGTCGAGCCGGAACTTCCCGGCCGCGGCGTCGCGGGCGATCCCGCGCAGCCCCGCGACGATCCGGGCCGCGCTCGCGCGCGGGACGATGCCGGTCGCGCCGAGCATCTGCGCGTGGACGACCGACCCCCAGAGGTCGGCGCCGAGGAGCGCGCGGTCCTCGACGACCGACCCGGAGAGGGCGGCCGCCCGCGCGTCAAGCGGTGCGGAGAACCGGTCGCGGAGCATCGGGCGGATTCGTCGACGCGGCCCGGGCCTGCCGCGACCCGGGCGTGCGCCAACTGGTTCGGAAGGCCGTAGAGGTGGATGAAACCGACGGCGAGCTCCTGCGGGAACCGGCTCGCCGGTCCCGTACGTCGCGAGCTCGTGCGAGAGGAGCGAGTACTCCGAGGTCCTCGCGACGGCCCGGCAGCTGCCATGGTGGAGCCGCAGTGTGACCTCGCCGGTGACGACCTCCTGCGTGGAATGGACGAAGGCGGTCAGCGCTTCGCGGAGCGGCGAGAACCAGAGCCCCTCGTAGACGAGGTCCGCGAACCGTCGGTCGACCGACGCCTTGAACTGGAGAAGGTCGCGCGGGAGGACGAGCGCCTCGAGCGCCTGGTGCGCGGTGACGAGCGCGACCGCGCCCGGGCACTCGTACGTCTCGCGGGACTTGATCCCGACGACCCGGTCCTCCACGTGGTCGATCCGACCGACCCCGTGGGCGCCGGCGCGCCGGTTCATCTCGCGGACGAGGTCGACCGGGTCAAGCCGAGCGCCGTCGACCGCGACCGGGACGCCCCGCTCGAAGGCGACGACCACCGATTCCGGCTCGGCCGGCCAGCTCGCCGGGTGCCCGGTCCAGTCGAACACGGCCTCGGGCGCGGGGACGTTGGCGTCCTCGAGGCGGCCTCCCTCGATCGACCGGCCCCAGAGGTTCTCGTCGACCGAGTACGGCGACTCGGGGGTGACGCGGATCTTGAGGTGATGCGATTGCGCGTACGCGATCTCGTCCTCCCGGTTCATGTTCCACTCGCGGACCGGCGCGATGACCCGGAGCTCCGGGGCGAGGGTGTGGACCGCGACGTCGAACCGGACCTGGTCGTTCCCCTTCCCCGTGCAGCCGTGCGCGACCGCATCGGCGCCGAGCGCGACCGCCGTCTCCGCGAGCGTCTTCGCGATCAGCGGCCGGGCGAGCGCGGTGGAGAGCGGGTAGATCCCCTCGTAGAGGGCGTTCGCCTGGAGCGCGGGGAAACGGTACTCTCGGACGAACGTCGCCTTCGCGTCGACGAGCCGGGCATCGCACGCCCCGTTCTCGCGCGCCCGGTCGAGCGCGCCGGTGAGCTCTCCCTGCTGGCCGACGTCGACCGTGAGGGCGGTCACGTCGGCGCCGTGCTTCTCCGCGATCCACGGGATCGCGACCGAGGTGTCGAGGCCGCCGGAGTAGGCGAGGACCACGTGGGACTTCGGTACCGTTGCTCGTCATCGTCGGGCCTCCCGGGTGCGCATCGGGAGGAGAGGAACGTGGGCGGGTCCCCGGAACCGGGTCCCGCGCCGGGGCCGGGCCGTCGTCGCCGAGCCCGTCGACCGGGCCGACCCAGGCCCCGGCCGCGCCGCCGGCGAGCGCCTGGGTGGCCGCGGTGAGCTTCGGGACCATCCCGTCGTGCGCCGTGCCGGCGGCGAGGAGCGAGGCGACCTCGGTCGGGCCGAGCGACCGGATCGGGGCGCCGCGGGCGTCGAGGACCGCCGGGACATCGGTGACCAGGAGGAGGTCCGCGCCGAGGGCAGCCGCGATCGCGCCGGCCGCGAGGTCGGCGTTCACGTTGTAGACGCCCCCGTCCTGGTCGGTCCCGACCGGGGCGACCACGGGGGTGTACCCCTCGTCGAGGAGCGTCCGGAGGATCCGGACCCGCGCCCCGGTCGGTTCCCCGACGAGGCCGAGGGACCCCGGGGGGAGCCGGCGAGCTTGACGGGGAGGAGGCGACCGGAGAGGCCGCTCAGGCCGACGGCGGGGACCCCGGCATCGGCGAGGGCGTTGACGATCCGGCCGTTCACCCGACCGGCGAGGACCTCGACGACGACGTCGAGGAGCGCCCGGTCGGTGACCCGCTGCCCGTCGACCTTCTTCGTGGGGAGGCCGAGCGCCGTCGCGCGCGCGGTGACCTCTTCGCCGCCGCCGTGGACGAGGACGACCTCCCGGCCGGCCCGCTGCGCGCGGGCGACGAAGGCGACGACGGCGCCGAGCGCTCCCGCGGGGTCGGTCTCCCTTCCGCCGACCTTGAGGAGGAGGGGGTTCGCGCGCGTCATCGTCAGGTCCGGTACGCCGCGTTGATCTGGACGTACGCGTAGGAGAGGTCGCACCCCCACGCGGTGGCGCTCGCGCGTCCCTCGTGCAGACGGACCTCGAGCGGCACCTCGTCGAGCTGGCGGAGGAGGTCGCGGATCCGGTTGCCGCCGCCGTTCTCGATCGCCGGCGCCGGGCGTCCGTGGACGATCAGTGGGACCGACTGGCGCGGGCGGGTGATCGACACGTCCATCCGGTCCGGGTCGAGCCGGGCCCCGGAGTAGCCGAGGGCGCACGCGATCCGTCCGACGTTCGGGTCGGCCCCGAACAGCGCCGCCTTCACGAGCGTCGATCCGACGACGGCCCGGGCCGCCGCCCGGGCGTCGTCGAGGTTCCGGGCGCCGGTGACCCGCACGGTGAGCAGCTTCGTCGCGCCTTCCCCGTCCCGGGCGACCTGCCGGGCGAGCGACTCGAGGACGGTGTGGACCGCCGTCGCGAACGCCGGGTCGTCGTCGGCGTTCGCCCCCCGGCTTCCCCGTTCGCGAGGAGGTAGATCGTGTCGTTCGTGCTCGTGTCGCCATCGACGCTGATCATGTTGAACGTCGAGTCGGTCGCGTGGCCGAGGACCCGGGCGAGGGCCGCGGGCCGGACGTTCGCGTCGGTGGTCAGGAACGCAAGGGACGTGGCGTGCAGCGGTCCGAGGCGGGGAGCGATCATCCCGCTCCCCTTCGCCATCCCGCCGACCCGGATGACCGTCCCGTCGGCGAGCCGGGCCTTCACCGACCCGACCTTCGCTCGCGTGTCGGTCGTCAGGATCGCGTGGGCCGCCCGCTCGGCCCCGTCGCCAGCTCCCTCGAGCGCGGCCCTCAGTTGGGGCAGCGCGGCGACGACGCGGTCGACCGGGAGCCGGGGGCCGATGACGCCGGTGCACGCGGGAAGCAGCGACCCCTCGGCGAGCCCGAACTCGACCTCGGCGGCGGCGAGGAGCCGTCGGTTGTCCGCGAGCCCTTCCGGGCCGGTGAGGGCGTTCGCCACGCCCGAGACCGTGAGGATCCCGCGGACCGACGACGCGCCGCGCGCGAGCCGTTCGGCCCCGAGAAGGACGGGGGCGGCCCGGACCCGGTTCGTGGTGAACACCCCCGCGGCGGCGCACGGTGATCCCGAGAGGACGATCGACAGGTCCGAGCGCCCGCTGCGCTTCACGCCGCTCGCGACCCCGGCGGCGCGGAAGCCGCGCGGCGCCGTGATCCCGCCCGCGACCCGCAGCATGTCTACACCCCGAACCCGGGGAGCGCGAGTCCGGCGGACTCGTCGAGGCCGAGCATCAGGTTCGCGTTCTGGATCGCCTGCGCCGCGCCCCCCTTTCCGAGGTTGTCGATCGCGCTGAAGACGACCGGGACGCCGCCGACCGATTGGACCGACAGGTAGCACCGGTTCGTCCCCTGCGCCCACGGAAGCCTCGGAACGCCCCCGACGTGCACGAACGGGGACGCCTCGTACCGTTGGAGGTACAGCGCATTCCACCGGCCGGCGTCGGCCCCGCCGGCGGGGGCCGCGTAGATCGAGCAGAGGATGCCGCGGACGAGCGGCACGAGGTGCGGAACGAACACGATCGGGACGTGCCGGACCCCGAGCCGCGCCAGGGCTCCGGCCATCTCCGGGGCGTGGCGGTGTTCGGGTGCGCCGTACGGAAGGACGGTCAACGCCGCCGCGGGATGGTGCGAATCGGCGGTGGGCTGGGCGCCGGCTCCGGAGGTGCCGCTCTTCGCGTCGACGACGACGGGACCGTGGAGCTCGCCCGCGGCCGCGAGCGGCGCGAGGGCGAGGAGCGTCGCGGTCGGGTAACACCCAGGGTTCGCGACCAACCGGGCCGCCTTGACCTGGTCACCGAACAGTTCCGGGAGCCCGTAGACCGCCTCCGGGAGATGCTCGAGGTCGGTGTGCTTGCGGCCGTACACCCGGGCGTACTCTTCGGGGTCGGAGAGCCGGTAGTCCGGTCCGAGGTCGATGACCTTGATCCCCCGCTCGAGCAGCGCCGGGACGAGCGCCATCCCCTCCCCGGCGCCCTGCGCGAGGAACGCGACGTCGGCGTCGAGCCCCTCGGGGTCCGCGCGGAGCACGAGGTCGGAGTACCTGTTCGACGTTCGGAGCGACCTCGCCCAACGTCTTGCCCGCCTGGCTGCGCGACACCGCACCCACGAGGTCGAGGTCCGGATGGTACGACAGCAGGCGCACGAGCTCGCCACCAAGGTACCCGCTCACGCCGAGTACCATCGCCTTCGCCATCAGTGCCGAACTGTCCGGGCCATTCGGCCCGCCGATATTGATGGTACTGTCCCCCCGGGGTCGTACGGTTCTTCCCGGTGTTCCCCACGCGACGCGGGGGAACGGGCTATTCGGAGGGGCTCGACGACCCGACCGGCACGAGCGTCGAAAGGACCTGGAACGCCCGGATCGAGTCCTTGTCGCGGAAGACGAACAGCGAGTCGGTGTGGACACTCACCGTCTCGAGGCAGTTGATCCCCGACCGGAAGAGCGCCTCGGCCATGAAGGCGAGGACTCCCGGGGTCTCGGCGACCTCGGGGCGGCTGCGGAACGCGAGCACGGCGAGCCCCCGCTCGACGCCGAGGAGGAGCTTCGCCGGGATCGTCCCCTTGACGTCGGCGAGGAGCGATTCCTCGCAGAGGACGGTGATCGCCCGCGTCCCGATCAGGATCTCGAAGAGGCGGCGTCCGGGGGCGTCCGCGAGGATCCGCCGGCCGAGGGCGAGCAGGTCGTCGATCGCCTCCCAGTCGTCGCGGAGCCGGACGATCGCGACCCTGGGGTGGACCTCGAGGCGGCTCTCCCGGACGATCTTCCGGACGTTCTCCCGGGTCGAGTCCTCGAGCGAGAGTCCCCGCTGGTACCGACGGACGGCGACGGTGACGGCCTCCTCGCTGGTCGTGCCGCTCTCCGACTCGATCCGGCGGGCGAGCGCGGTGTAGTTCACGAGGTCGTCGTGGAGCGCCTCGCGGATGCTCGGGTGCTCGTCGATGTACTGCCGCGTCGCGTCGGCCGCCGACGGGCCGGCGCGGAGGGTCCGCCGCACGTTCGTCGCACCGGTCGGCGCACCTTAAGGAGTCTCGTCCGAGCCCGGAGCGGGCCCCACGGGGGTGCCGCAACTCGGGCAGGTCGCGCTCCCCGAGGGGACCGGCGCGTCGCAGGTCTCGCACCAGCCGGCGGGGGACGGGCGGCGAGGGAGCCGGCGCTGGCGGAGGGGCGGTCGAGGCGGTTCCCGACACCGCCGCGGGGATCAGGACCGCGGCGGCCGGACCGGAGCTCCCGATGGCGACGGCCTCGGTGGCTCCGGTCGGGGCCACGGCCGAAGCGGCGCCCGGCGGCGGCGCCCCCGGCCCGGTCGTCGGCGGTGTGGCCCCCGGCGGCACGGAGGTCGGCGGCGGGCCGCGTTGCGCGTCGAGGCGGCGCTTGTGCCGGGCGCTCAGGGCGAGTCCGGCGCCGACGGCCGCCACCATGATCACCACGAACCCGACGACGTTGTACGGATACTGCTGCAGGGCCGCGAACAGGCCGGAGAGGCCGTCGAGGTTGACCTCCACCGTGGTCTGGTTGGAGCCGTAGTACCCGCTCCCGTTGACGGTCACGGCCACCGAGACGAGCGTGCCGAAGTAGCATCCCGCGATCGGCAATCCGGCGGAGAACGACCCGTTCGGGTCGGTCGCCCCGGTCGCCGTCGCGAGCGTGCCGCCGCACGGACCGGAGTAGTCGACCGCATCGACCTGGACGTACACCGAAAGACCGGGAAGGACGGCCCGGCTGGTCGCGTTCGTCGCCGCCACCGTGACGGTCAGCGTTCCTCCCGGGGCGACCGGCTGCGGCGAGGCGCCGAGGGCGATCTGGGCGTACGTCCCCGCGATGGACTCGAACAGGGGGAGCGCCCGCGGCGACCCCCATCCGGTGGCCGTATCCCAGCCGTCGACCGCTCCGCCGAGACAGTTGCCCCCCTGGGTGATGAGGACGAGACCCTGGGAGCCGGACGTCGGTTCGGACGCCCCGACGGCGTAGAGGTGGGGCGTGACGAACCCGAGGGGGCTCCCGCGAACGGCGTCCATCTCGGCGATGAGCCCGGCCCACATCGGGGTCGCGAAGCTCGTCCCCTCGCCGTACGCGGTCCCCCCATGGTAGTAGAACACGTTGTCCGACGCAGGCCCGGCGACGTCCGGCTCCCCCCGCATCCCGTTCGCGGTCCGGATCGGGGCGGCCGCGCTGCCGACCATCTGCCACGAGGGGGCCGCGTAGTCGGTCGAAAACCCGCCTCCGGAGAGGTTCCAGGCCGGCTCGGATTCGAGGCCGGTCACGGTGCCGAATGCGTTGACCGAGAGGACCGGGGCGGTCCCGCCGACCGCCACGACGTCCGGCGACGCCGCGGGGAACTGGGGAGCGAGGGTCCCTCCGCAGTTCTTCGCTCCCGAGCTGGTCCCCCCGTTGTCCCCGCTCGCCGCGAGGAGCGTGATCCCCTTGAGGAGCGCCTCGTGGAACGAGGTCGTGAACGCCGACTGGAACGACACGTCGGCGCCGTCGAGCGTCCCGAACGACATCGACACGACCTTCGCGCCGGCGACGTTGTCGATGGCCGTGTTGAGCGCGTCCTCCATCGATGGGTCGGTCGGGGAGTACCCGTTGGTCGATGGGCCGTCCGGCGCGTAGACCGCGTCGAGCGAGGCGCCCGGGGCGGAGCTACCCGCCCATTCGATATCGAGGGTCAGCTCCTGCGGGCCGGTCGACGGGTCGGAGAGGGCGGCCGCCGATGGGGCCGGGGCCCCATCCACGGGGTAGTAGTGGATCGACGGGGCAGGGAACTCCGAGGGGTACTGGGTCGAGAAGAAGGTGCTGATGTCGTTCGGGTCGTACCCGTCGCCCCAGAGGAGGAGGACGATGCCGACCCCGGTCGCCCAGTGCGAGGACCCGCTGTAGTTGTAGAGTGCGTCCATGCCGTAGATCAGGTGCACCGCCGACGGTGTGACCTGCGTCGTGGTCTGCCCCTGCGCCGGTAGGACGCTTCCGGAGAGCGGGGTCGCGGGACCGGCGAACGTTTCGAGGGGGAGGGTGAAATCGGAGAGCGCGCTCGTCAGTCCGCTCACTGCGGCGACCTCGCTCGCGTACGGTGCCGGCAGGGTCGGCGCCGTGGCAGCGAACACGACCGGCTGGTCTCCGAAGACGCCCGCGCGCTCCGTGGTCCCGAACGCCGCCCCGACCGCGGCCGCCGGTCCATCGACGGTGAGGAAGAGCCGGTCGGGCCAGGCGTGCTCGATGCGGAGCCCCTCGCCGACGAAGTACGATTCGAGGGCGGCGTACTGCCCCGGCGAAAGCCCGTACTGGTCCGCCACCTCCGCGGTGGTGTACGAAGGGGTGCCCGGGCCCGGGGGAGGAAGAACGTCGGGCTGCTCGGCCAGAGCGTCACGACCACCGAGAGATTTCCCGGGGCCGGAGCGTTGAGCGGAACCCCGGCAGCGACCGACCGGTCGTATCCCATTCGGGCCGCGAGCGGGGCGAGGAGCGGTGTCGGGATCTCGGCGGCCTCCGGGGAGGTCGGGTGGGGGAGCGGGGCCGATGCCGAGACTGAGGTCGCTCCGAGGTTGGTGACCGGGAGGACGAGGAGCGCCGTGGCGACGAGGAGGAGCGTGGCGGCGGTGCGGGGGGCCCATCGCCGTCGCGCCATCGTTGTTCCCGCCCTAGGCGGGGACTCCCGCGATATACCTGTTGCCGACCAGGACGGTTACCGCGCTCAGATTCGGATCGGCGCGGTGTATCCGGCCGGCAGGTGCCAGGGGGTCGGCCCTCCGAACGCGTCGGGCCGGGGGGTCGGCGCTTCGCCGCGCTTTCCGGCGAGGTACGCATCGATCGCGATCGCGGCGTCGGTCGCCGTCCCCATCGCGTAGACCACCGACCGGCCACCGGCGGCGAACACGCCGGGTACCCCGGTCGTGAAGCCGGGCCCCTTCCCTTCGGGCCAGCCCTGCGTGGCGAGCTTCAGGTCGAGCGACGTGTCGAACCCCGTCAGGTCCGCCTTCTGGCCGACCGCCACGATGACCGTGTCGCAGAGAACCGTGACCTCGGACCCCGGGACCGGGACGGGGACCGGCGGCCGCCGGCGTCCGGTGGTCCGAGCTCGATCGATTGGAAGACGACCCCCTCGGCACGTCCGCTCCCGACGATTCGGAGCGGCGCCTTCTGGAAGACGAACTCGATCCCCTCCGCCATCGCGCCGTGGACCTCCTCCGGGTCCGCCGGCATCTCCTCCCGGCTGCGCCGGTAGTAGAGCGACACATGGCCGCCGTTCGACAGCCGCAGCGAACTGCGGATCGAGTCCATCGCGACGTCGCCGCCGCCGATGACGAGGATCTCCTTGCCGAGGGTGACCCCCTCGCCGCGATTCACGTGCTTCAGGAATTCGAGCGCCGGGAGCACCCCCGGGAGGTTCTCGCCCTCGACGCCGAGGGTCCGATGGACGCTCGTGCCGACCGAGAGGAAGACCGCCACGTATCCCTCCGCGAGAAGGTGCTCGGGGGAGGACTCCGACCCGATCTTCCGGTCCTTGACGAACGTGACGTCGAGGTTGCGGAGGCGGGCGCGGTCCTCCTCGACGTCGGCGTCGGTCATCCGGTACGCGGGGATCGTCTGCATGAGACCCCCGTAGAGCGGCTCCTGCTCGAACACGGTGACGCCGTAGCCGCGGATCCCGAGCTCCCAGGCGGCCATGATCCCCGCCGGGCCGGCGCCAACGATGGCGACCCGCTGGTGCTTCGGCTTCGACGCGACGTAGGCGAGGTCCCCGTCGCCCAGCTCCATGGCGGCCCGCTTCAAGTGTCGGATGGCGACCGGGACGCCCTTCTTCTTCACGACGCAGGCGTCCTCGCAGTAGTGGTAGCAGACCTTGCAGAGGCACGTCGCGAGAGGGTTCTCGCTGACCGTCACGCGGGCGGCGCCGTCGAAGTCGCCGTCGGCGACCAGCCGGATGTACTCCCGCGCGTCCTGGGAGATCGGGCACGCCTCGACGCACCACGGACGCCGACACTGGATGCACCGCTTCGCCTCGAGGATGGCGTCTTCCTTCGAGTACGCGTGCAGGACCTCCTCGAACGTCCCGACCCGCTCGTCGACCGGCGCTTCCCGGATCGTCACCCGGACCGGATTCAGCTTGGGCGGAACCTTCGGCGGAGCCGCCGCGGGAGTCCCCGCCGGGGCGGCCCCCGGGCTCGCCGTGGGGGGAGCTGCGGGGGCGGGCCGGTTCGCGTCCATCGGTGACCGGAGAGTGAAAGCCCGGGCGTCCGATAAGAGCGTTCCCGGACGTTGCGCCGGTCTCGCACGCGGTACCGCGCGGGACCCCGCCGCGCCGTCGGTCCCCAAAGATAAAGAGGGGTAGGTTCCCTCGACGCAACGTCCGGTCCGGGCGAGCGAACGACCGGGAGGTACACGATGGTCCTGGACTCGCTCGGGAAGTCGCTGCGGGGGGTCCTGCAGAAGATCGCCCGGGGCTCGACTGTCGACGACGCCCTGCTCGCCGAGGTCTCCCGCGACATCCAGCGGGCGCTCCTCCAGTCCGACGTCAACGTCCAGCTCGCGCTCGAACTGACGCAGCGGGTCAAGAAACGGGCCAAGAACGACAAGCCCCCCGCCGGCGCGTCGGTCCGGGACTTCCTCGTCCGGATCATCTACGAGGAGATCCGAGGGATCCTCGGCCCCGACCGCCCGTTCGAGGTGAAACCCCGGAAGGTGCTGATGGTCGGGCTCTTCGGGCAGGGGAAGACGACGACCACCGCCAAGCTCGCCCGCTTCTTCCAGAAGAAGGGGGTCCGCGTCGGCCTCGTGGCCGCCGATGTCCACCGACCGGCAGCCGTCGACCAGCTCGAACAGCTGGCGAAGAAGGTCGGCTGCGAGTTCTACGCGAACCGGGCCGAGTCCCGGGCCGAGGTGATCGTCCGCGAGGCGGTCGCGAAGTTCCCCCCGCATCTCGCCGTCATCGTGGACACGGCGGGCCGCAGCGGCATCGACCCGGACCTGATCGCCGAGCTCGGGCGGATCCGCGAGGTCCTCCAACCCGACGAGACGCTCCTCGTCCTCGACGCCGCGATGGGCCAGGCGGCGGGCCGCAGCGCCGAGGCGTTCCACAAGGCGGTCGGCCTCACGGGGGTCGTCCTGACGAAGCTCGACGGCTCGGCGAAGGGAGGCGGCGCCCTCTCGGCGGTCGCCGTGAGCGGGGCCCCGATCGTGTTCATCGGCACCGGCGAGCACATTGACGAGCTCGAGCGGTTCGAGCCGACCCGCTTCGTGTCCCGGCTCCTCGGGATGGGGGACATCCAGACGCTCCTCGAGCGGTTCGAGGAGCTCACCGACAAGGAGGAGGCCCAGAAGGCGGCCGAGAACCTGATGGCCGGAAAGTTCTCGCTCCGCGACATGCGGGCCCAGCTCGATTCGCTCGGCCAGATGGGCCCGTTCTCCAAGTTGATGTCCCTCCTTCCCAGCTTCGGGGGGGCGAAGCTCTCCGACAACCAGCTGGAGGACACGCAGAAGCGGTTGCGGAGGTTCCGGTCGATCCTCGACTCGGTGAACGCCGCGGAGCTTGACGATTACCACATCATCAAGGGGGACCGGATCCACCGGATCGCCCGCGGCAGCGGACAGAAGGTCCCCGAGGTCCGCGCCCTCCTGAAGTACGTCGAGACGACGCGCAAGGCCGCCCATGGGATCGCCTCGAACCGGAAGCTCCGCCGGCAGCTCGAACGGCAGTTCTCGGGGGGAGGGCCACCGGCGTAGGCCGGAACGATGGGACTCTTGGACGGCCCGGAGGCGGTCGTCGGCCTTGCCCTCCTGTTCTTCCTGCCGGGGTTCGGGCTCGCCCGTGCGACGTTCCCGGAGTGGCGGTTCCGCGGGCCGACGGGGACCATCCACCTCTTGGAGACGCTGACGCTCAGCCTGGTGACGAGCGTCGGGCTCACCATCGTGGTCGGGTTCGCCCTCCTGAACACCTCCTTCGGCTTCGGCGCCACCTGGGCGAACCCGAACGTCCTCGAGGTGCTCGCGGCGCTCACGGCCCTCGGATTGGGGGTCGCATGGGTCCGCGGGGCGTTTTCCGCCATCCCACCCCCCGCCCCCGTCCTGCCCGAGGAGCGCGGGAACGTCGGCGCCTTCGAGACGATCCGCGAGCTCGACGGGCTCGCCGCCCTCGAGCGCCGTCTTCGGCACCGGCGGCGGGTCGCGGCCGCGGACGACCCCGAGCGGCCGAAGATCGACCGGGAGCTCGCCGATGTCGAGTCCCGGCGGGCCTCGATCCTCGCCGCCCGGGAGGAGGAACTCCGTGCCGGGTAGCGCCGCGGGTCGCTACAAGATGGTCCTCGTCGTCCGGGGGGAGCTGCGGCTGACGGCCGGGAAGGCCGCCGTCCAGGTTGCCCACGCCGCGGTCATGCTCGTCGAGCAGGGGAGGAAACGCCACGCGGTGGCGATCGACGCATGGCTCGCCCAGGGCCAGATGAAGATCGCCGTCGTCGCTCCGACCCTCGACGAGATGGATCGGCTGGCGCGCCTGGCCCGCGCGAAGGGGCTGCCGACCGTCCTCGTCGAGGATGCGGGGTTCACCGAGGTCGCTCCGGGGACGAAAACGGTCCTCGGGATCGGTCCGGGTCGGGCCGAAGAGGTCGACTCGCTGACGGGATCGCTCCCCCTCCTGTAGCCGAACCGCCCCCGGTCCCGTCCCAACGGACCCAAGGACCACGGTAATTCCGATAAATCCATAAATAGGGGGACCCGAATCCGACGCTTCGTCGCCGGCGTCGGCGGCGGACCGGGGGAACGGGCCGATGCGGATGTGGATCTACATCGTCCGACGACTCCTGCTCCTCCTTCCCGTCATCATCGGGGTGATGACGATCACCTTCCTCCTCGTCAGCACTCTCTCCGTCCAGGACAAGCTCGAGTCGGTACTACGGCCCGTCGAAGTACGGGTACAGCCCGACGATCCAGTGCGCCCCGCCGCAGGTGGGGACGTGCCCCAATCCCGCGTACGAACGCGGGGTCCACGCGCTCGGGCTGAACCAACCGATTTACGTCCAATGGCTCGTTTACATGAAAAATAGTCTGACCCTCAATTGGGGGTCGACCGACCACGGAAGTTTCGCGAGCCGCACCCTCCTCGGGGGCTCGAGCCTCCCGGTGACGACGGTCCTGTCGTACTACCTTCCTTACACCCTCGAGCTCGCGACGTTCTCGCTCATCCTGATCCTCGCCCTCGCGATCCCGCTGGGGAACTATTCGGCCGTCTATCGAAATCGTCCGCTCGACCAGGCGACCCGGGTCATGTCGTTCTCCGGGTTCGCGTTACCGGGGTTCCTTTTGGCGCTCTTGCTCTTGCTGGGGGCCACCATCCTCGCCGGTGAGTTCGGCTCCATCTGCAACGGTTCGACGACCCCCTACTTCGAGTTCTACGGTTCCTGGCCCCCCTCCGGCTGCTACCCCGGCGGCATACAACCGAGTTGGATCGGTACGTACCTTCAAACGTCGCCGACCGGCTTCCCCACGGTCGACGCCCTGATCCACCACAACTGGTCGCTCGCCTGGCAATCGGTCTACCGCCAGATCCTCCCCGCGATCACCATCGCGTACGGCTCGGTCGCGGGAATCCTCCGGTTCGTCCGCAACAGCATGCTCGAGGTGATGAACCTCGATTTCATCCGCACGGCGCGGGCGAAGGGCGTCGCGGAGTCGGTCGTGGTCAGCAAGCACGCCGGGCGGAACTCCCTCAACGTGACGGTCACCGTCCTCGGGCTCACCTTTGCGAGCTTCATCGGGGGGTTCGCGATCATCGAAACTGTGTTCGGCCTGAAAGGGATCGGACTGCTCCTCGCCTATTCGATCCTGCCCGCGATCGACTACGGGCTCGTCTTCGGGACCACGCTGCTCTTCACGATTATCGTCGTGATCGCGAACATCATCGTCGACGTGCTCTACGCCTACCTGGACCCGAGGGTCCGGCTCGGCTGAGGAACGGATGTCGGCGGGGAAGTCGGCGGCAGGATCTCCCGGGGGGGCGCTCCCCGGACCCACGCCTCCCCCGATTCCAGGGGCGACCCCAGCGAAGTCGGGGCGCCGTCCGAACCCGCGGATCGCCCAGTTCAAGCGGACCTGGTATTTCCTGAGCCGAAACACCCTCGCCCTCATCGGGATGGGGATCGTCATCTTCTTCGTCCTCGTCGCGCTCAGCCAGCTCGTCCCGAGCTCCCATCCGTTTCCGAACGACGCCCTCCAGCTCTACTGCGGGACCTACGCCGGGATCGGGGCCGGGAATTTCACCCCCCCGAGCGCGGGCACCTGCGTCGTCGTGTGCACCTACGCGTCGAATACCGCGCCGACCGCCCCCAACTGCTACGCCGTCGACCAGTACAATCCGGCGAACGTTCCACCGACCGATAATTTGGCCCATTTGTCGGGGGGTCCCTTGCCGCTCGGCTCCCTCGCCGTGACGTCGGACGGGAACCAGTTCTACTCCGTCTACGACGGCTTCGTGGTGGGGGCCCAATGGTCGCTGTTCATCTCCATCACGATCGTGCTGGCGGGGGCCTCGATCGGGCTCGCGCTGGGCGCCGTTGCCGGCTACCTCGGGGGGCTCGTCGATGAGTTCATCATGCGGATCACCGACATTTTCCTCTCGATCCCGGGCCTGTTGCTCATTCTCGTGGTCCTCGCCGCCGTCGGCCATCTGTTCTCCACGCTCGAAGGGAGAGTTGGCATCCTGATCGCCGCGTTCATCGTCACCTGGTGGCCCGGCTACACCCGCGTCGTCCGGGGCCAGGTCCTCGTCACACGCGAGCAGAAGTACATCGAGGCGTCCCGCGCCAGCGGGGCGAAGGCGCCGAGGATCATCCTCCGGCACATCGTCCCGAACAGTCTGTATCCGGTGTTCGTCCAGCTCTCGCTCGACGTCGGGGCGATCCCGCTCCTCGTCGGCGGGATCACGTTCCTCGGGTACCACATCTTCCCCACCCCATACTTCCCCGAGTGGGGGACGATGTCGGCGCTGTCGATCATCGACATCCCGGAGGCCCTGACCGCCTGCCAGATCGCGACCTCCGGCGCCCCCTGCGCGTTCCCCTGGTGGCAGCTCCTGTTCCCCGGGCTGATCGTCTTCATGTTCGCGATCTCGGTCAACTTCCTGTCCGATGGGCTCCGGGACGCGTTCGACCCCCGGCTGACGGAGGTGATGGGAACGGCCGTCGCAACCCGGGCACCGTCGACGCCGATCCCCTCCGACCCCCCGCTCCGCCCCGCGGCCGCGGACGCCGCCGCGACGCCCGTCGTCGACCTTTCGACGGGACCCGTGATCCTGGACGTCAGCGGGCTCCGGACCTACTTCTTCACGTACGACGGGGTCGTCAAGGCGCTCGACGGGGTCACGCTCCAGGTCCACCGGGGGGAGACGGTCGGCCTCGTCGGGGAGACCGGCTGCGGCAAGTCGGTCACCGCGTTCTCGATCACGAAGCTGATCGCCGACCCGCCGGGCCGGATCATGGACGGCCGGATCCTGTTCAAGGGGGCGAACCTCCTCTTCGGGATCGAGCGCGAAGCGAAGTTCAAGCCCGTCAAGAAGTCGAACCAGGTCAAGGTCCGCCGGTACTACCGGAGGATCAAGGCCGGGCAGGAGCGGATGACCGCCGTGCGGGGCGGCGGCATCTCGATGATCTTCCAGGAGCCGATGTCGGCCCTGAACCCGATCTTCTCGATCGCGGACCAGATCAGCGAGGCGCTGTTCCTCCACCGCGGCATCCCGATCATCGATGGGCTCCTGAAGGCGAAGACCCGGGGCGCCGAGGTCGAGGCGGCGCTCCAGGCGGTCGCCGCGGCGGCCCGCACGGGGGACCGGGCGAGCCTCCGGGCGACGTCGGAGGCGTTCGGGGTCGCCACGGGGCTCCCGAGCTTCGCCACCCAAGCGTACTACACGTTCCGGTCGACCTCGGTCGACACCGAGCCCCAGCTCCGCGAGATGCGGAAAGCGCTCCGGAGGGCCGAGTTCACGGCGCTCCAGCGGAACTACCTCGTCAAGCGCCGCCAGCGGCTCGGCCTCGACGCCCAGCTGAAGGCGTCGTTCCTCGAGGAGATGCGGACCGGGAAGCTCGACCGGAGGCACCGGCGGTTCATCCGGTCGAAGCGGCTCGCGCTCAACCTCTCGACCGTCTACCTCGGCCTCTGGGGGATCCGGGGGTACGCGCGACGGCCCGTCACCGACGAGATGTTCTGGCAGGTCGTCCGGCACCTCGAGGGGGTCTCGATCGCGAACCCCGTCCAGGTCGCCCGGGGCTACCCCCACGAGCTGTCCGGAGGGATGCTGCAGCGGGTGATGATCGCGATGGCGCTCTCCGCCGAGCCCGAGCTCCTGATCGCCGACGAACCCACGACGGCGCTCGACGTCACGATCCAGGCCCAGATCCTCGAACTGATGAAGGACCTGAAGAGCCGGATCGGGACCGCGATCCTCCTCATCACCCACGACCTCGGGGTCATCGCGGAGGTCGCCGACCGGGTCTGCGTGATGTACGCGGGGAACGTCGTCGAGGTCGGGGCGGTCCGCGAGGTGTTCAAGCGCCCGCTCCACCCGTACACCCAGGGGCTGCTGAGCTCGATCCCGCGGATGGACGAGCCGGACAAGAAGCTCGAATCGATCCCCGGGTCGGTACCCAACCTCATTTATCCCCCCTCGGGCTGCCGGTTCCATCCGCGGTGTCCCCACGCCATGCCGGTGTGCCGGGAGCGGCGTCCTCCGATGACGGTCGAGGGTGGAGGGCACACGGTGGCCTGCTACCTGTACAACGGGCCGGTCGCCCCGGGGTAACGCGGTCGGGTACAGGGGAGTCGGCAGCAGAATGGACAACGGACACTCGGCACCGGTGCTGCTCTCGGTCCGCAACGTTCGCAAGCATTTCCCCATCCGCGGGGGGCTGTTCTCCAGCCACATCGGCGACGTCCGGGCCGTCGACGGCGTCTCGTTCGACGTCCACGAGGCGGAGACGGTCGGGCTCGTCGGGGAGTCCGGGTGCGGCAAGACGACCGTCGGCCGGCTCGTGCTGCGCCTGATCGAGCCGACGAGCGGCCAGACGTACTACCGGCCGCCCCCCGAGGTCAGCGACCGGCTCGACCAGCTCTACGCCCAGCTCCCGCTGGACGGGGCGAACGACGGGAAGCTCGGCCCGGCCGCCCAAGCGGCGATCCAGGAGCTCGACGGGATCGCCCGGAAGTACTCCCTCTACCGGATGTCGTCGAAGAAGATCCACAACCTCCGCGGGAAGCTGCAGATCGTCTTCCAGGACCCGTTCTCCTCCCTCTCCCCGCGGATGCTCATCCGGGACGTCATCAGCGAGCCGCTCGCGATCCACCGGATGGGGACCCGGGCCGAGCGGTACAAACGGGTCGCCGAGCTCCTCCAGTCGGTCGGGCTCAACCCGGAGCACCTCTGGCGGTTCCCCCACGAGTTCTCCGGCGGCCAGCGGCAACGGATCGGGATCGCGCGGGCCCTCGCGCTCCGGCCGGACTTCATCGTCCTCGACGAGCCGACGAGCGCCCTCGACGTCTCGGTCCAGGCCCAGATCCTGAACATCCTGAAGCGGCTCCAGGCCGAGCAGCGGCTGAGCTACCTGTTCATCTCCCACCACCTCTCGGTGGTCCGCGCGATGGCCCACCGGGTCGTCGTGATGTACCTCGGGAAGGTCGTCGAGCGGGCCGAGACCGAGGAGCTGTTCGAGCGCCCGATGCACCCGTACACCCAGGCGCTCCTCGCCGCCATCCCGATCCCTGACCCGGAGGTCAAGCGGGACCGGATCATCCTGAAGGGCGATGTCCCGAGCCCGGCGGCCCCCCGCCCGGCTGCCGGTTCCACACGCGGTGCCCGGCGGTGATGCCGGTGTGCTCCAAGGTCGAGCCACCGCTCATCCAGGTCCGCCAGGACCACTGGGTCGCGTGCCACCTCTTCCCGACCCCGATGGCGGGGTCGGCCGACGCCTCCGTCGGCAACGAGTCCTCCCCGCTCCCGGCCGGTTCTCCCGGCGTCTCGATGCCCGCCGCGGCGAGCTGACCGCGGCCGTCCCATGAGCACCGCCGCCCGCAGCCTGGGCCGCCCGCCCCCCACCCCCGAGGAGCGGCAGGCGGCGATCGACGACCCCGGCATCCCGTGGCGGGACTGGTTCTACTTCTCGTTCCTCAAGCCGTGGGTCGGCCTCGGGTTCCTGACCGTCGACGCGTTCGTCGCCGGCTCCGCCGCCGAGGCGCACAGCCTCCCGGGGCTCGCGGTCGGGATCGCCGTGGCCCTCTACCTCGAGTTCCTCCTCTACCGGGCCCTCTGGGTCCGACCGTCCCCGACCGAGGACCGCTCCGTCCCGTTCCGGGCGAGCTGGTACCGGCCGGTCCGGGTCGGCCGCTGGACCCCGGAGGCGTGGTACCCCGAGCGGTATCGGATCCGCGCCGCCGAAGCCACGGGACCGGACCCGGCGGACTTCCTCTGAGCGGGACCCGCAAACCCCCTCGGGGTCCGGGCGAGCGGCTCCGCTTCGGACACCGCACGGCTGGGGCGAGACCGCCGCTCCAGGATGCCCGGGTCGCTGCGCGACTCCAACTCGTGCGAAAAGAAGAGGGGGAAGGGGTTCAGCGGCGGCCCTTCGGGGCCGCCGCCGCGTTCTTCAGACCGGCTCGCCCGACGTCACGCCGTGTTCGGGATGGTGAACCAGGTCTGGTCCTGCCCACCGCCGATGACGATGTTCGAGTTGAACTCGCCGCCGTTGAGCCACGGGGCGTAGGTCAGCACGATGTTCTCCTGGCCCCAGTAGGTGTAGAGGGCGAGCGCATTCGCGATGTGCTCGACTTCGTTGTACAGGAGGACGCGCCCGGGTCCGACCGGCGTGTCGGCCGCCAGCTTCATGGCCACCGTCATGGCCGCGTAGGCCGCTCCCTCGCACGCCTCGGAGACTCCGCCCGGGGTGCTCGCCTGGGTGGACCAGTAGCCAAAGTCCTGCCAGGAGTGGCAGCTCGACGCGTTGGTGGAGGGGTTCTGTCCGTACGCGGGGGCCCCTTCCATCTGCTCGCTCAGCGCGTCCGCGTGGGTGTACGACCCATCGGGCTGGTACATCGCGACCATGTAGTCGGTCGGGTCCGGGTAGTCGGGAGCCCAGCCGAGCGTGTAGAACGGCATCGGGTTCTGGCCCGGCCCGTTGTACAGCGAGTTCAGGACGAGGTCCACGAAGTCGATGTCCAGCACGTTCATCTTCAGCTTGCCGCCGGAGAGCGTGGAGACCTCACTCGCCCACAGCGCGAGGCGCTGGTCGACGTCCGGAGCTCCCGTCTCACCGAAGAACGGCAGCTGGCACGGGCTCGCCGTCGTGCAGCTCGCGAGCTCGGAGTCGTAGCCGGGGCTCGCCGGGTTGTCCGTGTAGTTCCACCACCACGCGGCCGACCCGACCGTGTTCACGTTCGTGCCCGGATCTCCCGTCGGGAAGCTGACGTTCGACGGGTAGTAGTTCGCCATGAACTGCGGGATCGCTCCCCCATAGTTGAACAGATACTGGATCCCGTCCTTGGTGGAGATCGTCGACTCCGTCGTCGCGTAGGGGTACGCGTTGGTGAAGAAGTTCCGGACCCCGATGTTGGTGAAGAAGTCCGCCGGCACCGTGATCGGGTTCGTGGTGTACTTCTCCGCGCCCGCGATGTTGAAGTCGAGCGCGAACGGGAAGAAGTAGATGCTAATCGACGGGAACGTCGTCGCGGCCACCTTCTGCTCCTGAATGAGCTGGAGGAGCAACGCCGCATCCGTGGGTGGGATGCTGGCGAGGTCCGCCGTCCCAGAGGCATACGCTTCCTCACCGGGGAGCTGGCTCGTCTCCCAGTCCACGCTGACCGTCCCGATGTACGCGCCCGGGGCCGGCTCGCAGCCGGTCCAGGTGCATTGGGGGTTCTGCGCGTAGGCGGGGTTCGCCTTCAGCAGGTAGCTGGTCGCGATGTCGAGGTTCGCCATGTAGTACGGGCCGCTGCCCGCCATGTTCCACTGGACGTTCCCCACGAACTGGCCCGAGATCGTCGTGCCCGAACCCGCGAGTTCCCACGTGTCCCACGCGGTGGGGCCGATGGCCCCGATGGCCGTCTGGAACGCGGTGCTCGAGGACGAGGTCGCGCCGCCCGGAAGCAGGCAGGGGTGGTCGCCCGAGCCCGAGATCGTCCCGGCAGTCCAGTCGGGGATCCCCGCCCCCTGAGCGCTTGCGCTGAACCATCCGCACGGGACGATCGAGCCGCCGAGGTTGTCCGAGATCAGTTCGAGGAAGTAGGGCCAGCTGTGGCCGTTCGCACCCGCGTCGATCGTGACACACCCGTGGTAGGGGGCCGCCATCGCCGCCGCCGGGCACGCGCTCGTGTTGACCCCAATCGACGAGAAGATGTTTCCGGGCGTGTTGTTCAGGGTCGCGTGGTAGCCCGAGTCCCAGCTGGGGTTCCCCGCCGAAAGGAGCGCCTGGGCGATAATCCAGCCGTTGTTGGCGCCAAAGGCAGGCTCCGCCGCGAAGCCGAGCGTCCGCGCGAGGCTGAACAGGACGTCGGAGGGGTACACGCCCCAGTGGTTGCCCGTGCTCGGGTCGTAGAACTGCGACGCCCCGTTGATGACGAACGTGAAGTTGTTCCCGCTCGTCAGGTTGTTCCCGCCGAAGAGCGTCGAGCACTGGGGGCTGCCCGGGACGCACGCCGCGAGGATGGGGACGAAGTTCTGGTACGCGGGGCCCGAGTCGCTCCCGTTGTACGAGATGAGCGTCTGGTAGACGTTCAGGATCGGCTCGTAGCCGACCGTCTCGTAGTCGATCGCCGGGTCCTCCGACGTCGAGCCACCGGGGAAGTACTCGTAGACATCAAGCGTCCCCGGGTGGGGGCTCTTCGAGGACGACGCGCCGCCGGTGAGGCCTGCGTGGACTCCGGTCGGAGCGACGAAGATCGTCCACTCGTAGTTCTGGTTGACCGTCGTGGAGCCCGACATTGCGGTGCCCACGAACGAGGCGGTGTAGACGCCCGCGTCGGCGTAGAGGATGGTCGCGCTCGCCGTCGAGTTCGTCCCGGAGTGGGCGCTGATCGAGACACCCGTGCCGGTCGCCGCGATCGATGGGGCCGACGAGAGGAACGCCGGGTTCGTCGGGGCGGAGGTGTACGAGCCGGTCAGCGTGACCGATTGGGACGGGCTGATGACCGTCGTTGCTGAGGAGGTCGCGCTCGAGTTCGAGACGACCGAGCCGCCGACCGTCGGCGCCGATCCCTGCTGGGAGGACGTGTAGGACGGCGAGACGACGATCTGGACCAGGGATTGGTAGTTGTCGTGCTCGGCGCCGCCAACGCTCGCGGTCACCGATGCGATGTACGTTCCGGGTTCGGAATAGACGTGCGAGACCGTGGGTGAGGACGTCTGCGCGTATTGGCCGTCACCGAAACTAAAGTTGAAGTTGGTCGAACTTTCTCCCTTGAGGAAGCTTGCCGTGAATGGAACCGTCGTGCCCGCCTGGGTTGCCCGGAACGGCACCAGGAGGGTCATGTCATGCCCCGCGGCCAGATTCACGCAGATGTAGCTCGTCGAGGGGGCGCAGGTCGTCGTAGACGACGACGTTGGCTTGATCCCATTGAAGGCGAAATATCCGCCCGCTGCGACCAACGCGATGACGACGATCATGACGACCGCCGCCGTCGGCGTTGACATCGCACGGTTCCCGTGCCACCGCCCGTTCGTGCCTGGAGACATATTCTCCCCTTCCATTCGTTTCACCCAAAGTTCGGCTTCCGCCGAGACTTGCGGGCCAACCCCGTCTCTAATATATATATATAACCGGATTTTCAACTCTGAATCCGAACCGGAGCGCCACTCCCCTCCGCGACACTTAGACGATATCCACCAGCGGATTCGGCCACCATCCATCGTTCATCGGTGGGTCAGCTTCGATGACCTCGATTCTGCCGCTTCCCTCACGTGCCGGTGTGCCGAAGCCTCGTCTGCAACCTCGCGGCGCCGCTCCCCGCACCAATCCTCGCCCTCCTCTCCGACTTCCGACTGATGGTCAACCGCGGAGTCCGGGAAGCTCTCGAGAAGGGGCTCACCGTCCAAGGCTCCCTTACCAAATTCTCCCAGGGCCTCGCCCGGGAACTCCGCCTCAATGGCGCCCACGCCCGCACCGCGACGGAAACTGCCCTCTCCCTCGACGCCGGCCACCGCCGTCGCCTCCGGAAGGGGACGCGCGCCCACATCCCCTATGTTCGGACCCCGTTCCTCGTCGCCGACGACAAGACCTTCCACCTCAACCCCGACACGGGACACCTCCGCCTTTCTCTTCGGAACAGCGAATGGGCAGGGTTCGACCTCCGCCTCTCTGACTGGCGCCGCTCCGTGCTCGCCACCCGCCGGATCAAGCAGCTCCGCCTCAACGCGAACCGTGCCGTCCTGGTCCTCGAGGTCGACACCTCGGAGGCCTACTCCCCTCGAGCCGTCCTCGCCCTCGACACGAATGAACGCTCGCTGGACGGAGTTCTCCTCGAATCCGACACGACGACCCGGTCGTCGTCCCCTTCCCGGACGTCGCAACGATCCAACACCGCCACTTCACCCGCCGTCGCAAGCTCGGCCGAAAGAAGGCGCACGACCGGCGGGTCGGTCGGAGGCTCCTCCGTCGAGAGGGGCGGAGAGAGCATCGGCGGGTCGTTCAGCGACTCCACCTCCTCACGAAGATGCTCGTCGCCCAGGCGAGGTCCCGGGGCGCAGCCCTTGCCCTCGAGGACCTTCGCCTTCCTCGGGGGCGGCGGGCGCGGGCGCCGAATGCGCCGGCGCCTCTCTTCCTGGCCGTGGCGGGAGCTCCATCGCCAACTCGAATACAAGGCCGAGGAGCAGGGAGTCCCCCTCATCAAAGTGAACCCACGAAACACGTCGAAAACCTGCCCGAGATCTGGCGAGGTGAAGGAACGCCGAAGCAGGGTGGGTCGAGTGTTCGTCTGCGCGAGCTGCGGCTGGCGGTGCGACCGTCAGCTCAACGCCGGACGGAACATCTGCCAAACTGTCCTGAGGGAGGCTCCCCAAGGGCCGTCGAACTCGGGACTTGGGGGTCTGAGGCTGGACCCCGACGCCCTTCCCAAGGATGCGATGGGCTCCTCTACTCCCCGGGTCGCGCCGGGGCGCATGGGCGGAGCGGACGGGAGGGGAGGGTCTGAGCCGCCCCACCGACAGGAGGGGGGTTTTGATTCAACGCCCGGATTTTCCGCGACTCCCGAGGGGTTTCCGAACGTTCCAAGACCCGTCGGCCACCGGCCGGTTCGCGTCGATGCCCTCGACTTCCGGTCGTGAGCGGGCGCCGATGATCGGCCAGTCGGGCGGCCGCCCCTTAGGGACGGAGGGGCCGGCCAGTCGGCTCCGTCGCCTGCCCAAACGGTCCGGTTCCGGGGGAAGCGCCACCTGGGCCCCTGGTTCCGGACGGGTCAGCGCAGGTCGTCGAAGGTCGCGCGGTCGACGGGACCCCGGACCCGAGGGCGCTGGGAGAGCCCACGTCCGTCCCTCTTCCACGCCGTGAACTCGGTCGTGATCATCCCGAGGACCCGGGCCGCCGTCGCGGCGTCGTCGGGGCGGAGCGTCGCGTCGAGGGGGACCCACGGGATGGCCCTCCGGGCCTCGAGCCGCGCGGCGACCCGCTCCCCCTCCGGCGTCAGGGAGACCAGGACCTGCCGGCGGTCCTCCACGCCGTGTTCCCGGCGCACCGCGCCCATCGATTCGAGCCCGTCGAGGATCCCCCCGACGGTCGCGGGCGAGTTCCCCGAGGAAACCACCAGCTGCCCGATCGGGATCCGACCGAGCCGGGCGAGGTTCAGGAGGAGGAAGCTCTGGGGGATCGAGAGTCCCTCGAAGTTCGCCTCGGACCGCGTCGTGCGGAGGGACGAGTGCACCAGCTGCTCGCACGCCTCCCGGAGGCCCTCGGTCGGACCCTCGGCGGTCGATTCGGTGTCCCTCGTTCGCGACTTCGGCGAGGCTCGAAACCGGGCTTCCGAAGCCTCGAGGGGAACTCCCTCCACCCGGCAGTCCGGGGTCGAGCTCGTCACGTCGTCCTCGCCTGGGCCCGCCGCATCTCCTGATCCTCTCGTCCGATTCCACGTTGGCCCAATCCGAGACGCCTTCCCCGATGGGAAAGGGCGGGCGGCGGCTCTACGGAGCCGCCGCCGCGGGTCTCGGTCCGGCCGTTCTCGACGTCACGCCGAACTGGGGATGAGGTACCAAGTCTGGTCCTCTCCTCCCCCGATGACAACGTTCGAGTTGAACTCGCTCCCGTTGAGCCACGGGGCGTGCACGACAGGACGATGTTCTCCTGCCCCCAGTAGGTGTAGAGGGCGAGCGCGTTCGCGATGTGCTCGGCCATGTTGTAGACCAGGACCCGCTCGGGGCCCACCGGCATGTGGGCCGCGACCTTCAACGCGAGGGACATCGCGGCATACGCCGCTCCCTGGCAGTCCTCCGCGACTCCGCCCGGCGTGCTCGCTTGCGTCGACCAGTACCCATAGTCCTGCCACGCGTGGCAGCTCGTCGCGTTCGTGCTGGGGTTGTTGCCGTAGTTCGGCGCGCCCTCGAGCTGCTCGCTCACGGCGTTCGCGTGGGTGTACGACCCATCGGGCTGGTACAACGCGACCGCGTAATCGGTCGGGTCCGGGTAGTCCGGCGACCAGGCGAGCGTGTAGAACGGCATCGGGTTCTGGCCGGGCCCGCTGTACAGCGAGTTCAGGACGAGGTCCACGAAGTCGATGTCCAGCACGTTCATCTTCAACGCTCCGCCGGAGAGGCTGCTCACTTCCGAGGCCCAAAGCGCAAGGCGCTGGTCGGTGTCCGGCGACCCCGTCTGGCCGAAGAACGGCAGCTGGCACGGGTTCGACGACGAGCATCCCGCGAGCTCCGAGTCGTAGCCGGGGCTCGACGGGCTGTCGATGTAGTTCCACCACCACGCCGCCGACCCCACCGTGCTCGCGCTGGTCCCCGGGTCCCCGCTCGGCCAGCTGATGTTGGTCGGGTAGTAGTTCGCCATGAACTGCGGGATCGCCCCTCCGTAGTTGAACAGATACTGGATCCCGTCCTTCGTCGAGATCGTTTGCTCGGCCGTCTGGTAGGGATAGGCGCTCGCGAAGAAGCTCCGGACCCCGAGGTTCGTGAAGAAATCGGCCGGCACCGAGATCGGGTTCGTCGAGTACTTCTCCGCGCCCGCGATGTTGAAGTCGAGCGCGAACGGGAAGAAGTAGATGCTCAGCGTCGGGAACGTCGTCGCCGCGACTTTCTGCTCCTGGACGAGCTGGAGCAGGAGGGCCGCGTCGGTCGGCGGGATGGTCGCGAAGTCCGCGGTGCCGGCCGCATACGCCTCCTCCCCGGGGAGCTGGCTCGTTTCCCAGTCCACGCTCACCGAGCCGACGTACGAGCCCGGCGCGGGCTGGCAACCGGTCCAGGTGCACGCGGGGTTCTGGGTGTAGGCGGGGTTCGCCTTCAGGAGATAGCTCGTCCCGATGTCCAAGTTGGCCATGTAGTACGGGCCGCTGCCGACCATGTTCCACTGCACGTGGCCGGGGAACTGGCCCGAGATCGTCGTGCCGGACCCCAGGAGCTCCCACGAGTCCCAGGCTTCGGGACCGATCGCAGAGACGGCCGTCTGGTAGGCGGTGCTGGAGGACGATGTCGCGCCGCCCGGGAGCAGGCAGGGGCGGTCCCCGCTACCGGAGATCGAACCCGCGGTCCAGTCGGGGATCCCGGCGCCCTGGGCGTTGGCACTGAACCAGCCGCACGGGACGATCGAACTGCCGAGCTGCTGCGCGACCAGCTCGAGGAAGTACGGCCATCCGACCCCGTTGGCTCCCGCGTTGAACGTCACGCACCCGTGGTACGGAGCCGCCATGGCGGCCGCCGGGCACGCGCTCGTGTTCACCTGGATCCCCGAGAAGATGTTCGAGGGAGTGTTGTTCAGACTGGCGTGGATCCCGTTGTCCCAGCCCGGGTTCCCGGTGGACAGGAGCGCCTGCGCGAGGATCCAGCCGTTGTTCGCACCGAACGCCGGCTCCGTCGAGAAGCCCAGGGTGCGCGCGAGGCTGAACAGGACGTCCGAGGGGTAGACGCCCCAGTGGTTGCCCGTGCTCGGGTCGTAGAACTGCGACGCCCCGTTGATCACGAAGGTGATGTTGTTGCCGCTCGTCAGGTTGTCGCCGCCGAACAACCCCGCGCACTGCGGGCTCCCCGGGACGCACGCCGCGAGGACCGGCACGAAGTTCTGGAACCCCGGTCCCGAATCGGTTCCGTTGTAGGCGATCAGCGGCTGGTAGACGTTCAGGATCGGCTCGTAGCCGACCGATTCGTAGTCGATCGCAGGGTCTTCGGAGGTCGACCCGCCGGGGAAGTACTCGTAGACATCGAGCGACCCCGGGTGCGGACTCTTCGGGGCGGCCGCGCCTCCCGCGAGTCCGGCGTGGACGCCGGTCGGAGCGACGAAGATCGTCCAGACGTAGTTCTGGAACACCGACGACGACCCGGCCGACGCCTTCCCGACGAACGAGGCGGTGTAGACCCCGGGGTTCGCGTAGAGAACGGTCGTCGTGCACGTCGAGTTCGTCCCGGCCTGCTTGCTGACCGTCACGCCGGATCCCGTCGCGACGATCGTGGGCGGCGCCGCGAGGAAACTCGGGTTCGTGGGGGCCGAGGTGTACGAACCGCTGAGGGTGACCGACTGGGACGGCGCGAGGACCGTCGTCGCCGCCGTGGCCGTGCTCGAGTTCGAGACGACCGACCCGCTCACCGACGGGGCCGACCCGGACTGCGACGACGTATACGACGCGCTGACCACGATCTGCGTGAGCGCCTCGTAGTCGTCGTGTTCCGCTCCGCCCACGGTCGCCATCACCGACGCGATGTACGTTCCGGGCTCGGCGTACACGTGCGATGCCGTCGGCGACGACGTTTGCGTGGAGTTGCCGTCCCCAAAACTGAAATTGAAGCTCGTCGAGGTCTCGCCCTTCAGGAACGACGCCGTGAACGGGACCGTCGTACCCGCCTGGGTCGCCTTGAACGGGACGAGGAGCGTCATGTCGTGCCCCGCCGCCAGGTTCACGCAGATGTAGCTCGTCGTCGGGGCGCAGGTCGTGGTCGTGGAGGTCGCCGGCTTGTTGCCGCTGAACGCGAGGTAGGCGCCCGCCGTGACCAGCACCACGACGACGACCATCGCGACCGCCGCCGTCGGAGGCGAGAGTGCCCGGTTCCCCGTCCAGCGCGCGCCAGCTCCGCCCGTACTCTCCCTGTCCGCCATTCCTCGTGATTCACCCAAAGCCCGGTTTGCACCGGTGACGATACTCCAATCCACGAGACCTCTACATATACGCACACAGACGCATTCTATTCCATAAGTTCAGGTGGCAGAAACATGCCAAGTTCGTAGCAGTTCTGCCAGTCCTCCCGAACAGTTTCGTGAGCCTCTGGGGGCGCCGAAGAGGCGCACCGACCCCTGCGTCGTCGCGGGCACCGTCCCCCTCCGGAGGGCGGGATTAGAGGGGCTCTTCGACCTCAGCTCGCCGGGGTCCGCCTCGACCGCGCCCTTCCCGAGCGACGGTCCGGCCCTCTCGCTTCGTGGTGGCGAACTCCGCGGCGAGCGTGGCGATCACCCGCGCCGCGGTCGCGGCGTCGTCGGGACAGAGCTTCTCCTCGAGGGGGGCCCACCGTTCGGCCCTCCGGGCCTCCAGCCGTCCGACAATGCGGGCTCCCTCGGGCGTCAGCGAGACCAGGACGTGCCGTCGGTCCTCCACGCCGTGCTCCCGCCGGACGGCGCCGACCGCCTCGAGACCGTCGAGGATCCCCCCGACCGTCGCCGGCGAGTTCCCCGACGAGACCACCAGTTGGCGGATCGGAACCGGACCGAGCCGGGCGAGGTTCAGAAGGAGGAAGCTTTGGGGGATCGAGAGCCCTTCCTCGTTCGCCTCGAACCGGGTCGACCCGGAGCGTGGCGTAGACGAGCTGCTCGCAGGCCTCCCGAAGCGCCTGGGCGGGGGTTGCGAGTACCGACCCGGGCGCCGTCGCGCGGGGCTTCGGCGCCGACCGGAACCCGTAGCTCATGGTCTCCATCGGCGGTCCCCCCGGCCGGCCGAGGGCCGACTGTCCGACCGTTCGACCCTCGCGCGGTTGTGTTGCATTCTGTTCCCCTCGACCGGAGACCTCTCCGAGCGACCGATCGAGACGCCTCGCCCGACGGGAAAGGTTGGGCGGCAGCTCCGTTCGGCCGCCGCCCCGGGTCTCGGTTCGGTCGTACTCGACGTCACGCCGACGCCGGGATGGTGTACCAGGTCTGGTCCTGGGCCCCTCCCGTGACGATGTTCGAGTTGAAGTCGCTCCCCGTGAGCCACGGCGCGTACGGCAGAACGATGTTCTGCTGGGCCGAGTAGACGTAGAGCGCGAGCGCGTTCGCAATGTGCTCGGCCATGTTGTACACCAGGACCCGCTCGGGGCCCACCGGCATGTGCGCCGCCAGCTTCAACGCGAGGGACATGGCGGCATACGCCGCTCCCTGGCAGTCCTCCGCGACTCCGCCCGGCGTGCTCGCCTGCGTCGACCAGTACCCATAGTCCTGCCACGCGTGGCAGCTCGTCGCGTTCGTACTGGGGTTGTTGCCGTAGTTCGGCGCCCCCTCCAGCTGCTCACTCAGCGCATCCGCGTGGGTGTACGACCCGTCCGGCTGGTACATCGCGATCGCGTAGTCGGTCGGGTCCGGATAGTCGGGTGCCCAGCCGAGCGTGTAGAACGGCATCGGGTTCTGGCCCGGACCGTTGTACAGCGAGTTCAGGACGAGGTCGATGAAGTCGATGTCCAGCACGTTCATCTTCAACGCGCCGCCGGAGAGGCTGCTCACCTCCGAGGCCCAGAGGGCGAGCCGCTGGTCGTTGTCCGGCGAGCCCGTCTCGCCGAAGAACGGAACTTGGCACGGGTTCGACGACGAGCATCCCGCGAGCTCCGAGTCGTACCCGGGGCTCGACGGGCTGTCGATGTAGTTCCACCACCACGCCGCCGACCCCACCGTGCTCGTGCTGGTCCCGGGGTCCCCGGATGGCCAGCTGACGTTCGCGGGGTAGTAATTCGCCATGAACTGCGGAATCGCCCCTCCGTAGTCGAAGTAATACTGGATCCCGTCCTTCGTCGAGATCGTCTGTTCGGCCGTCTGGTACGGATAGGCGTTCACGAAGAAGTTCCGGACTCCGACGTTCGTGAAGAAATCGCCGGGGACGGTGATCGGGTTCGTGGTGTACTTCGCCGCTCCCGCCGCGTCAAAGCTCAGCGAGAACGGATAGAAGTAGATGCTAATCGACGGGAAGGTGGTTGCCGCCACCTTCTGCTCCTGGACGAGCTGCAGCAGGAGCGCCGCATCGGTCGGCGGGATGGTCGCGAAGTCCGCGGCACCCGCCGCGTACGCCTCCTCGCCAGGGAGCTGACTCGTCTCCCAGTCCACGCTCACCGTGCCGACGTACGAGCCGGCCGCGGGATCGCATCCCGTCCAGGTGCACGTCGGGTTCTGGGCGTACGCGGGGTTCGCCTTCAAGAGGTAGCTCGTTGCGATGTCGAGGTTCGCCATGTAGTACGGGCCGCTCCCGACCATGTTCCACTGCACGTGGCCGGAGAACTGGCCCGAGATCGTCGTACCGGACCCCAGGAGCTCCCAGGAGTCCCACGCTTCGGGCGCGATCGCGGAGACCGCCGACTGGAAGGCGGTGCTCGACGACGAGGTCGCGCCGCCGGGCAGGAGACACGGGTGGTCCCCGCTCCCGGAGATCGTCCCCACCGTCCATTCGGGGATCCCCGCGCCCTGGGCGTTCGCACTGAACCAGCCGCAGGGGACGACGGAGCCGCCCTCTGCGTCCGAGATCAGCTCGAGGAAGTACGGCCACCCTTCGCCGTTCGCCCCGGCGTTGATCGTGACGCAGCCGTGGTACGGAGCCGCCATCGCGGCCGCCGGGCACGCGCTCGTGTTCACCTGGATCGTCGAGAAGATGTTCGACGGGGTGTTGTTCATCGTGGCGTGGATCCCGTTGTCCCAGTTCGCATTCCCGGCGGAGAGAATCGACTGGCCGATGATCCAACCGTTGTTCGCGCCGAACGCCGGCTCCGTTGCGAAGCCGAGCGTACGGGCGAGGCTGAACAGGACGTCCGAGGGGTAGACGCCCCAGTGGTTGCCCGTGCTCGGGTCGTAGAACTGGGACGCCCCGTTGATCACGAACGTAAAGTTGTTCCCGCTCGTCAGGTTGTCCCCGCCGAACAGGCCGGAGCACTGCGGGCTCCCCGGGACGCACGCCGCGAGGACCGGCACGAAGTTCTGGTAGCCGGGCCCGGAGTCGCTCCCGTTGTAGGCGATGAGAGTCTGGTAGACGTTCAGGATCGGTTCCTCACCGACGGTCTCGTAGTCGACACTCGGGTCTTCCGAAGTCCCGCCGCCCGGGAAGAACTCGTACACTTCGAGCGAGCCCGGGTGGGGACTCTTCGCCACGGCGGCGCCGCCCGTCAGCCCGGCGTGGACGCCGGTCGCGGCGACGAAGATCGTCCACTCGTAATCCTGCGAGACCGTCGAGGTCCCGGCCGTGGCGTTCCCGATGAACGAGGCAGTGTACACCCCCGGGTCGGCGAAGAGGATCGTCGCGGTCGCGGTCGCGTTCGTCCCCGAGTGCGAGCTCACCGTCACCCCGGCTCCGGAGACCTGGATCCGCGGCGGCGCGGGCAGATACGACGGGTTCGTGGGCGCCGAGGTGTACGAACCGGTCAGCGTGACCGATTGGGACGGGCTGATGACCGTCGTCGCCGAGGAGGTCGCGCTCGAGTTCGAGACGACCGCGCCGCCGACCGTCGGCGCCGCTCCCTGCTGGGAGGACGTGTAGGACGGCGAGACGACGATCTGGACGAGGGACTGGTAATTGTCATGCTCGGAGCCGCCGACCGTGGCGGTCACCGAGGCGATGTACGTCCCGGGCTCGGCGTAGACGTGCGAGGCGGTCGGGGCCGACGTCTGCTGGTACGCGCCATCCCCGAAACTGAAATTGAAATTCGTCGAAGTCTCTCCCTTGAGGAACGAAGCTGTGAACGGGACCGTGGTGCCCGCCTGGGTCGCTTTGAACGGAACCAGGAGGGTCATGTCGTGGCCGGCGGCCAGGTTTACGCAGATGTAGCTCGAGGCGGGAGCGCAGGTGGTGGTGGACGTCGAGGTCGGCTTGACGCTGCTGAAGGCCGCGTACCCTCCGGCCGCGACCAGGGCGACGACCACGACCATGATGATGGCGGCCGTCGGCGTCGATACCCCACGGTTTCCTTGCCAGCGCGTCTCCGCTCCACTCGAGATGCTCGCTTCGGCCATTCTGTGTGATTCACCCAAGGCCCGGCTCGCGCCGGTACCGAAGCGCCAGAGTTCCGGGACCCGTACATATACACCGAAAAACACACTCACTTCCTGAACTTCTGGGGACGCGAGAACGGGCAGAGTACGGGGGCACCACGTCGGCCGGTCGAGCTTATCGACCGGTCCGGTTCCCCCGTCCGTGCCCCGCGCGGCCCGTCCTCTTCGCCTTGCGCCGTCGTTGCTGAGCGCCGACTTCGCGGACCTCGCGGATGCGATCCGGGCGTGCGAACGCGGAGGAGCGGACGCGCTCCATCTCGATGTGATGGATGGCCACTTCGTGCCGAACATCACGTTCGGTCCCGCCCTCGTGCGCGCGGTCCGCGCGCGCACGAAGCTCCCGCTCGACGTCCACCTGATGATCGAGCGGCCCGGCGAAGTACGCCGAGGCGTTCGCCAACGCCGGCGGCGATACGCTCGTGTTCCATGTCGAGGCCGCCGACTCCCCCGAAGACTCGCTCCGCGCCGTCCGCGCCGCGGGGGCGCACGTCGGCGCTGCGATCCGCCGGATACCCCGTTCGACCGCGTGGCCGGGATGGTCGACCGTCTCGACCAGGTCCTCGTCATGAGCGTGCAGCCCGGATTCTCCGGCCAGTCGTTCCATCCGGAGGTGCTGCCGAAGGTCCGCGCGGCCCGGTCGGCCCTCGACGGGATCGGGTCGTCGGCGGACGTCTCGGTCGACGGCGGGATCACCGTGGAGACGGCCGGACCCGCCGCCGAGGGCGGAGCGACGTTCTTCGTCTGCGGGAACTCCGTGTTCGTAGGCGGCACGGTCGAGGACAACCTCAAGAACCTCCGGCGCGCGGTGGACGAGGGAGCCGGCCGTGCGGTTCGCTGAGCTCGTCGAGACGTACGAACGCCTCGAGGCGACGTCGAAGCGCCTCGAGATGCGGACCGTCCTCGTCGCGACTCTTCCAATCGGTTCCCCGCGCCGAGCTCGCGGAGGTCGTGTACCTCTCCCAGGGGCAGCTGCGGCCCGAGTACGAGGGGGTCGAGCTCGGAATGGCGGTCTCGCTCGGTACCCGAGCCGTCGCGGAGGCGACCGGCGCCACCGTCGAGCGAGTCGGAGAGCGACTCCGGGCCCTCGGCGACCTTGGGGACGTCGTGCAGGAACTCCTCCAGCGAACGGGGCGGCGCCCCTCCCGAGCCGATCGGCGTTCGCGACGTCTACGGCAACCTGCTCCTCGTGGCGAAGACCGCCGGAGAGGGGTCCCAGGACGCGAAAGTCGGAATCATCCGGGACCTGCTCGCACGGAGCACTCCGGTCGAGGGAAAGTACCTCGTCCGATTCGTCATGGGCACGCTCCGGCTCGGCGTCCGCGAAGCGACGATCCTCGACGCGTTCGCCGCCGCCTATGCCGGTGGGACGAAGGAGGCCCGGCTCCGGATCGAGGCGGCGTTCAACGTGTCGTCCGACCTTGGGGTTGTCGCCGAGACGCTGGTCGACGGCGGGCTGGATGCCCTCGGGGCGATCCGGCTCACGGTCGGCCGACCGGTCCGCCCGATGCTCGCCGAACGGGCGAAGGACCTTGCCGAGGTCCTGAAGCGGATGGACGGCTCGGCGGCGCTCGAATTCAAGTACGACGGACTTCGGGTCCAAGCGCATCTCGATGCGAGCGGAGGCGTCCGGCTCTTCTCGCGTCGCCTGGAGGAGCTCAGCGCCCAGTTCCCCGAGCTCCGGACCGAGCTCCCGCTCGCCCTTCGCGGCCGCGCCGGCGATCGTCGAGGGCGAGTGCGTCCCGATCGACCCCGAGACCGACGAGATCCGCCCCTTCCAGGACGTGTCGCGGCGGCGGGGCCGGAAGTACGACCTCGACAAGGTCGCCGACGAGATCCCCGTCGTCCTGTTCCTGTTCGACGTTCCTCCTCGAGGGAACCGAGGAGACGCTCGGCCTCCCGTTCCCCGAGCGGCGGGCCCGGCTGGAGAAGCTGGTGAAAGGCTCGCGTCGGATCCGGCTCGCCACCCAGCGGGTGGTCCACGACACCGAGGCGGCGCAGGCGTTCTTTGACGAGTCGATCGCCGAGGGGTGCGAGGGCGTTATGGCGAAGTCGCTCGCCCCCGAGAGCGCCTACCGGGCCGGAGCGCGCGGGTTCTGGTGGATCAAGTACAAGCGCGAGTACACGCAGGGCCTCGCCGACTCGATCGACGGGGTCGTCGTCGGCGCCTTCCACGGCCGCGGTCGGCGGGCCGGCACGTACGGCGCGCTCCTCCTCGCCGCGTACGACCCTGCGAAGGGGACGTACGAATCGTTCTGCAAGGTCGGGAGCGGGTTCGACGACGCGGCCCTCAAGGCGCTTCCGGAGAAGCTCGGCCCGCTCGAGATCCGACGGAGCGCCCGAACGGCGTCGAGAGCGGCATCGTTCCCGACCGGTGGATCCGGCCGAAGCTCGTCCTCGAGGTCCAGGGCGCCGAGCTTTCGCTGAGCCCCAACCACCGCGCCGGCCTTCGGCAAGGTGCGGGCGGGGGCCGGCTTCGCCCTCCGGTTCCCCAGGTTCACCGGGCGGTACCGGGACGACAAGGGACCCGAGGACGCGACCACCGTCGACGAGCTGCTCCGGCTCTACCGGACCCAGGTCCGTCGCGAGGCGACCCCCGACGACTGGCCGACCGACGGCGCCTGAAGGTCGGACGGCGGGGCTCAACGACGGGACTCCTCCGGGGGATTGCGCGAGTCCGACCGATCGGATCGTTCCGCAAGGCCCCTCGTCCGCGAGCGCCAGAGGGTTCGATCGTGGCACTCGGACTTGGAATCCGCCTCTTAGCTACTGGAGGACGCGCCCGGGACCGTCAGGGGGAAACACGACGCCGCCGGACGGCGACCCATCCGAGGAGGGCCGCGCCCGTGACAAGGGCTCCGGTCCCCGCCGCCGCGTCGAAGGAGGCCTGCGACCTCCACCACGGAGCTGCGGCCACCGCCGGGAGGTCGACCGTTTCGATGGTCGTCCGACCGGCTGCCACGATGACGCGCTGGCCCAGGCCACGGTGCCCAGGTGCGGTTGCGTTCAGCCAGTACGACCCGGGGGCCATCGACGCGTTGAACTGGCCGTCGACCCCGAGCGCGAGGGGTCGGCCACCCAGGGTCACCTCTGCGGTCACCGGAGCCACGGTCGCTTCGACCCATCCCACCGAGAATGGGAGGACAATCGACAGGTTCGTGACGTTCCCCGGAGTGAGCTGCACCGAGCGATTCGCCCCACCGCGCTCGAAGGCCGACGCGTTGACCCAGTAGGTCCCGGCGAGCCGTTGCGTGGAGAAAAATCCCCCTGGCGTGAGGGAGGTAAGGGCTCCCGCGATCGCGACGGTCGCACTCGGCGGGTCGACCGTCCCCTCGAGGGTCGCGAACTCGGGAAGCAGGCGCAGGACCACGCGGGTCGTCAGGCCGGAGTAGACCGCCACCGATGCGTCCACCTGCGGGAAGTACCCGTACGACGAGGCGCTGACCGAGTGGTCCCCGGCGGCGACGGTCTGGTTGAAGGCGCCCGATGGGCCGACCGCCACGGGCGCTCCGTCGATGAGGACTGCCGCCGTTGCCGGCGTGACGGACCCGTCGAGATATCCGCCGGGTCCCACGGCTTGGAGGAGGAGGGTGACCAGGGTCGACGCCCCCGCGGTGACGGAGGCGTCCACGCTCTGGGGAACAAATCCCGGAGCGCTCGCATTGACCCAGTAGGTTCCGGGACGCTCGGTGAGGTTGAGCCACCCTTCGAGCGGCGTCACCGGCGCGCTATTCACGGTGACCTCGCTCGTCGGCGGGGTCACGTGAACGGCGAGGAAACCCGGGCCCTCGCAGGGCGCACTCGAGGAGAGCGTGTAGCACGCGGCGAGACGCACGGGGCCGGTGCTACGGTCCCGGAGAGATTCGCGACGCTCCCGCCGTTCGTGCCGAGCCACCCACGGAACACCCAGGTGGTGGAATTCCACGTCACGGCAGCCGGGGCATCGATCCAGTACGGCGCTCCCGCGAGCCACGTGAGGCGCGTCGGCCGGGGCGAGAGGGCCGCCGATCCATTCCCCTGCACGGCCCCCTCCACGGTGACGTTCACGGGAATCGTGGCCGAGAGCGTCGCGTTGACCAGGAGCGAGCTGTAGAGCGAAATATTGTACGCGACCGGCGCCTGGACGCACAGGTCGCAAGGTCCGTGGGCGAGCGACGACCGGGCGTCCGTCCAGATCGGGCGGGCCCCGAGCGCGTCCCCGACGATCCCCGAGTAGTCTCCAATCCACGGGGCGGAATACGAGGCGTTCCCATCGGGAAAGTTCGGGTCGGAGGGGACGTCACTGACGACATACTGGGGACCGAACATCACCCCCCCATCAGTCGAGGTTGCACCATACAGGTCGTAGTCGCCAGTCGACGGATTCTCGCCGTACCAAACGACGTAGACCGACCCGTCGCCCGCGACGGCGACCGAGGGCTCGAAATTCTCGAGCGCGAAGTTCGAGGCGACCGAGATGGGATTCGACCAATTCGTCCCGTTGTCCGACGACCAGGAGAGCTCAATCGTCGGGGAGCCGGCTACCCCGCCGCTCCCATTCTCCCAGACGACGAACAGACGGCCGGTGTAGGCATCGGAGAACGAATCAATTGCCATCGCCGGGATACTGAGGGTCCGGATCCGTTCGGCGCGGTTGAGGGCCAGGACCAGGAGTTCGGTCCGACCTCCACCGTGGGACCGAAGCTCGCGCCGTGATTGGTCGAGCGGGCGAACTGGATCGAATTCCCGGTAGCGGATTCGAGCCAGCTGGCGTCGAGGGCGCCGGACGAATCCACTAGGCAGCTGAACGCCGTCCGCCCAGCCGACGGAGAGGTTCACCGGCGCGCTCCACGCGACTCCGCCGTCGGTGGAGGCGACGACCTGAACCGGGTTCCCCAACGGAGGCGGGTCGAGGAACCCCGCCTCATACCCGACGTACACCTCGCCCGAGTGCGGGTCCACGGCGATCCACGGCTTGTCGACCGTGAACCCGGCGACCATCGGAGTCGCCGGAACCGGTAACCCCCCAGGTCGCCCCGCCGTCGTCGGACGCCCACACGTACGCCAGCTCGCCCACTTTCGGCACCGCGCATCCGGTGTGTCCCCCGGTGCCAGCTGGTCAGCGACACGATGTACGCCGACCCGTTCGGACCGAACGCGACCGCTGCGTTCGAGACGGCGAGTTGGTCGCAGACCGAGGAGCTGTTGTTGAACCATTGGGGCTGGGCGGAAGGAATCGATCCGCCCAGGTGCGTCCCCCATCCTCGGACGTGAACACACCCTCGGTCCCCCACTCGTTGAACGCCGTCGTATTGTTCTCCGCGGCGTAGAGATCGTCCTGGCCGACGGCGATTAGGTGGAGGGGTTGTGCGGGGTCCTCCGCCATATCGCCCTCCCCCGACCAGTTCGCGATGTCCCGGTTCGTTTCGGAGTCATTCCCCGACGACTCGGGAAGGACGGCGTGCCCCTGGGGGGCCCGGAGGTGGTTCCAGACGCAGAGCGCGGGCACGACTCGGTTGGGCAGAGGCCAACCCCCCCCGACGGTACCGATCGAACTGGCCCTGGGCAGTTGCGGCGACCGACCCGCCGGACGGCGTCTCGGGGTGCGGGCCCGCCGCGAGCGCAGATGGGAGGGCGGGCACGAGGAGGACAAGGAGCGCGACAATGCCGACGAGCTCCGACGCCGACGAAGGACGCCCCGACCGCATACGACGGACCTCACCCCCCAACGTCCGGCCCGAAACCCGTCAGGCCGAGAAGCTGGAGTAGACCTTCGAACGAAAGAGTTGGACATATAAGCGACAAGCGCGGAGCCCAGGACGCCCAAGACGGCTCGTCGATGGCTCCATCCGCGGATACCAGACCTCGCAGTCTCCCCTCAGCGATCCGAATGGTTTTGCCCCTCGGGTCCGTGCAACCTACCGCAGGCGCCTCTCGCCCGCAAGGGCCCAGGTCGGCGATTCGACTCCCGCGGGTGATCGTCCGCACTCGAGCGCCACCGACCCCTCAGGGCCGTCACGTGGGCCGAGTCGAGAACGAATTCTTGGACACGAGAACGGTTCCTTCCGACAGAAAGGACTAAAAGGGGTTCTCCCGTCGCATCGCCTGAGAGGCCATTCGAATGCTGGTCGAGATGACGGAGCTCCTGGGTCGGCAGGTGTACACCGCCGAGGGGCGCTTGCTGGGCGAGGTCGAGAACGTGGTCGTCGACGTCGAGGGCGCCAAGATCGATGGGATCTACGTCGAGGAGACGAACCCGCTCTTAGTCGACGAGTCGAAGCCCGTCAACGTTCCGTACCGGTGGGTCACGGCCGTGAACGACGTCGTGCTCCTGAAGTTCTTCCCGAAGCGGGTGTCGCTGAAGCGGGCCCCCGCGAAGGCCACCGCGAAGGACGAGCCGACGCCGATCCCCGCCCGCTGACGGCGCGGGGATAGCCAAGCCCGGAAACGGCGCAGGACTTAAACGGCGGACCGCCGCCGAAGAGATCCTGTCGCGAAGGCGTTCGCCGGTTCAAATCCGGCTCCCCGCATCTCCTCGAACGGAACCGGGCGGACGGGCGATGCGGCGGAGCGAACTCGTTCGAGCCCTGGAGGCGATCCCCCCTTCCCGACGCCGAACCCGGCGCTCGAGCAGGTCGCGACCCCGGCCGAGCGGGCCGCCGACCTCCTCCTGGAGGCGCTCGCCCGCGGCGACCTCGCAGGACGGTCGGTCGCGGACCTCGGGAGCGGCACAGGCCGGCTCGCCGGTCGGCGCGGCGCTCCTCGGGGCGCAGCGGGTGGACGCCTTCGAGGTCGACCACCGCGCCGTCGCGGCGGCCCGCGGCCGCGGCGCGGCCTGGGTGGCTGGCACGTCGCCGACGTGGCGGACGTCGCCGACCGACGCCGAAACGGTCGTGATGAACCCGCCGTTCGGGGCCCAGCAGCGCGGCGCCGACCGGCCGTTCTGGGACGTCGCGTTCGCCCGGCCGCGGGCCGTGTACGCGTTTGCGCTCGCCGACTCCCGAACCTTTATAGAGGCCATTGCGGTCGAGCGCGGTGCGCGGGTTGAGGCCCACCGGCCGGTCCCGTGGACGCTCGGCCCGACGTTCCGGCACCACCGGAAGCGTTCGGTCGCGCTCCCGGTCGACCTCTGGGTGATCCGCACGGAAGGACCTACCGAATGACCGGCACCACCGATACCCTCGTCGTCCCGGGCGACCTCCTGGGGACCGCCGAAGAGTTCGTCCCAGGCCGCGGCACCTACGAAGACCACGGCAAGATCTACTCCGCCCTCCTCGGCCACCGGGTCGTCGACCCGAGCGACCGGGCCGTCCGCGTCGACGCCGTCCACGCCGTGCCGATGATCCACGAGGACGACCTCGTCTACGGCCGCGTCGACGAGGTGAAGAGCGCGATGGCGATCGTCACGATCGTCGCCGGCGCGACGAGCCAGCGGACGATCCCCGGCACCCCCGAGGGGACGGTCCACATCTCGAAGGCGAAGGACGGGTACACCGACGCCCTCTCCGACGAGTTCTCGCCGGGCGACCTCATCGTCGCGCGGGTCCTCCAGAGCCACCCGTCGATCAAGCTCTCCACCGCGGCCGCCGACCTCGGCGTCGTGTCGGCCCGGTGCTCGTCGTGCCATGGCCTCCTCGGACGGACCGACAAGGGGCTCCGGTGCCCGCGGTGCGGGAACCAGGAGCGCCGCAAGACCGCGACCGACTACGGCCGCGTCCCCGGCGCCGGACACGGACCCGATGGCCACCCTGCCGACTGAGGAAGCCCGCCTCCTCCGGCTCGTCCGGGCCCACGACCGCTGGCGCGGTCGGAGCGTCTTCAACCTCCTGCCGAGCGAGAACGCGGTCTCGCCCGCCGCCCGGCGGTTCCTCGCGAGCGACCTTGCGGGACGGTACACCCTCCCCCTCGCCACCGCGTTCGAGGGGGAGACGATCGACAACAGTTACGCCGGGACGAAGTACACCGACCAGGTCGAAGCGCTCGGCAACGCCGCCTGCGCCCGGGTCTTCCGGGCGAAGCACGCGACCGTCCGGCCCCTCTCGGGCCACATCGCCGCGATGTCGGCGCTCGTTCCACTCCTCCCGAAGGGCTCGAAGATCCTCGCGATCCCTCCCGAGCAGGGGGGGTACGACGGGTACGGCCCGGGGTTCCTCCCGGCGCTGTTTGGCTGGACCGTCCGCCCCCTCCCCGCCGACGGACCCGGATTCTCCCTGAGGCCCGAGGTGGCGGTCGAGGAGATCCGGCGGGAGCGGCCCACCGCGGTCGTCCTCGGCCAGAGCTTCTTCCTCTTCCCGTACCCCGCTCCGCGAGGTCGCCATGGCGGCCCACGACGTCGGCGCCCTCGTGTTCTACGACGCGTCCCACGTCCTCGGCCTCATCGCCGGTGGCGAGTTCCAGGACCCGCTCCGGGAAGGGGCCGACGTCCTCTACGGCAGCACCCACAAGTCGTTCCCCGGCCCCCAGGGGGGATCCTCGCCACCGACCGGACCGACCTGTTCGAGCAGATCGACCCGGCGCTCGTCTGGCGGGTGTTCGACAACGCCCACTGGAACCGGATCGCGGGCGTCGCGCAGACGCTGCTCGAGCTCGAGCGGGTGGGGCCGGAGTACGCCCGGACGGTGGTCGCGAACGCGCAGGCGCTCGGACGGGCCCTGACCGACCTCGAGTTCCCGGTCGCGGCCGAGGCGATGGGGTTCACCCGGTCGCACCAGCTCCTGATCGACCGGGCCGAGCTGAAACGCCGCCACGGCCTCGCGCTCGGGGGCGCTCGCCCGCCGGTGGGAGAAGGAGCGGCTCTTGACCGACCTCGTGGGACGCCTCGGCACCGCCGAGGTGACGCGGCTCGGCCTGACCCCGGCCGACATGCCAAGGCTCGCCCAGCTCCTCGTCCGGGCGGGGGTCCGGAAGGAGAAGGTCGGCCCCGAGGTCCTCGCCTGGCGCCGCCAGTTCGGGACCCTCCGGTTCGCCTGAGTCGGTCCGGACGGCGGGGCTTCCCACCCATCAAAATTCGCCGAAAATTCCGCCGCGGAAGGGGTTCGCCCGGCTGTCGGCCCGGGGATCTCCCGGGCCGACGAACGTCCGGCCCTACGGCTTCGTGTCCCCGGACGTGGTGTCCGAGGAACCGCTCGTCGAGGAGCTCTCCGTCGTCGACGACGAGCTGCTCGATCCGGAGGAGGAGGTCGGGGACCACGGCTGCGGGGACGACGGCTGGCTCGGGGTGCCCCACATCATCCGGCCGAGCGCGAGCGCCACGATCAGGCCGATGATCAGGCCGATGACGAGCAGGAGCGTTGCCCAGACCGCCGGGTCGAGCCCGTTGATCTTCGACGACGTGGTCGTGCTCGTCTGGTTGACGTAAATCGTGTTGCCCGCCTTCAGGACGTTCAACGTCTCGGCGAACGCGTAGATCCCGTACGGGGTCGTGACGTTCACCGTCGCCGTGTAGGTGCCGTTCGAGGCCGCCAGCCAGGGGGTCGGAGCCCCGACCGTCCGGTACCCGGTGGCGACCGCGTAGACGGCCTGCAGGTAGACGACCTGGTGCAGCGAGTTCGTGACCGTCAGCTCGGCGCCCTGGATGAAATCGCCCGTGTACGTGACGACGAAGCTGATGTTGCCCGTCGAGAGGTCCGAGCCGGCGAGCGGCGAAAGGAACGAGCCCGTCGGGGTCTGGAACACCAGGTACATGTTCTGCTCCTCACCCGCGGTGACGTTGGCGACGGAGTTGTTGTCAGCCGCCCAGACGATGAACTGGTAGTTGTCCGGGGAGAACACTCCGCCCGTCGCGCTCGCGTATCCGGTCGCGTTGAGGATCGTATAGTTGATCTCCTGCGAGAACGAGGTCGTTCCCGCCCCGACCGGCTCGCTCATGTTGACGATGGTCGGGCACGTCGGACTCCCGAGGAAGGAGGTACTGGGTGCCGCAGTTGCCGACGATGTCCCGGACGTTCAGGGAAACCCAGGTCGTGGACGCCCCGATCGAGCCGTTCCCGACGCTGAGGGTCCAGTTGACCCAGAACGGTACGAGCTCGTACAGGGTGAACGTCGTCGTGTACTTGACCGTGACATCCGGCATCCCGCTCGCCCAGACCGTGATTGCCGAGGAGTTCGTCCCCGAGGAGACGTTCGCCGCGACAGTCGTGTTGTTCAACGTTGCCACGACCGTGACCGTTGCCGCTGCCGGCGTCCATCCCGCCCAGAACGTTGGCGAGGTCATGTTCGTCGTGTTGAGCGTGCCCGCGAGGGCGCCCGCCTGGGACCAGGCGTACGTGACGCCCGCGGGGCAGGTGTAGTTCGTCAGGGTCGCGTTGGTGCACAGCGCGACCACGGTCAGCACGACACTCCCGCCCGGCGCGACGGTCGGGGTCTGGGGCGTCAGCTGGACCCACGTGATGTTGATGAACGGCGCCGTCGTGTTGTTCGACGAGTTCCCTTCGGGGTGGGCGATCGCCTTCGGCGCCGAGACGACCGCCGGGGCGACAACCGCCGCCGGGTGGGTCACCGCCGAGGCGCTCGAGCCTGCCGCCGTCCGGACGCCCGCGCTGGTGACCGGGGCGAACGCCCCAGCTCCCACGAACAGCAACGCGACCAGAATCACGGCAAGAGTCGCAGTCGTCCCAAGCGTGGATGCCCAAAATCGGCGCATAGGTCAGGTGACGACTTTCATTACTTAAATGTCGCGGAACAGACAGGGGGACCGAGAGCCGTCGGCGGCTCGGGACGTGACGGATAACCGGAGCCGGGCGGGGGACAGACCCGCCGTCCGGACTTGAATGGGTTGACGGTCCGGACTACTCTTCGATCCCGTGCACGACCTGCTGGTGCTGCTGGAGCGAGAACGCGCTCATGGCCGGCTCGTGGCAGATCGGGCAGCTGAGCCCGCCGGGAGTCCCGGCTCCGGCCGCGGCCACGCTACCGCCCGCGACCGCGTCGTCCGCCTTGCCCTCGTCCCACGGCTTCGCGCTGCTGGAGGGGCGGGCAGCACCGCCGGTTCCTCGGTTGCTCGGCCGGAGCGCCGGGGCCGCGATCAGACCGAGGAACAGCCCGACGATCAGCCCGATGATCGCGAGGATTGCCCCGAGCTGGGCCGCCGAGAGCGAGATGATCGGATGCTGGCCGATCGACGCGTTCTGGTACACGAGCGGGTTCGTATTCGTGACGTTGATCCACTCGTGCGCAGTATAGTTGGCATACGGCGTACCGAGGGTCAGCACGATCTCGTACTGGCCGACCTGGACCGCCTCCCACGTGTCGGAACCGCCCCGTTGCTGTTCGCCGACCGCCGGATAGTAGGCGCCGGCTGAGAAGACCGGGGAATTCATCGCCGTCGACAGGTAGACGTTCAGGCTGGCGTTGTTGATGTACCCGCCCGAATAGTTGAACGCGATCGTCACGTTCCCGAGCGGGACGGTGGCGTTCGCCCCCGGGCCGCTAATCGAACCGCTGACGGTTCCGAAGATCAGGTACGTGTCCACCTCGGCCGCGATCGAACCGGAATGGTTCGCGTTCAGCCAGATGATGATCTGGTACTGGCCCGGTGGATACCCGCCGGACTCTCCGTAACCCGAATAGAACCCGTCGAGCCCCATGAGGGTCAGGTTGAGCGACTGGTTGTAGTTCACCTGGCCGTCCTTGATCCTCTCGGTGAGGTTGACGACCGTCGGGCACGGGCTCCGGAGCCCCCCGCAACCGTTCGTCACGTAGCGGAGGTCGAACGACTGGTTGTAAGTGTAGTTGAACACCTGGGCCGCCGGGATGTCGAGCGTCCAGTTGACGACGAACGGCACGACCGTGTAGAGGTTGTTGATCCCGAGGTTCGTGATCTGCACGTTGCCGATGATGAACTTCTGGGTCTCGGTGAACACGTGGCCCTGGCTGTCGGTGACGACGACGGTGAGGTTGTGGTAGCCGGTCGTGTAGTCGTTCGAGAGGTTCCCGAACAGGGTGTCCGCCTGCCAGAACGGCGGGGTGTCCGGGGAGAGGTCGAGGGCGAACTGCCCATCGACGTACGCTTTCACCGTATCGATGTGCTCCTGGGACGACGGCCAGTTCCACCCGATGTTCCCGCCCGCGGTCGGGTCCTGGAACGGCAGGGATACGTTGACCTCGAACGAGACGTTCGCGCCCACCCCGAAGAAGTCGAGGGGGAGCTGGTGGGGCGTCTCGAGCGTGAGGTTCACCGGGTTCGGCAGGATGAGGATCGGGGCGGCCGTGTAGTTCCGCTGGTACGAGTTGTTGAACTCGCAGCTGATCAGCGCGCTGAACGTGGGCGTGTCCGGTACGCACGGCTCCGTGTACTGGAACGTGCGGTTGACCGAGCCGGGGACGTCGACGGCGACCCATCCCCAGCCGGCGGTCTGCCCCTCGGACGTCGAGGAGAAGAATCCGGTGTCCGACATGTTGTCGGGGATCTGGATCCAGGTGGTCCCGTCGGGTCCGGTGACGTTCGATGTCCCCGAGGTGTTGGTGACCCCGAGGGTCGCGCCGGTGCTCTCGTAGTTCTCGAACTTCGTCTCCCGACCGGAGTCGAAGGTGCCGAGCCAGACGTTGTACCCCGACAGCGGTCCGCCGGTGTAGTTGTTGACGTTCACGTCGATGCGCTCGCCCTGCCAGCCGTACATCAGGTTCCAGAGGGCGGTCTGGTTCAGGGCGTTCGGCTCCTCGCGGGCGATCGAGGAAGCCGAATCGTTCTGATGGGTCGAGTAGAGGATCCACCGGATGACGTTGAAGTTCGACATCGTCCCTCCGGAGTTGTCGGTGATCCCGACGTTCGGCCCGGGAAGGACCTGGTACGTGGTGCCCCCAATCGCGACCCCGTAGGTCGCGTTCACGAAGTAAGTCGTCGGGGCAATGACGTTCGACGTGTAGACGAGCGCCTCTCCCGTGAGGTTCGTCAGCGACTCCGAGACGATCGTCGGCGACAGCCAGCTCGGGCTGCCGTACGAGTTCGCCGCGTACTCCGCGCGGGACCCTGAGAAGGCAAGGGAGTTGGTGGAGGCGATCTGGGCGAGGACCTCGGCATCGTAGACCGGGTGGCCGTTCTGGGTGACACGAACGGTGAAGGTGTTCGGGAAGAGCGAGCCGCAGCACCGGGGGTCGAGGGTCGGCGGGCCGAAGCCGAGGAACGCGTTGAACTCCGCATAGCCGCCGACCTCACCCGCGGTGTCCGGGGCGACCACCGTGACGTTCAGTGGGGACGAGGGAATCGCCTGGGCGACCCAGTCGAACGCGAACCCCGAGCTTGGACTTGACGCGTTCCCGATTGTGAAGATGACCAAGCCGGGCGAGAACAGCGGGGCGAATGGTGCGACAGACGTGTTCAACGTGAAGTCAAACCCGCGTCGCGGGGGAGCAACGTCGGAGGTGATGAGTCGGATAGATCGGTTGAATTCACTCCGTTCGCTCCGAAGATATTCAACGCCGACAACCGGCGAACTGCGCAGCGAACGTGCCAGTGGCGTTGACGTGGATCGTGTAGGTGTTGTTCGTGAAGAGGCTCCCCCACTCCGCTGGGGCGTAGTGGTTCGACGTCGCGTTGACCGTAACGAACGACCCTGGCATCTGCTCGAGCTGGAGGAGGTCCTGGGCGAAGTTCCAGACGTTGATCGAGCCCCAGCCCGGACGGGAAGTCGTATCCCTTCAGGGTGTCGCCGTAGGTCGAGTTCCGGCTCGCATTGTCCCCCGTGTAGGGGAACACTTGGCCCGCGGGGAGGGCGTACTGGTCGTCGGCCCCGATGTTGCCCCAGTAGCTCGTGCCGTTCGTGACGTCCGCGTACGGGACAAGGGAGACGTTGCCATTGTTCCAGGCGTTCGCCACGTCGAACACCGGGACGTCCCCGACGCCCAGGTACTGGCTCTCGCCGTGGGCGCGGAGGTAGTCCTCGATGAGGGCGAATTCGCCCGCAGTGGTCGGACACGCGAAGCTGGTACCGCCGTACCCCCATTCGATCGTGCCGTCGAAGAAGATCGTCTCGTTGAAGTCGGCCTCGGCCCCGACGCTGCTCCCGAGCGCGCGGCCCACGTTGGGCACGCCGATCCCGTGCTGGTACCACGGCTGGGTGAACCAGTAGCTCGTCCCGAACCCGCCCGAGGCGTACGGGGGCGCGTAGAGCGAGAGGTTCGTGTTCGGGGTGTACCAGAACTCCTGGCTTCCGAGTCCGACGGTCTGGTCGACGTGGATGGTCTCGTTCGGCAGCTGGGCGAACCCGATCCCGGTCTGGAACTGCCCGTAGCTGTTGTTCGCGGGGAACGGCACGCCGCCGGCGCCGAGCGCGACCGTCCGGATCCCGTCGACCGAAAGGACGTACGGGTCGGTGGCCGGGAAGCTGCCGGAAAGGACACCCGAGTTGACGTCGAACCCGCCGCCGTCCGCGCTCGAGGCGAGGACCGTCGAGCCGCGGGCGTCGAGGAGCATGAAGTAGTCGTGCATGGTGAGCGCGTTCGCGTAGTTCGGCCCGTAGAGGTTCGGCCAGCGGTCTTCGCCGCCGCCCCAGGAGTTCGAGACGATGTTCGGCACCGTCGCCATCGAGGCCACGGTCGCGTAGTCGTCGTCAAGGATGTTCGTCGCGAGGGTCGGCCCGTAGACGGGCATGATCCGGGCGCCGGGCGCCATCGTGCTCGAGTACTCGATGTCGAGCGCCATCTCGCCCGAACCGCCGTCGGTGTAGGTCAGCGTGCCGTTCAATCCGAACGAACGGTCGACCGGGACCGCCTTGACGCGGTCCAGGATCTGGTTCGGGTTGTTCCAGACCATCTGGCTGAACCCGCGGAGGTCGCCGGGATTGATCCCGCCGGCCATGATGATCGCGATCGTGATGGGGGTCCCCGTCGAGTTCCCGTTGATCCCCGAGTTGATCAGGGGCATCGCCTGGTAGAGGACGCTCAGCGCGGCCGGAGTGACGACCTGGTACTCCTCGAACCGGTGGTGCGTCGTCGAGTAGTACTTGAACCAGACGAACGCGTGGTTGGTGTAGTTGTACATCGCGCTGACGTTCCCCGCGGTCGCGTTGGCGAACGCGCTGTTGAACGCCGGCTGGTCCGCAGTCGGAATCCCCGCATCGGCGCTTCCGAGGAGCTGGCCGTCGACCATGTTCGTCGGCTGCGCGACCGGGACCGAGTCGAGACCGTTGACCGTCACGATCCCCGGCGCCATCGGGGTCGGGAGCGCAAGGGGGAGGTTGTTGACGTAGGCCATCGAGCCGGTGCCGTACCTGGATGTTGACGAGGCTGGTCTTGAACGCCTTGTCGACCTGCGCCGCCGTCCCCGTGAAGGAGATCGAGATCGGGCCGCGGACGCCGGTCGTGAATCCGAGCGACGTGAAGTAATTCACGGTGTCTTGGACCGTCGTCGGGTCCGGACCGAAGAGCGTCTCCTCCTGCTGGAGCGTGAGCCACTGGTGGTAGATCCCCGAGCCCTGGGTCTGCTGCTCGGAGATGATGTTGGCGAGGTCGGCCTCGTTCTGCATCTGGAAGCCGACGGTGAACGAGATCTGCTGGTTGGGGGCGACGCTCCCGAGGACCGAGACGTTCGAGAGGTTGGTGAGAGGGGTTCCGGGGTTCTGGAGATACGAGTCGTTCTGCAGTTCGGCGCCCGTCTGGACCGCGCCGGCGGGCGGAGCGGCGAGCCCCCCCGTCGGGGACCCTGCCGAGGATGGAGCGAATCCGGTCGCAAACGCCATGGACGACCCGGAGACAATCATCACGAGCACGAGGGCGATCGCGGCCCCCACGCGGGCGTAGGGACGGAGTCCGGCGAATGGCTGGACCAGAGCTGAGGTTGCTTGCATGGTTCGCACTCTGCGGGGGGGAGATGGCAGTCCTTCTCGACGGAGAGACGGAGCGTCGTGCCATACCTAGCCTCTGCTTAAAGACCTTCGGGGGTCGCCGACGACAATGGGAACGTCCCACCCCGGTTCCGGCGCCGGGACACCGCTCGCATTGACCGGAACACCGGGCACTGGAAAGTCCGCAATTGGACGGACGCTCGCCCGTGGCCGGCCGGTCGTGGAACTCGGCGACCTCGCCGTCCGCGAGGGGCTCGGGCGGCGCCACGGTCGGTCGGTCGAGGTCGATCTGCCGGCGCTCGCCAGATGGGTCGCTCGCCGCCCGGGATTACCGGATCGGACGGTCGTCGTCGGCCACCTCGCCCACCTGCTCCCGATCCGGGACGTCTTCGTGCTCCGGTGCCGCCCGGACGTCCTCGTCGCCCGGCTCCGGTCGGCCCGGCGCGGCACGGCCGCCGACCGACGGGAGAACTACCTCGCCGAAGCGCTCGACGTCGTGCTGCTCGAGGCCGTGCGGCTCGGTCGGACGGTGTGGGAGGTCGACACGACCGGCCGAACGGTCGGGTCGGTCGCGGCCGAGGTCGGCCGGATCCTCGCCCGCCGTCCCCCTGCCAGGTTCGGCCGGGTCGACTGGCTCGCCGACCGCCGCATCGCCGCGCACCTTTTGGACCCGCCCGGGTAGGGCGGCTCATGGTCGCCGAATCGTACCGCGCCCGCGTCGCGCCGTACGTCGGGCGGCTCGCGGGACCATTCCTCGGCTGGCCACCGAACCGGCTGAGCGGCGTCGCGATCGGGATGGCCGCCGGCGCGGCCGCCCTCGCGGCGCTCGTCCGGTGGACGACCCCGCTCCTGTTCCTTCCCGTCGGTCTCCTGATCTTCTTCGCCGGCGTCTTCGACGTCCTCGACGGCGAGGTCGCGCGCCGGACCGGAACGACGAGCGTCCGGGGGGACTTCCTCGACCACGTCCTCGACCGGTACGCCGACGTCCTCCTGCTCCTCGGGCTCGCGGTCTCGTCGTACGCGTACCCGGTTCTTGCCCTCCTCGCCCTTGTCAGCCTCCTCCTGACGAGCTACATGGGGACGCAAGCGCAGGCGGTCGGGCAGGGGCGGCTCTACGGCGGACTCCTCACGCGGGCGGACCGGCTCGTCATCCTCGCGGCCGCCGCGATCCTCGAGTTCGACCTCTCCCTGCCGTGGCCGTGGGCGCCGACGGCGCCGCTCTCCCGGATCCACGCGGTCGGGCTGACGTTCACCGTCGTCGACGTCGCGCTCGTCTACTTCGTCATCGCCGGGCAGTGGACGGCCGTCGCCCGGGCGCTCCGGGTGTACCGGGCGCTTCCCCCCGCGGCGTAGCGGGCTCGTCGTCCCGGGGGGCGTCGTCGATCGCCACGGTCCCGCCCCGGATCCGGTAGTACTGCAGCGGATGGCGCAGGCGCGGCTCGTGGCACAGCCGGTCGGGGAGGTGGTCGGCCGGCACCTTGGACTGCCGGTCGCCGTCCTTGAAGCAGAGCCCGTGGGTCTGCAACGTTGCGCACTCGCTCGGCGAGTAACCGCGCCCTCCGTCCCGCTGCGTGATGTGTTCGACCTGGTATCGGGTCACGGATTCGTCGAAGTCCGGCGCCCCCCGGTAGCTGTCGACGATCGTGTCGGCATCGGCGCCGACCCGATGGAGGAACGCCGCGAGGGCGAACCGGCCGGCGTGCGAGAGGTTCTCGCCGTCCTGGAGGGTCCGGCGCATCGCCCGGATGCACGGGGGGAAGATCTCCGGCCGCAGCGGGGCGACGCCGGGACCGGACCGGGCGGTCGGGGCCGGAATCCGGGCCTCGACGTCGGCGAGGAGCTCCCCCTCGGCCTCGGCGATGGCGGCCCGCGCCGGCTCGGCGAGTTCGACCGGTTGCCCGAGCTCCCGTCGGATCCCTTCCTGGAGGAGTCGGACCGCCCGCGCCTTCGTCACCCGGACGAGGCCGTGCTGCACCGCCTGGTGGACGAGGCGGAACTCGGCCTCCCGGATCGCCCCTGCGAGCTTCAGGTAGTCGGGGAGCCGGAACGCGAGCTCGGACCCGACGGATTCCAGGGGAACGCCGAGCCTTCGGGAGATGTCGAGGACCGTCTCGACGTCCTCGTCGGCGAGCCGCCCGGTCGCCTCCTTGGCCTCCGCGACCGCCCAGCGCCGGATCGGCGCCCTCGTCCGGGCGGCGGAGAGGACCAGGCGGGCGTATTGGAACGACAGGTACCGTTCTTCCGGATCGAGGTGCGGGAGCTCGGCGACGCCGCTCGCCCCGGTGGGGTCGTCGATGGCGGCCCGGATCCGAGCCCGGCCCACTTCCCGTGCGCGCTGGTAGCCGGGGTGGCGCAGCAGGTCGCCGACCGACGGGGCGGATTCGGCGACCAGCGATTCGGCCCCCGGCAAGAACGGGTAATCGGCGAGCCGGGCCCGCTCGTTCAGAGGTGCGGCGCCACGAACTGCCATAGGAGCAACAGGACGACGGCCAGCGACGACGCCATCGCCGCGCGGCCGGCGAAGGCGTCGAGCTTCGTGGCGTCCCACCCTTTCTGGAGCCGGGACGCGGCCGAGGCGACGAAGTCGCGGAAGATGAGGCCGCCGTCGAGCGGAACGAGCGGAAGGGCATTCGACATTCCGAGCAGGAGGTTCATCCACGACAGCCAGTAGAGGATGTTCGCGAGCACCCAGAATCCCCCCGAGCCGAGGCCAGCGAGCGGTCCGTGGATCGTGTAGAAGCTCGAGGTCGTTCCGGCGATCGGCTCGAGGCCCGCGATCGGCAGGACGACCCAGTACGTCGCCCCGAGGAGCGGGCCGCCGGGCGCCGCCGTCGGGTTGGCGAGCACCGTCTTCATCTGGGCGGGCGTGAGGAATCCCGGCGAGACCCCGAGGAATCCCTTTCCACTGTCGGAGGCGACGTGGGTGTAGTCGCTGAGCGCCTCGAGCTTGACCGAACTCGAGACCGTCGTTCCGAGGTTCGGGTCGTAGTACCTGGATCGCGACGGTTTGATTGGCGTGGGTGGCGCCGAGGACGTTCAGCAGGTCGTTGGTCGTGGTCGTCGGAGTGCCGTTGATCGAGACGATCACGTCCCCCGGGTGGAGGCCGAGCGCGGCGGCCGGGGTTCCCGAAACGACCTGGACGAGTCCCACCCCGTTCGCCGTGGGCTGGACCGACACGGAGACGACCGCCGCGAGGACGGTGAAGAAGATGACCGCGAGGACGAGGTTCGCGAGGACCCCGGCGGCCGCCACGCGGGCCCGCTTGCGGCGCGGCGCGGCGTTCATCTCCACGTCGTCCTGCTCGACGAACGCCCCGACCGGGATGACGAGCCAAAGGACCCCGATGCTCTTCACGCCGATCTTCTGCGAGCGGGCGATCACGCCGTGCATCATCTCGTGGAGCACGACGCCGATGATCAACGCCACGAGGCCGTAGCCGATCGGGATGAACGGGTTGATCCCCGGGATCCCGAGCGCCTCCTGGGCGGTCGGCGCCGCGCTCGCGGGTTCCCGGAGCGCCACGGTCGCATCGAGGGCGAGCACGGCAAGGATCGTGACCATCGCGGCGCCGGCGAGAATGACCCCGGCGTCCCCGACCCACGACCAGAACCGTTGGAACCGGCCGATCCGCTCGAGGAACCCCTTTCCCCGCTGGGTCTTGATCATCAGCGCCGGGCCGAACAGCGACAGCGCGCGGTCCGGTCCAATCCGTCCGCGTCGGTAGAGGACGACGACGACCGCGGTGTACCCCACTACGAGGGCGACGAAGATCGCCCAACCGACCCAGGCGTCCAACGGTTCTCGGCCGGACCAGAGGTCGGTGGTTAATTAGGGGAACCGAGGGAACGGGCGCTGCGCGGTCGGCGGGTCGCCTCCATAATACGCGGTCGCTCCCTCGCGACCGTGCCGATGCGGTCCGTCCGACGGTTCCCGCAGAGGTCGACCTGGCGGCTCGCGGTCTTGCTGACCGTGGCGGTCGTCGTGGCGATCCCTGCGTTCGCCCTCCCCGGCCCTACCCCGGGGGTCTCCGAGCGAACCGGGATTGCGGCACCCTCGCCGAGGGGGATCGTGGTGGCCCCCGCCTATCGTGCCGGGCCGGGCGTGACCGACCTCGGTCCTCTCGACCCGACGACGCCGGTCGAAGTCGCCGTCGGCCTCGACGGATCGAACGATTCCGAGCTCGGGACCGAGGTCGCGCTGATCGGGGCCCCCGGATCGCCGGAGTATCACCAGTACCTCACGCCGGCGGAGGTCGCCGACCGGTACGGTGCCTCCACCGCCGAGTACGCGGCCGCCGAGCGCGAGTTCCAGTCCGACGGCCTCACCGTCCAGCCGAGCCCCGACCGCACGATCCTGCTCGTCCAGGGGCCGGCCAGCCGTGTCGCGTCCGCGTTCTCCACGACGTTCGAGTCGTACCGCGAGGGAAGCCGGTCGTTCTTCTCCCACCCAACGCCCGCGACGCTTCCCGGGGGGCTTCCATGGTCGGGCGCCCTCGGGCTCGGGAACGTGACGCCGGTGGTCCCGGCGGCTCTCGGCTCGATCGCCGCCGTGACCCCGTCGGCATCGTGCTCGGGTTCGGGAGGGAACGGCTTCACCCCCTGCCAGGTCGAGAAGGGGTACAACTTCTCCGGCCTGATCGGCGGGGGGGCGAACGGCACCGGGTTCACCCTTGCGGTCGTCGATGCCTACGACGGCAGCGAGCCGCAATCCCAGCTCGAAACCGACCTCGGCTCGTTCGACACGACCACGGGGGTCGCCGCGGGGAAGGTCGACTACCTGTACCCGGTACCGACCACTCGGAACCTCAACGCGACGTCGACGGGTTGGGGGGTCGAGGAGGCCCTCGACCTCGAGTGGGCCCGGGCCATGGCGCCCGCCGCTACGATCAAGATGACGTTCGCACCGGATGCCACCGCCGGATTGTACGGCAGCGTAGACTGGCTCGTCGCCCACGACGCGGCCAACGTCATCTCCCTCAGCTGGGGCGAGAACGATGTGGGCGAGTTCAACGTCTACAACGGCGCGTGCTCCTCCGGATGCAACGCGACGACCGACGGCTCGTACGAGCTCCTCCACCCCGTGTTCGAGGCGGCCGCGCTGGAGGGGATCACGGTCCTCTCGGCGTCGGGGGACTGCGGTTCCGCTGCCGGCACGAGCGGGGTCTCGACCGACTACCCCGCGAGCGACCCGTACGTGGTCGGGGTCGGAGGGACCGACCTCACGCTCACGAGCGCGAACGTTTGGTCGAGCGAGACCGCCTGGAGCGGGAACGCCTCGGGTGCGTCCTCGCCCGGCTGTCAGAACCAAGGAGGCTCGACAGGCGGATACTCCCCGTTCCCCCGCCCGTACTGGCAGGTCGCGACCGGGATCTCCCCCAACGAGACCCAGCGGGGCGAGCCGGACATCGCGGCGGTCGCGGGGGGCGCCGGCGTCGAGATCGTCTACTCCGGCTTCGATGTCGCCGTGCAGGGAACCAGCGTCGCGTGCCCGGTCTGGGCCGGGTTCCTCACCGACATCGATTCGTTCGGCGGCTCGGCCCTCGGGTTCGTCGACCCGTCGCTCTACCAGGTCGCGTCCGGCTCCTCGGGAAGCAAGGCGTTCCACGACATCGTCTCGGGGTCGAACGGCTACCCGGCCACGAGGGGTTGGGACCCGGTGACCGGGCTCGGCTCTCCGAATGGCGGGGTGCTCGCTCCGCTCCTCACCCGCACGACGGTGACGACAGCGGACATCGACCTCTCGCTCGCGGCCACCCCGCGGTTCGGGGCCGCCCCCCTGACGGTCAACTTCACGGCCGTGGCGACCGGCGGGCCTACCCGTACGCGTTCTACGACATCGATTTCGGGGACTACAACTCGAGCCTCGCCCCGGGCGGCGATGGGAGCCACACCTACCCGAGCGACGGGGCGTACTCCGCGTGGGCCGTGGTGTTCGACGCCGCGGGCAACAGTTCCGTCTCCGAGCCCGTCGAGATCGTGGTCGGAGGGCGGGCGCTCTCGGTCGACCTGAACAGCTCCCTCGCGACCCCCTCGGTCCGCCAGCCCGTCACGTTCGACGCGAACGTCTCCGGCGGGACGGCCCCCTACACGTACAACTGGTCGTTCGGGGACGGGACGTACCTCCACAACGATACGAACGCGAGCGTGAACCACTCGTACGGGGCGGCGGGGGGCTACTGCGTCACGGTGGCGGTCCACGACGCCGCCCACCCGGAGGACGGCGGCGGCTCGAACCGGATCCTCGAGCTCGTCGGAGGGGCCACGACCGGGGATTGCCCGAACGCGACCGCGATCATCGCCTCCCTGAACGTCACCCCCGCGGCGCGCGACCTCCCCGGCGAGTTCGCTCTCGCGCCGAACATCACGGGCGGGACGCCGCCGTACACGGTGCAGTACGCGAGCGACGACCCTTACGTGGGCCTCTGCGAATGCGCCCTCTTCCGGACCGTCGGGGTCCACCACATCACGGCGTTCGTCAACGACTCGGTGAGCGAGGAGACGAACACGTCGACGAACGTCACCGTCTACCCATCGCTCCGGGGGACGTTCGTCGCGAACGAGACGAGCGGCCCGGCCCCGCTCGACGTCGCGTTCCGAGCGGTCGTCTCCGGCGGCCACGGACCGAACGCGACCACGTGGTCGTTCGGGGACGGCACCGGGTCGGTCGTCGGAACGTTCGCGAACCACACGTTCGCCTCGCCCGGGTTCTACGTGACCGTCGTGGACTCGTCCGATGGGTTCGGGGGGAACGCGAGCGAGGCGTTCCTGATCGATGTCACGTCCGCCGGTTCCGCGCCGGTCGTCACGGCGACCGTCTCGCCCGCGGTCCACGTCTTCGCGGGGACCCTCGTGACGTTCTCGGCGTCGGTCCTCGGCGCCGGCGGCCCGTACTCCGTCAACTGGTCGTTCCCGGGGGGGCTCGGCGGGTACGGGAACGTCCTCTCCGAGTCGTTCCCGTACGTCGCCTGCCTCGCCCAGGGAACGTGCCCGCTCGAGGCGAACCTGACGGTCGAGAACGCGACCGGCGCGGTGGTCGACGAGCTCCCGATCGTCCTCGTCCACGCCGAGGCAGGGAACGCGACCGGCCTCACCCTCGCCGCGAGCCTCACCCCGTCGAACGGGGATGCGCCGTTCACGGTGTTCGGCTCGGCCACGGCGACCGGGGTTCCGGGCGTCACGGTCGGCTGGACGTTCGGCGACGGGGGAAGCGCGACCGGCGGCCCGGTCCGGCACACGTACGAGGCGAACGGCGAGTACACCGCGACCGTCACGGTGACCGACGCCGGCGGCGACCTCCTCGTCCGGACGTTCGCCGTCGAGGGGAGCGGCCCGGGACCGCGCACCGTCGTCCCGTTCGGAGGACCGAACGACTCGGCCGGGGTCGCGCCGTTCCGGGTCAACTTCACCGCGTCGGCCCAAGGAGGGGTCGGTCCCCCGTACAATTTCACGTGGGCGTTCGGCGACTCCACCCCCGACGGATACGGGGCGTCGACCAACCACACCTACCTCGACCCCGGGCACTACGTCGGGTTCCTGACCGCCCGGGACCCGCAAGGAGCCTCCGGGTCCGCGGCGTTCACGGTGGCCGTCTACAACGGGACCGACACGGGGCTCCTCGTGACCCTCTCGCCGAACGTCACGCGACCGGAGGCGCCGGTCGCCCTCGTCGTCGTGGCGTCGCCGGTGTGCACGTCGACCTCGGCCCCCGGCTGCGCCGCGGGGAACGTCACCCTCCGGGCGACGTTCGCGTTGGCGGGGGTCCCCTCGTCGCCGGTCTCGGTGGGGGGCGCGACGTCGTACGCGATCGGCCTCGACAGCGCGGGGCACGGCTCGATCTCGTTCCCCGCGCCGTCGAACGCGGGGACGTACGCCGTGACCGTCGCGACGACGACCCGGAACTACACGGGGCTCGCGGTCCAGTACCTCGTCGTGAACCAGACGGCGTCGCCGGCCCCTCCGGACGATTCGCTCGGGCTCCTCCTCGGCGCGACCGCCGTGGGGGTCGTCGTCGGCCTCGGCGCCGCCGTTCTCCCGCGGTACCGCCGGGACTCGCCCGACGGGCCCGACCCACCCCGCAACCCGTAAGCCCGACCCACGGTTCCGCCCGCCCCGATGGGGCTCTGCGTCCACTCCGCGGCGGTCCCCGTCCGGGACCGGAAAAAGGCGGCCGAGTGGTATCGCACCGTCCTCGGGTTCGCCGTCCTCGACGACGACCCGGAGCACTGGACGACGGTCGGGAGCCGGGTGTACGGCGCGCGGCTCCACCTCTGCGAGGTCCACGGGCGCCGGCGCGGCCCGAAGGGGCCGGACGCCGGGAACACCGGGATCCTCCTCCTGAGCACCGAGCCGCTCCCGCGGCTCTACCAGCGGCTCGTGAAGAAGGGGGTCCGGTTCTCCCTCCCGCCGCGCGAGGTCCCGTGGGGATGGATCGCGAAGTTCCTCGACCCGGACGACAACGAGTTCTGGCTGATGCCGGCGCCGAAGGCCGCGCCACCGCGGAAGCGTCGCCCGGCGTGACCGGCCCGGCCCGTCGCCCCGCTACCCCTTCACGACCCCGAGCGGGACGAGCCGGGCGACCCGGCGGGTGAGGCCGGCGCCCTCGGCGACCTTGACGACCTCGTCGACGTTCTTGTACGCGCCGGGCGCCTCCTCGGTGACCCCCTCGCGGGAGGCGGAGCGGACGATGATCCCCTGGCTGGACAGCGCCCGCGTGACCTCGTCGAACCGGAACGCCCGGATCGCGGCGTGGCGGCTCAGCCGCCGGCCGGCGCCGTGGCACGACGAACCGAACGACCGCTCCATCGCGCTCGGGAGACCCACGAGGACGTAGCTCGCCGTCCCCATGTCCCCGGGGATCAGCACGGGCTGACCGAACGCCCGGTACGGCGGGGGCACCTCGTCGCGGCCGGGACCGAACGCCCGCGTCGCGCCCTTCCGGTGGACGAGGAGCGGCCGGGTACCGCCATCGACGGCGTGCTGCTCGACCTTCGCGATGTTGTGGGCGATGTCGTAGACGACCGCGAGGTCCATCGACTCGTCCGGGCGGCCGAAGACGGTCCGGAACGCCCGGCGGACGCCGGCGGTGATCAATTGCCGGTTCGCCCACGCGAAGTTCGCCCCGGCGGCCATCGCGCCGAGGTACTGCTGGCCGTCCTCGGAGGAGACCGGGGCGCACGAGAGCTGCCGGTCGACGAGGACCGTCCCCTCGGCCTGCAGCCGCGCATCGAACCGACCGATGTAGTCGGTCGCGACCTGGTGGCCGAGCCCGCGGGAGCCGGTGTGGAGCATGACCGTGACGAGCCCGGAGCGGAGCCCCATCGCCTCCGCGAACGCGGGCTCGAACACCTCGTCGACCGCCTGGACCTCGAGGAAGTGGTTCCCGGAGCCGAGCGTGCCGAGCTGCCGGAGCCCCCGCTTCCGGGCCCCGTCGCTCACTTGCCCGGGGTCGGCGCCGCGGTGACGGCCGTTCTCCTCCTGGACGACGAGGTCCTCGGACCGGCCGTGGCCGTGGGCGACCGCCCACTCGGCGCCGCCGGCGAGGACCTCGCCGATCTCCCCTCCGGAGAGCGCGAGCCCCCCCTTCGACCCGACCCCGGTCGGTACCTCGCGGTAGAGGGCATCGACGAGCTCGCGGAGCCTCGGGCGGACGTCGGCGACGGTGAGGTTGGTCCGGAGGAGCCGGACCCCGCAGTTGATGTCGTAGCCGATCCCGCCGGGGGACACGACGCCCTCCTGGAGGTCGAACGCGGCGACCCCACCGACGGGGAACCCGTAGCCGAAGTGGATGTCCGGCATCGCGAACGCCCCGCGCGCGATCCCCGGGAGCGTCGCGACGTTGGCGAGCTGCTGGAGCGACGGGTCGCCGTCGACGCTCGCCAGGAGCGCCGCGCTCGAGTAGAGGATCCCGGGGACTCGCATCCCGGGGACCTCGTCCACCGGGATCTCGTAGGTGAACGCATCCCGGGCGACGAGCCGGGGGACCTTCGTCATCGCGCGCGCCAGCGGGGTGGGGTATTTCAGAGGTGGGAGTTCGCCGCCGCCGACGGACCGGGAGGGAGAACCCACTAAGGTACGGTCGCGCGGCTGGGCGGTCCGTCCCGAGGACCCTCCCGTGATGCTGCGTTGGGCCCTCATGATCGCCTACATCGGCGTACTGGTCGTCGCGCTCATCGTCCAGCTGTTCTACCCGTCGGTCTCGACCCTCCTGTTCTACGGCGTCCTCGGATGGTTCGTCCTCAGCCTCTTCCTCTACCGGCTCCCGGCGATGAACCGACCGGTCTCGTTCGGGGGAGGGTCGAAACCGGCACCGGCGCCCGTCGTGGCCGGTTCGGCGCCGCTGCCCAGCGGGCCCATCGACGTCGGGTTCTGCATCCACTGCGGGACCCACATCGCGCCGGGGATCTCGGTCTGCCCGACGTGCGGCCGCACGGTCCTCCCCGTCTGACCGCGGGCGACCGGACCCCGGGGCCTCCTCCGACGCGGGCGTTCATCTACCCGACCCGCATGGCCGGTCGCCCGTGACGTTCCTCCAGCGGATCCCGTTCCCGGGCGCCCTCGCGATCCTCGCGGCCGGGACCGCCGCCGGGGTCTACGCATCGGCGCGGACCCACGAGTGGTGGTGGCTCGTGGCCGCGCTCGCCATCGTCGCCGTCGTGGCGGTCCTCTACCTCCGCGAGTACGCCCAGCTTCCCGGTCCGGAATCGGCCCCCCGGCCCAGGACGACTCCGCCCGAGCCGGGGACCGCACCCGGATCTGCCGCGACCGCGGAGCGGGAGGCGTCCGTCCCGGACCCCAGCTCCGAGGGCGCCGGACCGGTCGAGGTGGACAAGTTCGACCCCGAGTACGACCCAGTCGCCGAGGCGGACCGGCTCGAGGCCAGCGAGCCGAAGCCGCGGCCTCCCGAGCCGTGAGCGGCGCGGGCCGGCGCTAGGCGCCGGCGGCCGGGGTCAGGACGACCATCGGTTCCCGCGCCCGGACGTTGGCGCCGACCTCGACCCGGATCGACGCGACGGTTCCCGCGACCGGAGCGACGACCTCGTTCCGCATCTTCATCGCCTCGAGGACGAGGAGGACCTGGCCCTTCGTCACCGTCTCCCCTGCCCGGACCCGGATCTCGACGACCCGGCCCGGCATCGGCGGAACGACCGGGGTTCCCTCGCCCGCAGAAACCGGGGGACTCGGGGCTCCCGCCGGGGCCGCGGGCGCCGGCCTCGGTCGCGTCGCGAAGGTGGCCCCGCTCGAGCGCGCGACCGCGGCGGCGAACCGCTCGCCGTTGACGACGAGCGGAGCGGGGGGGTCGGGGAACCCCGGCGGCCACCCCTCGACGATCAGCTTCTCGCCGGCGACCTCGAGCTCGACCTTCGCGAACACGTCCTGGACGACCTTGACGGGGAGCTCGCGGCCCTCCCATCGGAGGACGCCACGGTCGAGGTCGACCTCGAACGTCCGCTTCTCACCGTCGACGGTGACCTCGAGCTTCATCCACCGACCTCCGGCCCGCGTGCAAGCGGGCGCGGCCTTCGTGGGCCCAGGCGCTGACCCCGGCCCCGGTCGCGGCGACCGGCGGGGCCCGGGCGGGGGAACCGGACGGGAGGGGAGAGCGGGGAGCGCGGAGCGCGCCGACGACGCCGAACGCGGCGGCGGTCAGGACCTCGGGGGTGACCCCGGCGTCCTTCGACGAACGGTACGCCTTGTAGACCGCGGGGAACATCGCGTAGCTGAGCGCCTCGGCGTCGTCGGCCGCCGGAACGAGCACGCGGACGTCGGCGAGCGCCTTCGCGAACTCCGGGGCGAGGAGGTCGGCCGGTCGTCCGGAGATCGCCTTCTCCTCGGCGAAGACCTTCTTCGTCAGCGCGGGGTCGAGCGGGCCGGGGGGAGTCCCGTAGAGCCCCCGGACGTAGTCCCGGACCTCCCGTGTGACCTGCTTGTACCGCTCGCCGACGAGGACGTTCACGACCGCCTGGATCCCTACGATCTGGCTCGTCGGCGTCACGAGCGGAGGGTACCCGAGGTCGGCCCGGACCCGCGGGATCTCCTGAAGGACCTCGGGGAGACGGGCGAGCTGGTCCTGCTCCTGGAGCTGGCTGAGGAGGTTCGAGAGCATTCCCCCCGGGACCTGGTGGACGAGGATCCCGGGGTCGGTCTGCAACGAACGGACGTTGAGCATCGGCCGGTAGTGGTCCATCACCTTCTGGAAGTATTCGGCGAGGTCGCTGAGCGCCCCGAGGTCGAGCTTCGGGTCGGTCGGGGTCCCGCGCATCGCGCCGACCAGGGTCTCGGTCGGCGGCTGGCTCGTGCCGCCGGCGAACGGGGAGAGCGCCGCGTCCACCGCCGTGGCCCCGGCGTCGGCGGCGGCGAGGCACGAGAGGGTCGACATGCCGCTCGACGAGTGGGTGTGGAGGACGACGGGGAGGCCGACCTCCTTCACGAGCGCCTTCGTGAGCGCCGACGCTTCACCGGGCGGCAGGAACCCGGCCATGTCCTTGATGCAGAGCTCGTCGGCGCCCATCCCCGCGAGCGTTCGGCCGAGCTCGACGAACGCCGGGAGGGTGTGGACCGGCGATTGCGTGTAGCAGATCGTGCCCTGCGCGACCGCCCCGGTCCGCTTCACCGCCTTCAGGGCGACCTCCATGTTCCGCGGGTCGTTCAGCGCGTCGAAGACCCGGAACACGCCGATCCCCTGCCGGGCCGCCTCGCCGACGAACTTCTCGACGAGGTCGTCGGCGTAGTGCCGGTACCCCACGAGGTTCTGGCCGCGGAGGAGCATCTGGAGCGGGGTGTTCGGCATCCCGCGCTTCAGCGTCCGGAGCCGCTCCCACGGGTCCTCGTGGAGGAACCGCAGGCAGACGTCGAACGTCGCGCCGCCCCACGCCTCGATCGTCCGGTACCCGACGGCGTCGAGCCGCTCGAGCGCCGGCAGCATGTGCTTCGTGCGCATCCGCGTCGCGATCAGCGACTGGTGGCCGTCGCGGAGGACCGTCTCGGTGATGCCGACCACGGTGCGTCGACCTCCGGGACCTACAGCGGGATGTTGCCGTGCTTGCGGGCCGGGCGGTCCTCGCGCTTCGTCTCGAGGAGCTGGAGCGCCTGGACGAGCTTCGCGCGGGTCTCGGCCGGGTCGATGACGTCGTCGATGTACCCGCGCTCGGCGGCGAGGTACGGGTTGAGGAACTCGACCTGGTACTCCCGGACGAGCTTCTTCCGCAGGCCGTCCCGGTCCGCGGGCTTCGCCTGGTCGATCTCGCGGCGGAACAGGATGTTCACGGCGCCGTCGGCGCCCATCACTGCGATCTCCGCCGTCGGCCACGCGACGTTGAAGTCGGCGCCGAGATGCTTCGAGCACATCACGTCGTACGCGCCGCCGTACGCCTTCCGGAGGATCACCGTCAGCTTCGGCACCGTCGCTTCGGCGAACGCGTAGAGGAGCTTCGCCCCGTGGCGGATGATCCCCCCGTGCTCCTGCTGGGTGCCGGGGAGGAAACCGGGGACGTCGACGAACGTCAGAAGCGGCACGTTGAACGCGTCGCAGAACCGGACGAACCGGGCCCCCTTCATCGACGCGGTGATGTCGAGGCAGCCGGCGAGGTGGCTCGGCTGGTTGGCCACGACACCGACCGGTCGGCCGGCGAGCCGGCCGAACCCGACGACCAGGTTCGGCGCATGACCGGCCTGGACCTCGAGGAACGTGTCGGGGTCGAGGACCCGGCCGACGACGCCGAGGACGTCGTACGGGGCGTTCGCATCCTCCGGAACGAGACCCTTCAGTTCGCCCGCCGCCGAGGGCAGTGGCTCGACCGATGCGGTCGCCGGCGGCTCCTCGAGGTTGTTGAGCGGAAGGTACGAGAGGATCGTCCGGGTGAGCGCGAGCGCGTTCGCGTCCGAGTCGGCCGCGAAGTGGGAGACCCCGCTCCCGAGCCCGTGGGCGTCCGCCCCGCCGAGGGCGTCGGCGGTAACTTCCTCCCCCGTCACGGCCCGGATCACGTCGGGGCCGGTGATGAACATCTGTCCCTGGCCCCGCACCATCACGATGAAGTCGGTGATCGCGGGGGAGTAGACGGCCCCGCCCGCGCAGGGACCGAGAATGACCGAGAGCTGCGGAACGACCCCGGAGAGGAGGACGTTCCGGAAGAACACCTCGCCGTATCCGCCGAGGCTCATCACCCCCTCCTGGATCCGGGCCCCCCCGGAGTCGTTGAACCCGACGACGGGCACCCCGGCCTTCTTCGCGGTGTCCATCAGCCGGACGATCTTTTCGGCGTGGGCCTCGCCGAGCGCGCCGCCGAACACCGTCGCGTCCTGCGCGAACGCGCAGACCGGACGCCCGTCGACCTCGCCCCACCCAGTCACGACGCCGTCGCCGGGGACCTTCCGGTCGCCCAGACCGAACGTGGAGACCCGATGGGTGACGTACGGGCCGGTTTCGAGGAACGTGCCGGCGTCGAAGAACGCCTCGAGCCGCTCGCGGGCCGTCAGCTTGCCGGTCGCCCGGTACTTCGCGACCCGCTCCGCGCCGCCCCCCTCGCGGGTCGCCTGGCGGCGCAGTTCCCAGCGGTCGAACGCGCCCGTCATGCGGCCTCCGCCACGGTCAGGTCGCCCGCGTGGATGGGAACGACGACCCCGTCCCGCTCGACGGTCGCCGCGCCATCTTCCGCGAGGTCCCGGAGGATCCCCGCCGGGACGCCGTCCACCTGCACCGGCTCTCCGACCCCGTAGAGATGGCGCCGACACTCGGCGACGACGCCCGAGGCGCCTTCGGGCGTTTCCAACCGGGCGAACGCCCGCGAAAGCGCCGCCACGACCCACCGCTCCACTTCGGAGACCGACGGATCCCGGTCGGTGAGCTCGGAGAGGATCGCGGCCCTCGACCGGAGCTCTTGGGGGAGCGCCGAGCGGACGAGCGAGACGTTCATGCCCACGCCGACCACCACGCGGGCGGGCAGGTCGGGCGCCATGATCTGGTCGACAAGGATTCCGACCAGCTTCTGAGGAACCGAGGACGGGCCGGGGACGACGAGGTCGTTCGGCCACTTCAGGGCGGTTGCAACGCCGGCGCCGGAGTGGATCGCCGCCCGGACCTCGGCGCCGACCGCGAGGGGAAGGAGCCCGGGGGCCGCCGACGGCGCCGACCCGACCCACGAGAGATAGAGCCCTCCCCGAGGGGACGCCCAGGAGCGGTCGAGGCGGCCCCGACCCGCCCGCTGCGCGGCCGCGACCACGTACGTGCTGTCCGGAGCCCCGCCGAGGGCGCGGCGGATCGCCTCGGATTGCGTCGAGTCGACCTCGTCGAACGCGACGCGGACCGCCATTCGAGAAACCGGGGTCGGGGAGCGACCGCGGCCCATAACGGTGCTGCTGGGGCCGCTCCGGGCTACGAGCGAGGCGGATACGGCGGCGCCGCCAAGAGCCCGAGTCCGCCGGGGGGACCGGGCGGGCGAGCCAGGCGGCGTACGCTTGGTGGATCTCGTACAATCCGTAGAGGAGCAGCAACGGGGTCAGGAGCCCGACGAAGCCGAGGGGCGGGAACCCCCTCCCGAGCAGGATGAGGCCGGCGTTGACGAGCCCGACCGGGGTCAACGCGGCGCCGACGACCATCGCCAACCGCCCGCGGTCGAGGCGCTGCTGCCCCTCCGACGAAGCGAGCGGCCGCAGGGCGTCGACGAGGCTGCGCGATGCGAAGTAGTACTGGAGGAATTCGAGGAGTGCGGCGACGAGTCCGAAGGCGAGGATCCCACCTACGACGCCGCCCGCGCTCACGGCCACTCCGTTGCTCAGGCACGTGGTGTTGTTCGCACCGAACTGGGAACACGAGTTCGCCAGCTGGGAGAGGACGTAGGCCGCGAGCACGATGGAAAAGATGATCGAGCCGATGAGGATGGCGAGGAACGACCACACCGCGCGGCTGTAGTCCTTCCGGGCCGTGTCCGCGGCGTGCAAGTAGCCGGTCCCGTACTCGATCGCGCTCTGTGAGAGGTACAGCACCCCGGATCTCCACTTGACCCAGGAGACGATCGTCAGGATCAGGACGACGAACGCGGAGAGAGAGAGCCCGTCGGAAACCCCGGGGGAGAGCGACGAGGCCGCACTGGTCGACAGAGACCCGCCCGAGAACACTCCACTGACGACGTAGCCGACGTACGCGGCGCTGATGACCGCCGAGAGCAGGGTGAGCGCGAGCGTGGCGAGGTACCACCGGATCCCATCGTCGATCCGGCCGAGGTATTCCGAAACCGGAGTCGGCCGGAACTCCCATCCCCGCGCGGGCGGGGGGGAGCGGCGGGCCGACCGGGGCGATCGAGCCGAGCGCTGCCGAGTTGGAGGGCGGTGGCGGGGGAAGCCACGGCGGGGGAGGCGGCGGAGGAGTGGTCATCCCATCCCCGGAAAACCGTACGGGCGTTAATACCGACGGAATCGGCCTCCCGCCGCCCCGGCGCGGCGGGCGACCGTTATCTCACTCGGGAGCCGTCGGATTTCCAATGCCGGCGCTCCTCGAGCTCCTGACGTCCATCGCGCCCGACCTGGAGGGGCGCGTCCGCTCGCAGCTGACCGGCTTTACCGCGATGCTCGTCCGCCCGTACCTCCCCCAGCGGTGGGTGTTCGTCACGGAGAAGGAGACGGCGAGCCTCGTCGTCGACGCGACCGGAGCGGTCTCGGCGGTCGCGGGCGAAGCCACGCCTCCGGACGTGACCGTCAAGATCGGCCTCGAGCGGCTCAAGGTCGCCCTGACGACGCGGCGGAAGGAGCTCGTTCCTCCGGGCCCGATCGAGGTGATCCCGCATACCTCGAAAGGTCAGACGGCGTTTCAGTTCCTCCGGTCCCGTCTCGGCCTCTGAGACGGTCCTAGCGCCGTTATGTGGCCGACCCCACTCCTCCCGAGAGTGCGGCGGCTCCGCGGTCAGGACCGGCGGGTCGCACTGCTCGCGGCCCTCGCGACCTTGGTCGTGCTCTCGGCCCTGCCAATCCTGCCTGGTGCTACAGCTCCCGCCGCCCCCACCTCCGTCCGGTCGGACACCGCCCTACCCCCGGTCGATGGGGCGGTCGCGCTGCCGCTCCCCGCGGGGGCGACGTCGGGCACGACGCTCCCGACGTTCGAGTGGGGTCTCGCGTTCATCTACTACTCTCCCGGGGACGACGAGACCCATTTCATGGGCGAGGGCGCCGCCATGGTCGTCGACGATTCCCTCCGCAACATCACGACCTTCGGCGGAGAGGGGTCGGGCGGTTTGACGAACTACACCGTGAATTACAATTATTCGTCCGGATGGTTCAACGTCTCCGTCCTGACGCCGGGCCCCTCCCCGAGAGCCAACGTCTCGTTCGCCTCCGTGCCGGGGCGCGGCTTCGCCGTCCTCTACGGGGGATTGACCAACCTCACCACCGACCACACCGCGAACGACACCTGGGTCTACTACTTCGCGAACGAGACGTGGCGGAACGTCACGCAGGCGCTCGCGCCCCCGGCTCGGGAAGGGGCCGCGTTCGCGGTGAACGGCTCCGGTGCGCAGGCGCTGTTGGAGGGGGGATGGGACCCCTCGGCGACCGTCGACGGTTCGCCGGCGTCGGTGTTCTGGAACGATACGTGGAGCCTGAACCTGACGACGTTCCACTGGACCCAGCTCCACCCCGCGAAGTCGCCGCCTCCCCTGTACGGTTCCGGGATGATCTGGGAGAACGCGACCGACGAGTACGAGCTGTTCGGGGGCTGCGCGCTCGCGTGCTCCGGCACGCTGTGGGCGTTCGGGGGGACCCCGGCCCACTGGTCGCGGGTCGCCACCACGGGTTCCCCACCGTCCCCCAGGGCCTCTGCCGCGTTCGTCTGGGACAGCGCCGACCAGCTCGCGATCGTGGACGGCGGATTCGCCTGGGGAGGGTCGGGTGCGACGCCGTTGGGAAGCGGCGCGCTGTACTCCCCGTCTACCGGCGACTGGTACACGCTCGAGGCGGGCGGGGGTCCGGGACCGGTCTACGATGCGCCGAACGCGTGGGCCGACTTCCCCGGGTGCGAGGGGCTCCTCACGCTCGGGGGAAGCGTCACCCTCTCTGGCCCCCCGACGAACGCGTCGGTCCTGCAGCCGCTCGGCGTCAGCACGACCAACTGCTTCCCCAATCTGATCTCCAGCGGCGGGCCGCCGCCGCCCCCGTGCTCGACGCAGAGCGTGCCGCTCCAGGTCCGGGTCGTCGACAACATCACCGGGCGGGGGATCCCGAACGCGACCGTCTCGATCTCCGGGCACTGCATCGCCGACCAGAAGGAGACGACCGACCGGTACGGCGAGTTCAACGTGACCCTCCCGGCGCCGGATATCCTCAACTTCACGGCCATGGCCACCGACTATCGCCAGTCCACGGTCGAGGGGGAGTTCCTCCCGAACACGACGAACATCATCACGATCCCGCTCGCCCCGTACCCGTCGATCACGGTCCGGGCGTTCGGCCTCGGGCTCGCCGGGGTCCCGGAGCCGCTCGCCAACGTGACGGTGGAGAACGGGGCCTACACCATTCTCGGCACGACGAGCGGAAGCGGCTGGCTGAACGTCTCCGCGCTTCCGGTCCCGGTCGGGCCGGCGACGATCCTCGGCGTCCTCGCCAACTACTCCGAGGCGAGCGCGGCGGTCGTGGTCCCGTACTCGGGGCACATCGCGGCGAACCTCACCCTGGACGCCCCGGGACGCGTCGACATCGATGTCGTCGACCAGGCGACCGGGGCCGGCCTCGGCGGAGCGGCCGGGCAACTGAAGGACGTCAGCATCGGAGGCCCCGGCTACCTCCCGTTCACGACGAACGCGAGCGGCTGGTACAACTTTACCGGGATCGTCAAGGACAACTACTCGGCGTCGGCGAGCGTGCCGGGATACCGGACGAACGCGACGGCGTTCGACCACGCGTGGATCCAGCCGCAGGTCGTCGTCGTGGAACTGCCGAAGCTCGTGGGCGGGGCTCTCGATGCCATCGTCCTGAGCGCGGCAACGGACCTCCCGGTCCCCGGCGCCCTCGTCACCCTTGCCTTCTTCGGAAACGCGACGACCGATTCGATGGGGTGGGCCAACTTCACGGGCATCGCGCCGCCCGCACTCTACGAGGTGATCGGAAGCGCGAACGGCTACCGGGAGAACTTCACGTTCGTCTCGATCTCCTACGGGTCGGTGTTCGCCCCCTACCCGATCCTGCTCACTCCGTTGCCGCCCTGCACGGTCGGGCCGGGATGCGTCGTGGTCGGCTCGACCACCACCCCACCGCCGTTCGGGTACCTGAACGGCGATGCGCTGCTCGGCGTCCTCGTCCTCGGGACTCCCGCCGCCCTCCTCGTGGCGGGCGGGGCGTACGTCGCGCTCGCTTCCCGGAAGAGCCGGTCAAGGAATCCCCCGGCTGGGGCGAACTCGCGGGGAGGGTCGGGATGACCCGGCTCTTCCGCCGGGGGGACCCCGCCCAGGACCCCCGGGTCGTGGACCGGTTCCGCGCGGTCGAGGTCCCCGTCCTTACCGAGGCAAAGCGGCACCTCGTCCGCGGGGACGTGAAGGGGGCGCTCCTCTACGCCTACCCGAAGGTCATCGAGGACCTCGGGCGGGCGTACGGTGCGACGTTCCCGGGGGGGTTCTCCCACGAGGAGATCCTCGCCCGCGGGTTCACGCCGGAGATGGGACCGCTCGTCGACTTCTTCGACCGGCTCTACCACCTGTACGCCCCGGCCCGGTTCGGGAACGGACCGAACGGCGGGTCGGGCGACGAGGTCCTCGAGCTCCTGCAGAGCCTCTACGCCGCCGAGCCGATGTGGCGGCTCTACGTCACCCCCGGCGCCGGAGCGGATCCGGCCCCAGCGCCCGCCCCCCCGATGGGGGCCGAGCCGTTGAAGCCGGTCGAGGAGGAGTCTCCCTGGTCGACCTAGTCTCCCAAGTCGTCGGGCTCCTGACCGACCCCCGGGTCGGCGTGCCGGTCGTCCTCCTCGCGGCGGCCGTGGTCGTGTGGGCCGTCGGAGGCCCGGGCGCGGTGCCGACCCGCCGACGGGGAGAACGGTCGGCCCCTCCACCGGACGCTGACCCGGTCTCCCGGACCTATGTCGCGATCCGCCAGGGCGCGTACTCCGAGATCCTCGATGCGACGTACGACCGGCTCGACCGGGCGGTCACCGCCCGGGCCGGTTGCCACCTTCGGGAGATCCCGTGGCGGCGCCGGGCCGCCGCGAAGCTCGGGCTCGCCGACCCCGCGGGGCTCCGAAGGAGCCGCGAGGGGCTCGACGGGATGATCCAGTGGGCGGTCGCGCTGGAGACGGGGAGCCCGCTCCGCTGGGACTTCTGGCGGACGTACGAATCGTCCCGCGCCCGGTTCCAGGTCCGCCTCACGCAATGGCTCGGCAAGGTCGACCAGCAGCTCCACGCCCTCGGATTCACCCCATGAAAGAAACCGACCGTACCGCACCGGCCCGCGACGTCCCGAACGATGCACCGGTCCCCACGCCGGTCGGCTCCGACGGGCCGAGCGTCCTCGACAGTCTCTGTCGGTCGGTCGGGGAGTCGGTGATCGGGTCCGACCCGGTCGTCCGGGCGCTCACGATCGCGCTCTGCAGCGAGGGCCACGTCCTCCTCGAGGGGGTGCCGGGGATCGCGAAGACGATGCTCGTGCGGAGGTTCTCCGCCGCGCTCTCGCTCTCGTTCAAGCGGGTGCAGTTCACCCCGGACATGCTCCCGTCGGACATCGTCGGCACCGTGGTGCTCAACCCGGTGAGCCAGGAGTTCGAGTACCGCCGCGGCCCGGTGTTCGCGAACGTGATCCTCGCCGACGAGATCAACCGGGCCCCCCCGAAGGTCCAGTCGGCGCTCCTCGAGGCGATGCAGGAGCGCCAGGTCACCGTCGACGGGATCGGCTACCCGCTCCCGCGGCCGTTCATCGTGATCGCGACCGAGAACCCGATCGAGCAGGAGGGGACGTACCCGCTCCCCGGAGGCCGAGCTCGACCGCTTCCTCTTCCGGATCCTGATGGGGTACCCGAGCGAGGACGACGAACGGACGCTCCTCCAGCGGCACAGCGAGGCCCCCGTCGCCGAGGCCATCGGCCTCCGGCTCGACGCGGGGACGCTCGACCGGCTCCGGGAGGAGGCGCTCGCGGTCCGGATGACCCCGGAGGTCCTCGACTTCGTGATGCAGCTCATCCGGGGCACCCGGGAGGACCCGCGGATCCTGATCGGGGCGTCGCCGCGGGCCGGGGTCCAGTTCCTGCGCGCGGCGAAGGCCGCGGCACTCCTCGCCGGCCGCTCGTTCGTGACCCCGGGGGACGTCAAGAGCATCGTCTTCGAGGTGCTCAACCACCGGATCCTCCTCCATCCGGACCTCCTCGCCCAGCGGTACGTCACCGGGCGGAACGGCGTCGAGCCGCTCCTCCGCGAAGTGATCGACCGCCGGGCCGAGGCGGTCCGGGTGCCCCGGTAACATCGAGGACCGGCCCCGTGATCGCGCGGCGCGGCTGGGTCGCCCTCGGCGCCGGCACCGGCGCGCTCCTCATCGGGGCGTACACGCTCGACCTCCTCGTCCTCGCGGGCGCCGTCGCGTGCTTCGCCGCGCTCGCCGCCGAGCTCCTTGCCTTCCACCTGGCGCCGCCCCGCCCCGCCGTCTACCGGTTCGAGGCCGAGCGGACCGAGACCCCGCGGTCCGCCTCGCCCGGCTCCCAGTTCGCGGTGGAGGTCGTCGTCCGGTACTCGGGGCAGGGCCCCGTCGTCGCTGAGGTCGGCGACCTCCTCCCAAGGTCGCTCGTGCGGATCGCCGGCTCCGCGAACGTGCGTCGACGCTGGAACCCGGGAGACTCGGTCCGGCTCCGGTTCGGCCTACGGGCGACGAGCCGGGGCAGCCACGTCCTCGGCCCGGTCTCGGTCATCGTCGAGTCGCTCCACCAGCTCGCGTGGGTCCAGTGGACCCTTCCCGCCACGAACCGGCCGATCCGGGTCGTCCCCGCCGCGCCGATCGCCGGGTCGCACCGGCTCGCCCCCGCGCTCCTCACCCGGATGCAGGGGCGGCTCGCGCTCCGGCACCGCGGGTTCGGCACGGAGTTCCGGGCCCTCCGGCCGTACCAGCTCGACGACGACCTCCGGCACGTCGCCTGGAAGCGCTCCCGCCCCGGGCAGTGGTACGTCCGGGAGTTCGAGCAGGAGAGCCGGCAGGACTACGTCCTCCTCCTCGACGTCACGCCGGGGATGACCGCCGGGCTCCCCGGAGAGAACGCCCTCGACCGGGCCGTCGAGGCGGCGGCGCTCGTCGTCGCCGCCGTCGCCCGGACCGGCGAGGACCGGGTCGGGCTCCTCACCCACACCGACAAGGTCCGCCAGTACCTGCGGCCGGAACGGGGCGAGGCCCACTTCCGCCGGATCGCCGAGAACCTCGCCTACCTGCGGGCGCAGGGGGGCGTCTTCGACCTCCCGGCGGCGCTCGACTACGGAACCCGCCGCCTCGCGCGGAACACCCACTTCCTCGCGTTCACCGCCCTGGACGGACCCCTCGACCCGCTGCCGGCCGCCTACGCGCGGTTCCGCGACCGGGGCCACCGACTCTACCTCTTCCCGCCGAACCGGGCGCAGATGTACCGCGACATCGACCCGACCCACCCGGCGATCTCCGCCTGGAAGTGGGCCGAGGCCGAGGAGGGGGCGAGCCTCCGCCGCGGGATCTCGAAGATGCGGGCCCAGGGGATCCCGGTGTTCCCGTACGACCGGCGGGGAGCCTCGGTCCAGGTGCTTTCGACCTACGCCCGGCTCCGCTCGTGGGGGATGGCGTGAGCGACCCCCCGGCGCGGACGTCCCCCGCGTGGCTCGTGGTCCCCGCGTTCGTCTACGTGTTCGGGCTCATCCTCGTCGCGCTCCGGCAGATCGACGGGTGGACCGTCCTCGGCGCGGCGCTCACGGCCCTTCCCCTCGTGACCTGCCTCCCCGCCCGGGGGTCGCTCGTCCCGTGGGCCGGGCCGGCGGCCGCCCTCGTGGTCGGGTTCCTGATCGGGGTCCCGGTCGGGTTCGCGTCCGGCTCGACCGGGATGGCGGTCTTCGGGGGCGTGGCCCTCGCCTCGCCGGTCGCCGGAGCGGCCGCCATCGTCCGGTGGCGCCACGACGCGGCGCTGGTCCTCCCGCTCACCTTCGCCGGGTTCGTGGACCTCTTGACCCTCCGGGCGGCGCTCGACCGGCTCGCGGGCTCGACCGCTCCGGCGGCGCCGGGCGGATTCGCGCTCACCGTCGGACAGGTCACCTGGGACCAGTTCGCCGCGATCGGGAGCCTCCTCCTCGGGAGCCGGACCGCCCTGCCGCCCCTCCAAGGGGTGACCGACGCCGTGTTCGCGCTCCTCCTGCTCCTCGCGATCGTCGGGGCGTTCCTCGCGCTCTTCCTTCCCGAGCCGATCGAGGGCGACCCCGGGGCATCGGACCCGCTCGCCGTCCTGGTCCCGGTCCTGGTCGCCGTGCTTTGCATCGCGGTCTTCGAGTTGGCCGCGGCCCGGATACCGACGTACGCCCTGCTCGGCCTCGCGACCGGCGCGCTCGCCGCGGTCGTGGCGATCCGGGTCGTCGCCCGGTCGGGGGCCGGCGGATGGCCCCGGCGGCGCCGGAAACCAGCCGAGGCGACTGCCCCCGTCCCGGCTTCCCCGAATCCCGTCGACGCAATCGGAACGCGCTCGCAGCGCCGCGGCGGCGGCCCGAAGGTTCCCGGTCCCCGTCAGCGCATTGAATACACTGGAGTTACCTCCGAGGTCGAGTCGCCGTGAGGATTCGAGACATCGGCTCGGTCAAGGCCACGAAGGTCTACGCTGCCGCCGCCGGACCGCTGAGATCTGCTGTCGACGTCCAGCTTCGCCAGCGCGGCTTCCGACCTCGGCGGCCCGCCGCCGGGTCCGGGCGCTCGATACTTCCGGCTCCCCAGCCTCATCTCGTGGGGGGAGTGGGTCGAGGTGGACGTGTACCCGACCCCGCGGATCGACACGGTCGTGACGGCCACGGCGAGGTCCATCCTTCCCCTCAATCTCAGCGCGGAGGTCCGGAGTCAGCAACACGTGGACACGGTGTTCGATATTCTGAACCAGATGTGCGTTCCCGCCTATCCCATCGTTTCCATGCCGGACTAGCGCCCCGGGGGCCGACTCCGTCTGCGCGTCGGCTTCCGACCCGACGGCGGAAGACCGGACGGGAAGTCGGTCCATGGGATCCGACGGACGGCGATTTAACGCGAGGTGGGGTGGCCCCGCCATGGCCAAGGGAGTCGAGGTCGGGATCCACCTCCAACCGGGTCTCCCCAACGAGAACTTCATCGCGACCGCGTTGGGGAATCTCGCGGGGTTCGAGCTCGGGCGGCTCCGGAAGGAGCGGCTCGAGTGGCAGGTGCTCCGGGTCGAGACGAGCCCGGGCCAGTACCACTTCCGCCTCGTGATCCGCCATCCGGAGCGGGTGCTCGACCTCGGGATCCAATCCGCCCTCGCCCGCCTCCTCGAAAACCTCTCCGACGAGACCCCGGACGAGCTCGCCCAGCGGTTCGATGCGGCGAAGTCGAACGGGCTGACCCCCGTCCCGCTCCGCCACCTCGAGGAGGCGGTCGACTACTGGCGCGACGACTTCTGGAACTGGTTCGGCTGACCCGCCCGAGAGCGCCCTACCACCCGACGGACGCCGACCGGTTCTCCTTCTTGAGCCACTCCTCGAGGGGCCGGAAGTACTCCCGGAACGCCGAGCCGTCCATCGCGCGCTCGCCGGTGACCGCCTCGAGGGCGTCCGGCCAGGGACGGCTCGCCCCCATCTCGAGCATCGCGTTGAGCCGCTTTCCGGCCTCCTTCTGGTCGTAGATCGAGCACCGGTGGATCGGTCCCGACCAGCCGATCGCCTTCGCGAGGCCCCGGTGGAACTGGAACTGCAGGATCGCCGCGAGGAAGTACCGCATGTACGGCGTGTTTGCCGGCACGTGGAACTTCGCGCCCGCGTCGAAGTCGTCCTCGGTCCGCTCGACCGCAGGGGCGATCCCCTGGTACTGCCGGCGGAGCCGCCACCAGCTTCCCGTGTAGTCGTCCGGCCCGACCTTCCCGGAGAAGACGTCCCAGCGCCACTTGTCGATCAGGAGCCCGAACGGGAGGAACGCGACCTTCTCGAGCGCCTTGTGGAGGAGGAGGCCGAGGTCCTTCTCCGGGCCGGGGACCGTTTCAAGGAGCCCGACCGACTTCAGGTACTCCGGCGTGACGGAGAGGGAGATCGTGTCGCCGACTGCCTCGTGGAACCCGTCGTGGGCGCCGTCGCGGAAGAGGTACGGCTGGTGGCGGTACGCCCGCTGGTAGTAGTTGTGGCCGAGCTCGTGGTGGATGACGTGGAACTCCTCCTGCGTGATGTCGATGCACATCTTGATCCGAAGGTCGTCCTCGGCGTCGACGTCCCACGCGCTCGCGTGGCAGACGACGTCCCGGTCGCGGGGTCGGGAGAGCATCGACCGCTGCCAGAACGTCGTGGGGAGCGGGTCGAGCCCGAGCGAGACGAAGAACCGCTCCGCGAACTTCACCATCCCCACCGGGTCGGTCCCGCGAGCCACCAGGATCGGCGTGAGGTCGAATCCAGGGTCCGCGCCGGACGGGGCGAGCATCGGGAAGAGATGCTCCCACGACTGGGCCCACATGTTGCCGAAGAGGTGGGCGGGCACGGGTCCGGACTTGGGTACGACGTCATCGCCGTACGTCTCACGGAGCCTCCGCCGGACGTAGGCGTGGAGTTCGGTGTAGAGCGGGGCGACCTGCTGCCAGAGCCCCTCAACGGTTCGGGAGAACTCCTCGGGGGTCTGGTCGTACTTCGCACGCCACATCTCCCCGAGGTCGCCGAACCCGGCATCGCGGGCGCCCTGGTTGCCGAGCGCGACGAACCGGGTGTACCCGGCCTTCATCGGTCGCGAGATCCGGTGCCACCCCGTCCAGACGTCGAGCATCTCCGCCGGGTCCTTGCTCTCCCGGAGGATCTTCGACAGCGCCTCGAGGTCGAGCGATTCCTTCCGACCCCGGGGGGCGTAGCGACCCTTCGCGTACCTCCCCTGGATCTCGGCAACGATCCCGGTCAATTCGTCGGCCAGCTTCGGGTCGTCCGGGGCGGCGAGCGGCTGGCCGAGGCGGAGGAGGAGCGCCTTGCGGGCGTCGTCGGGAGTCAGCCGCTTCGGGTCCCATCGGACCGTCGCCTTCGCGAGGACCGCCGACTCGCGGAGGTACCGGGCATTCGCCCGGGCGCTCAGGTACTCGGTGTCGGCGTTGATGTACGTGTTGTAGACCCACTCGACCTTCGACGTCTCGACGAACAGGTCGAGGAGCTTCGCCTCCGCGTCGGTGAGGAACCGCCCGGCGTCCCGCTCCGTAGGGGGTGCGGACGGCGAGTTCGGCGAGGCGGACGACGCGGATGCCGGCGCGGGGGTGGGCATACCCCGAGGCGAGCCGTCCGGCTACTTCCGAATATCGGCGAGTCGCTGGTGGAGTTTCACGACCGCGCGAACGGCGTTCGCCGCGTTCTCGATCCGGTCCTGCGCCTGGAGACGGGTCTCGCCCGGGCCGGAGATGCCGAGGCCGACCGGTTTCCCATACTCGACCGAGAGGTCGACGAGCTTCCGGGCCGCCTGGTTCATGACGACCTCGTCGTGCTTCGTCTCGCCCTCGATGACGGCGCCGAGCGTGACGACCGCATCGACGTCGCCGCGGTCGAAAAGGGCCTTCACGACGAGTGGCATGTCGTAGACGCCCGGCGTCTTGACGACGGGTCCGAGCTTGGCGCCCAGGAAGGTGACCTCTTCCTTGGCCCGCTCGAGCATCGCATACGTCACATCGTAATTGAACTCGCTTGCCACGAGCGCGATCCGCATTCCCGTTCCCTCGGGGCTTCCCTTCGGCATGGTTCGTGATTCCCTTCCTGGACTGTGATGTGAACGAGACCGACCGGCCCGCTCAGTGGGTGGCACGGACCGCCCCCGCGTCGGTGAATCCCTGGCGCTGGCCGGTGGCGGCCTTCCGGGCCAGGTCCTGGGGGCGGAACAGCATCGCGTAGGCGTTCTCCGCGTGCTCCTCGGCCCTTCGGCGGGCGAGCGTCTCGAGCTCCTTGCCGTCGGCCGCTTCTCCCTCGAAGACGAAGCACTCGATGACCGGTTTCGACTCGAGGACCCCGGCGAGGATGAGGCCGGTCGACGCCTCATGGGCGCAGACCTTGTCGTACTCGGCCTTTCCGGGCATTCCGACGACCATGCAGAGGTCGGCCCCGTCCCGGAACTGCTGGCGCACGGCGACCGGGAGGTCCTTGATGCCGGGAACCGTCCGACGGGAGATCGTGAAGCCCGTTCCGCACGCCTTCAGGCGGTCGGAGGCGTACCGGCCCATGTCGACGCGGGCGAACGTCGTGTCGACGATCGCGAACTTCTTCATCGGACCTCCGGGGGGGCGGACTTGGCCCGTTCGAGGATCCGCTCGACGATCTTCCGGGTCGCGAGGTCGTTGTGGGGGTATGCCCCGAGTCGGACGACCTTCGCCGGAACTCCCCGCCGGGCGCACTCGCCTTCGACCTCGCGTTCGTTCCAATGCTGGTTGTAGCCGAGGGCGATGAGGTTCGGCTGCTCGCGGACGACCGTCTCGTAGATGTCGGTCGTGCTGCCGAGGACCGCCCGGTCGACCGGCTTCAGCGCTTCGACCATCTCCCGGCGAAGGTGTTCGGGGACGTACGGCTCCCGCTTCAGCCGCCGGGCCGTCTGGTCCCGGGCGACGACGACGACGAGCTCGTCGCCGAGCTTCCTCGCCTCCTGGAGGAAGTAGACGTGACCGGGGTGGAGGAGGTCGAAGACCCCCGTGGCCATCACGCGGACCATTTCGTGACCGCCTCGGCGATCGTCCGGCCCTCGAGGTAGACCCAGCCATGCGAATCGGCGTACCGGTGGGCCGCCTCGGGGGATCGGGGGCCTCCGGAATCTCCGAGCATCTCGCAGACCGTCACGGACTCCGAGAGTCCGGCCAGACGGGCGAGCGAGATGGCAAGTTCGGTATGTCCCTTTCGCTCCCGGACCAATCCTGGGGCCGAGTAGAGGAGGGAAACGTGCCCCGGGGAGGTGAACTCGGCCGCGAACCGGGCCCGGAGCGCCTCGTCGGAGAGGGTCGGGGCGTCCCGGGCGAGCTCTCCGAGCGCCCGGATCGTCACGGCGCGGTCGTTGTCGGGCACCCCGGTGAAGTTCGTGCGATGGTTGACCGTGATCCCGAAGGCGCTCCGCTGGTCGTAGCGAAGCTTCTGGCGGGCGACCGAGCCGAGGATCGGGTAGCGCTCGGCGCCGAGCTGCAGGAGGTCGGACGCGAACGGGAGCCCGAGCCGGAGACGGAGCTCGTCCGAGTACGCCGTGCAGATCAGCCCCCCCGCGTCCTGGCGGGAGAGCCGGATCAGCTCCGGGGTCGCCTTCTCGGACAGGAAGACGAGGTCGGTCTCCCCCTCCCGGTCTGGGGCATCGAAAATGAGGACCGGCTCACCGTGGGCGAGGCTGTCCCCGGCGAGCGCCAGGGAGGGGGGAGGTCCTTCGGGACTTGGATCGCCAGCATCCCGATCGATTGATTCCGGCGTGACTAATAAATCATGCGTAACTACTCACAAATGGGTTGGTAGGCCCTTTGGGAAGGGAGAGTCCGACAGTGTCGATCGATCGCGGACCGTCCTGGACGTCCACATGGGGTGGGCGTTCTTAGGAGGTGATCCATCTGCAGGTTCCCCTACAGATACCTTGTTACGACTTAGTCCCCCTTGCTGAACCGAAGTTCGAACGCCCCAAGATGAGGCACCCTCACTCCGACCCAACTCGGATGACTTGACGGGCGGTGTGTGCAAAGAGCAGGGGCACATTCACCGCGGGATGTTGACCCGCGATTACTACGGAATCCATTTTCACGAGGGCGAGTTACAGCCCTCGATCCAGACTACGACTGGGTTTCAGGATTGCCTTCCCCTTTCGAGGTCGGATCCCATTGTCCCAGCCTTTGTAGCGCGCGTGTTGCCCGGAAGATTTGGGGCATACGGACCTACCGTAGACCTCTCCTTCCTCTGTCTTAGCGACAGCGATCCCTTTAGTGTGCTCTCGAAATCACTCTCGAAATCGCGACTAAAGGCGAGGGTCTCGTTCGTTATCTGACTTAACAGAACGCCTTACGGTACGAACTGACGATGGCCATGCACCACCTCTCGGAGAATCGGGCAAGGTCTTCAGCCTGGCTTTCATCCCTCCGTCGCCTCCGGTGAGTTTTCCGGCGTTGAATCCAATTGAACCGCACGCTCCTCCCGTTGCGGTGCTCTCCCGCCAATTCCTTTAAGTTTCAGTCTTGCGACCGTACTCCCCAAGCGGCAGACTTAACACCTTCGCTCCGGCACTGGGAGCCCACGCAGGACCCCCAACACCAAGTCTGCAGCGTTTACACCCTAGACTACCGGGGTATCTAATCCCGTTTGCGCCCTAGGGCTTCGTCCCTCACTGTCGGATTCGTTCTAGGAGAACGCCTTCGCCACTGGTGGTCCCCCCCGGATTACAGGATTTTACCCCTACCCCGGGAGTGACCTTCTCCCTCTCCCGATCCCAAGCCGAGCAGTGTCTCCGGAATTCGGACGGTTGAGCCGTCCGATTTACCCGGAGATTTGCCCGGCCAGCTACGGACGCTTTAGGCTCAATAATAATGAGCACCACTCGGGCCGCGGGTATTACCGCGGCGGCTGGCACCCGTCTTACCCGGCCCTTACTTCTCGAGCTTTTTAGGCTCGAGAACAGTCCAGACATAAGTCTGGACACTTGGAGTTCCCCCATCGTGGTTTCCCACATTGTGGAGGTTTCGCGCCTGCTGCGTCCCGTAGGACCTGGATTCGTGTCTCAGAATCCATCTCCGGGCGACTTCTCCCAAAGCCCGTACCCGTCTACGGCTAGGGGGTCCGTGAAACCCCCTACTACCTGATAGGCCGCAGACCCATCCTCGAGCCCCGCAGGATTTGGGCCTAGGAGCCTTCCATCATCCTAGACCTATCGGGTATTATCCCCAGTTTCCCGGGATTATCCCCGTCTCGAGGGCAGATTGTCCGCGTGTTACTGAGCAGTGCGCCGAGGGCTTACCCCTCTCGACTCGCATGGCTTAAGCGAACTCCAATAGCGGTGCCCGCCGGCAGGATCAACCGGATTTCTGGCACATCTTTCGTTTGTCTAAACGATCCTGAATGGGTTACTTTCTCGACTCATTATCGAGTAACGGTCGTGACCGACTATCTCGTGACTGGCGGAGCATCTTTGCTCTTGACACGTCAACTGAGCTATTTGCGTATACACATATCTGACTCTCCCCCGTCAGTCCCGAGAGGTCACTCCCCGTCTCCGGGGAGGGGATCTCGGGGCTCCATGCCCCATCGGGCCCTGTGGCGCCCCCTGGAAATGGCCGCATCATGGGTCCGCGGCCCGCCGTGGAGGCGTCCCTTGCAAGCCCAACCGTGAGGCTGGGTTCGCGCGGTGCGGGATGAGACCTAGCGTCCCTATTTAACGGGAGCGCCGGCCTCAAGCAGCCGGACGACACGCGGCACTTCCGAGAGACTGAGGATTTCCGGGAATCGTCCGTCCTCGCCGCTTCCCTGCCGATTGAGCCAAACCGCATGGAGTCCGGTGGCTATCGGAGCGCGGACATCATTCTCGAGGTCATCCCCGACGAAGAGGGTCGCGCTGGCGGGAGCATGGATTCGATCGAGTGCCCGTCGAAAGATCTCCGGATCGGGCTTTCGGACACCCTCGGTTCCCGAGGAGACGACGGGACCGAAGAAGGATCCTATGCCCACGACCCCGAGAAGCTCACGAACGGAGGCTTCCGATCTGGAGTTCGAGACAATTCCAAGACGCCTGCCAGCGTCGGTCAGGAGCTCGAGGCATCGACGGACGTCCGAGAAGAGTGCGCCATGGAGCGGCTTTCGCTCTTGCCGCGCCAGGAACCGACGGACGACATCCTCGCCCACGGCCGATGACGTGGCTCGAGACAGCACGTCCCGCCAAAGCGCTTCTCGCGAATCCTCGCGGTGTTCCCTCCACGGCGCGGCCTCCTCCCACGCCCGCCCCAAATCCTCGGGCCCAACCTGGAGCCCCACGGCCCGGCCATCCTCCGCCCAACCGTCAAAGTCACGGGTGTCGACCAGAGTGCCCCCGAGGTCGAACAGAACTGCCTGAATCCGCGTGGGCTCTGGGCGCATCGCGATCCGATCCTACTGGCGGCCCCGGAATTCGGCGAGCCTCCAGTCAATCGCCTCGGTTGCGGGCAGATTCTCGATTGCTTCTGGGAGGTTCGGCAATCGGCGACCCTCCCAGTCCAGAATGTGATTGGCGGCGGCCGAGGTTCGGAACTCCGGGTCTTCGGTCACCAGAATTCGGAGTTCTTCGTCCATCGTCCAGGTGAAGCTGTCAAAGAGCGAGTGATGGTTTCGGCACAGCAGAATTCCGTTGCGAACGTCGCCGACGACGCCCTTCGCCTCGACCGGAATCACGTGGGCTGCCTCGAGCCCGAGGCTTCGGCCCTGAAATCGGTAGCCCGTGGAGCAAAGACTGCACTTCTCGTGATAGATTTCGCGAATGACTGAACTGAACCGGCGCTCCCGCAGGGTTCGGATCACCGCTTCAAGGGCCGGAGAGGCTGTCTCGAACGGTCGGAACGGCGGAATCGTGGCGGCCGGTAACGGGTCAGAATTCACATCGATCGGCTCCCCCCGAAGGACGAAATGGTCTCCCTCCATCTTCTCCACGAACGCGAGGCCGAGAACCTTGTAGACCCGGTGTCCACGCGCGTCGGATTCCTGCCGAAACACCCCGACCGGGATGTGGTCCTCCATACAGCGAAGGAGTCCCTTGTTGGTGGGCAGCGAGAGGTCCGTCACCCCGTCCCTTCCCTCGGGGGAATACCGGTAGCTCCACGAGCCGTCCGGGTAGTAACGGGGGGATTGGTCGGGATAGCGCCCCGAAGCGGTTTCCCTGACCCAGAGCGCATACTCCGAGCTTGCGGGCTTGTAGATTCCCTTCTGAGCTCGAAATCCGGGTACCGAACTCCGAAGCTGCTCTGCCGGGACGCAGTCGCCTTCGAGTTCGCGGATCCGTTCCAACGTCGGATACGCGGCGTGACCCGACAGGCGACGAAGTGGATCGCTCACGGTTTTCCACCGCCTCTGGGCAGCGCTTTCCGTTCCGCAGTTGGGCGTATGGATTTAGAGATGCGCTCCCATCCAGCTTGGTGGATCTTTCATTCGACCAGACCCTAGGGGAGGGCTACCGGAGCAAGACCCAGATCGCCAGGGTGCTCACGCAGGACTGGGTCGGCCGGGAGTTGGAGTGCCTGGCCTGCAGCTCCCAACGCCTGAATCCCACCCCACAAAACACGAAGGCCAGAGACTTCGTCTGTGGCGATTGCCACGAGCCCTACGAGCTGAAGAGTACGTCGGGCCGGTTTGGACCTCGGGTGAATGACGGGAGTTACGATACGCTCCTCAGGACCATCGAAGCAGGGCGCACCCCGAACCTGCTACTCATGGAGTATGATGAGCCGGCGGGCCAAGTCCGGAACCTCTCGGCCATTCATCGACGACTTCTTTCCCCCATCGCCGTAGTACCTCGGAGACCTCTCAGCGCCTCGGCTCGGCGCGCGGGCTGGAAAGGGTGCGTGATCGATCTGAGCCGTGTTCCTCCCGAGGGCCGCATTGGAATCGTTTCAAAATCCGAGCCGGTGCCGTGGCCGGTTGTGAGGGCGGGTTGGGCGCAGCTCCGATTCCTAGTTGACCTCGGCCGTCAAGAAGAAGGTTGGTTGCGCGACGTCCTTGCCTGCATTCAGCGGTTGGAGGGAGATGCGTTCGATCTTTCCGAAGTCTACCGTTTTGAGGCCGAGCTCGCGACACTTCATCCGGGAAATCGCAACGTGCGCCCCAAGATTCGCCAACAACTTCAGCAGCTTGTCGCCAAGGGGATCCTCGCCCGGACCGAGCCGGGAAAGTACCACCGAAAACGGGGGAGCGCGGGGGACCAGATTGCTGAGTAAAGGTGGGTCGGATGGAATGGCGACCGTCCATCCGGTGCGACTGGCCCGGATTTGTGCCCCATGGACCCGAATCGCTCCAGACCTGGGCACGGTCGGCACTCGAAACGCGGTCGTCTTGACGCGCCCGCATAACCTGCCGAACTCGTCCGGGCCCTTTTCTTGCGCCCAAGCCCTAGGGTAATCCGGCCGATGGCATGGTCAGAGTCGGCGTTGTGGATGTGCCCGAACTGTGGCACATCGAACGTCGAGGGAACCCGGTTCTGCGAGCGGTGCAGCCGCCCGCTGGTGCCTCCTCCCCCCGCTCGGGGCGGCTCCGCCCGGCGTCACGGGTGCTTCGGGAAGTCCCCCAGCCCCAACTCGCCTTCCTTCGAGAACTCGGCGGAGGGCCCCGGCTGGTCGTGCCATGCGTCTGCTTCCGGTGTGGATCGCGGTCGCGGTCGTCGTCGTGCTAGCGGGCGCCGTGTACTATTTCGACGACGGGCTGCACTCCCCGAACGTCACCATTCCGAGCTCCTCTCCGCCACCGCCCCCGCCCTCGAACTTCACCGTCACCGCCACCTCTGTCGTCTACCAGCCGAACGCCTGCTGGACCCAGTTCACCGGGCCCGGATTCACGACCCACGGAGGGGGGACCGTCAACCTGCGGTTCAAGCTCGCGAACCCGACCGCCTCGACATGCGTGGTCAACGCTGCGTCGGCGGTGACCCGCGGGTTTTCCCTCGATGACCAGAACACCCCTCTGACGGTCCTGCCCTTGGGCGACGGGCAGCTCAACCTGACCGTGCAGGCGCCGTACTTCGACGTCGACCAGGCGATCCAGATCGACCTGACGGTCTCGGTGCTGAACTAGCCCGCCCCGTCGTCAGGCGACGCTGACGCTGACGATGTCGGTGTGCCGCAACAGGATCGCGCGGGCGATCTTGAGGTTCTTGCCGGCTTTCCCGATCGCGCGGGCCTTCCACGCCGGGTCGACGGTGACCGAGGCGTGCCGGCCCTTCCCCTTCGGGGAGAATTCGACCTTCCGGGGGCTGTAGAAGAAGAAGATGTTCTTGACGAGCGTCTCGGGGTCGTCGGAGTACTCGACCGCGACGATCTCCTTGTGGAGGAGCCCCTTCAGACGGTCGATCAGGACCCCGCCCGGGCCGACCGCCTTGTGGATCTCGCCGGGGGAGACCAGGAAGACGAGCTTGTCCTCGGCCTCGAGGCAGTCCTTGACCGCCGCCCCGGTCCGCTCCTCGAAGAGCCGGATGTAGGCGATCGTCTCGGAGTCTAAGGTGATCTCGGGCATGGAACGGGTTGCCGGGACTCGAAGTCCGCCTAGCCGGTCTCGAGCGAGAGGATCGCGGACGACCCGGGGTCGAGGACGGCGAGCGCCGACACCGGGAACGGCTTGCCGCACGCCGCGCCGAGGTCGACCGCCGAGCCGTCGAAGTGGTAGATCGGGATCCGGTCGAACCGGTTCCTCGCGAGGAGCGTCTTGTCCGGGCAGCTCTTCGCGACGATCAGGATCTTCGCCTTCTTGTCGGTCGCGCTCTGGACCGTCTCCTCGAGGCCGAGGCGAACCTTTCCCGTCTGCAGCGCGACCTTCAGGGCATGTGCGAGGTCCATCGTTCTACTCCGGGGTCGTCGCATTCGGGGGGCGGTAGACCAGGTTGACGGCGCCCGTCCCGAGGGTGATCGGCTGGCCGACGATGATGTTCTCGGCGACCCCCTTCAACTCGTCCGCCTCGCCGGTGATGGCGGCGCGGAGCAGGTGGGCGGCGGTGATCTCGAACGCGGCGCGCGCGAGGACGCTCGTCTTCTTGCCCGAGATCCCGTGGCGGCCGATGGCGCGGATGTCCCCCTCGTTCGTCATGACGTCGGAAACGAGCATCAGGTGGCGGATGTCGACCCCGAGCCCCTGCTCCGAGAGCGTCCGCGACGCCTCGAGGATGAGGGCAGCGCGGGCCGCCTCGACGCCGAACACCTTGTAGATCTCGAACACCGAGTTCGTGGTCGTGCGGGCCGCGTCGACGCCGACGATCTCGAGGACGCCGTCGAGCGCGGACCCCTCCGTGTAGATCACGTACTCGTCCTTCTCCTTCTTGATCAGGGCCCGCTTGATCCCCGGGACCCCCTTGATCCGGATCCCCTTCGCCTCCTCGGACGCCTCGAGGAGCTTCTTGAACGGCCGCTCGTCGGCGACCTCGTCCTTCTTCGGCTTCGGGGCGGTCGCCGGGTCGGCGAGGTGGATCTCGAACGACCGGCTCTCGCCGGACCCCGAGCCGTTGGAAAGCGTGAACGAGCGCGAGTCGAGGTTCTCGACGAGCCCCTTCTCGATGTCGGCCCGCTTGACCCCCCGCGCGGTCATCAGGTCGGCCCGCGGCGTGATCACGACGATGAGCTCCTCGACGACGGTCCCGACGGTCGCCACGTCGGGGAGCGTCGTCACTTCGATCAAGAGTCCGATCTTCTCGACCGCCTCGCGGTCGGCGCGGAGCTTCCGCTCCACGTGGACGGTCATCATCGGGGTCGACGGGACCCGCCGGGCGTCGACGAGCTCAATCAGCCTCGGCAGGCCGAGCGTGACGTTCATCTCGGCGACACCGGCGTAGTGGAACGTCCGGAGCGTCATCTGCGTCCCGGGTTCGCCGATCGACTGGGCGGCGAGGATCCCGACCGACTCGTGGGAGTCGACCTGCGCCTTCCGGGTCCCGGTCGACGATCTCCTTGATCACCTTCGTCGCCTCCGCCGGCGACGGCTTGACGACTTTCAGGTGGTCGGAGATCTCGGTGACGACCATCGGGGGGAGGTTGACGTGCGCGTGGCCGGAGATCTCGCGGATCTTCTCGACGAATCCCTCGTGCCCGGCCGCCTTCTTCTCTTCCGCCATCTTCACTCGCCTCCGAACTCGCCGCCGCCCTCTTCGGGCGTCGCCGCATCGTCGCCTTCCTCGTCCTCTCCCTCTTCCTCGGACTGCGCCTCGGCGAGGAGGTCCATCTCCTCTTCCGACACCGGCGGCGCGCCGATGAGGTCGCCCTTCATGTCGACGAGCGGTTTCGCCCGGCGGCCGAGGACCCCCTGGATGACCTCGTCGAGCGGCACCGCCGCTCCCTGGAACGAGCGGGTCGGGTCGATCCCGTCCTCGCCGTACCGGTACTCGATGATCGTGCCCGCGGTGTTCCGGACCGTCCCGTCCTCGACGACCTTCAGGTCCTCGAGCGCGTTGATCAGCCGGCGCTGCATGTACCCCGACCGGCTCGTCCGGACGGCCGTGTCGACGAGTCCTTCCCGCCCACCCATCGAGTGGAAGAAATACTCCGTCGGTGAGAGCCCCTGCTTGTAGTTCGACGAGACGAACCCGCGCGCGTCGGCGCCGAGGTCGCCCCGGGCAAAGTGGGGCAGGGTCCGGTTGTAGTAGCCCCGGAGGAGCCGCTCGCCCCGGACCGACTGCTGGCCGACGGCACCGGCCATCTGCGTCAAGTTGAGCATCGAACCGCGGGCGCCGGACTTGGCGAGAATCACGGCGGGGTTCTCGAGACCGAGGTATCGGCCCGCGATGTCACCGGCCGTGTCCCGCGCTTTGCCGAGCTCGCGCCGGACCACGACCTCGAGGGTCTCCTCGACCGACCGGCCGGGCATCTGCTCGAGCTTCCCCTGGCGGTACTGCTCGACGAGCTCGCCGACCTGGACACGGACCTCCTCGAGCGCCTTCGAGATCTCCTTGCGGGCGGTCTCGGGAACATCCTCGTCGTCGATCCCGGTCGAGAGCCCCTTCAGGCCCATCGCGGTGATCGAGAGGCGGCTCATCTCGTCGAGGAACTGCCGGGCCCTCGCCATCCCGTTGTTCCGGGCGATCGCATCGAGGATCGCGCCCTTCTGGAACGCGATCGCCTTCGCATCAATCGTCCCGGCCTTCAGGATCCCGTCCTCGACGACCACGAACGAGTCGTGCTTGCAGTTCATCGGCGGACAGTCGCACCGGTTCCAGATGTTCGACCGGAACTCGATCGTGAGGTCCTTCGGGAGGGTGAGGCTGAACAATTGCTTCCCCGTCCAGTACGGCTCCCCATCCTTGTCGGTCCCGAACGGCGGCGGGGTCGGGAACCGGAGCTTCGACAGGAGGTAGGTGACCTCCGCCCGGTGGAACGTCGGGTTCTGGTACGTCAGCAGGAACGCCGCAGTGATGTGGTCGTGGAGCATCCCGATGATCGGGCCCCCGTACCGGGGAGAGAGGATGTGCTCCTCGACCTTCATGAGGACCTTTGCCTCGGCCCTCGCCTCCTGGCTTTGGAGGACGTGGAGGTTCATCTCGTCGCCATCGAAGTCGGCGTTGTACGGCGGGCAGTCGCAGAGGTTGAACCGGAACGTCTTGTGCGGGAGGATCCGGACGAAGTGGGCCATCATGCTCATCCGATGGAGCGACGGCTGCCGGTTGAACAGCACGATGTCCCCGTCGATCAGCTGGCGCTCGACGATGCACCCCGGGGCGACGAGCTCGGCGCACGCCTCCGAGTTCTTGTCCATGACCTTGATCCGCTGGCCGTCCTCCCGGATCAGGTAGTTCACGCCGCACTGGTAGCCGCCGACCGCCGCCGGGCCGGGGCGGGACCGCGCTTGACGAGCTCCTTCGCGATCTCCTGGTTGTGGGGCGTGACCTCGAGCGGCACGGTGAGGGCCCGGGCGATCTCGACCGGGATCCCGACGTCGTTGATCGAGAGGAGCGGGTCCGGCGAGATGACCGTACGGGCGGAGAAGTTGACCCGCTTTCCCGAGAGGTTCGACCGGAACCGGCCGTCCTTCCCCTTCAGCCGCTGGCTGAGCGTCTTGAGCGGGCGTCCGGACCGGTGGCGGGCCGGGGGATCCCGGACGTCTGGTTGTCGAAATAGGTCGTGACGTGGTACTGCAGGAGCTCCCAGAGGTCCTCGACGACGAGCTGCGGGGCGCCCATGTCGCGGTTCTCGCGGAGCCGCTGGTTGATCCGGAGGACGTCGACGAGCTTGTGGGTGAGGTCGTCCTCGCTCCGCTCCCCCGAGTCGAGGGTGATCGACGGGCGGACCTGGACGGGCGGGACCGGGAGGACGGTCAGGACCATCCACTCGGGCCGGCCGAACTTCGGGTTCAGGTCCATCGCGCGGACATCATCGTCCGGGATCCGTTCGAGGCGGGCGCGGACCTCCTTCGGCGTGATCTTGTGGCCGGTCTCGCGGAACGTGGTGGGCTTGTCGAGGATGATCCGTTGCTGGACCTCGTGGCAGTGCGGGCAGAGCCGCTCCTCCTTCGGTTCGCGGCGGGTCGGGGCGGGCGCACCGTCCTCGTTGTCGGCGTTCGGGTCGCCGCGCATCGACGGGGCGTCGGGAAGCTTTCGGCCGCAGGCGCGGCACGTCCCCTGGAGGAGCCGCTTGATCTCCTTCGCGTAGCCGACGTGGATCACCGGCATGGCGAGCTCGATGATCCCGAAGTGCCCGGGGCACTCGTTGACCCGGCCCCCGCACGTCCGGCACCGGAGGTTCGGCTCGATGACCCCGAGGTGGAGGTCCATCAGGCCCATCTCGATCGGGTACCCGTCGTCGTCGTACGTGTCCGCGGTGATGATCTTCACCGCGCTCATCCGCCGGACCTCGTCCGGCGACAGGAAGGCGAACTGGAGGGCCTTGATCTTCTTCGAGAGTCCGGTCGCCATGGTTCCTCCTACCGCATCTCCTCGAGCTGGAGCCGCATGATCACGCCGAGGCTGATCAGCTCCTCGAGGAGGAGCTTGAACGAGTAGCTCATCTCGACGGGGTAGATCGACGAGGTGTTCCCGCAGCTCGGGCACCGGAGCGATCCGGCCCGGGTGTCCGGGATCGCGATGTGGCCGCACTCCGGGTTGCCGCAGACGTACTGGATCGTCCCGTCCGACTCGTCGAGGAGACGGTCCTTGATGACCATCGCCACGCCGTGGCCGATCAGGCAGTCCCGCTCCATCTCACCGAACCGGAGACCGCCCTGCCGGGACCGACCCTCGGTCGGCTGCCGCGTCAGGATCTGGACGGGGCCGCGCGAGCGCATGTGCATCTTGCCCGCGACCATGTGGTGGAGCTTCTGGTAGTAGATCACGCCGATGAAAATCTCGGCCTCGAGGCGCCGGCCGGTCATCCCATCGTAGAGCGTCTCGCGTCCCGAGGGGTGGAGTCCGAGCGCCTTCAGGCTCTCGCGGAGCGCCTCCTCGCGCTCCCCGGAGAACGCCGTGCCGTCGATCGTGCGCCCCTCGAGCGAGCCGACCTTGCCGCCCGAGCATCTCGAGGACGTGGGCGACCGTCATCCGCGACGGGATCGCGTGCGGGTTGATCAGCAGGTCCGGGGTGATGCCGTCGCGGGTGTACGGCATGTTCTCCGGGTTGACGATGAGCCCGATGACCCCCTTCTGGCCGTGCCGGCTCGCGAACTTGTCGCCGAGCTCCGGGACCCGCTGGTTGCGGACCTTGACCTTGACGAGCTTGGAGATGTTCTCCCCCTCCGTCAGGATCACGTTGTCGACCCAGCCGGACTCGCCGTACCGGACCGTTCCGGACGTTTCGCGGCGCTTCTGGGGGGTGAGCAGGTCGGTCTTCTCCTCGAGGAACCTGGGCGGGCTCGTCTTGCCGATGAGCACGTCGCCCTCGACGACCTCCATCTCCGGGAAGATCAGGCCGTCCTCCCCGAGGTTCCGGTAGGCGGTGTCGACGCGCGCTCCGGCGACGTCCGGACGCGGGATCTCGAACCGGTCCTCCTGGCCGCCCGGATATTTCCGCTCCTCGCCCTCGGTACGTCCGGAAGAACGACGAGCGGCCGAGGCCGCGGTCGATCGCCGCCCGCGAGAAGACGAGGGCGTCCTGCATGTTGTACCCTTCGTACGAGAGGACGGCGACGACGAAGTTCTGGCCGGCCGGCCGCTCGGTGAAGTGGACGTACCGCATCGTCTGCGTGCGGAGCAGCGGCGCCTGCGGGTAGTGCAACAGGTGGCTCCGGGTGTCGGGCCGCCGCCGGTAGTTCACCGACTCGACGCCGAGCGCCTGCTTGGCCATCGCGGAGCCCATCGTGTTCCGCGGGGTGGAGTTGTGCTCGGGGTAGGGGATGAGCCCCGTGCAGACGCCGAGCATCAGGTTCGTGTCGATCTCGAGGTGCGTGTGGGCCCCGGTGAGGAGCGTCGGGCTGTCGAACTCGTGACCGCAGCGGCCGCACTGGACGAGGGCCGCCTCGCCCTTCTCGCCGGCGGAAAGCCAGCGGACGTCCGAGCGCGAGAGCGCCCGCTCGCACTTGGGGCAGCGCTCGGGGTGCTGGTACGCCTCGACGGCGATGAGGGTGTCCTCTTCCTCCTCGGCGTCGGTCCACTCGATCTTCCCCTGGCGGACGAGGTCGGTGTAGGAGAGGGTCCCCCGGCCGAGGTCGTCGAGGTCGGCGCGGGTGACCTTCGGGACGCCGTTCTTGACGACGATGAGCGGGCGGCGGAGTCGGCCCGGGTCGCAGTGGACGATGACCTCGTTCATCTGCTCGTCGTAGCGGACGTTGATCTCGTACGTCTTGTCGCCGAGCGTCGGGGAGAGGGTCCCGGAGCGCCGGCGGTCGCGGATCTCGCGGATGAGGTCGACCGGGTTCGAGTGGAGACCGATCAGGTTCCCGTTGACGTAGACCCGGGCGGCCCGCTTCCCCTTCGCGGAGCTCTTCCTGGAACACCTCGGGGCCGATCTCGCGGGTGTTGAGGTCGCGAAGGATCAGGGTGACCTCGTCCTCGTCGGCCCCTTCCGAGACGTCGACGCAGAGGGCGTAGTTCTTGACGAGGCCGCAGTTCTGCCCCTCGGGGGTTTCGTTGGGGCAGAGCCGCCCCCACTGCGTGGGGTGCAGGTCGCGCGCCTCGAAGTGGGGCTGGCTGCGCGTCAGCGGACTCGTGACGCGCCGGAGGTGGGAGATCGTCGACATGTGGCTGGTCCGGTCGAGCACCTGGCTCACGCCGGCCCGGCCGCCGACCCAGTTCCCCGTGGCGAGCGCGTGGACGAGCCGCTGCGTCAGGAGGTCCGGCCGGATCGCGCTCGCGATCCGGAGGTCCTTCTTCCGCGCGAACGACCGCTCGAGCTGGTACTTCAGGTCCTTCAGGAGGAGTGTGAACGCGACCCGGAACAGGTCCTCCATGAGGTCGCCGGCGAGCTTGAGCCGCTTGTTCGCGTAGTGGTCCTTGTCGTCCTCGCCCCGGACCTTGAGGTGGAGCTCGAGGACGGTACGGGCCATCCGCGCGAGGTAGAGGGCCTTCTTCAGCCGGTCTCCCTTCGTGTCGCCGAGGTGGGGGAGGAGCGAACGGTCGAGGATCCCGTCGACCTTCCGTTGCCGGTACTCCTTCGCCTGCCCGGTGGCGAACTTCTTCTCGAGGTAGAGGAGGGCGTCCTCGGTCGTGAGGATCCCCTCGGGGGGGTAGAGCTTCTTCGACGTGCACTCCTCGAGGTTGACGTTGAGGAGGTGCTTCATCGTCTGGACGAACGGCTCGTCGATCGGGAGCAGTTCGCCGAGGGCCGCCTGGAAGATCTCCTCGTCGTTCTTCATCCCGAGGGCCTTCATCAGGACCACGAGTGGGATCTGGCCGGAGGCGGTGGGGACCGAGACCTGGAGGATCCCGTCCTTCTTCTTCTCGACGACGGTGAGCGACCGGTAGCCGCCCCGCTGGCTGAACACCTTCGCGGACTCGATGGGGGTCCCGTACCGCTCGTTGAACTCGGCGAAGATCCGGTTCGGCGCGAGGTCCTCGAGGCTGATGATGACCCGCTCGGTGCCGCCGATGATGGCGTACCCGCCCGGGTCGAGGGGGTCCTCGCCGTACTCGACGAGCTTCGCCCGGTACTCCTCGTCCGAGAGCGGGAAGCCGGAGTCCCGCTCGATGTTCCCGCGGTTCAGGTTGCACGGGCGGCTCTTGACCATGATCGGCAGGTCGCCGATGTGGACCTGCTCGGGGGCGCGCTCGACGCCGTTCTCGACGACGGTGACGTTCAGATGGATCGGGGCCTGGTAGGTGAGGTTGCGGAGGCGGGCCTCCATCGGGGTGAGCGTCGGCTTCGAGCCGACGGGTTCCTTGACGAACGGCTGGCCGACGAAGATCGTCGGCTCGGCGGTCGGGGAGATCTGGCCGGTCCGGGGGTCGCGCCGCCGGCCGACGCGGACGTAGATCGAACTCTTCGTCTTCTGGACGTCGAGGCGGATGACGCCGCGCTCGCCGGTGTCCTCGCTGACCCGCGACTCGTCGACGATCCGTTGCATCCGAGAGTTCGGATTGTCCGGTCGTCGGCAGGAAGTCGTTGAAGCTGGCCAGGTGGTGGTTGACGATGGAACGCTCCCGGAAGAAGCTGTCGACGATCTCTCGCATGGAATGGAACCCCTAATCCCCCGTACTCGACTGGATCAGCACCCGGTAGGCGATCGCTTCCCCGGCGGTCTGCGACGGGCGTCGGACGCGGACGAGGCGGCCGACGAGCGGTTCGCGGGCCTCGCGCGCGGCGACGTAGAGCTTGTCGGTCTTGAGGCCGGGGTCGGTGACGAGGATCTTCGGCAGACGGTCGATCGTGATGCCGAGCGCCTTCAGCGTCTCGTCGGTCTCCGCGACCGACAGGAGCTCGTGCGGAGGAGTGAGGGCGTTCGCCAGGAACGGGCGGGGCGGGACCACCGGCACGTCGGCGGAGCCCTTCCCCTTCCCCTTGGCCTTCGGCTTGGCGGCCTTCGGTCGCTTGGGGGCGGTCATGGAACTTCCTCGGGAGCGGAACGGGCCCGGGGGGAGTCTCGGGGAGGCACCGTCGAGGAGCCTGCCGTTCGAACCCCCGACCAACCGGTTAAAAGCCGGTTGCTCTCTGTAGGGCCGGCGGCGGCCGCCGTCGACCAACCTACCTGAGCTACGGGCCCGCCCCCGTTCCGAAGCGAACCGACCCGGGGGCCGTATTTCACGTTTCTCCCCGTCGAGTTCACTGGAGACTCTCGAGTTGGCTGATGATCGACCAGATCGCCGTCCGGCCGTGGGTCGGCAGGTTCGGGTCGTTCGCGAGGTCGTCGAGGACGTACACCGCGCTCGCGATCCGGACGTCGAGCGCGACCCGGGGCTTTCCGAGGGCGTCCTTCGCGGACTGGGCGCCGCGCCGGACGTTCCGCGGAACCGACGAATCGTCGGCGAGCTCGGTGAGGGTCGCGAACGTCGCCTCGAGGGCGAGGCTCTTCGCGTCGACGGCCACCGTCGGCGGCACGCCGGGGATCGAGGCTCCCTGGGCGCTCATGGGCGCCGGGTCTCCCCGTTCTCCTTGTAGGCGGTGACGACGAGGAGCGTCTTCGTCTCGCGGATCCCCTTGACCGCGGGGAGCCGGTGGAGGACGAACTCCTTCAGCTCGTCGTACTGGGGGAACCGGACCTTGAGGAAGATGTCGGTGTCGCCGGTGACGAGGAAGACGTCCTGGACCTCCTCGAACCGGGCGACCTCGGTCGCGACGGTGTCCGCCTCGGACGTCTCGACCTTGAGCGCGATGAGCGCCACCACGTGGTCGTCGCCCCAGACCTTGGCGAAGGTGTTCTCCACGGCCTTGCTCGACCCACCCCTGCCCTCTCCGGACCTCTCCATCGTGAACTCCCTTTGAACCGCGACGCGAATGCCCTCGACCGGTAGCCCTCGGCTAGCTCGTCGGGGCCGACTCGAACTCCTCTTGGAGGTCGTTGATCACCTGGTCGATGACGCCGCCGGCCGACGGGCCGCGGTACTCCCGCACGCCACCGGCCTCACTCGAGACACGGGCCACGAGCTCGGCGCTGCCGCGCAAGAACTCGACGCTGCAGATGAGTTCCTCCACTGACGGTGGCCCCCCCGAGCCGGTCGGCCCACTTGGGCCCTCTATTTATCCTTTCGGTCGCCCGTCCGACCAGGTCGACTTTCCTCAGTCCTCGCACCTAGGTTCGGTCGACCTCCCACCAACCGCCCTCTCCCGTACTCCGCGGAGGATGGCACTCGGGAAGAGTCGCCGCAGCGAACGAATAACGTTCGGTTACGCCCGGGGTGACGCCTCCCCCGGAATCGGAACCTACCACTGGTGTCGCCCTCCCGACCCTCGTCGCCGCTCGCGGCGAGTCGAGACCACAATGCTTACCGACCCTCGGTCCCATTCCCCGGCCATGTCGGCCAGGGCCCTCCAAGCCGCTGCGTTTGGCGGGAGGGAGCGCTGACGGCGCCACTGGGATGCCAGCCCGCCGCCCCGTGGCGCCCTGACTCCGTGGCATCCCAAGCGCCGGCCGGAATCGAGGCCGCCGGACGGTGGGGGACCCCCCAGGGCCGAGCTGACCACGGGGTCAAACGATCTTGTCTCGGAACATTCCAACGGGGGAGTTCGGCATCCCGCGTCTTCGCACTGGGCGTCGCCCTTGTAGTCGTCGTGTCGGGCGCGTCCGTCGCATGGGGTTCGGCACCGCTGGACCGGCGAACCCCGGGTCCGCCGGGAGTCGCGTTTGCGACGTCGGCTCGATCAGGAAATAGTTCGGTGCTCCCGGGATTTGCGGAGCGGACACTAGAGCTTCTGAACGGTACCGTCGTCGCCGGAAATGCGCTCCCCTTGAATGCCTATGAGCCCGAATGGATCGCGTTCGATCCCGCTCGCGGCACGGTGTATTCGCTTAGCGCCGGGGGCCTCTCGACGCCGAGCTTGCAAGTGGTCAATGCCACGACCGACCGGGTCGTCGCTGGCATTGCCATCGGAGCTCCCCCGTACGAGACCGCCCTCGACCCGGCCGCTGGGCTCGTCCTCGTCGCGAGTTCCGGGTCCCAGACCGTTGAGGTGATCAACACCACTACGTACCGGGCCGTCGCGAACTTCGATGTTCAGAACTACACCGTCGCCCTCGCAGTGGATCCGGCGAATGGCCTCGCCTACGTGGTGAATGAGGGCCCGAGCGGGGCCGGGAACGTCACCGTCCTGAATCTCACAACCGACGCAATCGCCGCGTGGATTGCGGTCGGAGGAACCCCATCCAGCATCGCGTACGACCCTGCGAACCAGGAACTCTACGTAGCCAATTCCGCGGACAACAACGTAAGCGTGATCAACGGCACGACCAACACGGTCGTCGCGAACGTACCCGTCGGCACCGACCCCGGTCAGCTCGCGATCGATGCTGCGAACGACTCGATTTACGTCCTGAGCGGATACCCGTCCAACAACATTTCCGTGCTGAGCGGGAGCAACAACACGGCGGTAGGCGCGGTCTCTCTAGGAGCTGGCGACTATGGCGGCAGCCTCGCGTTCGACCCGGTGAGCTCCCACCTGTACGTGACGCTCCCCTTCAACAACGAGGTCGGGGTCGTGTCGACGGTAAACAATTCGCTGTTCGCGACCGTCCAGGCAGGGTCCCAGCCAACCGCAATCGCGGTCGACGGCCCGCTGGGCGCGGCGGCCGTGTTGAATCTCTACTCGTCCAACGTCACCCTCATCTCGACGACGACCAACCTCGTGACCGGCTCGATCGCCGTCGCAAGCGACCCGGACGCAGTGGCCGTCGACACCACGAACGGGACGATGTACATCCCGGACACGGGCGCCGATGCCGTCCAGGTGGTCAACGGAAGTTCGCTCTCGGTGGCCGCGAATATCTCGGTCGGTCTCGCCCCGCACGGGATAGCCTACGATCCGGCGAACGGTGAGGTCTACGTGACCGAGTCGGACGCCGGAACGACGACGGTCGTCAACGGCTCGAGTTACCGCGTCATCGCCACCGTCCCGGCCGGATCGGGAGCCACGCACGCGACTGTCGCCACGAACGAGAGCCGGGTCTTCATCACGAATCCGAGCGCGGGGACCGTGACCGCCATCAACTCCAGCACCAACACGGTCGCCGGAACGACCGACCTCGGGGGCAGTCCGGGGAGCACGATCTGGGACGCGGCGAACGGCGACCTGTACGTCGTCGACACGGCAACGAGCGCCGTTTCGGCGATCAACGGGAGCAGTGGTCGGGTGGTTGCCAACATTTCCGTGACCGGCGACCCGTCGGGTCTCGCGCTCGACCCGTCGAACGGGGAGATCTATGTGGACAGCGATTCGAACGGCCGGGTCACCGTGATCGATGGGGTCACGAACCGGTTCGCGACGAACGTAAGTCTTGGAAATGGCGGCTACCCGCAAGGGATCCTCTACGACCCGGGACCGGCTACGTCGTTGTCTTGACGGTGATACCGAACGACCTCGTCCTGATTTCGGGTTCGACGAACTCCGTCGTGAAGACCGTCCCGGTGGGCTCCTCCTCGGTGAGCCCGAACGACATGGCGGTCGACCCGGCCACGGGCACCATCTTCGTCTCCGAGGTGGGCCGGGCGAACAATGGCACCGTCCAGGAGGTCAACACGACCTCTGGCCAGGTCGTGGCCAACGTAACGGTCGGCGAGTTTCCCTCGACCATCAACTTCGATCCTCTCGAGAACGTCGCGTTCGTCCTGAATCCCGGCTCCAACAACGTGAGCGTGATTGGTCTCTCGAACTTCTCGGTCGCCGCGACCTACCCGGTCGGCGCTGGGGTCTGGGGAGCCGCCGTGGACTCCGCCACCGGGGCCGCCTTCCTCGGCAATTCGGCGCAGGGGACCCTCTCGATCGTGGGCCCCGCCCCCCCGTACGACGTGAATTTCACGGAGAACGGGCTGCGGACCGGAACGAACTGGTCGGTCGACCTCGACGGGACCACGCTCGCGACGACCTCGGCCGTCCTGACCTTCCAGTCGGCGAACGGAACCTACCCGTTCTCGGTCGCCCTGGCACCCGGGTACGCGCCGACTCCCAATGTAGGACAGGTCCTGGTGAACGGCTCGTCGGTGAACGTCTCGATCACCTTCGACCCGACGTTCGTGACGACGTTCAACGAGTCGGGGTTGCCGGCCGGAACTTCCTGGGCGGTCTCGCTCAACGGCTCGACGAACCGGACAACCGCCTCGACTCTCACCTTTGCGGAGCCGAACGGGACGTACCCGTTCGCCGTCGCGAACGTTCCGGGCTGGCGCTCCGACTGGTACAGCGGCCTCGTCAACGTGACGGGCTCCGGAGCCCAGGTCCAGCTGACGTGGACGCAGACAGAGTACCAAGCGAACTTCACTTCCGTCGGGCTCCCGTCGGGCCGGTCGTGGGCCGTGATCCTCAACGAGACGAGCTACCGGTCCTCGAGCGTCACCATCGGTTTCGAGCTCCCGAATGGGACGTACAACTACTCCATCGCGGGCGCCCCCGGATTCGCCCCGCTACCGGCAAGCGGTTCGTTCTCGATCAACGGCGCTTCGGTCAATCGGTCCGTAAATTTCACCGAAGGGTTCGCCGTCGAATTCGTCGAGACGGGCCTCCCCACGAGCACGAACTGGGCGGTCACCCTCAATGGCTCACTGAACTTCTCGACGGCCGGGACGGTGGGCTTCGAGGCCACCAACGGGACCCTCGGCTACGCCCTCTCGAACGTTCCGGGCTGGCGCGCGGACGCCTACTTCGGATACGTCACGGTCGCGGGGACGAACACGACCGTGGACGTCACCTGGACCCGGACCGTGTATGCGGTGGGGTTCACCGAACTCGGACTCCCCGGGGGCACGTCCTGGTCGGTCGAGGTCGGCGGGAACGTCTCGCGCACGACGTCCTCGGCGACCCTCGTCTCCGAACCGAACGGGACGTTCGCGTTCTCGGTCGGGAATGTACCGGGCTGGCGCGCGAGTGAGTATGGCGGGACCGTGAACGTCACCGGCGGTCCGATCGGGATCACCATCTTCTGGACTGCGAACGTGTTCGCGGTGACGTTCGGGGAGACCGGCTTGCCGACCGGGGACCAGTGGTCGATAAGCCTGAACGGGTCCTCCCCGACGTTCTCGACCACGAGCTCGATCACGCTCGAGGCGGAGAACGGTTCCGTCCCGTACACCGTGGGGAACGTCCCCGGATGGCGCGCCGACGCCTACGTCGGCGTGGTCCCGGTGGACGACGGACCCGCGGGGCTCACGGTCACCTGGACCGCCGTCACGTACACCGTCGAGGTGGCCGAGGTCGGGCTTCCGGCCGGGACGAGCTGGGGGATCACGGTCGGCGGAACCTTGAATCGCTCCATCGGCACCTCGATCGAGTTCTCGGCCGCGAACGGCACCGCGACGTTCAACGCCTCGAACGTCCCCGGATGGCGGGCGAACTCGTACAACTTCTCCGTGGCGGTGAACGGTGCGACCGCTGCCACCACCGTCCGGTGGGCTCGCGCGACGTACGTCCTCACGATTACCGAGACCGGTCTCCCCACCGGGGTCACGTGGACCGCGCTGGTCAACGGGACCGCCTTCTCGTCGTTGGGGTCCACGGTTTCGGTGACCGGACTTCCGAACGGTACCTACGCCCTCTCGATCTCTGCACCCGGCTCCGTCGCGCTGGGAGCCCCGACCGCGGTCACGATTGCGGGGCCACCGAACCCGCTCTCGATTTCGTTTGGGCCGAGTCCCCACACGCAGGCCGGTTCCGTGCCGCCGTACCTCGCCGTCGCCGCGCTCGCGGGAGTGGTTGTGGTCCTGGTCGCGGCGTGGCTGGTCCTCCGCCGGAGGCGCGGTCGCGCTCCGGCCGGCGGCACCGCGGACTCGACGGAGCCACCGAGTTCCGAACCTGGCACACCGCCCGCGTCCGAGTCCGAGTAGTCCGAGCCCAGGTCGTGCGTCGCGAGAGCGACCGCTCACGGGGCCGAGCCGAGGGCCGGTATCGGCCTCGGTCGGGACGGAGGAAAAAATCGTAAGAACTTCGGTCGAGGTCGGCGCACGACTTACGGGGAGGGCGCCAAGCGCCCTCCCGCTGCGCTTGGGCTTACTTGCGGGACTTCTTCCCACTCTTCTTCGCGCCCTTTCGTCCGGATTTCTTCGCTGCTGTCTTTCGCTTCGCTGGCATAGACCTGAAACTCCATAGGCGGGAGGACTATTTCGCGCCTTCGAGTCCTTACAGATCGCGATTCTTTCGTTAGTTTCTCCCGCGGCGAACCCAAGAAATCTCCCGCAGAATCGTTCCGGGTCGGGAGAAAAACCCGCGCGGGCCGCGCGCGGGACGGGGGTCGGAACGTGGCGGCCTCGCCCTCGGAGCGCTGCGCGCGAAACCGTTCTCGCGGTAGCGCGCGCGTCAGAGTTATCCGCGCCGTCGAGTACCGAATCGACCGGGGCGTTCGTGACGGACCCGACCGCGATCGCGACCGTGGAGGTCCGCGTCGAGTTCAAGCCCGGCGTCCTCGACCCCGAGGCCGCGAGCATCGAGAAGTCGCTCGGCCTCCTCGGCATCCCGGACGTTGCGCACGTCCGCACCGCCCGCGTCTACCGACTCGAGTTCGCAGGGATTCCCCTCGCCGAGGCCGAGCGGCTCGCCGCGCGCGCCGTCGACCGGCTCCTCGCGAACCCGGTCATCCACCGCGTCACGATCACGCCCGTGCGCACTCCGTAGGCCGATGCCGCGACCGACGGCGCGCGCGACCGCCGAGTGGGCGGAGGAGGTCGCGCCGGTCCCGATCCGGACCGGCACGCTCGCCTCGGTCGCGCGGAGCGGCCTTGGCAAGGGGCTCGCCTTTTCGCCGACCGAGTGGACGCGGTTGCGCGCCTACTTCCGCGCCGAAGGGCGGGACCCGACCGATGTCGAGCTCGCCGGCCTCGCCCAGAGCTGGAGCGAGCACTGCTCGTACAAGAGCTCGAAAGTTTGGATCAAGCGCGCGTTCCGCGGGCTCAATCCTTCCCGACGGGTGCTCGGGACCGGCGATGCCGGCGTCCTCGTGTTCGACGACGGGTACGCGTACGCGATCCGTGCCGAGTCGCACAACCACCCGTCCGCCGTCGAGCCGTACGGAGGGGCCGCCACCGGGATCGGCGGGATCCTCCGCGACGTGCTCGCCGTCGGGGGAAAGCCGATCGCCCTCGCCGACCCGCTGTTCTTCGGCCCCGTTGACGGAACCGGCGGCAAGCTCCCCCGGGGCGTCCGGCCGGCGCGCTGGCTCCTCTCCGGGGTGGTCGCGGGGATCCGCGACTATGGGAACCGGGTCGGCGTTCCGACGGTAACAGGAAGCATCGCGTTCGACCCGTCGTACGCCGCCAACCCGCTCGTGAACGTCGCGTGCCTCGGGTTCCTGCCGCGCGAGCGGTTGCAACCGAACCGGGCCAACCGCGGGGGCGACCGCCTCGTCCTCGTCGGCGGGCTGACCGGGCGGGACGGGATCGGCGGGGTCGCGTTCGCGAGCCAGGGACTGACGGCCCGGAGCGAGGACGAATCGCGCGGGGCGGTCCAGCTCGGCAACCCGATCGTGAAGGAACCGCTCATCCACGCCTGCCTCGAGGCGTTCGACCGCGAGCTCGTGCGCGGGGTGAAGGACCTCGGGGGCGGCGGCCTCGCGACCGCGGCGGGGGAGCTCGCGTACGCGGGTGGGTTCGGGATGACCATCGACCTCGAACAGGTCCCGCTCCGCGAGACCGGCCTCGCGCCGTGGGAGGTCTGGATCTCCGAGTCGCAGGAGCGGATGATCCTCGACGTCCGGCCCACGGACCTCGAGGACGTGCTCGCGATCTTCCGGCGGTACGACGTGCCGGCCACGGCCGTCGGGACCGTGACGGCCGGGCCGTACGAGGAGGTCCGGTGGAATGGCGCTCCCGCCGCACGGCTCCGCCTCGCATTCCGCGTCGACCCGCCGCTCCTCACGCGCCCCCGGAAAGCGCGACGCCTCGGAAAGCGCCGGACCCCGAAGGTGCCGGACGCCGACATCGCGACCCTCGCCGAGGAACTCGTTCTCGCGCCGGAATCGGTCTCGCGCGAATCGATCGTCCGGGTGTACGACCACACGGTCGGGGGCCGGACCTCGGTCGGTCCTTTGCACGGGCGGGTCGAAACCCCGAGCCACGGGGACGCGGCGATCGTCCGCCCCCGTCCGGAGAGTTGGCGGGCCATCGCGGCGACCGTCGCCTCCCAGCCGTGGGCGTGTCGCGAGGATGCGGCTCGCGGCGCCGAGTGGACCGTCGAGGAGGCCGCCCGGAACCTCTACGCCGTCGGGGCCCGGCCGGACGCCGTCACCGACTGTCTCAACTTCGGCAACCCGGAGGACCCGCTCGTCATGGGGGACTTCGTCGCGGCCGTCGGAGGCCTCGCGAAGGCGGCCCGGGCGCTCGGCCTTGCGGTCCCCAGCGGGAACGTAAGCTTCTACAACGAGGGGATGGGAATCGCGATCCCGCCCACCCCGGTGCTGTTCGCGACCGGTCTCGTCGACGACCTCCGGCACGCGGTCACCTCCGACCTGAAATCGGTCGGGAACCGACTCTACCTCGTCGGCCGCTCCTCGCCGATGCTCGGCGGCTCCCTGTACGCCCGTCGCCGACAGCTGACCGGGATTTCGATCCCCCCCACCGACCCCGCGCTCGTCCGGCGGATGGGCGAGCGGCTCCTCGGCACGATGGCCCGCGGATGGGTCCGCGCCGCGCACGACATCTCCGACGGCGGGCTCGCCGTGACGCTGCCGGAGATGGCGTTCGGCGGGGGCCTCGGGTTCCGGGCCTCGCTCGACGCGACCGGCCTCGCCGGCCCGGGCGTGGCGCTCGCCGCCGAGGGCGCCTCCCGGTGGGTCGTCGAGGTCACCGCCGACGGGGCCGACGTGTTCGAGCGCGCGATGCGCGGGCTGCCGGTCCGACCGCTCGGCGAGGTGACCGAGGGGGCGGGGGAGTACCTCTGGCGCGGGAAGTCGCTCGCGACCCTCCACCTCGCCGAGCTCTACGGGCGTTGGCGCGCGGGGCTCGACGGGCTCGGCCGTCGATGACGACCGCGCTCGTCTCGGGCGGGAAGGACTCGGTCTACTCCGCGTACCTCGCCGATGGCCAGGGGCTCGACGTCGACGAGCTCCTGACGATCGCCCCGGAAGACCCGGACTCGTTCCTGTTCCACACCCCGAACGTCGGGCTCGTCCGGTGGATCGCGGAGGCGTGGGGGAAGCGGCACCGGATCGTGCCGGTGCATGGCTCCGGAGAGGAGGCCGAGACGGCGGCGCTCCGCGACGCGCTGGCGGGCTCGCGGGGCCCGGTCGTCGCCGGGGCGATCGCCTCGGCGTACCAGTGGAGCCGCCTCGAGCGGTTGACGTTCGAGCTCGGTCGTCCGCTCTACGTACCGCTCTGGGGGAAGGCGGCGGGCCGGGTCGTGCGGGAGGAGGTCGCCGCGGGACTCGACATCCGGATCGTCCAGGTCGCGGCCGAGCCGCTCGGCCCCGAGCTCGTCGGCCAGCGACTCGACCTCGCCACACTCGAGGAGCTGGAGCGGGTCAGCACGCAGGTGCGGCCGATCCAGGTCGCCGGCGAAGGGGGCGAGTACGAGACCCTCGTCGTCGACGCGCCGTTCTACCGGGCGCGACTCGTCCTCGAGGGGGAGCGGGTCGAACGTCGGGGGGGAGCGACCCGGATGACGATCGCCGGAGCCCACCTCGCGGCGAAGCCGGAACCCCTTTAGTCGCCGCGACCGTCCCGGCCCGATGACTCGAACCTCCGGAATAGTTCCCGCCGCCCGGGCCGTCGCGCAGCTCGGGGATGCGAGGGCCCGTCCGAACGTGGCGTGGGTCGCCGCGCTCACCGGTGCGTCGCCCGAGGACGTTCGGAAGGCCCTTGGCGGCGTCGAGGCCCACATCGAGGACGTGGCGGAGATCCGCCGCCGCCATCGCGAGGGGGGCCGGGCGTTCTACGCCCAGATCCGGTCTCCGTTCGACCTGTATGCGATCACCCGCCTCCTTCGCCCCCAGGCGATCGTGGAGACCGGCGTGTCCTCGGGGGTCTCCTCGGCCCACTTTCTCCTCGGGCTCCGCGACAACCGGCGGGGCCGCCTCTACTCGATCGATCTCCCGACCCGGCAGCGGGGGCCGAAGCTGGGCGGACACGAATCTCCGGTGAGCCTCCCGCCGGGCCGCGCGACCGGCTGGGCCGTGCCGGCCCGGCTTCGGCGGCGGTGGGACCTGCGGCTCGGTCCGAGCCAGGAGCTCCTTCCCGGCGTGGTCCACGACGCCGCGCCGATTGGCGTGTTCCTCCACGATAGTCTCCACACCCCGACCCACCTCACGTTCGAGCTCGAGACCATTTCCCCGCGACTCGCCCCCGGCGCCGTCGTCCTCGCGGACAACACGTCGTGGACAGGGCAGGCGTTCGACCGGTTCGCCCGCTCGCTCGGAGTCCCGGTCGTCCGTCACGGACGCTCCGACCTCGTCGGGCTCCGGTTCCCTACCGAGGTGCCGGCCAATGGTCGACGACGTACCGCGCGATCGCCAGCGACGCGGTGAGCCCGGGCGACTCGATCCCGACCAGGTGGACCACCCCGGAGCCGGGCGGCTCCTCGAAGATCTCGAATTCGCCGAACGCTTCTCCCGCCCCCGGCGGGACGGTCTTGGCGCGCACGCCCGGCGGGGCCGGCGCGAGGTCGTCCTCGGTGATCCCGGGGACGTACGCCGAAGCGAGATCGGCGAACTCCGCGAGCGACGTGACGGGGAGCGCCGGAGCGACCGGGGAGTCCTGGTAGGTGGCCGTCGGTCCGATGAGGAGCTCCCCCGCGACCGTCCGCGTCAGGTGGACGCCGATCCCGGGGAATCCCGGCGGCGGGAATCCGTAGATCATCGTCTCCACCCACGTACGGCGGTCGGTGACGACGCGCGCGTACTCCCCCAGGCACGGGTACACTCGATGGCCGGGGGCCCCGAACTCGGCGGCGACCCGCCCGGAGGCGACACCGGCGGCGTTCACGACCCTCCGGGCCTCGACGAACCCGCCATGCGATGCCGCGAGCGTCCACACGCCGTCCACGGGGGACGCCTCGACGACGTCGAAGTCGAACCGGCGTTCTCCCCCGACCCGCGTAAGGTCTGCGTCGAGCGCGGCCACGAGGGCCGCGGCTTCGATGCGCCCGCCGGTCGGCGCGAGTAGCGCCCCCGCGCACGGGCCCAGCCGGGGCTCGACCGCGCGCGCCTCGTCGGCGGAGAGGCCCCGGACGCCCGGGACGCCGTTCCCCTCGGCCCAGGCGCGATACTGCGCGAGTCTCGGAACGTCCGACTCCCGGCCGGCGACCACCAAGGTCCCGCACGGGTCGACCGGAACGCCGAGCTCCGCCGCCTCCTCGGAGAGGAGACGGTTCCCTTCCACGCAGAGCCGGGCCCGGAGCGTGCCGGGTCGGGCAAACGCTCCCGAGTGGACCACACCGCTGTTGTGGGTCGATTGCTCCCGCCCCGGTCCCGGGTGCCGCTCGACGAGAACGACGTCGGCCCCCGCCCGAGCATACGCCCGCGCGGTGGCGAGGCCCACGACCCCCGCCCCGACGACCGCGACGTCCCGGACCGTCACGGACCCTGACCGGAGCCGGCCACCTTAACCGCTCCGACGCGGGATCGGACAACCCCCTCGACGGCCTCCCGGTCTCCCGCATTCCCAACCGACCGGTCGTTCCGACGCGAGGGTCGGGCGCCCGTGAGAATCTAGCGGGGGGGGTGCGCGCTCGACGCCCCCGGACCCGCCGTCCCCGACGAGGCAGGGACCCTTTTAGGGCGGCGCTCCGTGGAGCGTTCGATGGCTGCGAGTCGAGCCGCCGGGCGGAGGCCCGAACGTGTCGGAGGCGTTCCTCCCCCGCCCGAGGGTCGGGCGGTCGAAGCCAAGGCACGGTGGGAGGCGGAGGTCGTCCAGCCGGCGCTCGCGAAGTCCCCCGAGCGGAAGGAGCGGTTCGAGACGCTCGGCGGGATCCCGGTCGAGCGCCTCTACGTGCCGTCGTCCTCCGACGACTTCGCGCGGATCGGGTACCCCGGTCAGTACCCGTACACCCGGGGGATCCACCCGTCGATGTACCGGGGGCGGGTCTGGTCGATGCGGATGTTCTCGGGGTTCGGGACCCCCGAGGACACGAACCGGCGGTTCCACTACCTGCTCTCCCACGGCGAGTCGGGGCTCTCGATCGCGTTCGACGACCCGACGCTCTACGGGATCGACGCCGACGACCCGGAGGCGCTCGGGGAGGTCGGCAAGTGCGGCGTGAACGTCTCCTCGCCGGACGACATGGATCGGCTCCTCGCCAAGATCCCGCTCGCCGACGTCACGACGAGCATGACGATCAACGGCCCCGCGAACATCGTCTGGGGGATGTACATCCTCTCCGCCGAGCGGGCGGGCGTCTCCCGCGACCGCCTCGGGGGGACGACGCAGAACGACATCCTGAAGGAGTACATCGCCCAGAAGGAGTTCCTCTACCCTCCGAAGCCGGCGCTCCGGCTCGTCATCGACACGATCGAGATGGCGACGAAGGAGATGCCGCGGTGGAACCCGGTGTCGATCTCCGGCTACCACATCCGAGAGGCGGGCTCGACCGCGGTCCAGGAGCTCGCGTTCACCCTCGCCGACGGGATGACGTACGTCGAGGAGTCGAAGAAGCGGGGGATCCCGGTCGACGAGTTCGCGCCGCGCCTCTCGTTCTTCTTCAACAGCCACAACGACTTCTTCGAGGAGATCGCGAAGTTCCGGGCCGCGCGGCGCCTCTGGGCCGAGGCGATGCGCGAGCGGTTCGGCGCGAAGAAGGAGCGGTCGCTCTGGATGCGGTTCCACACCCAGACGGCCGGCTGCTCGTGCACGGCGCAGCAACCCGAGCTCAACATCGTCCGCACGACCCTGCAGGCGCTCGCCGGCGTCCTCGGGGGGACGCAGTCGCTGCACACGAACTCCTACGACGAGGCGCTCCAGCTGCCCACCGAGGACGCGGTCCGGATCGCGCTCCGCACCCAGCAGATCCTCGCCCACGAGAGCGGGGTCGCCGACGCGGTCGACCCGTTCGGCGGCTCGTACTACCTCGAATGGCTCACCGACACGATGGCCGAGGAGGCGCGACGCTACTTCGACCGGATCGACGCGATGGGCGGCGTCGTCGCCGGAATCGAGCGCGGCTTCTTCCAGCGCGAGATCCAGGAGGCGTCGTTCCGATACCAGCGGGCGGTCGAATCCGGAGAGCAGAAGGTCGTCGGTGTCAACGCCTACACGACCGACGCCCCCGTCAAGGTCCCCCGACTTCGGATCTCCGAGGAGGCCCGGACAGCCCAGTCGAAGCGGCTGCGGGCACTCCGTGCGAAGCGGTCCAAGACGAAGCACGCGAGGGCGCTCGACGCGGTCCGCGCGGCGGCCCGGGACGAATCGGCGAACACGATGCCCGCCGTCCTCGCCGCCCTGAGGGCCGAGGCGACGCTCGGGGAGATCGTCCACGCGTTCCAGGACGTCTTCGGCGCGTACCGAGAGCGGTCGACCTTCTAGGGCGGCCGGGACGACCGTCGATGCCACGTCGCGCCGCGAAGGCGGGGGCCGCCCCCGCGGACCCCGGCTACGCCCGCGCCGTCGCGCGGCTCGCCGAACGCCGCCGGTTCGGGATGCGACCGGGCCTCGAGACGATCCGCGGCCTCCTCGACGGGATCGGCAACCCGCAGAAGGCGTTCCGCTCGATCCACGTCACCGGCAGCAAGGGGAAGGGGTCGGTCACCGCGATCGCGGCCAGCATCCTCTCCGCGACCGGCGCGAAGGTAGGGAGGTTCACTTCGCCCCACCTCGTCAGCTACCGGGAGCGGATCGCGATCGATAGCGCCCTGATCCCTCCCGAGACGGTCGCCGTCGGCCTCGCGCGGATCGAGGAGGTCGCCGCGGACCTCCTCACGCGGGGGACGATCGACCGGGAGCCGACGTTCTTCGAGGTGACGACCGCCCTCGCGTTCGGATGGTTCCGGGCGGAGCGCGTCGATGCCGCGGTCATCGAGGTCGGACTCGGGGGCCGTCTCGATTCAACGAACGTCCTCGATGCGCCGGTCGGCGTCGTGACGACGGTCGAGCTCGAGCACACCGAGATCCTTGGCCCGACCCTCACCGCCATCGCCGCGGAGAAGGCGGGGATCCTCCACCCGGGAATGGCCGCGATCGTTGGGGAGACGAAGGACGAGCCGCTCCGGGAGATCGAGCGGCTCGCCGACCAGCGGGGAATCCCGGTCTGGCGATCGGGCCCGCAGATCGCGGTCGGCCCCCGGGCGCTCGACGAGCACGGGCAGGAGTTCGCGGTCACGACCCCGCACCGGCACTACCCGAAGCTGAGGCTCCCCTTGCATGGCAGCGTGCAGGCGACGAACGCCGCCCTCGCGGTCGCGGCGGCGGAGCGGTTCCAGGAAGCGCTCGACCGGCCCCTCTCCCCGAAGCAGGTCCAGGCCGGACTCTCCGCCGTCCGATGGCGCGGGCGGCTCGAACGGTTCGGCAGCCGGCCGGAGGGGTGGCTCGACGTGGCCCATACGCCCGAGAGCGCCCGGGCGCTCGCCCTGTCGCTCGCCGAGATCAACCCGCTCGCCGACCCCTCGGGGAACGCGGTCGTCTTCGGTTGCCTCGCGGAGAAGCGGGTCGACGAGATCCTCGAGTCGCTCTCCCCGCTCGCGGCGACCGTGATCGTGGTGCCGGTACCGCTCGGCCCGGGCGCTCGGCGCCGAGGCGATGCATCGGAGCGCGGTCGGCCGGTTCCCGCGCGTGGTCGTCGCGCCGGACGTGGCGACCGCGTGGAAGCTCGCCCGGGCCGCGGCCGACCCCGAGGGGTTCGTCCTCGTCACGGGCAGCGACTACCTCGTCGGCGAACTGATCGCCGAGGTCGAGGGTCGCCCGGCGGACGAACCGGACCTCTCCGACCCCGGGGTCGGATCGCCGGAGGTAGTGCACCGGTGACGCGGGACCCGCCGTTCGACTGGGAGGCGTTCCTCGACCGGCTCAGCACGTTCTATCACGCCGGCGACTGGCGGGTCCCGTACCTCCGCGACCATGCCGAGGACCCGTTCCAGGTATTGATCGGCACGATCCTCTCCCAACGGTCGCGGGACGAGAGCACCGACACCGCGTCGGCGCGACTCTTCGCAAGCTTCCCGGATGCGGCGAGCCTTGCGCAGGCGACGGTTCGGCGGATCGAGTCCCGGATTCGCGAGATCAATTTCTACCACACCAAGGCGCGGGCGATCCGGGCGTCTTCGCGGGAGATCCTCGAGCGGTTCGGGGGCGTCGTCCCCCAGACCCTCGAGGAGCTGACGTCTCTCCCAGGCGTCGGCCCCAAGACCGCGAACTGCGTGCTCGTGTTCGGGTACGGGATCCCGGGGATGCCGGTCGACACCCACGTCCACCGGATCTCGAACCGGCTCGGCGTGGTCCGGACGAAGACCCCCGAGGAGACGGAGGCCGCCCTCCGGTCCTCCGTCCCCGAGCGGTACTGGATCCCCGTCAACCCGCTCCTGGTCCAGCACGGACAGAACCTCTGCCCGGCCGATCCACCCGAAGTGCGGGGAGTGCCCGGTGGTCGACCTGTGCGCGACGGGGCGCGCGCTGGCGAGCGGGCGCCCGCCGCCCCGCCCGGCGGACGCGACCTCCCGAGCTCACCGGTCGGACCGAACGGCACGCCGGCCGAGCGGCGCGCCGACGCGCGCCCGTCGGTGACCCGTTCAAGCGACCGGGAGCGGCTCGCCGTCGACCTCGAGCGAGGCGCCGGCGCTGATGACCCAGCCGAAGAACGGCGAGGCGTTCTTCCCGCCGTAGAAGCTGCTGTTCCCGACCGACACCATCACGGCGCCCAGCTCGCGGTCCTCCATCTGGGGGGCGTCGTGGAGCGAGGGGTTCAGCCCAATCCCGAGCTGGCCGGGGCGGTCGCGGCCCTTCCCTCCCTTCTGGAAGTCGGCGTCGAACCGCTCGCCGCCGTGCTCGAACGTCGCCTCCGTGAGCTTCCCCTTCTCGAAGTGGAACGTCCCGCCCGTGGCGATGCCGTCCTCGTAGTAGTTCGTCCGGTTGCCGACGATCGTCCCGTCGGCCACGGTCATGTCGAGCGGGGCGCGGAGGCTTCCCCCGGGGAGGAAGAACAGCGAGCCGAACGCCTTTTTCCGCTCCTCCGGGGTCGAGAGGCCGTAGTCCGCCTTGACGGGCTTGTGGATGAGACCGAGCGTGAGGTCGGTGCCCCGGTCGTCCCGGATCCGGATCTGCTTCCCCTTCCCGAGCGCCTTGGCGATCGGTGCCCCGCGCCGGGCGATGGCGCGCGGGTCCTCCAGGGTCGACTTGACGAGCTGGTCGACCCACCCCTGCTCGTCGACGTTGTACGCCTTCGCCAGGGTCGGGTAGGGCCGGCCGAGCTCGAGCCGCGCGCCCCGCACGCCGGCCTTCCTGGCGGCCTCGTACCAGCCGTCGTTGAACGCGAACAGCTTCTCGCGACGGGGGCCGGGAAGTCCGCGGAGCCGGACCCGGTCCCCCGGGCCCCACATGTGGAGGTAGACGTCGGTCTTCCCCAGCGCGGCCCACTCGTGCGCGGCCGCCCTCCCGAGGACCTTGTCCTCCTTCGCGTCCACCGAGTCCCAGTACCGATGCCTCGTCCTCGGTACGGGACGAGCGGGCTCGCGCCGAGTCGTCGCGCCTCGCGGGCGAACGAGACCGCCCACGGGAGCGTGTGCGTCCACGCCTCGATGATCACCCGCTCGCCCGGCCGGACCTGCAGGTTCTTCTGGAGGACGGATCGTGCCACGCGCGCGCGGTCTTCGGGAGAAACGAGTTCGGTCGTCATCGAGCGCCCGAAACCCCGGGACCCATATGTATAGGCCGATGTGGCCCCGGGCCAAGTGAAGGCTCGAACGTACTCGGTCGGGCCGGGGCACCTCGACCGGCGGGTCGGCGGGGCGAGCCTTCATCGGTCCGGGGTCGCTCCGGCCGGATCGTCGATGACGTCGCCCACCCCTCCGGTCCCCGCCCTCGAGCGGGTGCCGGACGAACCGGCCGTGGCGGCGCTATCGCTCGGTCATCTCTCGGACTACTTCGACCCGTTCCTGGTCCCGTTCTCGCTCGATACGCTCCGGGTCGGCGGGGAGGTCTGGGTCTCCCGCACCGCCGCCGAGGTCGACGGGCTGTTCCTCTACCTGGAATCCGAGAGGTTCGGGTCGATCTTCAGCCGCTCGCCGTCCGTCGTCGACGCGTTCTCCACGTTCCACCCGGGCGCCTCGATCTTCTCGGACTTTCCGTTCGGACGGGCGAGCGAGGTGTTCGGGATCTACCGGGCGGCGATCGGCGGCTCGGCCGAGCCCCACCGATACTCGCATCGCGTCCGGGCGGCGGAGGAATCCGACCGGGACGGCGTCCATGCGCTCATGCGGAGTGTCCACGGAGTCGTGGACGACCGGTGGTTCGCTTCCCTGACTCGGGAGAGGGAGACCTGCTTCGTCGTGGAGGGGACGGACGAGCTCGCAGGGACCGGTTGGGTCTCGGTCGCGAACGTTCACGCCCGGCTCCACTCGCTGTCGGTGCGCCCCCGCTACCGCCGCACGCACGTCGGCACCGACCTGTGGCACGCGCGCGTCGCGTGGGCCGGGCACGCGGGCGCGACCGAGGTCGTGACGGAGATCTCGGACCACAACGGAGGGTCCCGGGCCATCTCGGAGGGCGGGGGGATGCGCCGGGTCGGCGAGATCTACCGTTCCGTGAAGGGCTGACGATGCCGCGCTACGTCCGAGGCGCCCCGCACTTGGGACAGACGGTGGCGGTCGAGTCCATCAGCGTCCCGCAGTAGCGGCAGGGGACCTTCACGGTCTCGCGGACGATGATCTGCTGGACCGGAGGCTGGCCCGCGGAGTTGAGGTTCAGCGGAGGTGGCGCCATCCCGTACGGCGGCGGAGCGTAGTTCACGGCCCCGGCCCGGGAGTGCTGCTGGAGGCCGGTGCTGCGCCGCGAGCGGACGACGAGGTAGACGACCAGGACGATGAGGATCACGACGACCACGACGACCCCGAGGACCACCGCCGAGTCGACCGGGCTCGCCGAGCTCGACGAGCCGGAGGCGGGAGGAGCGGTGTCGGAGGTCAGGGCGTAGCTCGTCGAGGTCACTCCGAGCGCGTCGGTGATCGTGAACCCGTCGCCGGAGCCGTCGGAATCCGACTCCGTGTAGAGGTAGCCGACGATGAACCCGGTCGTGGGGTCGTAGTACTCCTTCCAGGTGTACGTGGCCGTGAAGACCCCGTACGCGTCGTTCCGCTGGAACGTCCCGTTCCCCTCGGCGAGGATCGTCTCGACGTACTTCCCGCCCTGCGTCCACAGCGGATAGCTCGTGTTCGTGGACACGACGCTCAGCGCGTTGTCCTCGGAGGAGAACGTCGCGCCGCGAGGGAGCGCGGTGTTCTCGAGGAACCAGACTCCGCTCCCGTTGAGCCCGGTCTGGTTGTCGGTTCCGAAGACGTAGTCGTACGTGGAGGGGGAGAACCAGAACCATCCGGCGCCGGCGCTCCCGGACGAACTTTGCCCCTGGCTGTTGCTGTAGGAGAAGCTGGTCGCGTAGGTCGCGTTGTCCGTGCCGTTCGACAGCACCGTGCCGACGCTGATCGACCCGTTGTAGAACGTGCTCTCGGTGTACCCCGTGTAGTTGCCGCTGCCGTTGTTGAGCTCGACGTTCTCGAAGTAGTGGAAACTGTCCCCGACCTTCGGGACGTACGAGGCCCCGGGCGCGCTCGCCCCTGCGGTCGAGAGGGTGAGGAGGACGACGGCGAGCCCGAGGAGCGCGACCTTCCCGATCATCCGCTCATCCCTCCGACTCCCCCAAACCCGCCCGGCCCCAAGTGAGCGTGGCCGGGATGGAACCCGCCGTACGCGCTGAACGTCGCGAAGTACGCCCCGTAGAAGACGAACATCGGGACCCCGTAGAACCCGTACGGCCCGCGGTAGCCCATCGACGGCGCCGGGCGGACGGTCGCGGTCGTGTCGAGCTTCGCGAGCGTCTCGTTCCGGATCCCGTGGATCATCCGGACGGCGAGGGTGATGAGCTCCGGCTGGGAGAGGGGCATCGCGCGACGTCCGATGACGTCGTACGCCTGCTCGAGGAGGTGGAGCGTCTCGTTCGCCTCGAGGACCGGGATCGAGGCGAGGACGGCGGAGGCGACGAGCGGGAACTGGAGGTACGTGGCCATTCCCTTCGAGATGATGGCGAGCTTCGTGTTGATCCCCTCGATGGGGAGCTCGGAGACCGCGAGGTACGCCGAGGCGAGCTCGACGTCGTCGGACTCGGCAAACCCCCACGACGCGAACGTCTGGCGGAGCGAGATGAACTTCTGCGAGAGCGCGTCGAACGGCTGGTTGACGATCCCCAGGATCGCCGCCGCCTCGTACGACTTCGTGACCTTCAGGAAGCTCGCGAGGCTCGCCGTCGCGAACGTCGCGTCGGCCCGCTGCCCGTAGAGGAGGGTCGCGGCGACCCCGACGGACGCCTCCTTGGGGACACCCAGCTTCCGGACGTCCTTGTCGACGTCCCCGAGCGACGCGACGCTGTCGGCGACCTCGCGCGGGAGCGACGTGACGATCTCGGCCGAGAGAAGGCGGTTCTCCTCGTTGCTCGAGAGTTTTCCGAGTCGCTGGTACGCCTCGAGGAACCGTGGCACACCGACCTCGGGCCCTGCGGTTGGCCGGCGAGGCCGATCGCGATCGACCAGAGGTTCGAGCGCTCGACGGAGCTGAGGGGACCGGCGAGGCCGGCGACGAACTGTCCGCTCCGGTCGGCGAGGACGGCGAGGTCGTGGTCGACCTGCTGGGACTGCGTCCAGTAGGCGGAGAAGTCCATGTCGGAGACCCGGTAAAGCCGGACCCCGAGCTCCCGGAGCTGCGACATTCCAAGCGCGGAGAGGAGGATGTAGCCTCCGGAGTAGGGGGTCATCGTGTCGAGGGCCGATTTCTTCGCGATGAGGTTGTTCACGACCTGCTGCTTCGCGGCGAGGTCGGCGTCGGTCGCCTGGAGCGCCGCCTTGTCCTGGGCGGCCTTCTCGAGGGCGGCCGCGCGCTTGTTCTTCCCCTCGAAGAGGAAGAGGACGGACCGGGTCTCCTGGTCATCGGCGTCGACCTGGTCGGCGAGCTTCCAACGCTGGGCGGTCTCCTGCCGGATGTCGGCCTGGGGCTGCTGGAGCGCTTGGACCTGCTTCGCCAGGTCCGCGTACTGGTCGGCCGTGACCGTCTGAACGAGGCCGAGCTGCGTGAGCAGCGTGACGTCCGGGGCCGAGAGGGTCGTCGTGACGTTCCGGTTCGTGATCCCGACGAGGAAGGCGTAAACGTCGTTACAGTTCGCCATCGGAGCCGTCCAGCACCCGGAACCGCGTATAGAAGGACTTCTCCCCGCACTTGTTCTCGATCCCGAGCTCGAGGTTCGGACCGTCGTCAACGAGTCGGACGAACCGGTCGTCGGCGAGCGCCGCCCGGAGGATCGCGGCGAAGTGGCGCTTCCGGGACCCCCCTTCGCCGAATCGGCGCGTCCGCTCCCCTTCGATCTGCTCGTAGGCGAACATGAGCTCGTACAGGGTCCGGTAGACCTGGTCCTCGAGGCGCTCGCGGACCTCCGACCGCTCGACGAACACCTCCTCGATCCCCTCCAGGTCGACGAAGAACGCGGTCCCGTCCGGGGCGAGGACCGCGTCCTTGTCGAGCCACACGTCGTAGTAGTCGAGGCCCCGGTACCGGTCCCGGGCCGGGTCGTACGCCATCGTCCGGGCGAACAGCGTCAGCATGGCCACCGCGCTCCGCACGAAGTTCGTCTCGAACGCGAGCGCCCGGGCGTTCGAGTCGACCTGGAACAGGTCGAACACGTGGCGGACGTTCGTTCCGATCGTGTTCTTCCCGTGGAAGTAGACCCGGACGTTCGACGGGACGAGGCGGAGCTCCTGGACCATTCGACCCGGATACTTCCGGTACCAGTGGATGTGGCGGAGCCGGTCCTCGAGGGTTTGGGGGAGGTAACAGACCTTGACGACGGGTGCGATCCGAAACCCCCCGAGGTCGGTCAGGCGGGCCTCCTCCGAGACCCGGAGCGCCGTCTTCGCGTGCTCGATCCCCTGGCCCCCGTACGGCGAGCCGCGAAGCCAGAGCTCACCGGAGACGATCCGGTCCGTCGCCTCCGGCCGAGACCGCTGCAACCGCTCCCGGACGTCGCGGTCGTCGGCGAGCTCGGCCGCATACGCCCGGTCGAGCGCCCGCCACGAGTACGGGTCGACGGTCGAGCCGACCCCCTTCACCGAGAGATAGAACTCCCGTCCGTCGACGGTCGCGATCGGGTCCGGAACGATGGCGGAACGGTTGTCGTCCTCGATGAACTGCCGCGTCTCGACCGGTGGCTCGTCCAGGAGAGCGCCCAACGCCTCCGGGAGGAAGACCCGGTCGATCGAGGCGAGGTCGGAACTGGCGAACTGGCGATTCGTGATCGATTCCGCCGGAAAGCCGAGCAGCGTGAGCGGCATCCCGGCGAGCTTCACGATCGCCGTCTCCGCGGGGGGCGGGGCGGACCCGGCCCGTTCAGACCTTCCCGAGGGCGTTGCCGAGCACCCAGAAATGGCGCTCCTTCGTCAGGGCCTCCGGTTCCCCGTCGCCGCCGATATCGCCCTTCTCGACCCACGCCTGGAGGCGCGTGCTGATCTCGGCGATCGCCGCCCCCTCGTCGGGGTTCGATTCCGGAGACGGCCCGTCTCCGACCGGTACGAACCCGCGGCTGTGGAGACTCTTCCACGCCTGGGTCGCCGTGACCGGGGAACCCTTGCGGGTCGCCAGAAACGCGAGGAGGAAGGCGTCCGCGGCGTCGTCGGCGTTCGGAGTTCCCTGGAATCGGATCTTCATCGATGGGCACCGCCCCCCGCGAGCCCTGCCTCGTACTTCAACCGGACCCGCCCACCCGTTCCGAACCGGGCCCCCTGCTCCCTCGACGGGAAGGGTTTTCCCCCGACACGACTCGGTCCGACCGGATGGACCCGGCGGAGTACGACCTCGCGTTCTTTCACAAGGAAGGGTTCCATCGGCGCGCCTGCGAGGCCTGCGGAGCCGCGTTCTGGACGCTCGGCGACGCGACCCGGTGCCAGGAGGCTCCTTGCTCCCCGTATGCCTTTCTCGGGGCCCCCGGGTTCGCGAAACCGCACTCGCTCCGAGAGATGCGCGAGACGTACCTCGGGTTCTTCGAGCGGCGGGGCCACACGCGGATCCGCCGGTACCCGACGGTCGCCCGGTGGCGGAACGACGTGTTCTTCACCCAGGCGAGCATCTACGATTTCCAGCCGTGGGTGACGAGCGGGACGATCCCGCCCCCCGCCAACCCGCTGACGATCTCCCAGCCGTGCCTGCGGTTCATCGACCTCGACGAGGTGGGCCGGTCCGGCCGCCATTTCACCGAGTTCGAGATGATGGCCCATCACGCCTTCAACCGGCCCGACCACGAGGTCTACTTCAAGGACCGGACCGTCGGAGCTCTGCCACGAGCTCCTGACCGTCGAGCTCGGCGCCAACCCCCGAGGGATCACGTACAAGGAGGAGGAGTGGGAGGGGGGCGGGAACCTCGGTCCCTCTCTCTCGGTCGGCCTCCTCGGGATGGAGCTCGCGACGCTCGTCTTCATGGAGTACATCCGGGACGCCGGGACCGTCAAGCCGATGCCGCTCACGGTCGTCGACACCGGCTACGGGCTCGAGCGGTTCGTCTGGATGTCCCAGGGGACGAAGAACGCCTACGAGTCGGTGTTCGGAGAGCCGTACCAGGAGCTCCGGCAGACGTTCCCCCCGGAGGAGACCGCGATCCTCCTCGACCACGCCCGAGCGTTGAACTTCCTCCTTACCGATGGGGTCGTCCCGTCAAACTCGAAGGAGGGGTACTTCGGGCGTCTCCTAATCCGCCGGATGCTCCGCATCCTCGACCGGGTCCCCGAGGCGCCCGCCATCACGGCGATCCTCGACAGCGCCGGCCACGAGCTCTCGACCGACTTCCCGGAGGTCGGAAAGAACCGGGACGATGTCCGCCTCGTCGTCGAGGCGGAGGTCGAGCGGTACCGCGAGTCGATCGGGCGGGCCCGCGAGCAGGTCGGCCGCCAGGAGGAGCGGACGGTCTCGTCGGGGGGCACCATCACGGCCGACGACCTCGTCGCCTGGTACGACTCGTTGGGCCTCCCGCCGGAGATCGCCGTGGAGTCGCTGAAGGCGCCTCCGGCGATCCCGGAGGACTTCTATGCCCGGGTCGCGAAGCGCCACGAGTCGGGCGTCGCCCGGTCCGACTACGTCGACGCGCCCTCGTCCGGGCCGGAGATCCCGGCCGAGACCCCGCCGACCGACGTTCGGTACTACCTCGACCCGTACACGCTCTCGTTCGAGGGCCACGTCGTCTTCGCGGCCGGCTCGACCGTCGTCCTCGACCGGACCTACTTCTATCCGACCGGCGGCGGCCAGATCACCGACACCGGCCACCTCGGGGAGGCGGCCGTAGTCGAGGTGATTCGACGCGGGCCGTGGGTGGTCCACAAGCTCGACGGACCGACCACCCTCGCCATCGGCGACCGCGTGCACGGCGAGGTGAACCGCCACCGACGCGTCCAGCTGATGCAGCACCACACGGCGACCCACCTCCTCAACGGCGCCCTCCGCCACGTCCTCGGCCCCCATGTCTGGCAGGCGGGGGCGTACAAGGGGACGGAGTCGGCGCGCATCGACATCACCCACTTCCGTTCGCTGACGCCCGAGGAGATTCGCGAGGTCGAGCGGCTGGCGAACCAGGTCGTCCGCGAGGACCGTCCGGTCAAGAGCTATTTCGAGTCTCGGAACGAGGCGGAGAAGCGGTTCGGGTTCACGCTCTACCAGGGAGGGGCGGTGCCGGGGCGCGAACTCCGCGTCATCGAGATCCCCGACTTCGACGTCGAGGCGTGCGGCGGGACCCACTGCACCCACACGAGCGAGGTCGGCTACCTTACGATCCTGGCGACCGAACGGATCCAGGACGGGGTGGTCCGGCTCACCTACGCCGCCGGCGAGCGGGCCCTCGACATCGCCGAGCACCGGGCCGAGGCGCTCGCGAAGGCCGCCCACGCCCTCAACGTCGCACCGGACCAGGTCTCCCAGGGGATCGAACGGCTCCAGCTCGAGGTCGACGCGTGGCGGCGCCGGAGCCAGGAGCAGGAGAAGGAGGCGATGGCGCTTCGCGCCGAACACCTCCTGACGGACGAAACGACCGCGACCGTCGTCGGGTCGCGGAAAGTCGTCGCCGCGGTCGTGGACCTCCCCCGGTCGGAACTCATGGAACTCTCCCGGCTTCTCACGAAGGACCCCGACCACGTGGCGGTCCTCGCCGCGGAGTCGGAGGGGAAAGGGACGCTCTTTGTCGGGTCCTCGAGCCCGGAGGTCTCCGCGATCGCCGTCCTCGAGGCGGCCAAGGGGTCGTTCCAAGGCCGCGGCGGCGGAAATCCGGCCTCGGCGACCGCGGTCGGCGAGCCGGGCGAACCGCTCCGGGCCGCCCTCGAGGCCGCCCGTTCGGCCGCGCTGCCGGCGCCTCCGCCACCCCCTCCTCCGCCTCCCCCGCCGCCGCCTCCCCCGACGGAATGAGCCGACGGCGGGAGCGCGACATTTCTCGGGAAAGGTTTAACTGCCGGACCAAACCATTTCGTCTCGGTCGGAACGAATGAGCGAGCGTAAGCGGTCACCTTCCGCGATGTCCGGGGCGCGCTAATGGCCGAGGACCCGAAGCGGACGGGCGGCGTCCCGCCCGAGGTCCTCGCGTTCCTCTCCGGCCGCGGCGGCCGCTCCCTGATCGTCAAGGGCGGGGCGGGGACCGGAAAGACGACGTTCGGCCTCGAGCTCCTCGAGCGCGTCGGGAAGCCCCAGCAGTCGTACTACCTGTCCACCCGGGTCGGGGACGAGGCGCTCTACCGGCAGTTCCCGTGGCTCAAGGCGACCGAGATGCGGGCCCGCATCCTCGACGCCGGGAAGCTGTTCCTCGATGCGATCAGCGCGCAGCCGAAGGCCGGCGCCGCCGACCTCCCGGAATCCGAGCAGAAGAAGATCCGCGCCGCCCGCGAGATGATGCGGACGTTCGACGAAGAGCGGGGCGCCCCGACCCGCGTCGACCGGACCCACCTCACCGCGCTGATGAAGCGGAACCCGATGCCCGAGGTCGAGAACGTCTACAACCGGGTCGAGCAGGCGCTCCCGGAGAAGTCGCTCCTCGTCATCGACTCCCTCGAGGGTGTGACCCACAAGTACGGACTCGAGATGGAAGAGTTCGTGATGGCGCTCCAGAAGGACCTCGTCGAGAGCTCCAACACGAACGTCGTCATGATCCTCGAAAAGCCCGAGGCGGGCGGCATCGAGTACCTCGTCGACGGCCTGATCTCGATCCAACGCGAGGAGCTCGACGAGCGGCGCGTCCGGCACATGCGGCTCGAGAAGCTCCGCGCCACGAACATCGGGCGTCCCCGCTACGCGGTCACGCTCGCGAACGGACGGTTCGAGGCGCTCGGGTTCACGGGGACCTCCGCCGGCCCTCAGACCACGCCGGTCTGGCATCCGGTCGCCGACGCGGACAAGCACTACTCGACGGGAATCGCCGACTTCGACGCGCTCCTCGGGGGCGGGTTCAAGCGGGGCAGCTTCAACGCCTTCGAGGTCGACGTGAACGTCGGCATCGACGACTACTACATGCTGTTCACGCCGACGTTCCTCAACTTCCTCACCCAGTCGCGCGGGATCATCGCGGTCCTCGCGGCGGGCGAGTCCCACGAGAAGCTGCGGGAGACGCTGGTCCGGCACACCGCCCCGAACGTCTTCGACACCCGGGTGCGGATCGCCGACTACACGGCGAACGAGACCGAGGAGAGCTACATCGTGCCGATGGCACGGTACGGTCGGGACGAGGCGATGCGGGCGATGGTCACCGCCGAGAAGGCGGCCCGCGGTCCGGAGCAGAAGCCGTTCCTCGAGTACACCGCGTTCGACACCCTGGAGAGCCTGATGGGCGACCAGGTGGCGATCCGGATGTACTTCCACGGAGTCCGACGGACGAAGCTCGTCGGCAACCTCGGGATCGGTCTCCTGAAGCCGGGGCTCCTCGTGTCGAGCGAGATCCTGAACATGATGGACACGTACTTCCGGATCATCAACATCGACAACGCCCCGTGCATCTACGGGATCCGGCCGCGGACCACCATCTATGCGATCTCTCCGGACCCGGAGAAGGGCGCGCCGCACGCGAAGCTGACGCCGATCGTCTAGGCATCCGCCGTCGCCGTCGGAGGGACCGGGGGCCCGGGTCGGCCCGAGGCCATCCGGGCCCGCCCGGGGTCCCTCAGTACGTCCAGGTCGCGCCCAGGAACACCTGGCCGTTCTCGCCGCCGAATAGGACGACGGAGTTGTCGGGAGGGTCGAACGCCATCGCCTGGAAGTCGATCGGCCCGGGAGAGGTGGTCGGGGAGAGCTGCGTCCACGTCCCGCCGACGAAGCTCCACGTGGTGTTGGCCACGTATCCAACGCCGCACCCGAAAGTGTTGGCGCAACCGCCGACGAAGAGGAGGTAGCCGTCGTACGTGTCATCAATCATCGCCCCGAAGATCGGGAACCCCGGCGAGTTCGACGCGGTGGAGGTAATGTTCGTCCAGACCCCCGCGGAGTAGGTCCAGGTGGTGAGCGTGGGCATGGCGTACGGAGCCTCCGAGCCACCGTACAGCACGACATATCCGTCCTCGGAATCGTACGCCATCGAGGCGCCGTCCCGCTCCTCCGGCGCCGTGGCCGAGGTCACCGGCTCCCACCAGGTGCCTCCGGAGTACGCCCAGGTATCGTTGAGGTAAGACGTGAGGTCGACGCCTCCGAACAGGAGGACGTACCCATCGGCCGCATCGTACGTCATGGACGCGTACGTCCGTCCGAGGGGCGGGTTCGCGGTCAGGATCTTGGTCCACACCCCTCCGACGAACGACCACGTGTCGTTGAACACGCTGCTCCCGTTCGCGTTGACCCCGCCGAAGAGGACGACGTACCCGTCCGCCTGGTCGTACGTCATCATGGCCGCTTCGCGCGGTGGAGGAGATACGCCCGGGTGGAGCTCGGTCCAGGTCCCGTGAATGTACTTCCACGTATCCGAGGTCACGACGAACGGAGTGCTGCCGGGCGGCTGTCCCCCAAACAGCAAGACGTACCCGTCGGCCTCGTCGTAGGTCATCATCGCGGCCGCCCGCGGGGCCGGCTGCGGAGGCAGCGAGTGGGTCCAGACGAGCCCGTGGAACGTCCACGTGTCGTTAAGCGAGACGCTCGTGCCGCTCACTCCGCCAAAGACGATCACGGTCCCCGACGCGGGCCCGTCGGCCACCATCGCCGCCGCGCGCGAGGATGGGTGGACGTAGGTGCTGATCTTCGTCCAGTTCGTTCCGGAGAACGTCCAGGTGTCGGAGAGGACCCTGGTGGCGGTCTCGCCGCCGAACAGGACCAGCTCCCCGTCTTTGGCACTGTAGGCGAGGGAGGCCTCGTATCGCGGTGCCGGTGCGGAGCCGATGCTGGCCGTCAAGTTCGTCCAGCGACCCCCCGAGAAGTTCCACGTGTCCCCGAGGATCGAGGAGTTCACGCCGCCGAACAGCACGACGTCGGAAGCGGCGGCGTCGTACGCCATCGCGGCATAGAACCGGGCCGACGGGTGGACCGCTGGCGTGAGCTTGGTCCACGCTCCCGCGAGGAACTTCCACGTATCGGACTGGGCGCCCAACGTGAAGCTGACCCCCCCGAAGAGGACGACGTACCCGTCCTTCGCATCGTACGCCATCGTCGCCCCGAACCGGGCCGTGGGATGGTTGGCCGGGGCGAGCTTCGTCCATACTCCCGCGGCCCACGTCCACGTGTCGTAGAGCCCGACCGTCCCGCCGGCTCCCCCGAACAGCACCACGTAGTTGTCGGCAGCATCGAACGCGATGGCCGCTCCGTTCCGGACGGTCGGCGAGGTCGCCGGCGAAAGCTCCGTCCACCGACCCCCGGTGAACTTCCAGGTGTCTTTCAGGTGGCCCGTCGGGGAGTACCCGCTGAAGAGGAGCACATAGCCATCCCGAACGTCGAGGACCATCGCCCCGCTGGTGCGGGCCGGAAGTACCGGAGGGGCCGCCAAGGACCAGGTCGGGGTGGCCGGCCCCATCGTCATGGCGGGGGTGGACGTTGTTCCGACGCCGCATTGGACCCCTGCGTCCGCCGAGAGAGGGGAGGAGCAGTCCCAAGGGGTGCCGTGGGCCGGACCGGCCCCGGATTGGAGCGACGACTCCGCCGCCGCCATCAGGGGGCTCCCGGCCGAGGTTCCGGGGAGGGCGGCCGGCGTGGAATCCCGGACCGCGCCGGCGAGCGGGCCGACGGGCACGAAGCTGAGCAACTCCACGAGCGCGACGGCACACGCGAGCAGCGCCGATACGCGGAGCGCCGCATGCGTTCGGGTCCGGCCGACTCGGTTTCGGAAGGTTCGGGTCATGGCGATCGCCGGGGGCGGGAATCCCGTCCCGAGATATCAAGCCCGGTGACGGGGAGGGAGTCCCGTCGCGTTCCCCGGTACGCGGAGGGACGCTGGGGCCCGGCTCCGGGTCCGGCGAGCCTACCGCTCCGACGGGGGCTCTGCCGGCCGCCTCGGCTGGGAGCCGCACGGGGCTCCGGACACGCCCTCCCACCGAACGAGCGACGCATTGCGCCGGAAGTTAGATGGCGGACTTGGTTCCTGAGCGACGCCAGCGATGGAGGGCGACGAGCGTCCGGAGTTGCCGGACCGGGTGGGTCCCCCGTGGGCATTCCAGGGCCGGGACCTGAGCCGGATCCTCGCGCTCAGCGACGGTGTCTTCGCGTTCGCGATGACGCTCCTCGTCCTGGGGCTCACCCTTCCCATCGCGACCCAAGGTGGGGCCGTGGGCGCGTACCTGGAGAGCGGTACGTTCCAAACGGCGCTCTTCGCCTACATCCTGACGTTCTTCGTGATCGGGCTCTGGTGGCAGGGCCACCACCTGATCTTCGGCTACATCCGGAAGTACGACAGACCGCTGGTGCGGGCGAACGCGATCTTCCTGATGACCATCGCCATCCTTCCGTTCGCCACCATCGTCCTGAACGCGGCCGGCTCGTATCCGTCCGGAGTCGCATTCTTCTGCCTCAACCAGGCCGCCTCCGGGATCAGCCTCGCGGCCCTCTGGTGGTATGCCTCCGGGAGTGGGAAGCTTGTCGCGGCGACGTTCCCAGACGGCTGGAAAACGTACCTCACCCGCCACACGCTGGTCACGCCGGTAGTGTTCCTCGTCTCCATACCGGTGGCCGTCTTCTACAATGTCACGGCCGGGGAGCTTCTGTGGATCGCAGTGTTCGTCATCCCGTTCGTGCTGCGTCGGATCGCTCGGACAAACGAGAGCGACCCCCTGCCTTGGTAGGCTCCGGAACTCCGCGCCAGATACATGACCCTGGAAGCCCTGCCGACCGTCGATGCGGACGGCGTCGGCGAACTTCCGCCTCGGGACCGCGTTGGCGGCCACGGGGATCATTCTCGCGCTCGTCGTCTCGGCCGGACCTGGATTCGTTCCTCGCGCGGGGTCGTCCGCCCCGGACGAGGCACGGCTGAGCGACGCGGCGACCGTCGGCGGCTGTCAGCAGACGACGAGTTGGACGAACTCGACCCGAAGCTACCACGGTCCGGACGGGTTCCTCCTTCACTACGACGAGGTGGTGCCGGCCGGCTTCTCGAACAGCACGATGCACCCGCTCGCGGTCTATCTTCACGGGATCGCGATCAACGAGTGGCTGGCCCAATCCGGGGGCTACCCGTCCGACCCGCCCTGCACCATCGAGAACAACGGCACGTCGAACGGATTCGTGGTCATCTCGCCGTGGACCCGGACCGGAACCGGGTCGTACATCAACTCGACGTTCACCGGCCCCCAGGAAGGCGACATCTGGAACGCCATCGCGAGCGAACAGAGTTGGCATCGGATCTCGAAGATCTACCTGGTCGGCTCGAGTTCGGGGACGTTCGGGGTGTTCATCCTGGCCCTCAACCACCCGAAGGACTTCGCCGGGATTGGCGCGTTCAGCTCGTTCTCGGACTACTTCGAGGAGTACGACTACAACAACCGGACCGGCGGGGCGCATGAGACCGCCCGCGCGATGCTCAACATCACCGGCGGTCTCACCCCGGCCTCGAGCGCGTACGCGAAGGGATTGTTCTACGCCGAGTCGGTCACGCGGTTCTACCCGCGGAACTTCTCCACGATCCCGACGTATATCTCCCACGGGGGCGACGACGTCGCCTCCCCGAACAACCCGGCGTTCTGGGACTACGAGCAGGCGAACAACTCGATCCTGAACGGGACGTGCAACGTCCGCTCCGACCTGAACGAGCCGGCCAACTGCACGAACCCGCTGATCGCCCTCGAGACGATCGCCCCGAGGTCGTACGATGTCCGGTACCTCTACAACTCGACCGGGGCGCACGGCGGAACGGAGATCAACGGCGCGGACCTGTTCGCCTTCTTCCTCGGCAAGGTCGGGACCGGCGTCTACTGGGTCAACGCGAGCGGCGACCCGGTCCTCGCGCCGACGCCGGTCGTCAATTTCGCCACGGCGCCGAACGAGTGCGGCAAGGTCCGGTTCGGGTCGACGAACTTCACGTACGGGACCTTTACAATGGCCGGGACGTCCGGCACGCACAACCTGAGGGCGGGGTTCTGCACTGGCGAACCGAAGGTCGTCCTCACGGTGCTCGGGAACGCCACGTACAACGCCACGGCGAATACCGTAATCATCACCGGCAACGCCTCGATCCTGGCGACCTTCACCGACCCCGAGGTCGCGCGGCCCGCCCGACGGACCCGTGTCCCGTTAGACGAGGCTCGGCCAGGCGAGGAGTAGGATCGTCAGAACCGCCCCCGGCACGAGGGTCATCGCGAGGTCGTCGTCGACCGTCCCCCACGTCGGCCACTCGACCGACACGGCAACGACGGCGGCGAGACCGGCGAGGCCCACCAGGACGATCCCCCGCCACCCCCCGAAGATGGCGAACGCCGCTCCGGCGACGACCGCATAGATCGCGACCCCCGGGCCGAGGGAGCGGGCCGGCGTCGCGGCGCGGAGGCGGAGCTCCCCGAGAAACGGGTCAACGAGCGCCGTTCCGACGATCACCGCCGCGGCCACGGCGCGGGGGAACAGGAGCAGCGCCGCGGTCAGGGCGATCGCGTACCAGACGTAGCTCGCGATCCGGTCGGTCTCGTACGGGCGAATCGTCGGCATCTCCCAGCCGCGGAGGTGCCGGAGGAGCTCGAGGACGAGGATCATCTCGAGGGCCGAGAGGAGGACGACCTCGGTGGGGACAACGACGAACGTGCCGGAGGGGAGGATCAGATAGAGGACCGCGAGGGCGCCGAGGCAGTGAAGCAGGCGCCGGTAGAGCCGGTCGCCGAGCTCGTACCCACCGCCGAACCTCGCACCGAGCCAGGTCCGGGTGCGGCCTCCGCGATGCAACCGCACGGGACGGAGCGGGGCCCCTCGGTGGCAAAACCCTTGCGTTCCGGGGAGCCGGGTGCGCGTCAGGCTTTTCTTCCGCGCCCCCTCGTCGCGGCCATGAAGGTCGCGGTCCTCGTCGGGAGCAAGTCGGACCTCGAGCTCGCCGAGAAGGTCCGGGCCCGTTTGATCGACCTCGGCGTCCCGTGCGAGGTCCACGTCGCCTCCGCCCACCGGACCCCCGAACGCGTCGACCGGATCGTGGCCGACCCCGAGGTCGACGTCTTCGTCGCGATGGCGGGCCTGTCCGCTGCCCTTCCCGGCGCGGTCGCGGCCCGGACGATCAAGCCGGTCGTCGGCGTTCCCATCCACCGTGGCCTCGGCCTCGACAGCCTCCTCTCCGTCGTCCAGATGCCCCCGGGGGTGCCGGTCGCGGCCGTCGGCCTCGACGCGACCGAGAATGCCGCGCTCCTCGCGGCCGAGATCCTCGCGCTGAAGTACCCCGAGGTGACCGCCGCGCTCGAGCGGTACCGGGCGAAGTGGCGGGAGGAACCGTCCCCTTCGCCGAAGGGGACCCTGTGAAAGACCCCGCCAAGTTCGTCGACCAGGCGCTCGCGTCGATCCGCGCCGCCGTTCCGGGGAAGACGATCGTCGCCGCGAGCGGCGGCATCGACAGCACCGCGGCTGCGGTCCTGGCCCATCGGGCCCTCGGGGACCGGGCCCGCTCCCTGTTCGTCGACACGGGGCTCATTCGGGCGAACGAGGTGGCCCGCGTCGAGGCGCTCTTTCACGCGAGCGGCCTTCCCGTGACCGTCGTCCCCGCCGCCGACCGGTTCCTGTCGTCCCTCGAGGGAATCTCCGACCCGGAGGAAAAGCGGCGGCGGATCGGGACCGCCTTCATCCGGCTCTTCGAGGAGGAGGCGGACCGGTTCGGGGCGGACCGGCTCGTCCAGGGAACCATCGCTCCCGACTGGATCGAAAGCGGCGGCGCCCTCCGCGACACGATCAAGACCCACCACAACGTCGGCGGGGTCCCGAAGGACTCCCGGCTCACCCTCGTCGAGCCGCTCCGGGACCTCTACAAGGACGAGGTCCGCCTCCTGGCGGCCCACCTCGGGATCCCGAATCCCGAACGGCAGCCGTTCCCCGGTCCGGGTCTCGCGGTCCGGGTCGCCGGGCCGATCACGCGGGCCCGGGTGGAGACCGCCCGGGTCGCGAACGCCATCGTCGAGGAGGAGGTCGAGGCGGCGATCGCTGCGGGGACGCTCCGGCGCCCCTGGCAGGTACTTCGCGGTCCTCCTTCCCGTCCGAACCGTCGGCGTGATGGGGGACAACCGGGTCTACGGCGAGGCGGTCAGCGTCCGGATCGTCGAGAGCAACGACGCGATGACCGGCACCGCCGCCGACCCCCCGGTCGAGCTCCGCCGGCGGATCGCCGAGCGGATCACCCGGACCCTCTCCGGAAGCGTGACCCGGGTCCTCTACGACATCACGGACAAGCCGCCGGCGACGATCGAGTGGGAGTGACACGGCCTCGCCTTCGCGAAGAGCCTATCCGTCCGAACGATTGCGAGACCTCGAGCCGTTCCCATGCCCGACCCACCGACGACGCGGCGCACCGTGACCATCCCCGAAGAGGTCGCCCAGGGGATCGACGAGCGGATCCGCGAGAGCGGGTTCGCCTCGATCGACGCGTTCGTCGAGTTCGTCCTCGCGCGGCTCCTCGAGACCCCGGGGGAGATCCCCTTCAGCGAGGAGGACGAACGGCGGCTGAAGGAACGGCTCCGCTCCCTCGGGTACATCGACTAGCCACGCCCCGCCCCCGCCAACCCTATCTCGGGCCCGGGAAGTTCGCGGGCGATGCTGCAGTGCCCGTTCTGCGGGGCGGAGGAGACCGACCGCCTCGACCTCGAGGGGAAGCGGTTCGTCGTGTTCGCCTGCATGTTCACGCCCCAGGTCGACCCGTCGTCGGCCGACGAGGCGATCGCGGCCGAGCTCGCGACCGCCCACCCGGGCGGCGGGGCGCCCTATTTCCGGGGCATGTGCGACCGGCTGCACCTCTACGTCACGGCGGGGGAGGGGGGTCGTCGCCTAACGGCAAGAGACGGACCACCGGGGCCCGACCCCGCTTCTTCGCCCGCGCGTGCCGAACCCGGATGAAGTAGAGCATCCCGAGGATCACGCCGAACGCGATCTGCGACGCACTGACGTCGAGGTAGGCGACCGGCACCGTCGCGGCGAAGGCGATCGTGAGGTAGATCACCCGGATCTTTTGCTGCTCGACCTCCTCGGGACTCATCCGGTGGTCGACGAGCCGGTGGTGGTCGGTCGAGTAGAACACGATGGCGCAGAGGAAGATGCCGACCACGGTTTGGGCCCCGCCGTAGAGCTCGTTCGCCGCGGCGGTGTTCGAGAAGGTGCTCCGAACCCCGAGAATGAACGGGGTGACCGAGATCCCGAGGAGGAACATCTGGTTCAGCCAGAGGAGCGTCGAGTCGTACCGTTTGATGAACCCGAACACCGAGTGGTGCATCGACCACCAGACGCTGATGATCACGAACGCGAGGACGTAGGCGGCGAACTCGTTCCATTCGGTCCGGAGGATGCCCCAGAGGGTCGGGGAATAGGCCGGGATGTTGGTGGTGGTGGTGGCGTGGGCCGCGCAGAACGCCGAGCCCGCCGCGCACACGGCCGACGGGACGACGAGGCTCAGGACGAGGAGCGTCATCGCGAACGCGAAGATCCCGTCGGTGAGCGAGATGATCCGGCCCGTGTCGGAGAGCGCCTCCTCCTTCGCGGTCTTCGCCTTCGGCGAGTCGCCGGGCATCAGGGCCCTCCGATGGGGGCTCCCCGTTTGAACCCGTGGGGGGCGGTCACGCGAGCGGGCCGGCCGGGGGCGGTGGCGCGGGGCCGGGCGGAGCGGTCGGCGGCCCCTGGGCGGCGAGCTTCCGGTACTCGGCGTACACCCCGACCGTTCGGCCGACGAGGAGGCCGGTCGAGAATGCGAAGAGAGCGTCCACCACCGCGACGACGAGGAGCGAGACCCCGGTCAACGGCGCCGCGCTCGGCAGGGTGAAGTCGAACGGGTCGATCCCGAGGACGACGACGTCGAGGGCGAGCCGGACCACGAACAGGGTGAGATAGACGGCCGGGATGACCACGCCGAGCCGGTACATCCAGACCCCGTCCTTCCACTCGACGACCACCTGCCCCTGGACCCAGATCGAGGTGCCGATGGCGGCGACAACGAGGATGGCGGCGTCGACTCCGTACGACCACACGGGGAGCTGGTTGAACGATGCCCCGAGGGTCAGGGCGAAGAGGATCAGGTAGAACCCCGCGATCGCGAACATCCGGCCGGGCCGGACCTGGGTTCCGCGGACCATCATCAGGATGCGGCGCGCGAGGATCACGGCAATGAGGACGAGGAGGATCACCGGTCCGGCGTCCGCGCTCGAGAGGCCGACCGACATCGTCGGGTCTCCCGGGCCCTACTCGGTCCCCGAGGCGGCCGGGTCGATCACGGCGTCGAGCTCGACTTCGACGAGGAGCCGGGGGTCGATGAGGCGGGGGACGCCGACCATCGTCGACGCCGGGGGGACTGGCCGAACACCTCGCGGTGGGCGCGGCCCACGTCCTCCCAGTCGTCGATCCGGGTGACGAACCATCGGGTCCGGACGACGTCGTCCGGCTGGCCCCCGAGCGAAGTGAGGGCCCGGACCGCCTTCGAGAGGGCGAACTTGGCCTGGTCGTAGCTGCTTTCGCCGCCCACGACCTCCCCGCTCTCGTCGACGGCGGTCGTTCCGGAAACGTAGATGCATTCGCCGGCCCGCACGGCCCGGACGTATCCCACCTGGGGCTCCCACGGCGTCCCGTCCCGGAACCGGTCGCGGCTCATGTCGGCACCGCCACCTGGGACACCTTGGCGAGCGCCGCGTCGGTCGAGACGAGGTGGCGCGGCAGTCCGAGCTCCTCGGCGGTGGCGCCGAGGGCGAGACCGACGAGCTGGGGGAGGTGGAACACCGGCATGTTCAGCTCGTGGCCGGCCTCGTGCTCGGCCTTGTTCTGGAAGCTGTCGAGGGAGATGTGGCAGAGCGGGCAGGGGGTCGCCATCGCGTCGGCGCCGTGCGCCTTCGCGTCGTCGATCTGCCGCGCCGCGATCCGGTTCGCCGTCGGCTCCTTGACGAACAGGATGGGGAACCCGCAGCACATGACCCGGCCCCGGTAGAGGACCGGGGTCGCGCCGATCGCCGAGATCAGGTCCTCGAACGAGTGCGGCTCCTCCGCGCTCTCCGAGCGCATCTCGGCCTGCGGGCGGAGGAGGTGGCAGCCGTAGAAGGCGCCGACCTTGAGCCCGGTCAACGGCCGGACGACCCGCCTTCGGAGCGTGTCCGCACCGACCTGCTCGGTGAGGATCGAGAGGAGGTGGGTGACCTTGGTCTTCCCGGCGTACCGGATCCCGAGCGGGGCGAGGACCGAGTCGACCTTCGACTTCACCGCGGGCTCGTCGAGGCGGCGGTTGGCGAGCGTCAGCATCCCCTGGCACGTCGAGCAGATCGTCATCAGGTCGAGGCCGGCGGACTCGGCGATCGCCAGGTTCCGGGCGTTCAGGGCGACGTTCAGCACCGAGTTCGCCTCGTCGATGAACCCGGACCCGCAGCACGAGAACTTCGGGAACTCGACGAGGTCGATCCCGAGGTGGCGGCAGACCCACCGGGTCGCCATGTCGAGCTCCTTGCCCGACTCTTGGGCGACGCAGCCGGGGTAGTAGGCGAACTTCATCGGTCCTCCGCCTCCGGGTCGAGCGCGCGGTAGATCGCGCGGACCTCCTCGACCCCATCGATGGGGTGGGGCTTCTTCAGCAGTTCGGGCTTCTTCCGGGCGATCTTGAGGCCCTGCGGCGTCTGCCGCAGCAGGTCGAGGGTTCCGTACGTCTGCCGGACGAGCTTGAACTCGTTCAGCACCCCCGCCTCGCCGATGTTGTCCTTGAACCCGACCGCGTGCCGGCTCCCGTTCTCCGACGTCCCGGCCGCCGCGATCGCGAGCTCCTTCAGGTCCCGGATCCGCTCCGAGGGCTGGACGTCCTTGGGGCACGCTTCGGTACAGAGGTGGCACCGGAGGCAGAGCCACAGCCCCTCCGGCTGGATCCGGACGAGCCGGTTCTTCGTGTCCTTGTCCCGCGGGTCGACGACGAACCGGTAGAGCTTCGCGAGCGCCATCGGGCCGGGGAAGGCCGGGTCGGCCTCGACGGCCGGGCACGCCGAATAACAGGCCGCGCAGGCGATGCACCGCGGGGTCTCTTTGAACCGGTCGACCTCCTCCGGGGTCATCGGGTTCTCCTTCCCGACCGGCATCGGCTGGGTCGGGTCGGTCTTCAGGTGCGGCTCGATCTTCCGGTAGTTGTCCCAGAACGGCTTCTGGTCGACGACGAGGTCCCGGACCACCGGCTGGTTCCGCATCGGTTCGATGACGATCTTCCCGTGCTTCGCGAGCTCGGGACCGACGGGGGTCTGGCAGGCGAGGCGGCTCTTCGAGTTGATCAGCATCGCGCACGACCCGCAGATGGCGCTGCGGCACGAGTACCGGAGCGTGAGCGACGGGTCCTCCTCGGTGCGGATCTTCAGGAGGGCGGTGAGGATCGGAGTGTGGGGCGCGAGGTCGAGGGTGAACTTGTCGTACCGGGGCGAACGGTCCTTCGCGGGGTCGAACCGGTAGACCTCGAACGGCGTCGGAACCGTCGCCGCCGCCATCAGTACACCCGCTCCTTGGGTTCCCACCGGGTGTACGCCACCGGGGAGTAGCTGAGGACCGGCCCGTCGCGGCCCTTTGTCGCGAGCGTGTGCCGCATCCAGGTCGCATCGTCCCGCTTGGGGAAATCGAGGCGGGAGTGGGCCCCCCGGCTCTCCGTGCGGGCGATGGCGCCGGCGACGATCGCCTCGGCGAGGTCGAGCATGTTGCCGGTCTCCATCGCATCGGAGAGGTTGAGGTTGTAGGACTTCGAGGAGTCCACGATCCGGACGTGGTCGTACCGGGCCTTGAGGGCCCGGACCTCGGCGAGCGCCTCCGTGAGCTCCTCCGGCCGCCGGAAGACGCCGACCTTCCCGTCCATCGTCGCCTGCATCGCGATGCGAAGGTGCTGCGGCTCCTCGCCCACCGTCCGGGCCGCCATGACGCCGACCCGGGTCTCCTCGGCATCGACGTCCGCCTTCTGGACCTCGGGACGGGCCGCTTTCCCGGCGTGCTCGGCGGCGGCGATCCCGGCCTGCTTGCCGAAGACGAGCGTCTCGAGGAGCGAGTTCCCGCCGAGCCGGTTCGCCCCGTGGATCGACACGCACGCGGCCTCCCCGGCGGCGAAGAGTCCGGGGATATTGGTCTCCCCCCGGATGTTCGTGCCGATCCCACCCATCATGTAGTGCTGAGCGGGCATCACCGGGATCGGCTCGGTCACGGGGTCGACGCCGGCGAACTTCCGGCAGAAATCGCAGATCTCCTGGAGCCGGGACTCGATCCGCTCCTTGCCGAGATGCATGAGCTCGAGGTGGACGAACGGCCCCGGGAACCCCCGGCCCTCGCGGACCTCGGTGACGATCGCCCGGCTGACCACGTCCCGGCTCGCGAGGTCGAGGACGTGCGGGGCGTACCGCGACATGAACCGCTCGCCGTTGGCGTTCTTCAGGATCCCCCCCTCGCCGCGGGCCCCCTCGGTGATCAGGATCGACGACTCGAGGAGCGCGGTCGGGTGGAACTGGACGAACTCCATGTCCTTCAGGGCGGCCCCGGCCCGATACGCGGCCGCGATCCCGTCCCCGGTGCACGTGTGGGCGTTGGTGGTCCGACCGTAGACGCGCCCCGCGGGACCCGTCGCGAGGACGACGCTCTTCGCCGCGATCTCCTCGAACGTCCCCCGCCGGCGGTCGAACGCGACGATCCCCTGGCAACGTCCGTCGCGGACGACGACGGAGGTCAGGTCCCACTCCTCGTAGATCGTCGGCGTCTCGGTCCCCAGGCGCTCGTAGAGTCCCTGGAGGAGGGCGAGTCCCGTCCGGTCCGCGGCGTAGATCGTCCGCGGGAAGGCGGCGCCGCCGAACGGGCGACGGGCGAGCGAACCGTCCGGCGCCCGGCTGAAGATGGTGCCGAAGTGCTCCATCTCGATGACGGTCGGGCCGGCCTCCCGACAGAAGAATTCGATCGCGTCCTGGTCGCCGAGGTAGTCCGACCCCTTCACCGTGTCGTAGATGTGGGTGTCGACCGAGTCTTCCTTGCCGACCGCGGCGTTGATCCCGCCCTGCGCCGCCCCCGAGTGGGAGCGGAGGGGGTGGAGCTTCGAGACGATCGCGACGTCGCACTTCGCCTCGAGCGCGGCGAGCGCGGCCCGCTGCCCGGCGAGCCCCGCACCGACGACCACGACGTCATGCTGACGCATCGGAGAACGACCGGCGGACCGATGCGCTGGCCCATTTAGCGGTATCCGGCGGAAATGCGCCGACGGAGCCCCGGCGGGTCCGGAGGACCCGCCCGGGGGCCCCGCTCCCTACTGCGGCGGCGGCGGAGGCGGCGGGCTCATTCCGGGAGGCGGAGGCTGCTGCCATCCCGGTCCCGGCGGAGGCGGCTGCTGCCATTGCTGCGGCGGAGGCGAGCTCGACTTTCCCCCGCGGACGACGACCACCACGATCACGACGATGACGATGATGATGATGAGCGGGACGAGGATGATCGCGAGCAGGAACACGAAGCCGAGCGCGAAGAGGCCGCCCGCGGCGCTGCTGCTGGAGCCGCTGCCGCCGTTGGTGTTGCACGTTCCCAGCGCGGAGCAGCCGGCGTTGTTGTAGTCGCTCCCGAGGAAGCTGTAGCTGTACGCCCCGGACCCGGTGGAGCTCGCGTACTCTCCGTACGCGTTCACCGTGAAGATGCTCGACGGGCCGACGAGCGCCGTCGCGACGCTGAACGTGAGGGTTCCGCCCGAGGCCTGGATCGGGAGGGTCCCGAACGAACCGCCGCCGCTCGAGCCACCGGAGAACGTCGCCGAGGTCGAATTGTTCGTGAACTCGACGACCGCGGTCGAGTTGAACTCGCCACCGCCGCCGAAATACCAGTCGTAGAAGTAGTCCCCGTTCGTCGTCTGGAACGTCCCCGCCACGGTGGTGGTCACCGTGAGGTTCGTTCCGCTCGAGTACGAGGTCGAGACCGAGACGATGTCGACGTCGGCGTTGACGCCGGCATTCGCCGCCTGCGTGAAGGAGAGGTCGTACCCGGACCCGCCCGCCGCCGCGAGCGGCACGAGGCAGAGGACGAGAGCGATCACGGCCGGGAGGGCGAGCATTCCGAGTCGGGTCCACGGGCGGCTCATCCGTCGGAAGACGTGGGTGGGGGGTTTTCAACCTGCCGACGGCGGCGCAGCGCCGTCGCCGGGGCCGCCGCGGCGGTACCGGCTGTCCGATCGGTAACCGCTCCCGCTCGTCCTTATATACCGACCCTCGGTCACCCGACCGCTTTTCCCATACCGACGGAGGGTTACATGTACGCAGTCACGGCCAAAGATGAAGAGCGTCTCCTGAAGGGCACCACCACCATCGGCATCGTCTGCAAGGACGGCGTCGTCCTCGCGACCGAGCGTCGGGCCACGGCGGGCACGATGATCGCGAACAAGTCGACGAACAAGCTGTTCAAGATCGACCAGAACATCGGCATGACCGTCGCCGGCCTCGTCGGCGATGCGCAGGTCCTGGGGCGCTACCTCCGCGCGGAGGTCTCCCTCTACCGGCTCCGGCGGAGCGCTCCGCTCAGCACCGAGGGCGCCGCGACGCTCCTCGCGAACATCCTGAGCGGGAACCGGATGTTCCCCTACTACGCCTGGCTGATTCTCGGCGGCGTCGACGGGAAGGGCGGCCACGTCTTCTCCGTCGACCCGGCCGGCGGTTCGATCGAGGACCGCGTACGTCTCGGTCGGCTCCGGCTCGACCTTCGCCTACGGTGTCCTCGAAGAGGTGCTACAGCCGCGACATATCCGTCACCGACGGCGTCGACCTGGCCCTCCGCGGCCTCACGGTCGCGATGAAGCGGGACTCGTGCGAGCGGCGACGGGTACATCGTCCACACGATCACCTCGAAGGAATACCGCGAGTTCTCCGAGGACGAAATCAATAAGCGCCTGAAGGCGCTCAAGATTCCGCTGCCCCCCGTGCTTCCCTGACCAGATTCGTCGCCTTCCGGGCCCAACCCCTTTCCGCCAACCCTTTCCAGATCAAGGATGAGTTTCGACTCGCTCATTGAGCAGACACGCGAGGCCCTCCGGGAGGTCTTCCCGGAGAATATCGAGGTCACCGACATCGAGCTCGAGGGCCCGCACATCGTCCTCTACACGAAGCAGCTCGACGCGTTCCTCTCCGGCGGGGACCTTCTCCGCCAGGTCGCGCAGCGGCTCCGCCGCCGCGTCCTCGTCCGGTCCGACCCGGCGATCCTCATCGACCCGAAGGAGGCCGAGGCGGCGATCCGGGAGCTCATCCCGCCGCGAGGCCGAGATCCAGAACCTCTACTTCGAGCCCGAGACCGGGCGAGGTCACGATCGAGGCGGCGAACCCCGGCGCCGCGATCGGCCGCCAGGGCGTCGGTCCTCAACGAGCTGAAGCGGCGGATCGGGTGGGTTCCCGACCGTCGTCCGCACGCCGCCGATCCCCTCGAAGACCGTCGAGGAGGTCCGGATCCACCTCCGGAACCGTCTTCGACCAGCGGCGCAAGTTCCTGAAGAACGTCGGGGTGAAGGTCGCCCGCGACCGGCTCCCGGAGAAGATCTGGGCCCGGAGCACCTCGCTCGGCGGCTACCGCGAGGTCGGCCGCAGCGCCCACCTGCTCACGACCCAGAACTCGAAGGTCCTCATCGACTGCGGGATCGACCCGGGCTCGGACCGGACCCCGTACTTCAACGCGCCCGAGCTCCTCCCGCTCGACTCGCTCGACGCCGTCGTGGTCACCCACGCCCACCTCGACCACTGCGGCCTCGTCCCGGTCCTCCTGAAGTACGGGTATACCGGCCCGATCTACTGCACGGCGCCGACCCGCGACATGATGGCGCTGATGCTCCTCGACGCGATCCGGGTCACGAACCAGGAGGCGCGCCGGAGCCTCTACGACTCCTCCCACGTCCGCGACATGGTCGCCCGGACGATCCCCCTCCGATGGGGGGAGACGACCGACATCGCACCGGACATGCGGCTCACGATGCACAACGCCGGCCACATCCTCGGCTCGTCGATCTGCCACTTCCACCTCGGCGACGGCGACCACAACCTCGCCTACTCCGGAGACATCAAGTTCGAGCGGAGCTGGCTGTTCAACCCGGCCGCCAACCGGTTCCCGAGGCTCGAGACGCTGATCCTCGAGTCGACGTACGGAGGGTACCGGGACGTCCAGCCGAGCCGCCAGCAGGCGACCGACGAGTTCGCCAACCTCGCCTCGAAGGTCCTCGCGCGCGGTGGCAAGCTGATCGTGCCGGTGTTCGCCGTCGGCCGCTCCCAGGAGGTCATGCTCGTCCTCGAGGAGCGGATGCGGGAGGGGAAGATCCCGAAGGTCCCCGTCTACCTCGACGGGATGATCTTCGAGGCGACGGCGATCCACACCGCCTACCCGGAGTACCTGAACAGCCAGCTCCGGACCCAGATCTTCCAGCAGGGGGACAACCCGTTCCTCTCCGACGTGTTCCACCGGGTCGACTCCTCCCAGATGCGATACTCGGTCCTCGACTCGAAGGACCCGTGCATCATCCTCGCCACGAGCGGGATGATGAGCGGGGGTCCGGTGATGGAGTACTTCCGGGCCTGGGCCCCGGAGGAGAAGAACGGGATCCTATTCGTCGGCTACCAGGCCGACGGGACGTTCGGCCGGCGGCTCCAGCGGGGGCTCAACGAGGCGACGTTCATGGACGGCGGGCGGCAGGGCTCGGTCCCGGTCCGGCTCGAGGTCGCCACGATCGAGGGGTTCAGCGGCCACTCCGACCGGGTCCAGCTGATGAACTACGTCGCGACGCTCGACCCGCGGCCGAACCGGATCATCCTCAACCACGGGGAGGAGTCGAAGGCGCTCGACCTCGCCACCGGGCTCCACAAGCGGTTCAACATCGAGACCCGGGTCCCGTTCAACCTCGAAGCGATCCGGATGCTCTAACCGAGTTGTCCTGTACCAACCGTATTATAGGCCGTCCCGGGTGATTCGGCGGTACCCAGTTCCTAGGGAGTCCATCGATGCCTGCAGCCCGTCGGAGGGTCCTCGTACTCGGGCTGGACGGGGGAACGTTCGACCTCTTGGACCCCCTGATGCGGAACGGGACCCTGCCGTTCCTGAAGTCGCTGACCGACGGGGGGTTGCGGGCCCCCCTCGCCTCGGTCTATCCCCCGAAGACGATCCCGGCGTGGTCCTCCTTCGCCACCGGCCTCGACCCGGGCTCGCTCGGCGTGTTCGGGTTCACCGAGCCCGATGGGGGCCCGGGTCGGAGCAAGATCGTCCAGACGTTCCGGCCCGCCGAGGCGGTCTGGGACCACCTTTCGCGGCGCGGCATTCCCGTGGGCCTGATCAACTTCCCGCTCCGCTCCGGCTACCCGATCCACGGGTTCGTCGTCCCGGGGATGCTCTCGGAGAACCCCCCGACGTACCCCTCGGGCTCCGGGCCTCCCTCGAGGGGACCCTCGGAGAACCGCTCCTCCCGGAGCTTCCGGCGTACCGGGAGTCCGACCGGGCGACGTGGATGGCCCTCGCGACCCACGGGGTCGAGCAGCGGGCCCGGACCTCCGAGATCCTCTGTGAGCAGTTCAAGCCGGAGTTCCTCTTCGTCCTCTTCCGCGAGACCGACCGGATCCAGCACCAGCACTGGACCGAGCTCGCCGGGCCGCCGGGGTCGGTCGGCGCCGACCTCGTCGCGTTCTGGAAGGGGGTCGACGCGGCCTGCCAAAGGATCGACCGGGCGTTCCGGGCCGCCGGGGGCCACGCCGTCACCCTCGTGATCTCCGACCACGGGCACGGTCCGGCCAAGGCCGATTTCTTCACCAACCGCTGGCTCGCCCAGGAGGGGTACCTGGTGTTCAAGAACGGGGGCGCCGGCGGCCGCCGACGGGCCGTCTCGAAGCTCCTCCTCCTCAGCGAGAAGTTCCCCCCGGCCCAATGGGCGGTCCGGGCGATCGCCGACCGGCTCCGCGGCCGCGCGGGCCGCGAGAAGGTGGCGAAGTTCCTCGCCGGGGAGGCGAGCTTCGAATCGATGAGCGACCGGATCGACTGGGACCGGACGACCGCGTACTCGTACCCCGTGCCCGAGGGGATCTACACCAACCGGTACAACCGGTCGATGACCCCGGCCCAGAACGTGGCGGTCGTCGCCGAGATCCGCAAGAAGCTCGCGTCGTACCCCGAGGCCCACGTCGAGACGTACGCCCCGTCGGAGATCTACGCGGGCCACCTGCTCGAGCAGGCGCCGGCGATCCTGATGAAGATCGACGAGCTCGGGACCGAGCCGCGAATGGACTTCAGCTACCCGGAACCGATGCTCCGCGAGCGGCCGGGGTTCTTCTACGGGAGCGGCGTCCACCGGATGAACGGGATCCTGATCGCCTCCGGCGACGGCGTCCCGGTCCGGGCCGAGACCACCCCGCGCTCGCTCCTCGACCTCGCCCCGACGATCCTCGAGACGATGGACGTCCCGGTGCCCGCCGGGTGGCCGGGCCGCTCGTTCGCCCCGCTCCTCGGCGCCACGGCGGCGTAACCGGACCGGTCGATGCCGGGCTGGCGGGTCGATTTCCTCGCGACCGCCGCGCCCGACGACCCCACGAGCGGGCTCAGCCGGACCGTCTGGGAGCTGGGCCGGGCACTGGCCGAACGGGGCCACTCGGTCCGGGTCCTCTATCCGTCCGACGGCCGGGCGGCGCCTCCCGGTCCTCCCGGAGTCGAGGCGGTCTCGGTCCCGGTCCTCGGGGTCTCGCGGCGCCCGTTCGCCCGGGACATCGCCGTCGGGAAGGCGGCGTCGTCGCTCCTGCGTCCGGACGCCGACGTCGTCGTGGGGAACGATGAGAAGGCGGGCGCGCTCGACGTCCCCAACGGCCGTGGGCGCCGCGCGGTGTTCGGGATGTTCTTCCACGACGTCGCGCTCCACACGTTCGACACCCTCCGGCCGCTCCAAGCGTACCCGGGGGTCCGCCAGAAGGTCGGGAACTGGCTCGACCGCCGCGCCCTCGTCCGTCTCGAATCGGCGGCGCTCGCCCGCGCCGACGTGGTGATCGTCGGGAGCGACACGAATCGGGCGCTGCTCGGCCGGTACCTACTCGGTCCCGAAGGATCGCGTGGCGCTCCTCCCGCTCGGGGTCCCGGCCCCGCTCGACGTCGGCACCCCGGCCGAGGCCCGCGCTGCGCTCAAGGTCCCGGCGGACGTCCCGGTCGTCGCGTTCGTCGGCCGGACCCCGGAGCGCCAGGGGCTCGACCTCGCGCTCGCCGCGTTCCGCAGGGTCCGCGTGTTCTTCCCCGGGGCCCGGCTCCTCGTTGTCGGGAGCACCCCGAAGCCGGAGCCCGGGGTGAACGGGCTCGGCGTCGTCGACGAGGCGACGAAGGCGCGGGTCTACCGGGCGTCCGACGTGTTCCTGTTCCCGGCCCGGTACCGAGGGGTTCGGCCTCGCCCCGCGGGAGGCGATGCGGTACGGCGTCGCGACCGTGGTGAGCCGCCACGTCCCCCTCGACGGTGCCTCCCCCCGCTCGACGTCCGGGTCGCCGCCGACGACGACGTCGGGTCGTACTCGAGCGAGCTCGCCGAGCTCCTCGCCGACCCGGCGACCCGCCGCGAGGTCGGCCGCCGGGGCCAGATGTACGCCGACTCCCTCTCCTACGAGAAGATGGCCGAACGGTTCGAGGGGCTGTTCGCCGCCCGGGTCCCGCCGAACTGACCGGGGACGTCGGGGCGATTCGCCGGCTCCCCGACGCCGTATATCCCGTCGGTCGTTCCGTCGGTCGGATGGGGACGAACGACGCGACGACCGCGTGGCTCCTCGAGGACGACCAACCGTCGGTCCGCGCCCGGGCGTTGACCGACCTCCTGGGCCGGCCCGAGTCCGACCGGGACGTCCGGGCCGCCCGGGGCGAGATCCCGACGAAGGGGTGGGTCGCCGAGATCCTCGCCGAGCGGGACCCCGCGGGGTGGTGGGCCGACGGGAAGCGGCTCTACCACCCGAAGTACCACTCCACCCTCTGGCGACTCCTCGTCCTCGCCGACCTCGGCATCACGCGCGACCACCCGGCGGTCCGCGCCTCGTGCGAGCTGTGGTTCGAGCGGGAGTACAAGGACGATGGCGGGTTCGGACCGGACGGCAACGGTCGGAGCCACCTCTGCACGACCGGCAACGCGGTCCGCGCGCTGGTCCAGTTCGGGTACGGGGACGACCCCCGGGTTCGCCGCGCGGTCGACTGGCTCGTGACCGCCGCCGACCGGAAAGGGGGTTGGTCGTGCTTCGGGTCCGGTCGGGCGCTCGACGCCTTCGAGCCGCTGACCGCGTTCGCCGTCTACCCCCGGTCGAAGTGGACGACCGAGGTCACGGCCACCGTCGAGCGGGGAGCGGAGTTCTTCCTCTCGAGGGAGCTCCACGTCCAGGGGGAACCGTACGAGCCGTGGTTCCGGACCCACTATCCCATCCACTACTACTACGACATGCTCGTTGGGCTCGACGCCCTCACGGCTCTCGGCTACGGGGCCGACCCGCGGACCGACTTCGCGCTCGCGTGGCTGGTCGCGCGCCGTCGGCGCGATGGCCGGTGGGCCCTCGACGCCGTCCACCCGGACGTCGCGGACGGAATGGCCGCGTGGTACGAGAAACACCCCAAGGACAGGCCGTCCCCCTGGCCGGTGGAACCGCCCGGCCACCCGAGCAAGCTCGTCACCCTCACCGCGCGGCGGGTCCTCGCCCGGGTGGAGCGGGCGCGAGGCGGTCCGTTCCAGGCTCCCCGGACGTCTCTGGGAACTCCTCGAGCCGCCACTCGCGGCTCGACCGCCGCCGCGCGCCGACCCGCCCGGCGTCCGGCACGGACCAGGTGACCGGCTCGGCGACCCCCGGGCCCTCGGCGATCGCGAGCCGCTCGAGGAGCCACCGCTTCGGGTCCGGGAACGGGTCGACCTCCCCTTCGAGGACGAACGGGGTCGCCGCCCGGAGGACCTCCACCGACCCCTCGGCGAGGTACCAGACGCCCACGCGGGTGCCGCGCGGGGCGGTCCGCCGCGCCGCCGCCTTCTCGGCGAGCGACCGCCGCGGCAGGACGACCGCGACCCAGTCGCCCCATCCCCGGCGCCGGAGCGCCTGCGTGACGACCGTCTTCCAGTCGGCGACCTTCAGCTCGACGAGTCCGACCTCGTCGGAGCGCCGGACGACGATGTCGAAGTAGTCGGCGCCGTCGGGGTTGACGAACACACGATAGCCGAGGTTCTCGAGGTGCTTGCGGACCGGGTCGACGAGCTCGGTCTCGCGCACGCCCGGACCGTCCTTCGTTACGCCGTTGGCCTCAGGAACCACCGGTCGAGCCGGCCGCGTGGCACGTCGACGACGATGGGCCGGCCGTGGGGGCAGGCGAACGCGGCGTCGCCGAGGGCGTACAGCGCCGACAGGATCCGCCCCATCTCGGCCGCCGCGATCGGGTCGCCGGCCCGGACGGCGGCGTGGCAGGCGATCGACGCGGCGACCCGCTCCTCGAGCCCGTCCGGGAGGGTCGGCCGTGCCCCGTCGGCGAGTTCGTCGAGGAGACCGAGGAGCGCCTCCGGGCGGGCCCGCCGTCCCCGGTACGAAGGGACCGACCGCAACCGGAACGCATCGCCCCCGAACGGCTCGACGGCGAAGCCGGCGGCGTCGACCGGCCCCGCGTGGGCGCGGAGCGCCTCGGACCGCCGGGCCGTGAGCCGGAGGGTGATCGGTTCCACGAGCTCCTGGCGGCCGAGCCCCCCGTCCCGGCGAAACGCCTCGTACACGACCCGCTCGCTCGCCGCGTGCTGGTCGACGAGGACGAGCGCGCCCTCGCTCTCCCCGACCCAGTACAGGTCGAACAACGAACCGACGAGACGGAGCTCCGGATGCCGGGACGTGCCGGCAACGTTCGGCGGAGGCGCCGGGTCGCCGAGCGTCCGTTGGCGCGACGCCGGGAGCGCGGCGAGCGGGACGCCTTGGTCGACCGAAGGGGCCTCATCCGGAGGAGCCAGTCCGGCGGGCTCGAGCCGCGACCGCGGGGCGGCGACGTCCCGGTCCACGACGTGGGACCCCTCGCGGATCGCGCGCCGCACGACGACGCGGAGCCGCTCAGCGAGGTCCCGCTCGCGGGCGATCCGGACCTCCCGCTTCGTCGGGTGGACGTTGACGTCGACGCGGCCCGGGTCGAGGGAGATCGCGACGACGGCCACCGGGAACCGGGAGGCGGGGAGGTAGTCGCGGTACGCGAGGCGGACCGCCTGCGACAGGGTCCGGGATTCGACGGAGCGGCCGTTGACGGAGAGGACGATTCCGTGGGAGGTGCCCCGGTGGAGCGAGGGTCGCCCGACGACGCCGGCGATCGTGACGCCCTCCGAGGGTCCGTCGGCGACCTCGGCGCCATGGTCGAGGAGTTCCTCACCGAGCACCCGGGCCGCCGCGTCGCGGGGGTTCGTCGACCGGGGATACCGTCGGAGGTCGCGGCCGTCGCCCGTCAGCGCCAGGAGCACGTCGGGGCGGGCGAGGTAGAGCCGGTCGACGGCGTCGCCCACGGCCAGTTGCTCGGCGGCCGGGCCGCGGAGGAACTTCCGGCGCGCCGGGACGTTGAAGAAGAGGTCGGCGACGGTGACCGTCGTCCCCACCGCGCGTCCGGTCGGTACCACGGGTCCGACCGTCCCTCCGTCGACCGTCACCCGGCCGCCCTCGGCCGACCCCGCCACCCGGGACACGATCGTGAGGTGGGAGACCGCGCCGACCGCGGCGAGCGCCTCTCCCCGGAACCCGAGGGTCGCGACCGTCTCGAGGTCGTCCGGTCCGGCGAGCTTGCTCGTCGCGTACCGCTCGACGGCGAGGGGAAGCTCGTCGAGCGGGATCCCCCACCCGTCGTCCCGGACCTCGATCGACCCGGACCCTCCGCCCACGAGAGCGACCTCGACCTCGGTCGCGCCGGCGTCGAGGGAGTTCTCGACGAGCTCCTTCACGACCGACGCGGGGCGCTCCACCACCTCGCCGGCCGCGATCCGATGGACGACCTCGGGGGCGAGCCGCCGGATCGGGACCCGGGCCGGAGGCGCGCTCACTCCGGACCTCGCGGCGGCGGGACGAGCCGCTTCCGCTGGTCGTGGAGCCAGGCGAGCGCCGCGACCGGGGTCATCTGGTCGGGGTCGAGCGCCCGGAGCGCCTCGGTCAGCGGGTCGGTCAGGGAGGCGGCGGGCTCGGCCGGGAGGAGCATGGCCTGGGTGTACCGGGTCGGCGCGCTCCGCCGCGCCGCTCCGCCGAGCTCGACCCCGTCGGACTCGAGCTTCTTCAGCAGCCGCTCCGCCTCCTGGACCAGCTCCGGCGGGAGCCCGGCGAGCTTCGCCACGTGGATCCCGTAGCTCCGGTCGGTGCTTCCCGGGCACGAGGCGGTGGAGGAACACGATCCCGTCCGGTCCCTCCCGGACGGCGAGGTGGGCGTTCGATGCCGCGGGGAGCTTCTCGACCAGCTCCGTGAGCTGGTGATAGTGGGTCGCGAGCAGGGTCCGGCACCGGACCCGGTCGTGGAGGTACCGGAGGGTCGCCCAGGCGATCGAGAGGCCGTCGAACGTGCTCGTGCCCCGCCCGACCTCATCGAGCAGGACGAGCGACCGGTCGTCGGCGGTCGCGAGGATCTCGGCGACCTCGCTCATCTCGACCATGAAGCTCGACTTGCCGCGTCCGATCTCGTCGGTGAACCCCATCCGAGTGGCGAGGCCGGTGACGAGGCCGATCCGGGCGAACTTCGCCGGGAGGAACGCACCCGCCTGCGCGAGGACGACGAGGAGGCCGACCTGCCGCATGTACGTCGACTTGCCGGACATGTTCGGCCCGGTCAGGACGAGGAGCCGGGCCCGCTCCCCGTCGAGGTCGGTGTCGTTCGGAACGAATTTCCCCGCCAGCGCCCGGTCGAGGACCGGATGGCGTCCGTCGCGGATCACGATCTCGGTGCCCGAGTCGACGACCGGCCGGACGTGCCCGCGAGCTTGGGCGACGGAGGCGAACGCCATCATCGCGTCGAGGGCCCCGACCGCCCGCGCGAGCCGATGGACCGCGGGCACGTGGGCGTCGACCGCCGTGAGGAACCGGTCCCACGCGGCCAGTTCGGCCTCGACCGCCTCGGAGCGGGCCGCGAGGATCTGGGACTCGAGCTCCTGCAGCCGGTCGGAGGTGAACCGTTCCCCCCCGGCGAGCGTCTGCTTCCGCCGGAAGTGGGGCGGAGCTTTGGCGAGGTTCGGCCGGGAGACGTCGAAGTAGTACCCGAACACCTGGTTGTAGCCGACCTTCAGGCTCCGGATCCCACTCGCCTCCTGCTCGCTCCGTTCGAGCTGGGCGAGCTCGGCAAGGGCGGACGATTCGGCCGCCCGCGCCCGGTCGACCTCCGCCGCGAATCCCGGGTGGAAGAGCGCCGCGCCGCTCTCGACCGTCGGAGGAAGGGTCGCGGGGACCGCCCGGGCGAGCAGCTCGACGAGCGCCGCCGGGGGGAGGAGCGACGGAAGGAGCGCCTCGAGAGCCGGGGGCCGGTTCTCCTCGGCGAGGAGCCTCGTCCGTACGTCCGCGACGGCCGTCAACCCCGCTTTCAGCGATCCGAGCTCGGGCGGCCGGAGTCGCCGGCCGACCAGCCGGGATGCGATCCGGGCGAGGTCGGCGACGGCGGAGAGCTCACGGCGGAGCCGTTCGAGCGCGGCACCACGGTCGACGAGCCAGGCGACCGCGTCCTGCCGGGCCCCGATCGCCGCTACGTCGGCGAGCGGTTGCTTGAGCCAGAGGGCGAGGGTCCGCCGCCCGCTCGCGGTCCCCGTGACGTCCCACGCGCCCAGAAGGGTCGGCCCGTCCGGGTCGTCCGGGTTCATCGGGCGGGTGATCTCGAGATGGCGGAGCGTCTTCGCGTCGAGGCGGAGGGTCCGGACGGTCTCGAACCCCTCGACCGGCGTGAGCAGCGGGAGGAGCCGGGGCTGCGCCGTCCGGAGGTACGCCGCCAAGCGGAGGTCCGCCTCGCCGAGGACCGAGCCGATCGCCGCGGGCGCTTCCGACTCGGCGAGCGCCGCCGGGGCGGTCTCGAGGTGGCTCCCCCGGAACTCGGACGCGAGCGCGGCCCGGAGCTCCCGCCCGAGCCGACTCTCGTCCGAGGGGGTGAGGAGGATCTCCCGGGGCGCGAACGGCGCCAAGGCGGCGGCAGCCCCCTCGACGCCCTCGAACGGCGCGGTGCCCCGGAACCACTCACCGGTGGTGACATCGACGACCGCGAACCCGGCCGGACCCGTCGACGGGAGCGCGACCGCAGCGAGGAAATTGTGGTCGGGGCCTCCGAGGATCCGGTCCTCGAGGACCGTACCGGGCGTGACGACGCGCGTCACCTCGCGGCGGACGAGCCCCTTGGCGAGGCGGGCATCCTCTACCTGGTCGCAGACGGCGACCTTGTACCCCTTCCGGATGAGTCGGCCGAGGTACCCGTCGACCGCGTGGTGGGGCACGCCGGCCATCGGGGTCCGCTCGCCCGCCGTGTCCGGAGACCTCGCGGTGAGGGTGATCTCGAGCTCCCGCGACAGGAGCTTCGCATCGTCCCCGAACGACTCGTAGAAGTCGCCGACCCGGATCAGGACGAGGTGGCCCGGGTAACGGGCCTTCGCGCCCTCGTACTGCTCCATCAGCGGCGTGGAAACCGCCGCGTCGGACATCGGAAACCGTGCGAGCCGAGCGCGACTCATAAACGTTCGCGGAACCGCCGGGACCGCCAACCCCCCGGAGCGGCCGGTCGGAGTCCGGAGACGACGGGGAGTGGAGCGCTGAGGGGGAGATTTGAACTCCCGAGGCGTCGCCGCCACCAGCTTTCAAGGCTGGCGCCTTCCCAGGCTAGGCTACCTCAGCACGACCGGCTCCGGACGTTCGCGGAAGGCGATAAATCCCCCACTTCGGCAGCCCGCATTCGCTCGCCCAGCCCCGTCGGGGCCTTCTGGGTCACCCACCGGTTATGGGCGGTATTTCCCGAGAACCTCGGTCCCAACCACATGCAACCCAGCTCACTGCCGGGCATTCTCCGCCGAATCCCCTCGTGGAAATCTGTCCCGCGATCGGCCGCCCTCGCCGCGGTCGGCGCTCTCCTCGTGCTCAGCTCCCTCGCCGTCGCCTCCGGCGCCGCGGCGGTGCCCACCCAACGGGGTGCGACCCCGCCATTCGGGGCGCCGACGGGGCCGCTCGTCGACCTCGGAATCACGCTCGAGACCGGGCCGGCCCTCGGGGGCGAGATCGACCCGACGATTGCCGTGCCGCTCTCGACGGTCGCGAGCGTCGAGGTGAACCTCCCCCTCCAGAACACGAGCGCTCTGAACGAATTCCTGCAATCGGTGTCGAATCCGTACGCACCGGACTACGCGCAATTCCTCACGGTTCCCGAGTTCACGGCCCACTACGGCCCATCGGCCCGCGACGTCGGGGTGATCTCCTCGTACTTCGCATCGTACGGCCTTCGCGTCGTTTCGGTGGCGCCGAACCACCTCAGTCTCACCCTCGAGGGCTCCCTCGCACAGTTGGCGCAGGCGCTCCATCTCACCTTCGCGATGTACACCTCGGAAGGCTCGGCGTTCTGGGCTCCGACCGGAAGCCCCTCGGTCCCGGCAAGTGTGGCCCCCTGGGTGTTCGGCATCACCGGACTCACCGACCACCCGTCCAGCTTCCGGTACAGACGGCGGCGCCCTCGACGTCCTCGGGAGCCGCGGGCATCGGGACCCAAGACTACCCGGACGAAATGCACTATGAGTTCCAGCTGAACCAGCTGTACAACGCGACGGGCCACGGCTCGACCGTGGTCCCGACGTACGCCCAGGGGGTCACGGTCGTGCAGGGGCTCTGGTCCGACTCCTCGGTAACGTGCGGATACTCGACCTCCGACATCGGAGCGTTCTTCAACAATTCGACCGGCTACCCGAGCGGCCTCCCGAAGCCGGTGATGCAGCCCCATTACAGCGTCCCCGGTTACGCCGGTGGGGCACCGGGAGGCGGGAACTGCAGCACGGCCGGCCTCAACGTGTCGAACGTGGGCACGGAGGAGGTCAGCTCTCCGACCATCGAGCTCACCCTCGACCAGGAGTACAGCGGCACGGACGCGCCGGGGGCGACGCTCGCTCCGACCTGGGTCAACGGAACCGGGCCCGCGGCGACCAACGGCGCGCTCGCCGCCCTCGTGAACTGGATCACCGGCGGGAACCTCCCCGGTATGGACGTCCTGACCCAATCGTTCGGGGGCGGGGAGAGCGCGGCCACGAACGGCTCGTTCGAGGCGAGCCTCGAGCAAGACTACCTCGCGGCGGCCGCGACCGGGGTCACGGTTCTCGCCTCGTCCGGCGACTCGAACGGGGCCACCGGCGTCGAGGGGAACGGCAACGCGCTCTGCGGGGGCGGGCCGGCCGACGAGGGGGTGCCCGCGATCGACTATCCGGGTTCCTCGCCGAACGTCCTCAGCGTCGGCGGCACGGCAACGTTCGGGACCGGGAGCTCCATCCTCGGTGGGCAGACGGTCTGGAACTGGTGCCCGAGCGCCGACTCCGGGGTCAGCGCCGGGAGCACGGGGGGCGTGAGCCTCGCGTTCCCCGAGGCGTGGTACCAGAAGGGCATCGCACCGGTCCACGCCGCGATGGACAACGCCATTCACGTCACGCTGACCGGCAACGGGAGTACAAGCAGTCCCCTCGGGATCAACGACGGTACGGTGTACAGCGCGACGTCCGCCCGCCCCGACCCGGACGTGGCCGGGCCCGCGGCGAACAACACGGTGTTCTATGCCGACCAGTGGTTGACCGGGTACGGCGGCACGAGCTTCTCCTCGCCTTCGGTGGCCGGGATGCTCGCGTCGGTCATCGCGTTCGACGGGCACCAGCTCGGGGCGTTCGGCCCGGCGCTCTACTCCCTCGAGAAGCAGTATCTCGCCGGGAACCTGAAGCTGCCCCCCACGTACTTCGTGCAGAACTACAGTAACGCGTTCTTCAACGGCGCCCCGGAGTACAACACCTCGGCCGGCTGGGGGGTCCCGCTCGCCTACAACATCGCCCTCGACCTCGGAAAGCCGTTCCTCACGACGACCCCGCACCTTGCGCCCGCCGCGGGGAAGCCGTACAACGTGAGTGTCCATGTTCACGATGTGCGCAAGGTGACCTCCGTGAACGTGACCTACCTTGAGCCGGGCGCATCGGCGTGGGCGACGGCCTCGCTCACACTCACCAAAGGTACCTTCCGGTACGGCACCTGGTCGGGTCAGATCCCCGCACCGACGACGAAGGGGACCCTCGAGTACTGTGTCTCGGCCCTCGACGCGGGGAGGGGCAATTCGTGGACTCCCTTCAACCAGTCTGCCTGGGCCGCCACGCACGGGTCGAACCTCACGTTCGGCTGCACGTCGCCGTTCTCGGTGACGGTCAAGCACGTGGCGACGCCCGCGGAGACGGTGCTGTCTCCGGCCGGAGCGACGTCGGTCGGCCCGGGGTCGATCCCGCCGCCCGCCGCCATCGGACCCTCTCTCGCCCCGGTCGCCGTCCCACTCGCGCGAACGACCGAGCCGGTGGTCGCCGGTAGCGCGACCCCGCTCGAGGTGCGCCGCTCGGCCGTGAGGATGGCCTGAACTTCCGCCCGCACCGGGGTTCCGGCCGTGATTTCCCGTCGGCCGGTACAAAACGAGCCCGACTCCCCCGGCGGTCCTCCGCGGAGGGGGCACGATCGTCCGGACGGTAGGGGGCCGGGACCGGACCCCTCATCCGTCGGGAGTTGTTCGGTCCCGCATGCCCCGCGACCCGTCGACGGACCCGGTCGACCCTGCCGACCCTCCCCGCTCGCTCCCGCTCGCCTTCCTCGTGGACGGCGACAATGCGACCGCCAGCCTCGTGGGGGAGATGCTCGCGGAGGCGGCGAAGTACGGCTCGGTCGAGATCCGACGCGTCTACGGGGACTGGGCCTCTGGAAAGCTCTCGTCCTGGCGACCGACGGTGCAGGAACACGCCCTCGTTCCCATCCAACAGTTCACCGCTGTGTCGGGAAAGAACGCCACCGACAGCGCGCTCATCATCGACGCCATGGACATTCTCCACGGCGGCCGGGTCCGGGGGTTCTGCATCGTCTCCTCCGACTCGGACTTCACCCGGCTCGCGACACGCCTGCGGGAATCGGGGATGTTCGTCGTCGGGGTCGGCCGGGCGCAAACGCCCGCCGCGTTCCGAAACGCCTGCAACGTCTTCGTCGCCACGGAGAACCTCTCGCCCGCCCCGGGCCGGGGGCGGGCGCCGCGGGCCACGCCCTCGAAAGAGTCCCCTCCCCGGTCCCCATCCCTCGAGGTGGGACTCGAGGCCCGGGCCCCGAAGCGGGACCCCACGGACGCGGTCGTCCTGATCGAGAAGGCGTTCGATTCCGTGGTCGGGGAGGATGGGTTCGCCCACCTCGCCGAGCTCGGCAACGCGCTCCAACGGCTCGACCCGGCGTTCGACCCCCGGACGTACGGAAAGAGCAAGCTCGGAGACCTGCTTGAACTGCTCCCGGACCAGTACCGAGGTTCGACGGCCGCCCCCGCGAACGACGGGCCCGATCCTGGTCCGCCGGCAACCGGTCGACCGACGCTGAACCTCGGGCGACAGCTCCCGGCGGGGCGAATCCGACGCTCCAGGACGGTTCGGGCCGAGCGGACCGGGACGCATGCAGGCGCCGGGAATGCCGCGCCGGCGGGGGGACCCGCCGACCCTTCGAACCCGGGTAGTCAGCTTGGAAGGCTGACATCCTACCGCTAGATTACGCCTGCACGCGCCGCGGAGCCAGCCACGGCCCGGCCTATGAGGTTTGGGCCGCGGGGCGGCCCGGTGCGTGCCCAGCCGACAGCTCGAGCATCGCGATCCGCTCGAGCACGAGCCCTTCCCAGGCGCTCTCGGGGACGACCTGGCGGTCGTCCGCGGTGATGCCGAGTCGGTCGAGGGTCGCCGCGGCCAGCGGCCGGGGGTACGCGGCCGGGTCTTCCTGGAGACCGAACTTCGCGAGGATCTCGGCCGGGGTCCTGGGACGCTCGCCGACGACCACGAACGACTCCGTGTCGGTCTGGAATCCCACCTTCTGGAGGGCGCGCGGAAGCTGGTCGTCGCCGGCGACGTAGAGCGCGAACTCGGCGCCCCGGTCCCGGAGACGCTCCTCGCCGCGGGCCCGGGAGCGGCCGAGATGGGCCCAGGCGGAGAGGAGGTGGCGCTCGCTCGCGATCGACCGCGCGTCGAAGACCGCGACGAGCTGCGGACCCGTGGAGCCGAGGGCCCGGAGCGTTTCGATGAGCTGCGAGCGGGTCGGCTTCCCCGGGGTGGCCCGGGTCGCGCCGACGATCCAGAGGGTGCGGCTCTCCGCCGCGGGGACCGGGACCATCTCTCGTCACTCCTTCAGGAACTTGAGGAACTGTTCCCGCGTCCTCGACTTCAGCGTGTAGTTCTCCTTCTTCTCCCGCGCGATCGTCGAGGTGGGGGTCGGGCCGTAGTCGTGCCCCGGGAGGACGACGAGGGCGTCGTCGAGCTTCACGACCCGATGGAGGAGGCTATCGTACATCTCCGACGGGTCGCCGCCGGGGAGGTCGGTCCGGCCGCACTCGCCCACGAAGAGGGTGTCGCCGGTCGCGACGTTCCCCTCGAAGATGTAGAGGACGCTGTCCTTCGTGTGGCCCGGCGTGTGCACGACAGAGAACTTGAGGCGGCCGGAGTCGAACGTGTCGCCGTCGACGACCGAGACGTCCTGGAGGAGCGGGGCGACCTTGTGGGCCACGACCTTGGCCCCGGTCCGGGCGCGGACCTCGTCGTTCCCGGCGACGTGGTCCCGGTGGCTGTGGGTGTTGAGGATGTACCGGACCTTGACCGACTTCGCGTCGATCGCGGCGAGGACCGGCTCGATGCCGAACGAGGGGTCGATGACGACCCCCTCACCGCCCTCGGACTCGGCGACCAGGTAGGTGAAGTTCTGGTACGGTCCGACGTTGAACTGCTCGAGCAGCACGGGGCGCCGATTCCGTCCGGGGCTATACCGTGTCGCCCGCGGCACCGGCCGGCCGTGACTTGAAGCCCTCGCCGAACGTTCCCCCACCGTGCCGGGCGGAGTCTCGTTCGAGCGGGTCGCCACATCGTACGATGCGACCCGGAGCCTCCCGCCGGGGGTCGTGCGCCGGAGCGCCGACGTCGTAGCCCGAATCGTCGGCAAAGACCGGACCCTCGAGGTCGGCGTCGGGACCGGACGATGGGCCGTGCCGCTCGAGACGCGGGGGGTGCGGATCGTGGGCGTCGACCTGAGCGCCGCCATGCTCGGGGTCGCGCGCCGGAAAGGATTTGGAAGGGGACTCCAGGGCGATGTGCGGTCGCTTCCGTTCCGCGACGCCACGTTCACGTTCGTTCTCTCGAACCACCTGCTCCATCTCGTGTACGATGTGCCCCGCGTCCTGCGCGAGTTCGACCGGGTCGCCACCGGGTGGCTCGTCAGCGTGCTCGAGTTCGAGACCGCACGCCCCGACCTTTCGGCCGTGTACCGGGAGCTCGTCGAGCTGTCCGGCCCCCGGGACGTGGCCCCCGGCCTCGGCGAGCGGGACTTGGCCCGCCGACTGGTCCCCGACCGGGTCCGGGACGCCGCGGTGTTCCATCAGAAGTCACCGGCCTCGGTGCGGATCGACACCCTCGCGGCCCGGACGTTCCGGGACACGTGGGCGACCCCCGAGACGCTGCACCGGGACGTGATCGACCAGCTCCGCCAGAGATTCGGCGACGGAGAGGTCGTGGAGGAGACCCGGGTCGAGGTGGCCGAGTGGTCGATGGCCCGCCTCCGCGCGTTCGCCGCGACGTGGGGTTCGACTCGAGCCCCTCCGCCGAACCTGTCTCCGCCCTGACAGCCGAACCCCGGTCGGACCCCGGTTCAGCAGTGGGGGACCTTCGGCGGCTTCCTCGGGCTCACGGCCTGCGGCGGCCCGGTCGGCGGCGGAGCGGGCGTTGGAGGGGCGGATTCCGGCCCTTCGGTTCCCGCGGGCGGGATGACGACCGGATGCCAATCGGGCCCGGGGAGTCGCGCCTTTCCCGGCGGGGCAAGGATCGTCCCCTCGAACCGGTCGATGCCGCCACCCTTCCCGAGCTCGCGGCGGAGCGTCGTGGTCTCCAGACCCGCGAGATGGGCCCGCCGCGTCAGCGCCTCTCCCACCTCGAGCGTCACGAGAGGGCTCGCCAGGAGTCCTCCGCCCCGGCGATCCAGGACCCACGCGGCCCCGGCGTTGGAGTCCCGGGGCGGCGTCTGCACGACGCGGGAGAGCGAAATCTCCAGTTTCGGGTCGTCCCACCGGAACGTCGATACGGCACCGCGATCGAACCGGAGCTCGACCTGCGCGTCGTCGATGGCGACCTCGGTGATCCCCCGGGACCCACGGCGGCCGACGACCGAGATCGCGAGGAACGCTCCCCCGAGGACGAGGAGAGCGGCGGGTACCCCGACGCGCTGGCCGAACGTCGGGTCGGGCAGCCCCAGCGGGAAAACGGTGAGCAGCAAGAGTCCGACGACGAGGACGAGCGCCCCGCCGACCCCGCCGACGATCGAGATCGCCCTTTGCGTTCGCTCGTCCGCCCGGGGAATTCCCCGGTTATCGAACGTCTCCGAACCGAGCGCGGACCGAGGTGACCCGACGGGGGGCGCCGGTAGGGCGGAAACCTCCGGGGGTGGAGACGAATTCACGGCCCCCCGATTCTCGGGGCCCCATTGAGCCGGGGGCGGCGTTAAATTGGGACCCCGTCAATTCCGGGGGCGTCGGGAGCCGTCCGGGTCCCGGTGACCGCGTCGAGGACCAAGCGTCCGTCCGAGCCTTCGGCGTACCAGGTACGGGACGTGGACGAGCACCGAAACCCCGACCCGGACGTCCTCGGCCGCCGGCGGAACCTTCCGGCGCTCGATCACGATCGCGCCGCCGTGCTGCTCGGTATGGTCGACGCTGACCGTGTGGCGGCGGCGGATCGTCGACTCGGCGACGTGGCGAGCCTCGGCGTCGGTCAGGACCGGGTCGAGCCGCTGGTGCGGCTCGTCGATCTCCTTGACGAGTTCGCGCTCGCCCGCTTCCCAGATCTCGACCTGGCCGTTCAAGGCGTTCACAGCGACGAGGTGGTCGCTCGTCGGACCGGGGCGGCCGTTCGGGGTCGGGACCCGGACGCGGTAGGGAGCGACGTAGAACGGGATCAGACGGAGACTGAACCGGACACCGTCGAGCCCCGCGAGCGCCTCGGCGTCCCGACGGCCGAGCCGCGGACGGACCGTCCGCTCCCCCTCCGGGATCGCCTGGGCCGGCGGCTCGACCGGCTCCATGTTCTCCGACTCGTCGGGGACGGGCGCGTCGGGGGGAGGGAGGAGGAGCTCGCCGAGCGCCGAACCAAGGGTCGTCGGGCCGAGGACCTCCATCCCGTGCTCGGCCCCAAGCGACTTCGCCGCCTCGCTCGGGTCGTCGGCGTAGATCAGGGTCCTATGGATCGCGTCGGGCGGGAACTCGGTCTCGACGTCGGTCGGGGCGGGGGTGGCGCGGACCACGAGGACCGCCCGCCGGTCCCGAGGCCGGAATCCACGGAGACCGGCCGGTCGGTCATCGACCCGGTACCCGGCGGCCTCGAACAGCCGCCGCAGCGTCCCGGACACGGCCGGCGAACCTGCCATCGGCAGTACGACGCGGAGGACCGTTATGTTCCTTTGCCGAGGTCGGACGACGGTTTCCTCGTCAGGTGGAAGGCGCGCGCTTATTTCGCGCCGCGGCTCCTCGCTCCCACCTGATGGTCGAAGCGATCACCCTGCGGGTCGCAGAGGCGTTCCAGCAGGACATCGGCCTCGGGACCGCCCGCCTGGACGTCGGGACCCGTCAGCGTCTGAAGGTCGGCGTCGGCGACATCGTCGAGATCCGGGGCCGGAAGACGACCGCCGCAGTAGTGAACCGCGCGCAGGCCGACGACGAGGGGAAGAACCTCATCCGGGTCGAGGCGGTCGTCCGACGGAACGCTGGCGTCTCGATCGGCGACCGGATCCTCGTCCAACGGATCGATTGCCCGATCGCCGAATCGATCACGATCGCCCCGATCTACTCCGGTTCCGCGAAGATGGACCTCGGGCCCGGGCTCGAGCAGTTCGTCTCGAAGGCGCTCGCCCGCCGACCGTTCGTCCGCGGCGATGTGTTCGTCATTCCCGGGGTGTTCCTGATGGGCGGGTCGCTCCCGTTCATGGTCGTCACGACCGCCCCGAAGGGGACGGTCCAGGTCGGCCCGACGACCCTCATCACGATCAAGGACGAGACGGTCACCGAGACCGAGGTCTCGGCGCCTCGGGTCTCGTACGAGGACATCGGGGGCCTGAAGGAGAAGCTCGGGCGGGTACGCGAGATGATCGAGCTTCCGCTGAAGCACCCGGAGCTGTTCGACCGTCTCGCGATCTCCCCCCCGAAAGGGGTGCTCCTGTACGGGCCTCCCGGGACCGGGCAAGACCCTGATCGCGAAGGCGGTCGCGAACGAGGCCGGCGCCCACTTCATCGGCATCCAGGGACCCGAGATCATCAGCAAGTACTACGGGGAGAGCGAGAAGGAGCTCCGCGAGAAGTTCGAGGAGGCGGAGAAGAACGCCCCGTCGGTGATCTTCATCGACGAGCTCGACTCGATCGCCCCCCGGCGCGACGAGGTCGTCGGCGAGGTCGAACGGCGGGTCGTCGCCCAGCTCCTCACCCTCATGGACGGTCTGTCCGGCCGCGGGAACGTCATCGTCATCGCGGCGACGAACCGGGAGGAGGCGATCGACCCCGCCCTCCGCCGCCCCGGTCGGTTCGACCGGGAGATCGAGATCGGCGTCCCGACGGTCGCCGGGCGGCTCGAGATCCTCCAGATCCACACCCGCGGGATGCCGATCGAAGGGACCGAGAAGGACCGGGACCGGATCCTGAAGGACCTCGCGGCGCTCAGCCACGGGTTCGTCGGCGCCGACCTCGCCGCCCTGGGGCGCGAATCGGCGATGCGCGCCCTCCGGCGCTACCTGCCCGAGATCGACTTCGACAAGCCGATCCCGCTCACCCTCCTCGAGCGGATGAAGGTCACCGAGCGGGACTTCAAGGAGGCGCTGAAGCAGGTCGAGCCGTCGAGCCTTCGCGACGTCACGATCGAGATCCCGACCACCCGGTGGGACGAGGTCGGCGGCCTCGACTCGGTCCGGCAGGCGCTCCAGGAGACCGTCGAGCTCCCGATCAAGAACCCCGAGGCGTACCGCCATCTCGGGGTCGAGCCGCCCCGCGGCATCCTCCTCTACGGGCCCCCGGGCGTCGGCAAGACCCTCCTCGCGAAGGCCGCCGCGACCGAGTCCCAGGCGAACTTCATCTCCGTCAAGGGCCCCGAGATCATGAGCAAGTGGGTCGGGGAGTCGGAAAAGGCGGTCCGGGTCATCTTCAAGAAGGCCCGCCAGGCGTCGCCCGCGATCGTGTTCATCGACGAGATCGACTCGATCGCCCCGAAGCGGGGGCTCCAGACCTCGAGCGGGGTGACCGAGCGGATCGTCAACCAGCTCCTCACTTCGATCGACGGGCTCGAATCGCTCGAGCGGGTCGTCGTCCTCGCCGCGACCAACCGGCCGGACATCCTCGACGAGGCGCTCCTCCGGACCGGACGGTTCGACCGGCTCCTGTACGTCGAACCCCCGAAGGTCGCCGGCCGCCTCGAGATCCTCAAGGTCCACACCCGGAAGATGCCGCTCGACGGGGTCCGGCTCGCCGGACCTCGCGGCCCGCACCGAGGGGTACGTCGGGAGCGACCTCGCGGCGCTCTGCCGGGAGGCGGCGCTCGTCGCGATCCGGGAGAACCTGAAGGCGTCGAAGGTCACGATGACCCACTTCGAGGAGGCCCTGAAGCTCTCCCACGCGTCGTGCGACCCGGAGAGCCTGAAGTTCTACGAGGACTTCGCGCGCCAGCTCTCCCGCGAGCGGACCGGCCGTCGGAAGGACGAGGGGCCGCAGGGCATCTACCGGTAGGGCCGTCTCCTGAGAGGCCGTCGGGCCGACGGACCCGTCACCGACTGGGAGCAGTCGGCCCTTACGCATCCGGAGAAAGGTAGAGACCTAGATACCGAGGGGAGGCGACGCGGACGTTGGGGAACGCAGTCTCAGTCTCGGTCTTCAGGCTCTCGAGCTGTCGCTCGAGGATGGCGAATACCACGGTTTGGCCCTCCTGAGCCGCAACCCCCGCGCAGGATTCGAGATGGACATGGTCGTGGGGGCTTACTCCTTGGATGTGGGGGAGCTTTGGCGGAGGGAGAGGGAAATCTATGAACTCGACCCGCGTCGGCCGGCTCCGGAGGCGAATCCCTTCTTTCAGGAAGAGCGCCCCGGCGGCCACGGCGGCAGAGACGTTCACCAAGGGGGCCGTCGGACCACTCGCAATCCGGGCGACCACGTCCGCTCCGAGGGCCCGAAAGTAGCGGGAACTCTTCGCGGGATCGACGTGCTTGACACCGAGTAGGATCCGCTCCGCCGCGGCGAGGCCCGACGCCTCGGGATCATCCCGAACCGCGAGGGCGGTCGCGGCTTGGAGGGCGCACTAGATGGCGTCGAGCTCCGCAAGCTTCCGGTCCAGCTCGGCCGGGATACTGGGAGGGGCAAGTACCCGAACTTCCGCCCAACTGCCTGTGTCAGTGCCGATTGCGCCAGAGCCGCTTGCGAATCCACCTCCGACCCGAAGGCCACGGCGAGCAGAATGCCCGTATCGGTTACGACGATTGGGGGCGTCACGTAAGGTCGTCTCCCCTCATCGCTCCGAACATCTCTCGGGCGATGGGGAGGTCCGACCCTTCCGGGACGAGCAGTGGGGCCAGGCGCCCGGCGCCGAACTCGGCCCGCAGGCCAGATTCGAGCCCCTCGGTCGCGTGGGAGAGTTCGGCCAGACCCGTAGCCATAGCGGCCAACGGGATGGCCGCTGACTTCCAAGCCTTCACGGTGTACACCGTGGTGAGACTCGGGGAGTTCCACACGTCGAGTAGCAGGGTCAGCCGCTCGCGAGCCATCATGACCCGGTCCCCGAGATCGCCGAGGACCTGAACTCTGGCGCGGCTGGAACGCACCGCGTCGTCGAGCGCGTGTCGCGACCGGGCATGTTCCACCGTATTGAGCGTCGACGGGAGCAGCAGCGCCTCGATGGAATACAGTTCGAGGAGTTCCCAGAAGTACGCCTTCCCGAACTCGTTTGCCGTGGAAACGGCGATATCTCCCCGCAACGCGCAGTCCATGGTCCAAACAAATTGACGATTGCGTTGCTGGCCAAGCAACCTTCCGCGACGTCGGACCGCGTCCGTTTCGGTCCGTGCCAAACTCAGCCCCCCTTGGACCGATCCCGACTTGCTAGTCGATTCACCGGAGGTTTGAAGCTGTGCGATGACGAGCGCCTCGTCGTCAATCCGACGCCGGAGGTCTCGGAACGCCGGAAGCTCGTCTCGCCCCCGGCTGTAGCGGTAAAAGTCCTCAACCCCGACATCGGACGGTAACGGCAACCCTTCGAGGCACTCGGTGCGAAGTCGGGCATACTGCGCTTCGACCAGCCGGGCCCTCGCGCTCTCTTTGGAGACAATTCTCCCATGACGGTCTTGCCTTGGCGCCCCTCGTCGTCCCTGCGGCGCCGACTCGGGAATCCCGCTTGACCAGGGTGAGAGTGTGGCAACCGAACTGTCTTCCCCGGGGAAGACCGGCTCCACCGCCAACATCGTCGTACGGACTCTGTGAGGGCCTCTAAAGGACCCAGGGCCAGGACCATTCGCACAACACCGGCAGGACGGCGGACCCAGCTCGGCGGGTCGCTCCAGTCGGCGGGGGTGATCCCGCTAGGAAGGCAGTCCGAGCGCTGGGTACGATCTCCTCGGCGGCCCCGCTCCCCTGTCGGGCATTCGGCTTCGAGCAAGCTATAAGTAGCGTAGCTAGGTTCGCGCCCGCGCCTCCCCCCTCGGGAGGCAGAACGAAGGAGACGTGAAACACGATGGGTGAGCGACTACCGCGGGTCGCAGTGTGGGGACTCCTGGTCCTGGTGCTGGCGAGCGTGCTGGCAACGGTTCCTGGGGCGCTTGCGACTTCGACGCCGACCTACTCTTTGCTGGGGTATGTGGACCAGCCCACGGGCCTGCCCGTGGTGAGCGGCGTGGCGGTGGACCTGATCAGCAGCGCGACCCACCAGGTGTACACCACGACCACCCTCGTCGGCACGAGCGGCGGGTTCAACTTCAGCTCCGCGAGCAACGCGGCGTCGATGCGGCCGGGTTGGTGGGGCCTCTGGGTCCCGCCGCAGGCCCATGTCAAGCCGAGCGGGAGCGCGACGAGCTACGCGATCCTGCCGAGCAACCAGAGCCCGACCTACTCCTACGAGAACGTCAGCGACCTGACGACGACCTCGTACCCCGCGACGATCTCCGGCGTCTCCGAGATGCCCTACAACGCCGTCATCTGGGGGAATGCCACGTACAACGGGCGGCCGGTCGGCGGCGCCACGGTCCAGCTCCTCGACCCGACGTACAACGGTGTCATCTTCGCCAACAACACCACGCTCGAGACGGGGAACAACACGACCGCCATCGGCGAGTTCTCCCTGTCGGTCCCCTCGGGCACTTGGGTACTGGAGACGACCGTTCCGGGCTCCCCGGCGTACATCAACTACACGCAGGTCACCGTCACGACCTCGCGGTTGACCGTCGACCCGGTGCTGTCCGACTCGTCGTCGTACCTCACGTGGGGGTTCTCCAACCAGAAGGCCCACCCGTCATCCCACGTCCCCTCGGGCGGGAACGTCACCCTGTTCGACCCCACGAACGACTACATTTACAGCTCCGCGACCCCCGCGGGCGGCTACTACGAGGTCGGGTCGTATCCCGCCGGCTTTACGGGGCCCGCTTCCCAGACGTTCGACGTCATCCTCTCGAACGTCGGATACGGGACCACCTGGTACCCTCTGACGGTCTCGGGCTCGAACCACGGGGGACCGAACCCCCACAACGTCCTCGTGCCCACGATCGCCCCGCCGGCGGCGTACGCGACGACGCTCACCTTCTCGCACGGGTTCAACAAGCTCGACGTCACCACGAACGCGACGCTCGGCAACGACTCGACGTTCCCCGACCTCGCGAACGCTTCGGTCGGCCAGCTCTGGGCCCAACTGGCCCTCGACTGGCAGTCGAACACCACGTTCTCGATGGCGAACTACGGGACCCTGATGACCTGGCTCAACTCGTCGGGGCCGTTCTTCCCGGCCGGCCAGGCGGAGCTCGCGGTCAACGGGACCGGGTTCGGCCAGCCGACGAACTACACGTTCTCGAACACGACGACGTGCATCGCGTACTGTGGCCTCGACTCGAACGCCTCGATCGCGCTGCACTACGCCCAGGCGTACAACACGACCGCGAAGGTCGCGTTGAGCTCGCGCTCGTACAGCCTGTCGTTCAACTTCCGGCACCCGACCCACGCGGCGACGTACAACTACACCGTCCACCTCCCGACGGGCTACGTCCTGAGCGCGACGTCGGTCAGCTCGCCCCCGGCGCAGACGTGGATCCGCCCGGCGGGCCCCGGCGGCACCTACACGAGCTTCACGCTCGTGTCGAACGCCTCGGCGAGCGCGTCGGGAACCGCGTCGCTGACGGTCGTGAAGAGCGGCAACGTGACGGCGAACGTCAACGCCTCCGTGACGAACTTCACGTTCTCGCGGTACAATGTCCTGAACGACAGCACCAACAACTACACCGTGATCGTCGGGACCGGGGAGAACGTCACGTTCTCCGCGGCGAACTCGACGTTCCCCGCTCAGACGTCCGGCGTGAAGTACGTCTGGGCGTTCGGGGACGGCGGCAACGCGACCAACACGACCCCGATCGCGAACCACACCTACCACGCGGCGGGCGTCTACCACGGCTCGGTGATGGTCACTGGTTCCGGCGGTCAGTCGAACTCGACATCGTTCACGGTCTACGCCTCCTCGGCGGCTCCCCAGGCGGTCATCTCGGTCAACAACACGACCACCCTGAAGGACGGCGAGAACTACACGATCGTGAACTGGTCGGCGACGCTCCACTTCAACGCGACGGCGAGCGACCTGCCGTTGTCCGGGGCGACCGGCCAGCAGGACGTCCTCAGCGTCACGCTGTTCAACCTGACGGCGTACAAGTCGACCTGGCTCGAGAACTTCTCCTGGTCGGCGGGCGTGAACGCCTCCCAGAACTGGTCGTACACGTTCCTCGGAGCGGGCCACTACCTCACGGCGGGGCTCGTCGGAACCGGGTCGGTGTCGTTCATCGGCTGGCAGTACAACCTGACGGTGACCATCTGGGACGGCGCTGGGCACGAATCGACGTCGAAGCTCGTCATCCTCGTCCGGGACACGGAGAAGCCGGTCCCGGTCGCCCGGGTGCTGAACTCGGCGGGGAAGGCGATCACGAGCATCACCGAGGCCGCGAACCATACGGCCAACGTCTGGCTCTCGGCGACGAACTCCTCGGACCCCCACAACGGGTCGATCGTCTGGTTCAACTGGTCGATCACCAACAGTGGGAACTACAGCGCGAACGAGACGTTCCCGATCCAGGAGAAGTCGCTCGGGGTGGTGCCCGCCAGCAAGCGGATCTGGCTCGCGCCCCAGTCGAAGCAGTACGTCGTCAACCTGACGGTCACAGACCGGGCCGGGAACACGGCGTACACCACGATCGACCTCAACGTCGCGGTCAACTCCTCGACGCGGCCAGTCCTCGAGGTTGGGAACATGACGGGCCCGACAACGATGACCGACGGGAGCACCTACACCATCTGGGTGAACGTCACGAACACGATCGGGATGAACTCGACCGCCGAGAACGTCGCGGTCCTGTTCTACCTCCTGCCGCCCTCCGGCTCGGGGAACCAGATCGCGGTCGGCGGCTCGCCGGGGTCGGTCACGTGGTACGGCTACACCAACGAGTCGGCCGGCACGCTCAACACGACGTCCGCGGGAACCGGGACGATCTCGATTCCGTACAACCAGACGTTCCGGGCCGAGATCCAGTTCAAGCCGGCTCGGACGGGCAACTTCGACCTGTGGGCGAACGCGACCGCCACGAACGAGTTTGCCGCGAACTACGCGGCGGGCGGCAACCAGGACCACGTCGCGATCACCCTGAACCCGAACCCCCTCGTCCAGGACGAGGAGTACGGGGCGATCGCCGCGGTGATCGTGGTCGTGCTCGTCGCCATCTACCTTCTCGTCTGGCGCCCGCGCCGCGCCGGCCCCGTCTCGAAGGGGTCCGGTGGCAAGTCGGGCCTCGAGCGCGGCGGCTCGAAGAAGGACAAGGACGACGACGACGACGAGCCCTAACGCGCTCGCGCGGCGACCTCGCCAACCTCTTCCCGGCGCGACCGCGTCTCCGGTCGGGTCATTCGAGTTTCGTGGGACCGTCAAACAGGCACATGGGCCCCGGGGGCCCCCAGTGGGCGAGATCCAGGTGGAGGACGGCCATCGTCAGCCCACCGGTCTCCCGTTCGACCCCGTACCCGCCGTTCGGGGCGAGCTCGACCTGGAGCCTCGGGGCGGTTCCCGGCAGGTCCGAGAACTCAGACTGGACGAAGTCGCCGCCCCCGGCCTCGACGCGTTGACCGCCAAGGCTTCTAGGCCCTGGTGGGAACAGTCGAGATAGAAGTACGAGAAGTTCACCCCGAACCAATCGACCGGCCCCCCCGGGGGGCGACGGTGACGACCTGGGCGCGATAGATCTCGTCCTCCAGGCACACCAGCTGAGGGGACAGCCCGCACAGGCACGGACCGGGGTTCGACTCGCTCCAGGTGGCCCCGACGAACGCGCCGCTCCCCGCGAGAATGGCGGCCGCGAGGACGACGGGCCCGAGCGGGCTGCGGGAGGGAGGCCACATGGCCACTCGAGCGGGGGTGGGAACCTAAGGATTTCTGCGCGATTCGGAGGGTGGGCCGTTCCGACACGATCCCGAGGCCCGCAGAGGCCTGGGGCGGACTCCGAACCTCAGCCGTACGGACCGACCTCGTCCAAGAGGTCGACGTGGGTGAGGAGCATCCGACGGCAGCAGTAGCGGCTGAGACCGAGGTTCGTGAGCACGACGCCGGCCGGCTCGCCGCGGGTCGTCCGCTCGCGGAACTCGTCCCAGTGCTGGCCGATAACGGCGCCGCAGGTGAAGCACCGGACCGGGATCATCATCGTCATGCGTCGGTCTCCTCAGCTCACCGGTACGACTTCTGCCGGCGCTTTCGGGCCCCGCGGCCGCCGGGGCGCTTCGGCAGCTTGCGGCGCGGGTCGTTGACGATCAGGGACCGGTCGTAGTGCTTGAACATCTCGGTGAGCGCCGGGTCCTTCAGCCACTCGAGGAGTCCCCGGGCGACGGCGGTCCGCGCCGCGGACGCCTGGCCCATGACGCCGCCACCGGCGACGTCGACCGCGATGTTCAGGTTCTTCCAGCGGTCGCCGACCATCAGGAGCGGCTCCTGGATCTTCTGCCGGACGATCTCGGGCTCGACGATTTCGAGCGGTTGCTGGTTGATCCGGACCTGACCCGTCCCCTTGCGGACGGTGGCGCGGGCAATCGCCTGCTTCCGCTTGCCGGTGGTCTGGACGACGACCGGGCCCTTCATACGCGGGCTCCGAGGAGGCGGGAGATCTCTTCGAGGGTCGTCGGCGGGAGGAGCGCCGGGCGGGCCTTCGCGAGGTCGATCGACTGGCGGGGCACGCCCGCGTACTCCGGCGGGATGCCGATGTGGACCTGGAGCCGGTCGTACGCGACCTTCCCGCGGGTCTTCAGGTGGGGGAGCATCCCGCGGACCGTCCGCCGGAAGATCCGGTCGGGGTACCTCGGATAGTGCGGACCCGTGCGCTTCGAGCCGCGGGCCCGGTTGGCGATGTAGAAGTCGATTACCATCGCTCGCCCGCCGGTGACGACGCTCTTCTCGGCGTTCACGACGACGATCGACTCGCCCTTGAGGAGCCGCTTTGCGATCTGGCTCGCCGCGCGGCCGAGGATGAGGTCGCTCGCGTCGACGACGGTGGCATTCGGGAGCGACACCGTCTTGGCGGGGGTGGCGCGGACGATCGTCGGAGCCGACTTCTTCGGCTTCGGGATCGCCGCGGGCTTGGCGGGCGCGGCGGGGGCCGTCGGGGCGGCCTTCGCCGGAGACTTCGTGACCTTGGGGGCGCGGGCCGCCTTCTTCGGCTCGACGGCCGGAGCCGTCGGCGAGGACTCCGGTTCAGGCAAAGAGTCTGACCCCCGCTCCGTCCGGCCTCGCCTTCAGGAGGTCCGTGATCGAGAGCGCCGTGCCGCCGGCCGCGTGGATCTTGGTCCGCGCGTCCTCGGAGTAGTGGAACGCCGCCACCGTGAGCGGCTTCGTCAGGGAACCGTGCGCGAGGAGCTTCCCGGGGATGACGAGCGTCTCCTTCGGGTCGGCGAGCCGCTCGAGGTGCCCCACGTTCACCGGGCGCGACTGCCGGCGGGGGCGGGAGAGCTTCTCAGCAACGGCGTACCAGACCGGGGCCTCATGGGCCTTGGCGGTCTTGCGAAGAGCGACGAGAACGTGGGCGAGGTCCGCGTTCTCCTTGCGGATGGTCCGAAGCATACGGCGAGGTCGGCTCGACCCGGGTGCCCGATATAAGCCTTGCCGCCGACGAGGGACACGACCACCGGCCGACGAGAAATTCGCTCGAATCCGGCAGGACCGGAAGCCACGGCAACCACCCGAGCCGGTAGTTTCCGGGGCGTGAACCCCCGGAAGAAGGCCACCGCGACGTTCTAAGCCGAGACGGCTTCGCGGCCACGGCCCCCACCGTGTCGGAACACGAGAGCCCGGCGTTCGCGATCGCCGCCGCGATCACCTCCGCCTGCCCGGAGCTCCGGCCGGTCGGTACGCCCCACCTCGGAGCGTTCGCCACGCCGATGTCGTCGCCCGAGACGTACCCCTCCTCGCGGTCGACGCGGGGCTACTACGTGCCCAACCCGCCCCCGGCCCCGTTTCGGCTCCGTCCGAGCAAGATCCCCACGCTCGTCGGCGAGCACGGGGGCCGGCAGTGGACCGTCCAGATCCTCATCGCCGAGACCGGGCCGCGCCCCGTGGCCCCGACGATGCAGGTACGGAGCTATGTCCGGTTCGTTCGGTCGCCCGAAGTTCCGTTCCCGTACCTTCCCTGGGTGGTCGCGACCGCGCAACCGGCGGCCTCACCCACTCCGAACCCGTTCGCCCGGACGCCGATCAACCTCGTGAACATCTACTCCCGCACCGCCGCCGGGGAAGCCGCGTTGCTCCTCGGGCGGCTCCCGCAGGTAGCGCTCCGACCCCCGGTCGCCGCCCCGATGATCCTCGAGTCCGGGGACCCAGCGATCCGGTCCCTTCTCGAAACCCCCGCGTTTCTCCAGCTCTACGGCCAATGGGAGCGTCGGGCTGGCCCCGGGACGGAGCGGGGCGGTCCGGCCCTGCCGGTCCTGAAGGGGATCGCGGACACCCTGAAGCTGACGACCGGGCTCGACCTCGCCCTCGACCCCGGGGCCCACGCCCGGACCGTCGCCGAGCTCCTGGACACGATTCCCAGGATGGAGTTCGCGGTGACGGGCCGGGACCCCGTCGCCGACCCGATCCCGACCCTCCGGTTCACCGACCCGCCCGGCTCGGTGCCCGACGTTCGGCCGGCCTACCCATGCCCGCGCTGTGGGCGCCCGGAGATCCTCAAGTACGACTTCGACCGGGCGACCGGATTCGCGCACCGCCGGACGCTCGGGTGTGGGGTCGACATCTTCCCGCCGTACCCCGACCGGTTCCGGGATGCTGCCGGCGCCGGCGCGGCGGTCACCCGGCACTGAGCCCGGCGGACCCTTCCGCCCGAGGCGCTCGTCCGGCCCGAACGGGGTCCGACGGGCCGCGCCGGCTTCCACTCTCCGACAACGGTTAAATATCGACCCCGGGAGTTGGCGCGTGAGGACGACATGCGCAAGTTCCTGACCGAGCTCCGGGGAAAGACCGTGATGACCAACGACGGCCAGATCCTCGGCTCGATCGAGAACTTCGTGGTCGACACCCAGACCGGATCGATCGCCCACGTGCTCGTCACCCCCGGCGAGGACGTCGAGCCCCGGCTGTTCCCGAACGACGCGTCCGGCCGCCTCGTGCTCCCCTTCAAGAGCATGCGAGCGGTCAAGGACGTCGTCGTGATGGAACTTGGGAAGTAGTCCCTCCCCGACGTTCATTTCCGTCGTCGTCACCGTCCGGAACGAGCGGCGGCACATCGCCCAGCTCCTCGACTCGCTCCTCGCCCAGGAGGGCCCGTTCGAGGTCGTCGTCGTCGACGCCCTCTCGCACGACGGGACCTGGGAGATTCTCCAACGATACGGCGCCGCCCATCCCGACCTCGTCCGCGTCTCCCAGAAGTACGGGTCGCGGGGGATCGGCCGGAACGCCGCGGTCGCCCGCGCGCGGGGGGAGTTCGTCGCCTTCATCGACGGCGACTGCTTCGCCGATTCGCGCTGGCTCGCCGAGCTCCGGACTGCCCTCCGGGAAGGCGACGTCGCCGCGGGCGAGACGCGGGCGGTCGGGTCACCTTCGTACGGGGTCCTCGAGCGGGTCGAGCTGTTCCAGCGGGGGAGCGACGTCACCTACCCGAGCTGCAACCTCGGGTACCGCCGGTCGCTCTTCCAAGCGCTCGGCGGGTTCGACCCGCGGTTCATCACCGCGGAGGACATCGACCTCAACCTGCGCGCCGTCGAGCGGGGGGCCACGATCCGGTTCGTACCGGGGGCAGTTGTCTACCACCAGATGCGGGCGACGTTCGTCGGGTTCCTGTTCCAGGCGTTCTGGAACGGGTACGGCCGCAAGCAGCTGACCGAGAAGCACGGCAGCCTCTGGGGAAACTACCGGGTCCGGCGGCTGATGTCGAACCAGAAGACGTTGATCTCGTGGGTCCGGCTCGTGGCCGCTCTGTTCGGCTACCTCTGCCGCGTGCTCACCGGGTTCGGCGAACGGCTCTCGACGACCCCCGGCGTGGACGCTCCCCACGAGAGCGACAACGGGGCCCGGGAAAGCTCGGCCGGGCGCGCCTGAGGCGCGGCCGCGCTGTCAACTCGGCGGGCTTCGTTTCCGGCGGCGCGACCTCCGCCTCGTCGCGGTCCCGGCGGCCCATGGCCGGGCCCTGCCGGGATGGAGCAGAGTCACGGTCCTCGCCGGGAGTTCTCGTGGCTCACCCGAACGTGCAATAGGGATACTCTTCGTGAGTGAATGGGGCGTACAAGCCCCACGTGAGGAGGCCCGAGGAGAGCCCCGCCGGGTCGCCCACGGTTTCGTGGATCCAGCACCCTGGAACCGAGAGCGAATAGAGCACCGTCTGGTTCATCGGATCTCCGACGTCGACCCACGTGTCGGTCGACTGTCCTGGAAGGGGGATCTGCACCGAGAACCCGGTCACGGACGCCCGGTCCGTGGTTCGGATCAACGGCCCTTCGTCGAACTGAATCGAACCGCACCCACCGGAATACGCCGAACGGTTGGAGCATCTGGCCGTAAACGAGTCGTTGAACATCGCGGCCTGGGTCGTGCCGAGGAACGGGCAGCCCGCCACGGGGTTGTCGGTCGAAAGTCCGATATCGGACGAACTGCCGGGGCCTTGGAGGAGGCACCACGCCGAAGGCGCCACGCCGCGGACCGCGGCCGCGGTGGCCCAGTAGGGTTGGGTACACCCATTCCGAAGGCCCGGGCCCACAGTCCAGGACATCCCCGTACGGAACACCGTCCAATTCATCCGAACCTCGAGAACCCCCGCCGAACCGTTCCCGAGGACCGGCGAGGACGAATCGGCCCCGAGCTGGCTCCCGTTTCCCCACCCTTGGGCCGATCCGTTGGGGGGAGAGTTCACCACCACTCCGGGAGTCCAGAGCGACTCCGTACCGAGGGGGGTGAGCGCGCACGCGTAATGGAGCGCAACGCCCGCTCCGAACGCCATCGGGGCGAGGAGCACGATGGCGACGATGCCGGCGAGGAGGGCGAACCAGATTCGGTGGGAGGCGGACCGTTCCGGGGGAGCGTCCACGGGTTCGCCATCGAGGCAACCGGGCCTGAAAAGGGGACCGGGGCAGCCGACGGGGCGTCCCTCTGCTCACCGCCCGGAAGTCGAAGACCGGACGGGGTGTCGGAGCTGGGGAACCGGGGCACGGGCCAACGACGGTTCGACGAAGGTCGGCTCGGAGACTCCGGGACAGGCCACGGCGGAATCGCCGAGGGTTGGCGGGGGGGACTCCGACTCGAACGGAGTCGCGCGGCCCGGACCAGGTCAGCTCGTCTTGAGCAGCTCGGCGACCTTGCCGACCTCGGCGAGGACGCGGTTCGCGTCGGCCGACTGGTCGACGACCGCGACGAGGAGCGCCTTCTTGCCGCTGCCGACGATCACGGTCTTCGAGTCGTTCCCCTCGATGACGATCTTCTCGGGCGGGGCCCGGTTGAGCTCGGTGTTGGCCGTCGCGGCCGCGCCGAGGATCGTGGCGCACATGATGGCGAACGTCTCGGTGTAGACCCCCGCGGGGACGTCCGCGTAGAGGACCAGCCCGTCCCGGGAGACCAGCGCCGCGGCGATCCCGCCGATGCGGGTCTTGAGGTCCTTAATGACTGCACCCACGTTGCCTGTCGCCATCATCCCGGGTTTCTCCTAGTTACATCTCTTCGATTCGGAAATGGCATTCTGCCGACCCGGTGGAGGCACACATCTCTTCCGTGCATTTGACGCGCGACCCTTTAAAACGTTCGTAGAACTCGCGGAGGATGCCCCGCAGCCGGTGGCATGTGGGAATGTCGCTCGGGGAGACCTCGATCGACCCCTTCACGGTCACTTCCCCGTCCTTGAAGTGGATCTCTTCGAGCCACCCCCGCTCCTTCAGGATCTCGGCCGCCCGGACGAAGTACTTGGCCCGGTCCTTGAGGGCCTCGTCGGCCATGTCGGCGCCCAGCACCGACCCTTCCTTGAAGAACAGACCGTGGCAGGCGTGGGACATCACGCCCTCGTAGAGCTCCTTGACACGGTGGAGCTCTGACTGGTTGAGCTTCACGTAACGCATGGACGGCGGCCGCACCGACGGGGGAATTATATAGCCATCGGCGGGCCGGGCCGCGCGGACGTCGCCCGCGGTCGGCTCGCCCCGCGACACGCCCGGGGTCTGGGTTCGACCTCGCCCGCCCGGCGAGCCTCCATATCCCCGGAACCACATCGCTGCGCGGATGGCCGAACCCCGCCGGTTGCGCAACTTCGTGGGGGGCCGCGACCGCGATCCGGAGACCGCCGACTCGCTCCCGGTGGTCAACCCGGCCACCGGGGAGGTGCTCGCGACCGTCCCGCTCTCCGGCCCCAGAGACGTCGCAGCGGCGGCCCAGGCCGCCCGAGTGGCGTTCCCCGGGTGGTCGGCGACCCCGGTCGGCGAGCGGGGTCGGATGGTCGGCCGATTCCGGTCCCTCCTGGAGTGCGACCGCGAGCTCCTCGCCCGCCTCGCGGTCTCCGAGCACGGGAAGACGCTCGACGACGCGCGGGGCTCGGTCCGGCGGGGGATCGAATCGACCGAGTTCGCCGAGGGGGTCGCCGCCCTCCTGCCCGGCGCGACGCTCGCGAACATCTCGCGCGGCGTCGACGCCGAGATGTTCTCGGAGCCGGTCGGGGTGGTCGCGGGGGTCACCCCGTTCAACTTCCCCGTCATGGTCCCCCTCTGGATGTTCCCCACGGCGGTCGCGCTCGGGAACACGTTCGTCCTGAAACCGTCGGAGCGCGTCCCGCTCTCGGCCGACCACCTCGTCCGCCTTTCGGCGGAGGCGGGGTTCCCGCCGGGCGTCGTCAACCTCGTCCACGGCGGGCGGGCCGCCGTCGACGCGATCCTCGCCGAGCCGGAGGTCAATGCCGTCGCGTTCGTCGGGTCCGCTCCGGTGGCCCGTCACGTGTACGCGGGGGCCGCAGCCGCGGGGAAGCGGGTCTTGGCCCTTGCGGGGGCCAAGAACCACCTCGTCGTCCTTCCCGATGCGGACCTCGACGCCGCGGTCGACTCGATCATCGCGAGCGCGTTCGGCTCGGCGGGCGAGCGCTGCCTCGCCGGGAGCGTCGTGCTGGCCGTCGTCCCGGTCGGCGACCCGCTCGTCGCGCGGCTCGCGGCCCGGGTCCGGGCGCTGAAAGTCGGTCCGGGGGACGACCCGACCACCGACGTTGGGCCGGTTGTTCGCGCGGACCACCGCGACCGGGTTGAATCGTATCTCCGGGTCGGCCTGGAGGAGGGGGCCCGGATCGCCGCGCAGGCCGAGGTACCGGTCGGCACCGGCGGGTTCTACGTCGCCCCGACCGTGTTCGACCACGTCCGGCCGGAGATGCGGGTCGCCCGTGAGGAGATCTTCGGCCCGGTGCTGTCGGTCGTTCGGGTCCCGTCGCTCGCCGAAGCGATCGCGGTCGCGAACGCCTCCGAGTTCGGCAACGCCGCGGCGATCTACACCCGCGACGGCGGGAACGCCCGCCTGTTCCGGGAGCGGATCCAGGCCGGGATGGTCGGCGTCAACCTCGGCGTGCCCGCGCCGGCGGCCGCCCTCCCGTTCGTCGGGTGGAAGGGGTCGGCGTACGGGGCGCTCGCGGCGACCGGGCCCGAGGCGATCCGGTTCTTCACGCGGACGAAGGTCGTCACCTCGCGGTGGACGGCCGAGGCGGCCCCCCGAGGTCCGGGTTCTTCCGGAACGTAGGCGGGCGGCCTAGGCTCCCGTGGGCGGGGCCGGCTCGTCCGGGCCGGGCGCCGGCGCGGGGGTCGGCTCGGCCTCGAGGAGCGTCGGCAATTCGCTGAGGGACTGGATCCGGGTTCCTCCGAGCCCCTCGAAGAGTTGATTCCGGTCGAGGAGGACCGTCTCAAGCCCGGCGCGGGCCCCGGCGCGAACGTCGCTCCAGTAGAGGTCGCCCACGTACACGGCCCGACCGGACCGGCCGGCGAGCGCGGTGCGTGCGGCCCGGAACGCGGCGGCCGCCGGGAGCCGCGGAGCGTCGGGCGTTGCGGGATCGGCGAAGAGCGGCACCTGCGCCGGGACACCGGCCCGAGCGAGGTACGCGCGGGCCACCGATTCGGGCAACGGCGTGAGGACCCCGAACGCGACCCCGCTCGCCTGGAGGCGACGGAGGACGTCGGCGACGTCGGGGAACGTTTCGCCGTGGGGCGATGGCCGGAGGAACCGGTCGACGACGCTCTCGACCTCCGTGTCGGCGAGCGGCCGGTCGGCGATCGCGAGGAGCGTGTCGTGGAGGAAGAGCCGGTAGTCGGCCGCCCCGACCGGCGGCGACGAGCCGACGAGCCCCTGCCACCGGCGCCGGTCCCACGCGCGGACCGAGCGGCGGATCGCCGCGCGGGCGTGCCGTTCCGCGAGCGCGGGGCCCTGGGGCCGCCAGGCCCACTGCCAGTGCGCGAGGGTCTGGAATGGGACGAGCGTGTCGTCGAGGTCGAAGACGACGGCGCGATTCGCCCCTCCGGGGGGGTCGGACATCGGCGCGGACTCCGCCTAGCCGCGTCCGGTCTTCTGGAGTTCGAGGAGGTCGGCGGTCGACACTTTCTCGCCCTTCTTCAGGCGGGCGAGGAAATCCTCCTCCTTTGGCGGTTCGTCGGCCCAGCTGGAGGGGGCACGTCCGCCCCGGGCCGCGTAGAGCATCTTCTCGTAGTCGCGGACCTCCTCGATCGCGGCGATGTGGGCCCGGTGGGCCTCGTCGGCCGCGGTCTTGACCTCGATGAGCTTGACCTGGACGTCGTCGGCCTGCCGACGGAGCTCGTCGACCGACTCGTAGAGCTTGACCATCTCCTCGTGCTCCTTCTGGGCCTCCTCGGCGAGCTCGCCAACGGCCCGGTGGTGCTTCTCCGCCTCCTCGCGGGCGACCGCGAGGTCGGCGATCGCCGTGTCGACCTCGGGGTCGGCCCGGAACTGCTCGTCCTGCTCCTTGATCGCCGCCTGGAGCCGCTTCATCTCCTCGATGAGCCGCTTCTCCTGGTCCGGCGTGAGCGCGCTCGTCATGTGGCGGAACTCGAGCTCCTTCAGGTCCTTCCGAAGGCGCCAGACCGGGACCGCGCCCTGGTTCCGGGGGGCCCGGGTCCGCTTCATCTCGGCGACCTTGTCGGAAACAACCTGGAGCTTGCCGTTCCACTCCTCGCGGAGCCGCTTCGCCTCGCGGACCTGCTCGTTCAGGTCGTCGCGGTGGTGGCGGTGGTCCTGGGCGTCGGAGCTGCGGGCGTGGAGCTCGTCGATGATCCGGGCCCGCTCGTCGGCGAGGGTACGGGCCTCCCCATTGAGCGTGTCCCGGCGAGCGCGATGCTCGTCGGCGCGCGCGTTCGACTCGGCGCGCTTCCGTTCCAACTCATCTGTGGCGTCGGTCAAGGAAGGCACCGCCTACCGAGGTATCGGCGAGGTCGGGGAATGGTCGTTCGACCAAGGGCGGGAATATAAGCGCTTCTCCGACGAGCGAACGGTGTTCGCGCGCCGCACGCCCGGCAACGGGGTTCCGGGGCTTCTCGTCCCGCGTCATGCTAATAACCGACGCTCTCGCTGAAACGGCCCGTGGACGAGGTCGGCCGGATCTATGGCGACGTGGGGCTCGGCCTGTTCCACCTGAGCCTGACGAAGCCCGTCGAGCGGGGCGACTACCTGACGGTCGAGGACGAGCTCCACGGAGCGGTCCTCTGCCAGCTCGACGACCTCCGTCGGAAGAGCGACCTCGACATCGAGCACGCCGACCTCCTCGGCCACGGGACCGACACGCCAATCCACCAGAACCTCCTCGGAATCGCCCGCGTCGTCGGCTACCGGGACGGGCAGGGGCTCGTCAAGCTCCCGACGGTTCCGTTCCGCCCGGGGGCGCGGGTGTTCCTCGCCGAGGAGCCGCTCATTGCCGACGTCCTCGGGCTGAAGCACCGCGGGAACGTCGGCGCCTACGTCGGACTCCTACGGAACCACTCGCTCCGGATCGAGCTCGACATCAACCAGCTCGTCCAGCGCCACGTGTCGGTCCTCGCGAAGACCGGCGGCGGGAAGAGCTACCTCTTGGGCGTCCTCATCGAGGAGCTGCTCCGGCACAAGGTGACGTGCCTCATCATCGACCCGCACGGCGAGTACGGTTCCCTGCGGCGCCCGGCGGAAGCGAACGGGGTCCACGCGAGATTCCACGTCGAGGCGCAGGGGTTCGCCCCACAGATCCAGGAATTCTCCCCGGACGTCTCGCTCAACCCGACGGCAAAGCCGCTCACGTTCAGCCTCCGCAACATCGAGCCCCGCGACCTCCTGGTCTTCATGGGGCTCACGAACGTCAAGTCGTTCCTCGCCCCCCTCAAGGCGATCCTCGAATCGGTTGCGGCGCTTCACCCGGACTACACCGTGAAGGACCTCGTCCGCGCCGCGGAGGGCGGCGAGGGCGCGGTCGCCGAAACGCTCCACGAGCGGCTCGAGTACCTCGAGCAGACGAAGCTCCTCGGCCCGCAGGGAACGACGCTCGCCGAGCTTGTCCAGAAAGGCAAGGCGACACTGATCAACCTCCGGGGAGTCGCCCCCGACGTCCAGGAGCTCGTGGTCGCCCGGATCGCCTCGAACCTGTTCGACAACCGCAAGAAGGGCAAGATCCCGCCCCTGTTCCTCGTGATCGAGGAGGCGCACAATTACGCGCCGCAGCAGGGGACCGCGACGTGCTCGAGGATCCTGAAGAACATCGCGAGCGAGGGCCGGAAGTTCGGGCTCGGGCTCTGCTGCGTCACGCAGCGGGCAGCCCGGATCGACAAGTCGGTCCTCTCCCAGTGCAACACGCAGCTGATCCTGCAGGTCACGAACCCCCTCGACCTGAAGGCGATCGCGCAGTCGATCGAGGGGCTGACCGAGGGGATGACCGAGATGATCCAGTCGCTTCCCGTCGGCGTGGCGCTCGTCACCGGAGGGGGCTACCACACCCCGCTGTTCTGCGAGGTCCGGCCGCGGGCCACCCGTCACGGCGGGGAATCGGTCCCGATCGTCGAGAACAACTGACCGGCCGCAGCGGCGCACGGCCTCGCTTCACGTCGACCCGGGGTGCTCGAGCCGCGCGACCTTCTCCGGCGTCCAGGGCGCCCGACCGACGAGCCCGAAGCGCCGCGAGACCAGGGAGAGCCGGTTCCCGGCGACGGAGGCCCGCCAACGGGGGTACCGATCGTCTCCGTCCGGGCGCGAACTCGACCTAACCAAATTCCCAAAGGTTGGCCTGGAACTTCGCACCGGTCGTCGCCATGTTGAGCCGAGCCGTCGCGCTCGCCGCCGTGTGGGACGGCGCGTACGCGATCTCGAGGGTGGTGGCGTAGAACACGACCGTGTACTGGTCGCCGGAGACGATCCCGGTCGTGGCGTACGTGGCATTGGTGGTGAGGTTGTGGTACGATTGGTTGACGTATCCCGTCGCCGAGCCGTTCGTCGACTCGAGGAACGGCCACGAGCCGGGACCGTACGACCACGTACTCGTGGTCAGGTCGAAGATGTTGATGTGGACGAAGACTCCCCCGATCGCCCACGCGGACGGCTGGCCGGACGCAGCGCCGGGGGTGGCCGACAGGTTGACCACGAAGTTGACGGTGAAATTGAACGTGAGGTTGGCCGGCACCGGCCCTGGGGACGACCAAAGGAATGGCGTGGAGTCGAACCCGAAGGTCGCGTTCGTGGCGCCGAGGTCGTAGAGCCCCTTCGGACCGCATCCGCTGGCCGAGGACCTCGAGGAGACCTTTCCGATTCCGGTCTGGAGGCTGAACGACGGCGGTACGACGAACTTCGCCGACGCCCCGCAGCCCACGTGACTGAGACCCTGGCCGATCACGACCGACCCCTGGAATGGGGGGGCGTGGGGTCCAAGAGGGACGAACTTCAGGCCGGCGGCCGTCGGGGCGAACACGACCAGCGCGGCGAGGACGAGGGCGGCGATGGGAACCAACGAAGCCCCGGGGGGCAGCGGGCGCCGGACTCCGCCGAACGCCGGAGGCGCCGCTCGGCCCGAGCGACGGGCCGGCCACAACCGACGCGCCGGAGCCACGGTCCCGTTCTCCATGGTGGGAGGGCCCGACCGGGCTCCTCGGTGGCGGAGAAGAGTTCGGCCTACTTAGTCGTTCATTGGGCCGGACGCACGGTCCGGCCGGAATGAGAATCGGAGCGAAGCCGGGCGTCGTTCCATTTCTCCAGAACGGTCGGGGGGCTGGCACCCGCTTCGGAACGTCGGACGCGGGCACGCGCGGGCACCGGCCGGGCGTAGAACCGCTCCGCCGGCGCGAGCGCCAGTGGCCGCGGTTCTCCGGGACGACCTCGGTCGCCCTGGCAAAGCGACCCTGGGAATGGACCGGTCGGCCGGGGCCCGGGGGCGACGGGCCTAGCGCCCTTCGAGATATGTCGCGACGGTCCGCACCGCGAACGCCGTCGCGCCGATGCACTGGTACGCCGGCTGCCACTTGCGGGTCGTGGCGGTCGTGTACGACGCGCCAGCAATGTCGAGGTGGGCCCACGGGGTCTTCCCGACGAACGTCTCGAGGAACGCCGCGGCCTGGAGCATTCCCGCGACCGGGATCTCGGTGTGGTTCCGCACGTCGGCGATGTCGCTCTTGACGAGCTCGCGGTGGTAGTCGGTGAGCGGCATCCGCCAGAACGGCTCCCCGGTCCGCTTCGAGGCGTCGAGGAGCCCTTGGGCGAGGCGGTCGTCGTTCGCGATGAGCGCCCCCGTGTCGTCCCCGAGCGCGACGACCTGCGCCCCCGTGAGGGTGGCGAGGTCGATCACCTCGTCCGGGTGGTACTTGTCGATCGCGTAGGAGATCGCATCGGAGAGGACGACGCGGCCCTCGGCGTCGGTGTTCAGGATCTCCATCGTCTGGCCGCCGTACGACCGGACGACGTCCCCGGGACGGTACGAGGTGCCGCTCGGGACGTTCTCGGCGCAGGCCAGGACGCCGATGACGCGGGAGGGGACCTTGAGGAGCGCGGCGGCCCGGACGATGCCGAGGACGGCGACCGCCCCGCACTTGTCGAACTTCATCTCGGCGAGCCCGCCCGCCGGCTTGATCGAGATCCCGCCGGAGTCGAAGGTGATGCCCTTGCCGACGAGCGCGACGGTCTTTCCGGACCGGGCGCCGCCCGGGTACTCGACGACGACCATCCGTGGCGGATGGGCCGTCGAGCCGCCGCCGACGGCGAGGATGCCGCCGCACTTCATCTCGGCGAGCTTCTTTTCGTCGAACACCTGGACCTTGAGGCCGAGGTCCTTCCCGAGCCGGACCGCCTCCTCGCCGAGCCGTTCCGGCGAGGCGACGTCGGCCGGGAGGTTCGCGATGTCCCGGGTCCACGCGACGGTCTCGGTCATCGTCGCGGCCCGGTCGATCCGACGGCGGAGCGCCGCCTCCTCGCGGCCGTGCTCCTCGCCGAGGAAGACGGTCGCTTCCTCGACGCCTCCGTCGGTCTTGGTCTTGTAACGCAGGAACTCGTACGCCCCGAGCGCGGCGCCCTCCACGAGCGCCTCGGCGGCGGCGTCGGACGGGATCCCCTCGGAAACGAACGAGGCGAGGCGGAACCCGACGGTCCGCGCCCCCTTCCCCTTGAGCGCCTTGACGACCTCGGCGGCGGCCCTCCGGACCGTCTCGGGCGTCGCCTCGGCGCGGACACCGAGCCCGACGAGGAGGACCCGGCCCTTCCCGTCGGGACGGTGGATCACGGTGAGCTCGCGCTTGCGGCCGCGGACCTCGCGGCGTCCCCAGGCCCCGGCGACGAGGCCGCCGGTCACGGCGTCCTCCTTCCCGAGGGTCCGGGGGAGCGATTCGTCCTTCTCTCCGCGCTGGAAGACGCCGCTGACGGCGGCGTCGATCGAGCCGACGGTCGCGTCGCGGCGGTCGAGGGCGAGCTTCATCCGGTCCGACCGGACGGCTAGAACGACGGGCGGATCTTCTGGCGGTCGATGCGGATGCCCGCGGGGGTGAGGGCGATCAGGTTCTTCGCGATCCCCGCCACGTCCCCGTTGACGTCCTTCGCGACGTTCTTCAGGTCGATGCTCATCCGTCGGATCGTGTTCTGGTCGTTCGCGATCGACGTGTAGTCGATGATCACGATGTCGCCCTGGTAGGCGAGCTTCGAGGCGGCCCGGATGTCGTCGTACCGGAGGACTTCGGCGAGCCGGATCGAGCCGCGGGTTCCCACGCCTCCCTCCTCCTCGAATCCCATCGTGCCGAGGTCGAGGAACGACCCCTCTTCGAGGGTGTCGCTGCCGTGGTGACGCCGTAGGAGACCGCTTCTCTTCATCATCGACCGGATCCGCTCCCGTCCGACGATTCCGAGGGGGAGTCGCCTTTTAAGCCTGCCGTTCGAGAGGGCCTTCCCACGACGGCGGTCGGCCGCGCGTGGGCGTCCGGAGGGACCCGGAGGCAGAACGTCACGCGGTACACGTCCTGCCCGTGCTTCCGTCCCCAGAGGGTCGCCGACTCCTTCAACTCCCCGTTCAACCGGACCTTGCCGAGCTTGGCGAGCGAGCGGGCGGCGAGCGTGTCGGTGACGTAGACATCCCAGCCCTCGGGGAGCTCCTCCCTCCACGAGAGCGCTTCCCGCCAGGACTTTCGGGCCTCGGGCATGATCCCGTCCCACTGCCGGGCGAGCCGCGCGCGGAGCTCCGGCGGTTTCTCGCGGGGGCCGTCCTCCTCCGCGCGGAGCTGGATGAGTGCGGTGTAGTAGTGCCCGGACCGGCGGCTGCAGTCGGTGCACGTCCGGTGTTCGATCTTGACCTCGAACTTCAGCGACTCCGTCCGCGGCTCGCCGCGGAAGACGAGCTCGACCTGGGCCTCGAGGTCACGCATCAGCGGGTTCAACCCCCCCTCCGACCAGTGGATCCGCCGGATCCCGACCTCCGGATGCATCGAAAGGAGCGGCGTCAGGTCGTCCGGCGAGAGGAGCGTCGACGCGCCCCGGCGGTCCCAGAGCGACCCGATCCGTCGGGCGCCGCACGTCGGGCAGATCGTCACTGTCGGACGCCCGATGACCCACACGAGGGGCGACCGCTTCGCGAAGCACGCGGCGCACACCCCCTCCACGGTCGGCACGTCGTTCCGGCCGCAGACGACGCAGAATTCCGACGCCATGCCACGCTCCGCCCGCGGGCGGCTCACTCCACCGACATCGCGAAGATCTCGGCGTGGGGGATCCCCCCGAGCGTGCCGATCCCCGTCGGCCCGACGAAGCCTTCCTCCTGGGCGATCGCGAGGACCCGAGCGACCGAGGAGGTTCGCCGTCGTCGCCCGCTGGAGCGCCCAGACGAGCTCCTCCTCGGAGACCTTCCGCTCGCCGTAGAAGTACGACGTTACCGGGACGGTCCGGCCCTGGCTGCCGACGGAAAGCTCCCGGCCGATGAGCTCGGCGTCGCACGCCGCCACGACGACCTCCGCCCGGACCCGGTGGACCCGCATCACGATCTCGTTCGCCACGGAACGCCCTCCGCAATTCATCGATGCCGCGGGGGGTTTATCACCCCTCCTCGGACGGTTCCCCAAGGGAAGGTCGACGGCCGCCGGTTCAGAACCGGATCAGTTGCCACCGCCCCGGACGGGTCTCGGCTGAGCTCGCCCTGGTTCCGGAGCATCGTGAACAGCGCATCGACCCGGTTCGCGGGAATCCCGCGGCGCTCGGCCTCGCTCTTCAGTTGCGAGAGGTCGAACGTGCCCCCGCTCGACTCCTGGAGCTCGCGCATCAGGTCCTGGAGCGTGCTCGACCCGCTCGCGCTGGTTGTGGGTCACGCCGGTGGCGATGGCGTCGATGTCCGAGCTTCGGCCCTCGGTCGGCGTCACGCGCGCGAGGAATCCTGCGACGATCTCGCGTCGCCCGCTTCGGCGTCCTCGACGCTCACGATGTTCGACAGGCGTGCGCGGGCCGCCGCCTCGCTGAGCCGGACAAGCGCCTCGAGCTGCCGGGCGGTGATCGGAACCGGGGCGTCCGGCTCCGCGCCTTGCTTTCGGATCGCGACGTAGAAGTCCTCGAGCACCTTGAGCGCGTCGTTCGACAGGACCGGGCGGATGTTCCGCCGGGCGTAGGCGATGTACTTCCGGAGGAAGTCCGGCGTGAACGGCGCGCCGGCCTCGGAGACGTGGAGAAGCGCGACTCGCCGTCTTCGGCCCGACGTTCATCGCCTCCTGCCTGGTGGGACAGGAGGATCCGGTTCGCGAGGAGGCGGTCGCGGACCTCCTCCGGACGGTCGCTGGATCGAGTAGATGACGTCGAACCGGGAGAGCAGCGTGGGGGCAGGTCGATCTGCTCGGCGATCGCCTTCTCTCGCGTTGAACCGGCCCCACTTGGGGTTCGCCGCGGCGAGGACCGGGCACCGGGCGTTCAGCGTCGCGGTGATCCCGGCCTTGGCGATCGAGACGGTCTGCTGCTCGAGCGCCTCGTGCATCGCCGACCGGTCCTCGGGGGTCATCTTGTCGAGCTCGTCGACGACGGCGATCCCGCCGTCGGCGAGGACGAGCATCCCGGCCTCGAGCACCCACCGTCCCCCGGCGAAGTCGTCCTTCACGGCGGCGGCGGTCAGCCCCGCGGCCGTTGCGCCCTTGCCGCTGGTGTAGATGCCCCGCGGGGCGACGTCGGCGACGTACCGGAGGAGCTGGCTCTTCGCGGTCCCCGGGTCGCCGACGAGCAGGATGTGGATGTCGCCGCGGACCCGGACCCCGTCGGGCTGGTGCTTCTCGACCCCGCCGAAGAGCTGGAGGGCGATCGCCTCCTTCTCCTCCTCCATCCCCTTGATCGTCGGCGCCAGCGACAGGACGACCTTGTCGACGACCGTCGGGTCGCCGCGGAACGCGAGGATCGTCTCCTCCTCCTCCTCGGAGATCTCGATCTCGTCGAACTCGCGTCTGCTTGTACTCGATCGGAGTTGCCGAGGAGCATCAGGTCGAACGTCGTGCTGCGGACGATCCCCGAGCCGGGACGCGGTGGCGCGCTGCTGGCTCTTCAGGACCCCGTTGACGACGACCCGGTTGCCCGGGATGACCTTGCCCGTCAGGTCCTCGGTCAGGAGCACCGCGAGCCCCTGGGGATGCGCTCCGCCCTTCAGGGTCTCGGGGTTCTCCTGGACCTCGATCCGCTGCGAGTCGATGTACGTCGAGCTCTCCGGGCAGGAGCCGGAAGCGCGTGCGCCCTGCCGGCTTGCCGCATCCGCCCGGGCAGTCGGGCACTCGATCGGCTCGCGGAGGACCGTCGAGCCCGTCCTCCTGGAGCTCGTGGATCTCCGCCGCGGCACGCGAGGCAGGAGAAGACGGCGTCGCGGATCTGCGGCCGGACCTCCGTCGCCTTCCGGACGATCCCGTCGATCGCGATGAACTGGTTGAGGTCGGTTTCGCGGATCATCCGGATCAGCCGTCGGCGCCGTCGACGGCAGTCCGATGACGCGAAGCCGCAGCCCCTCGCCTCGGGGCCGGCGACGGGGATGAGCTCCCGCATCGCGCTGCCGATCCCGGCCGCGATCGTCTCCTCGGGACGTCGAGGAGCAGGTCGGCCAGGCTGAGTGTCCGCCGACTCGATGGCCGAGAACGGGACCTCGAGGGAACGCTCCTCCGGGAACCGGTCGGCGAGCTCGAGGATCCGGGGCCGGAGCTCGGCCTCCTCGAGGACCGCGGCCCACCGGCCCGAGAGGTCGATCCGGTGCGGGGAGGCTCCGTCCTGCGGTGACCATCGGGACCTCCTACGGCTCGAGCCGGTAGCGGTCGCGGGGGAAGAGGCGGGCCTCACGGATATTGGGGACCCCTGCGAGCATCCAGACGAACCGGTCGATGCCGAACCCCCAACCGCCGTGCGGGGGCATCCCGAACCGGAACGCCTCGAGGTACCCGGCGAACCCCGCGGGGTCGACGCCGGCCGACGCCATGTTCGCGAGGAGGCGGTCGAGCCGGTGCTCCCGCGGACCGCCGCTCGCGATCTCGATCCCCGAGAAGTCGAGGTCGAAGTACCCGGTCAAGGCGGGGGTCGTTGTCCTGCCGACGCGCGTAGAAGGTCCCGGCCTTGATCGACGTCGGGAAGTCGGTGATGTAGTAGAGCGGGACCCCGAGCTTCTTCTGGACGATCTCGCCGAGCCTCTTCTCGTCCTCGGTGCCGAGGTCCTGCTCGGCCCCCGGCCGTCCGAGCCACTCGCTAGACGTCGGCGAACGGGATTCTCGGGAACGGGCGGGGCGGGTCGGCGAGGCGGGGGACGAGAGGGTTCCCGGTCTCCGTGAGCCGGGCCCGGGCGAAAGCGATGGTGCGGGCGACCGCTTCCTCGAGGGCGACGCGGAGGTCCTCGGCCGACTCGATGAACGCCATCTCGCCGTCGAGGCTCGAGAACTCGGTGATGTGGCGGATCGTGTCGGACGGCTCGGCGCGGAACGCCGGGGCGATCTCGAACACCCGCTCGAAGTCGGCGGCCATGAGCATCTGCTTGTAGAGCTGAGGACTCTGGGCGAGGTAGGCCCGGGTCCCGAAGTAGTCGACCGGGAACAGCGTCGCTCCTCCCTCGGCCCCTTGCCGGAGAATCTTCGGGGTCTCGACCTCGACGAAGCCGAGCCCCCGGAACGCGGTGCGGAATCCCTCCAGGACCGCCGCGCGGAGCTCGAAGATGGCGCGGACCGCCGGCTTGCGGAGGTCGACGACCCGGTGGTTGAGCCGGGTGTCGAGGTCGGCGCCGACCTTGTCGACGACCCCGAGGGGGAGGGGGACCTCGGCGGCGGTGAGCACGCGGGCAGAGGTCGGGAACAGCTCGAGGCCCCGGTTCGACTTCTCCGAGCGCTTCGCGACCCCCTCGACCTCGACGACCGACTCGCGCGGGGCGGACTCGAACAGAGCGAAGAGCGCGGGGTCGGCGACCCCCTTCTTCAGCGTGACCTGGGTCGTCCCGGAGCCGTCGCGGACGAGCGCGAACGCGACCCCGCCGAGCGCGCGATAGTCCTCCAGATGGCCGCCGATCCGGACGGACTCGCCGTCCAGGGTCTTCAGCTCACGAGAGAGCCGCCGTGGGAGCGACATCGGCCGCCACCCCCTTGCGCACGAGCGCCGCCTTGACGAGCTCGAGGTAGAGCGGGTGCGGCGCCTCGGGCCGGGAGAGGAACTCCGGGTGGTACTGGACCCCGAGGAAGAACGGATGGTCGGCGAGCTCGAGGACCTCGACGCGCCCGTCGAACGACCGACCGGTCACGCGGAGGCCGTGCTCGCGGAACCGGTCGAGGTACGCGGGGTTGATCTCGTACCGGTGCCGGTGGCGCTCGAACACCTCGGTCCGCCCGTACATCTGGGCGATCCGGGACTCCTCCGTGAGCGTGACCTTGAGCGCGCCGAGGCGCATCGTGCCGCCCATCGTCGCGAGCGTCTTCTGGTCCTCGAGGAGACAGACCACCGGGTCCGGGGTGTGGGGCTCCACCTCGGTCGTGTTCGCCTGCGGGAGCGCGAGGACGTTCCGCGCGAACTCGATCGCCGCCATCTGGAACCCGTAGCAGACCCCGAGGAACGGGATCCCGCCCTCCCGGGCCGCGGAGATCGCGAGCATCTTCCCCTCGACGCCGCGGGCGCCGAACCCGCCGGGAACGAGGACCGCGTCGGAATGGCGGACGCGGGCGAGGGCCGCCGGGTCCCTCGGCAGGTCCTCCGCATCGTACCACTTCAGGTGGATCGTGACCCCGAGGCGGCCCTGCACCGCGTGGAACGCCTCGATGTGCGAGAGGTACGCGTCGCGGAGCTCGGTGTACTTGCCGACGACCGAGACCTCGACCTCGCCGTCGCCGCGGCGGTAGGTGGCCAGGAATTCCTTCCACGCCGCATAGTCCGGCTCGCGGTCGGGCAGGTCGAGGAGCTTCGTCAGCTGGCGGCCGACCCCCTGCGCCTCGAGGACGAGCGGGACCTCGTAGATCGTCGATTGGTCGGGGACCGAGATGACCGCCTCGGGGGGAACGTCGCAGAAGAGCGAGATCTTGGCCTTGATGTCGGGGGCGAGCGGCGCCGGGCCCCGGGCCACGATCATCGTCGGCCGGATCCCGATCGCCCGCAGCTCGCGGACCGAGTGCTGGGTCGGTTTCGTCTTCGCCTCGCTGTTGGGGCCGACGACGGGGACGAGCGTGGTGTGGACGAAGGCGGTCCGGCCCTCGCCAAGCTCGTACGAGAGCTCGCGGAGCGCCTCGAGGAACGGCATCGACTCGATGTCGCCGACCGTGCCGCCGACCTCGACGAGGACGACCTCGACGCCGGACGCCTGCCCGACCTCGCGGATCACCCGCTTGATCTCGCCGGTGACGTGCGGGATGATCTGGACGGTGTTCCCGAGGTAGTCGCCGCGCCGTTCCTTCTCGATGACGGTCCGGTAGACCTTCCCGGTCGTGAGGTTGTGCGAGCCGACGAGGCTCTGCCCGAGGAACCGCTCGTAGTTCCCGAGGTCAAGGTCGGCCTCGGTGCCGTCGTCGAGCACGAACACCTCCCCGTGCTGGTACGGGTTCATCGTCCCCGCGTCGACGTTCAGATAGGGGTCGACCTTGAGGATCGTGACCGGGATTCCCCGTGCCTTCAGGAGGCGTCCGAGCGAGGAGGTCGTGATCCCCTTGCCGAGCCCGGAGATGACGCCGCCCGTGACCACGATGACCTTCATGGCCGGCTCCGCGGGGGGCAGCGAAGTCGGGGGATAAAGGCTCACAGGTTGGCGCGGGCGACGCACGCGGTGCGTGGCCCCCGGAGCGCGGGCCGGTCGGCCCAACGCGACCGACCGGAACGCCCTCCGGGCGGTCTCAGACCGACTCGGCGGTGGTCGTGAGGGCGCGCTGGCACCAGCGGCAGTTGTGGAGCCACGGCTCGTTCAGGGTGCCGCACGACGCGCACTTGATCATCGCGCGGTTCCCCTGGGCGACCTCGGGTGCCGCGGGGGCGGCTTCCATGATGTGGCCCTGGTCGGTCGTGTCCCGCGGGGCGTGCATGTCCGACGAGGATCCGCCCGAAGGCTGAGACGGGGCCGCGGGGGCCGCCGACCCGACTTCGGCCGGCGCCGCGCGGACGCGCGGGCGCGCCAGGACGCCGATGACGAGGAGGAACGCGCCGACCGCGGCGAGGACGATCCCGATGAACGTCAGCGGGACGAATCCGTCGATCTGGATCGTCGCGCTCACGGACCCGCCGGCCGTGGTGCAGAGCGAGTAGGTCGCACCGCTCGACACGGAGAGCGTGAGGCTTCCCGAGGCGCCGGACCCGCTCGCGAGGGGCGAGCCGGTCTGGCACCCGGCCCCGGAGAACACATCGATGACGGTGGCCGACGACCCGCCGGACCAGCTGACCATCATCGAGCCGGCGGTGACGGAGCCGAGAGTGGCGGTCTCGGAGCTTGGGCCGGGCGGAACCGTGACGTTCGAGGTCTGCTGGAACGTCAATCCAGCGGCGAGCACACCGATGATCAGCAGGATGACGCCGACGATGACGAGGCCCTTTCGCATGCGGGCGGCTAGAGTTCGCTCGTTATGAGCCTTCGCCGGACGGCTTCCCGGCCGATTTCGCCCGTCACATCGGGACGAGGCGCCCCGACGGGTCCCGCTTCCGATGCCCGAACTCCGGGAGCACCGTGATCCGTTCGGCGGGGAACACGGGGCCGTCGACGCAGACGTGGTACGGGCCGAGGGCGCACGCATCGCACATCCCGAGCGCGCACTTCATGTGCCGTTCGACGGAGAACACGACCGGGACGCCGGCGAGGTCGGCGGCCGAGGCGACCTTCTGCATCATCACTTCGGGCCCGCACGTCCACGCCACGTCGAACCGCTCGGTGCGGAGAAGACGGTCGGCGACCGCCGTCACGTACCCCCGCTCGCCGACGGAGCCGTCATCGGTCGCGACGACCACCGTCGCCCCGGCGGAGCGGAGACGGTCCCCGAACAGGAGTTCCCGCCCGGTCGTCGCGCCGAGCGCCGCCGTCACCTTCGCCCCCCGGGCGAGCGCGGCCTCCGCGGCAGGGGCGAGGACCGCCGTCCCCGAGCCTCCCCCGACGAGGAGGATCCGGCGGGGAGACGTGTCGAACGACGTCCCGTACGGCCCTCGGATCCCGATCCGACTCCCCTCGGGAATGGCGAGGATCCGACGGCTGGTCTCCCCCATCGCCTTCACCGTGACCCCCTTGCGCGGGCCGACGTACGAGAGCGACATCGGCAACTCGTCGTCGCCGGGGACCCAGACCATCACGAACTGGCCGGGTTGCGCCCGGGATGGATCCTCGAACCGGAGCGTGACCGTGCTCGGCGTCTCCTCGACCCGCTGGACGACGGGAACCACCGTGCGCACGGGGTCCTACCCTCCCTGCGTCGACGGGGAGCCGGGCCCGCGCCGATGGGCCGCGCCGACCGCCGAATCCCAGGAGGAGAATCCGAGCGCGTCGAGGCGGGCGGGAAGGGCGCGGGAGAGGGTGCCGAACACCCGTACCCCGTCGAAGGCGACCGCCGTCCCGACCTCGACCGCCCGGGCCCCCGCGAGCGTGTACTCGATCGCATCGTCCACGGTCGAAACCCCGCCGGCCCCGAGGATGGGAATCCGCAACGCTTCGTAGAGCTGCCAGACCACGGCGAGCCCGACCGGCTTGATCGCAGGCCCGCTGAGGCCACCGAGACCGTTCGCGAGGACCGGCCGCCGAAGCGTGAGGTCGATCGCGAGCCCGCGGACCGTGTTGATCGCGGTCACCGCCGTCGCGCCGCCCCGCTCGGCGGCGAGGCCGAGGGCGACGGCGTCGGCGGTGTTCGGGGTGATCTTCGCGAAAACGGGGATCTGGACCGACCGGACGACGGCCCGGACGACCCGTTCCACCTCGGCGGGGTCGGAGCCGACCTCGGAGCCAAGCCCCTTCGCGTGGGGGCAGCTCAGATTGAGCTCGAGCGCCTGGACCCCCGTGCCGGCCATGGTTCGCGAGACCTCGGCAAACCCCTCCGCATCCCCCGCGAAGACCGAACCCACCATCGGGACCCCCGCGGCCCGAGCGATGGCGATCTCGCGCGGGTACTCCCCGATCCCGGGGTTCGGAAGCCCCATCGCGTTCAGCATCCCCCAGGTGCCGTACGCCTCGATCGTTGGGTTTGGGTAGCCCGGCCGGGGCTCGGCGCCGATCGACTTGGTGACGACGGCGCTCGCGCCGGCCGCGAACGCACCCTTCAGCGATTCGCCGCTCTCGCCCCAGATCCCCGAGGCGAGGAGGAACGGATTCCGCAGTCGGATCCCGGCGAGCGTAACCTCGACGGCGGCCACGGGCGGCCTCCGACGGAGGCACGGCTTATATCGGTACCCCCGGATGTCGGCGGTCTCCCATGCACCTCGACAAACTGACCGACGCGGCCCGCGCCGCGCTCGAGCTCGGGTTCGCCCGCGCCGCGGAGCTTCGGCACGTTTCGGTCGAACCGGAGCACCTCCTCCTCGCGCTCCTGTCCGACGACAACGGCCCGGCGGCCGAGATCCTCCGCCAACTGCAGGCCGACCCCGCGAAGGTCCGCGCGAAGCTCGAGGAGCACCTGGCCGGGCTTCCAACCGCCGACCACGTGGCCGCCTCCGACCAGTACATCTCCCGACCGCTGACCGCCGCGATCGAGGCGGCCGAGGCAGAGGCTGCGAAGCGGAAGGACCGGTACACGAGCGCAGAGCAGCTCCTCGTCGGAATCGTGTCGACGAAGTCGGAGGCCAAGGAGATCCTCGCCGACGCGGGGGTCCGGAAAGCCGGCGTCGAGGAGGCATTCAAGGCGCTCCGCGGGGCGGCCCAGCCGGTCGAGAGCCGAAAGGACGAGGGGCAGGTACAAGTCGCTCGACAAGTTCACCCGCGACCTCACCGCGCTCGCCCGGGCCCGGAAGCTCGACCCTGTCATCGGTCGGGACGACGAGATCCGGCGGGTCATCCAGATCCTGTCCCGGCGGACGAAGAACAACCCGGTGCTCATCGGGGACCCGGGGGTCGGGAAGACCGCGATCGTCGAGGGACTTGCCCTCCGGATCGCGACGAAGGACGTTCCGGATTCCCTGAAGGAGAAGCGGATTCTCGCCCTCGACCTCGGGTCGCTGCTCGCCGGGGCGAAATTCCGCGGCGAGTTCGAGGAGCGGCTCAAGGCGGTCCTGAAGGAGATCGAGTCCTCCGAGGGGAAGGTCATCCTCTTCATCGACGAGCTCCACACCCTCGTCCACGCGGGGGCGACCGAGGGGGGCGCCCTCGACGCCTCGAACCTCCTCAAGCCGGCGCTCGCGCGCGGAATGCTGCACTGCATCGGCGCGACGACGATCCAGGAATACCGGAAGTACATCGAAAAGGACGCGGCCCTCGAGCGCCGGTTCCAGCCGGTCGTCGTCCCGGAGCCGAGCGTCGAGGACACGGTCTCGATCCTGCGCGGCCTCAAGGAACGGTACGAGCTCCACCACGGTGTCGTCATCCACGATGCGGCGCTCGTCGCGGCCGCCACGCTGACGGCCCGGTACATCCCGGACCGGCACCTCCCGGACAAGGCGATCGACGCCGTCGACGAGGCCGCCTCGATGGTGCGCCTTGCCCTCGACTCCCGCCCTCCCGAACTCGACCAGCTCACCCGACGGATCCGCCAGCTCGAGATCGAGCGGGCTGCCCTCGGTCGGGAGAAGGACGCTCCCTCCGCCGAGCGACTGAAGCGGCTCGAGAAGGAACTCGCGAACCTCCGCGACCGGGAGACCGCCCTCACGGTCCGGTGGCGGCGCGAGAAGGACGCGGTCGAGGCGGTCCGGACCCTCCGGCAGCGGCTCGACGTGATGAAGGCCGAGGAGGAGGCCGCGGAGCGGACCGGCAACCTCGAGGCGGCCGCCCGCCTCCGCTACGGCACGGTCCCGGCGCTCCAGCGTGAGCTCGAAGAGAAGGCGAAGAGCCTCAACCGGGACGACGCCGAGACGCTCCTCCGCGAGGAAGTCGACGACGAGGACGTCGCCCAGGTCGTCGCGAAGTGGAGCGGGGTGCCGGTCTCGCGGATGCTCTCTGGGGAGACCGAGCGGCTCCTGCGGATGGAGGAGGAGCTGCAGAAGCGCGTCATCGGCCAGGACGACGCGATCCGGGCCGTCGCCGCCGCCGTGCGGAGGTCGCGGAGCGGCCTCTCCGACCCGAACCGTCCCATGGGGGCGTTCCTGTTCGTCGGCCCGACCGGCGTCGGCAAGACCGAGCTCGCGAAGGCGCTCGCCGAGTTCCTGTTCCACTCCGAGAAGGCGCTCGTGCGGATCGACATGAGCGAGTACATGGAGAAGCACACCGTCGCGCGCCTGATCGGCGCGCCGCCGGGTACGTCGGCTACGAGGAGGGGGGCAGCTCACCGAGGCGGTCCGCCAGCACCCGTACACGGTCATCCTGTTCGACGAGATCGAGAAGGCCCACCCGGACGTGGTGAACGTCCTCCTCCAGCTTCTCGACGACGGGCGGCTCACCGACGGCCAGGGACGGACCGTCGATTTCCGAAACGCCCTCGTCATCATGACGAGCAACCTCGGCACCGACCGGCTCGCGAAGGCGGAATCGGACGCGGAGCGCGCCAAGGTGATCGACGAGGCGCTCCGGGCGTTCTTCCGGCCCGAGTTCCTGAACCGGCTCGACGACGTCGTGACGTTCCACCCGCTCGCCGAGGCGGAGATCGAGCGGATCGTCGACCTCCAGCTCGCGCTCGTCCAGAGTAGGATGCGCGACCGGCGGATCGAGGTGAAGGCGACCGAGGCGGCCCGCGCCTTCCTTGCCCGCGAGGGGTTCGACCCGGAGTTCGGAGCTCGGCCGCTCAAGCGAACGATCCAGCGGCTCGTGGTCGACCCCTTGACGGTGAAGCTCCTCGCCGGCGACGTCCGCGAGGGTTCGCGCATCTCGGTTGAGGTGAAGGGCGGCGAGGTCCGCCTCGCCATCGGCAAGCCCGAGGCGGCCTAGGGCGATGGCGGGCGCGGTCACCGTCGCGGTCGTCGGCGCCCGCGACCAGGCGAAGGAGTTCGGCCGGAAGGGCACCGCCTCCGACGTGACGCTCTACAACGCCGTCCGCGACGGGCACGCCGTCACGCTCATCGAGCCGACCGGCTTTCCCGAGAAGTTCGGCGCGCTCCTGTTCGCGCTCGGGATGGCCGACCGCACGCTGTTCGTCGTTGACGCCCTCTCCCGGGAGGTCGCCGAGACCGCCGCCGTCGTCGACCTGTTCGAGACCCCGGTCGACCTCGCGCTCGGTCCCACGGTCGGGGAGTCCGAGCTCCGCAAGGCGTTCCGTGGGACCCGGCTCGAGACCGCCCCGGCCGCCCCGCTCGACTTCCCCAAGCTCCGGGCGTCGCTCGACGGCTGGTCCGCGCCCGACGTACCGGGCCCGGTCCTCGTACGGATCGACCACGCGTTCCCCGTCAAGGGCGTCGGCGCCGTCGCGCTTGGGGTCGTTCGGCGCGGGACGTTGAAGGCCCACGACAAGCTCCGACTCTACCCCACGTCAAAGACGGTCGAGGTCCGCTCGATCCAGGTCCACGACGTCGACGTGCCGAGCGCGTCGACGGGTGAGCGGGTCGGCGTCGCGATCAAAGGGGTCGAGGCGGACGAGCTGGCCCGGGGCCAGACGCTCGGACCCGAGGGTGCGCTCCAGGTGGGAACCGAGTTGTCGGCGCTCGTCGACAAGCCGTGTCGGTACTACAAGGGCGCGATCTCCGAGGGGCTCGTGGGGAACCTCCTGCTCGGACTGCAGTTCGTCCCGGTCCAGGTGACGGCGGGGACAGTCGGCGGACCGCTCACGCTCACGACAGACCGCCCGGTCGCCTTTTCCCCCGGCGAGGGCGCGTACCTCGCCGACCTCTCGAACGCCCCGGGCCCGCGGATCGCGGGACGGCTCCGCTTGGCCGCGGCGTAGCGCGAAAGCTCGCCCCGACGAACTCCAACTTCCGTGCGCGGGCTCTTCGAGCGACCGGACCTCCCCTCGACGGGGCGGGGGCCCTCGTGCCGCCAGGTCTAAGGTCCGGTTTCCGTCGGAGGCGGGGCCGTGGGGGGTCGCCGCCTCCAGCTCAGAAGTGCCACGATTCCGACGGCGACCACGAGGACGGCCGCCGCCGCGAGAAACGGCCACGCCACACCGCGCGCGCCCGGGAGTTCCGTGGTGGCCGGAGGAACGACCGTTACCGATGCGCCGGTCGTCGCTCGACCGGCGACGGTCACCTGGGTCGACGTCCCGTTCGCCGTGAATCCGGCGGGGAGGGTGAAGGTGACCGAGTACGTCCCGTTCGCGAGGAAGAACGTGATCACGTTGCCGGTGGTGCTCTGAGTCTGGTGGAAGCCGATCCCGGCATCGGCGACCGTGACGCTCCAGTTGGAACCGGCGGGCAGCCCAAGCTCCACGAACACGATGGGGTACGTCTCGCTGTGGAAGGCGACGACCACCGAGGCGGCGGACCCGTTGACCGTCACCACGCCGGAACCCGCCGATACGTAGCCGGGGACATCGAGAATGACGTACCCGAACGTCCCGTTCGGTTCGACGAACGTGAGGTTCGGCGAGAGCCCACTCTGCACCTGACTCCCGACTAAGATCCCCCACCCGGTCCCGGCCGGTAGACCGGTCGCGTGGAACTCGAGGGCGAAGAGGTCCGGGGCGAACCCGACCGAGACCGGGACCGACCCACCGGCGACCTTCACCGAGCCGCCCGTCCGCGAATCGTAACCCGGAATGGGCAGGATCGAGTACGGGTAGGTCCCGTTCGTGGCGTAGAAGAGGAGGAACGTTCCGCCCGTCGAGATCGTCGTGCCGTTGAAGTCGATCGCCCAGACGGTCCCCGCTGGGAGTCCCTGCTCGAGGAACGTGACGCTGTCGGTGTAGATCCCGAAGGTCACGTTCACAGTGAGGTCGGTACCGTCGATCGTGGCGTTGCCGTGGGAGGGCTCAGGATACATCCCCCCTGAGGGGGCGACGGTGAACTCGTAGGTGCCGTTCGGCTCGTCGAAGACAAGCGAGCCGACCCCGGATTCGTTCGACTGGCCGGCGAGGGACACTTCGAAGGGCGTGCCGGTAGGGAGTCCGGACTCCTGGAAGGCGAGGAGGTAGACCGCGGATTCGAAGTCGATGGTGACGTTCGCGGCCGCTCCCTGCACGGTGACGTTCCCGCTCCACGGAGTGGGGGAATACCCGGTCGCCGACCCGTGGTACGAATACGTCCCATTGAGCAGGTAGAGGGTCAGCCCCGCGGTCGTACCCGCCGTCGCCGCCAATCCGGTGGGGCCCTGGGCCGAGACCTCCCAGGGGGTGCCCGGGGGGAGGCGGGAGGCTTGGAAGGTCACCGGAAACACCGCGACCGTCACGGAGATGAATTGGACCGCGATGGATGCCAAGCCACCTTGGACCGTCACCTGGCTGGTGCGCGATGTCGGATCGAAGAGCCCGGCCGGTCCAATTGAGACTGAGTACGTCCCGTTCGCGAGCCACACCTCGAGCGTGGAGTTCGTGCCCGCGACCGAGGTCAGACCCACGGTGGCCCCCCACGTCGCCACGGAGGGCAATCCGGTTTCGTTCACGTCGACCGGATACGTACCAGCGGCCGGTCGGAAGGTGACGTTCTCCCAGGATTCAGAAACCCCGCAGAGGCTCAGCGAGCCGCTCGCCGGGCTCGGCAGGTAGCCGGCCACCGCCGGGACGGAGAACACCCCCTGCCCGAGTCCATCGCCGTAGCAGTTGAACACCGCGTCCTCCCCGAACACGAGCGCCGACGTGGAGGTGGTGCCGGAGGCACTGACGTCTCCCGAGATGTTCAGCCAGGCCGACCAGGAGGTGCCGGACGGGAGCCCCGACTCGTTCACGGTGACGGTCGACACCTCGGCCGGGCTGGCGATGTACTCCGGCGTCGACATCACGAAGCACTCGAACGTGAAGTTCCCGGTGTTGGTGAGGCAGACCGCGTTGTCCTGGGGGTCGTAGCCTACGCCCGACGGGTCGGAGGTCGAGTAGGCGACGACCGCGTTGCGAGACGCATTCACCACCGCGAGGGCGGAGGCGCCGCCGGCGACCCAGACCGTACCGTTCACGGTGTCGAACGCCAGCCCTTGGAGCGACCAGGTACGCGCCCGGGACTGGGATGGACGCCGTCACCGTGGCGGTGCTCGCGTCGATCACCGAGAGGTTGTTGGAACCGCGGTTCGTCGTGTAGATCGCATCCGAGGCGGGGTCCCACGTCGACGCATACGACCCGTTGCCGGTGGCGATCGAGGCGATCACGGCCAGGGAGCGGTCGGAGAGGACGGACACGTTCGCCGAGCCGGAGTTCTGAACGAAGATCCGGCCGTCCGTCGGGTCCGCGGTCACCCCCACCGGGGCCGTGCCGACTCCGACGCTCCCGACGACCCGGAGGGTCGTACCGTCCAGGATCGAGACGTTGTTGGAGCCGTCGTTGGCGACGAACACATCGCCGCTCCGCCAGTCGTAGGCGATCCCTTGCGGGTTGGCTCCCACGGGGAGGTTCGCGACGACCGTGTCGTTCACGGCCGATATGACTGTGACGTTTCCCGAGCCGTTGTTCGTGACGAACACCTCGTTCGTCCCGTTGTCGACCGCGACCCCGAACGGGTCGGTCCCGACCGGGATCGACGCGTTGATGGCGAATCCCGCCCCTACCGACGGTGGGGTGATGACGTCCACGCAGGAATCCCCGGTCGCGACCCAGAAAGTGTCGTTCACCGAGTCGTAGGCGATCCACGCCGGCGTGTCCACGAAGTCTGTCGGGCACGAAGATGCGTACCGAGAGAGCGTCGCGAGGTGGTGCGCGGGGAGCCGGTGAGAGGAATCCCCTATCACCGGAGCCGGGGAAGCGAGCGGGGTCGACCTCGGGGGTCCCGTGGAGATGGCCGGGACGCCCGAGCTCGACCGCGGATCGAGCGGTGTCGGGGTCGGCGTCGCTGTCGCCAGCCCTCCGAGCAGCGGAATCGAACCGAGCAGCAAGACCGCCACGATGACCGGGACTCGGACCGCCGTTCGGGCATCGAACGTCGGCCTCACTCTGCCGCTCACGTGCCCGATTCGGCTTGGGGGCGGATAAGGCGACGGTGCATATATGGCGGGACTATTCTGGCCCGAGGAGCCAGCGGGGTCGTCCTCACCCCGGTCGACTCGAGGGACGCACCACTCGAGTGTATGGGTCCGCGAACTCCCTGAGTCTCCGACGACCCACTCGGTCGGCCGACAGACGGCGCGGTTCGCCGGTCTAGGCGAACATCGTGACGGATTCCTTGTTCGGCTCGTCCTCGCCGATGACCTTCTCGATTGCCCGCTCGAAGTCGGCCGGGCGTCACGGTCTCCCGCTCTTCGCGGATCGCCCACATGCCGGCCTCCGTGCAGATCGCCCGGATGTCGGCCCCGGTCGCGCCCTCGCATCGCGAGGCCAGCGACTCGAAGTCGATCGTCTCCTTGATGGCCATCCCGCGGGAGTGGATCTTGAAGATCTCGACGCGTCCGAGGTACCCGGAACCGGGACCTCGATGATCCGGTCGAACTGGCCGGGCCGGAGGAGCGCCTCGTCGAGGATGTCCGGGCGGTTCGTCGCCGCGATGATCTTGACGTTGGAGAGCGGCTCGAACCCGTCCATCTCCGCGAGGAGCTGCATCAGGGTCCGCTGGACCTCGCGGTCGCCGCTCGTGGCGACCTCGAGCCGCTTCGCCCCGATGGAGTCGACCTCGTCGATGAAGATGATCGTCGGCGCCTTCTCCCGGGCGAGCTGGAACAGCTCCCGGACGAGCCGGGCCCCCTCGCCGATGTACTTCTGCACGAGCTCGCTGCCGACGAGCCGGACGAACGTCGCGTGGGTGTGGTGCGCGACCGCCTTCGCGATCATCGTCTTCCCGGTTCCCGGGGAGCCGATCAGGAGGACCCCCTTCGGGGGGTCGACGCCGACCTTGCGGTAGAGCTCGGAACGGAGGAGCGGATACTCGACGGCCTCACGGATCTCGCGGACCTGCTCGGTGAGGCCCCCGATGTCGGTGTACGTGACCGACGGCTTGTCGACGATCTCGCTCGCCGCGACGAGCGGGTCGAGCGAGGCGGGGAGGACCCCCATGACCGCGAGGGTCTGCTTGTTGAGCGCGACGCGCGAGCCGACGGTGATCTTCTCGTGCTCGACCGTCTCCGCGGAGTTGACGACGAAGTCCGGACCGGTCGACGACTTCACGACGACCCGGCCGTCCGTGAGCACGTCCCGGACGCTGCCGACGATGAGCGGCGGGTACCGGAGCCGGTCGAGCTCGGTCTTCAGACGCTTGACCTCGCGCTGGAGCCGGAGGATCTCGGCCTCCATGTAGTGCCGCTCGCTCTCGACGCGCTTGATCGCCTCGGCGAGCTGGCTGTTCCGGAGCTCGAGGAAGCTGACGCGGTCGAAGCTCTCCCCCGACGTGGCCGACGAATCGGAATCCGCCATCAGTTTCGAACCGAACCTCGTCCCCGGAGTCCCGGCGGCGTTGGCACCGCTCCTCATGACCGCCTCTGCTTATAAGAGGTCCCGGTTCGAGGGGCGAGAATGCCCCGGACCCGAGACTCCGGCGCGGCCCGGGGCGAAGGATTCGCCCCGGCCCACTTGACCGGGATCTTCGCCCCCCGGCTGGCCGCGCGTGACCCCCGCGCGAGGGGGTCGGTCGGCGCCGGCCTCGTCCTAGAACTCGGCGCGCACGCGACGGCCCGATGGGCCAGCGGTGGCCCGGACAAAGTGGTCGTGCGGCGGCTTCCCCGCGGGCCCTCGCCAATCTCGACCGACGCCGCCACGCGACTGAAAGGTGAGCGACGGGGGACGCTTATCGTCGAGATCGTCCACGACCTTCCCGTCGGTCAGGGATTCGGGATGAGCGCGGCCGGGGCGCTCGCCACCGCCCTCGCGGTCGCCCGCGCCGTCGGCGCCGACCCGTCGCGGGCGGCAGAGACCGCCCACCTCGCCGACCTGTTCGGCGGGGGCGGGCTCGGCGGAGTTGCGGCCATTCTCGGTGGAGGACTCGAGGTGCGGACGCGGGCCGGCATTCCTCCGTGGGGCGAGGTTCGCCGTGTGCCGTTCCCCGCCTCCGTGTTCGTCACGCTGGCGGGTCCGCCGATCGATTCCCGACCGCTGCTCCGCGACCCGTCGTTCCTCGAGCGGGTCGAGGCGGCGGCTTCGGACGGGCTCCGTTCGCTCGGCAACCGGACCACGCCCGCCCGGTTCCTGCGCGAATCGGAACAGTTCACCGACCGGGTCGGGCTCGCCCGACCGAAGGTCCGCCGCACGATCGACCGGCTCCGCCGCTCGGGCGCCTCCGTTGCGCAGGCGATGTTCGGCGGCACCGTCTTCGCCGTTCCCCCCGGGTCGAAGTCCGGGAGCGACTGGTCCGGGCCCTCACCGAAGCCCGGCTGCCCAGCCTCGAGCTCCGCGTCGGGCCGGCCCTCTCCGAAACGCTTTAACCATCGGCCTTCTCGGCGCCCTCCCATGACACGGAAGCCGGCCCGGATGTACCGGGAGATCGAGGGGCAGGTGTACACCCGCCAGGAGTACATGGGTGGCATTCCGGCGTGCCGCATCACCCAATTCGATACGGGAAACCTCCACACTCAGTTCCCGCTCTCGCTCTCGTTGGGGTGCGAGGAAGCCGCCCAAGTTCGGGACAACGCCCTCGAGGCGGCCCGGGTCAGCGCCGTCCGGGTGATGGAGAAGGCGGCGCCGAATCTCTACCACGTCAAGGTTCGACGCTACCCGCACCAGATCCTCCGGGAACACAAGATGGCGATGGGCGCCGGCGCGGACCGGATTTCCGACGGGATGCGCGGCGCGTTCGGCAAGCCCGTCTGGCACGCGGTGCGGGCGCAGATCGGAATGGAGCTCCTGACGGTCTCCACGACGGAGGAGCACCTCGTCGACGCGAAGGAAGCGATGCGGAAGGCGTCCCACAAGCTCCCGATCCCCACGCGCGTCATCGTCCGCCACCGAGCTCCGGTGGCGGCCTAAGGACCGTTCCAATCCGCCGCCGCTACGGCGGCGTCACCGAGGGCGGCACCCGGGCGATCAGCACCGGGCAGGTCACGTGGTGGCTCACAGCGTCCGAGACGCTGCCGAGCAGGAGCCGCTTCGCCGTCGACAGTCCCCGCGAGCCGAGGACGAGCAGGTCGGGGGGATGCTTCTCCACGTGGGAGATGATCTCGTCGACCACGACCCCCTCGAGGCAGGTACCGCTCGCGTGGACCCCGGCCGACTCGGCCCGGTGGACCGCCTTGTCCACGAGGCCCCGGTAGTAGCTCGTCTCGGCCTCAGGGACTTCCGTCGGAACCCACGGCTCGGCGGAAGAAACGAACACGGGTTGGAGCGGCGCCACGGCGACGACGGTCAGGTCGCTCTGGTACCGCCGGGCGAGGTCGAGTGCGAGGTCGAACGCGAGCTCGCCCATCTTCGAGCCGTCGATGGCGACGGTGATCCGGGCGAACGGAGCGAGCCCCATCGGGGACCCCACCGGCGCCCCGTACAAGGTGATTTTGGCCTCGCGCGAGCCCCCCCGGAGGTCGGAACCCTTAAGCCCGGAGCCCCCCCATCGTGACGGCGAGGCGGCATCGTGCCCCCCACCTGCTCCAACTGCGGCGCCGGCGATTTTGTCTGGGCGAACGAGCTGAAGACCGGGAACCTGAGCGGCGGCACGCTCTCGCTCCGCTCGCGCGGGGAGATCCCGCTCGGAACGCGGATCTGTCGGACGTGCGGCCACGCCGACCTGTTCCTCCGGGACCTGACGATCCTCCACCAGCCCCACACGTGGCGGCAGGGCGAGTTCATCCCCATCGTAGCGAAGCCGGCCGCCCCGAAGGTCGCGCCCGTGCACGCCCACGCCCACGCCACCGCGGCCCCGCCGCCACCGCCGCCTCCCGCCGAGCCGATTCCCGAGCCGACCTCCAACCCCCTCGCGGCGCCTCCCTCCGCTCCCCTCGCCGCCGCCCCGGCGGTGGCGGGAAGCATGTCGATGTCCAACGACCGAACGGCCCCCACCCCCGTTCGACCGGAGCCGGTGGCGCCCCAGGAGCCGGCGCGTGCCCCGAGCCCTTCCGAACCGTTGCCGTCGCTGACGCCGCCGATGCCGGAGCTGAGCGCCTCGGAGGGTCCGTCCGAGCCACGCGAGGAGTCGCCGCCGGCCGCCGAGGTCCCAACGCCCAAGGCGCGAGCGCGTCGGAAGAGCCCGAAGTCGAAGTCCGCTACGGGCGGCGATTCGTAACCACGGCTGCGGGAGGTGCTCCCGCGGCCCACACGAGGAGCGGAACGAGCGCGCGGCGAAGCTCCGTACCCCGCGCGGTCAACGAGTATGCCACGCGCGACGACTCACCCGGGGGGCGTCCCGACGGACCAGTCCGAGCGATTCGAGCTCCCGCAACCGGCCGGTGAGAGCCTTGGCACCGACGCCGTCGATCGCCGCGGCGAGCTCGGAGAACCGGCTCGTCGACCGGTTTCCCAGGACCCCCATCAGCGGGAGCGTCCACTTCTTCCCGAGCACATCGGCCACGCCGCCGGCGGGGTCGATGCAGGTACTCGCGGCCGTCCAGGCGGATCATGCACGCGACGGTCCGGTCTGTCGGGGCGCGACCCGACCGCTTGCGCATCAGGTCAGATCGCCCCGGCGTGGGGATAGCGGGGCATGGATTTGAACCATGGATCTACGGGTTATGAGCCCGCCGGGATTTCAGTACCGACGGGGAGCATCCCCGTCGGCGTTCCTGACTACCCCACCCCGCTACGGCGCGGCCGAATCGCGCACCGTATATGAGGCTTGACGAATCCGGGAGCGTGGCGCGACCGAGACCCGGGGCCGACGACGACTCGCTCCTCGCGTGGCTCCTCGACCCCGCTCAGCCGGCCGTTCGGTACCGGACCCTCGTCGACCTCCTCGACAAGGCCCCGTCGGACCCGGAGGTGGTCGAGGCGCGGAGCCGAATCCCGACCACGGGGTGGGCGGCCCAGCTGTTCGCGCGTCAGAAGGCCGGCGGGCATTGGGAGTCCCCGGACAACTTGTACACCCCGAAGTACCGCGCCACGATCTGGAACGTGCAGGTGCTCGCCCTGCTCGGGGTCACGCGCGAGGATCCCCGGATGGCCGCCGCGTGCGACCTCTTTCTCGACCAATACGCGCGCCGGGACGGGGGGCTCGACAACGCCCCAGAACCGGACGCGAAGAGCGAGCTCTGCGTGACCGGGAACCTGACACGGACCTTGCTCCTTGCCGGATACGGGGACGACCGACGGGTCCGCGCCGCGGTCCGGTGGATCGTCCGGAACCAGCTTTCGGACGGCGGTTGGCATTGCTGGCCCGAGGTCGCGTTTCGCCGGGGCACCCTCGACGGATGGGAGGGATTGAGTGCCCTCGCGACGTTGCCGGCGGCACGACGGCCCCCGGAAGTGCGCCGTTCGATTCAGCGCGGGGCCGAATTCTTCCTCCGACACCGCCTCCTCGAACAGGGACGAAAGCCGTACGCCCCGTGGAGACGGTTCCACTTCCCCACCCACTACTACTACGACGGATTGGTCGGCCTCGACCTCCTGACCGCCCTCGGCTCCGGCGCGGACCCTCGACTCGACCCGGCGCTCGCTCTTCTCGACCGGAAGCGGCGCTCCGACGGGACGTGGGCGATCGACCGATCGCATCCGGACCTCGGGCCGGGCGCGGGGTACAAGATGCGGAAGCGGCCCACGCCGATGGTCCTCGAGGCGGCGGGGCGACCGAGCCGGTGGCTGACCCTCACCGCCCTCCGGGTCCGGCGCCGCGTGGCGGCGGCACGCGCCTGAGACGACCAGCGACCGGAACCCGTGTCCCCCCGGGGGTCCCTGCCCATCGATTCGACCGGCTCGGGTACGGTACGGCCTAAGTCCCCGCGCTGCCTTCCCGAGCCTATGGTCCGGATCTTTCGGGACGACGATGTGGACGCGCGCGTCCGCCCGAGGGAGGCGGTCGACCTCATGGGCGCCGGCTACGGGGCCGACGCGCGCGGCGAGGTCGTCCCGTTCCCGAAGAGCCGCTCGGCCGCCGACGGAGTGTCCCTCAGCTGGACGGGGGCCGCCCTCCCCGGGCTCGACGTCCTCGGCTACCGGGCCTACCTCTACAATGCCGACGGCGCCGATCGCGGGGACCAGGTCGTCGCCTTGTACCGGTTCTCGACCATGGAGCTGAAGGCGCTCTTCCTCGGACGACGGGTCGGAATCCTTCGGACGGGGGCGGCGGTCGTGGCGGCCCTCCGGATCGCCGACCCCGAGCTGCCCTCGCTCGGACTTCTCGGCACGGGAACTCAGGCACGGCAGATCGCCCGGTGCGCGGCCGCCGTCCTGCCGCTGGGCTCGCTGTGGGCGTGGAGCCCCAACCCGACCCACCGGGAGGAGTTCCGCGCCTGGGCGTCGGAGGAGCTCTCGGTTCCCGTCCACCTCGCCGACACCGCGGCCGGGGTCCTGCGCGAAGCGCGCGCGATCGCGATCGCAACCACCTCCGAACAACCCGTCGTGACCGCCCCGATGCTCCCCGCCCCCCGGCTCCTGGTGAGCCTCAGCGCCTACCGACGGCCCGAGATCGCCCCTCCGCTTCTCGAAGCCTCCGCTCGGATCTGGACCGACAGCGTCGTGCAGGCGACCGCTCCCGGGACACTGCTCGCCGAGGCCGGACTCCGTGGCAAGACGTGCGCGCTCGCGGAACCGGCCGCACTCGTGGCTCTTCGGGACCAGGCGACGACTCGAATCGTCGTCACCACTGGGGCCGCGTGGGAAGAGGTCGTCCTCGCCGAATCGCTCTGGCAGGGAGCATCGAGTACGGACCACGTCCTGAACCTGGACCTGGAACGCCGCCGGATCGGTCCGGGACCGGGCTGAGGCTCCCCCCAGGGCCACCATCGTCGAGTCGTCCCCGGGTTCGACCGGACCTCGTCTCGCCCCCGAGTCGCGAAATACCGGACACGACTCTCCCCGCCATGAACGAACCGGACGTCGTGGATGCGTTCACCCAGATCTCCCCCGTCTACGATGCGACCCGCGCGCCACTCGACGACGGGACCCTCGACGCGATCGCGACGAAGCTCCACGAGCGGAACGTCGCCTCGGTCCTCGAGGTCGGCGTCGGAACCGGGCGGATCGCCCGACCGATGTCGGAGCGAGGGTTCGAGATCACCGGAGTCGACGCCTCGCCGGGGATGCTTGCCCGCGCCCGGGCCAAGGGGGTCGGCCGCCTGGTCCGGGGGAACGCGTACCGACTCCCGTTCCGGGCGAGTTCGGTCGACACCACGCTCTTCGTTCACGTCCTCCACCTGCTCGACGACCCGGTCGCCGCGCTCCGCGAAGCGTGCCGGATCGGACGGCAGGGGGCGACCGCGTTGGTCCGCCCTCCGCGGGAGGACGGGGACGAGCCGGACCGAAACGCCGAGAATGGCCCCCGACGGGTCGTCGCGGAAATCCTCGCGCGGGAGGGTTACGCGGTTCCCCGCCGGCGCGTCGGAGGTGGCCCTCGGCGTCAGGAAGGCCGGCTGCTTCGGGCGGTCCCGCCCGACCGGCTCGAGATCGTGGGAGACCGGACCGAAACGGAGCCGCTCGGCCGACGCCTCGACATGATCGAGATGGGGGCCGCGCGGGGGTTCCTTGACGTTCCCCCGGAGGTCCTCCGCCGGGCGGTGAAGGAGGCCCGGGCGCAGGTCGGCGACCGGACCGTGACCTACCGACGGGTCGAGGCGCTCGCCACGTGGAGTCGCCCCCCGGAGCCAACTCGGATTCCGAGCGGGGACGATCCTGGGGACGGGGACCCGACGTCCCCCGTGCCCTAGCGGACCCCGCACCGCCTCGGGACCCGCCCCACCGACGGACGGTGGGGGCGTGTCGACTCAACGGGTCGGGGGATTCCCCGCCCGACGGACCGCCGCCTGGACGTGCGGTCCGGGGTTGAGACCCTCGACGAGGTCCGCGACCCGCCCGTCCCCGTCGAGGAAGAAAGTGACGCGGCGCGCGAATCCGAGGAGGCTCAGCACCCCGTAGCGACGCGAGATCGCCTTGTCCGCATCGGAGACCACGGGGAACGGCAGGTGGCATTCGTCGACGAACCGTTTCTCCGCCGCGACGTCGTCGACGCTGACCCCCACCACCGCGGTTCCGGTCGCCTGGAATTCGGCGTAGTGCTCCGCGAATCCCCGCGCCTCCATCGAGCAGCCCCGCGAGTTCGCCTTGGGGTAGAAGAAGAGGATCAGCGGACGCCCCCGGGTCGACGCGAGGGAGAACCGGGTCCCGTCGGAAGCGGTTCCCGTGAAGTCGGGGGCAATCTCTCCGACGGCCAGCATATCGGGGGGAAGGTCGGGCGGATACTTACCCGAACCGTCCCCGGGAGCGACGTGGTGGCGTGAGGGTTCCCGCCGGGAGCCAAGCCTAGTACTGGTCGGGATTCGCCGAGCCCGTTCGAGGCGCCCCCAATGGACCTGTTCACCCACGTGGTCTTCGCCTACCTGCTGTCGTTCGTGATCTGGGGTCCCGGAGCGCCCCAGTACATCGCTGCCGGGGCCCTCGCCGGGGGCCTACCGGATGCGGACGCCCTTCTCTTCCCGCTCGCCCGCCGGTTCCCGATCCTCGAACACCACGGGATCACCCATTCGATCCTAGGCGTGACCATCGTGGCCGCCGCGGGGAGCTTCCTCCTCCCGTACCTCCCGTACTTCCCGCACGCCTCGACGTTGCTCTACTTCGTCGCGATGATGATCGGCGGCCTCTCCCACGTCTTCCTCGACGGGTTCACCCACTTCGCGGTCACCCCATTCCTCCCGTTCTCGCTCCGCCGGCTGCGGCTCGACGCGGACGTCGCGATCAACATCTTCATGCTCACGCTCACGTCGGTCACGCTGGTGACCCTGAGCCTCGAGCGGGGGACGGTCCCGTTCACGATCTGGGTCGAGACCGCCTGGCTCCTGACGGCGATCTACGGCGGGTACCTCCTCGTTCGCGGGGTCGCCCGTTGGCGGGCCGGCGTCGTCCGGGACCGGGAGGGGTTCTCCTCGGTCGCCCCGACGACCAATCCGCGGGTGTGGACCCTCCTCGAGCAGCACGATTCCCCCGACCGCTACCTGGTCCGCTACCGGAGGTACGAGTTCGGGGAGCTCCACCCGGCCCCCGAACGAAGCATGCACGTGGCGAAGATCGGCCCGACGACCGGGCCGGTCCGGACTCCGCAGGAAGCCTTGGAGCGGACGTACGCCGCCGCGATGGAGCGGAACCGGTGGATGTCGATGCGGGCGCACGCGGGCGAGGCGGACGAGCGCGGGAACGTCTTCGAGGTCCGGTGGTTCATCATCGAGATGGGTGGGTTCGGCCGCACCCTCGGGGTCCACGGGGAGATCGACCGGGCGACCGGGGAGATGCGGCTCCGCTCCGGATTCTTCCGTCGACCGCCAGCGGCCGCCACGTAGGCGCTTCGGCCGCGGGGGCGCGACGCCGGTCCCGCGCAATCTTCATGAGCTTCCCGCCCCCGGTCCCGTTCGTCGGCCTCGTTCCCCCGTGGCCCGAGGATCCCGGTCCGCCGGTTTCCCCGGGATTCGGGCTACGACAGAGAGGCGGCCGACGGGGCCCATGAAATTCACGAACGACCCGAATCGCTCGCGCGATTCTTCCGCCCGTACCCGGGGGATCGAGGGGGGAGCGCCCTGACCGCCGCCGAGCCCCTCGGCTCCCCCCCGCAGCCGCTCGCGAAGACGATGGCGACGTTCGACCGGGCGTACGCGAACAAGGTGATGCTGCTCCTCGGCGGGATCGTGATGACGGTCCTCTACGTCGAGGGGATGCTCACGCCGTCCCTCCCGACGATCCAGGGCGACTTCCATGTCGACACCGCCCAGGTGACGCTGATCATCTCGGCGTACGCGATCTCGGGCGTCGCCCTCAGCCCCATCGTCGGCAAGCTCGGGGACATCCACGGAAAGCGGAAGATCCTCATGGGGACCATGCTCGCCTACGCGGCAGCCGTCTCGGTCACCGGGTTCTCCCCGAACTTCGAGTTCATGGTCGCCGCCCGGACGATCCAGGGGGTCGGCCTCACGATCCTCCCGCTCGGGATGGCGCTCGTGCGGGAGGAGTTCCCTCGGGAGCTCGTTCCGAGGGCCCAAGGCCTCCTCAGCGCTCTCTTCGGGGTCGGGTTCGCCATCAGCCTCCCCGTCGGCTCGTTCGTCTCCCAGAACTACGGGTGGCGGGACACCTACCACTCGGCGATCCCGGTCGTCCTCATCCTCACGATTGCGGTCTTCCTCCTCGTGCGGGAGTCGCCGTACCGGCGACCGAGCACCCGGGTCGATTACGTGGGCGCGGCGTTCCTCGGGGGCGCCCTCGCCGGGGTGGTGGCGGCACTCTCGCAGGGCCAGGCGTGGGGATGGACCTCGCCGCTGACCCTCGGGTTCCTCGGCGTCGGCCTCGCCCTCCTCGTCCCGTTCGTCCTTTGGGAGCGGCGCTGGACCGAGCAGAAGCACGAGCCGATCGTCGACATGCGGCTGCTGCGCGAGCGGAACGTCGCGGTGACGAACGTCGTCCTCACGGTCGCTGGGCTCGGGATGTACATGGCCCTGTTCGCGCTGATCTACCGGTTCGAGTTCCCGCCGATCTCGGGCGGGTTCTCGCAGGACATCCTCCAGGCCGGGCTCGACATCGTGCCCCTCGCGCTCGCGATGCTCGTCGTCGCCCTCGTCGCGAGCTTCGTGGTCTCCCGTGTCGGCGTGAAGCCCCTCGCCCTTGGCGGCGCGATCGTCACGAGCCTCGGGTTCTTCCTACTCGCGTCGGCGAGCACCCTCGACCAGTGCCTCGCCTACGAAGTCGTGACGGGAGCCGGGATTGCGCTCCTCAACGCCTCGATCATCAACATGCTCGTCCTCACGGTCGACCCGAAGGACATGGGCCAGGCGACGGCGATGAACAACGTCTTCCGGAACCTCGGCGGAAGCGTCGGGGCGCCGATCGTCGGCGCTCTCCTCGCGGCGTACGTCACCGGGATTATCGTCACGGGCGGCCCCCTCGCCGGCACGAACCTCCCGAGCTCGCACGCGTTCCAGTACGCGTTCTGGATTGCCGCGGCGGTCACACTCGCCGGTGGGGCGGCCGTCCTCCTCGGCCAGGAGGTCCTCGGTCCGCGCCGGCACGCGAAGTTCGCCCACTTGCCGACGCTCGCGGGCCACGCGAGAGCGTCCGGAGGAGCGGGCGCCCCGCTCCCGACTCCCGCCGTCGAGGCACTCGGTCGTTCACCGCCCGGACCGGCGGCCGCCGGGCCAAACGGGCGCCAACGGTTCGATTCCATCGGTTAGGCAGTTCCACCTGACGAGCCCACGGGCCAACTCCCAAACTAGGGGGAGCCGGGCGGGGAACCCGGCCCAACGGGCCGGGGAAGGGGTTCGCCGAGGGGAGTGGGCGCTGAGGGCGATGGGTCTACTTGCCGAGGCCGAGCTGCCGGTAGAGGTCGGCGGTCCCGTACGCGCGGAGCGACTGGACCTTGCCGCTCTCGTTCAGGACGACGCGGGTCATCTGCTCCTGGACGAACTTCTTGTTCGTCGGGGCGATCGACTTACCGTCAATCCCGGTGAGCGGGCCCGTGTGGGTTCCGGTGATCGAATCGACAACGACGACGTCGTTGCCGTGGACCAGGACCTTCGAGACGTCCATCTTCCAGTCGGGGAACGCGGCGAAGTTCTCCGACAGGAACGTGCGGATGGCGGCCTTGCCCTTCAGCGGCGACTCCAGGTGGGGGACCTGGAACGTGGCGTCGTCGGCGTACTGCTCGACGACCTTCTCGACGTTCCGGGTGTTCACAACGTCGAGCATCTGGCGGGCTTCTTGTTCAGTTAGCTGCGTCAATGTGTCTCCTCTTCTATAAGAAATCCGCCGTAGGGGATAAGTAGGCGTACTCGCCGGCCGACCCGGGATGGAGTTCGCTCGAGAAATTCATGCCCACCCGGGCGATTCTCCGAGCGGGCGAGACCGCGGAAGGGACTTTCAAGAAAGTTCCCCTCCCTCGATCCGATGCCGTCCGGCCCCTTCGGCCAAGTCGTGCCTGACCCCGGAGCGAGGCTCCGAGCTGGCCCCCCGGTTGGAATCGCCCCCCAATCGGACCGGTCGGCTTTAGTACCATTGGTATCATTTCTATAATGATGGCGACCCCCGACGCGGTCACGAGCATCCCCGTCCATCAGTCCACCCTCCGCGCGTTGAGGGGGACCAAGATGGCCAACCAGACGTGGGACGACTTTCTGCTCGCGCTCGCGGACGATTTCATCTCCCCGTCGCTCCAAGCCGAGCTGAACCGACGCCTCCGCTCGGAGCCGGTCGTATCCGGCGCCGAAATGAAGCGCGAGTTCGCCGAACGGAGACGCCGGCGTGCGCAAGGATAGACCCGGGGCCGATTGGCCCGATTTCACGTCCAGCGCGCGGCTGCAGTTTTGGGCGTTACCACACGAGATCATCGATGCGTTCGCGGACGCGTTCCCCGAGTTCACGCGATTCCCGCAACGACCTTCGGAAGTTCTGGACGTTTGTCCGGTCCGAAACGATCCCACGCGATGGCGGCTGAAGGTCGCTGGCTACCGAGCGTTCTACCAGATTCGTCAGGGACGGCCCCTCATCGAGGCTCTCCTCCCGCGAACCGACCGGACCTATGTGGAGTGCGAGAACCGACGTCGAAGGTTTGTCTCGAAGTGACACCCCGCGCAAGCGAGCGCTCGCCCGGAGAGACCGCCCGATCAAGTCCGCGGACCTCGGCCCTCCGGGCCGACCCTCGGAGGGAGACCAACGGCGGCGGGGACGGGGCACACCGCCTACGCAACGAAGGGTCGTTCGAGGAAAATCAGCCGCGGGAGCGCAAGACCAAAAAGTTCGTATCCCCATCGTTGGCCCAAAACCAGAACCCCGTCTCGGGACTGAGGACTCCGAGTAAACCCGCACCGGTGCGCTACCGTCGTCGACGAAGCTCTCGGACGGTCTTCCTCGTGACTCCAGCGCTCCGCTCGATCGTGACAACGACCAGGCGATCCCCCGTCGTCATGTAGAACACGCGAGTCGTGCGATTGAGGTGGAACCGCCAGAGACCGCGCAACTCACGAATCTCCTTTACGAGCACGTCCGGGTGCGACCGGAACGGTCCCGCCCGGAGCAGTTCGAGGTTTTCCTTCAGACGACGTCGAAGCCGTGGCGACAATTCACCGGCTTCGTCGAGTCCTCGCGAATCGAATTCTACCGAATAGAGGCTCACAGGCCGAGCCTCTTGTACGCCTGCCCGGCGGGAATGGTCTTCGCCTTGCCGCCCCCCAACTCGGCGACCCTCCGTCGTAGCTCCGCAATGGTCTCCGGAGGATAGTACTCCTCGGCGAGCTCCTGAATGAGTTCGTCGTACGATTCGCCCCGACGCTTCATCGACTCGAGCAAATGACGCGTGCTGGATCTAATCGTAATCGTGGTCGGGCGGTCCGCGAGCGCCATATAGAGCAATAGTCGGTCAATTGGCTTAAGTTTGCCCTCTCCACCTCCGCGAACCCGGCGATGATCGAGGATTGGTCGCGGGAGGGCACCGCAGGAAAGTTCGACTCCCTCGCGAGCGGCGGAGTTTCCGAACCGCCGGACCTGGGTTGAATGGGTCGGCCTTAAGTAATACGTGGGTATTACCGCGAGCGATGGAGACCATCAGCCTCAAGCTGACGTCTGCCCAAGCCCGGATGATTGAGAAGGCGGCTCGGGAATCGTCGTTTCCGTCCAAATCCGAATTCGTCCGATACGCCATCGCGCGGGCGCTCGAGGACAAGCTCAGTGTCGGTACCATTGAGGAGATCTTTGAATCGCGCCGACAGGTCCGTGCTGGCAAGACCACTCCGCTCAGCGCCTTGGCTCGGGACGGATGAACCCGCCGTTCCAAGTCGAACTCACCGAGCTCGCCCGCGCCAAGCTCCGGAAGCAAGACCCGCCTACGCGGGATCGGATCGTCCGTAAGCTGCACCAAGCGGCGGCGAACCCATCCCGGTATCTTGAGCGGCTGAGCGCCGTGGAGAGCTACAAACTCCGCATCGGGGATTATCGCGCCATCGTGGACGTCGATTGGAGCCGAAAGATCCTCTACGTTCTCACGCTTGGGCACCGAAGCGTCATCTACGGTTAGGCACGCGTCTGCCCACGGGCCGCGCTGTGCGGGCTGGCGTCTGAGCCGGAGTACGTCCTACAGCCGCGGGAGGGGTTCGAACCCTCGACCTGCTCCTTACCAAGGAGCCGCTCTGCCAGCTGAGCCACCGCGGCACTGTCGTCGGGGGAGACGGCTCAGTTCTTCCGCTTTCCGCTCCCCGGAGTCGCCGGGGGGGACCGGCGGAACCCCCGCGATTGAAGGGATTGGGGACGACGGGTCGCGAGGTCCGGGCGTCCAGGGGCGCTTCTCGAGGAACGCCTGCATCCCCGCCTTCTGGTCGGCGGTGGCAAACAGCTCCTCCCAGAGGCGGAGCTCGTAGGCGAGGCCCTGGGAAAGCCCCCGGTCGACCGCGAGCTGGACGGCGAACTTCGCGGCGGCGAGCGCGTCGGCGGACTTCCCCGCAAGTTCCTCGGCGAGGGCGAGCGCCTCGGGGAGGAGACGGTCCTTCGGGACGACGCGGAGCACCCAGCCCTGGACCCGGCGCCTCCTCGGCCGAGAACGGCCGACCGGTGAAGACCCACACCCGCGCCTGCGTTGCCCCGACCCGGCGCGGAAGGCGCTGCGTCCCGCCCCAGCCGGGCATGACCCCGAGGTTGACCTCGGGCTGGCCGAACTTCGCATCGTCGCTCGCGACGACAAAGTCGCAGGCGAGGGCGATCTCGCAGCCACCGCCGAGGCATGAGCCGTGGACCGCCGCGATCACCGGCAGCGGGAGGTGCTCGATCGCCACCGTCGCCGCCTGTCCCTGCCCCCCGTGCCCGTGCGCCTGGTCCGGGCCCATCGGAGCCATCTCCCGGATGTTCGCCCCCGCCGCGAACGCCTTCTCGGCGGCGCCGCAGAGCACGACCACGCGGAGGGTGGCGTCCGCGCGCACCTCGGCGAGCCGCTCAACGAGGTCATCGAGCACCGCCGCGCTCAGCACGTTCACCGGCGGATGGTCGATGGTCACGAGGGCAACCGGCCCGCGACGCTCCAGGCGGACGAGTGGCGACGACAATTCCGGCACGGCTCCCCGACCGGGGCCCGATATTTCACGGCCGGTGCCGGCGGCCTCCCGCCGGGTTATGCCTGCCGACGCGTCGGGCCAGCGTGCGGGCGCTCGTCACCGGAGGGGGGCAGGGAATCGGTGCCGCGACCGTGCGTAAGCTGGCGGCCGGAGGGGTCGACGTCGCCGTCCACGCCTTCCATCACCCCCGGGAGGCAGAGGACGAGGCCGCGAAGGCGCGGGCAGTGGGACGGGACTCGTTTGTCGTTCCAGGCGACCTCGGGACGCCGACCGGGGTCCGCGAGGTCGTGGACCAGCTGGGAGCGAAGTGGGACTCCCTCGACATCCTCGTCCACAACGCCGGCGTGTACGACCGGGTCCCATTCCTGGAAATCACCGACGACGACCTCCGCGCGTGCTTCCAGGTCAACCTGGTCGCACCGTTCGCGCTCACGCGAGAGCTCCTGCCGATGCTCCGACGCTCTGATTCGGGTCGGGTGGTGTTCGTCGCGAGCGTGCTCGCGTTCACCGGCTCGGCGACCGGCGCGCACTATGCCGCAGCCAAGGCCGGGCTCCTCGGCCTCTCCCGGTCGCTCGCCAAGGAGCTCGCCCCGGGGATCACCGTGAACACGGTGGCGCCGGGGTCGATTGACACGGCGATCCTCGCGAGGGACAGCCCCGAGCGGCGGGCGGAGCGGGCCCAGACGATCCCGCTCGGACGCGTCGGCACCGCCGAGGAGGTTGCCGAGGCGATCGCGTTCCTCGCGTCGCCCGGGGCCTCCTACCTCACGGGGACAACGATTCACGTCAACGGCGGGCTCCGGAGCGACTGATGCCGACCGCCCGCCCGAAGCGCGAGGTCGTGACCGCCTGGTTCGGGGCGTTCGTCGTCGAGGACGGAACGGTCGTCCGTTCTGCCGTCTTTCCGACCGAGGATGACGCGCTCGCGACCCGGGCCACCGCCCGCCGGGAGGGGAGGACCTCGTCCGAGGAGGACGACCTCGTCGCGACCGACGCGGTCGGGCTCCTCGTGAGCACCGACCGGCGCCTCACGTCGGTGGGCGTCGCCCCCGACGCCGCGCCCGGCCCGTGGCCCGACCTTTCCGAGTTCCGCCCTCCGGCGGCGGGCCGTCTCCTCCGCGACCTCCTCCTCGCCGATGCCGCCCGAGCGCTCCGCGACGCGTGGGACCCGGCCGTCCACCTCGAAGAGGCAGTCCGGGCGACCGAGGACCTCGACGGGATCCTGAACCGGATCGGGGAGCGGCTCGCGAGCTGGGCGGGGCGGGACGCCCCCCAACTCGTCGACGTGCCCGAGGAACGGGTGCGGGCGATCGCGAAGGCGCTCGTCGCCGCCGCGGCGACGGCGGTTCCTCCGGGAGACGACCTCCCCGGACCGGACCCGGCCCTCCGGGACGCCCGCCGGGGGCTCGCCGAACTCTACCTCGCCACGGAGTCGACCCGGGGGGCGCTCGAACGGTCGCTCGAGGCGGCGGTGCCCCGCCGGGCCCCGAACCTCTCGGGCCTCCTCGGACCCACACTCGCCGCCCGGCTCATCGCCCAGGTCGGCGGCCTCGACCGGCTCGCCCGCCTGCCGGCGAGCACGGTCCAGGTCCTCGGGGCCGAGCGGGCGTTCTTCGAGCATCTCCGGGGCCGTGCCCCCCCTCCGCGGCACGGGCTCCTCTTCCTCCACCCCACCGTCCAGGGGGCCCCGAAGCGGCTCCGGGGCAAGCTCGCTCGAGCGCTCGCCGGTAAGGCGGCGATCGCCGCCCGACGCGACGCCGAGGGGGCCGGTCGGTCGGAGGAGCTGATCGCCTCCTACGAGCGGCGGGCCGCCGAGGTCCGGACGATCCCGGCGCAGGAGCACCGCCGGGGACGCCAGGGCCGGGGCCCTACGACTTCCACTTGACCGAGCAGCCGAGGACCGCCCGTTCGGCGGGCACGATCGGCCTCCCGGCGATCGCCGCGTCCAGCGCGTCGGCGAGGTACCGCGCGTGGACCCCGGCGGGGTCTTCGTGGTCGTCGTCGATGGCACCCTGGAACAGGAGGCGCCGGTCGGGCCCGAACAGCATCGGGTGCGGCGTCACGAGCGCCCCGTAGGCGTGGGCGACGTCCTGGGACTCGTCGCGCAGGTACGGGAACGGGTACCCCTTCGATCTTGCGCGTTCCGCCATCCGGTCGAACCCGTCGTCCGGATACCCGACGGCATCGTTCGCGTTGACCATCACGAATCGGACCCCCTTCGGCCCGTACTCCTTCGCGAGCGCGATCGCCCGGCCCTCCCACGCCTGGACGTACGGGCAGTGGTTGCACCAGAACGTCACGACGAGGAACTTCGCGTCGCGGAAGTCGGCGAGCCGCCAGGTCTTGCCATCGACCCCCGGAAGGCAGAATTCGGGCGCGGCGTCGCCGGGATGGAGCGCGAATTGGGCGATCTCGGCCATGCTGGGCGAACGCCGGCGGTCGGATATCCGTTCCGACGGTCGGGAGGTTTTTCCGTTGCGGCATCCCTACTCTCCTCGTGGGTCTCCCCGAGGTCGAGCTCGTGGACGACGGCCTCGTCGGGCCGGCGGAGAACGAGGCGAGCGACGTCCGGGACCTCGCGGCCGCCCGCCCGAAGGTCCGGGTCGCCCGGATCTCCTCCCCGGCGCTCTCGCTCGGCGTCGGCCAGCCGCTCTCGACCGCCACGGCGCGCCGCGCCCGGGCGCTCGGGCTCCCGGTGTTCCGTCGTTCGACCGGCGGGACCGGTGTCCTCCTCGGCGACGGCGACGTCGTCTGGTCGATCGTCCTGCCGCGCGACGACCCGCGGGTCGGGCGGGACTTCGTGCACGCCTACGCCCGGTTCGGCCAGGGCGTCGTCCGCACCCTTGCCTCGTTCGGGGTGGAAGCCGAGTGGGGGCCGGCGCTCGCGCTCTCCGAGGAGTACTGCTTCCTCGGCTCGCGCGGATGCGCCCTCACGAACCAGGGACGGGCGCTCGGCGGCGCCGCCCAGCACGCGACCCGGTCGGCGATCCTCCACCACGGGGTCCTCCCCCTCACGATCGACCGCCAACGGCTCGAGGCGGTGTTCGGCCTTGCCCCGGCGTACTCCGAGCCGAAGCTCACCACGCTCCTCGAGGTCGTCCCGGCGGTGAACGCGATCTCGTTCGCCGCCCGTCTGGGAGACATGATCGGCGACAGCCTCGCCGAGAACGTGGTGGCCGCGGACGAACCGTCCGCGTCCCCCGGGTGACCCCGCCAGCCGCGGTTCCGAAGGCTGGCCCGCCGGGCGACGGACCCGACTCGCCCGTGCTACGGGGACGGCCAGAGCGATTGCGCGGCCGCCTCGGCGCCGGCCCGGATCGGTTCCCACGGGCGCCGCACGAGCGCCCGGTGGCGAACGACGCACTCCCCCTCGACGAACACCGAGTCGATCGCCTCGTCGCTCGCCGAGTAGGCGAGGTGGGAGACGATCGCTTCCGGACGGGCCGGCACGAGGGTCGGGTGGTCGAGTCGGACGAGGGAGAAGTCGGCCCGTTTCCCGACCTCGATGGAGCCGAGCTCGGCGGCGCGGCCGAGGAGCCGGGCCCCTTCGACCGTCGCGAGGTCGAGGAGCGCCTGGGCGGGGAGCGTCGCGGCATCCCAGGTCTGGTGTTTCTGCAAAAGGCCCGCGACGTGCATCTCGCGGAGCATCGAGAGGGAGTTGTTGCTCGCCACCGAGTCGGTCCCGAGCCCGACGACCACCCCGCAGTCCCGCATCTCCCGGACCGGCGCCACGCCGCCCGTTGCGAGCTTCAGGTTCGAGCTCGGGCAGTGCGCGACCCCGACCGACCGCTTCGCGAGGGTCTCGATCTCGCGGCGGGTCAGCCACACCCCGTGGGCCGCCACCTGCCCGGGGCCGAGAAAGCCGATCTTCTCGAGCCAGAGCGGCGGCCGGAGCCCCGTCTTCGCCTCGTGCTCGTGGACCTCCCGCCGGGTCTCCGACAGGTGGTAGTGGATCAGGGTCCGGTTCCGCTCGGCAAGCTCCTTCGCCCCGAGCCAGGTCGCCTCCTTGCACACGTAGACCCCTTGAGGGGCGACGAGCGGCTGGATCCGCGCGTGGTCCCGCCACCGGGAGAGGAACCCCGCGGCGTTGTCGAGCGGGGCGCCCTTCTGCGTCGTGACCTCCGGGTCGAGGACCGCCCATCCGAGGAACCCGCGGATGCCGAGCGAATCGACGGCCCGCGCCACGGCGTCCTCGAAGTAGTAGAGGTCGAGGAACGACGTCGTTCCCGACAGGAGCATCTCCGCGACGCCGGCGAGCGCGCCGGCCTCCACGTCGGCCTCGGTCCGCTTCGCGTCGACCGCGAAGAGCCGCTCGAGGAACCCCCCGAGGTCCCGGTCGTCGGCGAGGCCGCGGAGCGGCGCCATCGCGACGTGGGCGTGGGCGTTGACGAACCCCGGGACGAGGGCATACCCATGGGCGTCGACGACCTCGGCCCCCTGGGTCGGGGCCGAGGGCCCCACGTGGACGAACCGGCCGCCCTCGACGCGGACGTCGGCCCGCACGACGCGGCGGTCGGCGTCCTGGGTCACGACGAGGGGGTCCCGGTAGACCGTCGGAGCCGATGCCGCGGGGGTCATGCTGAGGCGCCGACGCCGGGGTGGTTAAATGCGGTTCCGCCCGCCGCGGGCCGACCCCTCGACGGCGAGCTCGGGGAGGTCCCGGAGCCCTTCCTCGGCCCGCCCCTCCGCCGGCCGGAACTCGGTCAGGATCCTCCGGACCCACGGCCGCGAGAACACCACGGCGAACGGAACGATCCCGAGCCCGAGGAGGACGGCGTCGACGAGGTACCCCGGGACCCACGCGGCGGTCGGCATCCCGAGGATCGTCGCGGCGGTGTTGGGGATGAGGACGACGGCGCCGACGAGCCCGATGAGGAGCGCGATGTACGTGAGGCCGAGCATCCGGATGTTCGAGATATTGGCGAGCTCCGCGATCTTGTTCGACGTGCGGGCCAGCTGGTTCGCCGACTCGGCGATCCGGTTCGACTGGTCGACGTTGAGGAGCATGATCAGGTCGGAGACCGACTGCTGGACGGCGGCGGCGAGCTCCCGGGTCCGGTCGACCTCCCGCTCGACCGCGGCGAGCGCCGCCTCGGCGCCCGGAAACCGGGGGATCGACGGCCCTCCGACTTCCGCGGTGACGACGACGATGCGGCCGACGTTCGCCCTCAGTCGGGCGACCTCTCGCTGCAACTCCCACACAAGGTCGCCCGAGCCGTCCGGACCGCGCCGCTGGACCTTGGTGAGCTTCTCGTCGATCTCCTCCGCCCGCTCGATGTACCCCCGAGTCGCCTCCGCGAGGAGGTCGACGACCTTCGCCGCGTCCCCTGTCAGGTGGAACGACCGGCTCAGCCCCGTGGGAGGAGATGCAGGACCGAGGAAATCGACCCCATCGGGACGGATCCACACGCCCCGCCAGGACGGTCCATCGACCGACGGGACCGCCAGGGCGAGGAGCGTCCCGGTCGCCCCGTGCTGGACCGCGTGGGGGGGAGGGTGGTCGGGGCGGTCCCCGAGCGCCTTCAGGACCTCCGCGAGGGTCGGTGGCCCCACCATCGTCCGACGCGCCGGCCTCCCGGCGCGCGACGCGCGGAACGAGGCTTAAACGCTGGGCCGCACCGGTCGCTCCGCGAACCTACCCGGATTCCGACGGAGCCTCGCCCGGCGTCGACTCCGAGGGCTCCCCCGACGGGCCCTCGGGCTCCGTCGGGGGCCCTGGCCTCCGTCCCCGGAGGACGACCGCCACGACCGCGATCGCGACGAGCAGCACCACGAGCCCAAGGGCCGCGTACTCCCACAGGGACGCCGACGAGGCTCCTCCTCCCCCGGTCCCCGGGGTGGTGGCGTTCGAGAGGACGGCGAGGGAGGTCGATTCCGTCGTTGACTCCCCCAAGGCGTCCGAAACGGTGGCGGAGACGGTGAACTTTCCCGACGCATTCGGGGAGCAAGCGAGCTGGGTGACGTTCTCGGAAGCACACCCGCTCGGGAGGCCGCTCCAGCGGACCTCGAGCGGCGCAAGTCCCCCGCTGAAGGCTAGGGTGAGCGCGACCGAGCCCCCGATCGTGACGGTGCTCGTGTTCGCGGTGAGCGTGACCGAGAGCGGGTGGACCACCAGAACGGTTGCGTTGGTGACCACGTCCGAACCAAGTGAATCCGTGACCGTCGCCCGGACGTCGAACCTCCCCACAGTGGCGAACGTGTGCGACACGGCCGGGCCGGTCGTGCCGACTGTGCCATCCCCGAACGACCAAAGGTACGAGAGGGGGGCGAGTCCGCCCTGGACCACGAGCGTCAGGTTCGTCGCGAGGGGCGCGACGCCCGCCTCGCGCGACACGGAGAGGGCAGCCCCGAGCGGGCGCACGACCTCGACCGAGAACGAGCGCACGTACGTCTCGTTCAGCGAATCTTGCACCGTGAGCCCGACGGTGAAGTTCCCAGCGGAAACGAAGTCGAAGGTGCCACTCGAGGCGGATGAGGTTCCGAGACCGGGGCCGAACACCCACGCGAAGGAGAACGGGGCGAGACCACCGGACGGGGACGCCGTGAACGCCACACGGAACGGCGCCTGCCCGAGCAACGGCGAGACGCCCGCCAGGACGGTCATCGGGCTCACGACGACGACGGGGACGCTTCGGACGGCCGAGACCCCTGCAGCGTCGGTGACCGTGACGGTCGCGGTGTAGTTGGCCGCGGTTTCGTAGGTGTGCCACACCGCCGCGGTCGTAGCGTTCGGGCTCCCGTCACCGAACGCCCAAACGATCCGGTAGGGGGCTTCCCCGAACTCGGGGGTCGCATTGAACGACACATTGAGGGGAGCGAGGCCGAGGGCCGGCCCGACGGAGATCTCGACGCCCAGGGGGCGGTACACGGTGACCAGCCCGTGCTCGGCGATCGAGTCGCCGATCGCGTCGGTGGCGTTGAACGTCCAGGTGTAGTTCCCGGCCGTCCCGTACGTATGCGACGCGTTCCCTCCGGTTCCGGTGGTTCCGTCGCCGAAATTCCACGCATACTGGACGGGTGGAACGCCTCCAGTCGTTCCCGACCGGAAGGTGACCCGGAGCGCTGCCTCGCCGGAGCTCGGAGTGGCGTTCGCGCTCGCCGTGAGAGGCTCGTAGACAGCGACCGGGAAGAAGGCAGACCGGAAGTCCCCGACGGAGTCGGTGACGGTCAGGTTGAGGAAGTAGAAACCGGCCGAGGTGTACACGTGGGTGCCGGTCTGGCTCGTGGCGTTGGGTGTTCCGTCGTCGAACGACCAGTTGTAACTGTACGGCGCGACCCCACGGGTCGGATGGGAGGCGAACGTGACGTTGAGGGGAACGATGCCGTCGTTCGGTACGACGGTGGCGTTCACCTGGAGGCCCGAGTCAAACTCCCAGGTGTCGTTGATGAAGTAATTGGAAAGCCCAAAGGGATTCTCGTTCCCTCCGAACAGGAGGTCGGCACCGGCGACCGTGTCGTACACGAGACGGGAGTCCCACCGAAACGCCGGGGTGACGAGCAAGAGGGAGCTCAGGTTGGTCCAGTTGCCCCCACGGAACAGATACGTGGTGTTGACTGCGTTGCACCCGGCGTCCATCCCGCCGAACATCAGCACGCCGCCCTCGTTCGGGTCGTAGGCGATCGCGGCGGTTCCCATCGCGTCCTGAGGGGTCAGGGACTGGTTGGCGGTGACGTTTAGGAAGGTACCGGAAGAGTACGTGTAGGTCAGGGCGTAGCCGCTGGGGGACCCGCACGCACCGAGGAGATTGCCCCCGAAATACACGTCGTACTTGGCCGGGGGGTCGTCCGACCCGTAGAGGGTCATCCCCGGCGGAGGCGCCCCCGTCACGGCGGCGGTCCGGTTGGTCCAATTCCCCGATTGGAACGACCAGTACTGATTGTAGTCCGGTGCGACCGGCGTCTGCAGCGGAAGGAACACATAGCCGTCCGCCGAATCGTACGCCATCATCTGGCCGAGGGACTGCGGGGGCGCGTACTCGTTCGTGAGGTTCCTCCAACCGGACGCGTTGAACATCCAGGTGTCGTTCAGGAACGTCGTAGTGCTGCCACAGTAGCACGAGCGCCCTCCGAAGAGGATCACGCCGTTCATCGCTGGGTCATAGACCATGCCCGCCCGCCACCGCGCGGACGGCGACGTCGACAAGGAGGAGGTCAGGTTGACCCAATGGCCCTTGACGAATTCCCAGGTGTCCCCGTAGGCACCGTTGATGGCGCTGATCCCCCCGAACAGTACCGTCGCCGCAAGGAGCGGGTCGTAGGCCAGCATGTACCCTTGGCGGGGGGGTGGGGTTGGGGTACCTGAAGTTCGTAACGTTCGTCCAGTTACCGCCGGGGAGAGGAGGCGGCGACGAGGCGGGGACGACTGCCGCGGGCCCGTTCGCGACGGGGAGCCGGACAACGGTGCCCACCGGACTCGTACCCGCCAGGTCGGCCGGAGGGAACGGAGCGAGTCCGGGAGTGCCGCCGAGAACGACAGCGAGGACTGCGAACGACAGGAGAATCGCCGCGAGCCGGGGGCGCCCCACACGTCGCGCCATTCGGCAGGGCGAGACCGTCGACGCGCATAAAATGGACGATGGGTCGCCCGTCGGGGGGGTCACCGCGCGCGACGCGCGTACATGTTCCCCATCCGGAACTCCGGACGTTCGGAGGCCTTGTTGACCATCCGGAACGGCCGCGTGTGGTGGACGTCGAATCCGGCAGCCCGGAGCGCCGCCTCGAGGTTCCGATACCCGTAGTGGTACTCCATCTGGATGTGAGTGAACTTGCGCAACACCTCGGGGGGGCTCCCGAGGATCGCGTCGTACTCCCCGCCCTCGCAGTCGAGCTTCAGAGCCGCCTCGTTCAGGTCGTACTCGCGGACGATGTCGGCGAGCGGCACCGTCGGCACCGCGGTCCCGGACGCGAAGCTCCGGATCTGGGCGTGCTGGGCCGACTCGAACCGGTCGTCGAGAGTGATCTCGCCTCGGCCCCCGCCGAGGGCCGCGTTCTTTGGGAGGACCGTCTCCTCGAAGTGGTTGTCCCGGATGTTCCGCTGGAGGATCTCGAACGTCGACGGCCACGGCTCCATCGCGATGACCCGCCGAGCGCCCCGGGCCGCGAAGTAGAGGGGGGAGTCGCCGATCGAGGCACCGACGTCCAGGACGTCCTTCCCCTCGACGGGAAGCCATCGGTACACGTCCTCGACGAAGACGCCGTGGATGTCCCCGTTGGTCCATCCCGTGGCCAGGTTGAGGCTCCGCTCGCCGACCCGGACGGTGACCGAGTCGGTCTCCGGATGGGGCTCGATCCGGTCCGAGGCGTAGAGCTGGGCGATCCGGTTCTTCGTGAGGCTCACGGACTGGCCCGACCGAAGCCGACCCTGCAAGGGGAATTTTCGGACCCCGACGCGGGCGAACGTCACCGCCCAGTAGTTCTGGTATGCCCGCCGGTACCGGGACAGGTTGGCGAGGGAGTCCCGGCCGAGGAGGACGGTGAACGGATGGAGCGGGACGAGCGCACGGTCCGCGGCGGTGATGTTCTGCTCGGTGGCGAACGTGTCGAGCATCGATCGGGGCGGCATGTGCGGAGTCACCGGGCGCCCCGGACGGGGTCGCCGCGGGCGACCCGACCCCCACGGAATTAAAAGGACTCACCGCCGCACGGCGAGCGCGTTCCGACGGGGTCCCGCCGGTCGCGGCCGTTCGGGCCTCCCGAGGAGCGTCGTCAGATGTCGAGGTTCGTGACCTCGGCGGCGTGGTCCTGGATATACACGCGGCGGGGTTCGACGTCCTCGCCCATCAGGACGGAGAAGAGCTGGTCCGCGTGGGCCGCGTCCTCGACCGTGACCTTGAGGAGCGTCCGGGTGCCCGGGTGCATCGTGGTGGTCGCGAGCTGCTCCGCGTTCATCTCGCCGAGACCCTTGTACCGCTGGATCCCGACCCCCTTCGGCCCGAGGTCCTGGATCGCCTTGTCGCGCTCCTCGTCGGAGAACGCGTAGGCGGATTTCGACCCCTTCGTCAGGAGGTAGAGGGGGGCCTGGGCGATGAAGACGTGGCCCTGCTGGATCAGCTCCGGCATCTTGCGGTAGAACAGCGTGAGCAGGAGCGTGCGGATGTGCGAGCCGTCGACGTCCGCATCGGTCATCATGATGATCTTGTGGTAGCGGAGCTTCGAGAGGTCGAGCTCGTCGCCGATCCCGATCCCGATGGCGGTGATCAGGTCGCGGATCCGCTCGTTCTGCAGCATCGCGTCGAGCCGGGCCTTCTCGACGTTCAGGATCTTTCCGCGGAGCGGCAGCACCGCCTGGAACTCCCGGTCGCGGCCCTGCTTCGCCGTGCCGCCGGCCGAGTCGCCCTCCACGATGAACAGCTCGCACTCCGACGGGTCGCGGGAGTGGCAGTCGGCGAGCTTCCCGGGGAGGCCGCCGCCTTCGAGGAGCCCCTTCCGCCGGGTCAGCTCCCGGGCCTTCCGGGCCGCCTCCCGGGCCTGCGAGGCCTGGACGGCCTTCATGATGAGCCCCTGGGCGACCGCCGGGTGCTCCTCGAGGAACTCGGAGAGCTTGTCGTTGACCGCGCTCTCGACCTGGCCCTTCACCTCAGAGTTGCCGAGCTTGCTCTTCGTTTGGCCCTCGAACTGGGGCTCGAGGACCTTGATCGAAAGGACGCAGGCGAGCCCCTCCCGGACGTCCTCGCCGGTGAGCCCCTCTTTGTCCCCCTTGACGAACCCGCGCTTCCGCGCGTAGTCGTTGAGCGTCCGCGTGAGGGCGGCCCGGAGCCCGATGACGTGGGTCCCCCCGTCCACGGTGTTGATGTTGTTGACGAAGGCGAGGGTCGTCTCGTTGTACCCGTCGTTGTACTGGAGCGCCACCTCGACGTCGGTCTGGTCCCGCTTCGCGTGCAGGTAGATTGGCTGGGGGAACAGCGTCGCCTTGCCGCTGTTCAGGTCGAGGGTGAACTCGGTGATCCCGCCCGCGTGGTGGAACGTCTCCTCGGTGCCGTCGCGCTCGTCGCGGAAGTGGATCGCGGCCTCCGGGTTGAGGAAGGAGAGCTCCTTGAGCCGCCGCTGGACCGTCGCCTTGTCGAAGACGACCGTCTCGAACACCGTGGCATCCGGCTTGAACCGCTGCTCGGTCCCGGTCCCCTCGCTCTTCCCGATCGTCTTGAGCGGGGCGACCGGGGCGCCGCGCTCGTACCGCTGGAAGTACGTCAGCCCGTCCCTCCGGACCGTGACCTCGAACCACTCCGAGAGCGCGTTGACGACGTGGATTCCGACGCCGTGGAGGCCGCCGGAGACCTTGTACGTGTTCCGGTCGAACTTCGACCCGGCGTGGAGGACCGTCAGGACGATCTCGAGGGTCGGCCGGTTGTACTTCGGGTGGATCTCGACCGGGATCCCCCGGCCGTTGTCCGCGACCGAGCAGGTCCCGTCGTCGTGGAGGGTCACGGTGATGTCGGTGCAACACCCCGCGAGGACCTCGTCGATCGAGTTGTCGACGACCTCCTCGACCAGCTGCTGCAGCCCCCGCCCATCGGTCGACCCGATGTACATCCCGGGCCGCTTCCGGACCGCCGAGAGACCCTCGAGAATCTGGATCGAGCTCGCGTTGTATTCCGCGCCGTGGGGCGCAAGCTCCGCCATCGAAAGGACTGCCGATTTCTCGGCGAGAAATCCGAGCCGGACGCCGATTATAACGCTTGGCCCGGAGCCGAAGGAAGCGGGGTCCGAGCGGAGGGTCGGCGGGGGTGCCGGACCGACGGTTCCGGCCCCGCCCGCCGGTCATCTTATCCACCGTTCCGGCTCGCCCGGGAGATGGCGACGCCCCCGACCGGACCCCGCGTGCGGACGCCGGCCGAGATCCGGGCCGGCGCGGTCGCGGAAGGGCACAAGTCCGAGCGGGCGGACCGGCTGGAGGACTCGGTCTTCGGGGTCCTCGACGGGGTCATCACGGCGATTTCGCTCTCCGTTGCGACCGCCGGGGTGGCCCGGATCGGGCACGCCGGCGTCCTCCTGACGATCGTCGCGGCCGCTGTTGCCGGGTCGCTCTCGATGTTCACGGGGGCGCTCCTGTCGGGCCGGGCCAAGGCCGACCTGATCCGCAGCGAACGGGCCCGGGAGGAGCGCGAGGTCGACGAGCTCCCCGAGGAGGAGCGCCGGGAGGTCCACGACATCTACCGGAACCGGGGCCTCACCGAAGAGGAGACGAAGATCCTCGTCGACGCGGTCACCTCCAACAAGCGGCTGTGGGTCGACACGATGATGCGAGAGGAGCTCGGACTCCCGCCCTACCCCGAGGACCAGCCCATCGCCCACGCCGGCACGATCGGGGTCTTCTACCTGATCGGGGGAATCCTGCCGGGCCTCCCCTATCTCCTCACCAGCCTGTCCCTCTTCTCCGAGCTCGAGCTCTCCGTCGCCGTCGGCTCGGCCGAGCTCGCCATCGTCGGGATCGTCGGATCGCTCTACTCGAGCCGTTCCTGGTACCAGAGCGTCGCGGAGATCCTCGCCGTCGGCCTCGGGACCGCGGCGGCGGTCCTCCTGGTCACCCTCGCCCTCCAGCCGGGGATCTAGGCCCGCCTCAAGCGCCAAATAAACGGCCCCCGTGGACCGCCCGAGGCCGATGCCCGAGACCCCGCCCCCCGACGAGCCGGCCGGGGCGCCGCCCGACCCGGCCGCACCGGAGGAGGCCGAGGCGCCGGCCCCCGAGGAATGGGAGCGTCGGTTCACGTACCTCTACGCGGACTTCGAGAACTTCCGCCGCCGGACCGAGCGCGAGCGCGAGTCGCTCCGCCGACGCTCCGAGGGCGAGGTCCTCCGGGACATGTTGCCGATCATGGAGGCATCCCAGAAAGCGGTCGATGCCGTCCAGGCGCTTCCGGCCCGGGACCCGGTCCGTCGCGGGGTCGAACTCCTCGGCCGGACGGTGACCAACTTCCTGGACGCCCACGGGGTCCGCCCGGTCGCCGAGGTCGGCGGGCCGTTCCGCGCCGACGACCACGAAGCGGTCGCCGAAGCCCCCCCGTCGTCGGCCGCCGCCGAAGGGACGGTCGCCGAGGTGGTCCAGCAGGGGTACGGGTTCCCGGGCGGGCTCCTGCGGCCGGCCAAAGTCGTCGTGGCCCGCCGCCGTCCCGACCGGTCGGCCCCGGAGGCCGATGGTTCGGCCGTCGCCGACCCGCCGGGCGCGCCGGACGATGCGCCGTAGTTCGCCGGCAAGGTTGCACTCCATGGAGCGTTCGTCGGAGGTCTCGGGGTTCTACACGAAGTCGATCGAGGAGCGCCGGCGGTTCGTCCAGGAGTGGGCCGGCCTCACCGACGAGGAGGCGCGGTCGTACGACCTCCCCCCCGGCATCGACCCAGCGCTGTTCGGTCGGATGATCGAGAACGTCGTCGGGGCGTTCGCCCTCCCGGTCGGGATCGCGACGAACTTCCGGGTGAATGGGCGCGACGTCCTCGTGCCGATGGCGATCGAGGAACCGAGCGTCGTCGCCGCGGCGTCGAACTCCGCGAAGGTGGCCCGGGCCACCGGCGGGTTCCGGGCGTCGACGACCCCGCCCGTCATGATCGGCCAGATCCAGGTCCTCGGGGTCGCCGACCCGTCGGGGGGTCGGCATCGGATCCTCGATGCGAAGGACCGCCTGATCGCCGCCGCCAACGCCCGGGACCCGATGCTCGTGAAGTTCGGCGGCGGGGCGAAGGACCTCGAGGTCCGGATCATCCCCTCGCCGCGCGGGACCATGCTCGTCGTCCACCTCCTCGTCGACGCGCGGGACGCCGGGGGGATGAACGCCGTCAACACGATGTGCGAGGCGCTCGCCCCCGAGGTCGCCCGGCTCACCGGGGGCCGCGTGGTCCTCCGGATCATCTCGAACCTCGCCGTCTTCCGGCTCGCCCGGGCGACCGCGACGTTCCCGGCCGAGAAGCTCGCGACCGACCATGCGACCGGACCCGAGGTCGTCGAGGCGATCCTCGACGCCTACACGCTCGCCGCCGTCGACCCGTTCCGCTGCGCCACCCACAACAAGGGGATCATGAACGGGGTCTCGGCGGTCGTCGTCGCGACGGGGAACGACTTCCGGGCGATCGAAAGCGGGGCCCACACCTACGCGGCGTTCCTCGCGAAGGACGACCACGGGATCGTCAAGCCCCTCACCACCTACGAGAAGGACGCCCACGGCGACCTCGTCGGGACGATCGAGCTCCCCGTCGCGGTCGGCCTGATCGGCGGCGCAACGGCGGTCCACCCCACCGCCAAGGCGAACGTCAAGGTCCTCGGGGTGAAGCACGCGAACGAGCTCGCCGAGATCCTCGTTTCGGTGGGGCTCGCCCAGAACCTCGGCGCGCTGCGCGCCCTCGCGACCGAGGGGATCCAACGGGGCCACATGGGGCTCCATGCGCGCAACATCGCGGCGATGGCCGGGGCGAAGCCCGACGAGGTCGACCGGGTCGTCGCCCAGCTGATCGAGGAGCGCGCGATCCGGATCGACCGGGCGACCGAGATCCTCGCGGCGCTGCGGGGCGCCGGGCCGCCGTGACGGTCGTCGGCGTCCTCGCGCTCCAGGGCGACGTCCCCGAGCACCGGGCGGCGTTCGCCCGGGTCGTCGGCCCGGAGTCGGTCCGACTGGTCCGCACCCCGAAGGAGCTCGCGAAGGTCGACGCGCTCGTCGTCCCCGGCGGGGAGAGCACGGCGATCTCCGAGATGCTCGACAAGGGAGGCCTCCGCCTCGCGCTCTCCGAACGGATCGGCCGCGGCCTCCCCGTCCTCGGAACGTGCGCCGGGCTCATCGTCCTCGCCGACCGGCTCGAGCCGAGCCCGAGCGGCCGCGACCCGGTGACCCTCCGGGCGCTCGACGTCACGGTCCGGCGGAACGACTACGGCCGCCAGCGCGAGTCGTTCGAGGCGCCGGTCCGGGTCAAGGGGCTCGAAGGGGGCCGGTTCCCGGGGGTCTTCATCCGGGCCCCGCGGATCCTCGACGTCGGGAAGAAGGCGCAACCGTTCGCCTGGAACGACGAGGAGGTCGTCGGGGTCCGCTCCGGTACCGTCTGGGGGCTCACGTTCCATCCCGAGCTCTCCGGGGACCCGCGGGTCGCCGAGGCGTTCCTCAAGGCGACCCTCCCCGCGCCGTAGCGGCGCCTGGGGGTCCGTCGCGCCCCGGGGGGCGGCCGGTCAGTGGAGCCACCAGGCGAGGCCGACCGCGACGACGAGCAGGACGGCACCGGCCACGACGGCGAACCAGTACGTTCTCCGGCTCGGCTGGCGCCACGACCCGAGGAAGATCGGAACGGGGCCGAGCAGGATCACGCCCCCCGCGCTGGCTCCCGGCGACGGGGAGCCGACCGCCTCCGCCTCGGTCGAGTCGACCAGCTCGTAGCCGAACGCGAACGGGACGAGCAGGACCCCGAGAAAGACCGAAGCGACCCCCCCGAGGAAGAGGAGCGACGCCCCGCCCGTCAGGACCGGGACGAACACGACGAGGACGAGGTTCGCGGAACCCGTGACGACCGCCGCCCCGAGGAGGGCGACGCCCAGCACGAGCAGCGCAGGGCCCGCCCACCGGAGCCACGTCATCCGGGGTCCGGAGGTGGTCCGCGGTTCATCGACGTTTCGGTCGGGCCGCTAGTGGTAGGTGTCGAACTGGTACGGCTCGAGCGGGACCTCGCCGATCGCCATCCGGAACTCGGGCACGGTCAGGATCGGGCGGGGATAGAGGTCCGAGTCGTCGAGCGCGATCCGCGGGCAGGCGGTGTTGACGTAGGCGTCGACGTCGCGGCCGACGAGGTCGCGCGCGTCGATCCGGTCGGCGACGAAGAGTTCCGCGTCGAACCCGCGGGCCCGGGCGCGCGACTGGAGGGCGAGCGCCGTCGCGGTCCGGTTCTGGCCGGCGAACGTCGAGACGAGGATCCCCCATCGCCGGGCGTTGCGGCACTGGGCGACCAGGAGCTGCCGTTTCCGGACGAGCGAGCCCCGGTCGATCGGGGGCTCGACTTCGCCGCGGAGCGGGTCGAGCGACCAGACCGGTTTCTCCACGGCGAACGCGAGGCCCAGCGGGTGGAACCGGCCGGTCCCGAGGAAGAGGAACGCCTCGACGTCGGCCTCGACCGCCTCGGCGCTCGTGTAGTTGCACCCGAGCGCCTGCGCGGGGTACTGGAGCCGTCGGTCGCCGGTCCCCTGGTGGACGTCGTACCCGCGGCGCTCGAGCGCAGCGACGAACGACGGCACGAGGTCGAGGTGCTGGACCGAGGCCACGAGGCCGAGGCGCTTCGGGACCCCCGCCGCCGCGGTCCGCTCGGCGAGCCCCTCGGCGTCGCCGCCGGCTTCCCGCATCTCGACGAAGTAGGTGGTCCGGTCGAGGGGCACGTTCGGGATCGGCGCATGCCCGAGGACGACGAGACCGTCGACCCCCGGCGTTTCCGAGGGGGAGGGGAAGTCGCACGCGCCGAAGCACGCCCGGGAAGCGACCACCACGGGAACTCCGACCGCTTCGCGCAGCTGCGCCGCGAGGTCGTGGGCGTTCCGGACGAGCCCTGCCGGGACCTGGAGCGCGAGCTTCCGGTGGTGACCGTTCCGCACGGCGGCGTAGAGCTCCTCCCCCATCCGCGGCACGACGACGGCCAGCGGGGGCGTCCCGGGGCCGGGGGTTCCCTCCGCCGAGGGCCGATCGACGGCGACCCCGAGGGTCTCGACCAGGCGGTCGAGCGCCTCCCGGTTGTCCGAGTAGTCCAGCCGGTCCCGGGCCTCGTCGAACGGGAGCCACGCGAAGGCGTCGTGTTCCGGACTCAGGCGCGGAGCTTCGGGCCCGGAGACCTCGACGGCGAACGCGTGGAGCCGCCAGACCCGGCCGTCCGGGCCGTCGAACTTGACCTCCCAATCGAGAGGTGCGACCGACGTGAGGTCGGTGATCCCGGTCTCCTCCTCGAGCTCCCGCCGCAGCGCGACGGCGAAGCTCGCGTCGCCCGGCTCGACCTTCCCGGAGACCGGGACCCAGATCCGGCCCCGTCGCGGAGGTCTCCGCAGGAGCAGGACCGACGGGGGCGCCCGCGTGAAGAGGTACCCCTCGACGCACTCCTGGTCGACGGGCGGCTCAGCCGCCACCGGGCCCCCGACGGGACAGGAGCTTCAGGATCGCTTCGGCCGGCTCGCCGTCGGCGTCGGCGAGCGCCGCGACGGCGTCGCCGTGGTCGACGTTCGCCTGCTCCATGACGAGCCGGACATCTTCTTCCGGCGGACCGGACGGAGCCGCCGGAACGGCGGCGGCCGCGGACGTCCCCGACGACAGGCTCCCGGCGGTCCGGGCGCGGACCGTGGACTCGCCGACGACCTGGTAGGTCTTGACGCCCTGGACCTGGAGGATCGTGACCTCGGGCGACTGGAAGACGTGCTCCTTGTCCTTGGTCCGGATGATCACCTCTTCGACGTCGTCGATCGGCTCGGTCGTCATGCCGAGCCGCCGCATCGCCATCTCCATCTGGCGCTGGTTGCGCATCCCTCCGGGGAACATCGTCGCTCCTTCGTTCGGGAATCGGTTCGCCTAGTCGTCGCCCGCGGCGGCCCGGATCTTCGCCTCGAGCTCCCCGTCGGCGGCCGTCTCGTCGTCCTCGGCCGGCGCCCGCCCGCTCCGCTTCCGGACGGTCCGACGCTCGTCCCGGTCGCGGCGGGTCTGCGCCACGAGGTCGTCGAGCGTCTGCTGGATCGAGGCGAAGAAGTTCCAGCCGGTCTCGCTCGCGTGGAAGACGCCGTGGTCGGTGTGGAGCCGGGCCTGGATCGTGGCGTCGCCGGCCCGATGGGTCGCGTGCGGCGTGATGTGGATGCTGAGGAGGACCGGCCGCGTGTTCCGCGCGATGTGCTTCAGCGCCTTCGCGATCAGCCGGTCGATCTCGGTCAGGAGCGACGGGTCGCCGGACGCGCGGACCCCGTGGATCTGGACGTAGACGTCGTCGACGGACACGGCGTCCTCGGCCGACGTGCCGACGGCGAGGCCGAGGAGGTCGCCCTGGGAGACCACCCCGGTGGGCCGTCCCTTCTCGACGACGAAGACGCTCGAGACCTTCTCCCGGGTCATCAGGCGGGCCGCCTCGCCGGTGGTCGTCCCCGGGGGGACGGTGAGGGCGGGCGAGTGCATGATCGAGCCGACCTCGACGTTGAGGACGTTCCCGGGCCGGGCCGCGTCCTTCTTGCCGCCGACGGTGGGACGCCAGAGGACCCGGCCCAAGTCGGCGACCCCGACGGCCCCAACGAGGTGGCCCTTCGCGTCGATGACGGGGAGCGGGTGCTCCTCGAGAAGCCGGATCTGGTGGAGGAGGGTCCCGCACGATTCGGTCTCGTGGATGAGGAGCCCCGGCGGGCCGGAGATCCGCTCGACGAGGTGGCCGGCGAGGTCGTCGAGGTCGGGGATCGCCCGGACGAGGTCGGAGCGGGAGATGATGCCGACGAGTTCGCCCTTCTTCCCCACGACCGGGGCGGCGCGGAGCCCCGTGGCGAGCAGCTGCTCCGCGGCCTCCGTGAACGTGGTGTTCGGCGTGATCAGGGGCGGGAGGATCAGGAGGTGCTCGACCTTCGTCGAGAACGGGAGGTTCGTCCTCCGGGCGATCGTCTCGAACGTGATCAGGCCCACGAGCCGGTTGTTCCGGAGGACCGGAACCTCGTGGACCGACCTCTCGCGCATCACGCCGAGGGCGCGGGAGAGCGGGGCGTCCGTCGAGAGCGTGATCGGCTTCGGCGTCATCAGCTCGCGGACGGTCGGCCGGTCGCTTGCCATGGATGGGCTCCGGATGGCAGGCGAGGGGCTTAGCCCTTGGGGGCGGTCTACGGGAGGTCCCGCGCCATCTGGTAGCCGTTCTCGCCGTCGGAGTAGTACCCGCGCAACAGGTCGGTCACGCTGAACCGGAACCGGGTGTAGAACCGGATCGCCGACACGTTGGAGACCCGCACCTCGAGCGTGGCCCGCCGCATCCCGCGGCGCCGGCACCGGTCGAGGAACTCGGTCATCAGCGCCGTCCCGACGCCGTGGGTCCGACGGATCCGGTCGACGGCGAACATCAGGATCCTCGCCTCCCCCTCGACCTGGCTGACCCCGAGGAGGAACCCGACCGGGACCTCGGCGGCGTCGGAGGCGATCAGGAACCCCCCCGGCCACTGCTGGCTGAGGGAGAAGTAGAGCGACGTGTCGTAGTGTTCGTGCAGTGCCTCGCCGACGATGGCGGCCACGACCGGCACGTCCCGGGGACGGAAGCCGCGGAGCTCGAGGGGGGACGCGCCGCCCGGCAGCGCCGACTCTGCCGCCCGGTCGACCGACTCAGCGATACATCTCACCGGGCCCCGACGGCTCGGCCGGGCGCATCTTCGCCATCGATTGCTGCTGCTGCGCGAGCGTGTGGCGGACCTCCCCCTCGATCTCCTGGGCCTTCTCGCGGAGCGGTTTCGTGTCGAGCACGAGCATCGGGACGAGGGGGTTGATCGTCTCGATGACCTTCGCCGCGGCGCGCGCGTCCGGGTAGTCCTTGTGCGCCTGCGCGACGAGGCAGAGGACCGGGATCTGCCGGCCGATCGCGCTCAGGAGCAGCCCGCCCGCGAACCCCGTCACGACGCCGTTCGCCGGCTCGAAGTGGTACTTGGCGAGGAGCGGGGCCGCGGCCCGGTTCGCCATCGCCACCACCCGGGCGTCGGCGCGGAGCTCCTCGTCCATCGGTTGGCCCTCAACGGCGACGAGGAGCTCGATCCCCTTCGCCTCCGCCCAATCGAGGAGGAGCCGGGACAACCGGTTCAACATCTCGGCGGGCGGCTGGATGTCGGACATGCCGACGACGAGCTGCTCGCACTTCCGGTCGACGCCGCAGACGACCTTGGAGGCGTAGAACCGGACGGGGGCGCTCACGACCCCCTCCTCCATGATCACCGTGGGCGGAAACTCTTCGCTGATCATGTAGGCGATGTTCGTCATGTCGAGCGCGTGGACGAGGTACGAGGCGGCGACCGACCCGACAAGGCCGTGGGTTGGGAAGCCGATGACCATCATCGCTCCCTTGAGCGACTCGTCCCGGGTGTCGACGATCTTGAGCTCGTCGAACTCGGCGACCATGACCTTGGTGGAGGCTACGAGACGCTCCGTCGCTTAAATTCTCGGTCGGGACCGCGCGCGAGAGGACAGCGGGGCGCCCGGCCGCGACGGCGGGACCCCTACGAGGCGCGCAGCCACCCCGCGAGGGGCAGCAGGCTCCGGTAGAGGGCGGTCCCGCGGGTCGTGAGGTCGTACGCGACCGGGGACCCCCGCGTGGACCCGGCCGCCGAGCGCCGGACGAGCCGCTCCCGCTCGAGGGCCCGGAGCGTCGCCGTCAGCGTTGCGGGGCTCACGCGGGGAAGGGAGCGCTGGATCGGACCGAACCGGAGCTCCCCGTGCTTGCCGAGGAGAGTGACGATGCACATCGCCCATTTCTTCCCGACGACGTCGATGAGCCCGACCGGCGGGCACGGGCAATCGTAGACCCCGGGGCAGCACTCCTTGGCCACTTCGAGCGTACGTAGCGGCGGGCTATAACACTTCATTCCCTGAAGTGACTGGAGGTACCAATGGCCGAATCTGCGGGGTGCGGATGCTGCTGCTGTTGCACGTGCGACGGCAGCGAGTCCACCGGCAAGCTGGGCTGCTGCCGGAGCGAGTGACCGCCGAACGAACGGTGCTGTTCGTGTGCGTGGAGAACGCCGCGCGGTCGCTCCTGGCCGAGGCGATCTTGAACGCGAACGCGCCGCGGGGGTGGGTCGCCGAGTCCGCGGGCACGCGGCCGGCGGCCGCCCCCAACCCCCGCACCGGGCGGTTCCTCGGAGAGCTGGGGCTGGCGCTCCCCGACCATCCGCCGAGCCTGCTCACCGAACTCCAGGCCCGGCGGGCGTCGGTCGTCATCACGATGGGCTGTCAGGACGACCGAAGCTGCCCGGCGCTTCTCGGGATCCCCGAGACCCGCGACTGGGCTCTCCCGGATCCGGCCACGCTGGACGATGCAGGTTTCCGGTTGGTCCGCGAGGAGATTCGTCGGAGGGTCGACCTCCTCTGTGCGGAACTCGCCCCGTCGGCGGACGCAGTCCCCGGGAAGCGTCCACCTTGAGCTCGGGCCTGGTCACCCGGCTCGCCGCCGAGGCCGCCGGAACCGCACTCCTCGTCGGGATCGGCACCGGGGCGGTCGTGGCCACCACGGGCGGGGGGCCGTCCCGGTTCTTCCTCCTCGCCGTCGCCTGGTTCGTCGCCGTCACCGTCCCGGTCCTGCTCTTCGCCGCGATCTCGGGCGCCCACCTCAATCCGGTGGTCACGCTCGCGCTCGCCGCGGACCGTCGGCTCTCCCCGCGCGAGGTTCCGGGGCACGTCGCCGCGCAAGTGGCGGGCGCGTTCGTGGGGAGCGCGGCGGTCCTGCTCTCGCTCGGAACGGGGTCCCACCTCGGCGCGACCCTCCCCGCCACGAACGACCTCCTGCGGATCTTCGGAGACGAGTTCGCGTTCACCTTCGCGCTGGTCCTGTCCGTCCTCGCCCTGGTTCGGGGCGGGGCCGGACGGTGGCGCTGGCGATTGACCTGGCCGGGGGTCGTCGTCGCGGTCTCGACGTTCGTCATCGGACCGGTCACCGGGAGTTCCCTCAATCCGGCCCGGTCCCTCGCCCCCGCGGTCCTCTCCGGCTCGTACGCCGACCTGTGGGTCTACTTCTTCGCCGCCCCGCTCGCCGCCCTCGTGGCCGTCGTGGCCGCGCGGGCGGCCGACGCACTCCTCCGACCGTGAGGACGGGTCCCGCCGGCCCGTGTGCCCCCGGCCCCCTGCCGTCGGGCGGGACCGGTTCTTAAGCGGCGGACCGCTCCAATCCTTCTCCGGGGGCGAACGCAGCGGCCGGGACGTCGTACCGACAGCTGGTCGGGAACCGGAATTACCTCCGGGTGTTCACCGCCGGTCTCGGCTCCGTCGGGGGGTCGGCGATCGCGGGCGTCTGTCTCGTCTGGATCGTGTTTTCGGAGACCCGGTCCGCGCTCGACGTTGCGTTTCTCGGGACCTCGTACCTCCTCCCGGCGGTCCTCTTCAGCACGATCGGCGGGACGCTCGTCGACCGGTACGACCGGCGACGTCTGATGATCGTCTCGGACGTCGTGCGGGCGTCCGGTCTCTCCGTCGCCGTCGCCGTCCTCGCCCTCCGGGGGTTCGACCTCCCGGTGGTCCTCGCGGCGTACGCCACGATCGGCGGATTCACGACGGTCTTCAACCCGGCCGAACAGTCGCTGATCCCCGCCCTCGTGCCGGCGTCCCAGGTGGCCGATGCGAACGGCCTCGTCTCCTCCAGCCGCTCCACGCTCCAATTCGTGGGAGCCTCGGTGGGAGGGGCCCTCATCGTCACGGTCGGCCCGCTCTGGGGGGTCGGTCTGAACGCGCTCACCTTCGCCGTTTCGGCCCTGCTGCTGACGGGAATGTCCATCCCCCGAGCCGCGAGCGATCCGCGGCGGGACGCCCCGGCCACGAGCTACCTGTCGGACCTCCGGGCCGGGTTCGAGTGGCTCTGGCGGGCCCCAGCGTTCCTCCAGCTCACCTTCTCGGCGACGGTCTTCAACTTCTGTGCGACCGTCGTCGGGACGTTCCTGGTCGTCTACGCGACCGTCGTGCTCCACGACTCGGCGGTCGTGTTCGCCGGACTCCTGGCGGCCCAGGTCGGGGGAACCGCGGTCGGCTCCCTGCTCGTGGGACGCGTCGGCGCCGTCCGGTACGCCGGGAAGGCGTGGGTCGTTCCCTACGGGATCGTCGCCGGGACCGTCGCATTGGCGCTCGCGCTCGTGCCGACCGTTCCGGTCGCCCTCGTCGCGCTGTTCCTCATCGGCGCGATGTCCGGCTTCGCCGGGACGGCGTGGCTGACAGCCGCCCAACTCCTGGTCCCCACCGAGATGCAGGGACGGTACTTCGGCATCGACGCCCTGGGCAGCGCCGTGATCCTTCCCCTCGCGCAGATCGGGGGGGCCGTCCTGATCGGGTCGTACGGGGTCCGCACGACGTACCTGTTCGCCGCCCTCCTCTGGATGCTCGCGGGGGCGGCCTTCCTCCTCCCGCGGGCGCTCTGGAACCTCGGGGTTCGAGCGGAGCCGGCGGCGGCTCCTCGACTCGAGGGATAACCCGGGGTCCGGCCGCGAGGGAACGAACGTCCGGCGATGGGGTGCCGCAGAGGTAAATACCGCCCTTCGCCGGTGGCCGGGCGATGAAGGTCCTCATCACGGGGATCGATGGCTACTCGGGGTGGCCGCTCGCGCTCCATCTCCTCCGACGGGGCCATGACGTCGCGGGCATCGACAACTTCGTCACCCGGAAACGGGTCAAGGAGGTCGGCAGCTGGTCGGCGACGCCGATCGGCTCGTTCCACAAGCGGCAGGAGGCGGTGAAGAACCTGCTCGGCAAGTCGATCGACTTCTACAAGGGCGACGTCACCGACTACCCGTTCGTCGTCGACGTCGTCCGTCGCACGAAACCCGACGCCATCGTCCACCTGGCCGAGCAGCGGAGCGCACCGTACTCGATGATCGACGTCGACCACGCGGTGCGCACCCAGGTGGAGAACCTCACGGGGACCCTCCACCTCCTCTATGCGATCCGCGAGGCGGCCCCCGAGACCCATCTCGTGAAGATGGGGACGATGGGCGAGTACGGGACCCCGGCCATCGACATCCCCGAGGGGTTCTTCGAGGTCGATTACCACGGGAAGCACGACCGGCTCCCGTTCCCCCGCCAGGCCGGCTCGTGGTACCACTGGAGCAAGGTGTTCGACTCCGGGGACGTGATGTTCGCGACCAAGATCTGGGGCCTCAAGTCGACCGACGTGATGCAGGGGGTCATCTACGGGACCCGGACCCCGGAGATCACCGACGACGCGCTCCTCACCCGGTTCGACTTCGACGAGACCTGGGGGACCGCGCTCAACCGGTTCGCGGTCGAGGCGGTCCTCGGGCTCCCGATCACGCCGTACGGGAAGGGCGGCCAGGTCCGCGGGTTCATCGCCCTCGAGGACTCGGTCCAGTCGCTCCGCATCGCGATCGAGAACCCCCCGAAGTCCTCGGAGTACCGGGTCTTCAACCAGTTCGATGCGGCGTACTCCATCAACGACCTCGCCGACCTGACACACCGGGTGGCGAGAGACCTCGGACTGAACCCGCGGATCGAGCACCCGCCCGACCCCCGCGTCGAGGCCGAGCAGCACTACTACAACCCGATCCACGAACACCTTCCGGCGCTCGGGTACCAGCGTTCGCGGAACCTCGAGGAGGTCCTCCGGGAGATCTTCCGGGACCTGATCCGGTTCCGCCGCCGGCTCGAGGCGCGGCGCCACGTGGTGCTGCCGACCGTCGACTGGAGAAAGGGGGACAACACCGGGAGCCTCCACGCCCGGGCGCACCCGTCCTCGGCCGCGGCCGCTCCGCCGCCCGCCCCACCGGTCGACGCGAATTCCGGTCCCACGTCTCCCCCCGGGTGACCCCGCGATGCGCGGTGTCGTGACCATCGCGGGCGAAGGGACCCGGATGCTCCCCTGGACGCGGGGCCTTCGGAAGGAGTTCCTCCCGCTCTACGACCGGGCCGAGAACGGCGAACCGGTCCTGAAGCCGGTCGCCCACGTGGTCCTCGAGACGATGGTCGCGGCCGGCGTGAACGACGTCACGCTCGTCGTCGGGGCGAAAGACCTCGCGTTCGTCCAGAACTACTTCACGATCGACCGCGACCTGATCCACCGCCACGCGCGGCACGCGGAGCGACTGGCGGAGACGGAGAGGTTCTACGATACGCTCCGAGGGCTCCGGCTCCGGTTCGCGGTTCAACCCGCGCCACGCGGGTTCGGGGACGCGGTCGCGCACGCGGAGGAGTACGTGGTCGATGGTCCGTTCGTTCTCCAGGCGGGGGACGGCGTGCTCCTCGAGCGGCAGCGAGGGGCGCTCCTCCGCGCGATGGGAGGTCTGCTCGAGCGCGAACACCTCGACGGCGTCCTCCTCGTCCGGAAGGTGGCCGACCCTCGCCGGTATGGCGTCGTCGAGGGCCGTCCCGACGGACGGGAGGGCGGGCTCCGCCGGCTGCTCGTCACCGGCATGGAGGAAAAGCCCGCCAAGCCGAGGTCCCAGTGGGCGGCAACGGCCGCGTATGCGTTCTCGCACCGGGTGTTCGACGCCCTCCGCGCGCTCGAGGGGACCGGCCCGACCGGCGAGATCGAGCTCACCGACGCGATCCGGCAGCTGATCGCGGACGGGCACGTCGCAGCGCTCGCGCTGACCCCGTCCGCGGGAGAATGGCGGAGCGTAGGGTCTCCGGAGGGGTTCCAACGGGCCCTCGAGCTGACCCGGCGGCTCTCGACGGTCGCGACCAAGCCAGCGGCCCCCTAGCGGACGGTCCCCGCGTTCCACCGGGCGAGAACGGATTCGGCGGCTCGCGGCGGCCCTCGTGCCGTCCGGGAGCGCGCCCGGCGTCTCCCCAGAACTCGACGAAAACGCCTACGGGAACGATTAAGCCCAATCGGCCCTTCCCGACCGTATTACCGCCGCTTCGACGTGTCGTTGGGCTCGGAGGGTCCGCCGCTTCCGATGAAACGCCAGATGGTCGATATGCTCGCGGATCTGATCAAGATCCCGAGCGACCCGTTCTCCGACAAGCAGGAGGTCCTCGACTACGTCCAGTCGTTCACCGACCAGATCCACATGCGCAACACCCTGTTCGGGGATGCGACGGCGCCCGCGCTCCTCTCCGAGTACGGGCAGGGCGGGGTCGTCCTCTCCGGCCACCTCGACACCCCCCCGATCGGCGACTACTGGAGCTTCTCGCAGAGCCAGTTCGCGAGCGGGCGGATGTACGGGCGCGGTGCCGCGGACATGAAGGGTACGGTCATCGCGATGCTCCAGGCGGCCCAGGACCTCGTCGCCCGGAAGGTCCCGGTCGTCCTCGCGCTCACCACCGACGAGGAGACGGCGATGCAGGGCGCCCAGGCGCTGGCGAAGACGCTCCCGATGCGCCGCGCGAAGGCGATCGTCGTCGGGGAGCCGACGGGGCTCCGCGTCGCGTACGCGGAGAAGGGGGTCCTCGACCTCGCCATCGAGACCCGCGGGAAGGCCGCGCACGGGGCGATGCCCCATCTCGGCGAGAACGCGATCTCGAAGATGATGCGGATCCTCCGCGGCCTCGAGGGGTTCAAGGGCCGGATCGCCCACCCCGAGCTCGGCAGCGTGACGATGAACATCGGCACGATCAATGGGGGCACGCGGATCAACGTCGTCCCCAACAAGGCGACCGCCGAGGTCGACATCCGGTTCCCCCCGCCCTACTCGCCGGACCAGCTCTACCGGGAGATCGAGGACCATCTCCGCCGGATCAAGACCCCGTTCACCCTCCGAAGGCTCCTCAGCATGCGGTCGGTCCAGATCGACCCGGAGAGCGAGCACGTCAAGCTCCTCCGGGAGGTCTCGAGCGCGGAATCGACCGTCCTCGTCCACGCGAGCGAGGCCGTCTGCTACACCCAGGTGAACCCGAACGTCGTGATTTTCGGGGCCGGCGAGGAGGAGCTCTCCCACCAGGCGAACGAGTACGTCAAGGTCGAGGCGGTCGCGCGGGCATCGGAGATCTACAAGAAGTATGCCCAACGGCTCGCCGGCACCAAGGCCGCCTGACCGACGCGACCCGTGAAGATCGCCGAGCTGTCGACCCGTTACCCACCGGGCCCGGGGGGCGTGGAACGACACGTCCGGGAGGTCTCCGTCCGGCTGGCCGCGCGGGGCCACCAGGTGGACGCGTTTGCGACCGACCTCTACCGGGAATACCCCTGGCAGACGCTCCCGCCCGACACCCCGCGGGAGGAGGTGCGGGACGGAGTCTCCCTTCACCGCCTGCGGGCCTGGTCGCTCCCCGGCGAGCTCCACTACCCGTTCTTCCGCGGCCTCGACGCCGCCCTCGCCCGCGCGGCGCCGGACGTGGCCCACGCGCACACCTACGGCACGAACCACGCGGCCGCCGCCGCCCGGTACTGCCCGGAAGTCGGGCCGGCCGTTCGTCCTGACCGCCCACTACCACCCGATCTGGTCGATCGAGGGCGGGTGGCTCCGCCATCGGATCCGCGGGTTCTACGACCGGCGCCTCGCCGCCCCGATCGTCGCGGAAGCCCGCCGCGTGATCGTGCAGACCCACGAGGAGGAGCGGCTCCTCCGGGTGCCGGGGTTCCCGGTCCCGAAGGTCGAGATCGTCCCGCCCGGCTACACCCCGCTGCCGGCGCCACCGCCCGGCGACCGGCCGTTCGCGCGCGCGATCGGAGTCGCTGGCCCGTTCCTCCTCTTCGCCGGCCGGCTCGCCTCCAACAAGGGGCTCCTCGAGCTCGCCGAGGCGTTCCGCACCCTCGCTGCCCACGACCCGTCGGCGACGCTCGTCGTCGTCGGGGAGGACGGGGGGATGCGACCGGCGCTCGAACGCCGGCTCGCCGCCCTCGGCCTTACCGAACGGGTCCGTCTCACCGGCTTCGTCGCGGACGACCGACTCCTCGCGGCCGCGTTCCGGGAGGCGCGGCTCTTCGTCCTCCCGAGCGAGTATGAGGCGTTCGGTCTCGTCCTCCTCGAGTCGCTCGCGCAGGGGACGCCGGCGGTCGCGTCCCGCGTCGGGGGAATCCCGGAGTTCCTCGAGGACGGGAAAGCCGGGCGGCTCGTGCCCCCCAACGACCCTGCCGCCCTCGCCGAGGCGCTCGTGGCGCTCTGGGACGACGACGGCGCCCGGGAGCGGTTCGGGGCGTACGGCCGGGACATCATCGTTCCCCGGTTCGGCTGGGACCGGGTCGTCGATGAGCTCGAGCGGGTCTACCGGGAGGTCGCGGACGGCCAATGAAGCTCGTGCACGTGTCGCTCCGGTTCGATGCCCCCGGGGGCGTCGAGACGAACGTCCGGGAGGTCGCGAAGGGGCTCCGCGCCGGCGGGGACGACGTCACGGTGTTCGCGAGCGACCTCTACGACGAAGGACGGTGGGAGCGCCGGACGACGTTCGCCCCGTCGCTCGACGGCGTGCCGGTCCGGCGGTTCCCCGTTGTCAAGCGGGTGGTCCCGTTCCTGACCATGCCGATGATGGGCGGCCTCATCGATGCCCTCGCCGCCGAGCGGTTCGACCTGATCCACGCCCACTCCCACCGGTACGGCCACGTGCTGCAGGCGGCCGAGGTCGCCCGACGGCGCGACGTGCCGTTCGTCGTCTCCACGCACTACCATCCGGCGGACCGGGCCGACCGGGCCCTCCAGCGCGGGTTCCTCCGGTGCCAAGACGTCCTGTTCGGGATGACGGCGTACCGGGCCGCCGACGCCCTGATCGTCGAGACCGAGCGGGAGGGGACGCTCTTGCGGGAGTTCGCCCCGGGCGCGAAGGTCCACGTGATCCCGCCGGGGATCGACCTCGGCGCGTGGTCGCGGCCCGGTGCCGACGCGCCACCGCCCGGACTCCCCCAGGGGTACGTCCTCTTCGCCGGTCGGATTGCCCCGAACAAGGGACTCACGTACCTCCTCCACGCCGTCGCCGAGATGCCGGCGGCCGAGCGTCCGCCGGTCGTGCTGCTCGGGCAGGACTGGGGGGAGCGCCCGACCCTCGAGGCGCTCGCGAAGCGGCTCGGCATCGCCGACCACGTGACGTGGCTCGGCCACGTCGAGTCGGCCGCGGAGTACCGGGCCGTGATGCGCGGGGCGTCGGCGTTCGTCCTTCCGTCCGAATGGGAGGCGTTCGGCCTCGTCCTCCTCGAGGCGATGGCGGCCGGCGTGCCGGTCGTCGCAACCTCGGTCGGCGGGGTCCCCGAGGTCCTCCTCGGGGGATCGGCCGGACGGCTCGTCCCGTACGGTGACACCGCGGCCCTCGGGGCGGCGATCCGCTCGGTCCGCTCCGACCCCGCCGAGCGGGCTCGGCTCGTGGCCGCCGGCACCGCCCGGGTCGCCGACCTCGACTGGGCCCGGGCGGTCGAGCGCCACCGGGCGCTCTACCGGTCGCTCGCCGGCGGTTAGTCGCTCCGCCGCAGCCGCTCGAGCTCGTCGGCGAGGTCGCGGGTCGCCGACCGCTCGGGTTCGTCCTCGACGAGGGCGCCCGCGCGCAGCATGGCGACGGCAAGGAAGAGCATCATGCCGCCCGGAGCTCCTTCCCGACGGTCCGGAGAATGTCGAGTCCCTTGCGGAGGTTGGCGCGCGACGCGGCGAACGAGAGCCGCAGGTGGCCGGCGCCGAGGGAGCCGAACGCGTCCCCTGGGGTCGTGATGAGGCCGCGCTGGAGGAGCGTCCCCGCGACCTCCTGGGCCGTCCCCGGCCAGTCGAGCTTCGGGAACGCGTAGAACGCCCCGGCCGGCTTCACGACCGAGACGCCCGGGATCTTGGCGAGCCCCGCCGCGAACAGCTGCCGGCGCGCGCGGAACTCGGCGACCATGGCACGGGTCGCGGCGCCACCGTCCGAGAGCCCGGCGAGGACCGCCGCCTGTGCCGGCGTCGACGGGCACGCCATCATGTGGTAGTGGACCTTGTTGATCTCGACGGCAAGCGCCCGGGGCGCGACGAGGAAGCCGATCCGCCAGCCGGTCATCGCGAGCGTCTTCGAGAACGAGTTGACGACGACCGCCCGGTCGGTCCGGCCCCAGAACGACTGGAACTTTCCCTCGTAGACCATCTCCTCGTACACCTCGTCGGAGACGATCGTCAGGTCGTGCTCGTCAGCGAACGCGACGATCCGGTCGACCGTCTTCTTCGGGAACACTCCCCCCGTCGGGTTCGACGGGCTGTTGACGACGATGACGCGGGTCTTCGGCGTCACGAGCGACTCGAGCTGGTCGAAGTCGGGCTGGAACCCGTCCGCCTCGAGGAGGTCGGTACGGGACCGGGGTCGCCCCCGCGAGCTTCGCGTGCGGGGGATAGAGGACGAACCCGGGGTTCGGGACGAGGACCTCGTCGCCGGGGTCGTAGAGCGTGAGCGCGACCGCCATCAGACCCTCGGAGCCGGAGCCGGTGATGATCACGTTCTCGCGGCTCGTCTCGCCGTCCCGCGCGCGGTACCGCTCGGCGACCTTCTCCCTCAGCTCGGGAACGCCGGCCGACGGTCCGTAGTGGTTCTTCCCGTGGCGGACCGCCTCGCAGAGCGCGTCGACGACCGCCTTCGGGGGCTCGAAGTCCGGCTCGCCGAGACCGAGGTTGATGGCGTTCGGCGGGGCCGCCTCGAACATCCGACGGATGCCGGAAATCTCGACCTGGCGGACCCGGTCGGCCACCACGGGGCCGCGCGACGGGCGTTCCCTTCTTAGCCTTGTGGGGACCGAGCCACGGCGTCGCGTGTCGCGAGCCGCCGGGACGGGTCGGTCCGACCACCGGATCGACCGGTGGCGTCGGACCCCCGAACGTTCCGGCGAAAGAACCTAGTAGCCGCGCGGCTCCGTCGGCCGGTCGGGGGGTCCGGTTGGGAGTTACCGTCATCGTCGGAGCCCAGTTTGGCGACGAGGCGAAGGGCAAGATCACCGACGTTCTCGCCGCCGATGCCCGGTACGTCGTCCGCACCGGCGGGGGTCCGAACGCCGGCCACTCGATTCACGTCCCCGAAGGTGCCGTCGTTCTCCACCAGGTCCCTTGCGGGATCCTTCGGGCCGGCGTCACCGCCGTCTGCGGTCCGGGAATGGTCCTCGACCCGCGCGCGCTCGACGAGGAGATCCGCACCCTCCAGGAGCGTCGGCTGTTCAAGGGAACGCTCGTCATCAGCGAGCGGGCCCACGCCATCCTCCCCTCGCATCTCGTCGAGGACGCCTGGGAGGAGGAAGTGCGGGTCGCAACCAACCCGTCGGCGGGCCTCGGGACGACGCGCCGGGGCGTGGGACCGGCGTACGCGGACCGGTACGGGCGCTGGGGGGTCCGATTTGGGGAGCTGATCCGGCCGGCCAAGCTCGCCGAGCGGCTCGAGCTGATGTACGCGTCCAAGCCGTACCTGAAGGACCTTCCGGACCGGTTGAAGGTCGCCGCCGACCTGAGTGAGGCGGCGGCCCGCCTCGCCCCGCACGTCCGCGCGACGGAGCCGATCCTCTGGTCCGCGATCGAACGGGGCGACTCGATCCTCCTCGAGGGGGCGCAGAGCGCGCTCCTCGACATCGACTTCGGGACGTACCCCTACGTCACGAGCCACCATCCGACGTCGGCCGGCGCGCTCGTGGGGAGCGGGCTCCCTCCGGCGGAGGTCGTCTCGGTCGTCGGGGTCACGAAGGCGTATGCGACCCGCGTCGGCGCCGGCCCGTTCCCCACGGAGGTCGGAGGGGACATGGCCGCCTACCTGCAACGGGAAGGCGGAGAACGCGGGGCCACCACGGGCCGCCTCCGGCAGGTCGGGTGGCTCGACCTGGTTCTCTTGCGCTACGTGGCCCGGCTCAATGGGCTCACCTCGCTCGCGATGACGAAGGTCGACGTCCTCGGGGGCCTCGACGAGGTCCCGGTCGCGGTCCAGTACGTCACCCCCGCCGGCGAGACGCTCACCAACTACCCGCCGGCCGACGCCGACGACCTCGCCCACGTCACGCCGGTGTACGAGAAGTTGCCGGGATGGCCGAAGTTCGGCGAACGGCTCGTCGACCGGATCCGGGCCGAGGGGGGAGCCGCGCTCCCGTCCACCCTGAAGCGGTTCCTCGACTACGTCGGCCGCGAGACCCGGGTCCCGGTCGAGTGGGTCAGCTACGGCCCCCGGCGCGACGAGACGGTCCGGCTCCACCCGCTCGCCCACCGACCGCAGGAGAGCGGGATCTCGGCGTGGGGCCGATGACGACCGGTCCGTGAGTCTCGACCTGGTCCTCTACGCCGCCTTCGGCGGCGGGGTCGTGGCCGGGTGGTTGACCAGATGGCGGTCGCCATGGGTCGACCGGGCGGCGACCGGGACGGTCGGGGTCCTCCTCTTCCTCCTCGGCGTCGGCATCGGCACGCTTCCGGCCCGGTCGGTGCTGGCCGAGGTACCGCTCGCCGCGGTGTTTGCGCTCGCTACGCTCGGGGTCACGATCGCCATCCTCCGGTGGATCGATGCGCCGGGGGCCGTCGCCGCTCCTCCGGTCCCGCCTCCCCCGTCCCGCGCGGCCCGGCTCACCCCGTTCGCGTTCGTCGCGGCGCTGCTCGTCGGCGTCGCGGTCGGGGCGGCGACCGGAGTGGGACCGGGGCCGACGACCGAGTACGCCCTCTACGTCCTGCTCGCCCTCGTCGGGTTTGGGCTCGAGCTCGACCGGGCCCGACTCCGTTCCGCCTGGAAGCCCATCGTGGCGGCGGTCGTCGGCGGCTCCGCCATCGCGGTCGTCTTCGCCGCGACGGGGCTCGTCCCATCCGCCGCAGCGTTCTCTTCCGCGTTCGCGTTCGGCTGGTACTCCCTCGCCGGACCGCTCGTCGGCGCCCGGCTCGGGGCCTCCCTCGGGCTCTTCGCGTTCCTCGCGAACTTCCTCCGGGAGAACGTCACGATGCTGACCGCGCCGGTCGCCGGGCCGCGCGTCGGCGGCCACGGCCTCGCCGCGATGGGAGGGGCGACCGCGATGGACACAACGCTGTTCTTCATCACGCGGTACGGGGGTCGTTCGTCGGCGACCGTCGCGCTCGCCACCGGGATCATCCTCACGACTGCTGCCGGGCTCCTCGTGCCGGCCATCCTCGCCCTCCTGTAGGCCGCCGCAGCGTTCTCGCGGTGCCTTAATCCCCAGGAACCCTCCGGCCCCCGTGGCGTCCGGAGCGGCCGACCCCGCCGCCGCGGGTTCCGACCGTCTCCTGTCCCCCGAGGATTCCCGGTGGCTCCACGACAAGTTCGAGCGGCTGGCGGCGGAGGAGGTCCAGCTCGCGGGCGGGCGAACCTGGTACTTCGCGGCGATCGGCACCGTCCTCATCACCGGGGCCATCGTCGCGATCGCCGACCTCCAGGCCGAGCCGATCGTCCTCGCGGCGCTCGTCACGTTCCTCGCTGGGCTCGGGATGCTGATCTCGTTCGTTTGGGTGGTCCTCCTCCATCGGACGAACGATGCGCAGAACATGTGGCGTGAGTGCGCCCTCTGGCTCGAATCGATGAGTCCCCCCATCCCGGGGGACCTCCGGATCCCGGTCACCCTCCGGTCGGGGGCGAAGCTGTCGCTGAACCTTCTCCGCCCCTACGCGACTCACAACGAGCGGTTCTCGTCCGCGAACCCGATCTCTTGGCTCGACCGGGTGCAGCCCGACCGGCTGACCGAGACCCTGCCGATGACGTTCTTCGCGATCTGGTCGACGTCCGCGGTCCTTGTCTGGGTCTGGTACTTCGTCCTGCGGTGAGGAGGAGCGTCGACCGATGGCGACGCGGAGGTCCCGCGGACGTGGGACGACCCGGCGCGCGCGGTTCGACGCCGGGAAGGCGCTGCGGCGCCGCGTCCCCCGCTCGAGCCACGCGGTCTGGCAGCCGCCGACCGACCGTCCCGACCCCATCGCCGTTCTCGAGGAGTCGAGCCGGGCCGGATCCCCGCCCTCGTCCCGATCCGCTACGGCCGGATGTCGCTCTCCCCGTTCGCGTTCCTGCGCGGGTCCGCAAGCGTCATGGCCCGCGACCTCGCCGCGACGCCGACGACCGGGCTCCGGGTCCAATTGTGCGGCGACGCCCACATCAGCAACTTCGGGATCTTCGCGACGCCGGAGCGCGACCGGGTCTTCGACGCGAACGACTTCGACGAGACGCTCCCCGGCCCGTTCGAGTGGGACCTGAAGCGGCTCGCGACGAGCCTCGTGGTGGCCGCCCGGCAGAACCGGCTGCCGAAGGAGACCGGCCACGATGCGGCCATCGCGGCGCTCCGGACCTACCGCGAGCGGATGCAGTCGTTCGCGGAGCAGTCGTACTTCGCCATCTGGTACTCCCACATCGACCGCCGCCACATCCCGAATCCGGTCGACCGGCGCGGCCGGGCGATGCTCGGCCAGGCGTTCCACAAGGCGCGCCGGAGGACCGGCCTCTACGCCTTCCCCCGGATGGTCGAGAAGGTCGGCGGCGACCTCCGGATCCGCGACGACCCCCCGCTCATCGTCCACTACCGCGGGAGCGAACCGTCCCGGAAGGCCCACTTGACGTTCCGGACGTACCTGCGCACCCTCCCGGACGAGCGCCGCGTCCTCCTCGAGAGGTACGAGCTCGTCGACATCGCCCAGAAGGTCGTCGGGGTGGGCAGCGTCGGGACCGACTGCTCGATCCTCCTCCTGCTCGGGGACTCCGACGTCCAGGACCCGCTGTTCCTCCAGCTCAAGCAGGCGGTCGCGTCGGTGCTCGAACCGTTCGCCGGGGCGAGCCGGTTCGCAAGCCACGCCGAGCGGGTGGTCGTCGGGCAGCACATGGTCCAGCAGTCGAGCGACGTCGCGCTCGGCTGGAGCGCGGCCGGGGGCCGGGACTACTACGTCCGCCAGCTCCGCGACATGAAGTTCTCCTCCGACGTCGCCGGGATGGGCGCGCGGGCCCTGACCGCCCAGGCCGAGCTCTGCGGGGCGGCGCTCGCCCGGTCCCACGCCCGGTCGGGCGACCCGGCGCGGATCAGCGGCTACCTCGGGACGAAGGCCACCTTCGACGAGGCGGTGGCCACGTTCGCCCACGCGTACGCCGACCAGACCGTCGTCGACCACCGCGCCCTCGTCCGGGCGATCCGGCGGGGTCGGCTCGCGGCCTCGGTGGACGTCTAGTCCCGGAGCGGTCAAGGAGCGGCGCTCGAACCGCAAGCGGTCGCGCGCGGCGGCCGCGTCGGCTCCGTTGGACGGACGAGCCGGGTCCCCGGATCCGGCAACGGGGACGGGGCGCGAGCCTTATCGGAGGGGCGCGTTCGGTCGCGCGACGGGCTCGTAGTCCAGCGGTTAAGACGTCGCTCTCACACAGCGAAGACCGCCGGTTCGAATCCGGCCGAGCCCATCGTCCGTCCGGGGTAGTACCAATTCGCCAAGAGTTGCACTAGCCCCATGGGACCGTGCGATGTCTCCATCCTCCGGCTTTAGGGTGATTGGGTGTCCGGCGGGTCCGCGATCCGTGCGGTGGGTAGAGTCATTGATCCCCCGGTGGCCGACTCTTACACAGGTTCATCGAAACTCCGGGGCGGGTTGAACGTGCAGGAACATCCGGCTGCCAGCCGCAGCGGGAGCCTTACCTGCGCTTCGCCTGGACGGAGGCGTGTTGCTTGGCAAAGCGGCGGAAATAAGGTAAGTCCTCCGAATAGGCATTCGCCCAGGTCGCCTTCCTGTCCCGTTTGATCTCCGCGGGGGTGAGCTCGGAAGACTGCACGTAGCCAAAGACATCGACGACGGTTCGTTCGCCCTGGGGCGTGTAGAGGAATACGGTCTTCGAACCTGCGTACGGGCCATCGAGGTCTTCCTGGATCCTCACCGCGGGACGGATGGCGGTCATGCGACAGACCATCTTCTCCCAATTGCCCCTATTCCGGCGTTCATAGCTAAGGAGGGTCGTAACCTCGGAAAGGGCCTCTTCTTTGAAGTTGCGCACCATAGCAGTGTGGGCCTTGGGATGGAAGGTCTCGTCCTTCTCCATGAAGTCCCAAACGACCTCGAGCGGCGCGTCGTAGATGGCCCGCCTGTCCTCAACGTACGTCACTCTCGGCGAGTGCGCCTTGCGCTGGGCCTCCGCAGGTTGTTTGGCGGGTGCCTTCATTCCGAGTTGCCATCAAGGACTTCAGGATAAATCCTCCTCCGGTGACGTCCCGCGGCGCCCACGACAAGGTCCGCTACCAGCGCCCATGTCGTTCCGCCGATTGAAAATCGTCCTCCTGCTCTCCCCGAGCCTCCTCGCGACCTCCGTCGCGCTCCCCTTGAACGGGTCCGGGTCGACGTACCGCTTCGCCCTGCCCCCGACTGCCCGAAGACCGAGGACCCGGGAGTCCTCGATCCGATTGGCCTCCTTACCGAGAGCGACCAAGTTCCGCTTCCGGACGCGCACATGCCGTCGGATCGCTCGGCCATTCGAGTCGAAGACGTATTTTCGGTCCCGGTGCCGGATGAACTCCTCGACGACTGACCCCCAGGATCGCTGCCGGGGAAGGGCCATGAGCGTCGCCCGGCGGGCCGAGTGCTTGAGGCCGACGAAAGCGACCAGCTCGGAGCGCATCTCGTCCGGGTCTCGGGATGGCTTAAGGAGCCGGGCAGCCAGGAACGTGAACGGCCGAAGATTGGCGAGTTCCTGGACCCGGGAAGCAGGTTCGGGATCAAGAACGAGAACTCCGAGGTTGCCGGCACTCCGGCGTAGTCGGCCGCCGCGCCTTCGCCCTTCCCGATGAATTCGTTCCCGGAGGTCGGTGACCGACGCCTCCCGGGCTCCTACGACTTGGTAGGACCCGAGTCCGCGGTCCGAGGGACCCATCGAGTTCCCGGTCCGGAAGCGCACCTACCACTTCCAGATCGAAGACTCGGGGTGGCGAGGCGAGTCTGGCTCGGCGCTTGCCGGGATCGGAATTGGTCGCGCGACACGTCGTGGCCGGCCGAGCGAGCCATCGCCGGACTTGAGGTCCGGCGGGCCGGTTTACCCGACCCGAGTTGAGGCCGTAGGACGTGGGGGAGAGTTCGAGGTCCTCGCCGCTGGTCCGAGCCGCCCCGGGGCAATGAGGGCGTCCGCCCGGCGACGGGCACGAACCCCGAGCGTCCGGCGGATGTATCCCTCGTCGAAGATCTCGTTTAACGAGTGAGGAGCCTGGTCCTCGAACAGTTCGTCGGCGTACCACCGGGCGCCGAACTGGACCATTGTGAGCAGGATGGGCACCACGTCGGCGCCCTTGGCCGTGAGCTCCCAGCGGACGAACCCCCGCTGGTTTACGGCCCGAACGATGAACCCGGTCCGTTCGAGCTCTGTGAGACGCATGGACAGGAGGCGCTTCGACATCCCTGGCATCGCGCGAAGCATGTCGTTGAACCGGTTGGCGCGGAATAGGGCGATGGACGTGAGCACCAAGAACGCCCACTCGCGTCCGAGGACTCGCAGACTTGCCTGCACCGGGCAGGAGAGGAATTCGATCTTCATCTCCCCCGGATGGTACTGGAATCGTTTCGTGGCCATCACTGCCCCACTTTGATTCCCCTACCCATTAATATCGGCACGGGCCGGTGTCGCGGGAGGAGCGGAGCATGGCGAACGAGACGGTTCGGAGCGTGGATCACCAGGTACCTTGTACGGGCGGAACCGGCGGCAGTCTTTCGGGCGCTGACCGAGCCCGGATGGCTCACGCGGTGGCTTTGCGACACGGCCGAGCTGGAGGCGAAGCAGGGAGGCTCCTACCGACTCGGCTGGAAGGGCGGGCCGACCCATACCGGGACAGTGGTCGAGTTCGTTCCGGGGGCCCGGATCGCCCTCACGTGGCGTTGGCCGAACGTGGAACTCGACGGAACCGTATTCTCCCTGGCGGTCGAACCTCAGGAGGGCGGTGCGCTCCTCCGCATCCTGCACTCCGGGTTCCCTCGCCGCGAAGAATGGACCGACCTCTACGGCGGCGCGGAGTGGGGCTGGACCTACTTCGCGATGAACCTCAAGTCGGTCCTTGAGAATGGACGGGACCTCCGGTCGCCGGCCGACGGGTGAGTCCGGATATTGGGATGGTTCCAGGATGGGGTTTGGGAGCCCGAAACTCGTGGTAGGACCGAAATGAAGCGAAAAGTAACCGCCAATCTGTACATGACCCTCGACGGACGCGGCGAGTTCCCCACGTACCCAGGCTCCGATCTCCCCACTGGCGATCCAGACGAACCGGACGAGTTCTTCCGGAGGATGTGGACCGACCGGTTCGCGGACGTCACGACTCTCGTGATGGGTCGACGTTCGTTCACCGGCCACCGCCGCGTCCACGCGCTCAGGCGACGGAAGCCGACCGACCCGAAGTTCATGTTCGATTACTCCCGCTTCCTCGACCGGGTGGAGAAGATCTGCCTCTCGCATCGACTGAAGAGACTCGACTGGGAGAATTCGCGCGTCTTGAAGGGCAATCTCGCGAAGATCATCGCGAAGCTCAAGAGGGAGAAGGGCGGGAACATCATTATCGAGGGAGGACCCCGGCTCATCTATGAGGTCCTCCGGCTCAATCTCGCCGACGACTACTGGTTCCTCGTAATGCCCGTCGTCTTCGGCCGTGGACCTCGCTACTGGTTCCCGATGAAGACGCAGACCAACCTGAAGCTCCTCTCCGCGACCAGCATGAAGTACGGTGAACTGGTCCTGCACTACGAGGCCATCCGGGACAAGTCCGCGTCCAGGAGCAAGTAGCCCTTCGGCGCACCGTGCGGTGAGGTCGGACAAACCCCGCCGGCCTCGTGACGACGAACGGTGGAATCGGTTCGCGCCGGGGCCCCCGATTTGGCGCCCTCGTGATGTGACTCCGCTGCTCGTCGATTGAACAGCGTCCTCCGGCTCACCCCCAGCCTCCTCGCGACCTCCGTCGCGCTCCCTTGGAATGGGTCCGGGTCGACGTAGCGCTTGGCCCGGCCCTTCGTCGCGGCGAGGCCGAGCACCCGGTTGTCCTCGATCCGGTTTGCCTCCTTGCCTACCCCGACCAAGTTCTTGGCTCGGACCAAGACGTGCCGTCGAACCGCCTGCCCCTCGGAATCGAAGGTGTACTTCCGGTCCCTGTGCCGGACAAAGTCCTCGACCACCGACCCCCAAGATCGCTGACGTGACATGGCCATGAGCGCCGCCCGGCCCGCCGAATCCTCCGGGCCGACGAACGCGACCAACTCGGAACGCATCGCATCTGGGTCCTTCGAGGGTTCAAGAAGCCGCGCCGTCAGGAAGGTGAATGGCCGAATGTCCCCGAGCTGCCGAACCCTCGGAAGCAGGTTCGGAGTCGAGAGCGAGAACTCCGAGGTCGCCGGAATACCGAGGTAGTCGTCAGCCGCCTCGACTCCCTTCTCGATGATTCGCTCCCATAGCTGAGCGACCAACTCCTCCCGGTCCCCCCCGACCTGGTAGGACCCGAGACCATGGTCCGAGGCTGCCTTGCGGAAGACGTGGGGTCGCCCGTCGCCGCCTCGGGCGAAGAGGCAGTACCGCTTCGACGAGAGGCCGAAGAATCTCGGTTTCGGGTCCGTCGAGCCCTTCGGGTATTGCTCCTTCGGAGCCGACTCCTCGGTCTGGTCCTTTAGGAACGGGACCTCGACCGAGTAGGGGCTGAGGCTGGCGAGAGCGCCCGTGACCTCCCCAACGATACTCGACGGCGCCACGAACGCCGAATCGGTGTCGCGGTAGACGACCTCCCCGCCGAGTCGCTCGACCTGACTTTCGACCAAAGCGAGCAGCAAGTGAGAGGCCGAGGTCAGGGAAGCTCCTATGAGCGGGCAGTATGCCGACCCCGGCTCTTCGACCTCGGACTCCTCGCTCTCGAACGGCTCGTCGTCAAGCCCATGAATCCGGACCTTCCCAGACCGATTCTTCCGGTTCACCTCGACAAAGATACCGTAGCTCCCGGCGTTGCAGATCGTTTTCAGGCCCTCGGCCCGGGGGCCCCAGCCCTTGGTCTTTTCCCGCTTCTCCTTGATTCGCTGCTCGGCGAGGGTTTGGATAAGACCCGCCTCGGGTGCGACCTCGATTCCGAGAACCTTGACCGAGTTCAAGACTTGCCGACCGACGGGCTCGAAGGTCGTCGCCCGAACGAGCTTGGGTGCCGTTTCGCCCAGCAGCTTGGCCGCCAGCACGTCGGCGACCATGTAGGGCAGAGTGAGCCCGGGTTCGGTGGTGACGTGATTCCAACCGATGGTCGGCGTTCCCGTCGAGGGTCCGGAGTAGGTCGACCGGATCGGGAGGATCGCGCCTTCGGATTCGACCTCGCAGAGGGTCCAGAATCTCGGGTCGAGCCACGTCTCCCGGCGGAGAAGGTCTTCCAGCGTCAGGCCGTCGACCCAGCTCCGGATTTCTTCCGTCGAGCTCCGGGTCCGGATTCTTTGGGCGGTAAGGAGCCGCTCGACCCCCAAGAGGCAGTAGAGCGATGGGTACTGGGACGTGAAATCGAGGACCGAGACGTCCTTGACCTCACGGCCCCGGACGTTGCATTCGACCCACCCCGCGTGAAATGAGGCCATGAGGCGGCCGGTGGTCCTTGGGGGGAGAACGGGCGGGATAACTCCGCGAGCGTCCCAGATCGCCTTCGCGACGGACGGCATTCTGTCGCGGGAGCCGCTGAACCTCCCCGTTTCGGAGAGGTTGGGGGACTGGAGTGCCGAGACTTTTGAGTGGGCGACGATCGTCCAATCGGGCGTGTACCGGCTTCTGAGGGCTGACGGCAAGTGGGAGACCCACGGGCGGGGGTTCGCGGACAAGAATCTGCCGTGGGGACTAATTCGGCGCGGCTGGACTCGGGGGAACCGCAAGCTCAACGTAACCGGCCGTCGCCGGAGGTTCATCGGGCTGGGAGCCGCAAAGCAGTGGGACGCGTGGGACCGCTGGCGACGCTTCGAGCGGATTCCGAGGGAGATCGAGCTGTGCGCTGTCGGCAAGCGGATAGATCTGCACTTGCCGCCCACTTGGACCGCCGAGGACAATCCCGCGACTCGGCCGCACGAGACAGAGGCGTACGACCCGGTCGGTCTGGAGGGCTACAGCCCAGAGTCGACCCCGTGGAGACCGAAGTGGGCGGACCCGAGCGCGACGACGGTCGAGGATTGGGAGCTCAGCGTCGAGTGCGTACCTCGCAAGCCATTCAGTAGTCGTGCCTCGGTCGCAAGACCTCCGCCGGCTGCTCGATTCCCTGATATCGGCTCCGGGGGGAACTCAAAGCGGGTTTCAAACTAGCTCCGCAATTAAAGCCAACGAGCTAGCCAACTTTAATTGCTATAGAGCAATCAAGAGGAACGGGAGGGGGCCGCATGTCCATGAGGAATCCAGCTCGCGCGGGGCGATACGTCCCGATCCGAGAGGGGGTCATGACGTTCCTCCCAAACGCACTCCCGCCAGACCCCCCTGTCACCAACACGGATGCGTACGTGGCAGCGCTAGGGGAAGCCGAACGAAAGCTCGGCCGCCTTGACGCCATAGCCGAGACCATCCCCAACGCCGACCTGTTCGTCAACATGTACGTCAGGAAGGAGGCGGTGCTATCGAGCCAAATCGAAGGGACCCAATCCACGCTCGTAGACCTGCTCAGATACGAGGCGGGGGCAGAACCGGGGAGTTCGGAAGAAGATGTGGCTGAAGTCGCGAATTACGTAACCGCTCTGAACCTCGGTCTTGACAGACTCGACCATGGCGCACGGGTAGACCTTGACTTGGTTCGTGACGTTCACCAGGCACTCTTGTCAGGGGGACGGGGAGGGGAGCGACGACCGGGCGCGTTTCGGAACGAACAGGTTTGGATCGGGTATGAGGGAAGCCCCATCGAGCAGGCGGATTTCGTCCCACCCCCGCCCGGTGAGGTGACACGACTGATGGGCGACCTGGAAACCTTCACCAATTCGGCGAGCAATTTGCCGCTTCTCACTCGCGCCGGGTTACTCCATTTTCAATTCGAGACAATCCATCCGTTTTTCGACGGGAACGGTCGAGTTGGGAGGATGCTCATCACACTCTACCTCACACGCGAAGGTGCGCTCCATCGACCATTGCTCTATCTCTCGCACCACTTCAGGCAGCGTCGGGACGAGTACACTGGACGACTTCAAGCAGTGCGTGATGAGGGAGACTGGGAGGGATGGCTCACGTTCTTTCTCCAGGGCGTTGCCCAGGTCTCAAGTCAAGCCAGCGCTACCGCTCTCCAGATTGCTCAACTTCGCGAAACTCACCGAAGAGAAATCCCGAAGTTGATGGCCGGCCGGGCTGGAAAGGCCCTCACGCTGCTCGAACACCTGTTCGCGAAGCCGATTGTGTCGGTAAAGGACGTCCAAAGCGTCACCGCATCTACATTCCCTACCGCGAACTCGCTTGTCGACGGACTCGAGAGTCTCGGGATTCTTCGAGAGATCACGGGGAACCGACACTACCGCAGATACGCATACAAGCCCTACATCGACATTCTGAACGACAATCCGGACGCCCCTCGACGGGCCGATCTACCCCCGCCTCCGGCATCTGCCGCGCCAGCCGGGGCATGATTGTCGCGAACTGAGAATCCGATGATTCAGACCTAAGGAGAAGAAACCAAGCATGCCGGGAATCGGGAAATCAGACTACCCAGAATTGACGCCAAGTAAGGCCTTCGAGATCGTGGAGCGCGTCGGCCGGGAGAATGTCAAGACCGGGAGCGGTCTCGCTACGGTCATGGGCCTGAAGAGCCCAGATTCGGGCTATTTCTACCACCAGGTTTCGTCCCTGACAAAGTTCTATGGCCTCATCGACCGGACCAAAGGGACTGTCGCATTGACCCCGCTGGGAGAGCGAATCGCCCACCCGCTTAGTGAAGAGGACAAGAGGCGAGCTCAGGGCGAGGCGGTCCGACGGGTTGGACTTATCTCGGCGCTTTTCGAACGACTCGGGACCGAATTTCACGAAGCCGATTTCCGAACCACCTTGCGCGATGTATCACAGGCTCCGCTCGCAGAAATCGAAAAGGCGGGACGTGACGTCGAGACGCTCTACAAAGACGCACTACGCTTTCTTCCTACAGCGGCAGCCAAGAGGCCCTCGGCAGACCGCGCAGAATCCGACCTCTCGACGCGAACGGAGCCGTCTCTCGAATCCCGCGGAAGCCCCCGTCCGGACTCGAATCTCGGAAACGAATCCGGCTACCGGACATTCGTGGCCGATGGGGTCTACCTGAAGATCAAGAAGGACAAGGATTCGCTAGAGGAGGCGTTGACGACAATTCAGGGTTGGCTCAAGAGGCACGCGAGCCCGACCAAAGACCCGGATCCCGCGCCCTAGTCACAGCGGTCCGTCAAGTCCGAGATTGCGAAGTCGGTAGCTAGTGGGGTGTTGCTAACGGAACTGCCTTTATCCGGCCCGTCAGTGGGTCGATGATCGGGGCCCGGAGCCGATCTCGAAGTTTGCGTATCTTTCGGATGATCTCGCCGGGATCCTTGGTCCAGACCCAAGGCCCTGCGCGACCATTCGAGACCTCCACGAAGTCGAGGATCGCCTGTTTGAGCTCAGGCACACTCCGGAAGCTGCCTCGAACGAGCGCTTTCTTCTCGAGTTGACCCAACCAACTCTCAACCATGTTCACCCACGAGGAACTGGTCGGGACGAAGTGGAAGTGGAACCGACGGTGGCGCCGGAGCCACCGTTCCACTTCGGGAGTCTTGTGGGCGCTCAGGTTGTCCAGCACCACGTGGATATCCAAGCCTTCGGCGACAAGGTTGTCGAGCGTCCGCAGGAAGGCCACGAACTCCTGGTGCCGGTGGCGCTCGTGGAACTCGGTGGTGACCTGGCCATCGAGGATATTGAGGGCGGCGTAGAGCTCCACCGTCCCGTGGCGTCGATAGTCGTGAGGCCGGCCCTCCGGCCAGTCCCCTCCCATGGGTAGCACCGCTTGGGTCCGCTCAAGTGCTTGGGTCTGGGGCTTCTCATCGACACTGAAGATCACGCTGCGCTCGGGGGGGTTCTGGTACAGCCCCACTACGTCGATGAGCTTCTCCTCGAAGTGCGCGTCATGGCTGAGCTTGAACGACTGGGTCAAGTGAGGCTTGATCCCCCGGAGCCGCCAGATACGGTGGATGGTGGTGTGGTGAACTCCCACCTCGCGGGCGAGGGTCCGAGTCGACCAGTGTGTTTCTCCTCGGGGCTTCGTGTGCAGAGTCTTGGCGAGGATGCCCTCGATCGCTGCCTGGTCCAACCGAGGTCGACGGCCCGCGCGAGGGGCGTCCTGCTCGATCCCGGTGAGTCGAAGCAAGATGAACCGGCGGCGCCAAAGACCGACGGTGCGTCGGTGAACATGGAGTTCGTCGGCGATCTGATCATTGGTCTTTCCCTCAGCGGCTGCGAGGACGATGCGTGCACGATCGACGAGTCGGTGAGGGGTGGATCGACCGCGAGCCCACGAGCGGAGCTGCTGAGCTTCCTCGAGCGTGACAGTTACAGCCGGCGCCACCCGCATGACAGAGGCATAGACAACCCCGGATATAAGGGCACCTAATTCAGCAACGCCCCACTAGCCCGACGCGACTAGGGCGCGGGACGGAGGGTCCACCGCGGGCCAGGCCACGTCCGTTAGGGGCCACACCCGCGGGCGCCCGCCAAGAGTCAAATCCGCAAGACCGCGCAGCGAGAGCATCGTTCGATCGAGGTTCGGGGGTCTCACGCTCCGGCCCTCAAGGCGGGCGTGCCTCGACCCCCGAGCAACCCCCGACCCGCAGGGTCCCGACCCGCCCCCTAGCGAGCGACGTCCCTCTCGACAGGGCCGTCGGCGCGAGCCTGCCGGCCGCGACGCCAGCCAGAACCGACCTAGCGGGTACTTATTCCTCCAGCCGTTCCCCCGCGGCATGGCGAGAGCTGCCTCCGACCTGCGAACCCGTAGTGCGCCGAACCGCCGACGTTCCGTTCGAACCCCGCTTCTCGCGCTGGGAATCGCGGTGATGGCCCTCGCCGTTCTCCTCGCCGTCCCGTCGGTGGCCGTCCCAGCGACGCTGCGCCCGACCATCCAGCCCGTCCTGGGCGGGCCGATCCTGGGGTCGTGCCACACCGGGACGTTCGCAAGTCAGCCGGTCTACGACCCGGTGACGCACGACATCTACGTGCTGAACCAGGGCAGCGGGAACATCTCGGTCGTTGCGCCGCCGTGCACCGTGGTCGGAACGATCGGTCTCCCGTCGGGGGCCGACCCCATCGCCGGAGCGTTCGATGAGGCGAACAACCACATCTACGTCGCGGACGGGAACTTGAACCGGGTCTACAACATCCTCGGGACCACCGTCGTCGCGACGATCGGGCACGGGCACTTCAGCGCGCCCACCGCCGTCGCCTACGACCCGGGCGACTCCCTCATCCTCGTCGCGAACTTTGGCTGGGCGAACCTGACCTCGATCTCCGGTTCGACGGTAGGAGCGTCGATCCCGGTCGGGATCCAACCGTCGGGGATCGCGTACGACCCGTTCTACAACTCGCTCATCGTCACCAACTATGGCTCCGGGAACGCGACCGTGATCCAGTCGGCGACGTATCCGTTCGGGGCGACGCATACCAGCATCCCGTTCCTCTCCTCCCCGGAGGCCGTCGCGTATGACCCGGCCGACCAGAAGGACTACATCGCAAACTACGGGTTCAACGACGTCATTGAGGTCGACGGAACTGGCACGGTCTACGCCACCATCGCGGCCGGCTTCAATCCGATCTCGGTGACGTTCGACCAGAAGGGCCTGGACGTCTACGTCGCGAACTCGGGCTCGGGCAACGTCACGATCATCTCGGGCTCGCACGCCATTGGCCACGACCTCATCTACCACCCCGACGAGCTCATTGGCCTCACGTACGACGACGACACCGACACGGTGTACGTGGGGGACACCACGAGCGGCACCCTCTACGAGCTTGCCTGAGACCGGGGCGACCCGGTCCCGTGAGCGCGCGGAGGGCGACACAGGTGCCGCGGCGCCGAGCCGGGTGGGGGTGGGCCTCCCGCCCCCGCTCCGTCGCGCCGGGGCCCTGGGGGCCCTCCCAACCGCCTTCCGTTCCCGTAGGCCGATCGGCTCGGGTTCTGGATCCGGCCGCCGGGAGGTTCCGACCTGGGCTGGGCGCCCGTATCCTGTCGGTTCGAGCGCGCTTATCCTCCGAACTCCTAATTTTCGCGCATGGCCGGTCGGGAAGGGCGGAGCCACTCGTACCGGCAGGAACCCCGGCGGGGCCGCGCCCCGCGTGTCGTCGTGACGGGGGTCCCGCCCGGGCTCGTGCTCGCCGTGCTACTGCTCACGTCGCCGGGCCTACCGCTCGGCGGCGACTCGGCAGCGACGGGGTCGGTCCACTCGCTCCCGGCCGCGAACAACACGTCGTCGAGTTGCCCCCAGCTGACGCTCCCGACCCCGATCTGCCACGTGTTCGTGATCTTTCTGGAGAATCAGAACGAGAGCTGGGTGATGAAGTACGGATCGTTCGAGGAGTACGTCGCGAAGGCGTTCGCCTCCGCGTCGGACTACTTCTCGGTGGAGCACTACTCGTATCCGAACTACGTGGCCGCCACCTCGGGGACGGCGACGAATTACATGAATCTGCACAACGAGAAGAACGTCGTCGACCTGATCCGGAACGCGGCCGGCAACCTGTCGTGGATGGCGTACCTCGAGGACATGCCGAAGCCGTGCGAAAACGCCACGGCGCCCGGCTACCGGGTCGCTCACAACCCGTTCGTGTTCTACACAGATATCTGGGACAATCAGAGCTACTGCCAGGCGCACGACGTGAACTTCACGTCGTGGTATGCGACCGCAAAGTCCGGGAACGTACCGAACTACGCGTTCTTCGGCCCGAACTCGACCCATTCGTGCTGGATGGCCGGGAGCGGCGTGAAGGTGTGCGACCCGTGGCTCCGGAAGTTCGTCTCGCCGATGATCAACTCGACGTACTTCGCGAGCACGGCGATCTTCATCACCTACGACGAGGGGCCGGACACCGACCTCTCCGGCATCAACGGGACGACCGGCGGGGGCCACATCTACACGGCGGTCGTGAGCCCCTACGCCTGCCGGGACTACGCCTCGACCACGCAGTACAACCACTACGACCTGCTGACGACGACCGAATGGCTCCTCGGCCTCGGGCGAACGGGCTACAACGATTCGTGGTCCCAGCACCCCCCGATGTACGACCTGTTCTGCTTCCCGGGAAACTCGACGGGTGAACGAATCGACGCGGCCGGGACCGGTTCGCTACCGGCCACGAACACGACCGTCTCCGGTGCGGTCGCCGTCCGCGCTCGGGACGCCTCGGAAGGGTGACTCGGGTTCGTTGGTGTCTGCGGCCTGTCTCTCGAAGGCGGGAGCCCCGGTCACCCAGCGGAAGGCGTGGGTCGGTGGGGCGCACTCAGGAGGATTGTGCGGAAGCCGGCCAGCCCGTGGACGGCGACGGCGGCCGAGTCTTCCACGAGAGCCGCCTCGCCGACCTCGAGGGGACGGTTGTCGACCTTCCCTTCGCCCGACAGGACGTAGCAGACCGCGACGCGGTCGTGGCCGACCCGTTGGAACGCCGTGCCGCTCTCCCGGAACTCGAGCGCGACGCATTCCAGCCCAGCGGCCGAGGTGAGTCCGGTCGGCGGGCCGAGCACGTGCCGCACGACCGTGCCGTCCGGTTGCACCGCAGAGGGCTGGGCGAACCCCGACTGCAGCCTCGAAGGCCCGGCGGCCCCCTTCGCGAGTGGTACGACCGCCGCGAACCATCGAACGGTGCTCCCTTCCTTCGCTTCGATCGTATGGGAGACGCTCGTCGGCGCTGTCAGGAGTCGCACGGCCCCCGGAGCGAGAGGATCGGCGGCCCCCGAGCCGTAGACGTACGAAGCCGAACCCTCGGTGACGTAGGTCAGGACTTCGACCCCTTCGTGGCGATGCGGAGGAAACCGGCGACGGGGAGTCGCAACGGTCTCCGCGACCCGCTCGAACGGGGGAAGCGTCTCGCCCGACCCGCTCGGAAGGACGGTCCGGGTGGTCGCCGACTTCGAGCCGACTTCCCCTCGCACGACCCGGACCGGCATGACGGACGGACTCTCCTCGCGACGATTCGTTCAGGGGGGGGCCGGCCAAATAACTTTGCTACGGTCGGCGGGAATCGACCGCACGTCGACGCTCAGAGTACTGGCGTCGTCCACCCGCTCCTCCCCCGTTCGCGAATCCTACTCCGACCCCACCCACACCGTTCTCGCGGGAAGTACACCCGCCAGGATCCTCTCGGAGACCGCCACCCGCATCCCCATCGCCATCGTGGGACCGCTCCGCGCCCCCGGCACGGGTAGCTCGACATTCCGACGGCGTCTGAGACCTGTCCATCGGGACCCAACGACGACACGATTCTCGCGACGACGCTTGGCGAATCGAGAACATCGGCCACGAAGAGAAACGCGGCTCTCGCCCTTCGCGCGGACGGGAGCGTTCGGCGGCGGGCCACCCCGCCGGCGAGGGGCGTCGCCACGCCGGCCCGGCGGAGACGCCGACCGCCGGGTTTTTCCAAGCGTCGGCCGTGGGTGCCCATCGCTCATGGGAACCCCGGAAACGACGGCGGCGTTCCCCCGTGTTTCCGACGACCTGTACGTCGCCGTACGGCGGCAGGACGCCCGAGTGATCGCCGAACACGTGTTCCAGGACTTTGAGCTGAGCGACGCAGAGCTCGATGGGGCCGCCCAAGCGCTCGCCGGGGCGGCGGGGGGACACGAGTTTCATCGAATCCTCGACACCGCCGCCAAGAAGCCCGGGGGGACCTGGGACTCGATCTCCCTGGACCGGCGGGAGGACTGCCTGAAACAGGCGATGGGATTCCATTCTTCCCCCGCCGACATGGAACGAATGGCACTTCGGACCGGCGCCACCTTGGTACGGACGGGCTCGCCGGAGTTGGGACGGAAGATCCTTCAGACGGCGCCGGGCCCTGGGTTCGGTGCTGAGCAGATGAACACGGGAATGGGCTTGGTCATCGCCCAGCTCGGCCTCTACACCTTCATGATCGGGGTCATCGTGACCCAGAGCATCGCCTCGGGCCTGTACGTCTATCTCGTCCCCGGATTCGCCGCTGTCGCCGTCGGGGCCATGATGATCTGGCTGATCGAGAGAGGGAGGATGAAGCTCAAGCGGGAGGGGAGCGAGGCCCGGCGGTACCTGGAGGCTCTCGGCCGAATCTCGCAGGGCGCCGCTGCGTCGCAGGTCTTCGCCCCGGATGGGACGCTCGTCAGCCGCCCGACGGCCTGACCCATCCATGTCCCCCCACGCCTTCGGTGGGGCACCAGTCCAGCGCAGGGAGAGGGCACGCGCCGGACCGTTCTTGCGAGGCGGCCGGTTCCCCGCCAACGACGGGGGGGAGGACCAACCGTTCGTCCGGGTGGAGCCGTCTAATAATCGCCGCTCTCTGGACGGTCGATGACCTCGGTCCCCGCACCCCGCCCGCGCTCGCGCCGGATCCGGCCGTCCGTTCTCGCCTTCTTCGGGGTGGCTGTGGTTCTCCTGCTCGCACCCGCCTGGATGGGTGCGGTCGGTTCGGCCCCCCTCAGCTTGCGCGCGCTCGGCGCGAACGGGCTCACGACCACCTCCACCAACAACACCTGCCAATGTGTTCCCGAGGCCCTGTACATCACCAACCAGGCACCGAAGATCGGAGTGACGACGAGCGACCTGCTCAACGTCACCTACGAATGGGAGATCCCGACCTACCACCCGTGGTTCGGCACCACGCTCATCCACATCCCGTCCATCGTGGTGAACTTCACCCTGATCAAGAACCCCAACATCGTCATGCTCTTCCCCCAGCGCAACGAGACGATCGCCGGACCAGGCTGGTCGAACGCCTCCCTCGCGACCGACTCCAAGGTCCTGAGCTCGCACTTCTTCTTCTCGTCGAAGCTCGCGTATCTCTCGACGCAGCGGATCGCGGTGATGGCGAACGTCAGTTACGGCACGTTCAAGCTCGAGTTCCGGTGGCAGTGGTCCGTATACAAGCCGAACCTCAACACGACGTACGTCGGCAACTGGAGCAATAGCACCGAGGGCGTTCACCACCAGGACCTGATCACGCCCGCGCCGCTCGTCTTCCTGTCCACCTCCACGGTGCGGACCCTGGCGCTCGGCAGCACGTTCATCGCCCAGATCACCGGCTTGGTCGCAAACCAGGGGAAGTGGCTCCTCGAAATGGAGTACCCCAACGGAAGCGTGACCACCCAGCAGAACGATTGGGGACCGAACGGTACGGCGACCTACTTCAACGCCTCGCTGCCGATGGAGACGTACACCGGGCGCTTGACTCCCGGCATGTACCTCGTGCACGTCCACACCCCGCACGGGGGCATCGTGTTCAGCATCACCGTCCACCTGTTTGCCCCGACCACCGCCGTGGTGAACGTCGGGATCTCGCCGGAGACGTGCGGGCCGATTACCATCAACGGGACCGCCTACGCAAGCGGCTCGACCCCGAGCTACCCCACGGGCCCGGTCACGCTCTCCGCGCCCTCGTGCCCCGGTCAGCCGTTCCACGACTGGACCCAGAAGGGGGGCGGACTGTCGTTCACGAAGCAGTTCGCGGCGACGACGAACGCGACGCTGTACTACAACACGACGCTCACCGCCACCTACACGTAGGGGCCAAAGGCCGTCCCCCACCGAGCGGCGTCGGTCCATCGACGGGCCTCCGGTCCCGTCCGGTTCCGCGGAATCTCCCCCTGCAGGGCGGATGCCGGGGAGCTTGGCGAACGCCTCCCCGAGAAGGGGGCTGGTTGGGCCGCCGAACTCTCGAGAGCGGAGCCGATGCGATCGGTCGAGCTCAGTTCGAGAAGTCGATGAGCAGGAGCCCCTGCGCGGGGATCATGTACGACCCAGCGAGGGCACCCCGGGTGTCGGTCGGGCCGAGCGGCGCGCCCGACCATTGGTAGGTCGTGGGCGTCGACCCCGGACCGACCGTGAGCGCGTTGTTCAGGTCGAGGTCGATCGCGTGGGTCGCGTTCGCGTTCACGACCATGAGGCTGCGCGCGCCCTGGTTGCCAACGACCACGGCCCACACATTGCCGTTCGCGGTCTGGATCGAGACGTCCCGGAACGTCCCCATCGCGAGGCGGGAGAGGACCTTCTCGTAGAGCACCCCCTCCGGGGCGAGCCCGTTCAGGACGTTCAGCATCGACCAGCCGAACGTCGTCCCCCCGTTCTGAAGATTGAACGTCGAGAACATGCTGACGTTTGCCCGGATCGCCTGGACGACGGAAGCGGCGAGGAAGACCGCGTCGCTCCACGTCCCGGCGAGGTTCGACGGGGCAAACCCCGGACCGGAGTTGTACTCGGCGACGAACACCGGGATCGTGGCGCACTGCGAACACTGGCCTGCCAGGTCGGCCCGGACGGACGCGTAGCTCGCCGTCAGGTTCTGCGAGCTCGCGAGGACCGAGAAGAACTGCCCGGCGGTGACGAGCGTCTTCCGGGTCGCCGACGGATAGGTGTGGTAGGCGATCGCCCCGATGAGCGGTCCGTCCACGTGCGCCACGTCGGCGAACCAGCTCGCCCCGCAGGCGCAGTCGGCCTCGATCCCGATGAACTGGGCGGCCGCGTCGACCAAGCGGACGGCGTGGATCGCCGCCCGGACGTCGACGGCGTACGCGAGCGGGGTCGGGGTGGAGGCGTCGGAGAGCTTCCAGTGCCCCCACGGGATCCCGTAGTGGGTCCAGAGCTCCGGTTCGTTCCCGATCGCGAAGTAACTCGGCTGGAAGTGGAGGGTGTGGACGATGTAGTTCGCCATGTCGGCGTCCTCGCCGCTGTTGTTGTTCTCACCGGGGAGGAGGAGGATCGTGTTGCAGGAGGGGCCCCGCGACGAGCACCACGATTTCATCGAGGCGATGTCGAACCCGCAGCCGCCGAGGGCGGCCCCCCCGTTCCCGTACAGCGTGTTCGAGGTGATGTTGCACTGGTCGGTCTGCTGGGTGTACTCGAACCAGGTGATCGGCGTATCGTTCAGGAACCCTCCGAGCGCCCGGTCGGTGGCGATCCCGGTCCGCGTGCTCGTCTGCGCGACCACGCCCCAGAAGGTGGAGGAGCTCACGCCGCCGACCGGACCCCGCTCGAGCGTCGCCGCCACCGGGCCCGCCAGTGGCGCTGCGCCGGCGGCTCCGGGCGCGCCGAGGTGCGGAGCGCCGTTCGCCCCCGGGAGGAGGAACAGGGTCGCCGCAAGGAGGAGGGCCGCGAATCGAAGGGGGCGGCGGTGTCGGACGGGGGCCAGCGTGGGGTCGGCCGCGCGGTGTCGTCGGTCGACGCTCACGCCTCTCCGGTCATTTCGTCAAGTCGCGCTCTCGCCGCCCCGGCAGGCACTGGACGAGAGTGGGAACGAGAACTCCTGGCGGTCTCATCCTATATCAGCCGGCGGACGGCCACGACCGTTTGTCGCGCGCCGGATGTCGGAGGCGCGACCGTTGACGGCGGTGGTTCCCGCTGGCTCCCCCCTGGCGGCCCGAGGTTCCGACGGGGGAGGCGTCCTCCGGTGGGTCCGGATCTCTGGGAGGACTCTTGGCTCCCCTCGGGAGTGGCCCGCAGCTCGGGGAGGACAGCCGACGTGCCAGGTGGTGGGCGGACGACGAAGAGCCGGGGTTCCCGAACTCCGCTCCCCCAGTCGCCCTCCCTCCGGATCTCCGAGCTGAACGGCCGTGCCCGGGAGCACGCGATCCCGATCCTGAAGGAGTCGTTCACCGGCGTTTATCGCTGGCACGCCAAGCGGACCCTGCGAGAGATCGCGACCGTCCGGGGCGCGAAGGTCGGCCGCGACATCGTCGGCGTCAGCCTGATCGAGAACCTCCTCCCCGAGGTCGGCTACGTCTCCTACATCTTCGTCGGGAGAGCGTCCCGGCGGCGCGGCGTCGGGGCCCGCCTGCTCGACGATGCCGTGGGGCGGTTCCGACGGGGAACGGCCTCCGTGGCGTATTCGGTCGCGACGAATCGGGCGTCGGCGGGGCTCCTCCGCTCCCGGGGCTTCCGTCGGGTGGCCCGTCGGGAGCTCGGATGGAGGGAGGGAGGACTCGGGGCGTGGGGACTCCGCACCCGGATGCGGATCATCGCGGGCGAGGTCCTTTTCGGACGACGACTCGACCGCTCCCCCGGGACCGGGGGTCCGGAGAAGACGACGTCGGTCCCTCCGACCCGGCAGGGTCGGAGATCCCTCCCCCCGAGACGTCCCCCGTCGAGGCCAATGCGCACCCCGTGAGCCGGCCGCCCGCCGACGGCCTTTCCCGTGGATTCGAACCCGACCTCGCTCCCCTCGGGGGGTCCGAATCCGTCCCGTCCGCGTGCCCCTCGGTCGCCCGATGCGTTCTTGGGCCTGCGCTGGTAATCACGCGCGATGAAGGTCCTCCTGTTCGGGGCCACGGGGATGGTCGGGCAGGGCGTCCTTCGGGAGTGCCTCCGCGACCCGACCGTCGCGGAGGTCCTCTCGGTCGGACGGAGTGCGACCGGTCAACACGACCCAAGGCTGCGGGAGGTCGTGCGGACCGACCTCACCGATTGGACCGGGCTCGACGACCAAACCCGAGGGTTCGATGCGGCGTTCTTCTGCCTCGGGGTTTCCTCCGCCGGAATGTCGGAGGAAACCTACCGTCGAGTGACGTACGACCTCACCGTTGCCGTCGCCCAGAACCTCGCCCGACTGAACCCGGGGATGACGTTCGTCTACGTCTCGGGAGCCGGAACCGATACGAGCGAGCACGGCCGCAGCATGTGGGCCCGCGTGAAGGGGCAGACGGAGAACGCGCTCCTCCGCATGCCGTTCCGGGCGGCCTACATGTTCCGGCCGGGAGTCATCCAGGCCGGGCGCGGGATCCGGTCCCGGTCGAAGGTGTACCGGGTCCTCTACGCCGTCCTCCTCCCGATCGTCTGGATCGTGAAGGCCGTCTCCCCCGATTCCCTCACGACGACCGAGTCGGTCGGACGCGCGATGATCCGCGTCGCCGCGGTCGGCGCGCCCGCGCACCCTCTCGGGACCCGGGAGATCAACCAACTCGCCCGTGCCGGGACCACCGTGGGATAGCGGCCGGCGGGCGGCTCCTTCCGAACCCGCGGTCCCCGTGGCGTAGCTTACGACCGGCTCGGGGGGTTCCGGTCGACCCGGCGGCGGACGAATTTCAGCCCCGACCACGTGGTCGAGATCGCGGCGACCTTCACGTCCACGAGCCCCGTCGCGAGGCCCACCTCCCGAACGACGTTGTCCGAGAGGTCGGTGACGACCCCCGAGCTCGGCTTCGGCCAGCAGGCCCAGCAGGCCCCGTCCGGCCCGAGGGTACGCTCGACCCGCTCGACCTCCCGCCGGAGTTCGGCCCGCGACCGGGCGAACACGAGAGCGAGATCGACCGACGTCGCGCCGGTGCGCGCCTCGAGGCACCGCTCGAGCGCGGGCGCGAGCTGGTGCCGCACCTCCGACGGGAGTCGGATCAGTCAGATGCGAAGTCCCTCTCGCAGACCGAGCTTGGCGTCGAGCGGGGTCGTCGACGCGTCCATGGACAGCCTACGCCGGTTTGGGGGTCCCTTTCCGCACCGTTCGGACCACCAGCACCGGGCAGGGGGCCTCGGAGACGAGTCGGCTCGACACGCTCCCGAGCAAGAGGCGACTTCCCCGCGACCGACCCCGGATTCCCACCACCACGAGCTCGGGGGGCGCCTGCTCGAGGTACGCCAGGATCGCGTCCAGGGGGTCGCCCCGCAAGTAAACGATCTCGACGGACGGAACCCCCTTCCGGAGCGCCTCGGCCTGCGCGTCCTCGAGGACGCCCTGGATCGAGCGGCCATCGGACTCGATCGGGACCAGGCGGTCGAGGTCGGGGTGCGTGCCCTTGTCGGTGCCGCTGAGGACGGTGGCGAGGACAAGCCCCTGCCCGAACCGGACGGCCATCTCGATCGCCGCCGCGCACGCGCGCTGTCCCGCCGCCGACGGGTCGACGCACCCCAGGATCTTCCCTACCATGACCGGTCGTGAAGAGCAAGCCGGTCGAGTTCAAATCGGGTTGGGAAGCCCCACCGCGGCTCCTCCCCCACGGATTGCCAGGTAAACGTGTTTACCTCACTTAGGCTCCTGGCCGGTATGGCCGCGCTTCCGGGAGGATTGTACGGCTGCTTCCGGTGCGCCTACGTCTGGCGCCCGGTGCGATCCCACGTCCCGACGATGTGTCCGCGCTGCAAGTCCCGATTCTGGGACGTTCCGGTTCTCCGCGCCATCCGACGGGGATACCGGATGGGCATTGCGGAGGTACTCACCCCGCGGCGGGAGGCCCTGCTCCACGCCGTTCGGCAACGAGGGTTCGGCCACGTCCGAGTCTTCGGCTCGGTCCGCCGCTCGGAAGCGACCTCGGAAAGCGATGTCGACCTCCTGGTGGACCGGGTCCGGGACACGAGTTTGCTCGACCGGGCGGCCCTGACGGAGGACCTGGAGGCGATCCTCGGCAGGAGGGTCGATGTCGTTCCCGAAGAGGCGCTCCATTGGTACGTCCGGCCCCAGGTCCTCTTCGAGGCGATCCGCCTCTGAGCGACGAATCCCGAATCGCCGATGTGCTCGAACGGGTCGATCGGATCGTTCGGGCGACGGTCGGGGGACGGGAGGCGTTCCTGAGATCCGAGCTGATCCAGGATGCGGTCATCCGAAATCTCGAAGTGATCGGTGAGGCCGCGAAGAATGTCGGCCCGGAAACACGGAAGAAATTCCCGGACGTGCCCTGGAGGGCGATGGCACGATTCCGGGACCTCGCGATCCACCCGTACGGCCGAATCCTCTCCGACGAGGTCTGGGAGATCGTGGCGAAGGACCTCACGGAGATTCGCCGGGCCTTGGCCCAGGGCGGAGTCCGTCATTCCAGGAAACCCGGACGGAGGGTCCGCCGCGCCTCCGCGCGTGCATGAGCATCGCCGGCCACGCGGCCCCGAACTCCTTCGCCGGCCTCTCCTGCGACGACCGGAGTCGGGGCGAGGAGGGAGCCCCGAGCGGCCCCCTCCCGGCGTCGTCGGGCGAACGGCCCCGGGATACAACCTCCGAGGCAGCGTTCTTATCCCGGGACCCCGCGTTCCACCCATCGGTCGGACGTGAACGACTCGGGGCCCTACTATCGACCGCCCGGAGTCGGGCCCGGACCCCGTCGCTCGGGCGTACGCTGGTTCGCGATCGCGATCGCGGCCGTGTTCATCGTCGTGGCCTCTCTCATCCTTCTCGTGGTCCTCTACCCGGCCTCGTTCGGCCTCCCCGCCCCGGCGTACCCGTACCGCTTCGGCCTGTTCGGCGGCGCCTTTTTCCTGTTCTTCCTGCTCATCGTCGTGTTCTTCATCGTGCGGGTGGCGTTCTGGGGGACCCGGATGGGCCGTTCCGGTGGTCGGTATCGTTCACGCTCTTCCTCGGGGTACGGTCCGAACCGGCCGGCGATGGTCGCGCGGATGCGGTACGCGCGGGGCGAGATCACCCGCGAACAATACAACCAGATCATGGACGACATCGGACGCGGCCCGGGCGCCCCCTAGCCCCGGGCTCGGTACGTTCTCGGAACCGACCCATCCCCCGGCGGACCCTCGCCGGTGGATGGCGCCCTCCGCGACCCGACCCTTCATGGGAGCCCGAGGCTAGCCTCCTCCGATGCGGGCGATCGCGATTCGGAAGTTCGGCGACACGCCGGAGCGGATGGACCTCCCCAAGCCGGTTCCCGGCGAGGGCGAGGTGCTCGTCCACCTGGGGGCCGCTGGCGTCAACCCGCTCGACTGGAAGATCCTGGACGGAATCTACGACGGGGAGCGGCCCCACGTCTTCCCCCTCATCGTCGGCGTCGACGGCGCCGGGGCGGTCGACGAGGTCGGTCCCGGCGTGACCCGCCTCAAGGTGAACGACGGGGTGTTCGGCCAGTTCCTGCACTCCCCCGTGGGGGTAGGAACCTACGCGGAGTACGTGACCGTGCCCGAGTCGATCGCGATCGCCCTCCGGCCCCGGGGGCTCTACAACGACCCGGCGGCCGCGATCCCGACGCCGGGGATGACCGCCCTGCAGGCGCTCGACGAGCTCGGGCTCACGAAGCGCCAGACGCTCCTCATCCTCGGCGCCTCGGGGGGGGTTGGGTCGTTCGCCGTCCAGCTCGCGGCGAACCAGGGGATCCACACCATCGCCGCGTCCCGGGGACCGAACCAGGACTACCTCCACAAGCTCGGAGCGACCCGGTTCTACGACGCCACCGCGATGACGTTTCTGGACAACGTCAAGGGCGGGTATCCGGACGGGGTGGACGCGCTCCTCGACCTGACCCATCGCGGGGCCGAGTTCGAGGCGAACCTCGGGCTCGTGCGGCCGGGAGGTGCGATCGCCTCGACCGTCGGCGCCGCGACCGAAGAGATCGCGAGCGCCCGGGGGCTCCGCGCCTTCAACATCCGACTCCAGCCGAAGACGGAGCTCCTCGACCGTCTCTCCGCGGAGTACTCGAAGGGGCTGCTTCGGATCCCGGTCGAGCAGAAGGTTCCGCTCGACTCGGCCCCCGACGTCCTCGAGGCGAGCCGGCAGGGGAAGCTCCGCGGCAAGACGGTCCTCGCAATCTGACCACCGAGCCGGCCCGGACCCCGCGATGGGGTCGGGCCCCCTAGGGCGACCACGGGGGGACGCCCCTCGGGGGGGGCGCAGAGGGCGAGCCCGAACGGCACCCCCGGGAATTGTCCCGTCGAGCCCGCCGGGGACCACGACGAGAGCCAAAGCAAAGTTAGATGACCGCCAGACCGTTTCCCCCGCAAGTGGCCGCGGCGCGCCTCCGACCCGGACGCTCGACGAAGAGTTCCCGAATTGTCCTCCACGCGGCGTTTCCCGTCGCGGTCGCCCTCCTGTTTCTCCTTCCGACCGGGGCGGTGCCGGTCCGCCGGGACCGGCCTGACCTCCGACCACAGCTCCGTCCAGCTCACCTCGGGGGCGGCCGGCACCGGCCCGGTGCTCGAGTCCTCGGCCAACCTCACCTGTGAGGCGTCCCGTCTTCTCGGGACGCCCTGCCCGTCCGCCGCACCGGCCCGCCCGGCGGCGCGGCCGTCGGTGGCCGGGGTCAATCCGAAGACCTGGACCTACCTCACCGGCGCCGTTGGCCCGGCCCCGCCCGCCCGGTATCTGGGCGTCATGGTCTACGACCCGGTGGACCAGTACGTCCTCCTGTTCGGTGGCGACAGCGGGGCGGGCCTCTTCACCGACACCTGGACCTTCTCCCACAACCAGTGGACCGAGCTCAGTGTCAGCGGTCCCCCCGGACGGTACGTCGCGAGCATCGCCTGGGACGCGGCCGACGGGTACGCGGTCATGTTCGGCGGCTCGACCACGCTGGCGGTGTTGAACGACACGTGGACGTTCGTCCACGGAACCTGGACGAACATTACCGGAACCACGAACCAGACGCCCGATGGCCGCTGGCGGCAGTCGATGACGTACGATGCCGGGGACGGGTACGTCGTCATGTTCGGGGGGACGGACCTCGCCGGGACGACCGTCTATTCCGACACCTGGGAGTTCCTGCACGGGGACTGGACGAAGCTGAACGTCACGGGGAGCCCCCCGGTCGGTACCGGGCGACGATGGTCTACGACCCCGTGGACAACTACTCCGTCCTGTTCGGCGGGTGCACCACCGCCTGTCCGGACGGGACGACCTGGGAGTACCATAACCTGACCTGGACGAGCCTCTCCCCGACGACCCATCCGTCGTCGCGGGTCTACTACGCCGCGACGTACTCGCCCGTTGCCCGAACGGTCGTGCTGTTCGGAGGCGAGGCGGAGACGAGCACCACGGAGTACGCGGACACGTGGAACTTCACGAACGGCAACTGGACCTCGCTCACGAGCTCGCTCGGCCATTCTCCCGCCGCGATCGCGTATTCGATGATGGCGTACGACCCGGTCGACGGGTACGTCCTGATGTATGGCGGCGAGTGGGCCGCGAACGCCACGTTTACGAACGAGACGTGGGCGCTCGGTCCGTCGATCCTCGGGCAGGTGACGGTCGCTCCGGGAGCGATCGACCTCGGGCAGACGGCGGCGATCAACGCGACCCCGATCGCCCACCGCGGGTACGTCTCGTACAACTACACCACGCTCCCCCCGGGCTGCCTCCCGGCGAACGTCTCCGTCCTGAACTGCACGCCGTCGGCGTCCGGCTCGTTCCCGGTCAACGTGACCCTGAACGACTCCGGCGGAGTCCTGAGCCTGGAGAACACGACGCTCGTCGTGAACCCCGACCCGGTGGTCTCCTCGTTCGTCCACTCCGCCGCCCAGGTCACGGTCGGCTCAGTCGTCACGTTCTCGACCAACGTCAGCGGCGGGACCGCGCCCCTCAGCTACCGGTACACGGGGCTACCGGCGGTTGCTCCTCGGTGAATCGGGCCGTACTGAACTGTACCCCAACGGCGGCCGGACCCGCGACCCTCGTCACCGTCAACGTGACCGACGCCGTTCGGGAGTACGTGACGGCGAGCGTGACCGTATCGGTCAACGCCCGCCCCGACTTCACGGGGATCACCGCGCTCCCTTCCCTCCTCGACGTCGGCGAATCGCTCCACATCACGAGCATCCTTGCCGGCGGGACTGCTCCGGTCACCTACGATTGGATCGACCTGCCCCCCGGCTGCCCGTCGGTGAACGCCTCCTCGGTCACGTGTACCCCCACCGGTGCGTCGAACGGCCTGATCGGGCTCGTCGCGACCGATGCCGACGGGTGGGCGGCGAACACCTCCGTTCTTGTGACCGTCGCCGCCGACCCGATGTTCACCTCCGGAAACGCCTCGCCCGCGGCGGTCGACGTCGGCACTCCGGTCCACCTGTGGGCGAACGTCACCGGCGGCACCGGCGCCGACACGTTCCAGTACTCCGGGGAACCGACCGGGTGCAGCCTCGCGAATAGCCCGGCGAACTCGTGCACCCCGACCGAGACGGGTACGTTCACCGTCGAGGCCGAGGTGACCGACACCACGGGGTTCTCCGTCTTCGAGAACTTCTCGTTCACGGTCCGGGCCCCGGTCTCGCTCGAGGAGGTCACGACGAGCCCCGCGGCGATCGACCTTGGCCAGAACGTGACGTTCTCGGCCGCCCCCGTCGGGGGCACCACCCCCTACAGCTACGACTTCGTCGGGCTCCCACAAGGGTGCGCGGCCGTCGCGACCTCGAACGCGACCACGTGCGTCCCGCGCACGGCCGGAACGTACACCGTGACCGTGACGGTCACCGACGCGCTCGGGCTGACCTCGATGTCCAAAGGGTCGGTCGTGGTCCACCCCGACCCCTCGATCTCCTCGTTCGGTCCGAGCACCAATCCGACCACGATCGGGAGCACCGTCCAGATCGTGACCAACGCGACGAACGGGAGCTCGGTCTACTCGGTACTCCTACCGGGGACTCCCGACGGGATGCGCGACCGGGAACACGAACTCCCTCCCCTGCACTCCGACGGCCACCGGTAGTTTCATCGTGACCGTCACGGTCCACGACTCGCTCGGCGAGACGACGAGCGCGCAAGCGTACGTGAACGTCACGGCGAAGACGTCGAACACGATCGCGGGCCTGCCGGCCACCACCTTCGACCTCCTGGTCGTCGGGCTCGTGGCGCTCCTCGTCGTCGTGGCCCTGGTCGTCGTCCTCCGGCGCCGCCCCGCGACGCCCCCCCCGCCGAAGGCCCCCGACGAGTGGGCCGAGCCCGAGGAACCGGCGAACTAGCGCCGCGACCCGGTCCGACTACGGGGCCGGCTCGTCCCCGTCGGCCGCGGCGTACGCCGCGAACGCGAGGCTGTTGAGCATCGCGGGGGCGTTCGTCCGGAGGGCCACCCGTTCCCCCTCGGAGAGCCGGCGGGGCCGCAGTCCGAGCCACGTGACCGCCCCGACGGAGGCGGCGGCTCCGGCAAGGAAAAGACCGAGGAGCGGCTCGACGAACCAGGCCGGGAGGACCCCGGCGACGCCGAGCCCCCAGACGAGGCCGGCGTCGAGGATCAGGTTCCCCTCGATGGCGAGGAGCAGGAGGTAGGTCCGTCGCTTCTCCGGGAGGAAGGTGACCTGCGCCATCGCCTCGAGGAGCGACCCGTCCGAACGGAACCGGAGCGTCAGGAGCGCCGACCAGGCGAACACGACGAGCGCGACCGCGAACACGCCGACCCCGATGACCTCGTCCAGCCCCATGTCCGACCCTCCCGAACCGGGAGCGCACCCTTCCACATGGTTATTCCGTTCGAGGTGACGTATCCGCCGGAACGACCGGGAGCGGTCACCGGGCGCCCGCGGGTCACCCGCGCGCGGCCCTTGGCAGGTATTCGACGACCGTCATCCCGGCGCTCCCGAAGCACCGCTCGTTGCTGACGAGCCGCGGCGCGAACCGGTCCCCGAGCGCCCCGGCGAGGACGAAGTACGGCCCGAGTCCCCCTTCCGGCTGCGCCTCCCGCCATTTGGCCCGGTCGAACCGGACGATCCCGTCGACGTCCAGCGCGAGCATCCGGGCGAGGACCTCCGATTCGATCGCCTCGCCCTCGGGCCACCGGGCCGCGTCCGGTCCGAACGAAAACTTCGCGAAATTGTGGAGGATCTGGCCGGTGGCGACGAACGCGACCGCGCGGCCCGCGGCGGCGGCCCCCGCGGCGACCGCGCGACCCCACCGCAGATGGTCCTCGGGCGACGCCAGCGAGTACCAGAGCGCGACGACCGGGACGCGCGCCGACGGGACGAGGGCCGCGAGGGCGGTCCACGCCCCGTGGTCGAGCCCCCACTCCTCGCTCTCGGCGACCGGTACCCCGGCCGACCGACCGGCCGCGAGGAGGGCCCGGGCAAGTACCGGGTCCCCGGGTGGCTCGTACCGGTGGCCGTACATCGCCGGCGGAAATCCGGAGAAGTCCTCGATGAACCTCGGCCGGGGCGACACATCGACCAGGAACGAGGTTCGGGAGACCCAGTGCGGCGAGGCGACGACGATCGCGTCCGGCCGGACCTTCCGTTCGAGGTCGAGGCCCCGGAGGGCCTGGACCGTCGCTTCCCCGCCGACGCCGAGGACCGTCGGGTCGATCAGGTTCGGGGCGTTTGGCGCGAACACGCCCGCCACGACCCCGATCCGGGGGTCGGGCGGGGTTGGCTCAGGGGCCACGGGAGCGTTCCCGACGGGGGCCCGTGCGGGCTCCGGGTCAGCCCTCGGAGGGTCCGGTGGAGGAGTGCAGGCAGTCGATCTGTTCCCGCATCGGGGGCCAGGGGGGCTCCTTCAGCAGGTGGCCGGCGCGGACCCGCTTCGTCTCCAGGTACTTCGCGTTGTGCGGGTTCGGGGAGACCTCGAGGGGGATCCGACCGGCGATCCGGACCCCGTGGGCCTGGAGGTCGTTGATCTTCGCCGGGTTGTTCGACATGAGGAGGATCGAACGGACGTCGAGGGCCCGGAGCATCTCGGCGGCGACGAGGTAGTCCCGCTCGTCGGCCCGGAACCCGAGCGCCTCGTTCGCCTCGATCGTGTCGAGGCCGAGCTCCTGGAGCCGGTACGCCTTGATCTTGTTCTCGAGGCCGATCCCGCGCCCTTCCTGCCGGAGGTAGAGGAGCGCCCCGGAGCCCCGGGCGAGGATCTCCTCGATCGCGAGTTCGAGCTGCTCGCGGCAGTCGCAGCGGAGGGAGGCGAACACGTCGCCGGTCAGGCACTCGGAGTGGAGGCGCACCGGGACGTTCTCCTTCCCGCCGATGTCCCCGAGGACGAGCGCGGCGTGGTCCTTGCCGTCGCCCGGGGTCCGGAACGAAACGACCTCGAACTCCCCGAACCGGGTGGGAAGGTCGGCGACGGCCACGACCCGCACCTTCTCGGAGGACCCGTGGGGCCCTGAGGCGGCCGGGTGGAGCAATTCCTCCAGCGACGGTTTCGGCAGTCCCATAGCGATTCCCGGAGGCGCCGGGCGGTGAGAGGACGACCGCGACTCCTCTTGACGGTTTGCTGGCACCGGACCCACCGCCTCGGAGACGTTCGGACGACGGCCGCTCGAGCCAATCCGTGGCAGACGCCCGAATCGGACCCCCGGTAAGCGGTGGGGCGGCACCGGCGGAGCCGGGAGTCCGAAATTCACTCCGTGATTTGTACTCCTGCAGAATTCACTGACGAAACAGTTAAATCGTGCCGCGCTCCCACCTCGTCCGAACCGACGATGGGCGACTTCTGGATCTTCATGGCGTTGACCGCCGCGATGGGCCTGTCGATCTTCCTCTCCCTTCCCATCGTCTACAGCAAGCGGGCCCAGGGCCGATGGGCCATCGGCCTCAACGCGGCAGCGATCGGGATTCTGGTGTTCCTCCTCGCCGACGTCTTCTCCGACGTCTCCCCAATCCTCTACCCGAACGGGTACGTCGCGAACCTCGGCTACTCGGTCGCCTTCGCGGTCGCGTTCGTTGTCGCGTTCCTCGGGCTCTACGTCGTCGACAACCTGCCGCGCTCGCCGGTCGTGGGCGTCGGCAACGACACCGGGGTGGCCGCGGACCGGGTCCCCGGCGGACGGCACTGATCATCGCGCTCGGGATCGGCCTCCAGAACCTGACCGAGGGGCTCGTCTTCGGGGTCAACTGGACCGCCGGCGCGATCGGGATCCTCGCCGTCGTCTTCGTCGGGTTCTTCCTGCAGAACGTCACCGAGGGGTTCCCCATCGCCTCGCCGTTCCTCGGGACCAACGCCCGGCGGGACGTCTCGATGATGGTCGGACTGTTCCTGGTCGGGGGGCTCCCGACCCTCCTCGGCGGCGCGATCGGGTACCACTGGAGCAACGACCTGTTCCTCGTGATCTTCGACGCCCTCGCGATCGGCGCCATCACGTACGTGATCCTGCCGATGCTGAGGGTCGCGTTCCGGCCCCTCGAGTCCCGCGAGGCGTCGGTCCGACGGAACCAGATCGTCTACCTCGGCGTGATGGTCGGGTTCGCGATCGGGTTCGCGGTGAACGCGCTCTAGTGGTTCTTCCCCGCGTCCGGGGTCGGACCGCCCGGGAGGTCGTCCCGCCAACCGCCGGCGCGCGAGGGGCTATGTAGCCTCCGCGCCCGTGTCCGGCCCGTGCCCGACCCGCTGCCGTCGCCCGTCGTCTCGGTGCAGGTGATGCAGGCGCTCGTGGCCCGCGAGCTCGTCGAGGGATTCGGGCTCCCGGAGCGCCAGACGGCGATCCTCCTGGGGATCGTACCCTCGTCGGTCTCCCAGTATCTCTCGGGGAAGCGGCTCGGTCCGACCCTCTCCACCTACCTCGGGGACGACGAGGCGCGCCGGATCGCCCGTCAGGCGGCCCAGCAGCTGATGGCCGGCGCGGTGAGCACCCGGGTCGTCCTCGAGGCCGCGATCGCGCTGGGCGAGCGGTTCGCGAACCGGTCGCCGGTCGCCCCGGGGCAGCGGACCCCCGGGTTGCGACCCGAGCTCCAGCGGAAGGTCCCCGCGTGGCTCCGGGACCGGATCCGCGGGGAGCAGAACGCGGTCGCCGAGTGCATGCGGCTCGCCCAGCGTTCCCGCGACGAGCTCACCCGGGCGTTGTTCCGGCAGATCGCCTCCGACAGCCTCCGGCACGCCGAGATCGTGGCGTCGCTCGCGGCGTACCTTGACCGGGGCGTCTCGTCGAGCGCCCCCACCGGAATCACCCGGCGCGACGTCGAGCAGCTCATCCGGCGCGAGCACGAAGCCGAGGAGACGAGCGAGGTCGACCTCGGGCCGGAGCTCGGAGGGATGATGCGGATCCTTTGGGACAGCATGGAGTCCGACGAGAAGAAGCACGAGCACCTCCTCCAGCTCCTCCTCGACTCCGGGCTTGCCGACGGCAACTCCGGACCGAAAGGGTCCCGACGTCGGTAATCGTGGGCCGCTCCTCGGCGGCGTCCGCCTCGGCAGCACATCGCGGGACGGCGCCCGCGAATCCCTTGGGCGTTAGTGGGAGAGCGTCGGACCGGCCGAGGACCCCGATGCGCCGGCGGTGGCGCCGGGCGCTACGGATCGCCGGGCGGCCACCATCGGGAGCCGGGTCTCGACCGGGGGGTGGAGCGGGTCGGAGAACCGCCCGCGCAGCCAGTGCCGGACGTCGGACATGTACATGTTCCCGTACGGGCAGGCGGGGATGCAATCCCCGACCCCGCAACACTTCGCGCTGCGGAACTCCCCCTTCGTCCGGAAGTGCATCGGCATGTCGATGAGCCCGATCGGGCACGCCTTCGCGCAGTCGACGGTCGTGCACGTCTGGCAGATCGTCTTGTCCTTGACGCGGAGCTTGAAGAACGTCGCCTTGCTGAACAGCTGCGCGAACGACCCCCAGTGGCAGAACCCTGTCGTGACGCAGTTGTAGTTCCCGACGTACGGGATCGAGACGAACATCACGAACCAGAGGGCCCCGAAGTAGAGCTCGAACGGGAGCGTGGCGGCCTCGTAGCTGGTGGCGGAGAGCTGGACGCCGGGGAGGAGGTGCAGGTACGGGAGGAACGATGTCCCGAAGAGCGAGACGAGCGCGACCCCGGAGGCGACGGCGTACGCAGTCGAGAAGTTGCTGCCGAGGAAGAGGCGGCCGATCCGGGACGTCCGGTTGAACGTCCGCATCTCGCTGATCGTGGCCGACTGGTACATCAACGCGGCCCCGCACATCACCGAGCAGAGCGCCCGGCGACCGAACAGGACGGTGAGGACGCCGACCGAGGCGTACATCAGGATGATCGCGCCGAGGACGGTCGGGGCGAACGGTCCTCCCGTCCGGATCCCCATTCCCCAGCCGATCACCGGGATGCTCGCGATGACCGAGTTGCTGACGAGCGGGGTCTTCGTCCAGAAGCTCGGGATGTAGACCACGGCGATCGCGTAGACCGCGACCATGAGGCCGAGCCGCCACCGCTGCTCCTTCTCCCGGGTCTCGCGGATCTTCAGGACGACGAGAGCCGCCATCTCGAGGCCCATGAGGATCAGGAACCAGGCGGAGACCGCGGTCCCCGCGACGAACCAGAGGCCGTCCCAGAGGGCGTTCGTGAGCGCCGCCGTCAGGGGGACGCCGACGACCGTCGTCCATGGGAACTGGGCCATGTACACCGGGCCATAGATCGCGATGTCGAGCGCCGCTCCGAGGAACAGCTCCGCGAGGAAGATCGCGCAGAGCATCTGGAACGCCCAGAACGGACGCATCAACCAGGAGAACCGCTCCTCGTCGCGGAGCGCGGGCGGCTCGACGGCGACCGAGAGGAAGACGAGCATCTCGGCGACCGCCGCGACGCCGACGACGACCGGCGAGTGCCACGCCACCCAGAGGAGGAGACCGAGCCCGACGACCGCGCCCGCCGCCGCGAGCCGGACCATGTACGCGGCGACCGGAACGTAGAGCTGCTTGTTCCGGTACATGAACAGCATCAGGTAGGTGAACTGGACGACGATGAGGAGGCTCGCGGCGAGGACCGCGAAGGTCGTCTCCGCCGGCCATCCGACGGCGAGCGCCGAGAGGACCACGATCCCCGGGGGGAGCAGGAGGAGGGTCCTCCATTCCGACGCGAGCGAGCGGAACGACAGGACGGAGAGGACCGCCATCTCGCCCGCGAGCGGGAAGAGGAAGTACGGCGACGCCACGACGTCGGCGAGCGCCTCGAGCCGGCTGCCCGCGGGGAGCGCGCCGGTCGCCGCCGCCGTCAGCCACGCCGCCGCGAGCGCGGCCGCGGCGAGCAGGGCCGTCAGGAGCGCGCCGCGCGCGAACGACCCGCGGAACGGGCCCCGGGCCCGCGCCCAGTAGACGGCCGCGGACGTCCCGGCGGTCAGCGCCACGACGAGCGCGACCGAAACGGCCAGGGTCGGGCCGATGGCCACCGCAGCTCCCGTACCCGCTCCCTCGCACCGGAAGCCCGTCGGCCGGGCTCCCCTACGGAGAGATTCCGCCATGACGTATATATACGTGCTCGCGGCGCCGGCGCTCTCCGGGGCCGACGGCCGGCATTCCCCCGGCCGGACGGGGTCCGGGGGCCCGAGCAGGTCGGGTTTCACGAGGCCCGCGGGAGGAAGTACGGGTCTGTACGTCCCGCCGGGGTCGTGGTCCTTGTCGATGTCGGATGTCAGGTGGACCCCGTTGTAATTCATCAGCTCGAGCGTCTGGATATCGGCGGTCGACTGGAGTCCCGTCAGGGGGACGAACGACAGCGGGGTCGTCGCGTTCATTCCGTGGAGGGACGCCCAGATGAAGAAGAACGCGAGCCAGTCGGCCGCGCTGTAGCTGAAGTTCGTCCCGAACGCGGCCCCGAGGTCCATGTAGGTGATCAGGTAGGAGAATGCCGTCACCGGGTACGCCCCCGCGGCGGCCTGGTCGAGCAGGGAGACCCCCGCCCAGCTCGCGTTCCCCGCGGGAAGGCTCGAAGGCGTCGGGGTCGCGGCGGAGATGCTCGCCGCGCTCGGGGTGACGTACCCGCCGCTCTCGGCCGGGAGCGCGGCGACCGTGTCGCCGGCGTTGACCGTCGCCCCCCACGCCGCGTAACCGACCTCCCCGGCCGCCGTGCCGACGGAGGTGGCGAGAGCCAAGTCCGAGCCGACGGCGATGCCGACCGGCCACTGGGGGCTCGCTCCCCCCGCGGTGGTCGAGTTCCACGTGGCGTTCTGGGCCGCGAGGTACTCGGAGAAGATGCGGGTCGTCCCGCCCGGGTCGCTCAGATGGACGGGAACGATGGAGTTCCCCGGGAGTGAAACCCCGGGGTTCAAGGCCGCGATCGCCGGGTCGTTCCACCGGACGATCGTGCCGAGGTAGATGCCGGCCAGCACCGGCCCGTCGAGGTGGAGCCCCGGTCCCACGCCGGGGACATCGTAGGCGATGGCGATCCCCACCAGGGCGACCGGGAGCGTGACGACGGGGTCGGGAGTGGCGGCGAACTGGGTCGCGTTCAGCGGAGCATCGGTCGCGAGGTAGTCGACGCTCCGGGACAGGAGTCCGGCGACCCCGGTCGCGCTCCCCGAATCGTTGAAGCCGATCTGGTAGCACCCCGTCGACGCACCGAGGGAGTTCTCCCAGGCGGCCACGACCGGGGCGACCGACGCCGACCCGGCCCCGTTGATCGCGAGGGCGGTCGGGCACGGCGGGGCGAGCGACGGCTTGGGAGGGGCGAACCAGCCGGCGTAGGAGCCGAAGGTGAGGGCGACCGCCACGATCAGGCAGACGATCGCCACGGCGGTCCACATCTCCTTCTGGCCGGTCGGGCGGGGGAGAAGCGCCTCGAGGTCCGCGACGGAGAGCTCCGCGGTCGGGTCCGCGGATGGGGAGGGTGCCGCGGCGGCGCCGGGGAGTTTCTCCGGAGTTCCGTCGGCCACGGTCGACGTTCGAATAGCTCGGGACTGCTACAAAACGCTCGCGGCCCCCGACGGTGGTCCCCGCCCTACGCGGGAAACCACTCGGCGACATCGAACGACCCCCGGCCATCGGACCGGGGCGCCGGAGGGGCCGACGTCCGCGCCCGAACGCGACCGCGAAGGAACGCGAGGGTCTTCGCCCGGTGGCATCCTTTGCAGAGGGTCTGGAGGTTCGCGGGGTCGAGCGGGGCCCCTCCCCGGGCGATCTCGACGATGTGGTCGACCTCGAGCTGCGCGACCCGGAACCGACGGGCGCAGGCGCGGCAGGTGAACCGGTCCCGGTGGATCGTGTACGTCCGGGCGGCGTCCCAGAAGTAGCCGGCCTGGAACCGCCACTGGCAGAGCCGCGAACAGTACGGGGTCCGGCGCGTCGCGAGCCCCTGCGAGCACGCTGCGCACCGCCGTTCCCGTCGGGCGACCCGTTTCAGCTCGGCCCCCTCGGAGAACCAGCGAGCCGAATCCCGGAGCACCCGCTCGGGACGGGGGCCGTCGACCGACGCCACGGAGGTCGTTCGGGGCCCGGCGCGAAATACCTGCCGGTGCACGCGACGGCGGGGGGAACGGTTTTCTCGTTCTCGAGGACCTAGCCCCCGGTCCATGGGGTTCCCGCTCGGCGAATGGATCGACTCCCACGCCGGGGTCCGCCACAACCTCGGCCAGAGCGGGATGAAGGGGTCGCTCCGGACCTACGATCGCTCGCTCCGCCGCCTTCCGGCTCCCGACCCGAACCGGCTCCGGACGACCCTCGGCCGCCTGGTCGGGGCGCCCGCCTCCGCGGTCTTCCTCACGCACGGCGCGACCGAGGGGAACGCCCTCGTCCTCCACCACCTCGCGCGGACGGTCCGAACGGACGGGAACGGCGGACCACGTCTGCGGATCGACCCACCGGAATATCCGCCGATCCCCGACACGGCCGAACTCGCCGGGTTCCGAATCGTTGGGCCAGGGGACCGGGCGGAGGTCGCCGCCGTGGCGTCCCCCAGGAACCCGCTCGGGACCGCCGTCGGGCCCGGCGAGCTCGACGATCTCGTGGGGCGGAGCCGGGCCGTCCTGCTGGACGAGACGTTCCGGGAGTTCTCCGGACGCCCGTCGGCGGCGAGCGAACGACGTCCCGGCCGCTGGGTGACGGGAACCTTCACGAAGGCGTTCGGCGGGGACGACCTCCGGGTGGGGTTCGTCGTGGCGCCCCCCGAGGGGGTCGATGAGTTCGCCCGGTACCACGCTCTCGCGACCGACCGGGTGGCGCCGGCTTCGGTGGCCGGGGCGCTCGCCCTCCTCCGCGACCGCGCGAAGGTGGTCGGGGAGGCCCGCGCCATCCTCCGGGCGAACGAGGCGGTGCTCCGGGAGGCGTTCCCGGACCTCCCTCCTCTCGGGGCGCCCGTGTGGTTCGACCGGGGGTTCGACGGCGACCGGCTCGCCCGCCGGGCGCTCCGCGCGAGCGTCCTCGTCTGCCCTGGCTCGTTCTTCGGCACTCCGAGGGGAGTCCGGATCGGGCTCACCCGGCGGTCGTTCCCGGACGACCTCGCCGCGTACCTCGCCGTCCGTCGCGGCGCCGGGTAGTCCTCCGCCCGGCGACCGGTACCCCGGGACCGCGGGCCGCGCCCTCGGACCCCGAGACCCATCCCGACGACTCCGGGGTTTCCGAGCGAAGTTTCTTGAAGCCGGAACGGGAATCCGGAGCGTGGACGCGCCCCCGGCGAGCCCCCCGATGTCCCGGCGGGCGAAGCGGATCGTCTGGGCCTCGGTCGGTGCGGGCGTCGCCGTCGTCGCGGTGCTCGTGGTCCTCGCGACCGTCCCCGTCAACTCGAGCAGCCGGAGCTACTCGCTCACCAACGCGTGCGCGGGGACCGCCAACGTCGGACCGATGTGCGGGGAGCGGCTCGAGTTCAATTCCTCGTGGGAATCGAGGGTCACGATCGCCTGGAGCTCGCCGCCCCAGCCGCAGACCGTGATCATCCCCTGCTTCCTTGCGACCAACGGGAGCGCCACCCTGGTCGGGAGCTCGGGCTCGTACACGTTCGTCTCCCTCGGCGGGACGACCGCGTGCAGCTTCGGGGGGGTGGCCGGCGAGCCGACCCAGGTGACCGTGACGATCGTCCGCCCGATCCTCTAGACCGAGACGATCCCCCGCGGCCCCCGGCCCCTACGGGTCGAACGGAGCGGGCCGGGTGGGTTCGCGCAACGCCATCGAGACGCCCCGCCGAACCGATGCCAGGCGTTCCGCCGGCGCGACCCGAGCCTCAGGCGTCGGGCCGGCGTGCTCGCGCAGGAACGTCTGGGCGAACCGACGCGCGTGGTCCGGGTCGGACTCGTGGACCAGGAGGAAGCCACGGGCGAGCTCGGTGAGCACCGCGCGGGCCGGGACCACCTCGTCGAGCGGAAGCGTAGTCCACGCCTCCCGGCGGCGGGGACCTCGCTCCTCCGGAACCATCTCGGCGCGTCGAGCGGGCGTTCCGACCTTAAAGGCGGTTGGTCCAGAGGTCGCGGGCGCTCCCCGGGGCCGCCAAGCCTTTTGGTCCGGGTCGTGTTCGAGGGGTCGCTATGCCAGCTACGAGCGCGAAGGCGTCGGTCCCACCGGCGGTACCTCGCGACGAGGCCTCCCCCCTCCGCGGGGTCCGGATCGTCACGCCGATCCCGGGTCCGAAGGCGAAGAAGATCGTCGCGGGCGACGCCCGCTATCTGATGAAGAGCACGAAGACCTCGCCCGTCGCGGCGGCGAGCGCTTCCGGGGTCTGGGTCACCGACGTGGACGGGAACCGGATCCTCGACTTCACGAGCGGGGTCGGCGTCGTCAACACCGGGCACTGCCACCCGGACGTCGTGCGGGCCATCCAGAAGCAGGCGGGGGAGCTGATGCACTTCGCCGGGACCGACTTCTACTACGAGAGTCAGGTCCGGCTCGCCGAGCGACTGACCGCCATCGTCCCGGGGTCCCACGCGAAGAAGGTGTTCTACACCAACAGCGGGACCGAGAGCGTCGAGGCGGCGCTGAAGCTCGCGCGGTGGCACCGCCAGCGGCCGATCACGGTCGGGCTCCTCGGCGCGTTCCACGGCCGGACGATGGGCTCGCTGACGATGACGGCGTCGAAGCTCTCGCAGCGCGCCCGGTTCCAGCCGTTCACCGGCGGGGGTCACCACATCCCGGCGCCGAACTGCTTCCGCTGCCCCTACCAGCTCACGTACCCCAGCTGCGACCTGTACTGCGCGAAGATCCTGAAGGAGCTCTACTTCGAGACGTCGATCCCTCCGGACGACGTCGCGGCGTTCATCTCCGAACCGGTGATGGGCGAGGGCGGGTACATCGTCCCCCCGCCGGGCTGGCACAAGGAGATCAAGTCGATCTGCGACGAGCACGGGATCCTGTTCATCGACGACGAGGTCCAGGCCGGGTTCGGCCGGACCGGGAAGTGGTTCGCCATCGAGCACCACGGGGTCGTCCCGGACATCGTCACGACCGCGAAGGCGCTCGGCAGCGGGCTCCCGATCGGGGCGATGATCGCGCGGAAGGACCTCGACTACCCGCAGCAGGGGGCCCACTCGAACACGTTCGGCGGCAACCTCGTCGCCGTCGCCGGCGCGCTCGCGACCCTCGACGTCATCGAGCGGGAGAAGCTCCTCGAGAACTCCCGGATCCAGGGGGAGCACCTGATGCGGCGGCTCCGGGAGCTGCAGACGAAGCACGAGGAGATTGGCGACGTCCGCGGGCTCGGGCTGATGGTCGCGACCGAGTTCGTCGTCTCCGCCTCCGACAAGACCCCGAACGTGGTCCTCAAGGACCGCGTGGTGGAGGAGGCGTACCGCCGCGGGCTCCTGCTCCTCCCGTGCGGCAAGTCGTCGATCCGGTACATCCCACCGCTCATCGTCCGGCGCGAAGAGGTCGACGAGGCGGTCGAGATCCTCGACGCCGCGATCTCGGCGGCGCGGCGCCGCGGATGAACGTCGGCCGACTGAGCGGCGGGGCGGTCGTCGTCGCGGAGGAGCCGGACCCGGTCGCCGGCCCCGGCGAGGTCGTCGTCCAGCTCGCCGCGTGCGGCGTCTGCGGCACCGACCTCGAGAAGCTCCGGGGCAACTACCGGACCGCCGGAAAGATCGGCCACGAGCCGGTCGGCGTCATCGAGTCGGTGGGCTCCGGGGTCCCGCGGCTCCGGCCCGGGACCGGGTGTTCGTCCACCACCACGTCCCGTGCCTCACGTGCGACGTCTGCCAGCGCGGCGACCTCACGTTCTGCCCGAAGTACGCCGGGACGAACCTCGACCCGGGCGGGTTCGCCGACCGGTTCCGGGTCCCCGCGGAGAACGTCGCGCGGGGAGCCGTGCTCCCGCTCGACCCTGCGGTCGGATGGGACGCCGGCACCCTCCTCGAGCCGGCGGCCTGCGCGCTCACCGCCCTCCGACGCGTCGGGTTCCGGTCGGGCGACACGGTGTTCATCGTGGGCCTCGGTCCGGTCGGGATCCTCTACGGCCTCGTCGCCCGGGCGCTGGGTGCCTCGTGGGTGGCGGGGGCGGAGATCGCCCCGCTCCGGAGGGCGGCGGCGGTCCGTTCCGGCTTTTCCGCGGCCGTCGACCCGCGCGACCCCGGCGCCGTCGACCGCCTCCTCCAGGAAGCGACCGGGGGCCGCGGCGTCGCCCTCGCGGTCGCGGCGACCGGCGCCCCGCCCGCGGTCGCGCTCGCGACCCGGCTCGTCCGCCGGGCGGGGACGATGAACCTCTTCGGCCTCCCCGAGGCCGGGCGCCCGCTCGAAGCCGACCTCCAGGAGCTCTACCTCCGGGGCGTCCGGATCGTCCCGACGTACGCGACGACCGAGCGGGAGATCGCCGACGTCCACGCCCTCCTCGTCGAGCGTCGTCTCGACGTCTCGGGGGTCGTGACCCACACCCTGCCGCTCGCCCGCCTGCCCGAGGCGTTCGCCCTCGCCGGACGCCCCGACGAGGCCGTGAAGGTCGTCGTCACCGGGGCATCGTACGGGACCCCGGCTCGCTGAACCGCTCCGCAAAGCCCTTGACGGGCCGTCGGAAGCGGGCAGGAACCCGTGAGCGACCTGTCGACCCCGAACGTTGGCTCGCCATCCGCGGCGTTCGCCCCCCGGACCGTCGTGATCACGGGGGCGACCTCGGGGATCGGGGAGGCGACCGCGCACGCGCTCGTCTCCCGCGTCGAGACCCTCGCGCTCGTCGGCCGCGACCCCGCGAAGCTCGATTCGGTCGCCCGGACCCTGCGGGGACGCCCCCGGGCGGCCCGGGTCACGACCCACATGGCCGACCTCGCCCTCCTCGCCGACGTCCGGCGGTTGGCCGCCGAGCTCAGTTCGACTCACCCGAAGCTCGACGTCCTGGTGAACAATGCGGGCGCGTACTTCGCCCGCCGGGAGGTCACGGCCGAGGGGGTGGAGCGGACGCTCGCCCTCAACGTCCTCTCCCCGTTCCTCCTCACGCGGCTCCTCCACGACCCGCTCCATGCGGCCGGTTCGGCCCGCGTCGTCAACGTCGCGTCCGCGGCCCACATCGGCGCCTCGCTCGACCTCGAGGACCTGGAGGGCGCCCGCGGGGCCTACTCCGGGTTCGGCACCTACGGACGCTCGAAGCTCGCCCTCATCCTGCTCACGCACGAGCTCGCCCGCCGGTGGAGCGCGGACCGGATCGCGGTGAACGCCGTCCATCCCGGCTTCGTCCGCAGCCGCTTCGCCCACAACAATCGCGGCGCGACCGCGGCGGTCATCCGGTTCGCGGCGTTCGTCTTCGGGATCTCCCCCGCGCGGGGCGCCGTGACGCCGGTGTACCTGGCGACGTCGCCGCAGGTGGAGGGGACGAGCGGAGAGTACTTCGCCCGGTCGCGGGCGGTCCGGTCGTCCCGCGAGTCGAACGATGCGGCGGTCGCCGGCAAGCTCTGGGAACTTGCCTCGGAGCGGGTGGGGCTTCCCGCGTAACGGCCGTCACGCGAACCCCGGCGCAACGTCCCCCGGAGGGCCGTCGACGACCCGCTCAACGTCTAAGTACGCCGCCGCGCTCGGCCCGACGATGACACCGCGGCCGGTCGTCGTGCTCGCGATCGTCGCGATCCTGACCTTGCCGGGGGCGGCCCTCGCCGGCGCGCCCCACGCGGGAACTTCCCCCCGCCGGCCCGTCTCGGGGGGGTGGCCGTTGCGGCCCGACCGGCGACGATCCCATCGGTCGACCCGCTCCGGGGCCTCCTCCAGCACAACCTGACCGTCGCGGCCGACGACCCGGATGCCGCCGTCCCGGTCTCGGCGTACCAGGAGACGCCGCCTCCCCCGCTCCCCGACACGACCCCGACCGTGGTGTCGGTCGTCACGAACGGCCTGGGCTGCTGCGACTACGTCAACCGGACGCCCGCGGGGGGACCGTGGGATTCGGTCGTCCTCAATTACACCGGTACCGCCGTCAACACGGTCTACGACTCATCGTACCGGGCGTACGTCGGCGGCGCCCAGGTCCTCTTCGGGACGACGCCGGAGTACGGCACCTGGACGGTCCTGGACAACATCACCGAGTACGAGAGCCTGCTCGAGCCCGGCGCGAACTTCACGTTCATCCTGAGCGCGGCGACGCTGGGGGGATACTTCGAGACGACGCTCACCCTGTCGTTCTACCCGGCGCCCTCGGGGGCTCCCCTCCCGAGCGAACCGTCGCGCGTGATCCCGCTCTGGTCCGAGCAGTTCGTCAAACCGTCTTCGCCCACGATCACGGCGAACGCCACCGTCCCCTCCAACGCATCGGCCGTGACCCTGGAGCTGTGGGCGTACGGGTTCCAGTCCGACGAGTTCTGGTGGGCGGCCGCGTCGCCCGCCCGGGCGGTCGACCTCACGCTCGACGGCTCGCCGTTCGCCGCCGTGTACCCGTTCCCGTACGTGAACACGGGGGGCGTCGACCTGTTCCTGTGGCGGCCGATCCCGGCCGCCTACACGCTGAGCGACCGGCCGTACGACGTGAACCTCACCGGGGCGCTCGGCGCCCTCGAAGGCGCCCACACCTACGGGGCGAGCATCGGGGATCGCGACGCGAGCTCCGACTGGCTCGTCGAGGGCTCGCTCCTCGTCTGGACCGACCCGACGGTCGAGGGGGCAACGCTGACCGGGAACTCCGCGACCTTCCCGTCCCCGACCACCTCGGGAACGACCGAGTCGTCGGCCACGTCGTTCGCGTACAATTCGACGCTCACCACGACCGCGGGACCGGTCGACGTGTCCTCCTCGGTCACCGGAGCGTTCCGGGAGTCCGTGGTGTCGTTCACCGCCGCGACGAACGGCACGTCGTGGGAGAACGTGAGCCAGAGCTCGACGATGACCGACCGGACGAGCGCGACCGGGGCGAACGGCTCCGCGTTCTCGAACGCGACCCGGGCGTTCGGGATCGCGACGAACCTCGGCTCCCAGTTCATCGTCTCCTCCACGACCGGGGGGTCGTACCCGGTCACCGGGAACGGCACGACGTCGATGCTCGACGTCCAGCAGCAGTGGACCGAGGCCACGACCGACACCTCCGTGAGCCGATCCGGACCGGTGACCTCCACGACCGACTCGGTCGACAACGAGGTGACCGGCGGCAACGGGATCTGGACGGCGCTGGAGACGATCGCCTCGGCGGGCGCCTCCCCGTCCATCCTCGCCGTCGGATTCGTCCAGTCGGCGACCCCCAAGTACACGACCGAGACGGTCGCCGGGCCGACGGGAACGAGCGGCTACACGCACCTGATGGTCGGCTCCGTGTACGTGCCGACGAACGTCTACGGCGCGGAGACGATCCTCGAGGACGAGTTCGTCGCCACTCCCCTCCCGCTCGCCGGCACGGCGACCGCGTCCCCGGACCCGATCGACGTCGGCGGGACGTTCACCCTGACGGCCCTGGCGCACGGGGGGAGCGGGGTCTACACGTTCGCCTGGTCCGGCCTCCCGGTCGGGTGCCTCGCGACCTCCTCCTCCGTCGTGTCGTGCCGTCCGACCGGGCCCGGCGTCAGCTTCCCGGTCGCGACGTTCCGGGACACCGCCGGGGACGTGGTCACCTCGGCTCCCGCGGTGGTCGTGGTCAACCCCTCGTTGAACGTCAGCGTCGTGCCGTCGTCGGCCGGCGCCGACGCGGGCGGACCCCTCACGTTCTCCGCGGCGATCTCTGGGGGGACTGCCCCGTACGCCTGCACCTGGACCCTTCCCGGGACAGTTCCCGACCCCGGGCAACTGCACCGGTCCCGTGGCCGTTGCCACTGGGTCCGCGGACTCGGTGACCGCCGAGGTGTCGGTCGCGGACGCGACCGGCGCGGTCGTCAACGCCTCGAGTGTGGCGGTCCCGGTCCACAACGCCCTCATCCTCTCCCTCGCGGCCACCAACACCACGGCGCTCGTCGTGGGAACCCCTGCGACGTTCGCCGTGACCGTGCTCGGCGGGACGTTCCCGGTCTCGCTCAGCTGGTACGAGGGGGCCGCCCGGCTCGCCGGAGACAACGGAACCTCGATCACCGTCATCCCCGCGACGGCGGGCAACATCACGATCAGCGTGCAGGCGACCGACGCCGCGGGCGGGTCGGCCACGAGCAACGTGCTGACCGTGCCGGTGGCGGCATCGCCCGGCTCCGGGACCGGAACGCCGAGCGGGAGCGGCTCGAACAGCTCCGCGTACGGGACGACGTTCTGGGTCGCGGTCGGGCTCGCGGCCCTCGCGGGATTCGAGGCGGTGCTGCTGGTCGGGCTCCGGCGGCCGGCACGGCCGAAGAACCCGCGGCCGCCGCCACCCGCGGTCGACTAGGCCGCGCCGCCGCGCCCCAGGACGGTCCCCTTCACCGTGTGTCCGGCGGCGACCCGGGCGTTCGGGCCAAGGATCGACCCGGAGACCGATGCCCCGGCGCCGATCACGGCGCCGTCGAGGACGACCGAGTTCTCCACTCGGGCCCCCGGCTCGAGGACCACCCCCGCCCCGAGGGTCACGTACGGCCCGAACGTAGCCCCCCGGGCCGATACCCCGGCCCCGACGGCGGCGGGTCCGTGGCCGAGGGCGCCGGCGGGGAGCGCTCCGCTCCCGCCGCGACCGGCGTCGAACAGGAGCTGCTGGGCGTGGAGGAGCCGCTCGGGGGTCCCTGCGTCCTCCCAGAACCCCCCGGACCGGAACCCGTAGACCCCGCGGGGGAGGAGGACCGGCATCGTGTCCCGTTCGAGGCTGACCGCCCGTCCCTTCGGGATCTCGGCGAGGACCGCCTCCGACCAGACGTGGACCCCGGCGTTGATCCAGTGGGACGGGGCATCGGCCGGCTCCGGCTTTTCCACGAACCGCTCGATCCGGTCGTCCGGTCCGAGCGCGGCGACCCCGTACGGCCGGGTGTCATCGACCTCGTGGAGGAGCATCGTGCCGAATGCCTTCCGGGCCCGGTGGAACGCGAGGAGCCCCGCGACGTCCGCGTCGCAGACGACGTCCGAGTTGAGGAGGACGAACGGGTCCCCGATCCCGTCCCCGGCGTTGCGCATCCCGCCTCCGGTGCCGAGCGGCTCCGCCTCGGGCACGGTCGCGACGGTGAGCCGCGGGAGCGGGTGGTCGCGGACGTACGCCTCGATCACGTCGGCCTTGTAGCCGGTGGCGAACACCGCCTGGTCGACCTCGGGCGGGAGGAGGTCGAGGACGTGGTAGAGCATCGGCTTCCCCGCGATCGGGATCAGCTGCTTCGGGACGTCGTAGGTGAGCGGTCGCAGGCGGGTGCCGAAGCCGCCGATGAGGACGATCGCGCGCATCGCCGGGGCGGCCGAATCGCCGCGTGGATTAACGGTTCCGGCGGACCCTCCGACCGCTCACAGCCCGGGCGGGGCGCGGCCGTGCTCGGTCGCCTTCGCGTACTCGCGTTCGACGAGCGTCTTGAGGAGTCGGGCGGGAGACCCCCAGACGGTCACGCGGCTGAACTTCCCGGCGGCCCGTCCCACCCCGAGGGCGACCACGACGCCGCGCTCCCGGTATCGGAACGGGCGCATCGGGGTACCGCTCCACCGGGCCACGAGGTTCGCGGCGGCGACCGGCGCCTCGGCGAGCGCCGCCTGCGCGGTGCTCGGGACGACGAGATGGGTCTGCGGATCCTCGAACTCCACGACATCCCCGACCCCAAACACCCCCGGCCGCCCCGGGAGTTCGAGGTGCTCGGTCACTTTGAGGCGGCCTCCGTGGCCGTGGGGAACGGGCAGCGATGTGACGACGTCCGGCGCCTGGACCCCCGCGGCCCAGACCGCGAGGTCGAACGGGATCTCCGAGCCGGTCTCGAGGACGACCCGGTCGGTCTCGACCGCGCGGACGTTCGCCCCCTCGTGCAGTACGACCCCCGCGTCGTAGAGCAGCCGTCGGGCGTGGCCGATGAGTCCGGCCGGGAGGCCGGTCAGGAACGGAAGGGCGCCGCACACGAGAACGACCTCGGGGGGTCGGACCATCGGTCCGGCGATCCGGCGCCAGTCGGCGGTGGCGATCTCGGCGGCGACCTCGGTACCGGTCGAGCCACCCCCGATCACCAGGATCCGTGGCCGGCGCGCCCCGGGGAGGGTCGGCGAGTTCGCCTCGAGCTCCCGCATCGCCGCGGCGAGCCGGACCGCCCCGCTGTACCGGTACACTTGGTACGTCCGCTCCGCAGCGCCGCGGACCCCGTAGAACGCCGCGACGTTGCCGAGGCAGATCGCGAGGCTCCGGTAGGGAAGGCGGCGGGTGCCGAGGTCGACCGTGCGGCCGTCGAGGTCGATTCCCGCGACCGTCCCCTCCACGAGGGAGATACCGTCGTTCCGCGCGAGCTCGTCGAGCGGGAGGGTGAACCGGCGCGATGAGGCGTCGCCTGCGGCGAGCGCCCCGACCTCGTAGAGCTCGGTCCGGAGCACGTGGACGGGGCTCCGGTCGACGAGGACGACTGGGATCGATTTTCGGCTCCGCCGCCGGACTTCGTGGGCGACCCGGAGGCCGGCGTACCCCGCGCCGAGGACGACGGCCGAATCCGCCGACGAGGATGGGTCCGTCATCGCGCCCCGCGACGGCCGGCCGGACCTTCATGTTTCCCCGCGCGTTCGGCGAAACACCGGGCGGTCGGACCGCCGACGGGCTCCTCGATGCCGGTCCACGCAGTTACCTTCGACTTTTGGCACACGCTCGTCGACCTCCCCCCGTTCGCCGAGGGGGAGTACCTGCGACGGCAATGGGCGCTCGGGGGGGAGGCGGTCGCCGAGGCTCCGGAGGGACCGCTCGCCGCGGACGTCACGACGGCCCTCGACCCGTGGGCGGCGTTCCGACAGGCGTACGAGGAGGCGGTCGCGGCGGCCCAGGGCGGGTCGACCGTCACCTCGGCCGACCAGCTTCGGCGAGCCGGCGCGCTCGCCGGCCGGGACCCGCGTCCGGAGACGTACGAGCGCCGGCTCGAGCGGCTCGTCTACGATACGCCGTTCCGTGCGGTCCGCGGGGGGAAGGCGACGCTCGAGTCGCTCCGCGGCTATGGGTGTCGCCTCGCCGTGATCTCGAACACGGTCGGCGAGCCCGGTCGGGCGTTTACCCGGGTCCTCGAGCAGAGCGGTCTCCTTCGGTCGTTCGACGCCCTGGTCTGGTCGGACGAGCACCCGTGGACGAAGCCGAGCCGCCAGCTGTTCGAGTTTGCCTTAGGACGGCTCCGCGCGTCCCCCGCGGATGCGGTCCACGTCGGCGACGGCCGGTCCGACATCCTCGGGGCGCAGGGGGCCGGGTATCGGGCAACGGTGCTGTTCGAGGGGAGCACCGAGTACGCGCCCGAGTACCGGAAGCTGTTCGCTCCCACGGCGGGGGCGCCGCTCGCCCCCTCATACAGGGCGCGGAAGCTCGAGGAAATCCCGGCCCTCGTCCACCGCGAGTTTGGACTCTCCGGGACGCCGCACTAGGTGGGGAATCCGGTCGTAGCGCCCCATGGGGCGAGCGGCGGGGCAGGGGCACGGAGGTGCCGGCGGAGCCTCCAGGTCACGACGACGACCGCCGCGACCACGGGGAGGGCGCCGAAGTCCCCGAAGACACCGAGCACCGCGGCGAGAACGAGCAAGAAAGTGAGGGCCCCGAAGACGAAGTCGAGGCGGGGGAGCAGCGCCGCGTACCGGTCCCGGTGCCGGGCGATGTGAACCCCGAACAGGAGGCACCACCCCAGAATGGCGAGCGCTACGACGGCGGGGATCCCCACGAGGCGCGGGCCGACCCACGCGAGGCCGAAGAACCCCCAGACGAACAGAGCCCCCAGTACCAGGGGCGACGGTCCGGAGTCGAGCGGCGCCCGGCCGAACCCGAGCGCGCCGAGCGAGGAGGGAGCCCGTCGGGCGGCGACGACGAGCGCCGCCATGGCGACGAGGGCCGCGAGGAGGAGCCCGACCCCGGGAGTTTCGGGGCGATTGAACAGGACGAACATCGCCCCCACGGTCGCGACGAAGACGGCGAGAACTCCCCAGCGGGCCCGGGCGCTCCGGAGGAACGGGACACCGATCGTCCCGGGGAAGACGAGGCCCACGACGACGATCGGAAGCGTGATGCTCCAGACCGAGTGGAAGAGGGCGAGCTCGGTGGCCCAGACCCAGTTCACGCCCGCGAAGTGCCCGTACACCCCGAGGTACCCGACCCCGAGCGGCCCGAAGAACGTCTTCGTGCCGATCCCCTCCTCGGCGATGCCGTACGCCGCGCCGAGGAGGAGGATCGTCGGCCACCCCTTGTTCCACCGGATCGCCGCTTCGCGGACGAGGATCACGCCGGCCCCGTAGAGACCGATGAGGAACACAGCGCTCAGGGGGTCGAGCAGGGGGACCAGCACAGGGGTCGACCCCGTGAGAAACTCCGCGAACGTGATCGAGGCAACGATGAGGAGGATCCAGGGGAGGTTCCGCGCGAGGATCGGGGGGATCCGGGGGAGGGTGAGCACGCTTTCTCCGGCCCCGGGCACCGGCGAAGCGGGGAGCGGCGACGCCATCGTATCGATGAGTCCGAGGAACCAGTATTAGAATCCGGCCGGACGAATCGTATCGCCGCCCGCTGGCCCGGGTTCGGGGCGGTCCCGGTCTCGCGCCGCACGTCGCGGCATGCCACAGCACGACAGTGACGCCTGAAACGGCGGAGGCTTGATGTGCTTTGAGAAGGTCCGCGCTCCCGCAGGTGTCTTGCCGTGGTCGCAGTCCGGGGATCGAAAGCGTTGGCGTTTGTCGTCTTGAGTGTGCTCGTAATTTCGGCGTTTGGAGCGGTCGGTGCGTTCGGCACCGGCGCGTCGGGTTCGCTGCGTAGCGTCCCGGCAGCCGCGTTGTCCACCGCAGGGGGCCCGACGTGCACGGTGACGATCTCCTCGGAGAACGTCGGGAACAACGCCATTCAGACCGCGATCAACGGCGCCACCGCGAACACCGTGATCTGCATCGGACCCGGCACCTATCCGGAACAACTCACGATCAACTCGACCACGGACCTCACGCTCCTCGGGAGCGGAAACTCGAGCACGCTCCTCCAGCCGACGTCGGTCGGCGCGAACGGTATGGACCTCGACTCGGGCGCCGCGGCGTACGCCGTCGTCGGGGCGTGGAACGACACGGACCTCAACATCACGGGGATCGACGTCGACGGCTCGGCGGCGCTGGCCAGCGTGGAGAACAACTGCGGGGCGAACTTCTACGGCGTCTACCTCGGGAACTCCACCGCGGCGCTCTACGCCGACTCGGTCACGGGCATCTCGTCCAACGGCGGCTGCCAGGGCCAGAACGCCATCTACGCCAACACGGGCTTCTTCAGCACCAACACGGTCGTCGACCAGGCGGTCCAGGTCCTCAGCTCGACCGTCTCGGGGTTCGGAAAGAACGGCATCACCTGCAACGACGTCGGCCTCGTCTGCACGGTCACCGGGAACACCATCAGCGCGACGCCGATGGGGTCCGGGTACGCCGCGACGAACGGCATCCAGTTCTGGGGCGCGGCCGGATCCATCCGCGACAACACCGTGAGCGGCAACGTCTACACCCCCGGCGCCTGCCTCGAGCAGAACTACTTCAACGACGGCTCGAGCTGCGCGTCGGGCAATGACGAGGTACTGGTCCGGTGGCATCCTCGTCCTTAGCCCTCCGTCGGTCGTCAACGTCTCCGGCAACCACCTGAGCAACAACCAGGTCGGACTGTGGAGCATCGGCGGCCCGGTCTCGGCGTGGCAGAACGACTTCGCGAGCGCCGGCTACTACGGGGTCGTCCTCGACTTCAACGGGACCGACGTCGGTGGCCCGTCGGCGGTCTATGCGACGACGCCGTTCCTCGACCTGGTCGGGGACAACACGTTCGCGGACGGGAACGTCGGCGTTCTCGTCTTCGACGACAACGCGACGGTCGAGGGGAACTCCGCGACGAACGTCAACGTCTCCTACGAGTTCGAGACCACGACCGGAGCGACGTTCACCGACTCGCTCCTCTCCAACACCGCGAGCGCGAATGTGAGCGGCGCCCTGCTTGGGGACGTCAGCTCGTTCCAGCCGGGAGTGACCGCGTCGCTCTCGGGGAGCTTCGTCGCCAACGGAAACGACTTCACCAACGTCTCCGCGGGCTCAACCGGCGGCGCGTCGGATGGCCTCGCCCTCTACGGGGCGAGCGTGGTCGCGAACGACAACACCCTCACCGGGTTCTCTTCCGGACTCTCCGCAATCGTCGGCCCCACCGGCGCCGTTGCGACCGAGGACAACACCGTGACCGCCCCGACCCCGGCGGCGCCGGGAAGCGGGCTCTACGTCTTCGCCGACGACGCCACGATCACCGGGAACTCCGTTTCGGGGTACTCGTGGATGAACGGCGCCGGCTGGTGGCCGAACAGCCAAGCGACGGGCGTCTTCGCGCAGTGCCTCGCGACGTGCACCCTCAGCCACAACACGATCGGTGACAACGCGATCGGGATCGGCATCGTCTCCTACGCCTACGGTCCGTCCCCGGCCCCGGCTGGCCGTTCGCCGCGAGCCCGAGCGCTGGGCCGATCACGGTCTCCGATAACACCGTGACCGCCAGCGGCGCGTTCGGCATCGCGCTCGAGCTCAACCAAGAGACCTCGAGCCAGGACGCAACCCCCTCGGTCAGCATCACCGGCAACACGGTCGACAACACGGCGACCGGCGCGGTGGGCCTGATGGTCGACCAGGGAACCTACACGATCGGCTCGAACGTCTTCGTCGGCACGACGACGACCGGGTCGAGCGGCGCGAGCCAGCCGACCGGGGAGGGAGCGATTGGGACCGCTTCGATCCAGGTCCTCGACGCCTACGACAGCGTGACCTGGGCGTACCTCGGCGGAGATCAGTTCGTCAACACGACGGTCCCGCTCGCGGTCCTGAACATCACCACCGACCCACCGTTCTTCGCGGCGGTCGTCGGCAACACCGTGACGTTCACCGAGTCCGGCCTCCCGGGCGGCACCCCCTGGGAGGTCACGGTCGACGGAACACCCTACGCTTCCACGACCTCGACCATCGCCATCGACCTTGCGGCGGGGCTCCACAGCTACACCGTCGGGCCGGAGGCCGGGTACGCGACGCCGTCGGGCGGCTCGTTCACGGTGGGGAGCACCCCGAGCTCGATCTCGGTCACCTTCACGCCCACGTACACGGTGACGTTCACCGAGTCTGGGTTGCCGGGCGGGACGACCTGGGGGATCACGCTGAACGCGGTCCTGCACTCATCCACCTCGACGACGGTCGGATTCTCGGAGACGAACGGAGCCTACAGCTACCAGGCCGCGTACGTCCCCGGTTGGCACCTGGAGCACGAGACCGGCTCGGTCACCGTCGCTGGACACGCGGTTGGCGTCCACGTGACGTTCACGCAGACGACGTACCTCGTGACGTTCGCGGAGACCGGACTTCCCTCGGGGACGAGCTGGAGCATCGCGGTCAACGGCGGGGCCCCGGTCTCGGTCACCACGACGTCGATCCTCTACCACGAGGCGAACGGGACGTTCACCTACGCGGTCGGCTACGTCGCCGGCTGGAAGACGATCGAGAGCGGGACGTTCACGGTCGCCGCCGGCCACGTGACGGTCTGGGTCCACTTTACGCCGAAGCTCTACCAGGTCACCTTCACCGAGCACAACCTCCCGGCGGGCACGTCGTGGAGCGTCTCGGTCAACGGCGGCACGCCGGTCCACTCGACCCACGCGGCGATCACGTTCTCGGAGCAGAACGGTTCGTCCTACGCGTTCGTCCTCGGGGACGTGCCGGGCTGGAACAGCACGACCGAGCGGGGAACGTTCACGGTCGCAGGGGCACCGGTCCCGGTGTCGGTCGACTTCTCGAAGGTGAAGTACAAGGTGACCATCTCCGAGACGGGTCTGCCGGTCGGAAAGTCGTGGAAGGCGACGCTGAACACGGCCGTCCAGATCGGGACGTTCCCGGCCCACTACTTCGAGATCGCGAACGGGACGTGGTCGTTCTCGGTGAGCTCCACGGGCTACACCGCGACCCCGGGGTCGGGGACCATTACGGTCAATGGCGGACCGGCGTCGCAGAGCGTGACGTTCAGCTAGGCCGACCCGACGCGCGACCGCCGGCGCGATCCAGCGCCGGCCGGTAACCTCTTCCCCCGTGGACGCGGGAGCTGGTTCCGCCCGGCGAGCGGCCGTGCGTCAGGCCGGAGCGGAGAGCTGAGGGAGGGAATCGAACCCCCAGGAATCGGATCTGCAGTCCGACGCATTAACCATTCTGCCACCTCAGCGCGGCGCGCGCACAGAGGTCGCGCGATAAAAGACGTGAGGGCGGGGCCGCCTAGATGGGCCGGAACCCGCGGACCACCCGCAGCGCGACCGTCCGGACCGCGAGCCGGGCCATCTCCGCAAACCGGAGCGACACCCCTGCCGAGCGGGTGTGTCGTCGCCGGATCTCCTCGAGGAGCTGGTCAACCGACTCGACCCCCTCCGGGAAGAGCGTGTAGCCACGTCCGACCCCCCAGAGGTCGTGCGCGTCGCTGCCGCCGGTCTCCCCGAGCTTCCGCTCCGCCGCGATCAGGGTCGCCTGCGCGTTGGCGACCTCCGAGTTGTGTCCGTTGAGCGTCTCGAGCGCCGGTACCTTGAGCCGGGCCGCCAGGCGGCGGCCGATCCCGTGGGAATGACGGGCGGGGTGGGCCGGCACGGCGACGCCGCCGTGCGCCTCGACCCACTCGACGGTCTCCTCGGCCGGCTGGTGGATCGGGGGAAGCTCGGACACGCCGAACACGAGGAGGTGGCCCTCGTGGGTCGAGACCTCGACCCCGGGGATGAACCGGTACTGTGGATACCGGTCGGCCATCGCTCGGAGCGCGGCATGCCCGGCGAGCGTGTTGTGGTCGGTGAGGGCAAACCCGTTCAGCGCGTGGACCCCAAGTTGGCCGACGGCCGCCTCGAGCGGCAGCCGGGAGTCCGGGGAATAGGTGCTGTGGAGATGGAGGTCGAGCCGAAATCCGCCCATCGTCAACGGACCCGCGTCCCAGGGACTGCCGCGGAGGGGGCGAGGAGCAGGTGGGTCTCGTCGAACGCGAGGACCACCCCGGTGGGGGATTCGGCACTCGCTAGACGGGCCACGACCGCCGTCTCGGGCGGAACCGGACGGTCGACGCCGAGCGGACGGCCGACATTGACGGTCGGCCCGGCTTCCCCCGCGGGGGTGCCGGACCGGCCGACGAGCAGGGGTGTCGACTCGAACTCGCTGTACGCGACCGATCGGATGGGGCCCTCGGCACCACCGACCTTCTGCCCTGGCTCGACGCCCTCCGGGATCTCGAGCAGTGCGGCCTTTCCGCCGATGTCGGCTGCGAGGATCATCCCCTGGCTCGTGACCTTCCGGATCGTCCTCGGCTCGAGGTTGGCGAGGAGGGCGACGAGCCGGCCCGTCAACTGCTCCGGGACGTACGAATCCCGGAGACCCGCAACGACGGTCCGGGGTCGGGGTTCCCCCGCCTCGACCGTCAGTACGAACAGCCGGTCCGCGGAGGGGTGGTTTTCCACGTGGACGATGCGGGCGGCCCGGATCTCGAGAGGTGGTAGCGCCTCACCGGGGGCCGGAGCGGGGCTCCGGGGCGCGGCCGCCACGGCCGCGGTCGGAGTCTTCGGGCGTTCGAGGCGGGGAAACAGCGGGCGGACGTCTCCGAGCGGCTGGCCGACCGCCACCGGTTGGACGACGGCGTCCCAGTCGCCCCGTCCCGGGCCCTCGGCGAACCCGAGCGAACGGAACAGGTCGGCCGAGGAGAACGGGAGGTACGGGGAGAGCCACGTCGCCGCCGCCTTCAGGAGCCACAGGCCCTCGGTGATCGCCTGACGGCGGGCGGGCTCGTCCGACGCCCACGGCTTCGCCTCGTGGAACCTGCGGTTCCCCTCGCGGACCTCGGTGAGCGTGAGGTCGAGCGCCTCCTTCAGGTGGACGACCTCGAGCTCCCCCGTGATCCGGGCGTGCGCCGCCCGGATCCGCTGGCCGACCGGCGAACTCTCCGCGGACCATCCGTCCGGGGGAGCGGGAACGACGCCCCCGTAGCGGTCCCGGACGAGGACGAGAAGGCGTTGGGCGAGGTTCCCATACTGGTTCGAGAGGATCTCGTCGTGGACTCGCTCGAACTCCTCCCAGTCGAGCTCGGTGTCGTGGTTCTGCGGGGCGAGGAGCGCGGTGTAGAACCGGATCGTGTCCGGGGTGTACTGCTCGAGGAGCGTGGGCAGGAACGCGTCCTGCTCCTGCGTCCTCGACTTCGAGACCTTGTGGCCCCCGAGGGTCATCCACTCGTTCGCCGGTACGTCGTACGGGAGGTGGAGCCCCCCGACGCCGAGGAGCATCGACGGCCAGACGATCGTGTGGTGGAACTTGTTGTCCTTCCCCACGAAGTAGTAGTGCCGGACCGGTTCGCGGGCCTCCCAGGTACTGCCGCCACGCGTCGGGCCGGCCGGACCGGATCGCCCACTCCTGGCTCGCGGAGAGGTAGCCGACGAGCGCCTCGAACCAGACGTAGATCCGCTTCGTATCGTACCCCTCGAGCGGGATGCTCACCCCCCAGTCGAGGTCGCGGGTGATTGGGGTCGGATGGAGCCCCTCGGTGAGGAAGTTCTCGGCGACCCGGACGACCCCCGGCCGCCAGTGGGGCCCCTCGCGGGCGATGTACTCGGCGAGCTTCGGCTGCAGCTTGTCGAGCTCGAGATAGAAGTGCTCCGACGGGCGGAACTCGGCGGGGGTCCCGTCGAGCGCGCAGCGGGGGTGGCCGAGCTGGCTCGGCTCGAGCGGCCGGCCGCAGTTATCGCATTCGTCGCCCCGCGCCTTCTCGAACCCGCAGTGCGGGCACGTCCCCTCGAGGTACCGGTCCGGGAGGAACCTCCGGTCGGTCGGACAGTACGCCGCGTCGGCCGTCCGACGGCGGATGTACCCCGCCTCGAGGAGGGCGAGGAACACCTCGTGGACCTGCCGCTCGTGGAGGACCGTGTGGGTCGTCGTGAACACGTCGAACGTGATGCCGAGCCGCGCCAACGTGGCCGAGTTGACCGCGTGGAACCGGGCGGCGAGCTCGGCCGGGGTGGTGCCCGCCTTCTCCGCCGCGATCAGGATCGGTGTCCCGTGCATGTCCGACCCGGAGACCATCAGCACTTGGTCGTCGCGGAGCCGGTGGAACCGGGCGAAGATGTCGGCGGGGACGTACGTGCTCGCGAGGTGCCCGAGATGCTGGGGAGCGTTGGCGTACGGCCACGACACCCCGATGAACACCCGCCCCATCGTCCCTCCCACCTCGTCGAGCCGGGGCCCGACTAAACCATTTGCCGCGCGTCCGGGGCCACTCGCCTTTATCGGCCGACGCCGCTCCGGGGCCCGAATGGCCGAGGAGGGCGGGCCGATGCGCCGACCGTCGATCCCGGCGGCCGACGCGCTGATCGGCGTGAAGCGTCCGGTCCTCACCCACGGGTACGTCGTCCTCGTGGACTACATGGGCGGCGACGCCGCGGTCGTCCAGGCGGCCCGGGTCTCGTACGGCGCCGGAACGAAGAGCGTCCGCGACGACCGCGGCCTCGTTCGGTATCTGATGCGGCACCGACACACCACGCCGTTCGAGATGGTCGAGCTGAAGTTCCTGATCCGGCTTCCGATTTACGTCGCCCGCCAAATGGTGCGGCACAGAACCGCCAATCTGAATGAAACCTCTGCACGGTATTCCATTGTGCCAGACGAGTTCGACCTTCCGCCGCTCGAGGACATTCGGGAGCAGTCGAAGCGCAACCGGCAGGGCCGGGGGGGGCGCTTCCGCCCGGCGTGGCGGAGAAGTTCCGGTCCGACCTCGAGCGGGTCTCCGCCGACGCCTACACCTCGTACCAGGCGGCCCTCGCAGCGGGGGTCGCACGGGAGACGGCCCGGCTCGTCCTCCCGCTCGCGTACTACACCGAATGGTACTGGAAGACCGACCTGCACAACCTCCTCCACTTCCTCTCGCTCCGCCTCGACCCCCACGCGCAGGAGGAGATCCGGCGCTACGCGGTCGAGATGCACGCGATCGCCACGGCGGTCGCCCCCGTCGCCACGGAAGCGTTCGAGGAGTACCAGCTCGAGGGTCTCTCCCTCAGCCGTCGGGAGCAGCGGGCGGTACGCGAGCTCCTCGGCGGCGCGACCCCCGAGGCGGCGTGCGCGACCGCCGGCCTTCCGCTCACCCGGGAGGACGGCAAGCCGATGTCGTCCGGCGACGGCGTCGAGTTCCTCGAGAAGCTCGAGCGCATCCGTACGACCGCGTAGCGCCCGGCAAGCCGTTGGGCTCGCCTCGGCGTCCCGGGGGAGCGAGGCGGCCCCTACGCCCGCATCGGGGTCGAGCGGGCCCCCCGACGGGCACGGCCGGTCGGAGCGGCCCTCGTCGCGCGCTTGGGTTCCCGAGGTCGACGGATCAGGCCGATGTGCAGGTCCATGACGTTCGTTCCGGTCGGGCCGGTCCGCACGAGCCCGCCGAGCCGCGCGAGGGCGTCGTACGCGTTGTGCCGGGCGAGGACCGAGGCGAGCGGGATTCCCATCCCCTCGGCGGTCGCCGCGCTGGTCCCGTCGACCCATCCTCCCGCCGCGTCGGTCGGACCGTCGATCCCGTCGGTGCCGATCGAAAGGACGCCCGCCTCCGCCCGACCCGCGAGCGCGACGCCGGCGGCCACGGCGAATTCCTGGTTCCGACCCCCCTTGCCGAAGTGGGCGGGAAGGGTGACAGTGGTCTCCCCCCCGGCCAAGACGGCGACCGGACCTGGTCCCTCGCTCCGGAGCATCCGCTCGACGAACACCAGGGCGGCGGGCACGGTCTCCCCGGTCAGCTGCCCGCCGAGAACCGTCGGTCGATACCCCCTCCGTCCGGCCTCCTCGGCGGCACCGCGGAGCGCGAGTTCGTTCGACGCGACCAGCCGAAACCGGCCTCGGCGCAGCAGCGGGTCGCCCGGCTTGACCGTCTCGGGCCAGGTTCCTTCGGCCCCCTCCCGGAGATGCGCCAGGACCTCGAGGGGGAGCCGGTCGACGAGCCGGTGCTCCTCGACCGCCGCCAGCGCGTCGGCGAACGTTGTCGGGTCGGCGACCGTCGGCCCGCTGGCGACCTCCTCCGGGCGGTCTCCCACAACGTCCGAGACCGCCAGCGTGAGGTGCCGGCCGGCCCGGGTGGCCGCGGCGAGCCGCCCCCCCTTGAGCGCGGAGAGATGGCGTCGGATGGTGTTCACGGCCGGGATGGGAGCGCCGGAGGCCAGGAGCGCGTCGTTCGTCCGGCGGACCGCGCTCAGCCCGAGCCCACCGGCGGGCGCCTCCGCGAGCGAGGATCCGCCACCCGACACCAGGAACACCACGCGGTCGGCCTCGGAAAGTCCACCGACGTAGGCGAGCACGGCCTCTCCCGCGTGGAAGCTTGCCGAGGTCGGAACGGGGTGGCTCCCCACGACGAACGTCACGTTCGGCACGGGGCGAAGGCCGGGTTCGCCGACGACGGCGATCCCCCCGGCGAGGCGGGGGCCGAGGGAACGGGCCGCGGTGGCGGTCATCGCGGGGGCCGCCTTGCCGAGCGCGACGAGATGAACGGTGCCAGTTCCACGGCCCAGCCATCGGGTCACCGACGTGGTGCCCAGGGCCTCTGCGACCGCTGGACCGGGGTCCGCGGCCTGGACCCCCGCCCTCGCCATCGCGAGCGCGTCAGAAGCGAGGGACATTGCCGTCCTCCAGGGTGAACCCCGGGACGGGAGAGAACGACGGGGCTTCTCCCCCAAATCGCGAGGGCAACACCGGGGCGAGAGCGGCACGGGCCGCCGGCGAATCCGGAGCGGCGAGGAGGTCGGCGAGCCGCCGGGCGGCGCCGCCGCTCCGCATCACGCCGAACCCGTTGAACCCGGTGATCGCGTAGAGCGACCGGTCGGCGTCGACCGGCCCGATGCACGGGCGCCGGTCGAGGGTGGCGGTGCAGACCCCCGCCCACGCGCCCACGACGCTGCTCGCCCCCCACTCCGGGACCCAGAGGCCGAGCGATTCGGCGAGATGGGCGAGGAACGACGCGTCCGCCCCCTGGACGAACCGCTCCGGGTCGGTCTCGAACCACTCGGTCCCATCGCCGGCGAGGATCCGTCCGTTCGCCTCCGGCCTCGCGTAGACGTCGGTGTCGAGGTCGTGGACCGAGACTCCCGGCCCACCGCCGGAGGCGGAAGGCGGGAGGAGGACGGCGGCCTGCGTCCGGTACGGTGTGAGAGGGAGGGGACGACCGAGGCCGGCGAAGAGCTGCTTCGACCAGGCCCCCGCCGCGACGACGAGCGAGCGGGACCGGATCGCGCGCTCGCCGGAGCGGACCGTCCACGTTCCGTCGCGGTGCTCGGGGGCCGGGACCGGGGCGCCCAACGCGGTCTCCGCGCCCCGGGCCCGGGCGCCGTCCAGGTAGAGGGTCGTGATCGTGCTTGGGGTCACGCACGCGTCCGAGCGGCTCGCGATCGCCCCCCGGAGCCGTCCGAACGTTCCGCCGGGGAACCACGCACCGAGCCGGTCCGCGTCGACCTCGTCGACCGGGACCCCCCATCCGCGCAACCGGGTCGCCGCCTGATGGAGCGCATCCGCGATCACGGGGTCGGCGGTGAGCCGGACGAACGGAGCCTCGACGAACACCGAGCCGTCGCCGTGGGACAAGGTCCGGTACTCCTCGCGGCTCTCGCGGGTGACGGCGACGTCCCATTCGTTCCAGAGCTGCTCGGTGACGATCCCGGCCGCTCGGCCGCTCGCCCCGGCCGCCGGAGTCCGCGGGTCGACGACGGTGACCGAGACGGACCGGGACGCAAGGTGGTAGGCGAGGGCGGTGCCCGCGATGCCGGCGCCAAGGACCACCACGTCTCGAACGGGATCGCCCACGTCCGCGGATGGCGTCCGCGGCTAATATTGGGGCTTGGCCCGCTGGTAGGCGTCCCGGAGCGCCTGCGTGTCGACGTGGGTGTAGATCTGCGTCGTCGCGACCGAGGCATGCCCGAGGAGCTTCTGGATGTACCGGATGTCGCACCCACGGGAGAGGAGGGCGGTCGCGAGCGTATGGCGAAGCATGTGGGGGGTGACCCGACGGGGGATCGCGGCATCGCGCGCGGCGCGGCGGACGATCCGCTCGACCGTGACGGGACCGACCGGGAACATCCGGGTCGACCCCTCCCCGGCGAGGGCCCGCTCGGTGAGGTACCGGTCGACCGCGGCGCGGGTCCGCTCCTCGAGGACGACCTCGCGGTCCTTGTCGCCCTTCCCGGACCGGACGTGGAGGAGGTTGCGGGAGAGTTCGAGGTCCTCGAGGCTCAGGTTGCAGAGTTCGCTCACCCGCAGTCCGCAGAAGGCGAGGACGTGGACGATCGCGGAGTCCCGGGGCGAATCCTGGACGGCACCGAACAGTCGGTGCGTCTCGTCCTCCGACAGGTAGTGGGGAAGGCGCTCCGGCCGGCGCGGAGCCTCGAGCCCCTCGGCGGCGGCGAGGCCGAACGTCCGGAAGAGGCACGTCAGGCCACGGACCGTGGTGTAGAGCGAGTTCTTCGAGTAGTGGCGTTGGAGCACGAGGTACTCCCGGAACGCCTCGAGGTCACGCTTCGTCACCTCGTCGAGCGGCTTGTGGACGTAGCCGAGGAACATGTGGGCGATGTGCCCGTACTGCTTCACCGTGCACGGGCTCCGCTCCTGCCCCTGGAGGATCCGCTGGAACCGTCCGACCATTTCGTCGACGGTGAACGTCGGCTCCGGGGGGGTGACCGGGGTCGCCCCGGCCCGCCCTCGGTGCGCGGGCGCGCGCTCGCGCGACGCCGAGGAAGCCATCCGTTGGTCGTTGGCCGGGATGGGCCTAATTAATGGTTGACCCGCAGGGGCACGCGAGCGGCGGTTCCTCAAGTACCGGCGCCGCTCTCGACGGTCCGTGCGGTGCGCCCGGTGCGACCGGACCGCGGTCGTCGACCGTCCGTACGCGGGCGACCACCTCTGCGAGGTCCATCTTGCCGCGACCGTGCGCGACCGGTTCCGGCGGGCGATGCACCGTCAGCTTCCGAAGTTCCGAGCCGGCACCGTGGGAGTCGCACTCTCCGGCGGGAAGGACTCGGCGACCGCGCTCGCGCTGACCCACGCTCACTTCGCCCGGCGGCCGACGGTGGAGGTCGTCGCCGTCACCGTGGACGAAGGGATCCGGGGTACCGCCCGAAGACGCTCCGGTCCGCCCGTGCGCTCGCGAAATCGCTCGGGGTCCGACACGTCGTCGTCCGGGCCCGGACCGAGATCGGCACGACGACCGACGCCGCCGCCTTGCGCCTCGCGGGGACCGCCCCGTGCTCGTACTGCGGGGTCTGGCGGCGCCAGCTGTTGAACCGGGCCGCCCGCGACGCCGGCGCCGACGCCCTCGTCCTCGGGTTCAACCTCGACGACCTCGCGCAGACGATCTTGATGAACGTCGCCCGGGCCGACATCCCCCGCCTCGGCCGGATGGCGCCCCATGCGCACCGCCAGGAAGGGCTCGTCCCGCGGATCGCCCCGCTCGCGGAGGTCCCCGAGCGGGAGGTGTTCCTCTACGCGCGGGCCGAGGGGCTCCCGTTCGACCACGCCGAATGCCCGTACGCGGGGCTCGCGAGCCGCAACGTGTTCCGGGAGGTGGTGTGGCGGCTCGAGGAGGCGATCCCGGGGACCCGGCAGGCGCTCCTGCGGAGCCGGGAGGCGATCGTCGAACTGCTGGCATCCGAAACGGAGGCGTCCGCTCCGGCCCGGTGCGAGGATTGCGGGGAGCCGTCGACCGGGGCCCGGTGCCGGGCGTGCGAGTACCGGCGGGCGCTTGCCGGACCTGTTATGGGGGCGGCGGCCTCGTGACCGACGTGGCCGAATCGGACGGACCGGACGCTGGCAGCGATCCCCGCCGATCCGTCCAGCGGCGCGTCTTCGTCGCGGGCGCCGGGATCATGGGGAGCGGCATCGCGGCCCAGTGCGCCCTCGCCGGGTACGCCGTCACCCTCGAGGACGTCAATGAGGAGTTCGCGCGGCGCGGGCTCGAGAACGCGAAACGGGCGCTCGAATCAGCGGTCAAACGCGGTGCGGTCAGCGCGCCGAGCGTCCCGGAGGCACTCCAGCGGATCGACGTTGCGATCGGGCTCCGGAGGGCCGAGGGGGCCGAGCTCGTCGTCGAGGCGGCGCCGGAGAAGCTCGAACTCAAGCGCGCGCTGTTCACCGAGCTCGACGAGATCGTCGGCCCCGACACGATCCTCGCCACGAACACCTCCTCCCTCCCGGTCACGTCGATCGCGGCGGCGGTCCGGGACCCCGGTCGCGTGGTCGGCGTCCATTTCTTCAACCCGGTCCTCCAGATGGAGCTCGTCGAGGTGATCCCGGGGCTCCGGACCCGCCCGGAGGTCGTCGCGAAGGCGACCGAATTCGCCCGGGCCCTCGGCAAGACGGTCGTGACCTCGAAGGACACCCCCGGGTTCGTCACGACCCGGGCGCTCGCCGTGATGGGGAACGAGGCGGCCTGCATGCTCTCCGAGGGGATCGCCACGAAGGAGGAGATCGACACGGCCTACAAGCTCGGTTTCCACCATCCAATGGGACCGTTCGAGCTCCTCGACCTCGTCGGCCTCGACACGACGGTGGCGATCCTCGACGTTCTCTGGGACGGGTTCCGGGACCCGAGGTACCGGACCTGCCCGCTCCTCCGCTCGATGGTCGCCGCCGGCCAGCTCGGCCGCAAGTCCGGGCAGGGGTTCTACCAGTACCCCTCCCGGGCCCCCCGCCCGTAGGGCACTATGTCCGGGATCGCCGCGGTCGAGGACTTCGGCATTCTCGTCCTCGCCGCCCTGCTCCCCGCCCTCGTCTACCTGATGTGGGTCCGCCAGAGCGAGCGGCTCGGGCGGGAGCCCTGGGGGCTCCTCCTCCGCCTCTTCCTGTTCGGGGCGATTGGCGCCACGATCATCGCGGCGATCCTCGAGGTCGTCATCGTCGACCTCGGCTCGGCGGTCGCCCAGAAGTACCCGGGCCGGAGTCCGGTTTCCTCAACGGGGGGTCGACCGCCGGGACGTTCTTCCTCGTCCTCGTGATCGCGCCGTTCGTCGAGGAGGCGCTGAAAGCGTCCGGGGTGGTCCAGGTACAAGTCGTCGATGCGCCGGCTCGCCGATGGGCCGGTGTTCGGCGCCGCCGTTGGCCTCGGCTTCGGGTTCTTCGAGACGCTCCTCTACGGCCTCGGGGCGTTCTTGGCCGGGGGACTCGTGGCCGGCCTCGCGCTCATCCTCGTCCGGTCGGTCTCCTCGGTCCTCCTCCACGGCAGCTCGACGGCGATGTTCGGCCGGGGGTACGCCGCGAGCACGTTCCAAGGGAACTCGACGGCGACCGGGGCGTACTACCTCCTCGCCGTCGCAATGCACGCCTCGTTTAACGCGCTCGCCTCGCTCGGCGCGATCGTGACCGCCCTCGGGGTCCCGAACGGGATCGCCCCGTACGCCGATGCGATCGGCCTCCTCGCGGCCGTGGTGTTCGCGTTCGTGGCGATCGAGCACGTCCGCACCGTGATCGCCCAGTCGGATTTCCCGGGGGCGAACGCCGTCCACCCGAGGTTCCGCCCGCCCGCGGCCCGGAGGGCGTCGCCGCCGCCGCGGAACCCGTGAGCCCTACGGGGCGGGCGGGGTCGGGGGCTGGCCCCCGCGGCGGTTCCACGCCGAGTCGCCGATGTCCCGGTAAAGGGCGCTCGTCGTGTCCTCGGTCGCTGCGACCCGGTCCCGCCCGACGTCGCGGATCCGGTCCTTCTTCAGCAGCCAGTAGTGGATCCGCCAGGTCTTGCCGCGCGACACGGTCGCGTCCTCCTCCTCGCTCGTGAGGAGCCCCTCCTCCTCGAGCCGGTAGAACCGGTCCCGGTCGTCGCTCGAGAGCTTGTTGTCGAGAACGGTGTCGTCAAGCCCGAAGTACCCAGGACCATCCGGGCGGTCGGCACCGCTTCTTCGGGCGGCATCTTCCCGTGCGCCACGAGCGTCCGCTCGATCGCCCGCACGAGCTCGGCTTCCTTGATCACGTCCACGGCAGGGTGGGCCACTCTCCGGGAATGGAAATAGGTTCGGTGAGAACCTGCGAGTCCACAACGTCAAGAGGAACCCCCCGCATCGAGGCCGACCGTGACCGACCCGACGTTCCCCCTCGGCCCTGAGGTCCTCGACCCGGCGCGCCGGGCGCTCGGGCGGGGTCTCTGCGCCGAGTGCTTCGGGCGGCTCTTCGGCCGGGCGGGTCACGGCCTCACGAACCCGGAGCGGGCGGAACGGATCGCGGAGGCGCTCGGCCCCCTCGCTCCCGCCACGCCGTGCCCGGTCTGCGAGGGGGCGTTCGACCGGATCCCGGTCTGGGTCGAGCGGTGCCAGGCGGCGGGGGTGGAGCACGAATGGCAGCGGTTCTCGTGCGGCTCCCGGTGGGGACCCGGAGGCGCTCGCACGCGAGGAGGCGCTCTGGCTCGCGGTCGGCACCCCGTCCGGGGAGAGCATCCACAGCGCCTTCAACCGCGAGCTCGGCAAACGGCTCGAGCTCGCGAGCGGGTCCGAGGCGACGACCGCCCAACCCGAGGTCGTGTTCCTCGCCGACGTCCCCGTTGGACGCGTGACCCTCACGGTGATGCCCCTCTACTACCGGGGCCGGTACCGGAAGCTCGACCGGACGCTCCCGCAGACCCGGTGGCCGTGCCGCGCGTGCCAGGGGGTCGGCTGCGACCGGTGCAACGGGACCGGGCAAGACCTACCCGACGAGCGTCGAGGAGCTCGTCGCTGCCCCTTTCCTCGCCGCGACGGGCGGGGAGGGGACCCGGTTCCACGGGATGGGGCGCGAGGACATCGACGCCCGGATGCTCGGGCGGGGACGCCCGTTCGTGCTCGAGATCCGGCGGCCGAAGCGCCGCACGGTCGCCCTCGCGGAGGTCGTGGCGGAGGGGAACCGGGCCGCCGCCGGACGGGTCGAGGTCCTCGACATCGCCGTGGCCGATGCCGCGGACGTCGTCCGCGTGAAGGAGGCGTCGCCGATGAAGAGCTACCGCGTCGGCGTATCCGGGGTCGTCGCCGTGGCAAAGATTAATGAAGCCCTGACGTTCGCAACGAGTCGAGCAATCGCCCAGCGGACCCCGACGCGCGTCGCGCACCGGCGGGCCGACCGTGTTCGCACGCGTCGGATCGTCGCGGCGTCGATCGTGGAGGCGGCCGAGGGACGGTTCACGCTCGACTTGCGTGCCGAGGCCGGCACGTACATCAAGGAGTGGGTGGAAGGGGACGATGGACGGACCGACCCGAGCCTCGCGGGGCTCCTCGGAGCGCCGCTGACCGTCGAGTTTCTCGACGTCCTCGACATCCACGACGACGAACCGGGGCAGTAGACCATGGTCAAGAGTTCCAAAGGGTTCCGCTCCCGCAGCCGCGGGACGTTCACCAAGGAGGTCCGCGAGCGGGGGATGCCCCCCGTCACCCGGTTCCTCCAGGAGTTCGCCATCGGGGAGAAGGTCCTCGTCGTCATCGAGGCGTCCGACCCGCACGGCCAGCCCCACCCCCGGTACCAGGGACGGACCTGCACGGTCGTCGCGAAGGTCGGCCGCGCGTACAAGATCGATTTCCTGGACGGACAGAAGCGGAAGCAGCTGATCGCGAACCCGGTCCACCTCCGGCGGGCCGGTGGGGGCGCGAGCTAGATGCCCGACCCGGTCCCGCTCTCCGACGTGCGAAAGATGCTCACCGAGGAGGCGGGGAAGCGGCCGCTCCCCCGGGAGGCTCTGCTCGCCCAGCAGCACGCCGAGCTGTTCGCGCCGCTCGACCCGGGAGACGTCCACAAGCTCGTCGCCGAGCTCCGGACCCTGCCGTTCATCGACGCGAGCCTCGCCATCAAGATCGCCGACATCCTCCCCCAGTACCCCGAGGAGGTCCGGCTCCTGTTCGCGAAGGAGCGGGTCGTCCTGGAGGAGGAGCAACTCGCCCGGTTGCTCGAGCTCGTCGCGCAGTACCGATGACCGGTTGGCCAGCCCATGGAGAACTACGTCTACGTCCTCGACTACTTGCCGTCCGGTCGGTCGACCGAGCGCGGGTTCCATAGGGAACCGGTCGCGCTCGCCGTCGGCGAGAACGAGCTGAAGCTCCTCGAGATCCTGCCGAAGCCCGGCGTCGCCCTCGTCCCCGGCAGCCGGGTGCCGGTCGTCCCGGTCGACGGGACCCCTCCGCCGATCGACCACGTCCGGCGCCGCATCGGCTACGAGGAGCTGACGACCGCCGCGCGGACCGAGCTCACGCCGGCGCTCGAGAAGGTCGTCCTCGCCGACCCGGCGAAGTACCTCCGGTTCTTCAACGACTCCCCGTCGGTCTCCCGGAGGTTCCACCTCCTCGAGCTCCTTCCCGGGATCGGCAAGCGGACGATGCAGGCGATCGTCGAGGAGCGGAAGCGCGGGCCGTTCACCTCGTTCGCCGACCTCGAGGCCCGGCTCCACCTGAAAAGCCCGCAGCTCCTCCTCGTCGGTCGTATCGAGGGCGAACTCCAAGGTGTCGCCGACAAGTACCGCCTCTTCGTCCCGCCGTAGCGCGCCGCCGGCCCCGGCCCCCCAAGGGCCGCCGGAGTCGGCCGCGGCCGTCGCCGAGGCGCTCGCCGCGCTCGGGGTCCGCCCGTCCCGGACGTTCGGCCAGTCGTTCCTCCTCGACGCGTTCGTCGCCGACGCCGAGGTCGCGCTCCTCGACTGCCCGCTCGACGCCCCCGTCGTGGAGGTCGGGGGAGGGCTCGGGATCCTGACGGCGGCGATCGTCCGCCGGGGCTACTCGGACGTCACGGTCATCGAGCTCGACCGGCGGCTCGCGAAGCGGCTCGCGCGGGAGTTCTCCGGGAGCGTGACCGTCGTCCCCGGCGACGCGCTCGCGGTGCCGCTGCCGGCCGCCCGGGCGGTCGTCGGCAATCTCCCCTACTCCGCCGCCACGCCGATCCTGATCCGGCTGCTGAAGGCCCGCGTTCCCCGGGTCGTGGCGATGGTCCAGGAGGAGGTCGCCGCCCGGTTCGCGGCCCCCCCGGGCTCCCGCGTCTACGGGCGGCTCAGCATCCTCGCCCAACTATTTGCGGAGGTCGAACTCTACCGCAGCGTGGGTCCGGCGTCGTTCCATCCGCGGCCGGCGGTGGCGAGCCGAATCCTGACCCTGACGGCCCGCCCCGACCCGCTGCGGGTCCGGTCGGTCCCACGGCTCGAGGAGGTCGTCCGGGTGCTGTTCTCCTCCCGGCGGAAGCAGCTCGGCAACCTCCTGCCGAGGCTGACGGCGACCCCATCGGACGCGGCGGCCGCCGCCGGATGGCCCTCCGACTGGTCGACCCGCCGTCCGGAACAGCTCGCCCCCGAAGCGTTCTTCGCCCTCACGGATGCCCTCTCCTGAACTGGCGGACTCGGGGCGGGCAGACGTGACGGACCCGGGTTCGGAGCGCCGGGACCTTCTCCTCCTCGTCCTCGTCGGCCTGATCTGGGGCTCGGCGTACCCGGTGATCCGGTTCGGCCTCGTCGAGGGGGCCACGCCGGTCGCGTTCGCCGCGGGGCGATACGCCCTCTCGGCCGTGGCCATCGGGATCCTCGCCGTGCTGACGCGGGTGAAGTGGCCGGGACGGCGCGCGCTCGGCCTCTCCGCGGTGCTCGGGCTCCCGATCGTCGGCGTGTACGGTCTTCTCCTGTACCTCGGCGAGGCCTCGACCTCCGGGAGCCTGGCCGCCATCCTGATCGCCGGCACCCCGTTCCTGACCGCGCTGTTCGCGCTCCCGCTCCTTCCCGGGGAGTCGCTCGGCCGGGTCGGAGCGGTCGGCCTCGGGGTCGGCTTCCTCGGCGTCGTGATCCTCGTCGTCCCCCCCGCCGGAATCGTCCTCGCGACGACGGTCTGGGGTCCCGTGGCCGTCCTGGGCGCCGCCGTCAGTGTCGCGCTCGGGACGGTCCTCCTCCGCCGGTATCGTCCGGAGGGCGAGACGCTCTGGGGGGTCTCGGTGCAATTCGCGGTCGCGACGATCTTTCTCGTCGCCGTGAGCCCCGTCGTCGAGCCGCACCCGGCGATCCCGGTGAACAACGGGACCCTGTTCGCGCTCGCGTACCTCGTGCTGCTCCCTTCGCTCGTCGGCTACTCGGTGTACTTTTACCTCCACCACCGGGTCGGACCCGCGCGCGCCAACCTCGTCGCCTACGTCAACCCGGTCGCGGCGGTCCTCGTGGGGACGTTCATCTTCGCCGAGCCGTTCGAGCCGCTCGAGCTCGGGGGGCTCGCCCTCATCATCGTCGGCCTGACGATCCTGACCCGGTTCCGGCGGCCCCGACCGGCCGCCTCGTAGGGGCCTACTTCTTGGCGAAGTACTTCGTGAGATTGTCCCAGTAGTGGTCCCCCCAGCCCTCGGTGATCCCCTTCAGGGCGTCCTGGGGGACGCCGGTGTGGTCGAAGACGAGTTTCGTGCCGGACTTCGTCTTCTCGAGCTCGAACCGGACGATCGAATAGACGCCCTCCTCCCACCCGCTGATCCGCCACGCCTGCACGATCCGCTTCCCGGGGATCAGCGAGACGTTGCGGCCCTCGATCGAGCCGTCGAAGCACCGGAACTCGCCCCCCTCGACCGGACTGATCTTCGCCGGGACCCCGGAGAACGCCGCGTGCTGCTTGCTCTCCATGAGCGCGTCGTACACCCGCTTCGGCGTCGCCGCGAACTGGACTTCCTGATGGACGGATCCCCACGACATCGGTCTCTTCCGGCCCGGCTCGGGCCAAGGGCGCGGAAGGGGGCACAATACTTAACCGTTTAGTTGAATGTCCCGAGAGGGTCGGACGATGGCGAGCGCGACCTCCGACCTTCCGGACCCCACCGACGAGCTCGACGAGGTGTTCCACGCGCTCTCCGACCGGACGCGCCGGGCGATCCTCGTCCGCCTCGCGGACCACCCGGCCACCGTGACCGACCTCGCCGAGCCGTTCGCGATGTCGCTTCCCGCGGTGTCGAAGCACCTGAAGGTCCTCGCGCGGGCCCGGCTCGTTTCGCAGACCGTCGACGGACGGCTCCACCGCTGCTCCCTCGACACGACGGCGCTGCGGACCGCCGACGAATGGCTCGCCCCGTACCGGGAGTTCTGGGGCGACCGGTTCGAGGCCCTCGACCGCCACCTGCGCGCGACCGAACGGGTCGGATCCCGAACCCTGCGGAGAATCCGGTCTCGACCGAAGCGGCGGTAGGTCGTTCCCGCTCCCGAACGTTTTCAACCCCCGACCGCTCCCGGTTTCCGCACCGGGGAACCGACGATGGCCGAGAAGCGAGCTCGCGCGGGGACTCCGGCCCAGGGCACGTCGACCTCGCCGAAGGGGGGCGCTCCCGGTACCGTCGACGGGTATCTTCGCGCGCTCCCGGAAGAGGAGCGGGGGACCCTGGCGAACCTCCGCGCGCTGATCCGAGCCTCCACCCCGAAGGCGACCGAGTCGATCGCCTATCGGATCCCTTCGTACACGTATCTGGGCTATCTCGTCGGCTTCGGGGCGCAGAGGAACCACCTCGCGTTCTACGTCGCCAGTCCACCGCTCCTCGAGGCGCACGGTTCGGAACTTGCCCCCTGGGACACGGGGAACGGCGGCATCCGATTCCCCGCCTCCCGCCCCCTCCCGGAGGCCCTCGTCCGGAGGCTGGTGCGGGCGCGGGTCGCGGAGAACGAGGCGCGGGCGCCGCAGTGAGGGAGGCGCGTTCGCCCGAGGGAGTCGCGGACCCGTGGCCTATTTCGTGATCGTCCGGGGACCGCTCGGGGTCGGCAAGACGACGGTCGCCGTTCGCCTCGCGCAGCGGGTCGGAGTGGAGCACATCTCCATCGACCAGATCCTCGAGGAGCACGACCTCGAGGAGTGGGAGGACGGGTTCGTCTCGCTGCGGAGCTTCGTGGGCGCGAACGAGTACGCCTCGGAGCTTGGGCGAGCGGTCCTCGCATCGGGCCGACCGGCGATCTTCGACGGGAACTTCTACCACGAGGGTCAGGTCGACGACCTCGTCGGGCGGCTCCGGTTCCGGCACTCCATCTTCAGCCTGCAAGCCCCGCTCGCGGTCTGCGTCGAGCGGGACGGTCTCCGCCGACCGCCCCACGGGGCGGAAGCGACGAAGGACGTTTACGCCAAGACCGCGTCGTTCGAGCGGGGGATCGGTATCGACGCGACGCTTCCCGTCGAGACGATCGTGAACGAGCTCGTCTCGCACCTGCCGAGAGGGTAATCGGACTTGCCCGCCGTCCGCCCTTCTCGCACTCCCGACCGACGTAGGAAGAGCAAGCGTCCTCGGGAGCCGTCCCCGCCATCCGCCCCCTCGAGGGCCAGCGTGCCAGGGGAGCGCCAGATCCCACGATGCGCCTGGGCCGGAACCGACCCGGTCATGCGGGCGTACCACGACAACGAGTGGGGCGTCCCGGTCCGCGACGGCCGGCGGCTCTGGGAGATGCTGATGCTCGAGGGGTTCCAGGCCGGACTCTCCTGGTCGATCATCCTCCGGAAACGGGACGCGTTCCGCCGGGCGTTCGTCGGGTTCGACCCCGTCCGCGTCGCGAAATTCGGGGCGGCCGACGTCGCCCGGCTGATGGCGGACCCTGGCATTGTCCGGTCGCGGGCGAAGATCGAAGCGACGATCGCCGGTGCCCAGGCGTACGGCCGGCTCGCGGCCTCCGGAGAGGACTTCGCGACGTTCGTCTGGGCGGCGGTCGGGGGGACCCCGCTCCGGCGGACTGGGCCCGTCCCCGCCAAGACCCCCCTGTCGGAGGAACTGTCCCGGAAACTGAAGGCGCGCGGGTTCAGGTTCGTCGGCCCGGTGGTCGTGTACGCGTGGATGGAGTCGGTCGGTCTCGTCGACGACCACGACCCCGGCTGCTTCCGGAGCCGCTCCGCCTGAGTCGTCCGTCCGGGCGCGCCCGGCGCCCGCGCCCGACGTTCTCGCCGGGGAGACGGAACTCGCGGAACGCGCCGGTTCAGCGGGGCGAGCCGGCGCGCTTCGTCGCCGTGGACTCGGCGAACGGCTGCAGCGCCCCGAGGAGCGCCTCGGGGGCCTCGAGCTGCGGGACGTGACCCGCGGCCGGCACCAGTTGGAACCGGGCCCCAGGGATCGCCGCGGCGTACGCCCGACCGTACCCGGGGTCGACGATCCGGTCGCTCTCCCCCCAGACGACGAGGGTTGGCCGGGTGATGCCCCTGAGACGGGACAGGAGGGTGGGGTCGGAAGCGGGGGGATTTCCGCCGTAGGCGGCAAGGGCCGCCCGATTGGCGGCCAAGATGGTCCGCTCGGCGTCGGTCGGCGGGGCGGGGCTCTTGGGGAATGCCGCCGGATTGTGCCAGCTCAGCTGGAGGACCTGCTCGAACGACAGCGTGAACACGTCTGCCGTGGGGTGGCCCGGGACGTCGATTCCGCCGGCGTCGACCAGCACCAAACCGCTCACCCGACGCGGGGCGAGCAGGGTGAGCTCGGCCGCGACCCAGCCGCCGATCGAGTTGCCCACGACGAGAACGTCCTGGAGGTCGAGCGCGTCGAGCAACTGGGCGTACGTTTGGGCCAACTTGGGGACCCCGCTCAGCCAGTCCGGCCGCGGGGTTCCCGAGAACCCCGGATGGGTCGGTACGAAGACATGCGCGCCCTGGCGGTCGGCGAGGAGTTGCGCGAAGCCCATCACGGACATCGGCCCGGCTCCCCCGTGAAGGAGGAGGACGGGCCGACCGGCGCCGCGCTCGGTCACCGTGACGTCGACCGTGCCGGCTCCGTCGACCCGGACGGAGTGGACGCTCACGGAACGGACCTCCCAATGGATCTCGACTCCGGGAGCACGAGTCGTCGGAACGGAGCTCGCCGCGCCCCGGCGACCGCGGAGGCGTCTCTCGGCAGAACGGAATCGCGGGGGCGTGGTTCGAACGGCACCATGGTTGTCAGTATACTTCAGATAGTATTTCAAGAACGAGCGGAATCAATGGATAGTAATCGACTGCGGAGATCAATCCGGAAAGTCCGGTGGAGCGCCGAGGCCGGTTGAAATAGTATCCAATGCATAGTGATTTGGCATCTATGCGATCCTCGCCGGCGAACCTCCGAAGCGACGTCGAATCGTTTCCGCTCTCGTCCATCGGGGCGCTGCTCCGCCAGGACGCCCTCGGCTGCCCCATCCGTGCCTCGCTCGGGATTCTCGGGAGGAAGTGGGCCCTGGTCGTTCTTCGGGACGTGGCGTTCTGGCCGGACCAGACCTTCGGGCAGCTGCTCGCTCGGAGCAAGGGGCTCACGCCGCGGGTCCTCACCAACCGCCTCCGGGAGCTCCGCGCCGAGGAGCTGATCGAGAAGCTCTCCGACCCCCACGACGAGCGAAAGGTCCACTACCGGCTCACCCAGAAGGGGAAGGACGTGGTCCCGGTGCTGATGGCCCTCTCCGCGTTCGGGCTCCGTCACCTCGCGCCCCAGGTCACCGCCGACGGCAGACCCCGCACGTTGGAGGAGACGTTCCCCGGGCTCGCCCCCGTTCTCCTTCGGGACCTGCACCGATTCGCAACGAGCCGTCCCCGGACCTGAAGGCGGGACCGTTCCGGGAACCCAGCGGCACCGGCGGCCCGCGTGGCGGCGAGGAGAGGGCGTTCCGTTCTGGGCGGGGTCGACCGAGACAGGATCCGGACCGGAATCGTGGGTCGAGGGAAGTCCGACACGCCGGCCGCCAGACCACGGTACGGCGCGCCACCCGGGAACCTCATACCGTGGGTCCCCTACCCGTCGGAGTCCAGTCCGACGGATGTCGGGAATTTCTCCGCAGTCTATCGGCGCCCCCCGCGGGCCCGAGCGCCTGGACACCTGGGGAGGTGTCTGTCTGCTGATCGTCGCGGCGTTGTTCGCCCTCCTCATCGGGTTCTCGGCGGCCCTCGGCCCCTCCGCCGACGACTTCTACCCGACCTCTCCGCTCACCGGGACCGCGCTCGTCAACCTCGCCGATCACGCGACACTCGCGCGGGTGACCTTCGGGCTCGGGATCCTTTCGGACCTCTTCCTCGCCCCCGGCATCGCGGCCCTCTACCCGCGCTCCGAGGGCTGGATCGCGAAGTCGTGCTCCTCGCCTCCCTGTTCCTCGGCCTCTACGTTCTCATCGACCTGCTGGTCTCCGGACCGAACGTCATCGCGCTCGTTTCGGTCAGTCAGGCCTACGCGACCGGCTCGCCCCAGTCCCAAGCGTCCAGCTTCGCGGTCGCGAGCTACATCAAGAGCGTGATCAGGCTCAGCCTTCCGGTCAGCTCCGGGCTCCTGTCGGTCGGGATCCGGTTGATCGGAACGGTCCAACGGCGGTGCACGCCCGACCGGGCCGTCGCCTACCTGGGAATCGCGTCCGGGATCGTGGGTCTTGTCTATGGGTTCAGCGCCGCACTCCCGGGATTGACGGGGTTCGTCGGCCTGTCCGCGCTCTTGGAGCTCGTCTGGTTTGCCGCCCTCGGGTGGAAGCTCCTCCAACTCGGCCGCGGGCCGACGGCGGCTCGCGCCATCCCCCGGGGCGGAACGCCCGGCGGCGAGATTCGCCGGCCGCCGAACGAACGGGGTTTCCCGTCGGGGGCCCGAGCCACCTCCCCGCTCGACCTACTTCGGGGGCGGCCGGGCCGTTCGATCCCGAACCGGAAGGAAGAGCTGGAGCTCGGTGTCCCCGCGGTAGAACTCGATCGAAGGGCGCGTGGCGTCGTGGGAGAACTCGTCCACGAGTCGATGGAAGTTGCCCGGAATATCCTGGATCGCCAGGCGCCAATCTCCGAGGTAGACCCGGCGGACGTAGAGTCCCCCGAGAATGGTACCGGTCTCGAGGTGCCGGTAGCTCGCGGGGTCCGACGGAAGGCGCTGGGCGCACGCGTAGTACTCCGGGGGCCCGTCGCGGGCCCGAAACGTCCCGTAGATGCCCCGGTCCAGGAGGTGGGGCAGCGTCGCGAGGAGGACGTCGAACGCCGGCTTCGGCCCGGCGCCCGTCATGTCCGCGGGGTACCGGAAGACGTCGACGGCGTCGCGCTCCACGAAGAACGCCTTCGGCGGGGCGAGCTCGGATTTCGACTTCTGCCGCATGAAGTCGGCGGGTGACCTTCGCGGAATAAACATTGTGTGTTACGGCGTCGCAGGAGCGTCGGGGGGGACCGATCCGGGCGACCGCCGGGGCAGGACGGGGCGAGCCGAGGGGGACACGGGCGTGGTCCGGGCCACTCCTGACAATCGATCCGACGCGCGACCGGATGCGCCGCGGTTGGGGGCGGGGATCCGCGCCGAAGAGTTCGGTCGGTCCGCCGGGCGGCCAACCTGGCCTGGGGTGGCGCTACCGCGCTCGACGGTATTGCTGGAGGACGACCCCATTGCGGAACGACCAGGACCGGACGTGCCGCAGCTTGCGGGTGCGGGCGAGCGGCCCGAAGAGCCGGTAGCGGTTCTCCCCGGTGAGGATCGGCACCACCGCGAGCAGGTATTCGTCGACGAGGTCCTGCTCGATCAACGCCCTCGGGAAGGCGACGCCCCCGGGGACCAACATGTTCGTCCCCGGCCGTCGCTTCAACCGGGCGATCTCCGTGCGCAGGCCACCCCGAACGATCGTGGAGCCATGCCAGTCCGCCCGGGGCAGGGACTTCGAGAAGACGACCTTCGGGGTCTCGTCCAATGTGCGGGCCTGTTCGCGGAGGTCGGCGGGCGTCGCGGGGTCGGCGGCGGCCCTCGGCCAGTACCCGGCGAATTGTTTGTAGGTCCCTTTCCCCAGTAGGAGGGTGTCGACCTCCGAGGCGGCCGTCTCCTCGAGCGCCGCATCGAGCTCCTTCCAGTACCGGTCGATCCGTGATCGGGACGAACCCGTCCTTGCTGTCGGCGGCACCGTCCAGGGTAATGTGCATCTGGAGCACGACTTCCCGCATGCGATTCCCCTTCTTCCGGCTCCAATCCGTGGCGCTACTTCCTCCCTTCCATCGGGCGGTGCGGCGAGGGGCGAATACCCCGCTTCCCGCGCGCCGTGACGACCGGGTCGGCTCGTGCCCGTTCCGTGAGGCGCGGGTCCACGTGTTTGGCTCAGGCAGGAATTTGTCGCGAGGGCGGGAACGATCCGCCGTGGGCGAGCGGCGTCCCTGCAGAGTTCGTCGGCCTTGGGTTACCCGCGTTCCGGCATCGCCGGATGGTGGGGGGGCTCCGGGTCGACCGAGCCGATCCAGGGGACCGGGTCCCGGGATTGGTACGTGTCCTCCACGGTGAAGACTCGGTACGTCGCCTCCGTCCCTTCCAGGGCCTTGTGGACGGCACGGACCTTGGCGGCGAACTCCGCGGGCTCCGACCAGTGAAACACGAGGTCGTGCTCGCCCATGACGGAAGAGACCCCGGGGATCCGTTGGAGCTTCGCAGCGACGCGCGCGGCGTCCTCGCCCTTCGGGGAGAAGATCAGGTCGATGAAGGTGATCATAGCGCTTCCAGTTCCCCCCCCGTTCGCTGGATACGCCTTCTACGGCTCCGTCTTCGAACCCGTCAGGGTCCTCGGGGCCATCGCGGCCTTGCCGCACTTCGGGCAACGGAGCGCCCGGGCCCCAAGGGTCGCGCCGCAGTAGCCGCACGACTTTTCACCGGCCGGAGTGGTCGGCGACGGCGGGGGCGGCCGAGTCCCGTACCACCGATAGGCGAAGACTCCCGCGACGAGGGCCACGATCACACCGGCCAGCAGCGCCCACCATACCCATTCGGGCGTCCCCGACGTCGGGTGCGAGGTCGGGGTGACGATGGGGGTCGGCGGTGGAGCGGCGGCGACGGTCACCTTCGCGCTGCTCGTGAGATTCCCGGCAAGCGGGTCCGAGACGGTGAGGTTGACGGCATAGGTCCCGGCTTTGGACCAGGCATAGCTTCCCTGGCAACCGGTGAGGACCGCGCCGTTCCCGAGCTGCCAGCTGCAGGCGTACGGTCCCGAGCCTCCCGCGATCGTCGAATTCAGCGCGACCTTCTGACCCGGGGTCGCGGAGGAGGCGCCGAGGACGATGTGCTGGGTCAGGTTCGCGAACACTTCGACGGCGGGGAGGGAGAAGGCTGCGGTGGCGCCGAGGGCGTCGGTGACCGTCACGCTCGCCGAGAAGTTTCCGGTCCGCTCGGACGCGTGGGTGGCCGCCCCGCCCGAGCCGTCCGTGCCATCCCCGAACGACCAGGCGTAGGTGTACAGCCCGCCGGCGCCGCCGGATCCGGAGGCCGAGAACGCGAGCGAGTCGCCAGGAAGGACCGAGGTGCGATTCACGGCCGGAGTGGCGGTCACGCTCGTGATCACGACCGCCGTGTACGCCGAGGCCGTGACTCCGTTCGCGTCAGTGACGGTCACGGAAATGTCGTACTGGCCGGGGGCAGGGTATCCGTAGATGCCGCTCGCCCCCGTCGCAGTGGCGCCGTCCCCGTAGTTCCACAGGAACTCGGAGTACGCGCCGGGGCCTCCGTTCGGAGTCGCCGAGAAGTTCAGCGCCGTCCCCGGCGCCGCCGCCGCATGGTCGACCGAGGCGGAGACCGAATCGGCCGGGCTCACGGTGATTGACACGCCGGCCAGAACGGTCGAGTGGGCGGCATCGCTCGCCGTGCACTCCGCGCTGAAGGGGCCGGGGGTCGCATACGCGTGGTCGACGATCGGACCAGTCGAGTTCGGCGTGCCATCGCCGAACGCCCAGCTGTAGGTGTCCGCTCCGGTCCCGCCGGTCGCGACGCAGCTGAGCGACACCATCTGGCCGACGTCGGCCGAGGCCGGTTGGGCGCTCGCCGTGGCACCCAGGGCGACCGGAGTCCCCAGGTTGACCGTGTTCGAGTCCGTCGTGTACTCGTGCTCCGCGCCGCCGAGGGAGCCCCGGTCCTGCGTCGCGATGTAGAACGAGTAGCTCGTCCCCGCGGAAAGGCCGTCCAGCGTATAGGAAAGTGTGCCCAGATCCGTGATGGTGTCGGTAACGGACGGAGCCCCGCCGGCCGTCGACTGATAGATTGAGTACTCCCCGAACGAGAGGTTGCCTGCGTACGTGGCGTTGTTCGTCCAATTGAGCGTGACCGAGGTCGGGGTCGGTGCCGTCGCGTTGAGCAGGGCGGTGGCCGGTTGCGTGATCGCGACGACGTTCGAGGCGGTCCCGGTCATCGTGATGATATCGTTCGACCAGGCGGTGACCTCCCACCAGGTCGTCGCTCCCGGGGTCATCGCATCGACCCACGACGCGTTGTCGGCCACGGCGGTCAGGTTCTGTACCTCGGTCCACGGACCGGAGGCGCTGGACGTCGAACTGGCGAGTTCATACGAGCTGAAGGTCACACTGGTGCTCTTGGTCCAAGAAAATCCCGAAAGGGTTGGTGTGAGCCCGACACTTTCCAGCGTCGTCGTGGCGGCCGGATGCGCCGCCATCGGAACCGCTTCGCTGACCGATCGGGACGGCGCAGTCGTCCCCCCACCCCCCCTAGCGCTCGTAGCGCCCAACGGGACCGCCGAGAGCACGAACGCGGCGAGCACGACGAGGAAGACAACGCTACATGAGAACGCGGCACATGCCAATCTCATGCTGAACGCTTTTTCGAGTAATGGTATATGAGACTCTCTTTCGTCTAACGGTCGCGCCCAGGGTTCCACGGTGTATTGGGGGTTTATCACCCGGAACGACACGTCTCGGACCCTGTTGGGCCCCCAGGGCGGGACAGGCTGAGCCTCCCGATCGGTCCGCGGGCCGTTCCGTCGGTGGCTCAGCTCGTCGGTTTAGGCCGAACTCCGTCCGCGCATCCTTGGGAATCGTGGCTCTCGGGCCGCGCACAGCGGTCGCCTGATCGATGTCTCCCGGGGGGTCCCTCCCGATCGACGATCTCGGATCTCCGCGCAACGACGGTGCACCTGGTCGCCCGGGGGAGCGGCGAGCCCTGACCCTGCCCCGGATTTGGGATGACGGACTACGGGGCGGGGAGCCGGCCGAGGACCGAGGCGGTCGCTTCGACGTCGCACATCGCTCGGAGCGATTGCAGGCCCCCGGCGTTCCCCTCGGGAGACATCGATCCGACGCCGTCCTCGATGACGAGCGGGTGAAATCCGAGGTTGGCGGCGTGGCGCGCCGTGCTGAGGACGCCCCCCTCGGTGCTCACCCCGGTCAGGACGAGCGCGTCGAGGTTCCGGAACCGGAGCATCGATTCGAGCGGAGTTCCGACGAAGAAACTGGAGGAGAACTTTGCCAGGACGAGGTCGTCCGGGTGGGGTCGCAATTCGGGCAGGATCGCCCACTCGTCCATTCCCGGTGCGAGCCGAAAACTTCCCGGGGGCATCCCGCGTCGGACCATCGAGCGGGCCATCGAAGGGTTCGCCCACGCCTCGGGCGGAGTCGTATGCTGGCTGTAGACGACCGGCAGCTTTCTTGCGCGGTAGGCCGCGAGGAGTTCGGCAATCTTCGGGACCATCTCGGCCCGGTTGGAAGCCCGTCCGGCGATGCCGCGCGGCATATCCCAGACGACAAGGACGGACCGGCGAAGGTCGAGCGGATCGAGCTCCATGCCCCCGTCAGTGCTTGGATCCAGATGAAACGTCGGGACTCCCGTGGAGGGAATCGACCGGGGTCATGGCTTTCGTCGTCGCTGGCCACCGAATGGTTACGGCAGGCTGAGTGCCGCCTCCCCCGTCGTACCAATTGCGATTTTGGGGTCCCCGTCGAATCCCCCGGTTTCCGGGATTAGCTATCCTCCGCAAGCGCCCCATCCCGCCAGTGGTTCCCCGCCTTTCCTCTGAGGTCGGGACCAGCACTCCCCGCCCGGCGGCCGGACCGCAGATTCGACAATCCTGTCCGATAGCATCCCGCCTCGCCCCTGAGCGGTGTCGCCGGGGGGACGGGTTTTTCCGTGGTCAGATGGCGAACTTCAGATCCCGCCGCTGGTTGCGGCCGTGCTGGTCCGCTTCTTGGCCGCCTGGTCTGCGAGCAGCGTCGAAGGAACCAGCCTTGAGACGGCGAGCATGGTCGCGTACTGAGCGTTGACCACGGCGGTGAGCCGGGCCGGGGGAGCCTCGTCGCTCTCGGAGCCGTACCAGGCAATCACGGCGCGCATGAGCTCGATAGACGCATCGCCGGCCCAGGCGTGAGGGAACGGCACCCGCCCCGCCTCGAAGACGCCGAGTATCTGGCGTAGCCCCTCGTCCTGCCCCTTGGCCAGTTCCAGTAGGTCCTGACGATTCCACCGGCCCGGCTCGAGGATGAGAGGCATACCGGCCCGCCTGGGAGTATCCTCGCATGGCATCGTAATGGTTTCGGAATACGAATCTCCTCCCCGAGGCAAGGCCAAGTTGGTCAGAGCAATCCGGCGCCGTTGGGAGTTGATTTCGACGCCATCGGCTCATCACCTACGATCAGGCTCTTGACGGCGGGGTAGCCGCCGAACGTCCACGAAGAGACGGAAGTGGGGGTGGCCCGATGTGTTTTCCGACTGGCCGGGCCGACCGAAGCCGACTTGCCCGCGGGCACCACCGCGGATGACTCGGGCGACTCAGTGCCCCTTAGCTCCAGATCTTGAGCGACTTGAGCTGCGCGTTGTATGAGCCCGAGTGCATGTCGAGGGCGACCACCGCAATCGTTCCGTCCCCAGCCGGTGCGGAGGTTTGGGCAACGAGATCGTACGAGATGGACGCTCGGAACACGTACGAGTGACCCGCAACGAGGGGGACGCCCCGCGAGATCTGGATGAACGCAGAGGTGATCGTCGCGGTGAGGTTCCGACTGCCGTTGACCATCCCGAACTGGTGTCCCGTCTTGCAGTCCGTCGTGGACGCGGTGAGGTCAAGGACGCAAAGGATGGGCTTCAGTTGCGCGGACGCCCCGGCGTTGTTCGTCGGGGTGCCGTTGAAGTCCACCGTCACGGTGACACGGGCATCGAGTTGCCACGAAGCGGAGACGTTGTACACCCCGGTAGTCGGCACCGTGAAGGCGATGTCGGTTACCCCGACGAACCCAATGAAGCGGGCCGTCGTCGAGGTCGACGAGCACATCATCGTGTCAACCTCTGCCGAAACTCGGGCAACCCCCGTCGTGGTCGTGAAGCTGCCCGGGATGGTGTCATGGGCGTGCGAGGGGCACCCGGAGAGGCTCCGCAGGAACGTGTGATCATACGTGGACGCCCCAGTGTATGGAGCATTCAGCGAGACGACGAACGCAGAGGAGCCGACCCCTACGGAAGACCAGACGAGCAAGAGTCCTACCGTGACCGCACCCAGAATTGGGAGAGTCCGCACGGACGGGGAACTCCCGAAGTTGGCATAAGATGGCCTAACGGGCCGTTCCCTCTCGCCACTCGGCCTTCCCGCGAGCCCGGCCCTCGTGTTCACGCCCGGTTCTTCCCAGACTCCCCGGGGGCAGGGATGAGCCCACGAGCTCCGGCTTCTACCTCGACTGGCGGACCCAACCGAATAGAATCACAGGGACCCGATTTTAATCACAACCGCGGCCAGACCCGATTAAAATCCCAAAGCCCGGAGCGTAGTCGGTTTCATATAGAAGCGCAGGGTCCCCGAACTCGGTGACTTAGAATGCTTCAGGGAGCCCAGATCCTGGTGCTGAAGGAAGGGACCGAACGCGACCGCGGCAAGAGCGCCTCCTCGAGCAACATCGCGGCGGCCCGTGCGATCGCGGACGCGGTCCGGACCACCCTCGGCCCGCGCGGCATGGACAAGATGCTCGTCGACTCGATGGGCGACATCACGATTACGAACGACGGCGTCACGATCCTGAAGGAAGTCGACGTCGAGCACCCCGCCGCGAAGATGCTGGTCGAGGTCGCGAAGACCCAGGACCAGCAGTGCGGCGACGGGACCACCACGGCGGTCGTCCTCGCCGGCGAACTCCTCAAGCGCGCCGAGGGGCTCCTCGAGCAGAACATCCACCCCACGGTCATCACGCGCGGCTACCAGGTCGCGGTCCAGCAGGCCCAGAAGCTCCTCGAGACGGAGATCGGAACCGCGGTCAAGGCCGACGATGTCCAGATCCTGACCGACTGCGCCACCACCGCGATGGGCTCGAAGGGCGTCTTCGGCTCGCGCGACCACCTCGCGAAGATCGCGGTCCAGGCGGTCCAGAAGATCGTCGAGAAGCGCGGCGACAAGCTGGTCGCCGACGTCGACCAGATCAAGGTCGAGAAGCGGCACGGCGGCACCATCGCCGACACCGAGCTCATCGACGGGATCCTCCTCGACAAGGAGCGGGGCCACCCGCGCATGCCGCGCAACGTGAAGGGGGCCAAGATCGCCCTCCTCAACTCGGCGCTCGAGATCAAGAAGACCGAGATCGAGAGCAAGATCAACGTCAAGAACCCGTCCCAGATCCAAAGCTTCCTCGACGAGGAAGACCGCACGTTCCGCCGGATGGTGGAGTCGATCAAGGCGTCGGGCGCGAACGTCGTCGTCTCCCAGAAGGGGATCGACGACGTCGTCCTGCACTACCTCGCGAAGGAGGGGATCTTCGCCGTGAAGCAGGTGAAGGAGTCCGACATCCAGAAGCTCGCCCGCGCGACCGGCGCGAAGGTCGTCACCGGCGTCAAAGACCTCACCGCGGCCGACCTCGGGAAAGCCGAGCTCGTCGAGGAGCGGAAGGTCGGGGACGACGATATGACGTTCGTCACCGGCTGCTCGAACCCCCGCTCGGTCTCGATCCTGATCCGCGGCGGCACCGAGCACGTGACGCAGGAAGTCGAACGCTCGCTCCAGGACGCCCTGAAGGTCGTCTCGAGCGTCCTCGAGGACGGCGTCGTGTGCCCCGGCGGCGGCGCGACGGAGATCGACCTCGCGGTCAAGCTCCGCAAGTGGGCACCGAGCGTCGGCGGCCGCGAGCAGCTCGCGGTCGAGGCGTTCGCCCAGGCGCTCGAGTCGATCCCGTGGGCGCTCGCCGAGAACGGCGGCTACGACTCGATCAACACGCTGATTGAACTGCGCGGTGCGCACGACGGTCCGAACGCGAACAAGAACGTCGGGGTCAACCTCGTGACCGGCAAGGCGGCCGACATGTGGACGCTCCGCGTCGTGGAGCCTGCCCGGGTCAAGCGCCAGGCGCTGAGCTCGGCGGTCGAGGTCGCGAACATGGTCCTCCGCATCGACGACATCATCGCGTCGAAGAAGGGGTCCCCCTCACCGCCCGGCGGCGGTCCGGGCGGCCACGACCACTAGGGCGCGTCGCTCCGTCGGTCAACCCTTTCTCGTCGCGCTCGGGTCGGAAGGGCCGGGCGCGTGAGCGCCTGGCCCGAATGGGTTCTACGGTGTGAACCGCCAGGTCTGGCTCGACTGCGCCGGCGAATAGGGCACGGTGGCCCCGGAGAACAGAACGACGTTCCCCGTCGCCGTGTCGGTCGCCATATCGCCGTCCCAGAGCGGCCCGGGGCTGCGGGCGAGCAGGACCTGGGTCCACGTGCCGGAGGCGTACTCGTAGGTCGCGTGGGCGAACGCGCAGCTTCCCCCGTCCCACCCGCCGTACAGGACCACGCCCTGGATCGCCGGGTCGTACGTCATCATCCGGGACCCGAGGGCGAGCGGCGGCGCCGTTCCTCGCGCTCGGCTGATGTTGGTGAACGCTCGGCCGGAGTACGTCCAGGTGTATCCGGGCGCGTTGCACCCTCCGGTCGTCCCGACGTTCCCCCCGAAGTAGAGGATCGCGCCGGTCGCCGCGTCATACACCCCGTCCGTCAGCTCGTTCGGGTTGGCGGGAAGTCCGGTCACGTGCGACGTGATGTTCGTCCACGCGCCGAGGCGGAACGTCCAGACGACGTTGTAGAAACTGGGGGTCCCCGCCAGGATGCTGTCTCCCCCGTACAGGACGACGAGTCCGTCGCGCGCGTCGTACGTCAATCGGCTCGTGGTCATGGGAGGGGGTGCCACGGTCGTGGCGACCCGGGACCAGGCCGTACCGTTGAACTCCCAGGTGTCGCCGAAGTCCGTGGCGAGGTTCCGTCCGCCGAAGAGGAGCACCACGCCGTCGGCCGCGTCCCAGGTCATGCCGAAGTACCACCGGGCCGACGGCTGGCTCAGGATCGTGGATGTCCGGTTCGTCCACACGCCCGCGGCGTACGTCCACGTGTCGCCCAGCGCTCCGTTGGAGTCGCCTCCGAACAGGACGAACTCCTTCGCGACCGGGTCGAACACCATCGTGCCGGACTGTCGCGTCGGGGGGGAGGTCGCCGGGGCGAGCTTCGTCCATGCGGCCGGGGCGAGCGGTGGATGCGCCGTGGAGACTCCGGCGGCTCCCGCCACGGCGGTCGGGAACGGGATCGCGAGAATGAGGACCACGAGCAGGAGCCCCCCGGCCCCGGCCAATCCGACGAGGGACCCAGGTCTCCGCACCCCCGGGAGGGGGACGGACGGTGTTCGTTCGATGGCGGTCGTGGGTCGGTCGGCGCGGGGAGTTGGACGCATGCGCAATTCCCCGGCGGCGGCTCAGATAAACCTCGGCCCCACCCATGCTCGCATATGCGCATCCCTGGGTTACGAGCCCCCCGGGGCGCACCGGCCGGGAGCCCTACGACGGGTGACGTCGGCGGGCCGCGGACTCCCCCTGGGGCGTGAGTCGGTAGACCTTCCGGCGGCGCGTTTGCCCGGCGACGTGCGCGACCTCCGAGGCGATCAGCCCGGAGTCTTCGAGTCGTTGGAGCGAGCGCGCGATGCCCCCCTGCACCGTCCCCAGGGAGGCGGCAAGGCCATCCTGGGTGAACTCCGGTCGTGCGGCGGCGTTCGGGTCCGGGCGGCCGAGTTCGTAGAGACGGTCGAGGAGGCGGTCCGAAAGGGGGGCCGGGCCGGCGAAGCGGCCGGCGACCGTACCGGGTCCGCCGCTCGGAGGGGGTGGGGCGGGCGTCGACGGGGCGCCGACCGCCGGGAGGGCCGGGCCGGCGGCGGCCCCGCTCGGAGGAGGGGGGCCGGGGCCCCGGGGGCGGCGACCCCAGAGGAGGACCCCGACGAGGAGGGCGATGACGACGGCCCCGGCGAGGATGGCGAGCGTCGGGAGCGGGCCGCAGTCGAGGGCCCAAGCGGGGCAGGAGCTGGAATTCGACACGACCGGTCGGTCGACCGACACGTTCGTGAAGGCGTGGACGGTCGCGCCGTGGGAGTCCGACGTTGCGAGCTCGACCGCGTACGTCCCGCTCGCCGCGAACGTCTCGTTGAACGAGGGGAGGTGGGAGGCCTCCTCGGCTCCGAGCCACCAGACGTCCTCATACGGAGGGTATCCCCCGGAGCTCGTGGCGGTGAACCGGACCGTCCCGGTCGTCCCCTCGGAGATCGCCGAGATCGAAGCGGTCAGGGGTGGGGCGGGCGGCGCGGCGGCCTCCGTCACGACGATCCGGACGCTCTCGCCCACGACCGTACCGTTGCGGTCGGTCACGTTGAGGCCCACGGTGTAGTTTCCCGGGGCAAGGAACGTGTGCGTGGGGTCCTGGAGCGTGCTCGACCCCGAATCTCCAAAGGTCCAGCCATACTGGTATGGCGCGTAGCCTCCCCACGCGGTGCTGTGGAACGCCACCGCGAGCGGGGCGGCGCCGCGGCTCACGTTGCTCGTGAGATTCGCGTCGAGGGGTCCGGAGACCAAGATGGTCCACGGAACGGCGTTCACGACGGTGCCGTACGCGTCGACGGCCGTCAGGGTCACGTCGTACGTCCCGTCCGAGTCGTAGGTGTGAGCGACGGGGGTCCCAGAGCCGGTGCTCCCGTCGCCAAAGTGCCATGTATCGTTGTAGGGGCCGGAGCCGTTCGCGGTCTCGGCCCAGAACTCGCGCGTCAGCGGCGCCGGTCCACTGGGCGAGGTGTGGTTGAGGCTGATCTCGGTGCTGAGGAGGTCGAGCGTCCACGTGTCGCCGAGGTCGGTCGAGGTGCCCGCGCCCCCAAACTCGAGGAAGCCGACGCCGGGGTCGTAGGCGGACCCACCGGCCCCGCGCGGGCTCGGGGAAACGGTCGGTGCGATCGGGGCCCACGTGGAACCGTTGAACGACCAGGTATCGTTGTAGTAGATGTTGCCGAAGGAGCCGTTGAACCCGCCGAAGAGCAGGACGTCCCACCCGTCCGGATTGTACACCATGGCGGGGTTGGCGCGACCGGAGGGCGAACTCGGTGGCGAGAGGGCCGTCCAACTGTCGTTCGCGAACAGCTCAGTGTCATTGTCGGGAACGGAACCGGGCGTGGTCCGGCCTCCGAACAGGAGCGCGCCTCCCAACGGAAGGTCGTCGACGAACCCCGCGAATCCGCGCGGGGACGGCGCCCCGGCCGGAGAGAGGAGAGTCCAGCCGGGGGCGCCGTAGGCGTCGTAGGTCCAGGTGTCGTTCAGGAAGGTGCCCGTCTGCGACTCTCCTCCAAAGAGGACGGCCTCGTTCGCCGCGGAGTCCCACGTCATCGCCCCCCACTGGCGCGCGGGCGGCGCCAGCCCGCTCGTGAGGTTCGCCCAGCCCGTCCCGTCGAACACCCACGTGTCGTTGAAGCAGGTGCCGTCCTGGGCCGAACCGCCGAACAACACCAGCTCGCCGGAGCTGTCCAGGGCGAACGAAGCTCCCGATCGAGGAGGTGGGGCGTGACCGATGTCCCCGGTGAGATTGTTCCACGCCCCAGAGTTGTAGACCCAGGTCTGGTTTTCGTCGGTGTCGCCCGACGGGATGTGCCCACCGAACAGAATGGTCTCCCCCCGTACCCGAGGTACGGGTCGTACGCCATCGCACCCCCCACCTGGGGGGGCGGCGCATCCGGACTCGAGAGCGAGACCCACGTCGGGGAGGCGTTGAGGCCCGCCGGTCGCGAGTCCGGGCGGTCCGCCACGGACGAGTTCCGGAGGCCGGACGGTCGCGGAACGTCCGTCGTTGCGCCGCCCACGCGGCCGAGGAGGCGGGTCGCTCCCGCGTCGGACGGCTCCACCCCTCCGGCCGACAGGAGAAGACCGGTGGCGACGAGCGTCGCGACGACCGCGAGCCACATTCGCGGCCGGCCGCGGACACGCACGCCCAACTCACGTCCGGGGGGGATTATTCCCTTGCGACCGGATGGCGGGCGCAGAAGCTCGCGGGGAGCGCGCAACTCCCCCTCCGTCCGGGCCGAAGAGTTCTTAACACGCCCGCGATAGGCGCGCCCCGATGCGGACGAAGCAGGTCGAGAGCGTCCTCCGGCTCGACGTCGTCACGCTCGTACCCCGACCCGCGGTCTACCTCTCCTACGACGGCCTCGGCGGCCTCTCCCAGCGCCCGCTTCTCCGCGACCTCGTCGAGGAACTGCACCGGCAGGACCCGAACGTCCTGAAGGAGTTCCTGGTCGCGCTCCGGAAGACCCACTCCGGTCAGGTCCACGTCTACTTCTCCGACTACGTGAGCTACGGGATCGGAGGCGGCGACGCGACGGCCGAGTTCTTCTTCGGGACGTTCCTCGTCCTCCACGAGCCGGCGACCGCGACCGAGGCCGAGCAGCTCGTCCTGCAGCGCCCCGGCGGCACCGAGCGACTCTCCCTCGAAGGCGCGCCGAACTGAGTCCCCCCGGCGCTACCCTTTTCTCCGACTGGCCCCCCTCGGGCGCGGGATGCCCGGGGAGGAGGAGCACCACCTCATCGCCGAGCGTCGGCGCAAGCTCGAGCGGGTCGTCGGCTCCGGGCGGCTCGCGTATCCGTACCGATTCCCCGACGTCGTCCCGACCGCGACGGTGGCCGCCGCCGCCGGCGCGCTCGCTCCGGGCGCGGACGACGTGACCCGGACGTTCGCGGTCGCGGGCCGGCTCGGGCCGATCCGCCAGCACGGCAAGAGCGCGTTCCTCGACCTCCACGACCGGGACGGCGCGATCCAGTTGTTCGCCCGGGTCGACGAGCTCGGCGAGGCGGGGTACCAGGGGATGCTCGACGAGCTCGACCCCGGCGACATCGTCGGGGTGGTGGGCCACCCGGTCCGGACCAAGCGGGGGGAACCGTCGCTCCGCGTGACGCGGGTCGAGCTCCTCGCGAAGGCGCTCCGCCCGCCCCCGGAGAAGTGGCACGGCCTCCAGGACGAGGAGGCCCGGATCCGGCATCGGCACGTCGACCTCCTCGCGTCCGCCGCGTCGCGCGCCCGGTTCCGGGCCCGGTCGCTCCTGACCTCGGGGCTGCGCGCGTTCCTCTCCGAACGCGGGTTCCTCGAGGTCGAGACCGGCGTCCTCGCGCCGGTCGCGAGCGGGGCCACCGCCCGACCGTTCGTCACCCGCTCGAACTACCTCGACGACGACCTCCTCCTGCGGATCGCCCTCGAGCTCCACCTGAAGCGCCTCCTCGTCGGCGGCCTCGAGAAGGTGTTCGAGCTCGGGCCCGTGTTCCGGAACGAGGACCTCGATTCGACCCACACCCCGGAGTTCACGATGATGGAGTGCTACTGGGCGTTCGCCGACTACCAGGACATGCGGGGCCTCGTCGAGGGGCTCTACGCCCGGCTCGCCCAGGTCGCCGCGGAGGCGCTCCCCGACGTCCCGGCGGCCCGGGCCGCGCCGGACGTGTTCCGGCCCCCCTTCGATGCGATCGACTACCTCGGGACGCTCGAGGGGAAGATGGGCGTCGCCGGCCTTCTCGACGTCCCCGTCGAGAAGCTCCGCACCCTCGCGCGCGCCACCGGCGCCCCCATCGCCGAAGACGCGCCGGCGGGGAAGTGCTTCGACAAGCTGTTCGACCACTACGTCGAGCCGACCCTCGAGCGGCCGACGTTCGTCCTCGACTACCCGGCCGTGACGAGTCCGCTCGCAAAATCGCACCGGAGTCGCCCCGGCGTCATCGAGCGGTTCGAGCTGTTCTACCGGGGGTTCGAGCTCGGGAACGCGTACTCCGAGCTCAACGACCCGGACGAGCAGCGCCGGAGGTTCCTCGCCCAGGCGGGCGACGACCCGGACGCGAGCTACGCGTACGACGCGGAGTTCGTCGAGGCGCTCGAGTACGGGATGCCCCCCGCGACGGGGCTCGGGATCGGCGTCGACCGGATGACGATGGCCCTCACCGGGTCCGCCTCGATCAAGGACGTCGTGCTCTTCCCGCAGTCGCGCCGGCTGGCGTAGCCGGGCTCAGAGCTCGTCGCGGATCCGCTCATCGCGCTGCCGGTAGAGCGCGAGCCCGCCGAGCGCTCCGCCCGCGGCGAGCGCCGCGGCAATCAGGTACGCCGGCCCGCTCCCGACGACCGTGAGCGGCGCGAGCCCCGAAGGTCCGGGGGTGTAGATCGCGAACGAAACGACGCCGACGGCGCCCGCGGCGCCGACCGACGGGTTGGCCACGACGACGTCCGCGCCGCCCGTGGGCGCGAGCTCCTCGCCGGTCACCGCGGGCGCGGCGGTCCCGTTCGTCGCCGCAGCGCTCCAGGAGAGGGCCGCCACGGGGCCGTTCGCCGCGTCCGCCTCGACGCCGACGGTCCCGCTCCCCCACCGGACGCCGTTCGGCACGAGCGCCGACCCCGCGCACGACGGTGCCGCGAGGGCGGTTGTCGCCTGGCACGCCTCGACCTGGGCGGCGTCGGCGGCGGTGAACGAGAAGACGACCCCGAGGAGGTCCTGCGGGTTTGCGAACGGCCAATCGGAGACGGTCCAGCCGACGAGGAGGGACGACCCCTCGCTCGTCGCGGCACCGGGGGTGAACTCGACGCGGAGCTCGGCGATCCCGAACGATGCCGCCGCCGACGGGCCGGTCGCGGGCGAGGAGCTGGTCCACGGGGTTCCCCCCGCGGGGCGAACCGAGAGGTCGGCCGCAAGCGAGAGGGCCCAGGGAGACGCCACCCCGGCGGGCCGGGACCCGTTGAACGACCCGGCGAGGGTGGGGGCCGCCGACGCGACGACGTCGTATCCCGAGCCCGTGGGCGCGAGCTCGACGACTTCCGTCGCGGAGAGGAGCGCGTTCACCGAGGTGTTCGCGTTCTGGACGAGCTCCACGGCCGGATGGGAGGACGGGACGATGACCGAGATGGGGCCCGCGTCGTACCCGGCGAACGAGTGCGCGACCGTCGGGACCGACCCGGCCGAGGAGAGGGGGACAATGGCGAGCGCCCCCGCGAGGAGGACGATCGTCACGACGCCCCACCCGGGCGTGCGCCGAGTGCGGGCCGACCGCGCGGACTCCGTCACGATTCTCCAATGGGCCCTCCGGGACCGGCTATAATAACCGTTCCCGAACAGACGTTGAACGCCCGTCACGGATGGAGCTCCGACCAGAACCGGAGGAACCGGTCGACGGGAGTCTCAGGGAGCGGCGGGAACTGCAACAGGAGCCGGTGGACCTGCTTCGAGTCGCAGAGGCGGACGACCCGTTGGCCCCCCTGCCCCTCGCGGACCACGACCTTTCCGTCCTCGAGCTTGTGGAGGTAGTACGAGAGGTTGGGCCCGGTCGTCCCGAGGGTCGTGCCGAGGGCCGCCGGCGCCGTCGGCCCCTCGAGGTAGAGATGGAGGAGGATCGCCCGCGGGGCCGGAAGGCGGAGGAGCGCGAGGACGGTCCGGTCGAACTCGGGGATCGGTCCCCCGATCTCGGGGACGACGGCGGGGTAGCAGCACTTGTACCCTCCCTGGAACTGGACGGTGATGATCCCGGCCCGGCCCATCCGGTAGAGGTGGTAATCGAGCGTCCCGATCGGGATGCCGAGCCGGCGCCGGATCTCGCGGAGGTGGACGCCCGGGTACCGCTGGATGAACGTGAGGAGCCGCTCCGCCCACGGGGCCGGAGCCGGATCCTCCGCCATCCGAAACTCGTGCCAGGGTCAACGGACGAGGGTCGCGACGAACAGGACGACGAGGAGGGCCGCCTCGAACGCGGCGCTGACGAGGAGCAGGGTGGCGTCGCCCCAGCCGCCCTCGAACAATCCGACCCCGACGACGACCCCCTGGACCGCGATCAGGAGGAACCCGGTGGCGACGAGTCCCATCCGCGGCGACGGCATCCGTCGGAAGGCGAGGAGGGCGAGGGCCGTCAGGACCGCGCCGAAGACCGCGATCCCGGCGAACGCGACGTTGAGGAGCGGGCCGACGTCCATCCCAAGGGCGAGCATCGGCCCCGCATTTATACCGCCACGCCTCCGTCGGAGCCGGCCGATGACCGAAGGACGCCGCCCCGACGACGGCGTCCCGCTTGCCGTGGACCGCCTCGAAGTACGGGTACGGCGAACGGACCGCGGTCGCGTCGGTGTCGTTCCACGTCGGACCCGGCGAGATCTTCGGCCTCCTCGGCTCGAACGGGGCCGGCAAGACGAGCACGATCAAGTCGGTGATCGGCCTCGTCCGTCGCTCCGGCGGGTCGGTCCTCGTCTTCGGCGCCGACCCGGAGGTCGATGCGGTGACGGTCCGCGCCCGGATCGGGTACGTGCCGGAGTCGACGCAGCTCTATGACGCCCTCACGCCCCGGGAGTTCCTCGAGTACGTGAGCGGGATCCGGGGCGCCGCCGCCGGGGCGGTCGCCCTGCGGGCCGCCGCGTTCGTCAAGGCGTTCCGCCTCGAGGAGGAGTTCGACACCCCAATCGTCGCCCTCTCGAACGGGACCCGCCAGAAGGTCGTCGTCATCGCGGCGCTCCTCCATGAGCCCGGCCTCCTCCTCTTCGACGAGCCGTTCAACCACCTCGACCCGCGCTCGGTCCGTTTGCTGAAGGAGATCCTCCGGGAGTACGTCGCCGAGGGCCACCGCGGCGTCGTGTTCTCCACGCATACGACCGAGCTCGCCGAGCAGGTCTGCGACCGGGTCGCGATCGTCGACGCCGGGCGGGTCCTCGCCGAGGGGACGGTCCCGGACCTCCGGGCCCGCGTGACCGGCGGCTCCGGGACCCTCGAGCAGATCTTCCTCCGCCTCACCGACGAGGAGGAGGGGATCCGGACCGCCGCCCACTCGGTCCGGCCCACCGGCGCATGACCGCCCCGCGGGCGCGGTCGATCTACCGGGCCGGTTGGAAGGAGCTCGTCTTCCAGGCGACGTTCGCCGTCCGCTCCGGGAACCCGGCCCCCGAAGGCGACCCGCGGACGTTCTCGCGGAAGGCCCGGGGCCGCGTCGCCCTGAGCCAGGGGGCGTCGAGCGTGTTCCTCGGCCTGATCCTCCTCGGAGCCGTCTCGCTCCTCTCGCCGAACCTCGAGGCGTTCATTGCAAGCCCCGCCCTCCCCCGCGTCCTCTACATCTCCGCCGTCCTCGGCGCGCTCTTCGTGGTCCAGCTCGGCCTCCTCTGGTGGCTCGGACTCCAGTTCCTCCCCACGTTCCTCTCCTCGTCGATCGTGCCGGTCCTCCGGACCCTCCCCGTCGCTTCGGCCACGGTCGACCGGGTCGCCCTCCTCCTCCTCGTCCGTTTGTTCGATGCTCCCTCGCTGACGTGTCTCCTCCTCACCCCGCTCGCGGTGGGAGTCGTCCTGGGGAGCCCGTGGGCCGGCCTCGCGGTCGTGCCGGCCGAGGTCACCGTCGTGGTGCTCGCGATGGCGTTCGCCGTCGCCACCGGGCGGTTCTTCGTGCGCAACGTCCAGGGCTCGCCCGGGGGGCATCGGGCCACGGCGCTCCGCTGGGCGTACCTCGTCGCCTGGGGGCTCCCCGCCTTCGCCCTCTTCGGCTTCGTGGCGATCGCCCCGCGGTTCCTCACCCTCCTCGCCGACCTCTCGACCGGGGGACCGACCGATGTCCTCGGCGGGCTCCTCGCGGTCTATCCGTTCAACTTCGCGGTCCTCCCGGCGCTCGCGACGTCGCCCGGGTCGGTCGGCGAGGTGCCGCTCCCCGGAGGGTTCGTAGGGATCGCCGTCGTCGCCGCGGTCTACTCGGTCCTGGTCGCCTACGCCGGGAGGTGGCTCCTCTCGGCGCCGGGGCAGCTCGCCGCCCTGACGACCCCGGGCCGGGCCCGGGGGAACGTGGTGCCCGCCCCCGTCCGGGTCCGATCCGCCCCGCTCGCGATCCTCGTGAAGGACTTCCGCCTCGCGTCCCGGACGCCGGCGTTCGCCTTCCTGATCCTGATCCCGCTCGGCGACGCCACGCTCCTCGGGCTCGTCACGGCGTTCTCGCCGCTCGGCGCGGCGAACCCGGCGTCGCTCGCCGAGGCGGCGGTCGCGTCCGCCGCGCTCCTCGCAACCTTCTTTGGCCCGGCGTTTTTCGCCATCGAGGTGACGAGCTACTCGTACAGCCGGTCGCTGCCGCTCACGGGCCGCAGCCTCCTGATCGGGAAGACCACACTCATCCTATTCCTGTACGGGATCGCGGCGTCGGTCGTCCTCGTCCTCACCCTCATCCGGTTCTTCCAGCCGCTCCCGTTCGGCGCGTTCCTGCTCGCCGAGGTCCCGGCGGTCGCGGCGGCGGCGCTGTTCCAGCTCGGGATCCTGCTCGCGGTCGCCCGGCGCCGGGGACTCCCCCTCGTCAACCTCTACACGGGGGCGTTCTGGCTGTTCGCGGTGAGCATCCCGGGGCTCTTGGTCAGCGGCACCCCCCTCGCGCTCTTCGTCCTGCTGCTGCCGTCCGGCACCGGGCTCGCGCTCGCGGTGATGGGGGCGTTCGCCCTCGCGGAGCTCGCGATCGTCGGGCCGGTGGTCCTCGGCCTCTTCGGAGGGGCGGCCACGTGACGCGCGAGCCGCTCCCGACCCGGTTCGACCCGGCGGCGGTCGAGGCGAAGTGGCAGGCCGAATGGAGACGGCGCGGAGCGTTCCGGGCCCCGGACGAGCCGACCGGCCGCACGTTCAGCCTGATCCTTCCGCCGCCGAACGTGACGTCGGTCTTGACGATCGGCCACATGATGGGCGACACGATCATGGACATCCTCGTCCGCTGGCACCGGATGCGGGGGGAGGCGGTCCTGTGGGCCCCCGGCGTCGACCACGCCGGCCTCGCGACGCAGACCGCGGTCCGCAAGGCGCTCGCGAAGGACGGGATCCGGCTCGAGACGCTCCCCCGCGAAGAGATCCTCCGCCACGTCGAGGCGTGGAAGGTCGAGCGGGAGGCCCGGATCCGCCACCAGATCGACGCCGCCGGCTTCTCGGTGGACTGGAGCCGCTACCGGTACACCATGGACGCGGGCGCTCTCCGCGCCACGCGGGAGGTGTTCGTCCACCTCTACAACGACGGCCTGGTCTACCGGGGGGAGCGGATCGTGAACTGGGACCCGAGGCTCCGGACCGCGATCTCCGACCTCGAGGTGCTCCACCGGGAGGAGGACACCGAGCTCCTCACGATCCGGTACGCGTGGGCCGATGGGTCGCCGGGGGGCCTGTCGGTCGCCACGGTCCGGGCCGAGACGATCTTCGGGGACGTCGCCGTCGCGGTCCACCCGGACGATGCCCGCCACGCCGGGGCGGTCGGCCGGGCGGTCCGGGTCCCGCTCACCGACCGCACGATCCCGGTGATCGCCGACGCCGCGGTCGACCCCGCGTTCGGGACCGGGGCGGTCAAGGTGACGCCGCGCCACGACCCGCTCGACTACCAGATCTACCGGGCCCACGCGAACGAGCTCGAGCTCCTTCCGACGATCCTTGACCTCGACGGCCGGATGACGGGTGACCTCGTTCCGGGCGAGTTCCGGGGGATCGACCGGGAAAAGGCGCGGGCGGCGGTCGCGACGGCCCTCGATGCCGCGGGGGCGGTCGAGCGCCGCCAGCCGTACCGGCACTCGGTCGGACGCTCGGAGCGGTCCGACGCCGTCGTCGAACCGTTGCTATCGACCCAGTGGTTCGTCCGGACCTCCGCGCTGGCCGCCCCGGCGGTGGCCGCCGTCCGCGATGGCAGCGTACGGCTCCATCCGGCCCGGTGGGAGCGGACGTTCTACAGCTGGATGGAGCAGCTCGACGACTGGTGCATCTCCCGCCAGGTCGTGTGGGGCCACCCGATCCCGGTGTACTACTGCCCGGCGTGCGGGGCGGAGGCGGCGGCCCTCGAACCGCCGGCGACCTGCGCCAGGTGCGCCCACGCCGACCTCCGTCCCGACCCGGACGTCCTCGACACGTGGTTCACGAGCTGGCTCTGGCCCTTCGTCAACCTCGGCTGGCCCGAGACGACCCGCGACCTCGCACGGTACTACCCGACGAGCGTGCTCGTGACCGGCCGCGACATCATGTTCTTCTGGGTCGCCCGGATGATGATGGCGGGGTACCGATTCACCGGACAGCCCCCGTTCTCCGACGTCTACTTCAGCGGCCTCCTCCGCGACGAGCTCGGGCGGAAGATCTCGAAGAGCCTCGGCAACTCCCCGGACCCGCTCGACCTGATCCGGGAACGGGGGGCCGACGGGCTCCGGTTCGCCCTCGTCCACCCCGGGCCGGTCGACCAGGACGGCCCGTTCACCCCGGGGACGCTCGACGGCGGTCGGAACTTCCTCACGAAGCTCTGGAACGTCGTCCGGTTCGTCCACGGGAACCTCGCGGAGGGCGCCGCGCCCCCCACGGCCGCCCCGGCGCTCCCCGCCGGGGCACCGATCGAGCACCGGTGGATCCTCCACCGGTGGCGGACGATGCAATCGGAGGTCGACCGGGCGCTCGCCGCGTTCGAGTTCTCGGAGGCCGCCTCGGCGCTCTACCAGTTCCTCTGGCACGACCTCGCCGACGTCTACCTCGAGTGGTCCCGCGGGGACCTCGCCGGGGGGAACGGGGAGGCGGCCGCCCTGACGGCGCGCCAGGTCCTGACGTTCGTGACCGAGCGGACCGTGCGCGCGCTCCACCCGTTCGTCCCGCACGTGACCGAGGAGCTCTGGCAGGCGCTCCCCCATTCCGGGGACCTCCTCGCGCTCGCCCCCTGGCCGCGGGCCGACGAGGCCCCGCTCGACCCGGAGGCCGAGGTTGCGGTCGGGATCGTCCTCGAGGCGGTGCGGACCCTCCGCCACCTCCGGTCGGAACACCACGTCCCGCTCACGGCGAGCCCGGAGGGGTTCGTCCGCCCGAGCGGCCCGGGGGCGGAGAACCTCCTGAACGCGCAGCGGGAGGTCGTGCGGCGCCTCGCGAAGCTCGGTACCCTCACGACGTTGGAGGGCTCGGGGCCCGCACCACCGGGAACGCGTGGGACGGTCCGTCCGAGCGGGGAGTACTTCCTCGCCGTCCCGGAGACCGCGCCGAGCTCCGACTCGCTCGTGCGCGAGCGGGAGCTCCTCACCTCCCTCCTCGCCAAGACGGAGGAGCGGCTCGCCGACGCGGGGTTCCGCTCCCGGGCCCCCCCGCCGTCGTCGCCGAGGCGGAGGCGAAGGCCCGCGAGTTGAGCGAACGGCTCATGAAGATCGCCGAGCAGCTCGGGCGCCCACCGGGCGGCGCCGGTGCGGAGTCGGTCGAATGACGAAAGCCAAGGGGAAGGCCCCGCCGAAGGCGAAGCGCGCCCCGTCGACCGAGGGGATCCCCACCGTCCCCCTGAAGGTCGGCGGCAAGCCCCACCCGCTCCTCGGCCTCGGCCTCTGGGCGCTCGGCCGATGGGACCGGGACGCGGAGGTCCGGACCCGGTCGACCCTCGAGCACGCGCTTTCGGCCGGGGTGACGTGGTTCGACACCGCCGAGGTGTACGGGACCGGACGGTCGGAGCGACTCCTTGGCGAGGTCCTCGCCCGGACCGGCGCCGACGCGGGGAAGCTTCTCCTCACCACGAAGGTCTCCTGGGAGCACCTCCGGGCCCAGCAGGTCCGGGCCGCCGTCGTCGGGAGCCTCCAGAAGCTCGGGCGGACCTCCGCCGACCTCGTCCTCGTCCACGCCCCCGACGCCCACGTCCCGATCGCCGAGACGATGGGCGCCCTGGAGGGCCTGTGGAAGGAGCACCGGATCGGGGCGATCGGCGTCTCGAACTTCTCGGTCGCCGAGCTCGTCGAGGCGCGCGCCGCCCTCCACGAGACCGACATCGTCGTCAACCAGGTCGTCTACAACCTGTTCGACCGGGAGGACGGGGACGGGGTGCTCCCGTACTGCCGCGAGAACGGCATCGTCGTGGAGGCGTACACCCCGCTCCTCCGGGGGCTCCTCGCGCCGGTACCTCGACGGGGAGGCGCCCGGCGCCGAGGTCAAGCGGTTCTCCCACCACCTCCTCGAGCGGGACCGGTTCGAGGAGCTCGTCGTGCGGGGCCGGGCGATCCGCGACCTCGCCAACGTCGAGGGGATCCCGATGGCCTCGATCGCCCTCCACTGGCTGCGGCGGCGCGGGGCGGCGACGGTCTTCGGGGCGAGCACCCCGGAGCAGGTCGACGCCGTGCTCTCGGCCTGGCACCAGCCCCCGAGCGACGCGACCCTCGACCGGGCGGACGCGATCGCCCGGGGGGTCCGACGTGCTTAGGCTCGTTGCGTTCGACATGGACGGGACCCTCGTCGACGTCGTGAGCTCGTGGGCTGCGGTCCACGCCGAGTTCGGCGACCACAACGACGAGGGGCTGCGGCTGTTCAACGCCGGCGCCATCGACGACCACGAGTTCCTGCGCCGGGACATCGCGGTCTGGTGGCGGCACAATCCCGACCTCACGGTCGACGACCTCGAGGCGATCCTCGGCCGGGTGCCGCTCATGCCGGGGGCGCGGCCCCTGTTCGACGCGCTCCGCTCGGCCCACGTCACGACCGCCATCATCAGCGGGGGGATCGACGTTCTGGCCCGCCGGGTCGCCCGTGAGCTCGGTATCGACTACGCGCTCGCGAACGGGTTCCGAGTCGATGGGGCGGGGCGGCTGACCGGGCAGGGGATCATCCGGGTCCCGATCCGGGAGAAGGAGGCGGTGCTCCGGAAGCTGCAGGACGACCTCGGGGTCGGTCCGGAGGAGACCGGTTCGGTCGGCAACTCCGAGATCGACGTGGGAATGTTCCGTCGGAGCGCCGTCGGAATCGCGTTCGCCCCGGAGGACGACGCGGTCCGGAAGGGGGCGACCGCCGTCGTCGAGGAAAAGGACCTCGCGCGGCTCGTCCCGCTCCTCCTTCCCGGCGCGCCCCGGACGGCGCCCTCGAGGCCCCAAGACTTTTGAACGGCCCCCGGGTGGCATAGCCGTGGCCGAAAGTTACGAGGCGATGCTCGAGCGGGCTCGCACGAAGCTCCCTCCGGTCCAGGTCGCGACCGACCGGTTCCAGGTGCCGGAGGTCGACATCATGTCCGACGGGAAGAACACCGTCATCCGCAATTTCCAGCCGATCGCGGAGGTGCTCCGGCGCGAGCCGGCGCACGTCATCGGCTACCTCGCCCGCGAGCTCGGCTGCCCGGGGGTCCTCGACCTCCCGCGGGGGGTCCTGAAGAGCCGGATCCCGAAGGAGACGCTCAACCAGCGGATCCGCGAGTACACCGAGAAGTACGTGATCTGCTCGGAGTGCAAGCGGCCGGACACCCACCTCAAGCGGGACGGCCGGCTGACGCTCCTGATCTGCGAGGCGTGCGGCGCCCAGCGCCCGGTCACCGTCCGGAGGGTCGTCGAGCCCGAGCGGCCGAAGACGCCGGTCGTCGTCGGCGAGGTCTACCGGCTCACCATCGAGGATGTCGGGAAGCGCGGCGACGGCGTCGCGAAGAAGGAAGGGTTCGTCATCTTCGTCACCGGCGCGACCCAGCGCGGGGCGACGATCAACGCGAAGATCACGAAGGTGCTCGGGAACAACGCCTACGCGATCGTCCAGCCCTGAGCCCCGATGCGGAGCGTCCGAAGCCTCGGCCTGCTCGGGCTCTACGTCGGCGCCCAGGTCGTCGCGCTCCTCCTCGCGGTCCCGTTCAAGACCGCCGGCCTCGCCTCGACGTCGAACCCGAACAACCCGGTCGACCCGCTCTACATCATCGTCCTGATCGTCCTCGTCCCGATCCCGATCATCTGGGCGGCGTCGAAGAAGGGCGGTCCGGCGACGCTGAGGGCGCTGATCCTCGTCGGGATCTCGGCGTCGCTCTTCATCACCCTCTCCGCCGCGATCGCACTCGTCACGCCGCCGCCGTTCTACCTCGGGAACCCGGCCGCCGGGGCGGTCGGGTACTGGTCGATCCCGCTCGCGGGGATCGTGGCGGTAACCCTCCTCCTCGCCCTCGCCCTCGAGCCGCAGTGGTACGTCGTCGACATCGCCGGGTTCGTCGCCGCCGGCTCGCTCATCGCGCTCCTGGGGATCTCGTTCGGAATCCTGCCGACGTTCATCCTCCTCCTCGCCCTGATGGTCTACGACGCGGTCGCGGTGTACGGGACGAAGCACATGCTGACGCTCGCCGACGCCGTGACCGAGATGAAGGTCCCGATCCTTCTCGTGATGCCCGCCGAACGTGGGTTCGACTACACGCAGAGCGGGGGGCTGAAGAGCCAGCAGGCGAAGCCGCGCGAGGAGCGGGAGGCGATGTTCATGGGTCTCGGCGACGTCGTGATCCCCGGGACGCTCGTCGTCTCCGCGTTCATCTCGCTCCCCGCCCACGCCCTCGCGTTCGGGCTCGGCGGCAACCTCGTCGCCGCGGTCGGCGCGCTCCTCGGCTCGCTCGTCGGCTACCTGTTCCTGATCCGGCTCGTCAACCGGGGGAACGCCCAGGCCGGGCTGCCGTTCCTGAACGGCGGGGCGATCGCGGGGTACGCGGTCGCCTACCTCCTCGTCTTCCACAACCCGTCGCTCGGGATCCAGCTGGCGCTCTAGGGGGTCGGACCGGACGATGCGAAAGGTCGAGGACATCCGGCTCGACGACGCCCCCACCCTCGACGTCCTCGCGCGACGGATGGAGGCGAGCGGCGGGTTCACCGCGAAGGCGGTCGGCGAGGGGGTCGACCTCCTCGCCCGGATCCTGGGCGACCGGGAGATGACCCGGTTCCTGTCGTTCCCGGCCGACCTCGTCGCCACCGGGACCCGCGGGGTCCTCGCCGAGCTCGTCCGGGACGGGTACATCGACGCCGTCGTCACGACGTGCGGCACGCTCGACCACGACATCGCCCGGTCGTTCCGACCGTACTACCACGGGGAGTGGAACCTCGACGACGTCGAGCTCCACCGGAAGGGGCTCTACCGGCTCGGGAACCTCGTCATCCCCCAGTCGAACTACGGCCCCGTCGTCGAACGGTTCGTCCAGCCGCTCCTGCGGAAGCTCTGGAAGGGCGGGACGCGGGCAATCTCGACCCGCGACCTCGTCTGGGCGATCGGCGACGCGCTCGGCCCGAAGCGGGGCGCGGGGAGCCTCGCCCGGGCGGCGTTCGACCGGAAGGTCCCCGTCTTCGTTCCGGGGATCACCGACGGGGCGGTCGGCTCCCAGCTCTGGCTGTTCTGGCAGGACCACAAGGGGCTCTCGGTCGACCTGATGGCCGACGAGCAGGCGCTCTCCGACCTCGTCTACGGGGCGAAACGGACGGGGGCGGTGATGCTCGGCGGCGGGATCTCCAAGCACCACACGATCTGGTGGAACCAGTTCCGCGAGGGGCTCGACGCCGCGCTCTACATCACCACCGCCGTCGAGTGGGACGGAAGCCTCTCCGGCGCCCGGACCCGGGAGGCGGTCTCGTGGGGGAAGGTCAAGCCGACCGCCCGCCACACGACCGTCGACGGAGATGCGACGGTCCTGTTCCCCCTGATGGTCGGCGCCGCCCTCGAGCGGCTCCGTCGGTGAAGAGCTATCTTTATGGGGTGGGCGCGAGTCGGCCGCCCTCGTCGGTGGGCCCGTAGCTCAGCCCGGTAGAGCAGGCGGCTCTTAACCGCAAGATCAGGGGTTCGAATCCCCTCGGGCCCGCCTAAACCTTTTAACCACGCAGGTACCTGTATTCCGTCGTGACCGAGTTCGCCTTTCGTGACGGCCGGGTGGACCACACCCGGATTCGCCACTCCAAGGAGGTGGTCCGGTGGGAACCGAGAGCTGTCGCTACGCTCCAAACTCACGGCCGACGGGTACGTTCGCCGCCTCGCTCTCTTCTCCGATGTTACCGGGCTCTCCCCTTCGGAGATCGTCCGCCGCGCCAGAGACCGGCCCGAGTCGATTCGGCGGCTCTTCTCCGATTACTCGGTCGCCCAACGTGAGCGGGGGCGGAGTCCGGCTTACATCCGGAAGGTGCTCTTCGCCCTCCGTTCCTGGCTCGACCACAACGGAGTCGAGTTCACCCGGTTACCGAAGGTGGGGGGCCGGGATGGCGTGACCATCGAGAACGAGCGGGTTCCCTCGTCGGAAGACCTTCGGCGCCTGCTGGGAGTCCTCTCTGCCCGGGGGAGGGTCTGCGCGCTTCTCATGGCCCAGAGCGGGCTTCGGCCCGGAGTTCTTGGTTCGATCGACGCCACAGACGGCTTGCGGTTGGGGGACCTGCCAGAACTCGACTCCAGTGGACTCGGATTCGCCCATACCCCGTTCGTGATCCGCGTTCGATCCACGCGGGACAAGACCGGGAAAGGCTACCTCACGTTCGGCGGTCCAGAGCTCGGCGAGGCCGTCCTCGCTTGCCTCCACGAGAGGGTGGCGAGGGGAGAAGTCCTGACCACCGATTCGCCGATGATCGCCTCGCTTGGTCCAGGCGTCGGGAACTCGGGGCGGGCCTCGAAGCCGGCGGGTGAGTTCGTCACCACGAAGAGCATCACGATGGATCTTCGAGAGGGGATCCGCCGCTCGGGACTCTCCTTCCGACCGTACGTCCTCCGGGCTCGGTTCGCGACGGCCTGCCTTCTCGGTGAGCAGCACGGTACCGTCACCCGTGACGTGCGGGAGTTCTGGATGGGCCACGACCTTGGCTCCGTCCAGAACCGCTACACGCTCGGCAAGCGGCTCACCGATGAGACGGTGGAGGCGATGCGCGCGGCCTACGAGCGGACGCTGCCTTTCCTATCGGTCCTTCAGGCTCCCCACACGTCGAACGAGGAGGTGTATCGAGTCATCCTCGAGATGGCAGGCCTCGACGAGGTCGAAGTTGGCAAACTCGGACCGCTTGGTTCCGAGGTGGTGCTCGACGCCCTTCGCAAGGCTAAGGAAGCTTCGGCGGGAGCCGACGCTCCTGCCACGCCCGGTCAACAGAAGGTAGTGGACGCGACGGCAGTGGAGGCGTGGATCGGGAAAGGGTGGCGGTTCGTGGCGCCCCTTAACGGCGCCAAGGCCGTAGTCGAGTCGCCCTCGTAGCGAATCCCCGCCCAGCCTTTGGGATCCCACTACCCGGTCCCGGTTCAACACGACTCGGAATCAGGGGAGGAGAGCATGAATCAAATCGCGCCCGCTATCCGTCGCGGGCAGGAGGAGGGCTCGTGACCCTTGCGTGGGCCTCCGAGCGTTGGGTCGTACCGAGAAACGAAGCCAAGGCCCGCTAAGCTCAGCTGAAGCGCTAGGGGGCGGCACCGGTGCCACTTGTGACGAGAAACCGTGGCTCCGCGGTGCCAGTCGGGGCCACCACGCTGGATCGCGGCAATCCGAGGCGACCCCCCACCGGGACATCGCCAATATTGCCGCCGATCGTAACCCTTCACACGAGGGCTTGACGGGCGTGTCCGCCGGTTGATCTCGCCCCGCGACGGTATCGCCTCTCGCTCAGCGCGGGGGACCCGCGCCGAACCCGAAGGGACTGGACCGGCCGCTCAGGACTCGCGCCCCGAGCTCGGCCAACCCGACTCCCTGCATCTTCCCGGTCTGGACGACACTCGCCAACGCGGCGAATCGCTCCGCGCCACCGAGGGTCCGGGAACCCCACGACAGCTTGCGCTTCTTCGCGATGTGCGGCCTCAGCCCCTGCTCGGCGAGGTTGTTCTGGGCCGCGACCCCGACCTCGGCCCACCACCACAACTCGCCCTCGTGCTTGGAGAGAAACTTCTGCAGGGCCTGCGCCGCCTCGCCGTCTCGCTCGACCTCGAGCCACCGAACGAGGTGGGTGCGGAGGCGTGCCGCCTCCGTGCGCCGCGCCTCCTCCTCGGAAAGGCGAGCGGCGGCTAGCACTCCCCGAGCGATCTTCTCGAGTACCCTCAGCCCTCGCCAGTCCGGAGCGTCCGAGGCCGACTCCCATCGCTCGAGCCCTCGACGCGCGTGGCGGAGGATGTGCACCCAGCACCGTTGCTTGTGGCCCGACAGCGCGTTGAACGTCGTCGCCCCGTCACATTCGAGGACTCGGTCCTTACGACGCTTCCCGAGCACCGCCTCGGGCACCTGGTGGCCCGCGGAGCGGGCCACCGTGAAGTAGGCCGCTCTCGCCCCGGGGCTCAGGAAGTCCCAGAGATGGTGGTTGACCCCGTCGACCCTCCACCCCGTCCAGTCGACGTGGACGCTTTGCCCTCGGCGCACCGCCGCGTGGATCGCCGAGTAGGCCGGGGCGAACAGCTCCGCCGCGCGTCGGAGCATCGCGTCGATGGTCCCGGCGCTGACCTGGAGGCCGTAGTTGGTGGCGAGGAGATCCTGGAGTCCCGAGGTGGTGAGCCCCTGGAGCGACCAGTAGCCGACGAGGAAGTGGCTCCCCCAGTCGAAGCGCGAGCGGGGCGGAGCCACCTCGGGCGCAAGGCGCGCCCGACGGACCTTGCGGCAGTGATCGCACCGATAGCGACCGACGCGGTACCTCGTCACGCGCACGTGCCCCGGGACGATCGCCTCGACCACGCGCTCGTCGATAGCGAACGGCTCTCCGAGTCCCTCGCCGCAGCGCGGGCACTGCTCGAGGCGGACCTCCCGGGTCTCGTCGATGCGAGCGGGAGGCGGGCGGTGGTGGGCCTCGTGGCCCTCGACCGCACCGCGCTTCTTGCGCTCCTCTTCGGGTCGCCCCGGTACGTTGACCTTCACCCAGTCCGGTGGCGATGGCAGGCGGCCCTCGAGGAGTTGGATCTTCTCGTCGAGAGCCGCCACGTGCTGGCGAAGAATCCGGTTCTGCTCCCGGATCAGCCCGTCGACCCTCTGGTGCTCACGCCACTCGTCGACGGAGAAGGAAACCGGACCGACTTGACGGCGCTTGCTCACGCCACCGAGGGAAGCGCTTCCCGGATTTAGGTACTATGTACGGTTCGGCAGGGTCGTCCCAACGGACTCCGTCAGGCCCATTCGTGAAGGGTTACGCTAGTGGGGCGTTGCTGAATTAGGTGCCCTTATATCCGGGGTTGTCTATGCCTCTGTCATGCGGGTGGCGCCGGCTGTAACTGTCACGCTCGAGGAAGCTCAGCAGCTCCGCTCGTGGGCTCGCGGTCGATCCACCCCTCACCGACTCGTCGATCGTGCACGCATCGTCCTCGCAGCCGCTGAGGGAAAGACCAATGATCAGATCGCCGACGAACTCCATGTTCACCGACGCACCGTCGGTCTTTGGCGCCGCCGGTTCATCTTGCTTCGACTCACCGGGATCGAGCAGGACGCCCCTCGCGCGGGCCGTCGACCTCGGTTGGACCAGGCAGCGATCGAGGGCATCCTCGCCAAGACTCTGCACACGAAGCCCCGAGGAGAAACACACTGGTCGACTCGGACCCTCGCCCGCGAGGTGGGAGTTCACCACACCACCATCCACCGTATCTGGCGGCTCCGGGGGATCAAGCCTCACTTGACCCAGTCGTTCAAGCTCAGCCATGACGCGCACTTCGAGGAGAAGCTCATCGACGTAGTGGGGCTGTACCAGAACCCCCCCGAGCGCAGCGTGATCTTCAGTGTCGATGAGAAGCCCCAGACCCAAGCACTTGAGCGGACCCAAGCGGTGCTACCCATGGGAGGGGACTGGCCGGAGGGCCGGCCTCACGACTATCGACGCCACGGGACGGTGGAGCTCTACGCCGCCCTCAATATCCTCGATGGCCAGGTCACCACCGAGTTCCACGAGCGCCACCGGCACCAGGAGTTCGTGGCCTTCCTGCGGACGCTCGACAACCTTGTCGCCGAAGGCTTGGATATCCACGTGGTGCTGGACAACCTGAGCGCCCACAAGACTCCCGAAGTGGAACGGTGGCTCCGGCGCCACCGTCGGTTCCACTTCCACTTCGTCCCGACCAGTTCCTCGTGGGTGAACATGGTTGAGAGTTGGTTGGGTCAACTCGAGAAGAAAGCGCTCGTTCGAGGCAGCTTCCGGAGTGTGCCTGAGCTCAAACAGGCGATCCTCGACTTCGTGGAGGTCTCGAATGGTCGCGCAGGGCCTTGGGTCTGGACCAAGGATCCCGGCGAGATCATCCGAAAGATACGCAAACTTCGAGATCGGCTCCGGGCCCCGATCATCGACCCACTGACGGGCCGGATAAAGGCAGTTCCGTTAGCAACACCCCACTAGGTGACATCGTAGACCGCCAGGCTGGGTTGCACACCGGCGGCGACCGTTACGTTGTCCTTGTAGCGCAGGACCAGGAACCATGGGCCGGTGGTTTGATTCAGTCCAGCAGGTGAGCCGTTCAGTAAGACGGCTGCGACACCCGTACCACCCCACATCATCGCCATCTGCAGGTTCTTGTTCGTGTTCGTGTAAGGGAACGTGGCGGCCGAAGCAGGCGACGGCGCGGCCGGGCTGTCTGGGTGAATCCGACCAGATCCCGAAGCAGACGCAACGGCTGCGGGATCCCACAAGGGGTTCCTAGTGTCGAGGTACAGGTCGCACGACGAAGTACCGATCGTGACCCCGCCCGTCCCCAGCGCACCGAAGTTGCAGTATCGGTCGATGAAGGCGTTGACTGACGCCCCGTTCACCGTGACAGAGCCCACGCTCTTACCAGATGGAGCGGAATTCACCAGGACGTTCTGGAACGACACAGTTCCCCCGGAGATAGTGACCGACCCCGCAGTGAATGCAAGGTCGCGGAATAGCCATGTCCCTCCTGTAATGTTCGCAATCAGCTTGCTGGTCGTGCTCCTAGTCGTGGTGGCAGCCCAGTTGAGGAGCTCGCCGCCGACTACGCTCAGGCTCGCGGCTCCATTCAAGATGGCCCCAGTCGTACCGATCCGAGAGTAAAGGTTTCGGAACTGGTGCCCTGTCCCCGAAATCGTGTCTACCACGTTCGAGGCGCCATCTGTGACCTCTGCGGTGACTTGGACCCAGGTGCAGTCGTTGGCATTCTGGAGCGCAGTCTTCCCAGCGGGGAGGTAGGCCGTAGGGTACCCAATTCGAATGGCAGACTTGCCGGAGAAGTACGACATTGAGACCGAGTTCGACTCGGCATTCTCCTCGTAACCATCGAAGGCGATGGCCGGACCCGCGGTGTTCTGGGCGTAGCAGTTCGAGATAAGGATGTTCCGGCACCCCGACCCTCGGAACATAGCGCCCTGAGGGGCGGACGTAAGGGGTGGGCTCGTAGCCGGATCCGGCACTGATCCGTTGGCGGGTGGGGCGGAAGCCCCTTTGACCGCGACTCCGTGGAAGACAGCGGCAGTGACGCCGTTCCCAAGCAAGAAACAGTCACCGGACGTTGGGGTGTAGTTGACGTAGCTCGAAGGGGGTGTATCGATCCCTCCGGTGGCGCCGCTGTTGTACGCCTCCCCCCCGATCATCCCTGACCGGATCTCCACGTTCGACGGAACCGTGATCGTGGCACCGACGGAGAAGACGCCTGTGGGTAGGAGATAGACGACTCCGCCTGAGCCTTGGATCGAGTTGATGGCTTCCTGTATTCCCGAGGTAGTGGTCAGTGTGCCGCCGGGTCCTACCGTGTCGGGTCCATAGTTCGCGCCATCGTTCGGGAGCACAGCTCCGCTGACGAGTCCCTTCGGAGAGACAATAATGAATGGGCCACAATTCGCCATGCTCCCCTCTTCTCCGTGACCACGTACTGGCTAGTTAAACCTATCATCCAAGACCTCGCCTGGCCGACTTTCGAGCGGGACCTCTACGCCCTCGACGCCTCCGAGGCGGACCCTCTCGCCGCCAAACTCGACAGCAGGCTCGGGTATGGCGGTGGCGTTCGGGAACGACTGGCCGATGGCTAGCGGCTCTGCTTTCTCAACGTAGGTAGAGTCGAGTAGTTGGTGAAAGTAAGCGAGTCCCCAGTTCGGAGCCGGAAGATGCCCGAGCTCTGGCCCGTGCTGGCGCCGTTAACGGAGATGAATGCGGTAAATCCCGAGGTCGCCACGCCGCCGACGGCTGTCACGTCCTCATCGAATCCGTCGGTGTTCGTATAACTTGACCCGGTAATCGACGCACTGATTCCCGGATCGTTTGGCCATCGGCCCGGGAGGTTTCCGCTGCCGCTCAGATTTCCGGGTGAGCTGGAGTCGACGACTCTTATGTAGCCGAAGACGGTCGCGTCGTTGCTGTAGTCCCAGTAGCTGTTGATGAAGTTACAACGGCGGAATTCAATATTATAGATGTAGCCGGTCTCTGAACCGTTGGTATCGTCCAAGTAGAGGCCACCAATCTGGGTAGTCGGGACGCTCGGCTGAGCCGAGTCGAAGGTGCAGTCCTCGATCGCAAGCTCATGAAGGTGCCAGCCGCTATTGCTCGACCCGAAAGCACCGATTCCCTGGAATTCCACAACCTCGCCAAGGCTTCCGGGATTCTGCTCTGTCTGCAGCTTGGTTCCGAGGAACAACGACCGGCGCACCTTGACCTGTTGGGTGTCGCCAGAGGCGCTTCGAATGAATAGGTTAGAGTAGTTGACTGAATTCGGTATGTTGGACATGTCCATATACAGATCCTCGAGGACGCACTGCCGCACAGAACCCTGGACGACTAGCCCTGACGCGCCCGACACGGGCGAGTACCATGTGGCGTGAATCCGGGAGATGCGCACATTCCTGATCTGGTTCAGGTAGGTGATGTTAGAGGGGGTCATGTTGTAGTTGTGCACTCCAACAAAGAACGATGCATTCGGGACGTTTGTAAGCACGAAACCGTCCAGCACGAAGTCAACGCCAGCCTTGTAAGGATTGGAGGTGTCCTCGTAGTACCCCGCTTGAACCAGCAGGAAAACGTTGGTGCTATTGCTCTTGCCTGCTCCGTTTGCGTTGACGACGCAACCGTTACCGAACCACTGGACGTGCGAAAAGTTGACCGGGGAGCTCGACGGAAGGTTAGACGCGATCGAAATCAGGCCATAGGTTTCCAGCAACATGAGTGGGGCCGTGTTCATGTTGAACACGAGGTCCGAGCCGGGTTCGAACCACACCGTCTGGTTGCTACCGGTTCCTTGTATCGGAGAGGACACATTGTAGGCCCCCCGACGGAGGTAGACGAGCCCACCCGTCGACGCAATCGAGTTCAGTGCCTCCTGAATCCCGGAGGTAGTGGTAAGCGCGAGCGTTGACGGGTTCACCGAGTCCGGTCCGTAATCGGCGCCGTTGTTAGGCAAGAGGGTCCCAGACGAGGTCCCGATTGGGGAGACAGTTACTCGAGTATCGCATCCCATGACTCGGACATCCTCCCAGCTGTAACCCAGCCCCGTCTTTAATCCTCACCCCTGAGCCCTGCGTCCGGGACCTCAACTGTGTAGACGCGTCGACGACGGTCTCGCCAGGCGTCGGTACCCCAGAGGGGCAGGAGGTCAGACTATGCCCGCTAGAGGGTCCTCCTCCTGCTGATCCTTAGCCCCGGCGGTCGCGGGCGGGGAGGCGGTCGAGGAAGGGGGTTTCGGTGGCGCACTCTGTGAACCGGGAGAACGACCTGACTTCCCATCGTCGAGACCCCCTTCGTTCCCAGAGACCTTCATCGACGGTCCCGGCCGACCTCTGAGCCCCGCAGCTGCCACCAGGGCCACAACGACAGCGCCGGCGAGGGCGATGTAAATCCACTCGGCAGCAGCCCAAGCTAAAGGCCCGGCTGGAGTCGACCCACTGATGGGCCCCGATGAGAAGGAGACCGAAGCATCGCTCGACTCTCCGCGGGCGTCCTCGACGCGGAGGCTGAGGACATGCACTCCGACTGTTGACGGGGTACAGATCATCTCCAACGCCGTCTCTGGGGAGCACCCGGCCAGATCGCCGCCCCAAGTCAGAACGTATCCCCCAAACCCCCCCGACACCGTAGCAGAAATTATCGTCGATTGCCCGGACGCGAAGCCTGCCGGCGAGGCGACGAGGGATACTTGGGGAGGCCCACTGCTGCCGGGCGACACGAAGAGCGTCCACACCGCCTGGGCGGAATGGCCGCTCCCGTCCGTAACTGTCAGCACGGACGCGTAGCTACCGGCGCCCTCGAACACGTGGCTGGGTGCGGCGAGCGAGCTGATCCGACCATCTCCGAAAGACCAGTGGTAGGTGTAGCCCGGAACACCCCCCTCGACCGTGCTTTGGAAACCCACGCTCAGCGGTGCCGCACCGACGGTCCAGTTTGCAAGAATGGTCAGATTCAGTGCTACGCTGAGGCTCAGGTTCCCGCGGGCGGTCACGCCAGCCCCGTCCGTAACAACTACCGACGCAGAGAACGGACCATTTGTCGTGAACACATGGGAGATGTTCTGTAGGCTGCCGCCCGTCCCGCCGTCACCGAACGTCCATGCGTAGGCGTAGGGCGTCGTCCCTCCGCTCTCATGAGCACTGAAGTTCACCAGCTCCCCGAGGGCGGGCGCCGAAGGCGTAGCGGTTATCGTAGGCACTCCAAGCGCGGGGTTGACGACAACCACGATTGAGGAGTTGACGGATCCACCACCACTGTCGTTCGCCCAGAAGGTAGCGTGGTAGACGCCCTTGGTGGCGTAGGCGTGGCTGGCTTGGGCAACCTTAGAAGTTGCGCCATCGCCGAAGTTCCATGAGTAGCTGATCGGGGTGGTTCCTCCAGCTACAGTAGGCGAGAACTGGACCCCCGAACCCGCATCGGCTGTAACAGAGATCGGAAGGCCGGAGATGGTCAGATCCGATGAGACCGGGAGAACCAACGAAGCCGACGTAACGTGACCCACCGCATCGGTCAGATTCAGGATGATCGAGTAGTTGCCAGAAGCCCCGAAGGCGTGGGTCGGTGATGCCAGGGCGGAATGAGCTCCGTCTCCGAACGACCAGTTGTAAGTGAAGGGCGCAGTCCCACCGACGATCGCAGCCGAGAACACTGCCGGTGAATTCACGTCCACGGGATTGGGAGTCGTCACGACGCTCGCCGCGGCTATGACCGTGCTCGCTCCCCAGGACCAGGTGTCCCCGTTCGGGACTTCGTTGGCATTTCCCCCGCCGAAAAGAAGACTGAGGTTGTCCGCGGCGTCCCAGCCCATGGCTGAAAGACCCATCGGGGGCGGCGCCACGCTTGGCGACGCGTTCGTCCAGTTCAGTCCGGCTAACGTCCACGTGTCGCCAAGGGCAACGTCGCTCTGTCCGACGAGGTAGTACCCACCGAAAATCACACCCTGGCTGGTAATCGGATCGAATGCTCCGGCTGAGAGGAACCTAGCGGGTGGTAGAACGCTTGAGTTCGCCGTCTCGTTCACCCACATTCCCTGCGTGTACAGCCAAGTCTGGTTTGACACGAGGAGCCCGTTGCTGAATGGGTGCTCCCAGCCCCCGAAAAGAATCACGCCACCGAGAGCGGGATCATCGAAAACTGTCGCATACTGGAAGTTCGCCGCAGGTTCGGTCCGGTTCGAGGTGGCGTTGAAGCTCAGGTCGGTCCAGTTTCCGGCATTGTACTCCCAGGTCGTAGCTCCGGTCGGGCCGGATAGGGAGAGTGACTCAACGACGACGTACCCCGCGGAAGAGTCGTATGTGGCTTCCACGCCGAGCTGGTTGATATAGGTCAGACCATAGCTCCATGGCGTAGGGAGGCGACTCCAGAGGCCGCCGGAGAATTCCCAGAGATCGTTGCATTGCGACGAGCAGTTGCCACTGACCCCGTATCCGCCGAGCAACACAAGGTAGCCGGCCGCCGCGTCGTAGGCTAGCGTAGCCCCTGTTCGAGGAGAAGGAGGCGTCCCGGCCGTGGATGTGATATTCTTCCAAACCCCCGACTTGAATGTCCAGGTGTCGCTCAGGTAGCCAGACTTGGCCGCACCGCCGAACAGCACAGTTTCACCGTCGGCTGCATCGTACGCCAACGCCGCGCCTGCCCTGGAGGGTGGGCCGCCAGACGTGGAAAGATTGGTCCAGGCCGGAGCAGCATTGCCTACGCCGGGCGCGGAGCCGGCCGAGGCTTGGTCGCAACCGGAAAGATCGTTGCCTGAAGATGGGAGGAGACAGTTACGACCATGCGTCTCGGAATGTCGAGGCGCCTGCGGAACCTGCGTGGTGGCCAGCGAGAGCGGCTCAGTCGCTGAGGATTGGGCAATGTCCGAGAACAGCGCCGCGGACAGTCCAGCCGCGACTAGGAGTGCGAGACCCATCTGGATCCCCGCACTCGAATCCACACGCCGGCGTGAGACCCCCAGTCCGGCTGCCCGCCATCGCGCTCGCAGGCGTTCCCGATCCAAGAGTGAGTTCGATACGAGGCGCGTCGCGGGTTGAGGCTGCATTACCCCTCAGGAAGCAAGACCGGGTCTTAAGCCGAGGCGCAGTGGGCGAGAAGAGTATTTGCGCCGGTGCGTGGAGTATGCCCCATGCGCGAACTCTCGCTGGCCGAACTCCGGGTTATCGAGAGTCTCCTCGCCCGCCCTGACGCGAAACAGTCGAAAGAGATGAGGGACATGGGTATGCCCCGTCGAACCTTCCAGAGCATCCGTCAACGCGTGATCCTCCGAAGGTGGATCGAAGGACGCCTCACGCCGGATTGCCGGCCGCTGGGGCGCCGATGGGTCGAAGTTGCACTGGTTCAGCCGCATCTAGAGGCCCGCCAGCGCGTCGTAGAGGCATGGAACTCCTCGGAAGGGGTAGTTTGCCTCTGGGCGATGTCAGATACTCTTCTCGCGGTAGGTTTCACATCGGGTGAGAAGGGGTCATTCCTCGTAGAGGCGGCAAATCCTGACAACCTCCATTGGTCCCATTCTGTTACAGTTGATCTCGAAGCGTCCGCTATTCCCGTCTTCTTCGACTACGAGGGGGCGTGGGCGAAGCTAGCCGGGCATCCTCCTTCTGGCGGATATCCTAGGTCGTACCCCCCCGCCCCTCAGTCAATCCTGACGAGACTCCAGACCGGGTGCGTCACGACTTGGAGTGGCTCTTCGAGCACTCTCCTCAGTCGGACATGGGCCAGGGCGAGCAAAATGTTCTCCTCCGGGCAAAGTATCGGCGGCGACTTGCGCAGTCTCTGAACCACGGGTGGGTAACTCAGCGGGCGTTCCTTGAACCCGCCACGATGTGCACGCAAGTCGCGATGCCCGCCGACCGAATGGTATTCGTTCTCGGAGCCCTCGCTGTCGGGTCCACCTCAAGGGAGCTGCTAAGTGAACTGCGAGTCAAGTCGAGACTTGCCCCCTTTCTATTCCTGGCAGACGACCGGGCCGTACTCATAGGTAGCCTGCTTGCGAGCCCATCCGCCAATCCGGACCCTACTTCCTCTCCCTTTGCGGTACTGAAACGTCACTGTACTGGCATACACGCGGTGAGGGAGAGAATGGAATCCTTCACCCCCATTGTCGACTACCGTTTCGATCGCTTACTCCTAGATTCGAGGAAGACCTGAAAGGGGAGCGCCCGAGAGCGCTTCCCCGCAAAGAGCGTTTGGTGGAAACGCTATCGACTCTGCCGGTACACTGTCGGATAGCCGGTTGTCGAGAAACCGGCGAAGGTAATCTGGTCCCCTGTTCTCACACGGTAGACGCCGTTGTAGGTCCCTGTGCTCACTCCGTTGATCGAAATGTTGGCCGTACCTGAACCTGCGGGCGTCCCCCCGGACACAATCCAGTCCTCGTCGTAACCGTTATTGTTCGTAAACGTCGCGTTACTGACCGACCCGCTGAAGTTGACCCCGACGTCATCGGGGCCTCGGCCCAAGAGCGGGGCATTGGAGTATGATCCGGGCAAGCTCCCATCAGTGAACCTGAGGTAACCTGGCTTGTTCCCGAGTGACTGAAACTTGATTCCGACGTTGATGAAAGAGCATCGACGGAATTCCACATTGTAGACGTAGCCCGAGGCGCCCGAGGTGCTGTCGGTGTCGTCCACCCAGCCGCCGCCGGACCCACCGACCTGGACGGAGCTCGAGGAAGAGTCGAAGATGCAATCCTCGAAGGCCACCTCGTGCAGGCTTCGTGTGTGGGCAGTTCCCGTGTTGATGCTTGAAGAGTTGCCCTGAACATCGAAGACGTTGCCGCTCCCAGCCTTCTGGATAAAGGTGCAGCGGCGAATCGCAACTTCCTCCGTCTCGCCCGAGTTGGCCCGTATGAAGCAGTTCGAATAGGCGAAGCTCTCCGAGATCGCCGACGTGTCTATGATGCAATCCTCGATCGCCACGTCGCGGGCTGAACCCTGAATTGCCATTCCCGAGGCCCCACTGACCCCTGAGTTCCACGTGGCGAAGATTCGGCTCACCACGACATTTCGAATCTGTGTAAGGTAGCCCTGAGTGGAAGGGAGCGAGGCGTAGTTCGTGACCCCGAGGTAGAAGGACGTATTTGGGACGTTCTTGAGGACGAATCCGTCCAGTACCGAAGTCCTCCCCCGCACTTGGTGCGCTCGAGGATGTGTAGGTCCCGACCTGAATCAGCCCAAAGACCGTCGCGGTTGTGTTCGTGCTGCCGCCGTTGATGTCCACCACGGTCCCGTTCCCGTACCAGTGGACGTGAGAGTAGTTGGTGTAGGGCGGGGTTCCTCCTTGAATATTCGACGCTATGGAGATAAACACCGGTGGGCAGTTCGGTGGGCTGAATGGGGTCGTCGAGGCAGAGAAGAGGATGGTCGAGCCCGGCTCGATCCAAACCACCTGATCAGGTCCTGTATTCTGAATGGGGGACGAGACATTGAAGGTCCCCCGCCGCAGGTAGACCATTCCCCCCGTCGAAGCGATGCTGCTCAGGGCCTCCTGAATACCGGAGGTGGTCGTTCGGACGTTCGTAGTGGGATTGACCGAGTCCGGCCCGTAGTCCGCGCCGTTGTTCGGCAAAAGCGCCCCGCCGGATGTTCCCAGCGGAGAAACCACAACGAGCGTGCTACACCCCACGATCCGTACCCGTTCCCGGGAGCGGAGCCCCATTCATAAGCATGCCGAAAAGCATCGACTGGTTGGAGTACTTGCTGTGCCCTAGTACCCACACCGCAATAGGGATCGAGCTTTTTCCGAAGGCAAATTATGGGCAGGCTGCAGTCGAACCCGGAGCCGTCTCTGGGGCCAACTAGATTATCAGACATATCCCGAATCGGTGCATAGTGATCTGCTCGCACCGGAGAAGTGGAAGCAGTCGCGGACCCCAATGCTCCGGGCCTCTGTCGATCAATGAGACATACGATTGAACACCCTCAGCACTTCAGTCGCACCCCGGGGGTCCTGTCCTTCGGTGAAGGCCGAAAATGGGGGGTGGACTCCACTCACGGCCGCCTCCTGCCAGCGGATGGTCGTACGTGTAGAGCGAGGGCGCGGGACCTTGGTCCCGGAGGAGATCATTCGTAGACCGGAGATCGACGGAGGTTGTCGGCCCCTCGAGCCGACAAGAACTCAGTGCTGGAGGCGTCTCCGGTAGGTTTCGGGCCCCTCTGGGGTGAGCTCAGCAGGGCGGACCAAACGAGTCAGCATGGTCTATGGCGACAGGCGCCAGTCCTCGACCGGGGGCCCGCTACCGCAATCCAATGCAGGGTCCGCCGGGAGGAACGGCGGTTATGACCGGCCTCTCTCTTCGGCCTGAATCATCCGGACAAGTGCTTCAAGGCATACGAGGAGCTCAGAGTGGTCGATGCGCCTAGGCAGACCAGTGACAAAATTCCGGGCGGCGCCGGACGGTAGCACTCGAATGAGCCGAGCCAATTCGGCGCCGACGTTCTCTCTCTTGGGTCGAAGGAGCAAGCGCGGGATTGCCTCGGGTACCCCTCCCGGCGTACCCCCCCGTCCGACGAGCGCCGCGCCTGCCCCGATCATCATGCCCCCCGGAGAATCGACTCGGGCGTAGATAGACCGAGCGTAAACGGACGTTACTCAGGCAACCCACGCTGCCCCGCCAGTCGGCCGGGCGTTTGCTCACGGACTAACCTCGGCATGAGAACGCATCCTATCGCCCAAATCATCGGGCGGGTCCCCTCGGGCCCGTCGTTTCCGGGGCGCTTCCCGCCGGCACCGAAGCTGCCTCGGGGAGGGGGTCTCGTACCCCCCGGTTCGGCGGGCCGCGACCCCCCGGGATCGAGGCGCGGGGGATCGATCCCGGGGCTGGGTTGGGGGACCACGGGACCGGCCGGGGCCGTCCCGCATCGATATGGACCCCAACCCATTCTCGTCGCGTGACCGGCCTCGACTTCACCACCTGGGCCACGCTGGTCGGAACGTGGATCCTCATCGTTGGCACCCTGTCGTTCGCGTACTGGCAGATGCGCCAGACCCAGCGGATCAACTCGGCGAAGACGATCCTCGACCTCCGCGACCGGTTCGACTCGCCCCCGATGCGGGCCGCCCGGCGCGAGCTCAGCACCCAGCTCCTCGGGCCGGAGGTCACGACGGAGATCGAGAACTACGACGTGGGATTCTTCTTCCAGCTGATGGGCTCGCTCACCCGCGAGCGGATCCTCGACCGGCGGATGGTCTGGAACGCGTTCGGCCCCTGGGTCACCGGGTACTACTACTCCCTGACCCACCCCGTCGACCGATTCGCGCTCTGGCGCGAGCAGTCCCACGACCCGTCGGTCTTCCTCGAGTTCGAGTGGCTCGCGAAGGAGATGGCGCGGCTCGACGGCACGCTGGCCCGAACTCCCCTCGCGGGCGATACGAGCCGGACCGACGCCCTCGAGGTCCTCGAGAGCGAGAGCCACCTCCCCACGCGGAGCTGAGCGAACGGGCTGGTCCGGGCGGTGGGCAACGGCCGCCCGACCCGACGACCGGAATCCCCAACGGGAGCCATTCTGAACGGCACCTCCAAGCGGCGGACATCGCCGTGCCGTAGGAGCCGGACAACCCCTATGTAGGGAGGCCCCGTCCCGACGCCGAGGAAGGAACGGAGCCGCACCATGCCGGTCAACCACGGCGCCCGTCGTCTCGGGAAGCGCGCCCCTCGCCACGACCCGCGGACCCTCCAGCTGGCGAACTACCTCACCCCCGGGGTCCTTCCTCCCGCTCCCCCGTCGTTCAATTGGGGCGCGAAGGTCTCGAACTGGCCGATGATGGGCAACAACACCATCGGCGACTGCACCTGCGCCGCCGCCGGGCATTGCATCGAGGAGTGGACCACGGATGCGGGCGCCCCCGTCATCGTCCCGGACGCCCAGATCATCGCCGCGTACGCGGCGGTCTCCGGCTACGACCCGAAGACCGGGCAGCACGACGTCGGGGCCACCGAGATCGACGTCCTCAACTACTGGAGAAAGACCGGGATCGGGGGCCACAAGATCCTCGGCTACGCCGCCCTGGAGCCGGGAAACCTCGACCACGTCCGGGACTGCGTCTGGATCTTCGGCAACTGCTACATCGGACTCGCGCTCCCGGTGACGGCGCAGACCCAGGCGATCTGGTCGGTCCCGCCGGGCGGGGCGGTCGGCCCGGGCGCCCCGGGCTCCTGGGGGGGCCACGCGGTGCCGGTCGTGGCGTACGACGCCCAGAGCCTCACCGTCGTCACGTGGGGGGCGCTCCAGCGGATGACGTGGGGATTCTGGGCGGCGTACTGCGACGAGGCCTACGCCCTGCTGAGCCAGGACTTCCTCTCGGCCAACGCCACTCCGGACGGCGTCCAGCTCGCGACCCTCGAGGCCGACCTGCCGCAGATCTAAGCGGCCCGCGAACGACCTGGACCGCCCGCCGCGGTCCTAGCCGGAGAAGAAGTGGAGTCCGAGCGCCTGCCGGACGAGGAGCACGACGATGGCGACCGGAACGGCGAGGAGCAACGGGAGGACCACGGCGAGGAGGAAGTGGTACCAGCGCGGGCGCGGAACGTTCCGCGGGGTCCGCAGCGAGTACGCGGGGAGGTAGACGAACAGCCCGTAGACGAAGAACCAGAACCCGGCGAGCGCGTTGACCGGGCTCAGGATCCCCTCCCCGAGCGAGCCGACGAGGCCGTACAACAGGAACACCTCGAGCGGGCGGAAATCCCATCGGGCGAGGAGGAGCGCCCACGCGGCGAACATCGGGAGGAAGACGATGACGCTGTTGAACAGGACGACGTCGAGGTAGTTCGGCGACGCGGTGATGTACGCCACGCCGACCGGGGTGCCGAACAGCGGGGCGAGATTCGTGAGGCTAGTCGTGATCGCCTCCTCGACGAGGGCGAGACCGGCGGCGAAGACGACGAACCGGTAGCCGTCCGAACCCCCGTGGGCAACCACGAATCGCCGGACCCGCTCCCGGCCCCGGTATTGCAGGACGCCGCCGATTCCGACCCAGGTAACGACGAGAACCGCCCCCATCAGGAGGATGGCCCGCGAACGGACGGGAAGACCGCGGTCGAGGGTCGCCACCGCGAGGAGGAGGGCGGTCACGATCCCGGTGTACACACCGACCGCGGCGAGAAGTCGGCCGGACCAACGGTGGACCTCCTCGGGAAACGGGGGCAGGGACACGCGGGACGGAGCGACCCCCGCGGGGTCCGGGGCCGGACGGAGGCGGTCGGAGCCGACCCCGGAGGGGTTTCCGCCCAACGTTGGGATCGAGCGTTCGGAATCCACGGCGACGATGGGCGTGGAACGGGATTCCGTCTATATCGACCCGGGGGCGCTCGCCGGTTCGGTCGTATCCACGTGCGCCGGACGCGGCGCGAGCCGTTCCCAGAGCGCCTGCCCGCCCCGGACCGCGACGTACAGGAAGAAGGCGATGCTGACGATGAAGAAGCTCGCCGGGTACTGCGCGTAAAACTGGACGAACAATCCGACCCAGGTCGCGAGCAAGGCCACGGCGACCGACACGAGGACCGCGAAGAGCGGCCGCTTCGTCAGGCGGACCGCGACGGCGGCCGGGGTTACCATCAGCGCGAAGATCAGGAGAACGCCGACGATCTGGACCGCGATCGAGATCGCGAGGGCGAGCATGAGCATGAACGCGAGGCCGAGGCCGAGCATCGGGAGCCCCTTCGCCTCGGCGACGTCCTCATCGAGCGAGGCGAACAGGAGCGGGCGGGCGATCAGGGCGAGCCCCACGAGGACGACGATGCTGACCTCGAGGGTGAGGAGGACCCCCGTGTCGCTGATCCCCAGGATCTCGCCGAACAGGAGCGAGTAGACCTCGTCGGCGAACCCCTTGTAGAGGCTGAGGAACACGAGGCCGAGGCCGAGCGTGAAGGCGAGCAGCGTGCCGATCTCGACGTCCCGGTTGGCGGCCCTCCGACCCAGGAGGGCCATCCCGGACCCCATGGCGAGCGTGAACGCGAGCAGGCCGTAGACCGGGTCGATCCCGATGAGGACGGCCGCCGCCGCCCCCGAGAACCCCCCGTGCCCCAGCGCGTGGGTCGCGAACGCCGAGCGCCGGATGACCACGAGGTATCCGATGATCCCCGCGACGAGGGCGATGAGCGTCCCCGCCTCGAACGCGTTCCGCATGAAGTCGAACTCCCACATCGCGCGGAGGTCGGTGACGAGATTCCAGCTGAACGTCGTCGCGCTCACGGTCCCGCCCCCTCGTGCGGGTTCTCCCCGCCCACGATCACGATGTTGTTCCGGGAGTCGTGGAGGACCTCCACCGGCACCCCGTAGAGTTCCGAGAGGCTCGCCGACGTGAGGACCTGCTCCGGCGGACCGGTGGCGACGTGCCCGTTCGCGATGTAAATCACCTTGTCGAGGCACTCGATCAGGGGATTGATGTCGTGCGCCACGATGAGCGTCGTCACGTGCCGGGACCGGACCAATCCGTGGACCAGCTCGACCAGTTCCCGGCTTCGCCGGAGGTCGAGGTTCGAGAGCGGCTCGTCGAGGAGCAGCATCTCGGGGTTCCCGATCAACGCCTCGGCGAGGAACACCCGCTGCAACTCGCCGCCGGAGAGGGAGCCGAGGGATTGGTGGGCGAGGTCGGTCGCGCCGACCGCCGCGAGCGCGGCGGCCGCGGCCTCCCGCTCCCCGCGACGGGCGAACCCCGGGCCCCAGGTCGTCCCGGAAAGCCCGAGCCGCACGAGCGTCTCGGCCTGGACGTTCGTCTCGTTGTCGATCGTGTGCCGCTGCGGCACGTACCCGATGCGACGATTCCCCCGTTCCGGGCGGACCCCGAAGACGGCCAACTCTCCCCCCATCGGACGCTGCAGGCCCAGCAACAATCGGAACAACGTCGTCTTCCCGGCGCCGTTCGGGCCGATGAGGGCCACGAACTCGCCTCGACCGACCGCGAACGAGGCGTCCCGCCAGACGACCCGGTCCCGATAGCCGACCTCGAGGTGCTCCGCCCGGATCACCGACTCCCTCGCGGGGTCGGCCCCACCGACGGAGACGGTGGCCGAGACCGGGGGCCGGCGGACCGCCATCACTCCCCGAGGGCCTTGGCGTTGAGCGCGTTGTAGAGGGCGAGGTACTCCCCGAGCATCCAGGTCTGGAACTCCACGCCCGGGGGCTGGATCGTCTCGGTGACCCCCACGAGGCTGACGTTGTGGGCGGCCGCGATCGACTTCATCTCGGTCGTGATCGGCGTCACGGTCTGCTCGTTGTAGACCATCACCCGGACGTCCCCGCTCTCCAATTGGCACTGGAAGTCGACCACGCTCTGGGCGGGCGGGTCGTTCCCTTCGGCCACCGCTTCCATGAACGCCGGCGGCGAGACCAGGTCGAGGTCCGTGAAGTTGGCCAGGTAGACGAAGATGCTCTCGGTCGAGGCGACCTCGGTCCCGGCGAAGTGGGCCTTGATGTCGGACGCCTCCCCGTAAAGGCTCGCGAGCGACACGTTGAGCGTGGCGTACTGCTGTTGGAAGTACGCCGTGGACGCCGGCTGGATCGCGACGAGGTCGGAGTACATCGCCGCCACCGTGGCGTTGACGAAGACGGGATTGTACCACATGTGCGGATTCCCGGTGACGATCCCGCCCCCGACGGTCGGACCGTTCAGGTCCCCCACGTTGAGGACGAGCTGGCCCGATTGGCCGTCGGCCGCGATCAGCTGCAGGGCCCAGTCGTCGTACCCCACCCCGTTGACGATGACCAGGCGGGCGTCCGAGATCTCGGTGGCCGCGGTCGAGTTGGCCTCATATTCGTGAGGGTCGGCGTTGGGGTCGGTGATGATGCTCACGACGGAGGTCCGGTTCCCACCGAGCTGCGACACGAGGCTCCCCCAGAAGTTCTCGGCGGCCACCACCGGGATGACGCCCGTCGTCGACGCCGTCTCGATTCCGTCGACCCGAGGGGCGGGTCGCGTCGGGGCCCGCGGCGACGCGCTCGGGGCGAACGGAGGCGTGCTGCGGGGAGGGGAGAGTCCCGTCCCCCGCGGCCCCCCCGCCGCCACGGCCGACGCGGGGGCGGGGTTCGCGGGGCAGGCACTCGAGGGGGCCGAGCTGGTCAGGACGGCGTAGACCCCCACCCCGACGAGGAGGAGCGCCACGGCGACCGCCACGACCACTTTCGTCGTCCGCTGCACGTGCTCCCTCCCCGGCGACCCTCGGGTCGCTAGCTGCCCCGGGGCGGGCCGGAGGAGTGGCAGGGTGCGATCGGCGCCCCGTGGGGACAGGTGGTGGGATGCCGCTGGGCCCGACAGATCTCCTCGACGACCCGGTGGGAGATGGCAAGGTCGATCTCGCGGGCCGCGGCGCAGGTCTCGGCCGGGGCAAGTCCGAGCCGGCCGAAGAGCGTCTCCGCCACGCGGTGATGCCGTTGGTACTCGAGGAGGGTCCCCCGCCCCTTCGAGGTGAGACGGCTCTTCCCCCGGTGCCGTTCCACCAATCCGAGCACCTCGAGCGGGGTCAGGTGGCCGAGCGCCGAGGGCGCCGAGACGTGCATCGAGGAGGCGATCCGGTTCAACGCGGCCCCATGCTCCGGGGTCTCCTCGGCCACGATCGCCTGGAGCGTGTCGAGCTGGCGGCGGGTGAGTTTCTGCAGCGTCTCCATCGGCCGGGGGGAGACGCGGCAACATATAATGGGGGCCCTAATTATTAGTGCCAGCCAATAGTCGAGGCGGCGCCCAACTCCGTGAATCGTGCGTCCGACCCCCTCTTGGAGCCGGATCACCGGCCAGGGACCGGGGGTCCCTTCCGCTGCGCGACGGCGCCGAAACCCCTCGTGGCGGAGCGGCTCTGGGGCCGGACTCTCCGGTAGCGGAAGCGCCCGGGCCCCTTGGGGCGAGCTTCCGAGCTACCCTGCCCTTCGGTAGGAGAACGATGGCCGAGGTCCGATTCCAGCGTCGGACTACTCGGCCGCGGGCGGATCGGCCGGAGGGTTGCCTTCCGACCACGACGGGGTTGCCGAAGCGAGAGGTGGCGTGTCCGGGGGCGCGCCACGAGGGAGCGAGCTCGAAGGGGGTGTCCGACGTCCCAGAAACACTCCGGCCACCACGCCGAGGAGGAGCGCGAGCACGACGAGCAGGTACGGCGGTGACGTCCGGGAGCGAGGGACCGGAGGAGGCGCTCGGCGAGGTGACCGGAGGAGCCGCCCTGGCCACCACCTCGAATGTGGACCACATCGCCGCCGCGGCGACCTCCCCCACGTCGCTGGAGGCCGACGCCCCCACCTCGACGAGGACCTCCGTCCCGTTCGGGAGAGCCGTGCTCGGGGTCCAGATCGTTTCGTTCCCGGATTCGCTCAGCGTTCCCGGTAGAGCAGGAACCACCTCGAACGCCGAAGCGATCGATGCGGCGTTCATCGGGACGTTCCAGGCGAGGGTGACCTCCGCGACAGGGCCGGGGGCAGAGGAGCCGTTCCCGGGGGTCCAACTGACGACCCGAGGCACGGCGGCCAACGGGACCGTCGTGAATGCGAACACGACTGGGGCCCCGAGTACCTGCCCGTCCACGCCTCCGGCGGTCGCGCCGATGGTCACGGTGTACGTGGTGGCAGGGGATAGGAGCCCGTTCGGGGACCACCGGAGCTCGTCGCCCTCCAGCGCCGGGATGCCGAGCGCTGGCGTCGGAACGATCGAGAACGCCGCGAGCGTGGATGCCGGGTCCATCGGGACGGTGAAGTTGACCACCACGACGGCGTTCAGGAACACCCCGGTCGAACCGTTCGCCGGGGAGGACCCGGAGACCGCGACCGCCGGCAACCCCGCGGCAGTGGAGAAGGAGACCGAGAATCCGACCGGAATCCCGAGGCCGTCGGCGGTCTCCGCGGGGGGGAGGATCGAGACGTCGTAGGTCGTCGAGGGTGCCCAGTTCGCGGTCGGGGCAACCTTGAGGACGCGATCCCCGTCCGACCAGGAAAGCGCAACGGGGGCGCTCGGGGTCACCTGCACGTCGGGACCGCTCGGGACGACCTGCATGGGGAGGGCGAAGAGCCAAGTGACGCCCGAGCCCAACGGGACGTCCGCGGTCCCGTTCGCGGGGGTCGTCGCGACGACGTACGGCTCGAGCTCGACCGTCCAGGTGGCGAGACCGACCAGCGAGCCGCTCGTCTCCCCGACGTCCGTCCCGTCCACCACCTGGACGAGATAGACCCCGCTCGGGGCCGCACCGGCGGCCGTCACGTTCTCCGTGGGAAGCTCGAGCACGACCGTCCCGTTCGCCGCGGAGACCGGCGGCGCGGCCATCGAGCCGTTCGCCGCCCACTCGGCGTCGACCAGAGCTCCCGGCGCGGCCGCCCCATTCACCTCGGCGACGACCGCCAGGGGAGACAGAACCAGAATGTTCCCTTCGCCCTGCGCGTCGTAGCCGACCCCGCTGGAAGCGGCAACGTTCGTCAGGACAACCCGGGCCGAATCGACCGCCAACACGCTCTGCGGCCCCGGGTCCCGAATCGAAGAGTTCGTCACGCGCACGGTCGACGCGTTCCAACCGACCACCTCGCCCCAGACGGTGCAGTTCGTGATCGAGAGCTGCGCGGCATCGAACGCCCCGTAGACGCCGCCCGTCCCGGTCAGGTTCGAGCTGAGGACGTTCAGCGAGGTGTTCAACCACCCGATCAGCTCACCGACCTCGCTGTCGGCGATGGTCACGGTCGAAGCGACCGGGTAGAGGCTCCACGAAAGAACGGTCACGTTCACGAGGCGGAGGCCGATCGTTGCGGACGGGAACGTGAAGTTCGCGTTCTCGCCCTCGTGGAGTCCGCTGACGTCGACCGTATCGTCGTAGAAGATCAGGGCGAGGTCGAGGTTCGTGGAATTGGAGAGCGTGACGTTCGCCCCGTCGTCGAGCGAGACCGCGTACAGCCCGACCTCGGTGTCCACGAGACGGATTCCGGCGTCGACTCCCCGGGTCGTTCCGGGAGCCGGGAACGTCCAGTTCGTGCTCCCACCGGCTGCCGGAACGCTGAAGTTCCCCTCGGTGCCGTACGCGAACTCCAACCACAGGTGGACCCCGGCGGAATCGATCATCGTGACGTGGGACGCCCCTTCGGGCTGCGCATCCCCATCGACCTCCGAGGAGAGGGCGAACGCCGTGCTCGTGTTGTGCAGGCTGAAGACGCACCAGGTGCCGAGCGAGGAGGAGACGAGCGTGAGGTTGGAACTCCCGTAGAGTTCGGCGCCCCAAGCGAAGTCTCCCGAAGTGACGAGCGCATCGTCCAGGACGAGGGTCGCGTTGTCGTAAAGGCCGGCCGACCGTTCGTCGTTGTAGGTCCCGTCCACCACCACGTAGGCATCCCATACGTGGACGCGGGCGTGGTCGAGGAGGAGGATGTTCCCCTCGATGGTGAGGGTCGCGCTCCACGATGCGTTCCCGAACTCGAGCGTGGCCGAGTTCTCCACGGTCAGGTTGCCGATGGTCCAGTCGTGCGACATGTTCAGGACGGTCGTGCCGGTGAGAACCACGTTCGGCGGGGATGCGGACCGTCGGGAACCCTCGGTCGAGGGTTCCCGCGGGATTGCCGACGCTTTGAGGGTGTCCGACCCTCCGACCGGGAGCAACCCACTCGTTGGACCCGCTCCGACGTGATCGCCCGACGTGATTGGGATGAGGAACAGGAGTACGACGCCAGCCACCGCCAGGCCAAGTCCGAGCCTCGTGCGTCCGGGGGGCCGGGGGGACCGTGCGCCCTTGCCCCAACGTCCGAGCGCGACGCTCACGCCGAGGAAACTCCCTCCCCGTCCTTAACGCCACCCGCCCCGCGCGGTCACGCGCGGGAAGGTCGGCCGGTCGCGCGCCGGCATCGGGGCCTGGGCCGCGAGGCGCTCGGGTCCGGAAACACGCCCGACTGCGGCGAACCCGCTCCGCGAGCAAGTTCTTGAGCGAGGACACGCTTTCCCCGGCCCCATGGGCGCCCAGATGCCTGGGGAACCGCAACTCTACGGAATGCCGCCGCCACCCACCGAGCCACGCGTGGACACCCGACCGTTCGAGCTCCGGGGGGTCCGGATGGCACGGTGGGCTTCGCTCGCGAGCTTGATCGGTCTGATCGTGCTGATCGTCCTTCCTCTCGTGATCATCATCACGTTGGGAGCCCACCTTCCCTTCCTCGGCTCGGTGTTCGGCACGGCAGCGCTCACCCTCGTTGCGGTGGAGGAGATCATCGGTGCGCTCGCCGCGGGGGCCGCGCTCACGCTGATCTCGATGATCCTCTACGTGGTGGCGTTCTGGTCGATGACGAAGGTCCAAAAGGGGTTCGGCGGCCCGATGGGGCTGACGATCGTCGGGATCCTCGGCATGCTGCTGATCACCGTGGGTGTCGTCCTCATCCTCGTCACGATCCTTCAGGCGGTCGGCTGCGTCGCGTCCGGAGCCGCCGCGAGTTGCGTGAGCCTAAGCCAGCTGGAGGGCGGAGTCCTCGCGGTCTTCGGCGGGGCGCTGCTCGCGTTGATCGGTTGGATTGGTCTCCTCATTGGCGTCTACCGGATCGGCAGTCGGTACCGTTCCACCCTCACACGAGTCGGCGCGATCCTCTACATCCTGCCGTTCGTCAGCATCCTCGGACCCATCCTGGTGTTCATCGGGATCCACGGCATCCTGAAGTCGCTCGAACCCGGCGGCCCCGCTCCGGCGTAGAACCCGCGGCCCCCGCCCGGGCGCGGACCTCGGTTCGCTCCGCGACCCGGGGTGGCCGGCGCCCGGTCGGCCCACTCGCCCCGCTCCGGGAGGGCTCTCCGCGGCGGCGCGAAGGTCGGATATGCGGGCGAGGATACTGCGGACCATGCCAGCGTTCCGAACGATCGCGGTCGCCGTCGACGGCTCCGCTCCGGCCGAGCGTGCCCTCTCCTCCGCCATCGAGCTCGCCAAGCTCGCGTCGGCCTCCCTCACGGTGGTGGGCGTCGTCCCGACCCCGGTCGTGTACTCCGATGCGGGCGGAATGATCATGCAGGTTCTTGCCGAGAACCGGCGCTCGTTCGCGGAACTGATCGACCACGCGGCGACGACCGCGCGGGCCGCGGGAGTCGCTCGCGTGACGACTTCCGTCCTGGAAGGGGTGATCATCGACTCGCTGCTCGGTTTTCTCGACGAGACGAAGCCGGACCTCCTGGTGATGGGCGCCCGGGGACTCTCCACGACGGGCCGACTGTTCCTCGGGAGCGTCAGCGATGGCGTGCTCCACCACGCCCAGTGTTCGGTGCTGATCGTCCGCCCGTCGGCTCCTCCCCCGACCCGGACCAAGTCCGCCCTCCGCCGGTCGGGACGGAGACCTGCCACCGGACGAACCTGAGCTGGTCGCGGCGACCGGACCGTCCCCGCGGGGCGCGCTTCGGAGCCCGCCCGCGCGCGAGGTCCGCGGGCCACCGGCACGCTGCTTCGTTGCGGGGCGCAGTCCGGTGGGCCGACCGGGGTTTCCGTGCTATCCCGTCACGCGCCACGGGGCGGATGTTGGACTCGGGTCGGGTACGCGGCGAAAGCGATATCCCCCGTGCCCGGCTCGGCGCGCGTCTTGCCCGGGCGGACCACCGCCCGGGGAACCCAGCACACCATGACCGCTCCCAGCATCGAGACGCGCGACCTGACCAAGCACTTCGGCAAGTTCGTCGCGCTCGACTCGCTCAACCTTCGGATCGAGGGGGCGAAGTGTGTCGGATTCCTCGGTCCGAACGGAGCGGGGAAGACGACCACGCTGAAGATGCTCACCGACATGATCTTCCCGACGCGCGGGGAGTGCTTCATCGCGGGCGTTTCGGTGCAGGACAGCCGGAAGCGGGCGCTCGAGGCGTGCGGGGTCCTGATCGAATCCCCGGAGATCTACCCGTCCTTGACGCCGCGCCAGGCGCTCGAGATGGTCGCCGACCTGCGGAACGTCCCGACCGCCGAGCAGAAGATCCGAATCCCCGCCGCGCTCGACGAGGTCAAGATGGGGGACTGGGCCGACAAGAAGGTCGGGAAATTCTCCAAGGGAATGAAACAGCGGGTCAACATCGCCGCCGCCCTCGTTCACGACCCGCAGATCCTCCTCCTCGACGAACCGGCGACGGGGCTGGACCCCCGCGGAATGGCCGAGGTCCGGGACATCGTCCGGGGGTTGAAGAAGCGGAATCGACTGATCTTCATGAGCAGCCACATCCTCCCCGAGGTGACCGACGTCTGCGACGAGGTCGCCTTGATCAACCAGGGAAAGCTCCTGTTCTACGACACCCTCGACAACGTCACGGCGCGGTTCTCGCACGGGCAGATCTCGGTCGACGTCAGTCTCGCGAAGCCGGTCTCCGATGCGGAGGTCGCCACCAAGGTGGAGAACCTCGCCGGCGTCGTCCGGGTCGAGCGGCTCGATGGCCGGCGACTGCGGCTCTACATGTCCGGGGGCCTGGATGAGGAAGCGAAGGTCCTGAAGAGCCTCGTCGCGGCCGACCTCGAGGTCGTGTCGTTCCAGGAGTCGAAGAGCGCGCTCGAAGAGGTCTACCTGAGTCAGATCTCGCGGGGGGACTGAGCCCGATGGCGACCGCATCGACCACTGTCGGGGATCCGATGACCGACGTGCGGCCTTCGCCGTCGAGCACCGTCCAGGTCCTTCGTCTCGCCCGGTACCAGCTCCGGGACTACCTGCTCTCGCGCCGGTTCATCCTGATGCTCGGGATCGTCGCGATCCTCGGCATCATCCTGACCGCCGTCATCGGGTACTACCGGCCCGCCTCGCTCCTCGGGACGTCGAACAACCTCTACAACCAGATCTGGGCCGGCGGCGTGACGATCGTGATCGTCTTCGCGGGTGTGATCTTCGGCGGAGACGCGATCGCGGGCGAGTTCCAGAACAAGACCGGGTACTTCCTGATGGGACTCCCGGTCCGCCGCACGACCGTCTACAGCGGGAAGTACATCGCGGCGTTCGTCAGCTCGCTCGTTGCGGTCCTCGCGTTCGCGCTCATCCTCGTCGGGAACGCCGCGTACTACTTCGGCGCGGGAGCGTTCACCGCCGCGTTCGTCGAGTCGTTCCTCCTCGCCGTGGTCTACCTGCTCGCCCTCCTCGGCGCGACGTTCCTGTTCAGCTCGCTGTTCAAGACCAGCACCTACGCCGTCCTCGTCGTCGCCGTGATGTTCATCTTCGGATTCAGCATCCTGCAGGCGCTCGTGGCCGGGCTTGCCCGGGTCGAGCCGTGGTTCATCATCTCCTACGCGTCGCCGGTGATCGGCTACCCGTTCGATGCGACCATCCCCGCGCACATGGTCACGGTGACGTCGATGGGACCGCGGGGGCATACGGAGTCGTTCACATCGTACAACCCCACCTATGTCGAGGGGGTCGTCATCATGCTCGGCTACTTCGTCGTCACGGCGATCGCTGGCCTGCTCCTGTTCGAGCGGGAAGAGTTCTCCTAGGCCGCGAGCCGCAGTACCCCCTCTGGGAGAGAATACGACCGGGACCGGCTCGGCCTGCTGAGGCCGGCCCCGGGGCCCGCCGGACGGGACCTACGTCGGGCGGCGGTGCCGCTCGAAGACGAGCTGGCCGTGGAGATTGGTCGCGGTGACGACCTCGTCTCCTTCGATGCTGAGCACCAGGATCTCCCCGAGCGCGAGCTTGTGCGGGAGGGCCCCGACCGCCGTGAGGGCCGAGGGAGCGACCATCGGGGAGGCCGCGGCGGGCCCCGAAGCGGCGACCGGTGCCGCGGACGCGGAATCGGCGAGCTCGTAGGTCTTCTCCCGCCCGATCCGGACCATCCGAAGACGGCCCCGCTGAACCAGGAGCCGGAGCGCGTTGTACACCGAGTTCTTGTGGAATTTCTTCGACCGGTTCTTCGAGATCCGCTTCGCGATCTCCGACGTGGAGAGCCGCGCTCCGGGCTTGAGGGACCCGAGTTCGGAAACGATCCACTTCTGCGCGCCGCGAAGCTTTCGGGCGGCCTTTCCACGTTTGCCAGGCATAGTGACAGTGAACGAGTCGACGTTGTAAGCCTACCTCCCCCGCCGGGACGGCGTGAACGATGGGCCGGACGGCGGTCCGGGCCCCTCGCGGGGTCTACGCCTGGGAACCGTACGAGGGGAACCGGTCGGCGGTCGTTCCGAAGATCGCGGGGAATCGCTCCGGTGCCTCGAGGACGAGCGGGTGGTCCCACCCGCGGCCCACCGCGCACGACGCGCACCAGGTGTGGCCGTAGTAGACGACGGCCTGGGTGCGGCAGGCGAGGCAGACCGGTCCGCCGCATTCCGGGCACGGACGCCACTGCTCGGGGTCGCGGACGTCCCGGGAACAACTCGAGCACATCGGCTCGGGCGCGAACGCGAGGTCGATGAAGCTGGGCGGGGAGTCGGGTTCCACCTCCGGGAGCCTCGGCGGGGGAGGTGGGACGAACTCGACGGCTCCCGAGGTGGGAGAGATCCGCAGATGGGGGGGCACCGGGTGGAGCGCTTCCGCCGCGAGCTCGTCGAGGGGGCCGAGAAAGCCGCTCCAGCCGGACGTGGAACTCTCGAGCGTCAGGTTGGACTCGGGGAACCACTCCGTCGGGGAGTCGACGACGTCGGTCTCCACCGAACGCGCCGTCCCGATCCCCTCGGCGTCGACCGGCGAGGCTGGCCCGAGGGGTTCCGCTGGAGGGGTCGCCACGCTCGACAACGGCGCGAGCTTCCCGTCCAGGACGATGAATCCGGGCTCCTTCTCGGGGAACCTCGGCGTCTCCCCCGGGGCGGTCGGGAACCACGCCGTTTCCGGAACTGGCCCCACGAGGCGGACGGGCAACTCGCTCACGGCCGTCGGCTGCCACTGGGACCAGATCGCTCCCGCGGCGGAGCCGGGTGCGGGGGGAGGAACCTCGGCGCGAACGGAGGGAGCCACCGGGGTGTGCCAGGCCCGCCGCACAAGGTCGTTCCACTCGTGGCTCGGGTCGAGGTCGGAGCGGGGAGTGACGAGCGCGGCCGGACGGGGGGTCGCCCGCGGAGTGGTCCGCTGGTGGGCGCTCTCCACGTGGGTGCGCCACCGGTGGTAGCCGAGCGAAGTGGCGAGCGCTCCGGCCCCCAACGCGGCGAGCGCCCAAGGGGCGTACGCGACCACGTCCTTCGGAGCGCCGACGGCGATCGCTCCAGCGAGCCCGAGCCCCGCGGCCGACGCCACCGGTAGGACGTACCGATGGGCGGCATCGGTCCAGCGCTCCCAACGCCGAACCGTTTCTCCGAGGGTAGAAGGCTCCGCCACGCGGCCTCCGGCCCACGTCTGCCAAGGTTCGGGGTATGAACCTATCGTCGGAGCGGAACCGCCGCGACCCGCCCTGGCCCTGGTCACGCCCCACATTGGGGACCGAGGGGGGGTGGGAACGTTTTCCTAATATAGTTCTATTATTTCCTAATAGCAATAGGATGACCGACCGGATCCCCGCCCCCTCGGACGCCGCCCCTCCCGCCGAACGTCTCGTGACGACCGAGGGAGGCACGATCGCCTACGCGGTAACGGAAGGACCCGGGCCACTGGTCGTCTGCGCTCCGGGAATGGGGGACCTCCGTTCGGTCTACCGGTTCGTCGGGCCCGCGTTCGCGGAGGCTGGGCACCGGGTCGCCCTGACGGAACTCCGGGGAATGGGGCATGGCACGGCAACCTGGGCCGACTACTCCGAAGTGGCGATCGCGCGCGACCTCCTCGCCCTCGTCCGTGAACTCGGCCGGGGACCGGCGATCCTGGTCGCGAACTCGATCTCCGCCGGTGCCGCGGTGTGCGCGGCGGCGGATGCCCCCGCGCAGGTCGCAGGGCTCGTGCTGGTCGCCCCGTTCGTCCGTGACGCGACGGTGTCCGCCGGAATGAAGCTCGTCTTCCGCCTCGCCCTGATGGGCCCCTGGGGAGCGGGGACGTGGGTCCGGTATCAGAAGTCGAAGCTGTACCCCTCGACGCGACCCGTCGACATGGTCGACCAATCGGCCCGGCTCCTGGCCAACCTTCGGGAGCCCGGCCGGATGGCTTCGTTCCGCCGGATGGCCCGGACGGACCACGGCGCGAGCTCGGCGTGTCTCGACCGGGTCCACGTGCCGGTCCTGGTCGTCATGGGGACGGCCGACCCGGATTTCCCCGACCCCCGGGCCGAGGCGGCCTGGGTGGCTGGGCGGCTGCGCGCCGAAGTGGCCCTGATCGACGGCGTCGGCCATTACCCCCAGGCCGAGGCGCCCGAGCGGTTCCTTCCCCCCGTCCTCAACTTTCTGGGGAGGGTCGGCCACGGCGCCTAGGGCGGGGGTGACCCGGGCCGTTCTTGTGGAGCGGGCCGCCCGGATCGCCGACGCCGACGGCCTCGAGGCCCTTACCCTGGCCCGGCTCGCGCGGGAACTCGGGGTGAAACCCCCGTCGCTCTTCGACCATATCGACGGTCGGACCGGACTCACCGCGGCCCTCCGGGCCCGCAGCTTCGAGGAGCAGGGTCGGATCGTCCGCGCCGCGGCCAGCGGTCGGTCCAAGGACGACGCAGTACCGAGCGATCGCCGGCGCCTATCGGGAGTTCGTGCGAACCCATCCGGGCCTCTACCGGGCTTCGGTTCGGACGTTCGTGGGGGATTTCCCGGAGGTCGCGCGGACGGCGCAAGACCTTCTCGAGGCGTTCCTCGATGCCCTCCGCGGCTACGGGATCCGCCGGGAAGAGTCGGTCCACGCCGCCCGGTTCGCCCGGTCAACGCTCCATGGGTTCCTGATGCTCGAGCTCGACCGCGGGTTCGGTCTCGGACCGGACGTTGACCTCAGCTTCGACCGGGCGGTCGATGGCGCGTGCGCGGTTCTCGCCCATTGGCCCCCGGCGGGAAGCCGCCCCGCGGGCAGCGGTCCGGAAGGGCGCGCCGACCGGCCCCGCCGGTCGCGGCGGCCCGCCCGGTCCGAATCCGACGGCCGAGCGCCGGCCGGTCGACAGGGGCAGGTCCGCAGCACGGACCGCCGACGGGGAACCCGGTCTGCCTAGAGCCCGTGGCAGCGGAAGTGCGCGCCGAGCCGGTGGAGGAGCGCCGGGTTCTCGTAGTCCGGACCGAAGTCGTCGAGCCGGTCCATCGCCGCGCGCTTCGACCAATACAGCGTGTCCTGGCAGTGGACGCCGATCGCGATGGCGCTGATCTCTTCCCGCCGGAGCACCCCGTTCGCCGCGAGCTCGTCGGCGGCCAGTTGGGTGCGCATCAGGAGCTCTTCCCGGTCCCCGAACCCTCCGGGGTCGGCGAGCTCCTCGGAGAGGCCGTGGACGCACCAAGGGCGGTACGGCTCCTGTTCGAGCGTCGCCTGGATTCGGTCCCGCAGCGGCGGGATCGACCCGTCGTCCGCGGCGGGTGTCTCGGCCGCGTGCGTAGCCATACGCATAGGACTGGCAGGTGCCGGTAGATAATCCCTCGGGTTTGCGCCGTGCGCGGGGTGCAGGCACGCCGTCGTGGGGCCTCCGATCCGCCCCCTCCAGATTCATTTAGGGGTGCCCGGTGGGGCGCGGCGATGCCCGCCAACGCGACCTTCCTCTACTCCGGCCTTCGAGTCCGACGATTGGAGCCCTCGCTCGCGTTCTACCAGAAACTCGGGTTCCGGGTTACCGCGCGCGGCACGATGGCGCACGGGGGCGTCTGGGTCCACCTCCGGTACCAGAGGTCGGTCCACGAGATCGAGTTGAACTACTACCCGAAGGGGAACCGGTACTACGAGCCGTTCCGCTCCGGGTCCGAGTTCGACCACTTTGGCTTCTACGCCAAGGACGTCGCCGCCTGGAAGCGGGTGGCGCTCCGGGCCGGGGGGACCCTCGCCGCCGAGTTCGTCGACGGCAAGAGCCGGCTCGTCTACGTCCGCGACCCCGACGGGAACTGGATCGAGGCGTTCGGCCCGGCCGAGCCGCGGCGCCCCCGCCGCAAGGCGAAGTCGTAGGACGCCCCGTGCCCGTCGCTCCGGCCGCGGTTCCGACCCGTCCCGCGACCGAGGAGGTCCCTCCGGGGATGGTCCGGTATCTGGTCGGGTTCCTCTGGAAGGGGCCGCACCATGGGGAAGGGACTCCCGAGGAGCGCGACCGGATGCAGGCCTCGCACCTTGCGAACAACGCCCATCTGATGGAGATCGGTGCCGCCGCCGTCGTGGGGCCGTTCCTGGACGACGGGGCGCTCCGCGGTCTGTTCATCTTCCGGGAAGCTTCTGTCGAGCGGATCCGGGCGCTCGTCGCCGTCGACCCGGCGATCGCCGCGGGTCAACTGACCCTGGAGCTCCGGCCCTGGCTCGGGTTCGACGGCCTCCGTACCAATCCACCGCCCTGAGCGAGGTCCGTGGCGTCGGCGTCGTCGCACCGGTCGGACCCACCCCCCGAGGTCGCGCTCGTTACCTACCGGAACCCCGGCGGCGTCCCCCCGGAGGACCTGATCCTCGCCGACGCCGTGCGGAGGGTCGGCCTCTCCGTCGCCCACCCCGTCTGGAACGACGCGGAGGTCGATTGGGCCGGGGTCTCCCTCGCCGTCGTCCGGTCGACCTGGGACTACTTCCACGGCCGGCCGGCGTTCGTTCGATGGGTCGACCGGGCCGGCCGGCGCACCGACCTCTGGAACCGACCGGGCGGTCCTCCGGTGGAACACCCACAAGCGGTACCTCCGGGACCTGGAGGAGGCGGGGGTGCCGGTCGTACCCACGGTGTGGAGCCCGAAGGGCCGCCCGGTCGACCTCGGGGAGACGATGGACCACATGGGGTGGGACGTCGCGGTCGTAAAACCGGCGGTTTCCGGCGCGGGAGAACGGACCTACCGGGTCCCGCGGTCCGGGGCGAAGCGCGGGCAGCGGTACCTCGCGGCGATCGGGCGGACCGACACCGGGATGGTCCAACAGTTCCTGCCGAGCGCCGTCCGGGGCGGGGAACGGTCGCTCATTTTCCTCAACGGTCGGTTCTCCCACTGCGTCCGCCGAGCGCGCTTCTTCGGACGGACGGAGCGCCACGAACCGGAGACCCTGGCGCGGGTGAACGACGAGATGCGCCGCGTGGCAAGGTTGGCGCTCGCGGCGTGCCCGGACGACCTCCTCTACGCCCGGGTCGACCTCATCGCGGTCGAGAACCACGGCTGGCAGGTGCTCGAGATCGAGCTGACCGAGCCGTCGCTCTTCTTCGTTCCGTGCCCCCGAGCCGCGGGGACGCTCGCCCGGGCGATCCATCGTCGTCTCCGTCGCTGAACCGACCTCGGCCGGCCCCGGAATCGCCCGTTAAATCGGTCCGGGGAGTGGCGGGCTCATGGCCGACCTCGAACGAGCTACAACCACCCTCGAGCGGGGGGCGGGCCCGCCGATCCTCTTCGTGCACGGGTACCCGCTGCACCGGGGAATGTGGTCCCCCCAGCTGACCGGACTCTCGGCCGGGCACCGGATCGTCCTCCTCGACCTCCCCGGATACGGCACGGCGCAGGACGCCCCGGTCCCGGACTCACTCGCCGGATTCGGCGATGCCGTGCGCGCCGTCGTCGAGGGGAACCTCGGTGGCCACGCTACGATCGTGGGCCACTCGTTCGGCGGGTACGTGGCGCTCCAGCTCTACCGCGACCACCCGAAGCTCTTCGACCGGCTCGTCCTCGTCAGCACTCGCAGCGGGGCGGACACTCCCGAGGCGCGGGAGAAGCGGTTCGCGACGGCCCGACGGATCTCCGAGCCGGGGGGCCACCTGGATGTCGAAGAGGTCGCGAAGACGCTCGTTTCCGAGGCGACGTGGACCGGAGGGGGCCCGATTCCCGAGATGGCGAGGTCGATCGTCGCGGCGGCGCCCAACGCCACGGTGGTTCAGACCCTGACCGCGATCGCGAACCGCGCCGACCTGACCCCCGTCCTCGGCACCATCCACGTGCCAACGTTGGTACTGTGGGGGGCCGCCGACCGGTTGATCCCCCCCGCCCAATCGCAGGCGCTTTCGACTGGCATCCCCGGCGCGAGGGGGGTGGAGCTTCCCGGAGCTGGCCACCTGGCTATGCTCGAGACCCCGAATGCCTTCGACGAGGCGGTCCGGACGTTCCTCGCGGCGACGGACCATCCTCGCGAGAGCTAACGGATCAGCGCCCGCGGCATCTGGTAGGCATCCCAGGCGAGGCAGAGCGCTGCCCCGAGGGGGGCGAGGAGAGCGAACAGCCCGACCCAGGCGAGGTCGAGCTGCGTCGAACTGCCGAACGTCACCCCGATCCGCGCGTACTCCTCGGTCAGGCGGATCCACGAGAAGCAGAAGTACCACAGCGTCGCCGAGGTGATCACCGAGAACCCGGCGAGGCCCGTGATGAGGTCTGCGAGGACGAACGCCCCGACGCCACGGGCGAGCCGCCTACGGTCGAAGTGCGCAAATGCCATGCGGGCCTACGGCAAAGCCGTGGCACTCCATACTCTCCGTAGTGGTATTTAGAGCACGTCACTCCCTAGCACACCTCTCGGCCGTTCAATCGCCGCGTCCGCCTCCCTCCGGTAGCAGGCGACGGGTCCGGCCGGAACGACGAACCTACGGGGCGCGAGCGCAGGCCTGCGCCCGCGCGAGGAGCAGACGGGCGGTGAGGCTGATGGCGAGCATCGCGACGATGAGCACGAACGCGCTCGCCCAGGCGATCGTCTCGTATCGGGGAATCCCGCTGATCCCGTCGTAATAGATGATGAGGGGCAGGGCCGCGATCGGACGGTCGAGCCCCTGGAACCCGAACGTGTTGCCGAAGGCGGTCATCAGGAGGGGGGCGGTCTCCCCGGCGGCCCGTGCCGTCGCGAGGAGGCCGCCGGTGACGACTCCAGCGCCGCCCGAGGGAAGGACCACCCGGAGGACCGTTCGGTAGCGCGGAATGCCGAGGGAAAGCGCCGCCTCGCGCGTGGCGGTCGGGACGAGCCGCAGCGCCTCATCCGTCGTTCGGGCGACGACCGGGACCATGATGAGGCCGAGGGCGAGCGCGCCCGGAATGACGCTGAAAATGTACTCCGGTCCGATGATGTTCGCGTCGGCGAGGTAGACCATGAACGAGAACACCACGATCCCGACGACGATCGACGGGATGCCGGACATCACGTTCACGAGGAACCGGACGCCGCGGCCGAGCCGGTTGTTGCCGAACTCGGACAGGAAGACTCCGGTTAGCAGGCCGACCGGGAAAGCGACGAGCGCGGCGAGTCCGACGAGGATCACGGTGCCGATGATCGCGTTGTTGATCCCCCCGGAGGAGCACACCGCCCCGGGCTGGCAGAGGATCGACGGAGGCCCGGACGTCGTGAGGAGCCCGACGTTCAGCGCCGGGAGGCCCCGATCGATGGCCGAATAGAGGATGCTCCCCAGGGGGATCAGGGCCACCAGGACGCAGAGGATGCACAACACCGACACAAGCCGACTGACGAGGCGCCGCCGGAGGCTCCGAGCCGGCCTCATTCGCCGACCGCCCCCCCGCCGAAGGTCCGGTTCAGGAGGCCCACCGCGACGATGTTCACGACGATCGTGATCGCGAGCAGGATGAGGGCGAGCTCCAGGATCGCGCTCTGCTCGAGCGGGGTCGTGGCCGAACTGAGGAAATCGTTCGCGATCCAGCTCGCGATCGTATTCCCCTGGGCGAGCAGCGAGGTCGTCAGCGCATTGTTGTTCCCGATCGTCATCGTGACGGCCATCGTTTCCCCGATGGCGCGCCCGAGCCCGAGGATCACAGCGCCGAAGATCCCGCTCCGGGCGTAGCGGAGGACGCCCAGCCGCGTCGTTTCCCAGGGGGTCGCCCCAAGGCTGAGCGCGGCCTCGCGCTGCGCCCGCGGCACGGCGACCATCGCCTCGCGCGACACCGCCGAGATCGTAGGAATGACCATGATGGCGAGGATCACCCCCGCGGTCAGTTTGTCCGCGCCGTAGATCTCGCCGGTAAACAGTCCGGTCCACGCGAGGTAGTGTCGAAGCGGAGGCTCGACGGTCCCTCGCATGAATGGGACCAGAATGAACAATCCCCAGAGTCCGTAGATGACGGACGGGACCGCGGCGAGCATCTCGACGAGGCTCGCCATCGGGTCCCGGAGCCATCCCGGGGCGAGTTCCGACATGAACACGGCAATCCCGATGCTGATGGGGATTCCGAGCAGCATCCCGATGGCGGCGGTGACGAGCGTCCCGTCCACGAAGGCGAGGGAGTCGTACTGCGGAGGGACCGCGTTCGCGTTCCAGATCGTGTGGCTGACCAGGAACCCGGGGCCGAAGGTAACGAGGGACAGCCAGGATCGGTCGACTAAGATGGCAACGAGAACGACGAGCGCGGCGAGGACCGCGATCGCGACGAAGGTGACGACCGACCGGAAGATTGCGTCGCCTGGACGGCCGAGCCCCCCGAGACGTCGTCGGACCGGCGAGGCTTCGGCCGGCACCGCACCGGCCGCCTGCGAATCGCCGGCCACCCCTCCCTCAGTGCGTGGAAACCGGGGCTCCGTTGTACGTCAGCAGACCGAGTGTGGCCATGTCGCTGCCAACGATGTTCGAGGGGAGCGGGATGTAGAACACGCCGGAGGAGTAGGTCTGGCCGTCCGTCAACACCCAGTAGATGAAGTGGCCGAGGGCGTTCGCTTCGCTCGAGGTCATCGCGGACCCGTAGACGGTCGTGAGGTCCGCGTAGACCATCAGGTAGGAGAACGTCACGATGGGGTAGGTCTGGGCGCCGGGCTCATTCAGCAACGAGACATTGTACCAGTCTCCGGTCCCCGCTGGTAGCGCGCCTGCCCCGGCCGTGACCGCAGCCTGGACATTGGACTGGTTCGCGAGGATGAAGTTCCCGGCCGAGTTCTCCACGGTCGCGTAGGTCAGGTGGTTGAGCTCGGAGTACGCGAGCTCGTCGTACCCGATCGCCCCCGGAGTGATCGCGACCGTGCCGGCGACGCCGGTGCTCCCCTTCGCTCCCTCTCCGATGTTGTTCCAGTCGGTGGTGAGGCCGCGGCCGACCGTCTTGTTCCACGTCACATTCTCATTGCTGAGGTACGTGCTGAACGCGAACGAAGTTCCGCTTCCGTCCGTGCGGTGGACCGTGATGATCGGCATCGCCGGGACCACGACCCCGGGATTTAGGGCCGCAATCTGCGGGCTGCTCCAGTTCGTGATGGCCCCGAGATAGATGGCCGCGATCACCGGGCCGGAGAGATTGAGGATCGGGGTGAAGCCCGGGATGTTGTAGAGGAGCACGACTCCGCCCGCGGTCTCGGGAATCGTCAAGGTTTGACCCGGGAGCGACGCGCGTTGGACGGGGCTCAACGGCGCATCCGAAGCGCCGTAGTCGACCGCCTTGTCCTCCAGGGAAGTGATTCCGGACGAGCTCCCGACCGCCTGGTAGTTCACATCGACGTTGCAGATCTGCGCGTACTGGGTCGTCCAGGTGTTCATCAGGGGATACACGAAGGTCGACCCAGCCCCGGTCAGGCCTTGCGAGTCGGAGACGCAGCTCGCGCCGCTCGGGCCACTCCCTTTGAACCACCCCGTCGCGGCGCCGTACCCCACGATGATGAGCACGAGGACGACGATCACGGCGATCGCGATGAGGGGCCCCGTCCGATGCTTTTGCGGCAGGTGGGAGCGATCCGCGACGTCGCTCGGCCCGCCCGGCCCGGAACGGGAATTGGAACGGGATGGAGTCGCACTGGTGGCCGGGGGAGAGGGAGCACTCATGGACCGCGGCACTCTCCGTTCCCCAACGTCGAGGCCCGAGGCGCTCGACTGCTCCGTGGCCCGCCCGGAACCGACCCACGCCCTTCCATCAACGTGGGACCTCGAACCACCGATATAGACGATTCTTAGCTAGACTCCGGAGACCTTCGGTTTCACCGTAAACCGGAGCGAGTTCACGAAGCCCGCATCCACACAGTTCCGTGCGGGAGGCACAGCGAAAGAAAGTTCTCCGAACCCAGAACGCAGAGGCGGAGGGAAGGAAAGGGTTGGTCCTGGGCGAGTCGCTCTACCGACCTAGATCGAGTAGATGCTGACCTCGGCAGACTCCGTCGCGAACGCCTGGTTGTTCGCCGGGTCGAGCACGAACTGGATGAACCGCTCGGTCTCTCCCGTTGGGGTTCCCAGCGTCACGTACTCGAACGGCCTCCAGCCCTGGTACTGGGCCGTGACGGCGCCAGCGCTCAGGATGCCGTTGGCGATGGTGCCGGAGCTTCCGGTCGTCGGGGTGACCGCGGACGTCTGTCCCACGGATTCAAATCCGAGGAACGTGACGCCCGAGCCCGAGGCGCGCGCGAGGCCGTCCGACGCGAAGCCGATCGCGTCCGGGTGGGCCGCAACGCCGCTGATGACCGCGGGGTTCCCGTTGCCCAGCTGGGCGGTCGGGGGGTTGATCCCGCAGCTCGCGAGCTGGCCGTCCGGCGAGCAGCCGGAGAAGCCGAGGCCCGCCGCCGTGCCGGCGCTGTCCCCGAGGCCGAGGATCCGCGCGGTGAACGACTGCTCAGTGCCGCTCGTGTCGGCGCGGCCCCACTGCTGGACGGCGTCCGTCGCCGTGCCGGAGATGACCGTGGGCGTCGAGGCCCCGAAGGGTCCCGCGCACACCGTGAACCCGCAGGGGCTCGTGTCGGCGACCGGGGTGCAGATGTCGACGCCGGACGGGCACGCGGCCATGACGGTCCCCGTGTTCGCGCCGGCGGGCGCTGCCGTCGTGGGCGCTTCCGCAGGGTTGCCGGCGCCACCGCAGGCGGCGGTGCCAGTTACGCACGCGGGAATCTGGTCCCAGACGATGCCGGTCGTGACCGTCGCGCCATAGCTCACGCCGTTCGCCTGGGGGAACGTGTAGCCGTGGGGCGCCGATCCGGTGAACGCGCCGATGCCGCCGCCGTTGGCGATGTAGATCGTCAGCAGGGTGTCCGCACCGACGTTCGCGAGTCCGTGGGTGTTGGCCGTCGCAACGATCACATCGACCGCGTCGTACGCGACCGTCGTGATCGTGGGGGTCGGGAACGACTGGCAGCCGTATCCGCCCGACGCGATCGGTTCCTCGAGCTGAGTGACCGTCTCCAACGAGGAGGCGGTTCCGATGTCGACGTTGTTCGCACAAACCGAGAGCATCCCCGCACCGGAGCCGCCCTGGTTGTTGCTGACGACGACGTCAGAGTTGTTCTGCTCGAACTGGGTCACGGCGTACGAGTCGAACGGGTACACCGAGGTCGACCCGCCGATGCTCACCGTGTACTGCGCCCCTGGAGAGCCGACGCCGTTCGTGACGCCGGTCTGCCAGGAAACCAGCCAGAGGTACAGCGCTGCCGCGGCGGCCACCGCGATCAGAATCAGGATCAGCGTCGCTACGACGGGCGACACGGCCTTCTTCTGCTTCTGCATGCGCCGGAACCCCCGGCGGTCGTTCATTCGTCTCATTCCCTTTTCGCTCATCTTTTTCTTTCCCCTCGTTGGTTTTCTCTGCCGGTGCGCCCCTTGGCCTCGAAGAGCGCCCCTGCGGCCGTTGCATCGGGGTGCGGGTTCTTAGCCGTCCTCAAACGAGATGCCGTAGGTGCGCGGGAATTCCGAGCGAAGCCGTGTGCGTCGTCGTGCGCCACCTACTCCTCGGTGGGTTCCGGAGTTTACGGAAACCCCGTGCGCATCATTCATCGCTGGTAGGCCGGTCGGTGAACGATGCCCACCACTCCGCGAGCGGCGACGCCCATCTCGGGGCTCCGGGACCGGATGCCCGAGCCGTTGCGGCGCGGGATCCCGGCGGGGGCGAAGCCGAAGGACCGGGCGACCCTCCAGCGCGAGGGCACCCAGCTGGAGCGGGTTCTGCTCCGCCGTCGCACCGTTCCCGAGAAGGTGCTCGTCCAGGCCGAGCTCGGCTACATGCGGCGCCAACTCCTCGGGGACCGTCGGCGGGTCGACCTGACATACGGTGTCAATCCTCCCTTCGCGTTCGTCCACATCTCCTTCAACGAGACGGCCGGCGAGTTTGACTACCACATTCTCGAGCCGAGGCGGTCCTCGGAGGAGCTGAAACTTACCGCCGAAATCCGCACCCGGATGGAGGCGCTGATGGGACAGGAGGAGGTCCCGATCGCCACCGGCGTCGCCCTGTCGGAATCGGAGGAGCTGAAGGCGTATCTCCGAAAGAAGTTTGATACGGTGCTCGACCTGTACAATATCGACGTTGCTCCGAGGCGTCAGCCCGTGCTGATGTACTACCTCAACCGGGAGTTCCTGGGGCTCGGACAAACCGACCCGATCCTCCGGGACCCGTTCCTGGAGGACATCAGCTGCCTAGGGCCGCACGTCCCGATGTACGTGTTCCACCGGGTCTTCGGCTCGCTGCGAACCAACGTCGAGTATGACAACGAGATCGACCTCAACAAGTACGTCTTTCGGCTCGCCCAAATCGCCGGCAAGCACATTTCGATCTACCAGCCGATCCTCGACGCGACGCTCCAGGACGGGAGCCGGATCAACCTCACCTTAGGTACGGAGGTCACACGGAAAGGGTCGACGTTCAGCATCCGGAAGTTCTCCGTCGACCCCGTCTCCCCGATCGACCTGCTGCGATTTGGATCGACCTCCGCGTTCGAGCTGGCATTCTTCTGGACCTTGGTCGAGAATCACCGCTCTCTCCTGATCTCGGGGGGAACGGCGGCGGGGAAGACCACCTTCCTGAACGCGATCTCGATGTTCATTCGCCCCGAGGACAAGATCGTCTCGATCGAGGATACTCCCGAAATCCAGATCGACCACGAGAACTGGATCCAATCGGTCGCCCGGACCGGGTACGGAACCGCCTCGGGGATCGGGGGCGCCTCGGGAATCTCGGGCCCCTCGGGGCAGGTGAAGTCGGCGGGGACGGTGACGTTGTTCGACCTTCTCGTCGCGGCGCTCCGGCAGCGACCCGAGTACGTCATCGTCGGAGAGGTTCGAGGGGTCGAATCGTTCACCCTGTTCCAGGCCATCTCGGTCGGCCACGCGTCGATGTCCACAATCCACGCCGGCTCGATCGCGGAATTGCTCCATCGCGTCGAGAACGAGCCAATGAACATCCCGCGGGTCCTCTTCCAGGCCATCGACTGCGTCGCCTTCCCCGCGCAGGTCGTCGTCAGCGGAACCCGGGTCCGACGAATCACGGGGGTCACGGAGATTCTCGAGGTCGACGCCGCGACGAACGAGCTCCTGACCAACGACATTTTCCGGTGGGAACCGGCCGCGGACACCTTCACCTACCTCGGCCGGAGCTTCGTGATGGAGGAGGTCGCCGAGCGGACGGGGAAGACGCTCGAGTCCCTGACGGCGGAGATGAAACGGAAGGAGGAATATCTCGAACTGATGAGCCGGCTCGGGATGACCTACTACAAGGACGTCAGCCGAGCCATCGCGTCGTACTACGTTGCCTCCGCCGACGCGTTCAGGAATCTCGCGGAGAAGGTTCCGCAGTAGCGGCCGATGTACGAAAAGGCGGATGCGGTCGCGACCGCCCAACCGACCCCGCCGGCCGTCAAGGCGAAAAAGGCCGACGACGCGGTCTCGTCCAGCTACCGGACCTTCTGCTACCGGCTCCTCGGCCAGCGCTACGATCAGGGCGATCCGGACATCATCCTCGCCGAACGCCTGAAGCAGGCGGGACTCTCGATCACTCCGGGGATGCACGTCGCCGTCGTCCAGGTGACGACCATCTTGGCACTGGTGGCATCCCTCGCGTTCGGTCTCGTCTTCTTCCTCGGCATCCTCCACTCGCCGCTTTGGTACGGCTACGTCGCCGCCATCGTTCTCGTGACCGTCGGCGCGGTTCGGGTCGGATTCGGCTCGGTCATCCGCACACGCATTGCGAATCGGAAGGACCAACTCGACCGCGAGTTGCCGTTCACGCTCAGTGAACTCTCGGTCCTCGCCAGCACGGGGGCCTCCCCGATCACGCTCGTCCACCGGATGGCGACGCGTGACCACGACCCTGGGATGACCGCGGAATTCAAGCGGGTCGTCTACAAGACCGACATTCAGGGCGAGGACCTGATCACCGCCCTCGCCGAAACGGCGAAAGAATCACCCTCGACGACGGTGCGGGAGGCGTTCTGGGACCTCGCGAACATGATCCACCAGGGGGAAGCCTGGACGAGTACCTCCGGAACAAGTCCGACGATGTCCTGAAGCTGAAGCGGCTCGTCCAGAAGGAGTTCATCGAGCGACTCTCGACGTTTCTCGACATGTACGTCTCGCTCGTCCTGGTCGGCGTGCTGATGATCGCGGTCGGAGCGTTCCTCCTGAACGCGCTCGGTCAGACGGCGGCCGGCCTCGACTCGAACGAACTGCTGCTCATCCTCACCTTCGGCCTCGTCCCGCTTGCCGTCATCATGACCGTGATCATGATCTCCATCGCCTACGCTCGGGCGGAGTAGGCGTCATGCGGGGGGCTCCGCCCGCACTGGTCGTCCTGGCGCTCATTGTCCTGCCAGCCCTATCGGGTGGAGCCCACGTCGCCTCCGGAAGCTCGATCACGATCACTCCGCAGAGCCCGACCCCGGGGAGCCAGGAGCCCTCACGGACACCAACCATCCAGGCCGCCTTCGGGGACACGGCCGGGAAGATCCTGCCCGGCTCGGTCTACGTCACCGTCGGGCCGTACAATCTGACTGCCGACCAGGGGTTCGTGGTGACCTCGACGGGAGTCACGTGCCCGGTCCCCACCATCCTCCCCCTGAAGAACGGCGTTTGGAACGTCACCGTGTCGGTTTCAGACACGGTGGGAACCACCCAGAATGTGACTTGGAACTTCACCGTCAACCCCAATGCGACCGTCGCCACCGCACCAATCCTTACCATCAAGGCCCAGACGATCCTCCTCTACATCGGGGTTGGCGCACTCGTCGCGGTGGGGGTGTTCTTTGGGTACATCTACTATCTACGGCAAACAGCCCGGTTCGCGTTCCGGAAGTACTTCGCCACGCACCCGGTCCAGAAGGAATACCTCGTCCTGTACATTCCGGTCCTCATCGCGTTCGTCTTTCTGATTCTCGGTCTCGACTATGTGACCGGCACCCCCGGACTTCCCCCGTACTCCCTCGACCTGGTGTTCATCGGGGCGATCTTCATCGGCCTGACGCTCTACGGCGTCGACGCCCGACGCCAACTGAATCGACTGAGAACCTACGAGCGCGCGTTCGCGCAGCTCCTGTTCGAGATGGCCGACGCGATGCGAGGGGGCCTCGACCCGGCGAAAGCGCTCTCCGAGCTGTCGAAGACCCACACAAACGTCCTCCGCAAACCGCTCCGAATCGCCGCGGATGGCCTCCTGCTCGGTCGTCCCTTCGACGTCGTCATCCGGGACATGGTGGCGCCGATGAAGAGCCCACTGATCAAGCGCTACGCGGACCTCATCGCGGAGGCGACGAGCGTCGGGGGCGAGACGGCCACGGTTGTCTACCGGGCGGCGAAGGACATGGACGATTTCGTCAAGATCGAGGAGGAGCGGGCCGCCCAACTCACCCTGCCGATCGCGGTCATCTACATCGCCTTCGGGGTCCTGATGGCCGTGCTGTTCGCCCTGCTGTACATCGCTCCCGAGCTCGGGACCCTCAATATCGGGTTCCTCAACCCGAGCACGAGCGCCTTGAAGGGTACTTCCGCGAGCCAGATCCCCCGGCTCAGCACGGCGACGTTGCACGAACGGTTCTTCGAGTTGATGATCATCAACTCCCTCGGGACCGGCGCCATCATCGGGGCGTTCAGCGAGGGCCGGGCCCGCTACGGGATCATCCACGCGCTCGCGCTGGTCGCTGCGACGACCATCGCGTTCCTTCTCTTGTTCCCCTGAACGTCGGGAGGGGCGGAGGCCCCGGCCCGCTGCGGCGGGGTCCTATTCGTCGTAGACGTACGGAACGGTGGCGATCCCGAGCAGTCCGTTCGAGTTCGTCACGGTGAGCGTGATGTTGTAGGTGTACGACCCGCTTGAGCTGACCGAGGCGAACGGGGCCACCAGTTCCTCGCCCGACGCGTTCCACGCGAGCGGTGCCGCGGCGTGCGCGGAGGTGTTGGTGACGAACCACGTCCACGACGTGATCGTGGCGTTGCCCGATTGGAACGAAGGGCTCCCGTCCAGGACCGGGAAGTTCCGGTAGCCCGACCCGGTGAATTCGGCGAGCGTGCTCACGAGGGGGATCGCGGTGGGCGGCAGGAACACGGTGGTGAAGGTGTTCTGGAGCAGCGTGAAGATCCCGACCTCGAGGAATTGGTCGAGCGGGAACGTCACGTTGCTGAAGAACGAGAACCCGCACGATGCGACGCTGCTCGAATTCGTGTTCACGGTGACCTCGACCTCCTCGAACGGAGCGAGGACGAGCTGCGTCGAACTGTTGTAGCAAACCGACGGACCGGTCGCCGGGGCGATCGGGATCGCCGAGAAGAACCGCAACGGGTTGCCGTTAACCGCGAACGAGACGATGGTGGATGGGTTGACGTACTCGCTCGCGAGGACGAACGAAAAGTTCCCGATCTCGCTCTCGTCCGGCGCCGATTCGGGATCGACTTGGGCGATGTTGAGGACCTTCAGCGATTCGAGGTTCCGCTGCTGCGAGGCAGCTTCCTGAGTCTGGAGCTGTTTCTGGTACGATGCGATGAACGCCGCGAGGGCAATCGACGCCGCGACCACGATCAAGACGAGCATCAGGGTTCCGACGATCTCGGCGATGCCGCGCGACCGGTGGGCGATTCGCGCCGTTGGGCGAGCACGCCGCCGCACGACCCTCCGAGCCGGTTGTCGCCGCTTAGGCCTATCCTACGAACTTTCCATAGTCTACCGAAGCTCGACGAATACTCCCTATGGCATCGTTAAGGGACCGACACCCTAGTTGTTCGCATGGGCCTCCCCATCGAGATTCCGGGGCTCAGCACCATCCTGCCGGAGATCCCCGATGGACAGGTCGCCATCGTCGAAGGGGGCGCCGACGGAGCGAAGGGATACTTCGCGCGCAACTTGGCCCGGACCGCACTCCGCCTGGGCCACCGGGTAACCTACCTCACCTCCCGCGACGGGTCGGTCGTCACGGCCGCCTTGGAGAAGGACGCGACAGTCGGCCCAGGGTTGCCGGGAGTCCTCCGCGTCGAGGAACTGGACACGTTGACCCGGGAAGCCACGGAGGGAGCTCGCGACGGGCTCCTCGCGATCGACTCCTTCTCGTTCCTCACCCTGGACACGCAGGTCGGGGCTCTCGCCGAGATGCTTCGGTCGATTCGGATGCGGTGTCTCCAGAACGGACTGATCGTGATCCTGGCGACCGACCGGGGCATGTTCGATTCCCGATCCGAGGCGATCGCCGTGCACCTCTCCGACGGGTTGATCCAGTTCCAAAGCAAGGAGGGGCCCGAGGGGATCGTGCGGTACCTCCGAATCCCGAAGTGGCCGTCGGGAACGCTCACCGACCGCAATATTTACTACGAGTTCGACGGAAAAAAGATGGTCATCGACCTGCGGCGGCGGGTGCTCTAGGCGCGGAGTTTCCATGCCGGCTCCGTCGTACGAGCGCTATGGTCTGACGAGCAATCCGTTCCGGGAGCTCGCGAGCGAGAGCCTCAGCGACGTCGAGCTCTTCCACGTCAACCTCGACCTCGACCGGGCCCTCGACGCGATCCGCGAGGAGGTCTTCTCCAAGGAGAACCGGGCGGTCGTCGCCCTCGTCGGCTTGCACGGGGCCGGGAAGACCGAACGGCTGCTGCTCACGGCGTCCGAAGCGAAGGCCCGCAAGGCGTTCTCCATCTACTTCGACGTCACCGCGAAATCGCAGTGGGTCCTGAAAGGGCTCGCCGAGAACATCCTCAAGGCGGCCAACCTTGGGGGATTCAAGCTCCTCTTCTCGGCCCCGAAGTGGTACCGCGAGGTCGCCGCACTGACCAAGACGAAGGGCGACGGGTACGACCCGGTCCGGGCCGGGCGGGCGCTCGCCGCCGCGCTCAACGCCAACGCCCCGGCGGTCCTCCTCCTCAACGACCTTCACAATCTCACGTCGACCAAGGAACTGGCGGCGTTCACGAAGACCCTCCAGGAAATGACCGACGCGATCAAGCCGGGGGTCCTCATCATGTTCGGAGCGTTCCCGGCGTTCATGCTCCAGCTGGCCCGGGAGCACCCCCCGTTGATGAGTCGGCTCAATCGGACGATCGTTCTCCCGCGATTCAGCGCCGACGAGGCCGCCCTGATGCTGGCGAAGAAACTGCTCGCGAAGCGTCTCGTGGAGGGGCTCGACCCGCTCTACCCGTTCGACCGCGACGCGGTCGTGAAGTTGAACCAGGCGGCGTACGGCAACCCGCGACGGCTGCTCGAGCTTGCCGATGCGGCCCTCGAGTACGCGGCCACCCATCGGGCGTATCGGATCGACACGGAGATCCTGCGGAGCGCGCTCGTCGAGCGAAAAGTGAAGGAGATCGACCGGATCATGGACACGAGCTTCGAGTGGTCGGAGGACAGTCTCCTCGACGCGCCCGTCCGCGGCGCTCCGCCCGGGGCGGCTCCCCGAGGGGGAATCGCGCAGGCGATCCGCAACGAGACCCCCGAAACGACGGCCGCCACATCGGCCGGGCCCCCGGCCGGCAGCGACACGAGACCGGTGGTGGGTGCGAACCCGTAGACGGGCCCCCGCACACCGTACGGAATCTCCGGAAATTCCGTTTTCCAACGGTGTCGCTCCGAGGTCTGGGCCCCACCGGAGGAACGTTGATTAACGCCGCCCAACTGCGCCGCTTCGGTGTTCGCGAACAGGCCCGCGTCGATGGCCCCGGGGAGTCTGCGGCTCGCTCCGTCGGCGGACGCGGCGTCGAGCACCGGGGGAACAGCGGGCGTGTCCTCGGGATCGGAGTCCACGCAACACCTACCGCCCCAGAAGCGCCCGCAGACCGCCAGTTGGGTCTTCCTCGCCCTCGTCGCCGTTGTCCTTGTCGTTCTGCTCGGCGTGTTCCTCTTCGTCTTCGTGCTCCCCGCTCACCATGGCGGGAACCCGACGCCCTCGGGGACGGTCCTGGCTCCCGCGGGTCAGGACTACGACGTCTTCGTGAGCCAGTCGTCGGTGATCTCGTTCACGCTCAACGCGACGACGATCCTGAGCGGGTCGTTCACCACGACATACGGGATCACCGCCTTTGTCCTGACGAACCAAGCGTACGCGAACTACAGCCACTACGGCAGCGTCTCGTCGTACGAATGGAGCTCGGGGCAGGTCAGCTCGGGCACGATCTCCGAATCGCTCCCGGCGGGCTCCTGGAATCTCGCGTTCATCGACGTGACCGCGCAGGCGACCTCGGTCCTCATCACGAGTCCGATCACCTTGACCCCCGCTTAGGGGGGGCCGCTCCCCCCGCCTCGTCAGGCGGCCGCCACGGGCGTGCGCTTCGCCGTCCGCTCGGCCGGTTCGGCGACAACGGCCATGTTGATCCCCTGCTCGGCGATGTCGGCCGCGTACCGGGCGGTCCGCCCGAGGCTATCGACCACGGTCCCGAGCGCAAGGAGCTCCTCCCCCTTCTTCGTCGCCACGTGGTGGGAGAGCTGGTCGATGAGCCTCTGGTGGTCCGCCTGCCGGTCGATCGCCTCGTTCGCCGCGTCGAGGTCGCGGGCGATGAGGGCGCCGAACGCCTTATCGAGGATGGTGACCGCGGAGCCGTTCGCCTCCTCGATCTCCTTCATCAGCTTCGCGTCGACCCCCTTCCCCTGGCCGAGCGTCGTGAGCGTGCTCGCGATTCGTTCCGCGTGGTCCCCGATCCGCTCGAGGAGCTTCGCGACGAGGCAGTGTCCCTGGATCTCGGCCGCCTGCCCCCGGCCATCCAAATCGGAGGGGAACGGGTGGGGCATGTGGTACTGCTTCGCGACCATCCAGTAGAGCCGGTCAACGTCCTGGTCGCGCTGGATGACGTCGTGGGCGAGCGAGGTCCCCTGCGTCTTGAGGGCGAGGATCGCGTCCTCGAGCATCGCGCGGACGATGAGGTGCATCCGGCGCAGGCACTTCTCCGAGTTCAGTTCCGACGTGTCGGAGAGGTCCTGGATGACGAGCGCGGTCCGCGTCTCCTCGATGACCTCGGGTCCGATGACGAGGTGGCAGAACTCGCGCGCCACCCTCCGCACGAACGGCCCCCGGGGAGGATGGAACCGGATCTCGATGAGACCGAAGCCGGAGATGTATGCCCCGATCAGTTTCCGGAGCAGGTGGTCCCGGGTGTCCTCGCCCCGCTCGTCGAAGACCTTGCGGAGGACCGCGGGCTTCTCGTGGGGCTGGCGTCGGACGGACACCGAGCCGTCGATCTCGGTCTCGACGAAGATGGTGTCGCCGGCCTTGAGCCCGGAACTGTGGACCCAGCGCTTCGGGAGCGAGACCAGGTACGTCGAGCCCCCGGCGAGCTGGAGCTTGCGACCCTCGAGCGAGATGCGGGCTCCCTCCGGAGCCTCGTAGTTCTCGAGGCGCTTAAGGATTATTTACCGTGACTATATAGGACACCGGATTCGCGGGGGCCGACCGACCGGGCAGTCGATTTTCAGCGATGCGATGGGAACTCCGGTGGGTCCGATGCATTAATCTGCCCGACCGTGCGAATCCTGCACCGGACGGTCCCTCGTCAGGGCGTTCTGTGCTGGAATGACCGCGACCTCCCCGGACCGGCGGCCCCCGTCCACCTCTCCGGCGGAGCCGACGGCCAAGAGCGAGGCGAACCCGCTCACGGTCGTCACCGCCGAACCGTACTGCGCGGAGACTCCGCTCGTCGACCTGGACGGCTGGGTCACACCGACGGCGCGGTTCTTCGTCCGGAGCCATTTCCCCGTGCCAACGGTCGACGTCGCATCGTGGCGATTGATCGTAGACGGGGAGGTCGACCACCCCCTGAGCCTTTCCTTCGCCGACCTGATGCGCGAGCGGACCCGGACCGTGGTGACGACGATGGAGTGCGCCGGCAACAGCCGCTCGTCGGTGTATCCCCCCGCGCAGGGGGTCCGGTGGCACCATGGGGCGCTCGGGACCGCGCGGTGGACGGGGGTCTCCCTCTGGGACGTCCTCGCGAAGGCGGACGTCCGCCCGGCGGCCATCGAAGCGGTGTTCGAGGGGGCCGACCACGGCCGTGAGGCAGGGGTTCCCGAGGAACTGACCTACGCGATGAGCGTCCCGGTCGTCAAGGCCGAACACCCCGACACCCTCCTCGCGTTCGAGATGAACGGGGAGCCGCTCACCCCCCCGCACGGATTCCCTGTCCGGGTGATCGTTCCCGGCTGGTACGGGATGGCGTCGGTCAAGTGGGTCACGCGGATCTCGCTGATCGACCACTCGTTCCGGGGCTACTTCCGGACGAAACCGTACACGTTCATCCACGAGGGCGACGACCCGAACGTCCTGCGGAAGCCGGTCACGTCGCTGCAGGTCAAGTCGGTCATCACATTCCCGGCCGAAGGGGCAACGGTCGCGCCGGGCCAGATCCTCGTCCGCGGGGCGGCGTGGTCGGGCGACGTCGCCGTGTCCCGGGTCGAGGTCGCGGTCGGACTCCCGGAGGATTCCGGAGGGGCATCGGCCTGGCGGGAAGCGACGATCCTCGGGCCGCAGACCCCCCATGCCTGGGTCCGGTGGGAGGTCCCGATCGAGCTCGACCGCCCCGGTTACTTCGTCCTCCGGTCCCGGGCGACCAACGAGCGGGGGGACACCCAGCCCTTGCGGGCCGAGTGGAACTTCCGCGGGGTGGCGAACAACTCGATGCACGCCGTGCCGCTGATCGTCCGTCGGGTTCCCTGAGCGGGCGTCCGAGGCTCCGACGGAGCGGGCTTCCGGCGCAAACGAGGGGATAAATACCCACTCCGAGGGAATCGAACGGTTGGCGAGTCGCGTCCGGATGTCGGTCGCGCTCGGGGGAGAGGAGAGTCGACCGTGCTAGGGGACCCACTGAACAACCTCTGGGTCGTCGTCGCCGCGCTGCTCGTCTTCACGATGACGATCTCCGTCGGCCTCCTGGAGGTCGGCGAGCTCGGCGAGGCGCTCTACGCGAGCCTCCTCAAGACCGTCCTGATGACGTCGATCGCGCTCTTCGTGATGGCGATCGTCGGGTTCAACACGGCGTTCGCGCCCACGATCGGCGGCGGCGTGATCGGCAATCCGTTCTACCGCCCCGGACTCTTTCTCGGGAGCTTCGCCGCGAACTCGGCGACCGCCCCGGGCACCGTCTGGTGGTCGATGGGGACGTCCGGATTCGGCACCGGCCTCGACACGGGGACGTACTTCCTGTTCGAGACCGCCTTCGCGGCAGTCACCCTCGCGCTCGTCGGCGTCGTCGTCCTCCGGAAGATGAAGCCGGTCGCCGTCGCGGCGTACTCGGTCGTCTACTTCGTCGTCATCTGGAACCTCCCCGCCGCGTGGATCTGGAACCCGTCGGGCTGGCTCGCCAAGCTCGGGATGGTCGATTTTGCGGGCGGCCTCGTCGTCCACGGCGCCGCGGGGGCCGCCGGGCTCGGACTCCTCTACCAGTTCTGGCGGGAGGAGAAGGCGAAGGGGCTCACCTCGAGCCCCCAGGTTCCCATCCGGGTCTCGCCCGGCTGGCTCACGTTAGCGATCCTCCTCCTCTGGGTCGGCTGGTTCGGGTTCAACCCGGGGAGCGTCCTCGCCTTCAACGACGAGACGACCGTGGTCGTCCTCACCACGTTCCTCGCCGCCGCCTCCGGGATGGTCTCGGTGCTCGCGTTCCGCCACCTCCTCCACGTCGAGGCGCCCTCGCTGCTCGACGCCACGAACGGGATCCTCATGGGGCTCATCGTCATCACGCCGGTCGCCGGATTCGTCAGCCCGGCGAGCGCGATGGCGCTCGGCCTCTTCGGCGGCCCGATCTTCCTCGTCGGGGAGAAGTATTTCGGCCGGTTGAAGTCGGTCTCCGACCCGGTCGGGCTCCTTCCCGGCCACCTCGTCGGCGGGCTGTTCGGCGTCCTGATGATCGCGTTCTTCGCCCAACCGGCGTACTCGGGCGGACTTCCCGCCTATCCCGGCCTGCCAACCCTCCCGGCCGGACTGCTGTTCGGCGGCGGGACCTCGGCCCTCCACCAGCTCGGCATCGAGGTGTTCGGGATCATCGTCGTCATGGTCGTGGTGTTCGCCCTGTCGTTCGCGACCGCGTGGATCCTCGCCCAGGTGTTCGGCGGGATCACGACCGACTATCGGGCGGAAGGGATGACCCCATAACGGCCCGAGGAGCGCGCGATATACCGGCCGGCGGCTGGCGTCGCCAATGTACCTGAGCTACGTCGGCCTCCGGGTCCGCGACCTCGTCCGCTCGGTGAAGTTCTATTCCGAGGCGTTCGACCTCGCCCCGGTCGACCCCGGCGAGCTGGGCCGGGTCGACCCGAAGGTCCGGTGGTCGATCCTGATGCGCGACCCGCGGTCGGGCCAGCGGATCGAGCTCAATTACTACCCCCCCGGCGACCCGTACGCGGCCCCCTACACGCCGGGCGAGGAGCTCGACCACCTCGCGTTCCGCGTCGACGACCTCCCCGAGACGTTGGCCCGTTTGGCCGCGCTCGGCCACCCGGCCGAGCGGATGGCCCACTACGACGGTCCGTTCCAGGTCACGCCGCACTACCGGATGGCGTACGTGCGGGACCCGGATGGGATCCAGATCGAGCTGTTCGACCGTCCCGGGGACGGGGCCTACGCCCCCGACGAATACTAGGGGACGGCGCTCCCCCGCGCCCGTTATGGGTCCGTGCGGCCGTCCGGGACCATGCCCGCGACCCCCCCAACGGAGTTCCGCTGCCCCATCTGCGGCGCCGTCCTCTCGAACGAGCTTGAGCTCGGCGAGCACAAGGAGGTCCACGCCGAGCAGCGGGCCGAGGGCGAGAGCACCCTCGCCATCCACAAGTGCGCGTTCTGCCCCGCCCGATTCCGGACCCCCGAGGAGCTGCGCGACCACCACCGGACCGCTCACAATCGGTAGGCGAGCCGGTCGGGACCGGGCCGTGGCCCGGTCCCCCCGTCCCTTCGGGACTCCGTTACATCTTTTTCTCGAAGTCGAGGATCGTCGCGAAGATCGTCGAGTAGAGGTGGTTCGCCCCGGTCTCGAACTCGAGCTCCCAGACGTCGCGGACGGCGAGGATCTTGTGCCGGACCCGGCCGATCTCCCGGCCATCGGGGCCGTTGATGCTGTACTTGCGGCGGATGATGTTCCCCTTCGTGACCATCACGGCGTTGCCGTTCGGGTCGACCCACGTCGCGTGGAGACCGCCGATCAGGCTCCGCTTCATCTCGATCGCCCCGAAGCTCCCCCCGGTCATCGCGTCGACGACGTCGAACCGGCTCTGGTTCCCGCCCTTTCCCTTCTTGATCAGCATCGCCGGCTGCTGGTTGGCGTCCTTCAGGATGTAGGTGTACTGTTGGCTGCGGGCCACGTACTTCCCGATGTAGCTGCCGGCGACCGCGCCGACCGCGCCCGAGATCACCGAGGCGGAGACGTTCTGGCTCGCGTCGAGCCCGATGTAGCACAGGGGGTTCTGGGCCTGGTCCATGACCCAGTAGTTCTTCGCGAACGTCATCATCTGCATCTTCATCTGCAGCAGCTTCTGGCCCTGCAACGAGTTCACGATGTTCTGCGCCGCAGGGTTCATCCCGGCCATGCGGCCGGGTACGTCGTTTCGGGGAAGCCCGTTTCGGTGGCGGACGAGGAGGGCCGGGTCGCCGGAGCGGCGGGCCCCAGACGAAAGGTCTATCCCGGGACCGGCGTCCGGCTCCTGAGGTCCTTCGATGGCAGCGATCCCCGAAGCGACCCGGGCCCGGTTCGCCAAGCTGGCCACGCGACTCGCGGAGGGGGACGAGACGAAGCTCGCCCACCGGGAAGGGTTCGGCACCGGTTCGTTGTTCGTCGGGAAGAAGATGTTCGCGGTCCTGGACGCGTCGGGGGCGCTCGTCCTCAAGCTCCCGCCGCCCCGGGTCCAGGAACTGATCGCCGCGGGGGTCGGAGCCCCGTGGCACCCCGGCACCGGGGCGCCGCGGAGGGAGGACGTCGCCGTAGGCGTCGCCCACGAAGCGAAATGGTTTCGTCTCGCACGGGATTCGCGCGAGGACCCTGGGCTCGAGGCGGTAGGGTCGATCCCCACCCCTCGGTGGAGATCGAGAGGGCGCACGCCCGGCGCGGAGATAGGGCGGCGGGTCCGAGCGGACGGTCGTCCGCGCTACCCCGACGGTTCCCCTCGTGCTCGGGCCTTCGGCAGAGACCGGCGTTCGGGTTCACCGAGCCCGGCCGGTCGCCCGAGGCGCCGGCCGGGCGTCGACCTTGAACGGAATGCGCCGGGGCGGCCTCTCAGAGGATGCGCTCGACGATCACAACGTCCCGCCAAGCCCCGTCCAGGCGGCCGTGCCGGGCGTACATCCCAACGCGTCGAAACCCGACGGACTGGAGGAGCCGGAGGCTCGCCAGATTCTCCGGGAAGACCCGAGACACCAGTTTGTGCAGCCCCGCCTGGCGGGCGGCTTCGAGGAGGGCCACGAGAGCGATTCGCCCCACGCCGTGGCCCCGAGCCGATCGCTCCACGTACACCGAGAACTCCGCGTTGGTCGAATAGCAATCGCGGGGCCGGTAGGTCGACGTGCTCGCGAATCCCACCACCCCGCGTCCGTCCTCGACGACCACGATAGGGTGCTGGCCATCAAACCAGGCGAGGATTTCCTCGACCGTTCGAAGCCGAGTCTCGAAGGTCGCGACGCGGTCCTCGATGCCCTGGTTGTAGATCCTTGCGATGGCCGCCGCATCGCCCGGCGTGGCTGGCCGTGCGTCCATCGCCACCCCTCCCCCCGAACCGTCGCCGCATATGACGGGAGCATCCACCCGGGGATCCGCGCCGCCGCCAACGACCCCGGGCCCCGGACCGCGACCCGATGCCAGTACGCGATCGATCCTCGTCGGCTCCCTCCGGCTCGGTCCCGAGCGGAGTTGACTTGGGTGGGGGGGACGAAGCGACCCGCCTCACGGAGGGCGGAGCCGGTGGGCGGAGGGGGTCTCACGAACTCGTACGACTTCGCCGGCCCTCCCGACCGTTCCACGAGCTCGCGGCGCATTCGCTCGGGCCGCCCCAGAGCGCGAGCAGCCGTGAAGAGTGTCGCCGGACTCGCTCCGCACCGACGGCCCTACCTGGTCCAACTCGCCCCCTCCCTCAGGTTCCCAGCGGGGCGCGCCCACGGATGGCCCAGTTCGTTCCGAGCACGTCGAGTGGGCCCATCGGTCGCAACCGGACGCGACCTTGCCCTCGCCCCCTGCGACACTCTGTCCGTACCGAAGGACCGCCTTAAATGTGCTTCAGCAATTGAAGTGAATGAGGTCGCGGAAGATGACCGGAACCCCAGCGAAGGAGCTGGCGAGCGACGCGACCCGGGCGATGGTTCGGGACCGCTACGGGGGCATCGCCACGGGCGCGGGTGGCTGCCCTCCGGCCTCGGGAGATCCCTCGTGCTGTGGGGAGTCCGGGTCGTCGTGCTGCGCGGGGGAGCCGGGAGTGGCCCCCCAACTCGGCTACACCCCGGAGCAGCTGGCGACCCTTCCCGAAGGAGCCAACTTGGGTCTGGGGTGCGGGAACCCCACGGCCATCCTCCACCTGACCCGGGGCCAGACCGTGCTGGACCTCGGGAGTGGTGCCGGGATCGACTGCTTCCTCGCTGCGAAGAAGGTCGGCGCCCGGGGGAAGGTCGTCGGGGTCGATATGACCCCTGAGATGGTGGCCAAGGCCCGGGAGAATGCCCGGAACGGCGGCTCCAAGAACGTCGAGTTCCGGCGGGGGGAGATCGAGCATCTCCCCGTAGGGGACGCGTCCGTCGATGTTGTGATCTCGAACTGCGTCGTCAACCTGGCCCCAGACAAAGGGGTCGTGTATCGCGAGGCGTTCCGCGTGCTTCGGCCCGGCGGCACACTGGCCGTCTCCGACGTCGTGGCCACCCGGCCCATCCCGGCGAACGAGCGGGCCGACCCAGCGCGTTGGTCCTCGTGCTCCTCGGGGGCGCTCGAAGTGGGAGCGGTGAAGTCGCTGCTCCGCCGCGCCGGGTTTGCCGGGATCAAGGTCGCTCTGAAGGCACCGGCAACGACGCCGGACTCTCTGAAGGGACAGGCCTCGCTCGGAGTCGTCTCGGCCGACATCACGGCCACGAAGCCGCGGGCCTAACCCCCATGGCGGGGAAGCTCGTCGTCTTCATCTGCATCGAGAACGCGTGCCGGTCGTTGATGGCCGAGGCCATCTTCAACGCCGACCCTCCCCCCGGGTGGCACGCGACCTCCGCGGGGACCCGACCGGCCCACGCCGCGAATCCCCGGACGGAGCGGATGCTCGAGGAGATCGGACTCCGACTTCCGCCGCATCCGCCGCAACTCCTTTCGGCGGCGACGATGGAAGAAGCCCGGGTTCGGGTCACGATGGGCTGCCTCGACGACGAGAGTTGTCCCGCGCGCCTGAAATCCCTCGAGCTCCGGGACTGGTCCCTCCCCGACCCGGCCGCGCTCGACGACGAGGGGTTCCGGGCAGGTCCGTGACCGGATCCGGGGGCAGATTCGGGGACTGCGGACGGAACTCGCCCTCGGGGACCGGCGGGCCAAGGACGTGGCTCTGAGCAGAGCTCGTTGAGCCTATCGACCCCGCGCCGAGTCGCCGGCGAGGCCGCGGGCACCGCGATCCTCGTGGGAGTCGGGACCGGCACCATCGTCCTGGCCACCCGGCTCGGGAGCATCCCCCAGTGGGAGATGGCGATCGCCTGGTTCCTGGCGGTCCTCATCCCCATCGTGGTGTTCCTCCAGGTCTCGGGGGCCCATCTCAACCCCATCGTCTCCGTGGCGCTCGCCGCGAGTGGCCGCATTGCGTGGCGGGAGGTTCCCTCCTATCTCGTCGGTCAGCTGTCGGGGGCGTTCCTTGCGAGCGCGTTGGTGCTGGCCGCCCTCGGGGACCATGCCGACCTCGGGGCTACGGTGCCGGCGCCCGGCGATGCTCTCTGGGCGTTCCCGGCGGAGCTCGGGTTCACGGCGGTACTGGTCGCATCGGTGTTCGTCCTCGCCGATTTCGGGGAAGGGCGGGGCAGGTCCCGAAGTTTGCTCCCGCCACTCGTGGTCGGGCTCTCGACCTACCTCATCGGGCCTTGGACGGGAAGCTCGCTGAACCCCGCGCGGACGCTCGCCCCGGCGATCCTTTCCGGCACCTCTTCGGACCTTTGGGTGTACCTGACCGCGGTTCCTCTCGGGGCCCTGTTGGTCGCGGCGCTCTGGCGATCCCGGGCCGTGGACCGGCTCGACCGGGGCCCCGGCCGAGTGGAGACGTCAAGGTAGCTGCCGGGGCCGTCCCCGCGGACAGGTCGTTCCCTTCGAGCGTCTCCGGCCGGGCCGTCGGGACCCGTGCGGGCGGTGTCCGAACGGGCGCCGGGTGGCCGTCGGGGCGCGTCCGTCCGGCAGCGCCGAACTCGGGTTGGCCCGGTCTCAAATACCCTAGGGATGTCGCGCGCCGCGAGGCCAGCCCGATGGTTACCGTGGAAGTCCAGCACGACAAGTGCACCGGCTGCACCCACTGCCGCGACGTCTGCCCGACGACGGTCTTCGAGATGCAGCCCCGCGAGAACTTCCCGAACTCGGTCGACGACCCCTCGGTGGCGGCCAAGTTCCAGTTCCGGGCGGAGAAGTCGGCGGTCATCCACGGTCCGGACTGCATCATGTGCGAAGCGTGCCTGTTCGAGTGCGAGGGTGAGTGCATCACCATCGTCGACGACGAAGGCACCGTCCACCAGTCGACCTACAAGTAGGCCGGCCGGGCGATGGCGTTCGCCCGGTTGGAACGGGACGCCTGGACCGACCCCGGGGTCGCCGACGCCTACGCGCGGCTCTGGAGCGGGTTCGTCGCCCCGTCGATCCCGCGGCTCCTCGACGCCGCCCTCGTCGAGCCGGGCCACCACCTCCTCGACGTCGCCACCGGGCCCGGCCCGGTCGTCCGGGGGGCCCTCGCGCGCGGGGCGCTCCCGGTCGCCCTCGACTTCTCCGCGGCGATGCTCGCGAAGGGGGACCGGGCGGTGCCGCGCGTGCGGGCCGACGCCGCGCGCCTTCCGTTCCCGGACGCCTCGTTCGACCGGGTCGTCTCAAACCTCGGGCTCCTCCACTTTCCCGACCCGGACGCGGCGCTCCGCGAAGCGGCGCGGGTGACCCGGCCGGAGGGGGTGGTCGCGTTCGCCGTATGGGGCCCGGACGCCACGGCGCTCACGATCGTCCCGGAGTCGCTCCGCGCGATCGGGGTCGCCCCCTCGTCCCACGGCGCCCCGGGATTCTTCCGGTTCGGCGCGCCGGGGGCGTTCGAGCAGGCGATGCGGGCCGCCGGCCTCGAGCCGATGCCGACCGAGCGCCTCGGATGGTCGGGGACGGTCCCGGACCCGGAGTCGTTCTGGGGGATGTTCCACGACGGGAGCGCCCGGACGCGGGCGTCGATCCTTGCGCTGTCCCCGGCCGACCAGGAACGGCTCCGCGCCGAGGTGGTCCGACGGGTCTCGGTGTTCCGGTCCTCCGCGGGGTACGAGATCCCGACGAGCGTCGTGGTCGGCCGGGGCCGGCACCCGTAGGGGCGCTCGGGCCCCCGTGCGCTAGACGTCGGCGTCGATCGCCGTCGCGAACGCGCGGAGCATCTCCGCCGCCGATTCGAGGTGTCGCTGGGAGAGCTGCTCGACGTTGACCCCGAGCGGTACCTCGGCATGGGCCTCCTCGGCGGCGCGCCGGACCTCCTGCCAGAGGGCCAGCGCCCGTTGGACGGACCGGCCCGCCGCGCCCCGCTCTTCGCCGTTCAGGATCGCCCGTTCGGTCGGCTCGGGGAGGTCGGCGCCCAGCCATCGGACGAATTCGGCGTCGGCGTCGTCGGCGAGGGGCGCCACGGAGACGACCACCGCCGCCGGGGCGAGGCCGGATTGCCGGCAGAGGAGGTCGTACTCCCGCACGAGGCGGGCCGTCGCGGTCGAGTCGAACGCGATCTGGGTCGTGAAGAACTTCGCGCCGGCGCGAGTTTTCGCGAGCATCCGGTGCGCCTCGCCGGCGCGTTGCGGGATCGCGATGTTGCCGAGCGCCCCGCCGGCCCGCTCGGACGCCGGCCGGCAGAGCCGGTCCGCCTCCGCCACGTCCGGGCCGGGATACGGGATGTACCCGGCTCGACCCGCCGACGAGGACGAACGACCGGACGCCCCGCACGATCGTCTCCTCGGCCCACGCCGAGGTGGCCGAGGCGCTCGGGAGGTGGGCCACGACCTTGTTGACGATCGGCTCCGTGGCCGTGGCGTCCGCGAGCTTCCTCGCGTACCACCGGACGTCCCCCGACCGGTAGGTACGGGCGGCCGTCGTGGTTCTCATCGACGAGCTCCGGGACGTTGACCGCGTCGACCCGGCCGACCCCCGCGACGAGCGACGCCGTCGCCGCGAACTGCGCGTCCCCCCGCGCGCTCGCCGCGCGGGCGCTCGGCGGGACCGGCTCGAAGAACAGGGGACGGGCGGCCAGCGCGGCGACGATCGGACGGCCCATCGGAACTCACCGGGGCCCGAGGCGGGGCGGCCTATCAGCGTTGGGCGTGTCCCGGTCGTTGCGGTGCGCGCAACGGTCCGACACGTCAGGAAACCGGGGCGTCCCCCTCGAGCCGGAACAGCCGCCGCGCGTTCCCGCCCAGGATCCGTTCCCGGGCGTCCTCGGGGATCGGGAGGGTCGCGACGAGCTCGACGGCCGTCTCGATCGACTCGAGCGGCCAGTCGGACCCGTAGAGGACCCGGTCGGCGTCGCCGACCGTCACGATCAGCTGGTGGAGCCTCGTCCGGGCCTGCTCGAACATCTCCCGGAAGTACCGGACCGTGGGTCGGGCGAGCAGCCCGGAGCAGTCGGTCCAGACGTTCGGGTTCTTGTACACGAGCTCGGCGGTCTCCTCGATCCACGGGTTCCCGAGGTGGCAGATCACGAGCGCCACCTCGGTCCACCGGACCGCCACCTCGTCGACCTCGATCGGGCGGGCGAACTTCAGTCGCCCGTCCCGCTCGAGCGTGTCGCCCTGGTGGATCATCACGGGGAGCCGACGGCGGGACGCGAACTCGTACACGGGGTCGAGCCGCCGGTCGTGGGGGTAGAACGGCAGGTAGCCGGGGAACAACTTGATCGCGACGAGCTCCGGCGTCCGGCCCCATCGCTCGACCGTGGCGGCCACGCCCTCCTCGCCGATCCCCGGGTCGACGGTCCCCACCATGTGGAGCCTCCCCCCGCTCTGGGTCCGGAGCGACCGGCCCTCCTCGACCGTCGCGTCGACGTCCGGCGCGTGCTGGACCGGAATGGCGAGACCGTCCCGGATCCCGGCCCGGTCGAGCTCGCGGAGGAGACCGGGGACGGTGTAGTCGAGGTCCGGCCGGTACGCCGTTCCGGGGAGGTCGCGCCAGTACCGCGTCAGGTGGAGGTGGACGTCGACCCTCGCTCCGGTCGCCGGCGCCATCCGGTCCCCGAGACGGCCGGGGACGATAACCGACGCGCGGTCCCTGCCGCCTCCGTGGGGTTGATAACCCGCGGCGCGGTCCAATCGGCCCGAGGGGGACCCGACGATGAGCGGCTCCGAGACGTGGCTGAGCTATCCGGACGCGCCCCGGATCCGGACCCCGCTCCCCGGCCCCCGTTCGCGGGAGCTCCTCGCCGAGCAGGCCCGGCTCGAGACCGACGCGGTCGTCTACGCGAAGTACTTCCCGATCGCCATCGCGAACGCCCAGGGCTCGACCGTCGAGGACGTCGACGGGAACCGGTTCATCGACTGGGTCGCCGGGGTCTCGGTCCTCAACCTCGGGCATCGGCATCCGGCGCTCGCCGCCGCCCTCGCGGACCAGGCGGGGAAGGTCTGGCACGCGCTCGAGCTCCCCACCGAGGCCCGGCTCGCGTTCCTCCGGGCGTTCGTCGACGTGCTCCCGGGGAAGCTCCGCGGCCACGCCCGCGTCCTCTTCACCGTCACCGGCGGCGACGCGGTCGAGACGGCGGTGAACCTCGCCGACTACGCGAAGGGACGCCACGGGACGGTGACGTTCTCCGGCGCGTACCACGGGGTCCACGGCGGGGCCGCGAACCTGACGAGCGGTCGACGGTACCACCGGACGACCTCGTTCCACGGCGGGCACGTGGTCCGGGTTCCGTTCCCGGACCCCTACCGGCCCCTCCTCGGTTCGGCCGGGGACCTGACCAACGCCACCATCCGCTACCTCGAGCACCTCGTCAACGACCCCCACTCCGGCGTCGACGAGCTCTCGAGCGTCCTCGTCGAACCGATCCTCGGGGAGGGGGGGTACGTCGTGCCCCCGGACGACTTCCTCCCGGCGCTCCGGGAGTTCTGCGACTCCCACGACCTGCTCCTCATCGCCGACGAGGTCCAGACCGGCCTCGGCCGGACCGGCGCGATGTGGGCGGTCGACCATGCGAAGGTCACCCCCGACATCCTCTGCGTGGCGAAGACGATCGGCGGCGGGCTTCCCGTTTCGATGGTCGCGTACCGCGACGACCTCGTCCCCTCCCTGCCTCCCGGGTTTCACCTCGGCACGTACCGGGGGAACCCGCTCGGCCTCGCGGTCGGGACCGCCGTCCTCGGGGTGCTGACGTCGACCGATGTGGTCGCGCGGACGGAGCGGCGGGGGCGTCGGCTGCTCGAGCGGTTCCGGACCGTCCAGGCGACGGACCCCGCGATCGGGGACGTCCGGGGCCGCGGGTTCATGGTCGGGATCGAGTTCGTCCGCTCCGCGACCGACAAGGAACCCTGGACCGACCGGGCGAAGGCGATGCGGCACGAGCTGTTCGAGCGGGGGGTCCTGATGCACACGTGCGGCGCGTTCGACCACGTCCTGCGGTTCATGGCCCCGCTCACCATCGAAGACGAGCTGCTCGAGCGCGGGCTCGCCCGGTTCGCCGAGGCGTCGGTCGCGCTCTCGGCCGGACCGACGGGGCCCGCCCGGGTGGCGGCTCCGGTCGCCGGTCCGCGCCCGTCGCCTCCTCCTTCGATCCCGCTGCCCCCCTCCCCGCCGATCTCCCCGGGATCCCCGCCCCCGGGGCGCACGCTCCCGTGAGCGGGTCCCGACGCCGGCCGAGGACCTCCGCGCCGACGGGCCCGCGACCCGGCGACCCGCACGCCCGGATCCATCTCGCGCCGGTCGGGTTCGAGGTCGAGCGGGTCGTCGAGCCGGTTCTTTCCGACCGGGCGGACCGCGTCTACCTCATCACGCGGGACGGAGACGATGCCGCGGGGGCGTTCCTCGTCGAGGTCGAGCGCCGGCTCCGCGCGGCCCGCTGGCCGGTCGACGTCCGGCTCGTGCCGACGCCGATCTGGGACGTGTTCGGCGCCCTGGCGGTCTACCGGCGGATCTTCGCGGCCGAAGGGCGCAGCGACCGGAATGCCTCCGCCGTCGTCCCGATCCGCGTGAACGTCTCGACCGGAACCAAGATCACGGCGATCGCGGGGACCCTCGCCTGCATGCTGTGGCGGGGCGAGCCGTACTACGTACAGGTCTCCCGCGCCTGGTACAGTGGCCTGACCCCGAAGGTCCGGCCGGTCAACGACGTGGTCCGCTCGGTCGACCCCGTCGCCGTCTACGAGCTGCGAGCCCCGACCGAGGAGCTCGTCGAGGTCCTCGAGGCGCTCGCCCGGGCCGGGGGCACGCTCCGGAAGCGGGACCTCATCCGGGCGCTCGGGCTCGACCGCCCCGTCGACCACGGGCCCGCGCCGACCGCACAGGCCCAGCACAGCCGGCTCCGGATCCGTCTCGGGCCCCTCGAGACGAAGTGGGGATTCGTCGCGGCGGAGACAACGGGTGGACGGGGCCGGGTCCGGCTGACCCCGCAAGGGCGCCTCGCGCTCACGCTGTTCGGACGCGAGGACCGGCCCTCTCCTTCACGGAATTAATGAAATTAACCAGAAAGTAGGCAAATACTCCCACTCGCTTCGGTTCTTCGTGGACGGGAGGTCGTCGGCAGCGCGGATGGTCGAGGCCGCGAGCTCTCGTCCGGACCTACCGCCGCGGGTGCACTGGGCGGCCTTCGGGCCGCGGCCGAAGCGGCGAGCGCCGGTCCGACCGGGGCCTTCGGGCCCCGGCCCGCGCCCCGGGCCGATGCACCCGGGGCCGGGGGCGCACCACGATCGCCCCTTCGCGGTCGCGCGGTCGATCTCCTGAGCGGGCCGACTCCGAGGCGGACCCGCCTCCCCGACCGGCGGGTCCGCGTTGGCGCAACTCTCCACGCAGGAGCCCGAGCGCCCAGACATCGGTCCAACGTCCGGACACGGAGGTCGCTGCCCGCTCGGTTCCCTCGAGCCGGAACCCGGCGTGCTCCAGCACGGCCCGGGAGGCGTCGTTGCCGGCCACGACCAGCGCGCTGATCCGGTGGAGCTTCCACGGTCCGAACCCGTACCGGCACGCCAGGCGGAGCGCCTCCGTGGCGAACCCGTTCCCCCAGCTCGAGCGCCGCAGGAAGTAGCCGACCTCCGCGCTCCGGTCCTGCGGGGAGAGATGGAACAGGCGAATCTGACCGATGACCTCGCCGGAAGCGAGCGCGCGAATGGAGAACGCGACCCCGTCACCTTTGCGGTCCTGCTGGAGCACCCGACGGACGAACTGGGCCCCCGTCTCGTTCCGCACCCTCACCGGGAGCCATCGCGTGGCCCGCCGGTCCGATAGGATCGCGTGGACCGCGGCGGCATCCGCCGAACGAAGCGGGCAGAGCTCGACGAGCCGGCCGCAGAGGGACGTGGCCGCCATGGCCAAGCCGAGTCGGCCCGGAGGCCAAAGGGATTGTCCTCCCGACCCCGCGAGCTCCGGAGCCACCGGACCGCGGAGATTCGGAGAGGATAAGTTTCGGCTTCCGAACGACGGACCGGCCGGCCCGCGCCCCGGACGACGGGGACGGTTCACCCGAAGTTGACCGAGATCAGCTTGACGTCGGTCATTTCCTGCATCGCGTCCCTCAGCCCTTCCCGTCCGATCCCGCTCTCCTTCACACCGCCGAACGGGAGGGCGTCCCACCGGAGGTTGGTCGGGTCGTTCAGGTGGACGCCGCCGGCCCGGATCCGTTTCGCGAGGCGGAACGCCCGGTTCAGGTCGTTCGTGTAGACCGCCGCCTGGAGCCCGTAGGGGGTCGCGTTCGCGATCCGGATCGCCTCGTCGTCCGTCTCGAACCGCAGGATCGGCACCACCGGCCCGAACGTCTCCTCCTGAGCGACGCGGGCGGTCTCGGGGACCCGGTCGAGGACGGTCGGGGGATAGAAGAATCCCCCACCGGGGGGTCCGCTCCGGCGGCCCCCGGTGAGGACCGACGCCGAATGGGAGCGTGCGTCCCCGACGAGGGTGTCCATCCGGTCGAGGGCCGCGGCGTCGATCACCGGCCCGAGCTGGGTCGTCTCCGCGAGCGCCGGCCCGACGCGGAGCTGCGAGGCGGCCGCGGCGAACGCGGTCGCGAACCGGTCGGCGACCCCGGCCTGGACGAGGAGTCGCTTCGAAGCCGTGCAGACCTGGCCCGAGTACCCGAACGCCCCGCGGATCGCTGCCGGGACGACCACGTCGAGCGGGGCGTCCTCGAGGACGACGAACGGGTCGACGCCCCCGAGCTCGAGGATCACGCGCTTCGCGTGACGGCCGGCCCGCTCGGCGATCCCCTTCCCCACCTCCGTCGACCCGGTGAAGGTGACGAGTCGGGTCGCCGGGTGTTCCACGAGCGCGTTGCCGACGGCGCCCCCGGGACCCAGGACCACGTTGAACACCCCGGCCGGGACCCCCGCCGACGCCGCATGCTGGGCGAGCCGGAGCGCCGTGAACGGCGCCGCGCTCGTCGGCTTCGCAACGACCGGGTTGCCGGCCGCGAGCGCCGGGGCGACCTTGTGGCTGAGGAGGTTCAAGGGGAAATTGAACGGCCCGATCGCGACCACCACCCCCACGGGGTCGCGGACGGTGAACAGGAGCCGGCCCTCGTTCCCCGCCGGGTGGGCGTACGCGTCCGCCGGGAACGTCTCGCCCGTGAGGTGACGGATCTCCTCCGCGGCATACGCGAACACCGTGGCGGCCCGTTCGACCTCGACCCGGGCGTCGGCGACCGGCTTTCCGACCTCCCGCGCGATGAGACGGGCCATCGTCTCGCGGTCGTCCCGGAGCCGGGTGGAGAGGGCGAGGAGGATCGCGGCGCGCCGGTGGCCGGGAGTCTCTCCCCACGTCGCCCGCGTCGCCTCGGCGGCCTCGACCGCCGCCCGGGCGTCGTCGCTGCTGCCGACGGCGACCTCGCCGAGCGGGGCGCCGGTGGACGGGTCGAGGACCGGTCGGTACTCGGCCGTCGACGGAGGCCGGGACGTCCCTCCGACCCAGAGGTCGGCCCGACGGTCCGAGGGGATCCCGTCGTCCATCGATCGGGGTCCGGCGGTCACGTCGGGTCGCCGTAGACGGTGTAGTGCCAGCTCTTCCGGGCCTGGCCGGTCAGGTCGATGTAGATGTTCTTCGTGACCGTGTAATCGGCGAGCGAGTCGACCCCGAGGTCCTTCCCGAACCCGGACTGCTTCATCCCGCCGTGCGGGGTCTCCGACCCGAGCGGCAGGTGGTCGTTGACCCACACGTCGCCGAACCGGAGCGCGTTCGCCGCGCGGACCGCCGTCCGGACGTCGCTCGTCCACACGCTCCCGGCGAGCCCGTAGACGACCGAGTTCGCGGTCCAGATCGCCTCGTCGAAGGTGGAGAACTCCAGGACGTCGACGACCGGGCCGAAGACCTCCTTCTGGGCGATCTCCATGTCGGCGTGGACCTCGTCGAAGACGGTCGGGTTCACGAACGCACCGGTCGCGAGGGGGCCACCGGGGGCCGCTCCGCCGAGGCGGAGGTTCGCTCCCTCGTTCTTCCCCTCCTCGACGAACCCGAGGACCCGGTGCTGATGGGACCGGTGGACGAGCGGACCGAGGTCGGTGGCCCGCGACAGCGGGTCGCCGATCCGGAACGTCGCCAACCGCTCGACGAGCTTCGCGACGAACTTCTCCCGGATCGATTCGTGGACGATCATCCGGGTCGCCGCCGTGCAGTCCTGCCCGCCGTTCACGAAGCCGCCGACGACCGCCCCCTCGACCGCGGCCGCGAGGTCGGCGTCGGCGAAGACCACGAACGGCGCCTTCCCGCCGAGCTCGAGCTGGACCCGCTTCACGGTCCCGCTCGCCGCCTCCATGATCTTCTTGCCGGTCGCCGTGTCCCCGGTCAGGGAGACGAGGTCGACCGAGCCGTGGCGGGAGAGCTCGTCGCCGACCTCGCCGCCGGGCCCGGTCACGATGTTGAGCGCCCCGTTCGGGAGCCCAGCGTCCTGGAACGCCCGGCCGAGCTCGAGCGTGGTGAGCGGGGTCCAGCTCGCGGGCTTCAGGACGACGGTGTTGCCCGTCGCGAGCGCCGGCCCGACCTTCCAGACGGCCATCATCAGCGGGTAGTTCCACGGCGTGATCGAGGCGACGACGCCGACCGGCTCCCGCCGGAAGATGGTCGTGCCGTCGCCGGTGAACTCCCCGGGGCTCCGGCCCTCGAGGGTCCGGCACGCCCCCGCGTAGAACACGAGGTTGTCGACCGCGAACGGGAGGTCCGCGTCGGCGGCCTGCTTGATCGTCTTCCCCTGGTTGTGGCTCTCGAGCTCGGCGAGCGCCGGGAGCCGTTCTCCGAGGATCCGGGCCGCCTTCAGGAACACTTCGCCGCGGGCGCGCGGCGGAAGCCGGGGCCACGGACCCTTGTCGAACGCGTCTCGCGCGGCGTCGATCGCCGCCCGGGCGTCCTCGCGGGTCCCGACCGGAACTTCGGCGATCGTGCGTCCGTCGAACGGGCCGACCACGGGGGCGATCGCCCCGCTCGCGGCCCCCACCCACTCGCCCGCGATCAGCATCTTCGCCGCCATCTCCCGCTCCCGGTCGGCCGAGCCCCGGCCGCCTCAAGAGGCTGGCGCGGAGCGCGGTCCACCACCCCCCGTGGCAGGGTTTAACAGGGGGAATACGTTCCCACGTCCGGACTTCTCGGGGGTCCGCTCAGTGATTCCGCGAACTCGCAACATCCTCGTGGTGGTCGTCGTGGTCGTCCTCGTCATCGCGGGGATCGGCGCTTACTTCGTCCTGAAGAAGTCGTCCACCTCGACGTGCGGTCCGAACGAGCGGGCGTACATCTGCGTCGACCAGGCGGAGATTCCCGACTCCCTCGACCCGGCCGTGACGTTCTCGACCCCCGGATGGGCGGCGGTCCAGCAGGTCTACCAAGGACTGGTCAACTACAACGGCTCGTCGACGACCAACTTCTCCGGCGTCCTCGCGCAGAACTGGACGGTGAACGAGAACCCGGCGACGAACTTCACGAGCTACACGTTCACGCTGCGGTCGGGGATCGTTTTCTCGAACGGCGACCCGTTCAACGCGTACGTCCAGTGGTACAGCCTCTACCGGAGCCTCCTCCTCGAGCAGGGCCCCCAGTTCATCCTCGAACAGAACTTCTTCTCGACGAACTTCCAGCCGTCGAACCCGCTGTCGTACTACTCCAACCTCACGAACGTGACGGCGGCGAACTCGACGCTCGTGAGCGACCTCAACTCCTGGAACTTCGGCGCCCCCTCCCCCAGCGAGTCCTCGGCGATGGAGAGCCCGAACCAGTCGTTCCAGGTCCTCAACCCGGACATGATCCGGCTGAACCTCGGGTACGGTTACCTGGGAACGAACTACACGTACCTCCTCGCGTCGATCTCGGCCCCGAACTCGTACGCGGTCGACCCGTCCTGGGTCGACGCGAACGGGGGAGTCGTCGAGGGGCAGGTCAACGACTACCTCGCCTCGAACACGATGGGGACCGGGCCGTTCGTATTGAACAGCTACAACGGGATCGGCGGAGGCGGATACACGCTGACGCCCAACCCGAAGTACTGGGCCGCCTCCGCCGCGACCGCCGAACCGTGGAACATCAACCTCGCCCCCGCCAACACGACCGTCGAGGTCGTCTTCCAGGACGCGACCGACATCACGACGAACGACCTCATCAACGGGGCCGTCCAGGAGGCGTCGTTCGCCTACGTCGGCCCGTCGACGATCCAGCAGCTCCAAGGGCACTCCAACGTCGTCGTCCAAGCGCTTCCGACGGTGTACGGCGCGACCAGCGGCTCGTGGTGGATCTACCTGAACCAGTCGGTGTTCCCGTTCAACAACCTCTCGGTCCGGGAGGCGATCACGCACGCGATCGACTACCAGCAGATCATCCAACAGGCGTTCCAGGGGTACGCCAGCCAATGGGTGGGACCGGTCCCGCCGTCGTACCCGTACAACAACAACCAGACGGCGAACCTGCCGTACTACCAGTACAACCTGAAGCTCGCCTACCAGGAGATGGCCGACTCCCCCTGCGCCGCCGCGGCGTGCGTCGGAACGAGCTTCAATTACATGTACCTCAACACAGGGACCGATTGGGCGGAGACCGCCCAATTCCTCGAAGCCGACCTGAAGGCGATCAACATCACGATCGTCCCCACCCCGGTGTCGCTGGATCAGTTGTACGCCGAGCAGGGAGTGGACCCGGACGGACAGTGCGTGTCCAACACGACCGCGAGCGGCGGACCGTTCTACATCGGACAGGAGTTCTACACGTCCGACTACATCTCCCCCGACGACTGGACGCAGAACGACGCGGTCAACACCGGGAGTGCCAACCTGTGCATGGCCGGGTACAACAACGCGACGGTCAACACCGACGTGTACGCCGCGGCGAGCGACTCGAACCCGTCGGACCTGACCGGCTGACTACACCAACATGACGACCCTGATGTACAACAACTACACCGAGATCTGGCTCGTCGTGCCGACGTCGTTCGCGGTCTACTCCTCGGACCTCCACGGGTACGTCCAGAACCCGATGGCGAGCGCCGAGCCGTACGCGATCGGCTTCAACACCCAGTGGCTGAGCTAGCGGGGCGCGGCGGCGCCCCGTCCGGCGCGGCGGTGGGGGACTCGGGAGCGGTCTGGAGGAGCGCCTCGGCCGGGATGTCCCCGACCTCCTCCGCCCGGTGGCACGCCACGAGCCGTTCGGGGGCGCCGGGCGCGGGGCGGAGGATCGGGTCCTCCACGCGGCACCGGTCGATCACGAACGGGCACCTCGGGGAGAACCGGCAGCCGGGCTTCGGGTCGATGAGGCTCGGGATGTCCCCCTCGACCCGGTAGCGCATCCTTCGGCGCCGGGCGTCGGGGACCGGCACGGCCGCGAGGAGCGCCTTCGTGTACGGGTGGACCGGGTGCTCGAGGACCTCCCGCACCCGCCCGAACTCGACGAGCTGGCCGAGGTAGAGGACCGCGACCCGGTCGGCGACGTACCGGACCGCCGCGACGTTGTGGGTGATGAGGAGGTAAGCGATCTGCCGCTCCCGCTGGAGCTCGACGAGCCGGTTGAGGATCTGGGCCTGCACGGCGACGTCGAGCGCGCTCGTCGGCTCGTCGAGGACGATCAGCTTCGGGTCGACGGAAAGGGCGCGGGCGACCGAGAGCCGCTGGCGGCCCCCCCCGGAGAACTCGTGCGGGTACTGGTCGAGGCAGTCGGGGGGAAGCCCGACAGTCGGGAGGAGCTCCTCGACCCGGTGGCGGGTCGCCTGGCGCGAGAGGCTCGGTCTGCGCCCGGATCGGCTCCCCGACGATCTGCCAGACGCGGAGGCGGGGGTCGAGCGAGCCGACGGGGTCCTGGAAGACGACCTGGACGTTCCGGCGCCACCGCTGGAGCCGCGGGCCGGTGAGATGCGTGACGTCCGTCCCCTCGAACCGGATCGTCCCGGCGGTCGGCTCGTGGAGCCGGGAGACGAGCCAGCCGAACGTCGTCTTTCCGGAGCCGGACTCCCCGATCAGGCCCGAGCGCCTCGCCCGGGCGCGATCGAGAGGGAGACCCCGTCGACCGCGTGCACGGCGCGGGTCGGGGCCCGGGTCACGACGTCCCCGAGGCTGCGCGTCAGCGGGAACCACTTCTGGAGCCCCTCGGTCTCGAGGAGCGGCGTCGCGTCGCTCACGGGAGGTTCGGGACCTCCGCCGGGAAGAAGCAGGCGCTCGCGTGCGGCCGCGCACCGGGAGCGGGGGCCGCGGGGGCGACCGGGTCGAGCGGAGGGACCGACGCGCGGCAGACCGGCTGCGCGAGCGGACACCGGGGGTGGAACGCGCATCCCGACGGGAGCCGCGAGAGGTTCGGGACGGTCCCCGCCATCGCGCTCAGCGGCCCTTCGGACTTGTAGCGGTTCGGGGCCGCCCGGAGGAGCGCCTTCGTGTACGGGTGCCGCGGCGAGTGGAACACCTCGGCCACCGGGCCGTACTCGACGATCCGGCCGGCGTACATCACGCCGACCTCGTCCGCGGTCTCGGCGATGACTCCCAGGTCGTGGCTGATGAACAGGATCGCCGTCTGGACCTCGTCGATGAGCTCCTTCATCAGCGTCAGGACCTGCGCCTGGATCGTCACGTCCAGCGCGCTCGTCGGCTCGTCGGCGATGAGGACCGACGGCTTCTCCGACAGCGCCATCGCGATCATGATCCGCTGGCGCATCCCGCCGGAGAGCTCGTGCGGGTAAAGGTCGAGGATCGTCTCCGGGTCGTTGATCCGGACGAGCTGGAGGTACTGGAGGACCTCGCGGCGGAAGTCCGAGCGCGACCGGAGCCGGTCGCGGACGACCTCGCCGACCGCGCCGTCCGGGACGATCGCCTTCGTCAGCGAGTTCGCGACCGTCGGCATCGGCGGCTTCGTGTAGTCGAACGGGACCTCGCCGCCCTGGAACGATTTCGTGTATCCCATCTCGCGGTAGTGCCGGATCCGGACCGATTCGGCGATCTGGTCGTAGACGCGATACGCCGGGTTGAGGGAGTTCAACGGCTCCTGGAAGATCATCCCGATGCCGGTGCCCCGGACCAGGGGCATCTGCCGTTTCGACACCCGGACGAGGTCGGTCCCGCGGAAGACGATCCGTCCGCCGCCGATCGTGGCCGGGCGGCTCCGGGAGGAGGCGGGGGATCGCCTTCGCGAGCGTACTCTTCCCGCAGCCGGTCTCCCCGACGATGCCGACGACCCGGCCCGGGTAGAGCTGCAACGAAACGTCCGAGACGGCCGGGAAGCTCCCCGCGCCGACCGTGTACGTGATCGACAGGTGCTGGACGTCGAGGACCGGGTCGCTCACGCGGGGGCGCCCCGGTCCCCGGTGGGGACGGCCGACGGCACCGTTCCGGAGGGGAGGGCCGCCGCGGGGACCTCCGCCGGCGGCTCCTGGCCCGAGCTCGCCCGCACGAACGCGCGCCGGGTTCGCGGGTCGAGAATGTCCCGCAGTCCGTCGCCCAGGAGGCTGAAGGCGAACACCGTCACGAAGATCGCGATCCCGGGGGCGAACACCTCCCACGGGTACGCCGTGATCGCTCCCGAGCTCTGGTAGAAGGCGAGCATCGCTCCCCACTCCGGCTGGGGCCCGGGGTACTTGCTGGCGACGCCGATGAACCCGATCGTCGAGTACGTGACGAGGACCGTGCCGATGTCGAGCGTGAAGTACACGACGACCGGCTCGAGGACGTTCCGGACGACGTGGCGGAGGAGGATCCGGCCCTCCGAGACGCCCGAGGCGCGGGCCGCGATGACGTACGGGAGGTTCTTCACCGAGAGGACCTCGCCCGCGGACCAGCCGCACGTAGAACGGCCACCACGTCAGGCCGATCGCGAGCATCACCGGTCCCACGCCGAGTCCGATGGCGCGCGTGATCGCGAGCGCGAGGATCAGGCTCGGGAACGAGAGGAAGATGTCGGTGACCCGCATGATCACCACCGAGAGCCCCCCGCCGACCGTTCCGGGCTTGTCGAAGAAGCCGGCGATGAGCCCGAGCCCGCCGCCCGCGAGGAGGGCGGTCGCGGCGATCAGGATCCCGATCCCGAGGTCGAGGGGGAGCGCGAGGAGGACGTTCGAGTAGATGTCGAAGGAATTGCCGTCGGTCCCGAACGGATGCTTCCACGACGGCCCGGCGTGGTACGCCCCGGTCACCTGCTGGGGGCCGTAGGGGACGAGGAGGTGCGGGTCGGCGGCGACGACGACCGCGACCACGCCGATGAACACGATGAGGAGGAACCCGCCGAGCGTGAGCGGGTTCGAGCGGAGGACCCGCCAGATGACGAGCCCGCCGCGGTCGGAGGGGCGGCTCGGTGGTGGAGTTGGGACGCCCAACGTCTACCTCCAATCGACGCGCGGGTCGAGCACCCCGTAGAGGACGTCGGCGATCAGGTTCGCGGCCACGACCGCGACCGCGAAGATGATCACGACCGCGATCGCCCCGGCAAAGTTCGGGACCGAGCCGCCGCCCCCGATCGCGCTGTAGGCGTACTGGCCGATCCCCGGCCACAGGAACACCTCCTCGACGACGACGGTCCCGGAGAGGAGCCCCCCGGCCGTGATGCCGAGGACGGTCGTGGTCGTGATGAGCGCGTTCCGGAGCGCGTGCTTGTAGAGGACCCAGAACTCGCCGAGCCCCTTCATCCGGGCCGAGCGGACGTAGTCGAGCGGAAGGACCTCGAGCATCGACGCGCGCGTCATCCGCGTCGCGATCCCCATGTTGATGAACGCGAGGACCGTCGCCGGGAGGATTAGGTGGTCGATCGCGTCGACGGTGTACGGGAGGTTGAGGGCGATCATCGCGTCGAGGACCGACATGTGCGTGTACCTGCGGAAACGGGACGATCTTCGTCGAGAACTCCCCGCCCGAGGGAAGTCCGAGCAGCGGGCCGAGGAACACCGCCGCGATCACCGCCCCCAGGTAGGTGGGCGTCGCCCAGCCGCTCAGGTAGAACACCCGGACGAGGTGGTCGGCCCATCGTCCGCTGTACTGGGCCGCGATGACGCCGAGCGGGATCCCGACGACCACCATCAGGAAGAGCGCGGCGAGCACGAGCTCGATCGTCGCGGGGAGCGCGGTCGCGATCGCCGGGTAGACGGCCGAGCCGTAGACCGAGGCGCCCCAGTTGCCGTGGAGGAGGTTGACGAAGTACTCGATGAACTGGTTCGCGAGCGGCTGGTCGACCGTCGTCTCGCAGTTGTGGATCGTGGTCGCCCCGGCGTGGGGGTACCACTCGTTGCAGAGCCCGGTGAGGTCGAGATGGGTGAAGAAGAACGTGAGGAGGATGACCCCGAAGAGGACGGGGATGAGCTGGAGGAACCGCTTCGCGATGAAGAGGAGCAGGTCGCTCGGATTACGCCCCACCGCGCACCCCCACGGAGGTCGGTCGGAGGGGGGTCGGTCCCCGGCGCGGCACTAGGTCCGGAACCAAGGGGCCCTACTAAAACATGCCCGCGTCGGCTCGCGCGGCCCCCGTCGGGAGCCTCGTCCCCGACCGCCCTCTACGGCAGGTAGTCCCGTGGGAGGGTGCGGAGCTCCGTGAACGTCTCGTGGATCTTCTCGATGAGGATGTCGACGTCCTTCTCGGTGTGGGCCGAGGAGAACGTGATCCGCTCGTAGTTGTCGGGGTGGATGTAGATCCCCTTGTCCAGCAGCAGCTGGTGGTTGCGGAGGTAGAGGTTCCAGTCGATCTGGAGCGACTCCCGGTAGTTCGTGATCTTCTTCCGCCGCGTGAAGAAGAACTGGAGCATCCCGTTCACCGACTGGACGAGCGCCGAGACCTTCGTGTCGTGCGCCGCCTCCTCGATCCCCTTCTGGAGCCGGTCGGTCATCCGGCCGAACCGTTCGTAGAGGCCCTCTCCGCCGCGCTCGAGGATCTTCAGGTTGGCGAGGCTGGCGGCGAGCGAGAGGTTGTTCGCGAAGTACGTTCCACCGAACGAGATCCGCCCGGGGGCGATCAGGTCCATGAACTCCGCCTTCCCGGAGACCGCCGAGATCGGGACCCCGCCGCCCGAGCGCCTTCGCCCAGCACGAAAGGTCCGGCTCGACCTTGTACATCTGCTGGGCGCCGCCCGGGGCGACGCGGAAGCCGGTGAACACCTCGTCGAAGATCAGGAGGAGGTCGTTCTCCCGGGTGATCTCGCGGAGCCGCTTCAGGTAATCCGGCGCGGGGGGATGATCCCGGAGTTCGCCATGATCGGCTCGAGGATCACGGCGGCGAGCCGGTCCCGGTACGCGTCGGACCATCCGCTCGAACGCGGGGATCGAGTTGTACGGGGCGACCATCACGTAGTCGGTGATCCCGGGCGGGATCCCCGCCGAGTTCGGGAGCGGGCGGGGGTACTCGTCGAGGCCCGCGACGATCGGAGGCGCCTCCGCGCTGATCAGCGCGTAGTCGTGCTGGCCGTGGTAGTGCCCCTCGAACTTCAGGATCCCGTCCTTCCCGGTGACGGCCCGGGCGATGCGGATCGCGTTCATCGTCGCGTCGGAGCCGTTCGAGCAGAACGCCACCCGCTCGGTGTTGGGGACCATCCGCTCGAACGCCTTCGCGACGTCGATCTCGAGCTCGGTCGGGGCAGCGAAATGGAACCCGAGCTCGGCCTGGGCCGAGAGCGCCTTGACCATCTCCGGGTGGGCGTGGCCGTTGATCAGGCAGCCGTAGGCGAGATTGAAGTCGAGGTACTCGTTCCCGTCGACGTCCCAGATCCGGCTTCCCTTCCCCTTCGCGATGAACGGGGGGCACGGGTCGTACGAAGCGACCCGGATGAGCGAGCTCGACGAGTTCGGGATGTGCTTCTTCCCCTCCTCGAACAGGCGGGCGCTCTTCCGGAGCTTGGGGACGAGGCGGGCGATCGGGATCGGGAGCGGCTGGACCTCCTCGACGTCCCGGTCGTCCCGGTCGGCGGCCTTCGCCGGTGCGGCCTTCTCTTCCGACTTCGTGGCGCCCTTGGCGGCGGCGTCCGGATCGGGCCGCGGGGCGACCGAACCCTCCGCCGTCAGCGGGGAGAACGGGATGTTCTCGGAGGGGGCGGGAATGGCTCCGCCGGGCCCGTAGCGCGGGCTCCGGACGACGCCGGGCAAGGCGAGTTCCCGCTCCTCCATTCAAAACACATCCAAGTGGGTTTCGGGACCCGGAGGTCTATATATATAATTGGCGCGGGGGCGGAACTCTTCGTAGTTCGCAGGTATAGTACACCACGTGAGACGTCCGATTAGCCCAATGCATGATTGGGGTTTACATTGGCTACTTTGAGCAGCCAGAACACGCTAGATTGAGGTGAATTCACCGGCGTTCGGCGGCCGGGTGCCGGAACTCGGGAGGGGGGAGCGGCGGCTCCGGCGGGGTGACGGTGGTCGCGATCCCGCGGGCGGCGAGGGCGGCCCGGAACGGCCCGGCGGGGATGCACCGCTCGGGGGGGACGACCCCGGTCTCGGTGATGGCCCCTTCGACGAGGAGTTCGGCCCCGATCGCCCCGGCAACTCCGACGGCGTACTCCGTCGCGGTGAACCCCCAGTCGGGGCGGGGCGGAAACCTGGCCTGCGCGTGCCGGACCACCGGGATCCCCTCCTTCGAACCGGTCACCTCGACGTCGCAGACCTCCCAGTCGAGGAGGTGGACCCCGGCGGGGGCGCCGAGGAGCTTCTCCCGCTTCAAGAGCGCAAGGAGGAACTCGCGGGGAACCACCGGCGCGCCGTGGACGTCGAGGGCGGACTCCGACCCCAGTCCGAGCTTCGCCATGATCCGGAGGACCTCGATGCCCGGACCGCCCTCCTTCCACTCGCAGTGCCGGAGCCCCTTCGCGGCCAGCGACTCGGGGAGCGTCGCCGGCTCGGAGTGGAGGGTCCGGTAGACCGTGGTGCGGCCCACGGGCTCGGGGAACTCGAACGTTTCCCCCTCGCTCATCGGGGGTCGGGCCCGGTAGGCCCCCTCCTCGAACACCATCGCGTCGAGGAGCATCTCGTCGAGGAACGTGCTCGGGGACCAGGTGAACACGACCTCCGGGCCGTTGGGGGTCAGGTCGCGCCATCCGTCCCGGATGACGACCGACTCGACCCGGTCGAGGTCCCGCGTTGCCTCCATCGCGAGGACATTGGACACCCCCGGCACCTGGCCGAGCCCCGGGATTGCGAGGAGACCGGCCTCGCGAAAGCGGGAATCCTGGGCGAGCTGGCGACGGGTCGTGTGAAAGAGGCCGCCGAAGTCGAGGTACGGGACCCCCTCGGCGAGGCATCCCTCCATGATCGGGAGGTTGAACGTGTACTGGACGGCGTTGACGCAGACGTCGGCGCCCTTCAGGACCCCCCGGAGCGCCGCCGCATCCCGTACGTCGAGCCGCTCGGCCGTCACCCGGTCCGACCCGGTGGCCCGGGCCGCCGATTCGGCGAGCGCGAGGTCGAGGTCCGCGACGCGGATCCGGTCGAACCGGCCCCCGTGGGCGAGGTCCCGGACGGTGCACCGCCCGGTGAGGCCCCCACCCCCGAGAACGACCGCCTCCATCCTCGGCCCCCGCGGGCGGAGAGGGGTCCGGTATCTATAGGGCGTGGCGGCGGGGTGGACCGCCGTCGCGCGGGTTATCTCGGACGAGGCCTCCATCAGAGCCGTGCGCGGACTTCGGGTCCGGGTCGACCTCGCGCTCTTGCGCGAGGGCCTCGCGATCGGCCGCGAGTTCGGGGTCCATTCCCTCGAGGAGATGGCCCGACTGGCGCTCTACCTCTCAGGTGCGGTCTACGACGCGGGTTCGCTCCGCCGGACGGCCGAGGGGGTGGAGTTTGCCCTGTACTGCCCGCCGCTGCGGGTCGGTGCGTTCCAGCGGGTCGGACTCGTTTGGGACGGGCGCCCGATCGCTCCCCCGGACGGCACCGCGCGTCCCGCCGACGCGGCGACGCCCGTCCGGTTCGACGCGATCGACCGGGCCCGCCCGCTCGTGCTGCCGGTCGGTCGCCGGGTCGAATTCACCGCCCGGATGGCCCCGCCCCCCGACGGACCCCATACGATCCGCCTCGAGCTGCAGAGCGTCGCCATCCCCCCGCTCGTCTGGTTCCAGGTCACCGACCGTCTTGGACCGCTCCGGAAGGTGCCCCCATGAGCGGGAGTTCCCCCCCGGCCGAACTGCTCCCGTTGGTGGCCACCGACCAGCCTCTCCCCCGGCAGCCGGTGCTCGTGGCGGGACTCTCCGCCGCGGCGATCCTCAGCGCCGACGGTTCGTTCTCCCTCCGGTGGGACACCCGGGGCGCCATGTTGGAGTGGGGAGGGGTGTACGCGCAGGGGGTCCGCCTCTGTGGGCCCTGGTCGTTGGCCATAGGAACCCCCGGCTCGGTCCGTACTCTCGGCCCGACCACGATGCGCTCGCTCCGCCATTGGCGCTCGCATGTGGAAACGGTTCACGAGGTCGATGGGGCGACGGTCACTGACGAGGTGTATCCGCTCCCGGGGACCCCGGGCGTCGGTCGCCAGCTGACGATCCGTCGGACCGACGGGACGCAACCCGAGTTCCGGGTCGAGGCCGAGATCCCGCCGTCGCTCGCGCCCGTCCTGATCGAAGGGGTCCAGCCGCACGCGTTCGAGCTCGCGACCCGCGGGACGCGGCTCGAGGCGAGCGCCCACGGCCACGCGTTCGCCCTCGAATCCGACCCGCTCCCGAGCGCGCTCGCGGTCGACGGCTCCCCTTGGATCGGCGGCCGACGGTCGGGCGACGCCGCGGCGATTCGGGTCGGCTACGACCTGCCGTGCTCGCCGGGCGGCTCGGCGTCGCTCGCGTGGGTGCTCTGGGGCGGACTCGAGAGGACCGTCGCGGAGACCGCCGACGTCGGTCAGGGCGCGCTGGCGATGCGGGGCCAGTGGCGGGGTCGCGCGGTGGAGCCGTGGAGGGACTGGGCGAGCCGCATGCCCCAACTCGAGACCCCGGACGATCCGGCGCTCTCCGAGGGGTTCCAGCTGGCCACCGGAGCGCTGCGCGCCTTGTACTGCGACTCGGAAGCCGGGATGAGCGGGCTCGTCGCAGGATATCCGTGGTACTCCTCCCTTTGGTTCCGCGACATCGGGTGGATGCTCCCGGCAGTGCTTTGGCTCGGGGATGTCGACCGCGTCGTCGCGTCCCTCGCCACCGCCTTCCGGTACCAGGCACCGCGGGACCTCTCGGTCCTCGGGGCGACCTCGGGGGAGATTCCCATGCAGCTGTCGCCCGGCCCGATCTTCCTCTACGGGACCTCCGATACGACGCTCTACTATCCCGGAATCGTGCGCCGCCTGATCCGGCACACCGGGGACGTCGGGCACCTTGACCCGTACCGGCCGGCCCTTGCGCGGATCCTCGCGTGGGGACTCGACAAGGTCAACGCCAGGAACGGGCTCTTCACGAACGGCGGCGAAGTGGCGGCGATGGAGAGCGCCGCGGACGAGGTCGGCCGGATCCACTTCGGGATCGACGCCTTCGATACGACGATCTGGGACTCGGCCGACCGGCGGGACCACGCGGTCGACCTTCAGGCGCTCTGGTGGGAGTGTCTCGATGCGCTCGCCGACCTCGACGAGCTCGGCGGCGGGACGGGAGGCGCGGACCTCCGGGCGCGCGCGGCGCAGGGCAAATCGGCGTTCCTCGGCCGGTACGGGTGGGGCGCGGAAGGGTATCTCTACGACTCGGTCCGTCGGGACGGCTCGCCCCGTTCGGTTCTCCGACCGAACGCGCTGCGGGCGGTCGCGGTCGGGCTCGTGGACGACGCGACCGGGCGGGCGATCTCCGAGCGGGCTGAGCGGGACGACCTGACGACGGCGTGGGGAGTCCGCACGCTCTCGACCACCGACCCGGAGTTCGACGCGCTCGCGTACCACGGAGGGCAGGTGTGGCCGATCGCGACCGCGTGGGCCGCCGCGGCCGCGTTTCGGGTCGGCCGCCCCGAGGCGGGCGTGCGCTCCCTCGACGTCCTGGCCGGTCGGATCCGCGAGGAGAACGGGTACGCGAACGAGTGCTACCGGGGCGACCAGCCAACCCCGTTCGATTCGTGCTTCCTCCTCGGGTTCAGTGTCGCCCCGTTCCTGACGACCGTCTTCGAGGGACTCTGGGGACTCTCCCCAAGGCTCTCCGAGCGGACGGTCCATTGCCGCCCGCGAATCCCATCGACCTGGACGTCCGCCGCGCTCCGTCGCGTGCGTCTCGGGCCGGGGACGCTGGACCTTGCTTGGGTTCCGGGCACGCTCACCGCGCGATGGGACGGACCTGGGCCGGTAACTCTGGCCGGGGAGCTCGGCTCGGTCGTCCTGCGTTCCGGAACGCCGACGACGCTCGCGCTCCCTCCGTCCGCGCCACCGTCATAAGCCGCAGCGGTTCGGCCGGGTCGCCATGGGGGAGGCGATCGCGGTCCGCGGGTTGACGAAGACGTACAACGAGCTCACCGCGGTCAACGGGATCGACTTCACCGTGTCCGAAGGGAAGGTGTTCGCCTTCCTCGGGCCGAACGGCGCCGGGAAGACCACGACCGTCGAGATCCTCGAGGGCCTCCGCCGGCGGACCTCGGGGGACGTGACCGTCCTCGGCCTCGACCCATGGACCGACGGCCCCGCGCTGCACCGGAAGATCGGGGTCATCCCGCAGGACTTCCGATTTTTCGACAAGACCACGCCGAAGGAGGCGATCGTGTACTACGCGACCCTGTTCGGTGTCGATGTCGACGCGAACCGGCTCCTCGAGCAGGTCGCGCTCACCGACAAGGCGAACGCCCACTTCGACGTCCTCTCGGGGGGCCAGAAGCAGAAGCTCGGCCTCGCGCTCTCGCTCGTCGCCTCCCCGAGCATCTGTTTCCTCGACGAACCGACGACCGGCCTCGACCCGCAGGCGCGACGCGGGATTTGGGACGTTATCCGCCAGCTCCGCCGTGAGGGGAGGACGGTCTTCCTGACGACCCACTACCTCGAGGAGGCCGAGCTCCTCGCCGACCAGGTCGCCATCATCCACCACGGGTCGATCATCGCCGAGGGGTCGCCGGCCGAGATCATCCGAGACTACGGCCGGCCCGAGCGGCTCGCGGTCGACGGGCCCCCGTCGCTCGGGGAGTACCTCCGCAAGAAGCTCGACCGACCGGTCACGGTGACCGAGGGCCACGTCGAGGTCCCGATGCGGGACAAGGCCGACGCGCTCGTCGTCCTCCAGGCGATCGAGGAGAGCGGCCTGCCCTGGAAAGGGTTCTCGACCGTCAGCGACACCCTCGAGGACGTGTTCGTCGGCCTCGTCGGCAAGATGGACGACGGCGTCCTCGGTTCGGGGGCGAAGCCGTGAACCCGAAGCGGATCGGCGCCGACTTCCTCGTCTTCGCCCGGGGCTACACCCGGAACCCGGTCGGGCTGTTCTTCGCGCTCGTCTTCCCGATCATCCTCATCGGGCTGTTCGGACTCATCTTCTCGGCCACGGCGTCGTCGACCGTCACCGTTTACACCGAGAACCTCGACCACGATTCCCCCGTATCGGTCGCCTTCCTCTCGGCGCTGAACAACACGACCTACGTCCACATCCAAGTGGTTACGCCGGTGACCGGCCAGACGTTCGCGAGCTGGCTCGCGCAGCAGGGCGATAGCGTCGGCCTCATCGTTCCCAACGGGTTCCAGGCGAACTACACGGCCCAGACCCCCGTCAACCTCACGCTGTACACCGACCCGTCCGATGCGAGCTCCGGCGGCATCGCGCAGTTCGTCGTGACCGGCGTCGCGAACTCGTTCAACCTGGCGTCGTCCCACGGGAGCCCGATCATCGGCACGACGAACCAGCAGGTCGGCAGCCAGGTGCTGAAGTACATCGATTTCCTCGTTCCCGGGCTGATCGGGTTCTCGATTCTGACGAGCCCGATGTTCGCGCTCGTCGAGATCTCGTCGACCTACCGGAAGGACCACCTGTTCCGGCAGCTCTCGCTGACCCCGCTCACCAAGGCCGAGTGGCTGACCGCGAAGATCCTCTGGTACATCGTGCTCACGGTCATCTCCGCCGCGATCATGATCGCCGTCGGGGTCGGCGCGTTCGGCGCCCACGTCACGTTCTCCCTCGGCCTCCTGCCGTTCCTCGTCGTCGGTCCGCTCTTCTTCGTCTCCCTCGGGATGCTCGCCGGGTCGGTGGCGAAGACCCCGGAGAGCGCCGCGGTCCTGGGGAACATCATCACGTTCCCGATGATGTTCCTCTCCGGGACGTTCTTCCCGGTGAGCAGCTTCCCGACGGGGCTCCAGACGGTGGCCCACGCCCTTCCGCTGTACTACGTCATCGACGGGATGAACCAGGTGATGCTGTTCCACAACAACGCCCGGGCGGCCGTCGACCTCGCGGTCATCCTCGTCCTCGCCATCGTGACGTTCATCGCCGCGGTCATCGCGTTCAAGTGGCGGGACGAGTGAGCGACGCCGGCGCGGTCGACCCGACCTCGTTCCGCCGCCTCATGGGGCGGTGGCCGACCGGGGTGAGCGTCGTGACCACCCGCGAGGGGGACCGGGACTTCGGGCTCACCGTCAACGCGTTCCTCTCCGTCTCGCTGACGCCGCCTACGATCCTCGTCTCGCTCGGCCACGAGGCCGACTCGACCCCCGCCGTCCGGCGGGCGGGGCGGTTCGCGGTCAACGTCCTCGCCCAGGACCAACGGGCCCTCAGCGAGCGGTTCGCCCGCACGACGCCGCCCGAGGAAAAGTTCCGGGGACTCGCCGTCCACCGCGGGCCGTCGGGCTGCGCACTCCTCGATGGGGCCATCGCAACGCTCGAGGCGTCGGTGACGAAGGCGTTCGAGTCCGGCGACCACACTCTGTTCGTCGGCGTGGTCGACCGGCTCGACGTCGGTCCCGAGGTCCCGCCGCTCGTCTTCGTCCGGGGCCAGTACGCCGAGCCCGCGGGACCCGACCTCCTCCGGCTCCCGAAGTCGCGGCCATAGCCCGTCGACCGCCGCGGGCACTCCGGCGACCGCTGGCGGTACGCGCCCGGGGAGCCCCGCGCGGCTCGGGAGCCAGGGTCCAGACGATACGGTTCGAGCTTCGGGGCGTCCGGAAGGCGCGGAGGGAACCCGGTGGCGGCCGGGTTCGCTGGGCCGCCACCGTTATTCGCCCGGTCCGCCCGGAGGACGTCGATGCCCGAAGCCGTCCCCCCTCCCGCCACGTCAAGCTCGCCATCATCGGAAGCGGGCCGGCGGGGCTGACGGCCGCGATCTACGCGTCCCGGGCGACGCTCGCCCCGCTCGTGATCGGGGGAGTCCCGGCCGGCGGGCAGCTGATGATCACGACCGACGTCGAGAACTTCCCGGGATTTCCGGAGGGGATCCAGGGGCCGGAGCTCGTCACCCGGATGCGCGCCCAGGCGGCGCGGTTCGGCACCGAGTTCCTGGACGCGAACGTCCGCGCGGTCGACTTCAGGTCGAGGCCGTTCGCCTTGGACACTGGGCTCACGGGGGTCGTCCAGGCCGACGCCGTGATCGTCGCGACCGGCGCGAACGCGCGGTGGCTCGACCTCGCGAACGAGCAGCGCCTGCGCGGGCATGGAGTGTCGGCGTGCGCGACGTGCGACGGGTTCTTCTTCAAGGGAAAGGACGTCGTCGCGGTCGGCGGCGGCGACTCCGCGATGGAGGAGTCGACGTTCCTGACCCGGTTCGCGAACTCGGTGACCGTCGTCCACCGGCGCCCCGAGCTCCGCGCGAGCCGGATCATGCAGGAGCGGGCCCGCTCGAACCCGAAGATCCGCCTCCGCCTCGAGAGCGAGGTCACCGACGTCCTCGGAGCCGACTCGGTCACGGGCGTGGTCGTTCGGGACATCCCGACCGGGAACCAGGAGACCCTTCCCGTGCAGGGCCTCTTCCTCGCCATCGGCCACGACCCGGCGACGGAGGTGTTCCGCGGCGCTCTCGACCTGGACCCGAAGGGGTACATCCGGACCACCGAGACGACGCGGACCTCCGTCGAGGGGGTCTTCGCGGCCGGCGACGTCTTCGACCACCGGTACCGCCAGGCGGTCAGCGCCGCGGGACTCGGGTGCATGGCGGCGCTCGACGCGGAGAAGTGGCTCGAGTCGCGCGGAGAGCGACACCACCGGCCGACGGCCGGGGCGGCCTCCGATTCGCGCTCCCGGTAGTCTTTAAGTGGGGGGCGGGGCGTGCGACGCCACAGGGCGAGCCGTGCCGTCCAAGAAGCACCTGCACATCGAGTCGTCCGGCCAGCTGTGCATCTACTGCGGCGCCTGCGTGGGCGTCTGCCCGCTCAACTGCGTCTACCTCGATGAGACCCGGATCACGTTCGACGAGAAGATCTGCACCCGCTGCGAGATCTGCGTGAGGGCCTGCCCGGTCGGCGCCATCGAGATCGGCTGAGCCGTTCCGGACGGGGGAACCGGAGATGGTCGAGAACCTCACGACGGACGTCCTCGTCGTCGGCGCGGGCCCGGCGGGCAGCATGGCCGCGAAGTGGGCCGCCAAGAGCGGCGCCCGCGTCCTCATGATCGAGAAGCGCCAGGAGATCGGCTCCCCCGTTCGCTGCGGCGAGGGGATGAGCAAGGACTGGCTCAAGGAGGTCGGGATCGTCCCGTCGACCCGCTGGATCAATGTCGAGGTCGAGGGGGCGCGGATCTTCTCGCCCTCGGAGAAGGTCCTCGAGATCAACGAAAAGCACGCGGGGAACGAGGTCGGGTACGTCGTCGAGCGCGACGCGTTCGACAAGCAGCTCGCGATCGACGCCGGGAACGCCGGCGTCGACCTCCTCCTGAAGACCGCCGCGACCGGCGTGATCCGTGAGAACGGCAAGGTCGTCGGCGTCCATGCGAAGCGGTTCGGCGAGCCGTTCGAGATCCGGGCCCCGGTCACCATCGGCGCCGACGGGTTCGAGAGTCAGGTCGGCCGGTGGGCGGGACTCCCCACGAACCTCGCGCTCAAGGACATGGACTCCTGCCTCCAGTACCGGATGACGAACGTCGACTGCGACGTTCGCTACTGCGACTTCTACCTCGGCTCGGTCGCCCCCGGCGGGTACGTCTGGATCTTCCCGAAGGGCGACGGGCTCGCGAACGTTGGCATCGGCGTCCAGCTCAGCCAGATCCACGGGACCGCCGAGCCCCGCAAGTACCTCGACGCCTGGATCGCGAAGCACCCCGGGTACGCGAAGGGCAAGACGATCGACGTCGTCGGAGGCGGGGTCTCGATCGCGCCGCCGCTCAAGCAGACCGTCGCGGACGGGATCATGCTCGTCGGCGACGCCGCCCGGATGATCGACCCGCTCACGGGCGGGGGGATCGCGAACGGGTGCATCGCCGGGAAGATCTGCGGGGAGGTCGCCGCCGAGGCGGTCCGGGAGAAGACCCCCACGAAGGAGTTCTTCCAGAAGTATGAGAAGGCGTGGCGGGCCCGTCTCGAGGAGAAGCTCTACCGGAACTGGCTCGCGAAGGAGAAGCTCTGCTCCCTCTCCGACGCGACGTTCGACAAGGTCGTCGACGCCCTCGAGGGGGTCAAGCTCCAGAAGCTCTCGGTCCACAACATCCTGAAGGCGGTCCACGACAAGTACCCGGACGTGACCCGCGAGTTCGAGTCGTTCCTCTGAGGTCCCGGTCGTACCATGCCCGGCGCCCCGAACAGCCCTCCGAAGATCGCGGACGTCCTTCCGCCGGTCGCGATCGCGCCCGAGCGGAGGGTATTCCGACGCCTCGCCGCGAGCCGCGTCGCGCTGAACCTCGAGATGTGGAAGGGGGCTCCCTCCCCCGAGCTGATCGACCCGCTCGCCCGGGCCGAGGCGGAGTATGCGGCCGGGAATTTCATCGAGGCCGAGAAGGCGATCGACCTACTCTCGGTCCGGTTCGCGGAGCCGCGATGGCCAACGATGCCCACCCCGTTCCGCGACCTCCGCGTCGCGATCCCCGCTCCGATGCCCCCGCAATGGGACCCGGAGTTCGCCCTCGATGCGACGGAGAAGGAACGCCGGAAGGTCCACCGCTCCGCCGAGCTTCAGCTCGCCCTCGTGCAAGCGACCGCGGCGTACGCCGCCAAGCGTGGCATCCCCGCCGACGACCTCGCGCAGCACGCCACCCAGGCGGCGGCCGATTTCGCCTCCGGCGGCGCCAGCGAGCCGTTCTGGGTCCAGATCGACGCGGCCTGGACGCTGGCCCGCGAGCGGTTCCCCGCCCCGGCGCGACCTGCGGCCCGCCCCGCGGTGCCGGCCGCCCCGCCCCCGACCGATGCGACCGCGTAAGACCGCGCCTCGCCCGGGGGCGGGCGCCGACGAGCTTGCGGGATTCCTCGAGGGAATCCGCCACCGCCTGGTCGAGCGGCGTCGGGAAGGGTCGCCCCTCCCGGAGCTCGAACAGCATCTCGCCGACGCGACGGCGGCGGTCAACGCCGGCGAACTCGCGAGGGCCGAGCGGGTCCTCCTCGACGTCTCCGACCGGCTCGACCACGACGAACCGGAGCCCGAGCTCTCCGAGTTTCCCCGCGGCCTCGTCCGGTACGACGCGGGGACCGACCGGGGGGTCCCGACCCCCGAGGGGGAAGAGCCCGTCGGCAACCGTCTGACCCTCGTCGAACGGCTCCTCACGGTCGCGGCCTCGGAAGGAGTCGCTGTCGACGACCTCCGGGGGTGGCTCCGCGTCGCCCGGAGCGCCTACCTGGGCGGCGACCGGCGGCTCGCCAAGGAGACCGGGGAGCGGATCCTCGCCGAGCTCGACCGTCGGCGGGCCGACCGCCCGGCCGGAGAAGCATAATACGACCCGCCGGGTTCGACGGGTCGATGGTGTCCCCCCGGTTCGGAACGTTCTCGATCGTGGCGGCCGACCCGGCGACCGGGGAGTGGGGGGTCGCGGTCCAGTCCCGGTTCATCTCGGTCGGCGCCGTCGTGCCGTGGGCGGTGAGCCGCGTCGGCGCGCTCGCGACCCAGGCGCTCGCGAACGTCCGGTACGGCCCGGACGGGATCGACCTCCTCCGCCGCGGTCAGGGGGCCGATGCCGTTGTCGAGAAGCTCACGAAGGGCGACCCGAAGCGCGAGCAGCGCCAGGTCGGGGTCGTCGATGCGAAGGGGCATGCCGCCGCGTTCACCGGGAAAGAATGCTTCGACTGGGCCGGCCACGTCGTGGGCGAGGGGTACACCTGCCAGGGGAACATCCTGTTCTCGCGGGCGGTCGTCGAGGGGATGGCAAGGGCCTACGAATCGACCCCCGGCGACCTTCCGGAGCGGCTCCTCGCGGCCCTCGCGGCGGGCCAGCGCGAGGGGGGCGACCGGCGCGGGATGCAGTCGGCGGCGCTCCTCGTCGTCCGCGAGAAGGGCGGGTACGACGAGGGGTCGGACCGGTGGGTCGACGTCCGCGTCGACGACCACCCGACCCCGATCGAGGAACTGAAGCGGGTCTTCAAGATCTACGACCTCACGCTCCTCAACCGGGAGGACCCGAACGGGCTCGTCCCGCTCACGGGCGACGTCGCCCGTTCGGTCCAGCAGGAGCTCGAGCTCCTCGGCTTCTACACCGGCCGGCTCACCGCGACGTGGGACGAGCCGACCGCGAAGGCGTTCGCGAAGTTCCTCGGCGAGAACAACTTCGAGAACAAGGCGCGCGACGACGCGATGGCGTGGCCGAGCGTCCTCCATTACCTCGACGAGCGGGCGCGGGCCGAGTCGGCGCGGCGGACGACGACGGCGCCGATCGTGACCGACGCGCTCAGCCGCGGCCCGGGGGCCGCGCCCAAAGCGGCGCCGGCCGCACCGCCCCAGGGGGAGCCGCCATCGCCGCCGAAGAGCGGGTCGAAACCGAAGGGCCGTCGGTCGAAGTGACCCTGCGCCACCGCGCCGCCTCCGAGGCGGAGGCGCGCGCGCTCTGGGCGGCGGTCGCGGCCGACAACCCCGCCTACGTGACGGGCACGGTCACCGGCGACACGCTCGAGATCCGGGTCGCGGCCGCCGGCCCCCGGAGCGTCCGGCAGACCGTCGACGACCTCCTGGCGGCGCTCGCGGCCGCGGAGCGGACCGCCCGCGCCGGCGCCCGGCGCGCCCCGTCGACCGGCCCCTGACCGACGGCGCCGGCCCGTCGCCACCCGCGCCCGAGCGCACCGGGCGGAGACGGCACTCCGGCCGCTCCCCTCAGCGCTCCGCGCCCATCAGCCGGATCGCGGTGGAACCCACCCGCAACCGGTCGGACCGACCGGCGAAGTACCGGGCGTTGACCTCGTCGCGGCCCAGGTCCAGGACAGCGCGAAATCCGAGGCCGCGGAGCCGGCCGGCGAGCTCGCCGGGGGCGAAGGAGCTCCGGAACGGTTCCCCCGCCCGCGCCACCCAGAGGGCGATTCCCCCCGGGCGAGCCGTTCGACCGGGCTCCGCGGGCCGCCCCGCACGAAGTAGTCGAGCGCCACCCCACCGCCCGGCGGAGTCGCGCCGAGGAAGTTGAGCATCGACCCGGTCGCCGCCGAGGTAAGGTACATCGTGACGCCGAGCCACGCGAAGAACGTGGGGGTGGACCGGTCCCATCCCACCGCGGCGAGGTCGTCGGCGAGGCGGCCCGTCTCGAAATTCGTCGCGACGTACCGGACCGACGGCGGGACCGGGATCCCCGCCTCGGCAAGTCGGGCCCGCTTCCACCGTTGCGTCGCTGGGTGGTCGACCTCGAACACCGTGAGCGGCCGCTCGTCGGGCGGATGGCGATAGGCGAACGTGTCGAGCCCGGCGCCGAGGATCACGTACTGCTCGGTCCCCCGCTCCCGGGCGCGGGCGAGCTCGTCTTCGGCGAACCGGCTCCGGGCGACCATCCAGGCCCGGAGCGCCGTCGAGAGGGGGCCCCGCTCCCGCCACCCCGATGCGGCGAGCCGCGCCGCCTCGGCAGCGCCGAGGATCGGCACGGCGTACGGGTCGAGGAACACCTTCGGCTCATCGAACAGCTGGTGCGCCGCCCGCCGGCCCGCGACCCGCAGCGCGGTGACGCTCGGTTCGACCTCCTTCATCGGGGGTCCCGGAGCCTATCCGAGCGTCGGGACCGCGTCGAGGAGGAGCGGGACGACCTCCTCGCAGCGGCCGACGATACCGACGTCGACGCCGGCGAACACCGGCGCCGACCGGTCCGGGTTGACCGCGAGGAGCGTCCGGGCCCGCCGCCATCCGATGAGGTGGTTCGGGGAGCCCCGGACCCCGAGGAGGATGCCGAGGTCCGGGGAGACCCAACGACCGGTGAGGCCGGCCTGCCGGGAGACCGGAAGGAGGCCCGAATCGACGACCCGCCGGGTCCCCACCAGGGCGGCACCCCAGCGGGCCGCCGCCGCCCGGATCGCGGGAAGCGCCCCGGTCGCTCCGACGCCGACGGAGACGACGACGCGCGCCGACTCCGGGTCCGGCAGCCCGTCGACCGGGTCGTCGTCGCGTCCGAGCCACCGGACCGACGGGTCGGGTTCGAGGGGGAGCGCGACCCGGGCGGTCGGGAGCCCCGGGGTCCGGGCGGTCGAGGCGACGAAGCTGCCGGGCCGGACGGTGGCGAGGTTCGGTGAGGTCCGGGACCAGATCTCGGCGAGCGTGCCGCCGCCGAGGGCAGGCTTGACGAACCGAAGGTCCCCCGCGGGGCCGCGGGAGAACGCGATGGCATCGCCGGTCAACCCGAGCCCCCGACGGGCCGCCAACCGTCCCGCGACCTCGCGGCCGAACGCGGTCGACAGGAACATCCCGGTCGCGACCGTCGGGTCTTCCTCGAGGACGGCCCCGAGCGCGGAGGCAGCGTTCCGGGGCGTCACGACGCACGCGGAGGGGACCGACAGGACCTCGTCCGCCCCCGCGCTCCCCACGCGGGCGGCAAGGTCCGGACCGACCGACTCACCGATTACGACCGCCGTGGCGGAAAGTTCGGGGAGTCCCCTCCGGGTCTCGGAGAGGATCCCGAGGGCACGCGGGTCGACGGAGACCGACCCGTCCGAGACGAGGACGACCGCCCGCCGCTCCGGCCCGCGGGTCCGCGGTGGGAACTCGAGGGGCGTCGAAGGGGCCGGTCCCTCGGCACGCCGCGTTCGGAGGAGCGCGAGCGCGTCGCGGACCCGGTCGGCCACCGGCCCGTCCTCGAACAGGACCGGGGTCCGTCGGACCTCCTGGTGCACGAGCGACCCGACGACGGTCGGGGAACCTTGGAGGCCGACGTCGTCCGGGGCGAACCCGAGCTGGGCGGCGTCCAGCCGCTCGACCCGGCCCGGGAGGGGGCGGACGGTGCCGTCCTCGCTCCGCTTCGCGGGTTTGGCGATCTTCTCCCCGACGCTCACGACCGCCGGAGCCGAGAACGTCCCGCGGGCCGTGCCGGTGTCGGTCTCGACGGTCACCGTGAACTCGTCGGCTCCGGCGCCCCGAACGAGCGTCCGCGCCGCCGAGAGGAGCGGCCGGTCGAGCAGCTCGGCGAGCTGCGCCGGGACCTGTCCCGTTTCCGAGTCGGTCGTCCACTTGCCGCACAGGACGAGGTCGGCCGGCCGTTCGGAGAGGACCCGGGCGAGGACGCGGGCGGTCACGAGCGAGTCGGAGCCGGCGAGGACCGGGTCGCTCACGAGGACCGCCCGGTCGACGCCGAAGCCGAGGGTCTCCTGGACGGCCGACGCCGTCGCGGGGGGACCCATCGAGACGACCGTCACCGTTTCGCCGGGCCGACGGAGGTCGAGGGCGACCCGGATCGCCCGCTGGTCGAACGGGTTGACGAACAGTTCGCCCTCGTCGCGCCGGATCGTCTTCCGGAGCGGGTCGAACGTCGCGGCCTCGGCGGCCGGGACGACCTTGACGAGGACCGCGATCTCCATGGGGCGCTCCCTCGGCTCGGGTACCCCCGAACGGATATCCTTGCCCGGACCTCCGGCCGATGGTGCTCGAGGCGCTCCCCGCCGCCGGCGCGTCCGCCTCGACCCGCCGGATGGGCTCGGTCCCGTCGTACTTCGCGGCGGTCGTCGTGACGGTCGTCGCGATCCTGAGCCAGTACTTCGTTCCCGAGACGGTCCCGGCGCTCGCGCCGGTCTACGGTTCGTTCTTCGGGGACCTGTTCGTCGTCTACGGGATCCCGATCCTCACGTTCGCCATCCTCGTCGGCGGGCGGCCCCTCGCCGGGTTCGTCGACAACACGGCCCGCGCGGCCCTCCAGGGGCTCGCGTGGTACGGCGTCCTCTCGCTCCTCGCGCTCCTCGTCGTGGTCGCGCTGACCATCGTCTACGAGGTCGTCGACCCGGCGGCGTTGAAGCTCCTGTCGAACACGACCCCGGTGATCCAGTCGGCCGAGGGGGACCCGTGGTTCTGGGTGGTGTTCTCGTTCGTCGTGGGGCTCATCGAGGAACTGATCTTCCGGGGCTGGATCTTCGGGTACTGGCTCGTGAAGGACCCGAACCGCTGGGTCCTCCACGCGACGTGGACGAGCGCGCTCTTCGCCGGCGTCCACCTCTACTACGGCCAGACGTACGGGGCGGCCGCCCCGCTGATCTTCCCCTCGCTGTTCCTCCTCGGGTTCGCGCTCGCCGCCACGATGCGGGCGTCGGGGGGGAACGTCCTCGTCGTCGGCATCCTCCACGGGGCGAACGACGCCGTGGCGTTCTATTCGCTCGTCTCGGAGAACGGCGCGCTCGCCCTCCACTACGGGATCATCCTGATCGGAGCGCTCGTCGGGCTCGTCCTCTATCTGCACGTCCGCCCGAGCACTCCCCCGTACCCGACCGGCGGGTCGGGACCGAGCGCGTCCCCGTATCGACCGTCCGACCCGTATGCGATCCTGCCGCCCCCGGGCTGGGTCCCCCTCCCGCCTCCGCCGCCCCCTCCGCCTCCGCCGGAGATCCCTCCGGCCCCTCCGCCGGGCTAGTGTCCCGTCCGATGAATGCATGAGCATATAGCCGGGGACGCGTTGTCTCCTGCGTGCGAGTTGCGCCTCCCCTGTCCCTCACGCCGGACGAGCGCTCACAACTGGAGTCCTGGGCTCGCGGTCGGTCGACCCCGTTCCGCATCGTCCTTCGAGCCCGGATCGTCCTCCGCGCCGCCGACGGGCTTCAAAACAAGCAGATTGCCGAGGAACTGAACACTCAGCGCAACACCTGTGCCCTCTGGCGGGGACGGTTCCACCGTCTCCGCCTCGCCGGCATCGAGCAGGATGCCCCTCGTCCTGGGGGGCCCTCTACTCTCTCCGACTCGAAGATCCGGGCGATCGTCCACGACACGCTCCACTCCAAGCCGTACAACGCCACGCACTGGTCCGTCCGGTCGATGGCCGTGAAACACCGGGTCAGCCCGGACACGGTGGCTCGCATCTGGAAGGCCCGACGACTCCAGCCCCACCGGCTCGAGCATTACAAGCTCAGCACCGACCGCCGGTTCGAGGAGAAACTCCGGGACGTGGTGAGCCTCTACCTCAACCCTCCCGAGCACGCGCTCGTGCTCAGTGTCGACGAGAAGACCCAGATCCAGGCGCTCGACCGGACTCAGGCAATCCTCCCGATCCGCCCCGGGGTCCCCGAGCGTCAGACCCACGACTACCGTCGGAACGGCACGACCGATCTGTTCGCGGCCCTCGACGTCGTCGAAGGGAGGATTATCGGAGAGTGCCACAAGCGACATCGGGCGAGGGAGTTCCTCGCTTTCCTCCGGACCGTCGACCGAAGCACTCCGCCCGAGCTCGACCTTCACCTTGTGCTCGACAATCTGTCGACGCACAAGACCCCGGAAGTGAAGCGGTGGGTGCTACGGCACCCCCGCTTCCACTTCCATTTCGTCCCGACCGGGTCGTCGTGGCTGAACCAGGTCGAGCGGTGGTTCAACGACCTGACCCACCGTCAAATCCGACGAGGAACGTTCCACAGCGAGCGGGAACTGATCGAGATGCTGGAGCTCTACATCGAGAGGTACAACGAGGTCCCACGACCGTTCGAGTGGCGGGCAACCGCCGACGAGATCCTCGTCAAGGTCACTCGGAACCGGTTAAACGTAGGTCTGGCTGGTACACCACACTAGTCGAGCCTGCGATTTTGCGGAGGCACCGTGTCGGGGGACCCCCGCGTCAGCCCCGGGTTGAGGATGTGCCAGATCCGGAGGGGACCCTTTCTCGGAAAGGAATCGCTCTCCCCCAAACACCTCAATTCCGGTGGAGGTAGTTCGGACTGCGCGTTCTTCGTCGGAAAAAGGGTCCCGTTCCGAGGTCTCGGACCCAGGGGACGGCTCGACGTGGCGTCCTAGATTGGTGTCCACACGCCTGCGGCAAACTTCCACGTAGAGCTGTGCACGCCGAACAGTAGGTCGAACGATCCTTTCGCATCGTACGTCATCGTGGCGCCGGATTGAGCGGCCGGGGAGTTGGTCGGCGTCAGCCGAACCCAGGTCCCTCCGGCAAATTTCCAGGTCTCGTTTTGCCGCACCGGCCCGGAGATTCCCCCGAACAGCACGACGTAGCCGTCTTTCCCGTCATACGCTATCGCCGCATAGATCAGAGGGGGTGGCGAGGAGGGGGTCCGAACTTGGGTCCACTGTCCGCCGCCGAAGCCCCACGTGTCGTTCAGGGAGGGTCCTCCCAGGCTCTGGCCCCCGAACAGCACGAGCGAGCCGTCCTTGGCATCGTAAGTCATGCTGGAGAACTCCCGAGCCGGTGGGGAGAGTCTCGGGAGCAACTTGGACCACACCCCGGCGGAGAACTGCCAGGTTGTGTTGTCGGGAAAGCCGTTTCTCCCCTCGCCACCGAACAGGATCAGATGTCCGTCCTTCGCATCGTAGCCCATCGTGGCGAACATCCGGGGAGTCGGGGCGTGGGCCGTGACCAGTTGTGTCCACTGCCCTCCCCCGAACTTCCACGTGTCATTGAGTGGGTGGCCGTTCAAGCCCTGCCCGCCGAACAGGACGACGTACCCATCCTTGGCGTCGTACGTCATGACCGAACCCGTACGGTTCGGCGGCGAGACCGTCGGGTACAGCTGTGTCCATACCCCGCCCGATCGGATCCAGGTGTCGTTCAGCTCCGTACCTCCAGTACAGCGGCCTCCGCAGCCCCCGAACAGGACGACGTACCCATCCTTCGCATCGAAAGTCATGCTCGCCGACGTGCGGTTGGGAGGCGTGTACACGATGTGGAACCCGGCGGTTTGAGCCCCGGCCACCGCGTCCGGCGGCAGCGAGGAGAGCACGGACACCGCGAGTAGCGCGCCAATCAGGATGGAGGCAATCTTCAGCATCGTCCTGCCCCGTACCCCCGGACCAGTTCGTCGGACGGGGGAGAACTCACCTCGGTTTCGAGGAGAAGGATTCCAGGACCGTGTGGTCACCTGCAGTACCCTCCCGTCGGCTCCCCGGGGGCCGCGAGGAGGATTGCCCGGACCCAAGCGTACCGACGCCCGGTGGGGAACCCTGGGCGGGCCAGGAGTCGCGCTCCCCGAAGCACCGCAATTCTGCTTAAGCGGTTCGCTCACCGTGCCGCCGCCGTCGATGCCCTCAGCCAACGGAAGGAGGGAGATGTCAGTCAAGGTGCGGGCAAAGAGCGTGGAGAGCAACGTCGTTCGCGGATTGAAGACGGGTTGTCGAGACGTCATGAACGGGATGGCCCGCGCGGGCACGTCCCTGAAGCACGGCGCGAGAGTGGCCGGTACCGACGCCAAAAAGGCGGGCAAGAGGGTGAGCACCGCCACCCGGCGCGGGCTGACCCGCGCGGGAAACCGGGTCCGGTCCGGGCACCGTGCGAAACCCAACGCCGCTTAGGAACCACCTCCAGCGACGGGCAGCGGGGTCGACCCGAGCCGCCGTCGACCTGTCCGGTCGCCCCAATCGGGGGCCGGGCGGGACAATCCTGCGGATCCGGAAAGCGGTACCGGTGACCCGGGCCCGTCGCGGGCGGCTCACCTCCGCGCGGGGAGGAACCGTTTTCCCCGCGTTCCCCCGTCCCCGCGGGCGATGCCCGATGGCACGCTTCCTCTCGTCGTCGTCGCCGACCCGATCGACGCCGCCGCGGTCGCGCTCCTCCGGTCGGGACCGTGCCGAGTCGCCGACGCCACGAGCGGGACTGAGGCGCTGGACGCCGTACTTCCCGAGGTGTGGGGGCTGATCATTCGGAGCCGCACTAAGGTCAATGCGTCGCTTCTCGCCAAGGCCCCGAACCTTCGGTTCGTGGCCCGGGCCGGGGTTGGGGTTGACAACGTCGACCTTCCGGCGGCCACCTCCCGCGGCGTCCGCGTCGCAAACGCTCCGACGGCGGCCACCGTCGCCGTCGCGGAGCTCACCGTCACGTTCCTGCTCCTCCTCGCCCGGGGTCTCTACCCCCGGATCGCGGACACGAAATCGGGTGGCTGGAAACGGGGCGAGAACGGGGGGAACTCCGCGGGAAGACGGTCGGGTTCGTCGGCTACGGCCGGATCGCCCGGGAGACGGCGACCCGCCTCGCCCCGTTCGGGGTGACGACCGTCGCCTACGACCCGTTCGTGACGAAGACGACCGACTCTACCGCGCTGATCCCGCTGGACGACGTCCTCGCCCGCAGCGACTTCGTGAGCCTCCACGCCGCCCTGACGCCCGAGAATCGACACCTGATCGACGACGCCCGGATCGGTCGGATGAAGCGGGGTGCGTTCCTGGTCAATGTCGCGCGCGGCCCGCTGGTGGACGAGGTCGCGCTCCTGGGGGCCCTCGACTCCGGCCACCTCGCCGGCGCGGCGCTCGACGTGTTCGAGGTCGAGCCGCCCGCGGGTCCGGCGCTCGTCGGCCACCCGAAAGTGGTTGCGACTCCGCACCTCGGGGCGTCGACGCACGAGGGGCAAGGGCTCGCCGGCCGGCAGGTCGTCGAGGAGACGCTGCGCGCGCTCCGGGGTGAGCCGTTACAAGCCCTCGTGAATCCGGACGCGGCGCGAGGGAAATCATGACGTTCGACCCCGAGACCGCGACGTTCCTCATCGCCGGACCGGTCCGGATCCATCCCCGCGTCCTGCGGGCGATGAGCATGTCGTCGCTCAACCATCGGGGCGACTACTTCCACGCCGTCGTCCAGGAGATCCGGGACCTCCTCCCGGTCCTGTTCGGGGCGAAGGGTCACCAGGTCGTCCTCACCGGAAGCGGGACCGCCGGCCTCGAGGCCGTCTACTCCGGGCTCATCCGGAAGGGAACCCGCACGCTCGTGCTCACGAACGGCAACTTCGGGGAGCGGACCGACCAGATCGTCCGGCGCTACGGGGACCAGGTCACGACCCTCGCCGCCCCGTGGGGGCAGCACCTCCCGCTCGACGCCGCCGTCGCCGAGCTCGAGAAAGGGGACGTCCGCGCCGTGTGCGCGGTCCTGAACGAGACGAGCGTCGGATTGCAGAACGACCTCGGCCGCCTGGCCCCGCACGTCCGGAAGTCCGGGGCGCTCTTCCTCGTCGACGGGATCTCCGCCGTCGCCGGGATCCCGTGTCCGATTGATGCCTGGGGAATCGACGCGCTCGTCGCCGGAAGCCAGAAGGGGCTCGCCGCCCCGGCCGGCCTCGCGATGGTCCACCTCTCCGAGCGGGCCCGGAGCGAGTTGCGCCCGGGGTCGTTCTACCTCGACCTCGGGGAGCACGTGAAATCGATCGCCCAGAACGACACGCCGTGGACCCCCGCGGTCCCCCTCTTCCTTGCGCTGCGCGAGGCGCTCCTCCTCCTGAAGGAGGAGACCCTCGAGGGGCGGCTCGCCCGGACCCACCGGCTCGCCGAGGCGACCCGCGCCGCGTGCGACGCGGTCGGCCTCGAACTGTTCCCCGACCGGGCGTATGCCTCCGACACCGTGACCGCCCTCCGGAACCCGCCGGGCCTCGAGGACAAGGACGTCCGCAAGGCGCTCCTCGACCGGTACAACGTCGCGGTCCAGGGCGGCCAGGGGTCGCTCAAGGGGAAGATCTTCCGGATCGGCCACATGGGGATCGCCGACTGGCCGGACCTCCTCGTCACCTTCGCCGCGCTCGAGCGGATCCTCGCGAAGGCCGGGAAGCTCCCGGTCCCCGGCGCCGCCCTGACGGCGCTCGGCGAGCGGATGCCCTAAGTTCGCGGGCCGTCGGCGCGCGGGACCCGGGTTCCCAGCTCGATCAGGTTGCCGTCCGGGTCCCTCAGATGGACCGTTCGGAGCCCCCAGAGCGGGCGGGTGGTCGGCGGGGCAAGGATCTCGACCCCGAGCCGGACGAGGTGCGCGTGCAGCAGGTCGACGTCCGGGACCTCGAATACGAGCGAGACCCGGTTGTCCGGACGGGGGGCCGTGACCGGCGGCCCGAGCTCCGCGTCCATCCCGCTCCGCAGGAAGAGGCCGACGAAATGGTCCTTCGTGCCGACCTCGCCGTACGGCGGTGTGCCGTCGCCGGTCACGACCCCGAGGCCGAGGACCTTCGTGTAGAACGCCCACGACCGGGGGAACTCGCGGACGAGGACCCGCGGATTGGTGAGCACGATCGCGGGGAGAGGTTCGGCGGCCATGGGGGACCCATCCCGAAGGAGGATATGTGGGCGGCCAGCCCGCTGGATATCGAGGATCACGCGGGCCCGGGGCGGCCGGAGCTGGACCGCGAGCCCGTGGAGGGTGACGGCCTTCACTTCCTTCCGTCGAAGATGCCGCGCCGCGTCCCACGTCTCGCCGTAGACCGTCCCGCGCGCAGTCGGCGTCGGGCGAAGGGCGACCCGGGCAACGACCCGCCGGGCGACGAACCGCTCCGTGTCCTCGAGCGCGACGAGCTCCGAGAGGAACGCGACGAGGAGGCTCGTCGGGTCCGACCCCGTCGCGTCGACCGTCCGAATCTCGCGCGGGACGACCTTCCGCAGGTCGGTCATGACCGCGAAGAGTGCCGTTCCGAGGCCCCCGAAGAGACCGTTCACGGTCGTGGACCGGGCCCAGATCCCCGTGTCGGCGGTCGTCGGAAAGTTCCCCCACCGGGTGCCCGCCGGAAGGGGGGGGAGCCGCACTCCGGAGCGAGCCTGTCGAACCGCTTAAGCGAAGCGCGCGCGTGGGCGCGCGTCCGATGCGGGCCACCCTGGTCGTGCCCACGCTCAACGAGGCGTCGTCGATTGGCCACGTCCTCGAAACGTTCCGGGCGGCGGCGGCCGAGGCGAACCCGAGGCTGTTCCCGAACGACCCGCTCGATTGGGAGGTCCTCGTCGTCGACGGGGCGTCGACCGACGGCACCGCCGACGCCGCGCGGGCCGCGGGCGCCCGAGTGATCCCCGAGCCCGGCCGGGTACGGCCGCGCGTACCGGACCGGGTTCGCCGAAGCCTCCGGGGAGGTGATCGCGACCGCCGACGGGGACGCCACCTACCCGGTCGAGGAGATCCCCCGGTTGGTCCGCAAGATCCTCGACGAGGGGATCGACTTCCTCACGTGCGACCGCCTGAAGCTCCTCGACGCGAAGGCGATGACCCGGGAGCACCGGGTCGGGAACTGGGCGCTCAACTTTGTCCTGAAGATCGCCTACCACCGGTACCTCAAGCCGGCGGGGGGGACCCTTTCGGACAGCCAGAGCGGGATGTGGGTCTTCCGTCGCTCGGTCCTCGCGCGGGTCCGCGCGACCCAGGACGGGATGGCGTTCAGCGAGGAGCTGAAGCTCGAGGTGCTCCTGAACGGGTTCCGGTTCGAGGAGGTCCCGATCCACTACGCCGAGCGGTGGGGGGCGCCGAAGCTCTCGAGCTGGCGGGACGGGCGGCGCAACCTCGTGTTCCTGGTCCGCAAGCGGCTCGCGATGGGGCGCGGCCCGCCGGTGCCCCCGACGTAGTCGGGCGGGCCCCGGCCTACTGGGTCTTCCCCGACCGCTCGCGCGACTTCGGGCGGAGTCCGTGGTAGCCGCACTTGCGGCACTGGACGGCCTTCGGGGGGGTTCCGGGCCGAGCAGTTCATGCAGATCTTCTTGTCCAGCAACCGGTGGACGGCCTCAGGGAACGGCATACGGGGCGCCGCGGGACGTTCGGTGCCCTATAAAACGGTCCCGCGCGCCGGCGGCGGCCGCGTTATGCCGACGGGGCAGCTGCCCGCTCGATGGTCGCTCCCGGGGAGGGCACGGCGGCGGTACGGCTCGCCCGGGCGGCGATCCTGGCGGGGTTGGCCCATCCCGACCGTCGCGACGCGGCGGCTCCGTTCCGGGACACCGACCTCCCGGCCGTCTTCGCCGAGCCTCGGGGAGTGTTCGTGACGATCCGCCGGCACCCCACGAACGCGCTCCGGGCTGCATTGGATTCCCGAGCCCCGTCTACCCCCTCCGCGTCGCGATCCCCCGGGCCGCCTGGGCGGCCGCCGTCGACGACCCCCGGTTTCCGCCCGTCGCAGCCGAGGAGATGGCGGGGGTGACCCTCGAGGTGTCGATCCTGACGGTCCCGACCGTCGTGGCGAGCGAACCGCGGGCCGGTCTGCCCGGCGAAGTCGTCGTCGGGCGGGATGGGCTCATCGTGGACCGGTCCGGGGCGAGCGGGCTCCTGTTGCCGCAGGTGGCCGTCGAGTACGGGTGGGGCCCGGAGGAGTTCCTCGCGCAGACCTGCGAGAAGGCCGGTCTGCCCCCCGATGCGTGGCGGCGGGCCGGGACGACGATCCGGAGGTTCTCGGCCGAGCTGTTCGAGGAGGAGTCACCGGACGGCCCAGTCCGACCCGTCCCGCTCGTTCCGAGCGGTAGGCCGCGGTCGTCACCCCGCTCCCCTGGCGAACAGGTCCTCGAGCGGGTTCCCCATCTCCTTCACCTCGCGGATCCGGACCCCTTTCGCCGCGAGCTCTGCGACGAGGTTCCGGACCTCCTCGGGTCGCCCTGTCCTGGAGGTGGTACTCGCCCTGCTTCGATGTTGACGGAAGGATCCCCTCGGCGCCGTCGGCCCGGATCCCGATGATGTACTTCGCCGGTCGGAGGTCGCTGAGGAGCCCAAGTACCCGACCTTCCCGTCCCGGAGCGTGAGCACGTACTTGCCGATCTCTTTCGCCTCGAACAGGTTGTGCGAGGAGTAGAGGACGAGGTC
>CAWDQO010000004.1:0-13374 GCA_963804525.1 uncultured Thermoplasmata archaeon | reverse complement strand
TCGAGCCTGCGATTTTGCGGAGGCACCGTGTCGGGGGACCCCCGCGTCAGCCCCGGGTTGAGGATGTGCCAGATCCGGAGGGGACCCTTTCTCGGACAGGAATCGCTCTCCCCCAAACACCTCAATTCCGGTGGAGGTAGTTCGGACTGCGCGTTCTTCGTCGGAAAAAGGGTCCCGTTCCGAGGTCTCGGACCCAGGGGACGGCTCGACGTGGCGTCCTAGATTGGTGTCCACACGCCTGCGGCAAACTTCCACGTAGAGCTGTGCACGCCGAACAGTAGGTCGAACGATCCTTTCGCATCGTACGTCATCGTGGCGCCGGATTGAGCGGCCGGGGAGTTGGTCGGCGTCAGCCGAACCCAGGTCCCTCCGGCAAATTTCCAGGTCTCGTTTTGCCGCACGGCCCGGAGATTCCCCCGAACAGCACGACGTAGCCGTCTTTCCCGTCATACGCTATCGCCGCATAGATCAGAGGGGGTGGCGAGGAGGGGGTCCGAACTTGGGTCCACTGTCCGCCGCCGAAGCCCCACGTGTCGTTCAGGGAGGGTCCTCCCAGGCTCTGGCCCCCGAACAGCACGAGCGAGCCGTCCTTGGCATCGTAAGTCATGCTGGAGAACTCCCGAGCCGGTGGGGAGAGTCTCGGGAGCAACTTGGACCACACCCCGGCGGAGAACTGCCAGGTTGTGTTGTCGGGAAAGCCGTTTCTCCCCTCGCCACCGAACAGGATCAGATGTCCGTCCTTCGCATCGTAGCCCATCGTGGCGAACATCCGGGGAGTCGGGGCGTGGGCCGTGACCAGTTGTGTCCACTGCCCTCCCCCGAACTTCCACGTGTCATTGAGTGGGTGGCCGTTCAAGCCCTGCCCGCCGAACAGGACGACGTACCCATCCTTGGCGTCGTACGTCATGACCGAACCCGTACGGTTCGGCGGCGAGACCGTCGGGTACAGCTGTGTCCATACCCCGCCCGATCGGATCCAGGTGTCGTTCAGCTCCGTACCTCCAGGTACAGCGGCCTCCGCAGCCCCCGAACAGGACGACGTACCCATCCTTCGCATCGAAAGTCATGCTCGCCGACGTGCGGTTGGGAGGCGTGTACACGATGTGGAACCCGGCGGTTTGAGCCCCGGCCACCGCGTCCGGCGGCAGCGAGGAGAGCACGGACACCGCGAGTAGCGCGCCAATCAGGATGGAGGCAATCTTCAGCATCGTCCTGCCCCGTACCCCCGGACCAGTTCGTCGGACGGGGGAGAACTCACCTCGGTTTCGAGGAGAAGGATTCCAGGACCGTGTGGTCACCTGCAGTACCCTCCCGTCGGCTCCCCGGGGGCCGCGAGGAGGATTGCCCGGACCCAAGCGTACCGACGCCCGGTGGGGAACCCTGGGCGGGCCAGGAGTCGCGCTCCCCGAAGCACCGCAATTCTGCTTAAGCGGTTCGCTCACCGTGCCGCCGCCGTCGATGCCCTCAGCCAACGGAAGGAGGGAGATGTCAGTCAAGGTGCGGGCAAAGAGCGTGGAGAGCAACGTCGTTCGCGGATTGAAGACGGGTTGTCGAGACGTCATGAACGGGATGGCCCGCGCGGGCACGTCCCTGAAGCACGGCGCGAGAGTGGCCGGTACCGACGCCAAAAAGGCGGGCAAGAGGGTGAGCACCGCCACCCGGCGCGGGCTGACCCGCGCGGGAAACCGGGTCCGGTCCGGGCACCGTGCGAAACCCAACGCCGCTTAGGAACCACCTCCAGCGACGGGCAGCGGGGTCGACCCGAGCCGCCGTCGACCTGTCCGGTCGCCCCAATCGGGGGCCGGGCGGGACAATCCTGCGGATCCGGAAAGCGGTACCGGTGACCCGGGCCCGTCGCGGGCGGCTCACCTCCGCGCGGGGAGGAACCGTTTTCCCCGCGTTCCCCCGTCCCCGCGGGCGATGCCCGATGGCACGCTTCCTCTCGTCGTCGTCGCCGACCCGATCGACGCCGCCGCGGTCGCGCTCCTCCGGTCGGGACCGTGCCGAGTCGCCGACGCCACGAGCGGGACTGAGGCGCTGGACGCCGTACTTCCCGAGGTGTGGGGGCTGATCATTCGGAGCCGCACTAAGGTCAATGCGTCGCTTCTCGCCAAGGCCCCGAACCTTCGGTTCGTGGCCCGGGCCGGGGTTGGGGTTGACAACGTCGACCTTCCGGCGGCCACCTCCCGCGGCGTCCGCGTCGCAAACGCTCCGACGGCGGCCACCGTCGCCGTCGCGGAGCTCACCGTCACGTTCCTGCTCCTCCTCGCCCGGGGTCTCTACCCCCGGATCGCGGACACGAAATCGGGTGGCTGGAAACGGGGCGAGAACGGGGGGAACTCCGCGGGAAGACGGTCGGGTTCGTCGGCTACGGCCGGATCGCCCGGGAGACGGCGACCCGCCTCGCCCCGTTCGGGGTGACGACCGTCGCCTACGACCCGTTCGTGACGAAGACGACCGACTCTACCGCGCTGATCCCGCTGGACGACGTCCTCGCCCGCAGCGACTTCGTGAGCCTCCACGCCGCCCTGACGCCCGAGAATCGACACCTGATCGACGACGCCCGGATCGGTCGGATGAAGCGGGGTGCGTTCCTGGTCAATGTCGCGCGCGGCCCGCTGGTGGACGAGGTCGCGCTCCTGGGGGCCCTCGACTCCGGCCACCTCGCCGGCGCGGCGCTCGACGTGTTCGAGGTCGAGCCGCCCGCGGGTCCGGCGCTCGTCGGCCACCCGAAAGTGGTTGCGACTCCGCACCTCGGGGCGTCGACGCACGAGGGGCAAGGGCTCGCCGGCCGGCAGGTCGTCGAGGAGACGCTGCGCGCGCTCCGGGGTGAGCCGTTACAAGCCCTCGTGAATCCGGACGCGGCGCGAGGGAAATCATGACGTTCGACCCCGAGACCGCGACGTTCCTCATCGCCGGACCGGTCCGGATCCATCCCCGCGTCCTGCGGGCGATGAGCATGTCGTCGCTCAACCATCGGGGCGACTACTTCCACGCCGTCGTCCAGGAGATCCGGGACCTCCTCCCGGTCCTGTTCGGGGCGAAGGGTCACCAGGTCGTCCTCACCGGAAGCGGGACCGCCGGCCTCGAGGCCGTCTACTCCGGGCTGATCCGGAAGGGAACCCGCACGCTCGTGCTCACGAACGGCAACTTCGGGGAGCGGACCGACCAGATCGTCCGGCGCTACGGGGACCAGGTCACGACCCTCGCCGCCCCGTGGGGGCAGCACCTCCCGCTCGACGCCGCCGTCGCCGAGCTCGAGAAAGGGGACGTCCGCGCCGTGTGCGCGGTCCTGAACGAGACGAGCGTCGGATTGCAGAACGACCTCGGCCGCCTGGCCCCGCACGTCCGGAAGTCCGGGGCGCTCTTCCTCGTCGACGGGATCTCCGCCGTCGCCGGGATCCCGTGTCCGATTGATGCCTGGGGAATCGACGCGCTCGTCGCCGGAAGCCAGAAGGGGCTCGCCGCCCCGGCCGGCCTCGCGATGGTCCACCTCTCCGAGCGGGCCCGGAGCGAGTTGCGCCCGGGGTCGTTCTACCTCGACCTCGGGGAGCACGTGAAATCGATCGCCCAGAACGACACGCCGTGGACCCCCGCGGTCCCCCTCTTCCTTGCGCTGCGCGAGGCGCTCCTCCTCCTGAAGGAGGAGACCCTCGAGGGGCGGCTCGCCCGGACCCACCGGCTCGCCGAGGCGACCCGCGCCGCGTGCGACGCGGTCGGCCTCGAACTGTTCCCCGACCGGGCGTATGCCTCCGACACCGTGACCGCCCTCCGGAACCCGCCGGGCCTCGAGGACAAGGACGTCCGCAAGGCGCTCCTCGACCGGTACAACGTCGCGGTCCAGGGCGGCCAGGGGTCGCTCAAGGGGAAGATCTTCCGGATCGGCCACATGGGGATCGCCGACTGGCCGGACCTCCTCGTCACCTTCGCCGCGCTCGAGCGGATCCTCGCGAAGGCCGGGAAGCTCCCGGTCCCCGGCGCCGCCCTGACGGCGCTCGGCGAGCGGATGCCCTAAGTTCGCGGGCCGTCGGCGCGCGGGACCCGGGTTCCCAGCTCGATCAGGTTGCCGTCCGGGTCCCTCAGATGGACCGTTCGGAGCCCCCAGAGCGGGCGGGTGGTCGGCGGGGCAAGGATCTCGACCCCGAGCCGGACGAGGTGCGCGTGCAGCAGGTCGACGTCCGGGACCTCGAATACGAGCGAGACCCGGTTGTCCGGACGGGGGGCCGTGACCGGCGGCCCGAGCTCCGCGTCCATCCCGCTCCGCAGGAAGAGGCCGACGAAATGGTCCTTCGTGCCGACCTCGCCGTACGGCGGTGTGCCGTCGCCGGTCACGACCCCGAGGCCGAGGACCTTCGTGTAGAACGCCCACGACCGGGGGAACTCGCGGACGAGGACCCGCGGATTGGTGAGCACGATCGCGGGGAGAGGTTCGGCGGCCATGGGGGACCCATCCCGAAGGAGGATATGTGGGCGGCCGGCCCGCTAGATATCGAGGATCACGCGGGCCCGGGGCGGCCGGAGCTGGACCGCGAGCCCGTGGAGGGTGACGGCCTTCACTTCCTTCCGTCGAAGATGCCGCGCCGCGTCCCACGTCTCGCCGTAGACCGTCCCGCGCGCAGTCGGCGTCGGGCGAAGGGCGACCCGGGCAACGACCCGCCGGGCGACGAACCGCTCCGTGTCCTCGAGCGCGACGAGCTCCGAGAGGAACGCGACGAGGAGGCTCGTCGGGTCCGACCCCGTCGCGTCGACCGTCCGAATCTCGCGCGGGACGACCTTCCGCAGGTCGGTCATGACCGCGAAGAGTGCCGTTCCGAGGCCCCCGAAGAGACCGTTCACGGTCGTGGACCGGGCCCAGATCCCCGTGTCGGCGGTCGTCGGAAAGTTCCCCCACCGGGTGCCCGCCGGAAGGGGGGGAGCCGCACTCCGGAGCGAGCCTGTCGAACCGCTTAAGCGAAGCGCGCGCGTGGGCGCGCGTCCGATGCGGGCCACCCTGGTCGTGCCCACGCTCAACGAGGCGTCGTCGATTGGCCACGTCCTCGAAACGTTCCGGGCGGCGGCGGCCGAGGCGAACCCGAGGCTGTTCCCGAACGACCCGCTCGATTGGGAGGTCCTCGTCGTCGACGGGGCGTCGACCGACGGCACCGCCGACGCCGCGCGGGCCGCGGGCGCCCGAGTGATCCCCGAGCCCCGGCCGGGTACGGCCGCGCGTACCGGACCGGGTTCGCCGAAGCCTCCGGGGAGGTGATCGCGACCGCCGACGGGGACGCCACCTACCCGGTCGAGGAGATCCCCCGGTTGGTCCGCAAGATCCTCGACGAGGGGATCGACTTCCTCACGTGCGACCGCCTGAAGCTCCTCGACGCGAAGGCGATGACCCGGGAGCACCGGGTCGGGAACTGGGCGCTCAACTTTGTCCTGAAGATCGCCTACCACCGGTACCTCAAGCCGGCGGGGGGGACCCTTTCGGACAGCCAGAGCGGGATGTGGGTCTTCCGTCGCTCGGTCCTCGCGCGGGTCCGCGCGACCCAGGACGGGATGGCGTTCAGCGAGGAGCTGAAGCTCGAGGTGCTCCTGAACGGGTTCCGGTTCGAGGAGGTCCCGATCCACTACGCCGAGCGGTGGGGGGCGCCGAAGCTCTCGAGCTGGCGGGACGGGCGGCGCAACCTCGTGTTCCTGGTCCGCAAGCGGCTCGCGATGGGGCGCGGCCCGCCGGTGCCCCCGACGTAGTCGGGCGGGCCCCGGCCTACTGGGTCTTCCCCGACCGCTCGCGCGACTTCGGGCGGAGTCCGTGGTAGCCGCACTTGCGGCACTGGACGGCCTTCGGGGGGTTCCGGGCCGAGCAGTTCATGCAGATCTTCTTGTCCAGCAACCGGTGGACGGCCTCAGGGAACGGCATACGGGGCGCCGCGGGACGTTCGGTGCCCTATAAAACGGTCCCGGCGCGCCGGCGGCGGCCGCGTTATGCCGACGGGGCAGCTGCCCGCTCGATGGTCGCTCCCGGGGAGGGCACGGCGGCGGTACGGCTCGCCCGGGCGGCGATCCTGGCGGGGTTGGCCCATCCCGACCGTCGCGACGCGGCGGCTCCGTTCCGGGACACCGACCTCCCGGCCGTCTTCGCCGAGCCTCGGGGAGTGTTCGTGACGATCCGCCGGCACCCCACGAACGCGCTCCGGGGCTGCATTGGATTCCCGAGCCCCGTCTACCCCCTCCGCGTCGCGATCCCCCGGGCCGCCTGGGCGGCCGCCGTCGACGACCCCCGGTTTCCGCCCGTCGCAGCCGAGGAGATGGCGGGGGTGACCCTCGAGGTGTCGATCCTGACGGTCCCGACCGTCGTGGCGAGCGAACCGCGGGCCGGTCTGCCCGGCCAAGTCGTCGTCGGGCGGGATGGGCTCATCGTGGACCGGTCCGGGGCGAGCGGGCTCCTGTTGCCGCAGGTGGCCGTCGAGTACCGGGTGGGGCCCGGAGGAGTTCCTCGCGCAGACCTGCGAGAAGGCCGGTCTGCCCCCCGATGCGTGGCGGCGGGCCGGGACGACGATCCGGAGGTTCTCGGCCGAGCTGTTCGAGGAGGAGTCGCCGGACGGCCCAGTCCGACCCGTCCCGCTCGTTCCGAGCCGGTAGGCCGGCCGGTCGTCCGACCCCGGCTCCCCTAGGCGAACAGGTCCTCGAGCGGGTTCCCCATCTCCTTCACCTCGCGGATCCGGACCCCTTTCGCCGCGAGCTCTGCGACGAGGTTCGGGACCTCCTCGGGTCCGGCCAGCTCCTGGAGGTAGTACTCGCCCTGCTTCGACGTCGACGGAAGGATCCCCTCGGCGCCGTCGGCCCGGATCCCGATGATGTACTTCGCCGGTCGGAGGTCGCTGAGGAGCCCGAAGTACCCGACCTTCCCGTCCCGGAGCGCGAGCACGTACTTGCCGATCTCTTTCGCCTCGAACAGGTTGTGCGAGGAGTAGAGGACGAGGTCGTCCTTGCTGAGCGCGAGGACGAGGTCCCGGATCTCCCGGGAGAGCTTCGGGTCGAGGTTCGCGGTCGGCTCGTCGAGGAGGTAGATCCCCCGCTCCTGGAGGAAGACCCGTCCGATCGAGACCCGCTTCTTCTGGCCCGCGCTCAGTTCGGAGAAGTACCGGGTCCGAAGCTCGGCGATCCCGAGCATGCGGATTACCCGGTCGACCTCGCGGTCGCCCACCCCCTCCACCGTCGCATAGAACCGGAGCGCCTCCTCCACGCGGAGGCCGTCGGGGATCCCGTCGATGTGGGAGAGGTACTGGATTCCGGCCCGCGCCCCGCCCCGACCCATCCGGGTCCCGTCGATTTCGACCGAACCGGAGTACGGCTCGAGGATCCCGGCCAGGGTCCGGAACAGGGTGGTCTTGCCGGCCCCGTTCGGGCCGAGTACCGACGTAGATCGCAGGTGTCTCGATCACGAACGAGACGCCGGTCAGGACCCGGTGGCCGTGGTACCCCGCGCTGACCGAGCGCAGTTCGATGCGGTGCCGCCCCCCCGCGACGGCAGGTCGACCGGGAAGGGCCGGTTCGGACGCCATCGACATTTCGAGCTTCCCTCCTCACAGCGGTGACAGGAACCGCTCCCGCCCCATGAGCCGCCCAGACATCGCCAGCAGCCCGACGGTCGCGGCGAGGATCACGAGCGCGCCGACCCCGGTGAAGTCGTAGTACTGCGACGGGGGCGCGGTCTCCGCGAGGAGGAGCACGAAGAGCACCGGGGCGACCCCCACCATCGGGGCGAGCCCCACGGGGCTGTTCATGCCGGCCCGCGGGGTCGAGATCGCGGCCCACGCCATCCCGACCATCGTGGTGAACAACGCCGCCCCGTAGCTCACCGGGATCGTGTAGAGCGCGAGGGACATCTCGAGCCCCGAGGTGACCGGAACCCCCCGGGCCACGGCGGCCCCGAGCCCGACGGTGAGGCCGAGTCCGAGAATGACCGAGGTCATCGCGGCGGTCGACGCGAGCCCGTTCAGGAAGAGCGTCCGGGGGCGGATCCCGTACCAGATCAGGTACTCGAACACGCCTTTCGTGCGGTCGCTCGTGAACGTCATCAGGCCGCCCGTCGAGCCGAGGACGGAGAACAGCGGCAGCTCGAGCGGGAAGACGGTTTGAAAGGTGGTCGGGTGGGCGCTCAGCACGAGGATGAGGGCCAGGACCAGCGCCATCCCCGCCCCGATGCCCAGGTAGAGGCGGCCGATGACGACCGTCCTCCGGACCGTCGTCGCGGTCAGCCGACCGACGGACGGGAGCGCGGCGGGGGCGTCGGGCGCGACCATCGAGTCCCGCACGCGTCCGCCCCCATAACGGGACCACCGACCCGGGGCGACCGGTCGGTTACGTGGCGGTGCGGACCAGCCGGGCCGTGAGGCGCATCCCCTCGATCTCCCAATCGTGGAACCCGGCCTCCGCGGCCGGCGGCTCGGACCGGAACTCGACCGCGTCGGCCTGGAGGTCGGTCGCGACCTTCTCCCGGGCCTCTTCGAGCGCCGTCCGGAGGTCCGGGTCGGCGAAGACGGTGAGCGTGACGTGGTCGGTGAAGGCGAGCCCCATCTCCTTGCGGACCTGCTGGAGCCTCCGGAGCGATTCGCGGACGAGCCCCTCCCGGTGGAGCTCCGCGGTCGGCTTCGCCGAGATCGCGTACGCGACCCCGTCCTTCGCGGGACGGACGACGTACATCGTTTCGGGGAACTGCGTCGCGTTGGCGGGGGGGAGGCGGACCACGACGCGGACGTTCAGCTCGTCGGCGACGATCCGGTCGCCCGCGGTCCCGAGCGGCGCGAGGGCGTCGGAGAAGACGACGAACGTCTCGAGCGGGATCCGGGACTTCACGACCGCCCGTTGCCGAAGCTCTCGCCCGACCTCCACCTCGGCCCGGAGCGCGTCCATCCCGAGGTTGAGGGGACCGTCGAACCGGCCGGTCGGTCCCGGCCACCGGGTCAGGTGGACCGACGCCGTCGGGTCGGAGAACCCGAGGCCGTAAAGCTCCTGGTGAAGGTGCTCGGCGAAGAACGGGGCGAACGGGGCGAGGAGCTGGGCGGTGACGCCGAGGGCGTACGAGAGGGTGTCGTTCGCCGCGCGCCGGTCGATGGGGTCGGCGTCCGACCAGAACCGGGGGCGCGAGCGCCGGAGGTACCACGTGCTGAGGTCGTCGACGAACTCGCGGATCGTCGCGGCCCCCTTTCGCGGGTCGTAGGCGTCGAGCGCGGCGGTCGTGTCCCGCACCGTCCCGTCGAGGCGGGAGAGGAGCCACCGGTCGAGGAGTCCCGCCGGGCGCGGGGGGTCGCGCGCGGGCTTGAGCCCGTCGGCGGCGGCGTTGTCGTGGTAGAACGCGTAGACGTTCAGGAGCGTCCCGAGCACGCGCGCGGCGCCCGGGCCGATGTCGGCCTCGCGCAACTTCGTCGGCTCGGTGTAGTCGGCGGTGAGGAACGCCCACCGGACCGTGTCGCCGCCGTACTTCGCAAGGAGGCCGAGCGGCTCGACGGCGTTCCCCTTCGACTTGCTCATCTTCTGGCCGGAGTCGTCGAGGACGAGCCCGTTGGCGATCGCGACCTTGTACGCGGGACGGTCGAAGAGGCCGGTCGAGAGGACGAGCATCGTGTAGAACCACCCTCGGGTCTGGTCGAGACCCTCGGCGACGAAGTCGAGCGGGGCCGCCGGGTCGAATGGGCCGGGCTCGAACGGGTAGTGGTACTGCGCGAACGGCGCCGCGCCGCTGTCGTACCACCCGTCGATCGTGTACGGCTCCCGCTTCGCCTCGGCACCGCACACCGAGCACGGGAACCGGATCGGGTCGACCCCCATCCGATGCGGGTCGAACCCGTCGGAGAGCTTGTGGCCGGAGAGCCGCTCGAGCTCGGCGAAGCTGCCGACGCACGTCGCGTGGCCGACCGGGCAGACCCAGACGGGGAGCGGGGTACCCCGGTACCCGGTTCCGCGAGAGCGCCCAGTCCTTCGCTTCGGTCAGGAAGTTGCCGAACCGGCCGTCCCGGAGGTGCTCGGGGACCCAACCGACGGCCTGGTTGTTCCGGACGAGGTGCTCGGTGAACCGGCTCGTGCGGACGAACCACGAGTCGATCGCCCGGTAGATGAGCGGGTTGCCGCACCGCCAGCAGAACGGGTAGGTGTGCCGGACCGACCCCTGGGCGACGAGCAGTCCGCGGTCGGCCAGGTCCTTGGTGAGGATCGGGTCGGCCGCCTTGAACGATTTTCCGACGACCGGAGGGACCGCCTTCGTGAACACGCCGCGGCTGTCCAGCGGGTCGTACACCCCGACGCCCTCCCGCGCGCCGACCCGCTGGTCGTCGACGCCGAAGCTCGGGGCGATGTGGACGAACCCGGTCCCCTCCGCGTCGGAGACCATGTCGTCGAGGACGACCCGGTAGCGCCCCGAGGTCCCCCCGGCGAACGGGAACGGAGGCTCGTACTGCTGGCCGGCGAGCTCGGCGCCCTCGGTACCGGTGGACGACCTCGGTCCCGGCGGGGAAGTACCGGGCGAGCGCCGTCTCGGCGAGAATCTCCTCCCCCCGTCGGCGCCCCGCACGCCGACGTACGCGAGGCCCGCCCGCGCCGCGACGAGAAGGTTCGAGGGGAGGGTCCACGGCGTGGTCGTCCAGACGAGGACCGACCGGGGCGGTCCGCCCGCCTTCGACCGGAGCCGCATCCGGACGGTCACCGATGGGTCGGTCGTCTCCTTGTATCCCTGCGCGACCTCGTGGGAGGACAGCGGGGTCTCGCACCGCGGGCAGTACCGGGAGCACGTAGTGCCCCTTCTCGAGGAGCCCCTTCGTGTGGAGCTCCTTCAGCGACCACCAGACACTCTCGATGTACGGTGCGCTCATCGTGAGGTACGGCCGGCGGTAGTCGAGCCAGTAGCCGAGCCGGCGGCTCATCTCCTCCCACACCGCCGCGACCTCGAGGGTGCTCGCGCGGCACTCGTCGCAGAACCGGCCGACGCCGTACGCCTCGATGTCGCGCTTCGACTTCAGGCCGTGCCGTTTCTCGATCTCGAGTTCGACCGGGAGGCCGTGGCAATCCCATCCGGCCATCGGCGAGACGATCCGGTCGCCGCGGAGCCGGTGGTATCGGAGATGGACGTCCTTCAGCGTCCGGGAGATCACGTGGCCGACGTGGGGCGCGCCGTTCGCCGTCGGGGGCCCCTCGGTGAATCGGAACACCGGGCCTCCCGGGTTCCCGGCCAGGGTGAGCTCGGGGACCCCTTTCGTCTCCCAGGTCCTCCCGTACCCGGCGGGCGATCTCGTGGAACTGGACGGTGGTGGGGCGGGGCTCTGCCTCCCCCGCCGCCATGGTCGCGGGTGTCGCCCGGCCCATAAAAAGAGCCCGCTGCGGGCGGGGTGCGCGCCTAGCGGGAGAGGCCGCGCGGCGGCAGCGAGACCGACGACGGTCCGAGGCGGGCGCTCGCGTGCTGGCGGACCACGGTCCCGTCGTACCGGGCGATCCGGCAGCCGGCCCCGGCGACGATCCGCGAGGCCCGGAGGTACTCCACGTGGACGTCCTCGAGCTCGACCAGGTCGGCGTCGATCCGCTCGACCTCGAGCGACGCGGACGGAGCGAGGAACTTCCGCCGGGAGCGGACCCGGACCGTCTCGGCCCGGATCGCGGCGGCCGTCGACGGGCTCTCGAGGACGAGGTCGAGCTCCTTCGCGCGGATCTCCTTCCGTGCCTCGACCCTCCCCTCGCCGGCCAGCCGGGACGCGGTGAGGGGGCCGCCGAGCTCGAGGCCGCCGCGCCACAGGACCGACCGGTCGACGTCGAACGCCCCTTCAACCCGGAGCGTACCGCGTACGTCGACGTCGCCGGCGGAGAGCCGACCGGCGAACCGGGCCGACCCCTCGACCGCGAGGAGGTGCTTCGCCACCGCGTCCCCGACAACGTCGAGCCGTCCGTGGACCCGGAGGTCTCCCGCCGAGAACTTGCCGCCGACCGACGCCGTCCCGTTCAGGACCCCGGTGTCGACGTCGACGGTCCCGGTGACCTTCGCCGTCCCCGTCAGCGTCCACCGCGCCGTGCGAACGTCGGCCCGTCGGACGACCCCCCGGTCGTCGACCGCCCCCGTGCGGGGGGGCGCGGCCGGTTTGGCAAGCGGTTCCGCTCGCGGGACGGGTGGGGGGAGGCTGGCGCTCGCCATGGGGACCAGGCGGGTCTCCGCTTCGGGGGAATGTCCAACCGCTTGTGCTGGACCATGATGCAGACGTCCTCGTAGCAGACGAGCCCCGCGGCCCGCGCCGTCCCGGCCGCCTCGGCGTTCGTGACGCCGAGCTGCATCCAGACGACCGGCGCGTCCCGGGCGATCGCCTCGTCCACGACCGGTCCAACCTGGTCGGACCGGCGGAACACGTCGACGATGTCGATGCGAGCGTCGACCGGGATGCTCGCGAGGTCCGGGTACGACCGCTCGCCGAGGACCTCGGCGACGACGGGGTTGACCGGGACGACCCGGTAGCCGACCGACTGGAGGTACCGGGCGATCTGGTGGGAGTCCCGTCGGGCTTATCGGAGAGGCCGACGACGGCGACCGTCTCGGCCGTCGTCAGGATCTCCCGCATCCCGTCGTCGTCCGAGCCCATCGGCAGCGGCGACCGCGGTGCGGCTCAAGAGCCTGACGGCCGCCGCGGGAGGAGCACCAGGCGCCCGGGCCGAGGGCTGCCATGGGCTCGGACCGGTGCGCAACCTCTTGAAGCAGTGCAGGCCTTGATCGGGGGGGGGGTCCCGGGGCGGGGAGACGCCACCCGGTCGGAGCGATGGCGATGGCGAGCGCGACAGGGGAATCGGCGCGACCCACTGGGATCCTCCCGCCGTTTCCCCCGCTCGACCGATCCGACGATCCGGGTCCCGGGCGGCATCGTCTGGGTCCGACGGCGGGCGGTCGGGTCGATCTACCTGTTCGCCGCGGTCGTCGGCGCCTGCGTGCTCCCGCTCACGAACCTCGCCGTCGCGACCGCCGTCGCGGTGGGGGGCGACCTCGGCCATGCCCTCGCGACACCCCCGCTCCCGTGGGTCTGGGTCCTCGTCGGGTCGATCGCGTTCCTCGTCGCGGGAGGCCTCACGAGCGTGGCGGTCGACGTCCGAAAGATCGGCATCGACCCCGAGGGGGTCCATTTCTCCTCCACGCTCGACACCCAGTTCGTCCCGTGGTCCGCCTTCCGGCGTCCGATCGTGGACCAGGGCCGGCTCGGCGCGACCGTGATCTACGTCCGCGAGGGCCGCTCGGGCCCCCGGACGAGCTGGATGCACCTCCCGCACGACCAGGCGGAGGTCCTCGCGTCGCACCCGACGTTCCGCGCGTGGCCGTTCGTCAGCGGCTCGGGGCACGGTCCGGCGTTCGAGAAGATCGAGGGCCGATACCACACC
>CAWDQO010000003.1:0-81738 GCA_963804525.1 uncultured Thermoplasmata archaeon | reverse complement strand
GGTGGGGAGGGTCCAGGTCTTCGAGACCTTCCTTCCGGGCTCCATCCGAGTCGCGGTGATGGAGCCCTTGTGGACATCGAGGCCCACACGGTCGCAGATAGTTCGGCGTCGTCGAAGCCTCTCACTGGGCGTTCACGTTGTTTACCTCCTCCTTGGGTTTGCGAACCCGGGCCCGGGTCTCGACACCCTCCTGTACGTGCGTCCTGGCCCTCGCGGCCGGTGGCACAGATGGACCCGTCGTTGGGGCGGCCAGACTCCCCGGAGCGCTCGAGCGCAGGGACCCGCTCGGCCGCCCAGGCCCGGATTCACATCTCCCGGAGAGGGGAGATGGGTGGATAGAGGCGCTTTCACGTCGATTCCCCCTCGCTCCGCTCGCGGGTCCCCACGGAGAGTTGCAGTGCGTCCGGCTCGAGGTCAGGGCGCGGGGTCCCGTCGCCTACGCTACAGGTAAACCAGAGTCCCGCCGACGATCACGGCGATCAGGCCGCCCACGAGCGCATACCCTTCAACGGGGGGCAAGCCCAAGAAGCTGGCCGGGGCGGTGTGGGCGGAGGGCGCGCAGCAAACCTGGTATGCCTGAAACTCGATCGACCGGTAAGTTGGGGCACCGAAGACGACGACGGACCGTTTGCAGGTGTCGCGTTGTAGTTGACAATCGGCAACACCGAGAATTCGTACGTTCCGTTGACCAGTCCCCCAACGTCGAGGACGCCAACCCCGGTGATGGTGGAACCGTTCAGAACCACCGACCAGCTTGTCCCGTTTGGCAGTCCGGTCTCGTTGAAGCTGACCGAGAAGGAGACGTCAGAGAATTGCAGGGTCGTCGAGTTCGAGCCGCCTTGAACCGTGACGCTTCCCGGGGGAGCGGATTCTCGTTTGTCGGTGGTGGACAGGATGTATCGGAACGTTCCGTTCGGCTCGGCAAAACTGAGTTGCGGGGTCGCGGACGAGACGGACGGTCCGCCGCCGCTCACGTTCGCCCACCACTCGGTACCGGCAGGGAGGCCAACCTCCGTCAACGTGACGCGGTAGGTCACCTGCGAGAACGGGATAATCGTGGGAGTTCCCTGGCCCAGCACCTGGACCCGTCCGGTGTACTGGGGCGTACTCCAGCCTTGAACTCCCGCGATCTCGTACGTGTACGTTCCATTCGGCACGCGGAAGGCTACCGTATTCGTAGTCGACAATGACGGAGCAGAGCTCTCGCTCAGGGCCACCGACCAAGCTGTCCCCGGCGGGAGGCCGGATTCCACGAACGAGAGAGTGTAGTCTACCCGGGTAAACTGGACGGTCTGGGAGTATCCGGTTCCGTTGATCCTAAACGATCCGCCCGCGGCGGAGAAGGTCCGATTTGCAGCGGCCACCGAGTAGTGGTAGGTGCCGTTCACCTCCTCGAACGAAAGGGTACTCGTATCAGACGAGGCGCGTGTCCCGCCGGTGATATCGAGCCACCATTCCGTCCCGCCCGGCAGCCCATCCTCCTCGAACAGGACCACGAAGGTCGCCGGGGCGAATGCAATCACCACAGTCGTGCTCGAGGAGTTGACCGTGAGGTTCCCAGATTGCGGCGTCGCAGCGTATCCGCCAGGCGCTCCGACGGAGTAGGGATACGCTCCCGCCGGCTCGCGGAAGCCGAGCGAGGATGTCAGGGACGATTCGACCGTCCCGTTCAGATCGACCGACCAGTTCGTCCCGGCGGGGAGGCCGGTCTCCGAAAAGGTCGCGGCGTAGTAGACCCTCTCGACGGACAGAGTCAAGTTCGCGTGCACGGTCTTGCCAGTCTGATCGGAGACGTTGACCTCGACCGTGAAATTTCCCGAAGTCGTCGGGCGGCAGAAGAGGACAGATCGGTTTGCGGAGGCGCAACCAGGCGGCAACCCGGTATAGGCGTAGGTCGGCTTTCCGACTGCGTAATCTAGCTCGGTGGTCAAATTCGTCCCTCCCCTCACGAGGAAGGAAGCGGGAGCAGCCTGGAATGATGTAATCGACAAGCACGACGGCGTGGGGCAGGGGTCGATGAACCCCAGCGTGTCATCGTTCGAGTCCGCCGCGTAGACCCGACCTGACGTCGGATTCACCGTAACGTCACTCGGACCGCCGTCGACCGTGATGTTGTTCACGACGCTCAAACTCGAGGCATTGAAGACGGTGACGTTGTTCGAGTAGAGATTCGCGACGTAGATCCCCCCGTCACCGAGTCGAAGGCGACCCCCTCGGGCGAGCCGCCGACCGGTACACTACGTGCCGCGTGAGTCGTGACGTTCACGGCGGTCACGCTATTCGTGCAAGAATCGGTCACTAGGACTGTCTGGCTTGCGGAGTCATACGTCTCGTCGAATGGGCAACCGCCAACCGACACATTGGTGATGACGTTGAGCGTGGAGGCGTTGATTATCGAGAGGTTGTTGGACCCGGAATCGGCCACGTAGTATTGGTCGGTGATTGGTACGTAGACCACGTCGGTAGGGTTCCAGCCGACCGTTACGTTCGCGACGACAGACAGATTCGATGCAGTTAGAACCTCGACGTTCTTGGACTGCACCTCGGCCACTACGAGTCTGTCCCGGCGCGGGTCGACGGCCATCCCGGTCGGGTTCTCGCCGACGTAGGTCTGGTTTACAAGAGCGTAGGGGTAAGTCGCGTTCCACGCGGCAATCCAGCTGCTGCCCTGGTCCGAGACGTAGACCTCGGCCGTGCCGGAATCATACGCCGCGTCGACGGGTTCGTTCGTCTCGTTGAAGCCGAGTGAGCCCTCGAACGCTCCCGTCGAGGAGTTCCAAGCGCTCACGACTCCTGCGTTCGACGAGGGTCCCGAAGATCCGACGACGAAGACCGAGGAGTTCGTCGCGTCATACGCCATACCCCAAGGAGCCTGTTGCGAGGGAAGGAGCCTGGAGATTCGGACGTCTGAGGATGCGTTGAACCGCTCAACACCGCCCGCGGCGACCAGCATCCAGCCGTCAGCGGGGTCGTAGACCGGCGGTGCGGTTGCACTCGCGGAACCATTCGATACGGACGCGAGTGTCGAGTTCAGTATGTTCAGGCTGTCTCCAAACCAATTGAGGACGTAGACTCCGCCGTTCGCACCATCGTACGCCAAGTAGCCGGGATAGGCGAGCGTCTTGACGAGCATCTCGTAGGCCCCGGTCGAAGCGTTCAGCACGGCAAGGCGTCCGAGGTTGTACTCTGAAACGAGCACCGATCCGTTCGCGGGGTCATACACCAGTCCGGTGGGATCCCCCGAGCCTCCTCCGCTGGTCTGAGGGAGCGGGACCGCGGTGACCGTGAGGTTGGTATCGTTGATGATGGAAACGTGCCCCGCGGAGACCGACACGAACATCGCGTGGTCGAGTGGATCATAGGCCGCCTGCTGGGGGCTGGAGCCAACGGTGACCCACTTCGCAGTGGTCAGGCTGGACGCGTTCATCACCGAGACATTGTTGCCGCCCTGATTCACGAGGAAAATGTCCTTGGTCGCGGGATCGAAGGAGGCATCGTATGGGCCGCCAGGCAGCGTCAGGTTTCGAACGTACGTCCCGTTGTTCGCCCAGTAAACTGAGACGTTACCCCCGGTGACGAACATCTCGAGTATCTGGTCGGTGGAGGGCACGTAGAGCAGGTGGGTCGCACTCGTCGAGTACGTCCCCCCGAGCTCGCCCATATCCTCCAGCCCAGTGGTCAAGTTCAACGAACCGAGGTTGTACCCGACAACCCAGAGGTGATGGTTGGCCGTGTCCAGCGCTAGTGCATCCACACCCGAAACGGGGTAGGCAGGCACGGTCCCTGGCTGAACGGATTCGTTGTAGAGGACGACCGTCTTTGAGACATAGCCCGGCCCGGTCACGGTAGCTGAGTATGACCGCTGCCCTGGCGAAGTCAGGAAGTCATGCAGCAAGCCGGAAGAACGGCCCAGAGCCGATCCAGGGTGCCTCGGGCTCAACCCAGATTCGAATCCCACCGACCGGGCGCCGGTCGGGAGCGCGGAACCAGTCGGGTCGTGGCCGTCGCCCACTTCAAGGGTAGCAATTCCGGTCTGCGAGACAAGGAGCGCGAGAACGAAGAGCGGAAGGCAGAGCCTTCGGAGGAGCGCCATCGAGTCCGAACGCGATTGGGAGGGGTCCAGCTCTAGATATCGGTTCCCCGAACCAGACCGCGTCCGACCGCGGGTCCTCCCCCTCGCTTCGCTCGGGGTCCCCCCCGCGTGTGAGCCTCGATTCCTCGCCCTTGCTCCCTCTCCCCACGAGGGAGCAAGATGCTCGACCGCATCCGAAACCAACGACGCCGAGCCCCCACTCGCCGAACGATCCACCGCGACCGGAACCGGGCATGACCCCCCGGCTGCTCGCGACCGGGGCCATCCTCCTCGCGGTCGGGCTGACCATCTCCGCGATTGTCGCGGAGTGGTTCGCGGCGTTCGACGCGTGCCTCGCGAGCACGAGCTGCGTGGCGCCTGGGTCGGCCTCGACCTTGGCGTTGTTCCTCGGACTTCTCGCGGTCGGCGTGCTGCTCTCGGTCGCGGGCGGGATCATCACCGTCTTCGGATTCCAGCGACTCCGCGACCTCCGCGCGTGACGGTCGCCGATTTGGCGGAGGTCCCTTATAGAAGGCGGACCGTCGCCGGAAGACTCGGATGGGTGCGAGCGATCCTCGGGCTCTCAGGCGATTCCAAGAGACCGCCTTTCGGGCCGTGAATCAGGCATTCGTGTTCTTACTCCTAGGCATGGGCCTTGCGGCTGCCGGCATCGTTCTGGCCCTGTCCTTTCCGAGCGAGTGGGTCCCCACGGACATTCTCTTCTTCGTAGGACTAGGGCTACTCGGCTTTGGAATTGTCCTGGCGTTCCGACACCTCGTCCGACGTGCGACCGATACCATCCGAGTCGCTCGGGCCCTGAGGTCGCCAGACGCCGCGATGTCTCTACCTCGGCCTTCTTCAGGCAGCGCCACCGTCGGCCGCGTGGTCCTCCCGCCGGGGTTCGGTCGAGGCTCAGACCGACATTTCACAGTGGTAGTGGGGCTTACTACTGCGACCTGGCCCGGCCGACGTAAAAGTCGGCCGGTTATTGCCCCACCTCGTGCGGTCACCGTGAAGCCTCTTGCCCAATTCCCTCGCTCGGTAGCGCACCCCCTCGTCCTTGGGTTGGAGAACGGTCTTCCACGGGATCTGGCGACTCCAGCACGCACCCGGTGAAAGCGGCCTGGTCGAATGACTCGGGACGCCGTCGCAGGTCTCCCGATCGGTTCGGTGCGCCTCATCCGCTGCACGCTGCGCCGATGGCGATGCGGAGACGCCCGGATTCGACCGACGGGGATTTTCTGGCAGCTTGCCGTCGGCATTCGCCTCGGGTCGGGTGGCTCTTTGTTCCGGGACTAGCAGCCGTCGGCGCCCGGGAAGCCCGGTCCGGTCCACCGCACGTCCTGCAACGGGCGATCTTGCCCCCGACCTTCTCCGGCTCGGCCGCTTCCGTGCCTCGTCCTCGGGACGAGAAACATGGTCCCCGCGGCGGGTGGGGCCGGCAATTGCCACGGGCCGCGACCCGGAACCCGGCACGAGCGCCCGCCCCACGACGGAAAAATCGAAGAGAATCTCGTCCTTGACCCTTAAGTATTGGTGTCCTCTAGGCCGTCGCCCGACTAACGGAATGGCCGAACGAAAAGCCGAGGATGTGTCCCGATCCCGTTCGAGCGGATCGATCCGTGCCTCTCGGCACGACCCCGCGCTCCGTCCTGCCGCGGACCTGACGTCGCTTGCGAAATCGCGCCGAACGGGCGCAATCGAGCAGCGGCCGGGTTCCGGAACGGCCATATAGTGCGACGGAAGGGCGATTCGACGAGTACGAAGATTCGAGCAAGGAACGAAACATGAAGAAAGTTGGCGTGGCGGCGGTGTTGGTGTCGGTATTCGTGATGGCGATCCTCCTGTCGGCGCCCACCCAGCTCGCTGGGCCGGCCAGCGCGGTCGCTCCGACCCCGGCTCGGACCACAGCCGCCTCCGTGGGGCCCGTCGTCGCCGACGCGACCCCCGCCACTCCGACCCCCATGACCACGTTCCCGCGGACCGTGTTGATCGAGACGTTCACGGCGGTCTGGTGCATTCACTGCCCCGCCGAATCGAACGCGCTCTATCACATCGACTTGAACACGAGCCACAGCAAGGTCGTCATCGCGGAACTGCACGTCTGCGCGTTCCCTCCCGGGGAAGGCTCGTGCTTGGAGAACTACGTGCCCGCGGACGGGACGTCCACCGACCGGGGGAACTTCTACAACGTCTGCGGATTTCCTGACGTCTTCTTCGATGGGGTCGCCTCGGTCTGCGGGGCTACCGACTCGGCGTCGCAGATGGGGTCGTGGTATCTGCAGAACATTTCGAGCGCGGCCGCGTACCCCGGCAACGTCTCCATCTCGCAGAGCGCTACCGTGAGCTCGGGTAACGTGACCGAGCAGGCGAACGTCACCTCGGGGATCACGGGTACCTACAACGCGGTCTCGTACCTGATGGAGTACATCGGGAAGCAGAACGTGAGCAATGGGTACGGCCCCCACGACATCGGCAACGTGGTCCGCGAAACGTTGGTCAACCACCCCGTGAGCCTCGTGGCAGGCGAGACGACCGAGATCAACGCGACCGGCACTCTGAACGCCGCCTGGAACGAGAAGAACCTCAGCGTCATCACGTTGATCCAGCAGAATTCGACGAAGATCGTCGAGAACGCCAACATGGTGCCCGTTTCGACGTTGACCGCCGCTATCGAGGCGAGCCCAGCGACGGTCACGTCGGCGGCGAGCACGACCGTCACGATCCATGTGACGAACAGCAGCTCCAACGCGGTCGTCGCGGGAGCCACGGTCAACTTGACCTCGGCCGGCGGCGGCTCTTTCAGCCCGGCGACCGGGACCACGGCCTCGAACGGCACGTTCACCTCGACGTTCACGGCCCCGGCGGTCACCTCGACGGAGTCCATCCCCATCTATGCCAATGCGACCGCGACGGGGTACGCCGGGTACGGTGCGACTGCGATCGTCGTGAATCCCCTCGAGCCGCCAGCGGTCCCGACTGGCCTGTCCATCACCCCGGGGGTACAGGAGGTCACGATCAACTGGACCGCTCCAACGACCGGAGCGGGGGGCGTACTGTACTACCTCTACCAATCCGCCTCGCCCTCGGGAGTCTACGCGTTGCTCACGGAAACGTCGGCGACCCAGTACGTCGAGTCGGATCTGGTCGCTGGCCAGAGCTACTGGTACGAGGTCGATGCCGGGGACGCCGGCGGGTTCTCGCTGAACACGAGCGCGATCTCGGCCAGCTCCGTGACCGCTGCGTCTCAGGGCCTCCCCGACAGCATCGGATGGTGGCTTTCGATCGATACGATGAATTTCACCTCGGCCACGAGCGCTCCCTTGACGCTCTATCTCGGGGACGGGTCGTACAACTACACCTACGGCACCGACTGGTACGCCCGCGTTCCGACGGCGGAGCCCACCGCACCGGTGGTGGTCTCGGATGCGCCGGTCTCGTTCACCGTCGACTTTGCGCTGACGATGGCGACCTTGCAAGGTACGGTGAGCCCATCGAACGCCACAGTGACCCTGAACGGAACGGCCGTTGCCGTCGTGGATGGAGCGTTTTCCGAACGAGTCCAGCCCGGGATTTACTCGCTGAACGTCACGACCCCCGGGTACCGGGCGAATACGACCTCCGTCACGCTCGCCCCCGGGAATGTGACGACCATCAACGTCGCTCTCGTGCCGGTCCCGTCCGGCTCGGGAACCTCCTCGAGCTCCGCCGGCGGGCTTACGACCGATGAAACGATTGCGATCGTCGGGGTGGCCGTCGGCGTTGTCGCTCTCCTCGGCGTGATCGCGCTCCTTCCCAAGAAGGGGACCGGGAGCCGGAAGTAGGGGATGATGGGAACGACCGGGAGATTGGCGGCGGCGGCAGCCCTCCGCTCCGGGAGCGGGCGATGGGCGATCGCCGCCCTTGTCGGGCTGGTCCTCCTTCTCTCCGTGGGAGGTACGACCGCGCAATCGGCCCCAGCTCCGTGGACGGGTGTCGAAGCGATCTACCAGTCGAACAACACGACCGAGCAGAGCGGGTTCACCGTCTCCCTCGAGCTGGCGAACCCATCCGATGTCTCGATGGCCTACTTCACCTTCTGCCAGCTGACGAATTCGCTTTGCTACGCCCCGGTCCTCATGACGGCGCACGGCGCGAGCTGGTTCGCCGGAACCACGGGCCCGATGACCAGCTACAACGGGATGACGGTCGGGGTCCGGGCCGGATACAACATCACCATCGACTACGCGAACGGGACGAACGTGACCGAGCCGACCGTCCCGAACTCGTTCACGAACCTGACGATCGCGACGACGGTCATCGGGGAGTTCATGTTCGAGATGACCGTGGTCAACCCAGTCTACGCGTTGACGGGCGTCGTTTCGAGCGCGACCACTCATGGCGGACTCGCGGGGGCGGAGGTTACCCTTAGCCCCGGCAGCGGAACCTCGGCGGTGACCAACGCCTCGGGAGCCTACTCGTTCCCCGGCTTGGCGAATGGCACCTACAGCGTTGCGGTCACGGCGAGCGGCTACCAAAGCAGCAGCACCACGGTCACGATCGCCGGGCAGAATACGGTCAAGGATTTCTCTCTCACCAACGGTACGACCCTCCCGACCCCTGTCGGTACGCAAACGGCCGGGGGCGGATTCTTGGGGACCGCCGCGGGAATCTCGGTCGTGGCGATCGTCGTAGCGGTGGTCGTTGTCGTGGCGATCGGTCTCCTTGTGTCCTCCCGTAGGAAGGCAAACCAAGCCAAGACACCCGCCACGGTACCCGCCACAACGGACGCCCCCCCGCAGGGGCCCGCCAACTGATCCGAAGGGTCCGTGGACATGCTCGGGATGGGTGGTCAGCCAGTCGGCCGGAGTCGATCGTCCTCGTCCACCGCTGCACGCGAGGGGTAGATGCCCGGCCGGTGGGGAAAGCTGGGGAAGGGTCGAGTCGTCCTCATCCTGGTCGTGGTCGCCGCGCTCGTCGCGACGGGACTTTACGTCGGCCTCGTGCTCCCGTCCGCGAAGGCGGGGAACGCCACCCAACCGCTCGCTCCCACCTTCTCGCTCACGACCATCTATGGTCAGAACTTCAATCTGACCGACTACCGGACCAACTCGGTGGTGCTGATCGAGTTCACCTCCCTCTCGTGCAGCGAGTGCCAGATCGTCGAGCAGAGCCTGAAAACGCTCTACACGAACTACAACGCGACCGGGACGACGAACGTCCAGATCGTGTCCATCTACATCGAGCCGCAATTCGGCGACACGATCCCCGCCCTGAAGGCGTACCACGCGAAGAACAACATCACCTGGACGATGGCGCAGGACACGCCGAGCCTGTCCGTCTCGCGGTCGTACGGGGTCAGCGACATCCCCAACGTCGTGATGATCGACAAGCAGGGGAGGGTGGTCTACCAGGAGGCGGGGGCCCAGAGCACGAGCCAGCTGCAGTCGAGCATCGCGGCGTCCCTCGCCGGAACCGCCACGCCGATCTCGCTCGTGACCGTGAGCGTCTTCTCGCTCGCGGCGATCGCCGGGGTGTCCACGTTCTTCTCCCCGTGTGCCTTCCCCATGTTCCCCGGGTACATGGGGCTCTTCCTCGGGCTGAATGCCACGAAGTCCGAATCGACCGCGGAGGACGGAACGACCTACAAAGGGGCGGCGCGTCGGGCCGTCGCCGCGGGGTCGGTAACGGCGCTGGGGATGATCGTCGTCTTCTTGCTGGTCGGGGTCGCCCTCATCCTCGCCGCCAGCACGGTGAGCGGGTACATTCCGTATCTCCTGATCGTCGTCGGGGCGATCCTCGTAGGGCTCGGAGCCCTCCTGCTCACCAACATCCAGTATTGGCGGATCGTCGCGCCCCTCCAATCCCTCTGGCAACGGCTCCGGGGGAACCCCCCGGCTCACCCGGCAATCGCCGAGGGCCCGACGTCCGGGAAGGGGTTCTACCTCAAGTTGTTCAGCTACGGGATGGGATATGCCGCCGCCGCGGCCGGCTGCGTCGCGCCGGTCATCTTCTCGGCGATCATCGCCGGGCTCGCGCTCGGGCTCTTGGGCGGCCTGATCAACATCCTGATCTACAGCTTGACCGCCGCCGTGCTGATGATCGTGGTCACGGTCCTTCTGGCCCTGGCCGGGAAGCGGTACGTGAACCTGCTCAAGGCGTATACCCCCGTGATCAAGAAGGTCAGCGCCGTCGTCCTGATCATCGTCGGGGTCTACCTGGTCTACTTCTACTACACGGCGTGGATTGTATAGGTCGCGACTCTCGCCCCCCCCGGAGGGGCCGACCCCTCCGAGCGACCGTTACTCCAGGTCGACCGCGTTCGGGGATCGGGCGGTGTCCGTTCGGTCGGACCGCGGGCTCCTCCCATTGAGGAACACCGCGAGGAGCACGAGGGCGACCCCCCCTGCTTCCACGATGTCGACCCGCTCACCAAATACGAACGCGGAGGCCAGAAGGGCCACGAGCGGCACCACGAAGGTGTACGCGCTGAGCGTGCTCGCGGGAGTCCGGTCGAGGAGGTCGAACCAGATCGCATACGCGACGGCCGTCCCGAGGAGACCCAACCACGCGACCGTCGCCAGCAGGGGGACGCTCGCGGTCGGAAGTGCCGTGGGCTCCACGAACGCGGCCGCGAGGAGAAGTCCCACCGTCCCCCCGACCAGCTGGAGGGCGTTCGCGGGGGCCACCTTCGGGCCGGCGAACCGGCGCTTGAACAGTACGGTCCCCATCGCCCAGGACAACGCCCCGAGGAGGAGGGCGGCCACCGGGAGGGCGGCCAAGTTGCCTCCACTCCCGGCCCAGGGCTGCGAGACGAGGACCACCCCGCCGAACCCGCACGCCACGGCCAGCATCTGCCCCCGTCCGGGGTACGACCCCAGGACCGGCCCGGCCAGGAGGGTGACGAAGAGCGGAAACGTGTACACCAGGACCGCCGCCTCGCCCGGGAGCACGGAACGGGCGGCCAGAAACCAGAGCCCGAAGAAGACCGCTGTGTTCGGGACCCCGATCGCGAGCGCGTCCCGGACGTCGACGGCCGTCAGGGTGGCCCGTCGGGCCCGCGTGAGCACGAACGGGGCCAGCGCCAGCGCCCCGACACCGGACCGGAGCGCGGCCAGCCAGAGCGGGGAGGCAAGGGTGAGCCCCTCCCGGACGAAGAGGTAGTTCAGACCCCAGGCGACCGCGACGACCGCGAACAGCCCCGCGTCGACCGCGTTCTTCCGGGCGTTCGGCACGACGAGGTTCGCATCGACCGCGGAGCTTGGCCGTTGCGGGGGTCGGTTCGGTTGGCCAAACGATTATGTTGCACCCTCGGTTCCGCCGACCGGATGGGGCTCAAGGGCCGGGACGTGATCTCCATCCGGGACCTCTCCCGCGAGGAGATCGAGGAGGTCCTGAAGGGGACCCGACGGATGATCCCGTACGCCGAGGGGACGAAGGTCGGCCAGCAGCTCGCCGGGAAGCTCCTCATGCTCGCCTTCCTCGAGCCGTCGACCCGGACCCGCCTCTCGTTCGAGACGGCGATGCTCCGGCTCGGGGGTCGGACCGCCTCGATCACCGACCCGGCCGCGAGCTCCGTGAAGAAGGGCGAGAGCCTCTACGACACCACCCGGATGCTGTCGGCGTACGGCGATGCGATCGTCCTCCGCCACCCGAACGAAGGAGCGGGCCGTCTCGCCGCCCAGGCGTCCGACAAGCCGGTCATCAACGCCGGCGACGGGGCCGGCCAGCACCCGAGCCAGACGCTCCTCGACCTCGCCACGATGCAGGAGGCGTTCGGGACCCTGACGGGGCTCCGGGTCGTTCTTCTGGGAGACCTCCGGTACGGACGGACCGTCCACTCGCTCGCGCACGCGCTCGCCGTCTTCGGCGCGGAGCTCGTCCTCGCCTCTCCCCCGTCGCTCGCCCTCCCGGAAGAGGTCCGGGAAGACCTCGACCATCTCGGCGCCAAGGTCACCGAGGTCGACCAGTTGCACCAGGCGGTCCGGGACTCCGACGTCCTCTACGTCACCCGGATCCAGCGAGAGCGGTTTGCCGACGAAGCGGAGTACGCGAAGGTCGCCGGCTCGTACCGGGTCGATGCAGCGCTTCTCGCCGGCGCGAACTCCCGGCTGATCGTGATGCATCCGCTCCCCCGGACGACCGAGATCGCGCCCGAGGTCGACGGGAGCCCCCATGCGGCGTACTTCCGCCAGGCGTTCCTCGGGGTCCCGACCCGGATGGCGCTCCTGTCCCTCATCCTCACCGGGAAGGCGGCGTGAGCGGCCGCATGCGGGAACTGAAGATCACGCCGATCAAGAACGGGACCGTCATCGACCACATCGGCAACGGCCTCTCACTCGAGGTCCTCCGGATCATCGGCGTCAACGACCTCGACAAGGACTCGACCGTCTCGGTCGCCCTTCACGTCCGCAGCCAGAAGCTGGGCTGGAAGGACATCGTCAAGGTCGAGAACATGGAGCTCTCGCCGAGGAAGGTCAACGCGATCGCGCTGATCGCCCCGACGGCCACGATCTCGATCATCCAGGACTTCAAGGTCCGGGAGAAGCGGGTCGTCGACCTCCCGGAGCGGATCGTCGGCGTGGTCCGGTGCCCGAACCCGAGCTGCATCACGAACCAGAAGGAGCCGGTCGAGAGCGAGTTCGACGTCGCCCGACGAAGGCCGGTCGTCCTGCGGTGCGCGTACTGCGAACGGCTCGTCGACGACTTCCTCCTCCACCTCGCCTAGGCCGGAGGACGCCCCGCCGTGGCCGACCTCCTCGCCGAGTTCGTCCTCGTCTTCGCGGTGGTCGGGGGCCTCGAGCTCCTCGACCGGACGAACTTCGCCCTCATCGGTCTCGCCGCCCGGCAGGACCCCCGGTCGACCTGGGCGGGGGCGGCGAGCGCCTTCGTCGTCACCACGCTCCTCGCCGTCGCCATCGGGACGGCCCTCCTCGCCGCGCTCGGGGGCCACGTGGTCTACCTGCGGCTCGGCGGCGGGTTCTTCCTCCTCGGGTACGCCGCCTACCTGGTCATCGTCCCCGAGGCGAACCGCCGGCCCCCGCAGGGCCGCTCGGCGTTCGCGACCGCGTTCCTCCTGATCCTCCTCCTCGAGATCGGCGACACGACGATGATCTTCACGATCCTGTTCGTTGGGACGACCCAGAACCCGGTCCTCGTCGCCGTGGCGGCCGCGCTCGCCCTCGCGGGGGTCGCCGCGACGGCCTCGCTGATCGGCTCCCGGCTTGGGGCGCGGGTCGAGCCGAAGGTCCTCGAGCGGGTCGTGGTCGCGATCCTGGCCGTGGCCGGGGTCGTCACGATCGTCTTCGCCCTCATGCCGGGGTGGTTCCCGGCCGCGCTCGGCTAGCGCCCCGCCTTCGTCGACGGCAGCTGGGCCGCCCCGTGCCGGAGCCCGTCCGCCTGCTGGGCGAGGGTGTCCGGGCCGATGACCCAGCCTTTCGGGACCGCCTTTTCGATGTCGTCGGCGCGCAGCCGCTCCAGGTACGCCCGCGCCTCGTTCGGTCGGTGGTCCGCGAACTCGAGGATCGCGAGCCGGACCGCCGCCTCGGCCCGGATCCTGGGATAGAGGACGGGCCCGGGCCGGTCGAGGATCGCGGTCCAGCGGTCCCGGGCGACGTCGAGCCGTTCGTCGGCGGCGGCGAGCCGGCCCTCGAGGACCCACTCCCGAAGGTACGCGGAGGACGGGGGGAGGAGGTGGAGGGTCTCGGTCAGCTCGCGGGCCCGGTGCACGGACTTCGTGGCCTTCGCGTAGCCGCTCTCCGGTCCGTCGAACAGGAGCGTCGCGACGTCGATATGGTGGTAGAGCTCGACCATCCCGGCCCGGAGCCGCTGGGAGACCGGGATCGCCCGTTCGTGGCCGGCGATCGCCTCCTTCGGGTCCCGGCGATGCTCGAGGATCCTCAGCCGGAGCTCCTCGGCGATCTGCTCGAGACCGTAGCGCCGGGAGGCCGCGAGCATGCTCCGGGCGCTCGCGAAGAACCGCTGGCCGAGCGCCCGTTCGGGCGCCGTCCCTTCCGCGAGGATCGTCCCCATCGAGAGGAGGGCGAGCCCCTGCACCGGTCCGGGCCCGAGGGTCCGGGCCATCTTGAGCGCCCGTTCGGCCTCGACCCGGGCCCGGTCGCGCTGCTCCCGGTCGAAGGCGAACTCGCTGAGGGCGATCTGGAGCAGCACTTCGGCCGCGATCGCTCCGGAGCTATGGCACCGGTCGGCGAGCTCGGTCAGTTCCAGCACGAGCGACGGCCGGGGTCCTGCGGCCCGGAGGGCCGGGAGGAGAAGTTCGACCCCCTCCTCGAGCCGCTCCGGCGGCACGTTCTCGTTCAGCGCGGTCGAGATCCCTTCCTGGAGCGCCTGCTCGGCCGCCGTGACCCGGCCGGTGAACACGAGCGTCCGGGCGTGGAAGAGCTCGAGCTCGACCTCCGCCTCCGGCCGGTCGGCGGCGGGGAGGGACGGGAGGCAGGTGAGCGCCTTGGCGACGGTCTCCTCGCTCGCGTCGTAGGCGGCGAGCCGCTCGCTGATCTCCGCGGTCTCGAGGAGGTACCGGAGGGCGGTCGGGTCGGGGGCCGCCGCGTAGTAGTGGTTGGCGAGCTCGATGCGGCGCTTGAGGTCGGGCTCCGGGTTGAGCGCGGCGAGCGCGTCGCCGATCTCGCGCTCCATGTCCCGCCGCACCGCTTCCGGGACGAGGTCGGGGATGAGCCCGACCCACGCCGCATGCGGGATCGTCACGCGCCCGTCGGCGACGCGGACGAGGTTGGCCTCGACCGCCGGGGCGAGCGTCTCGGCGAGGGCGCGGAAATTGAGGCGGGTCGCCCGGCCGAGGCTGACCTCGCTGACCGTGCCGCCCATGAGGGCGAGGAACACGAGGACCCTCCGGGTCGCGTCGGGGATCGCCTCGAAGTTCTCGCCGAGGCGGTGGGCCTCCCGCGGGTCGGGCTTCGCCTGCGGGATCCGGAGCCAATCGACATCGCCGCGTCCTACGAGCCGTTCTTCCCAGGCGGAGAACGCGGGGAGCGAGGTGTCCAGGATCAGCACGACGAGCAGGGGGCGCCACCGGGTCCGCTCGCTGACGTAGAGGAGGACATCCCGGCTCTCGGCGTCGACCAGCGTCGCGTCCTCCACGAGGATCGCGGCGGACTTTCCGGGCTCGGCGCGGAACCCCTCGACGAGTCCCCGGTAATATTCGCGGGAGTCGACCATCGCCTCGCCCCGCGGCCGGGACGGCCCGAAGAACACCGAGCGGGCCCGCTCGGGACGCCGTCGACTCCGCGGGGCGTCGTCGACCGGAGCGAAGGCGAACGGCGAGGAGGGGAGCTCGGACTCGACCTCGGGAGCGATCTCGGGCTCGGGGTCGGCGAACGGGCCGATCGCGGGGTCCGGGTCGGCGCTCCCGTCGGACCGGGCGTCGGCCGCGGCGAACGTCGCGTACGGCGTGGTCCGGTCCCGGTACGTCCCCCGGAGCTCGATCAGCCGGACCGGGTGGCTGGTGAGCTCGGCTTTCAGTGTCGCCAACAGGTCGCTCTTCCCGGAGAGCGGCGGACCGGTGACGACGAGGGTCCGGCCGCTTCCGTCCGCGAGCCCGCTGAGGGAGCGGGCCACCGGAGCGGGGGTGAGCGGCATCGGGAACGCAAAGGAACAGCATCGCTCTCCTACTTCCCTGCGTCGGGACCCCGGGTGCCGACCGGGTTATGAACGGCCCCTCGTTGCGCGGGGCCGTGTCGAAGAAGATCGACGCCGCGCGCCGGGCGATCCTGAAGAAGAGCGTCGTGCCGGTCGACGTCACCGAGGTCGACGGCCTTGGGGCGCTTCTGCGCCAGTTCCAGGGAACCTCCATCCAGGCGCGCAACCTCGGCCGGGCGCTCGAGGTCTGGGAGAACGCCCTCACCGACCGGAAGCGGCCCACCATCTTCCTGGGGCTCTCCGGTCCGCTGATCGCCGCGGGACTCCGGAAGGTGATCCGCGACGCCATCGACTGGGGTCTCGTCGACGTCGTCGTCTCCACCGGCGCCGTCCTCTACCAGGACATCTACCAGACGATCGGCGGGAAGCATTGGGTCGGGACCCCGACCGCCGACGACGTCCAGCTCCGCGAGCTCTACCTCGACCGGATCTACGACACGTACGTCGACGAACTGAAGTTCGAGGACACCGACCGGGCGATCGGCGCGGTGACCGAGGAGTTCCCGGCCCGCCCGGCGTCGTCCCGGGAGTACCTCCGGTTCCTCGGCGAGCGGTTCGACAACCCCGATTCGATCGTCGCCACCGCCGCCCGCCGCGGAGTCCCCGTGTTCTCCCCCGCGCTCATCGACAGCTCGATCGGGATCGGCCTCACGCTCCACTACCAGAAGCACCGCGGCAAACCCCGGTTCCTCCTCGACGCGGTCCGGGACAACTACGAGCTCGTCCAGATCCTCGCCCACTCGCCCAGGACGGCCGTCGTCTACATCGGGGGCGGAACGCCGAAGAATTGGATCAACGACGGAATCGTCATGGCGAACTACGCCTTCGGCCGCGAAGGGGAGGGGCACTTCTATGCGCTCCAGATCACGACCGACGTCCCGCACTGGGGGGGTCTTTCCGGGTCGACCCTCGACGAGGCGCAATCGTGGGGAAAGATCTCCAAGACCGCCACACGGTCGATGGCGCACCTCGACGCCTCGATCGGACTCCCGCTCCTCGTGGGCGCCCTCTGGGACCGCCGGAAGGTCTGGCAGCCCCGCTCCCGGCTCCGCTTCGACTGGACGGGCGACGAGGTCGATGTGAAGGTCGAGCGGCCGGGCGCCCGCTAGCGGGGCCGACCCCGATGTCGCCCGACGCGGAGGGCGACCCCGCGGCGCGGGTCCGGGTCCCGCCCGGTCAGGTCGTCACGAACGGGTTTCCCGTCCTGCACGCCGGGTCGGTCCCCTCCGAGCTGACCCGGGCGAACTGGACGGTCCGGCTCCACGGCCGGGTCGACCACCCGCAGACGCTCGACTTCGCCGGGCTCCTCGCGCTCCCGCAGAACCAACAGGTCGTCGACATCCATTGCGTGACGAGCTGGACCAAGCTGGGCACCCTATGGGCGGGGGTACCGTTCCGGGCGGTCGTCGACCTCGTCCGCCCCGACCCCACGGTCCGGTTCGTGGTCATGGAATGTGAGGAAGGGTTCACGACCTCCCTCCCGCTCGCCGCGCTGCTCGACGACGACGTCCTGCTCGCCCACACGTACGACGGTCTCCCGCTCCCGGCCGAGCACGGCGGTCCCGTACGGATGCTCGTCCCGCGACGGTACTTCTACAAGAGCGCGAAGTGGGTGCGGGGGCTCGATTTCGTCGCCGAGGACGCTCCTGGGTTCTGGGAAGTGCGGGGGTACTCCAACGTCGCGGACCCGTGGCTCCAGACCCGATACGACGTCGACGACGTCCGGGAGATCCACCGGATGCGGAAGCAAAACCTCTTCCGACGGATCGTGCGAACGTGAGCGCGGCGGCGGAGCGAGGGACCGAACGGCTCCGTCCGGCGCACCGAACCCCGCGCCGGTGAGACGGAATACAGCGCGCATCGGGGCTTCTTAGGATTCTTATCTGGGTGCGCATTTACCCTCACGAATGCGTGGCGTATAACTGCGCACTGTCCTCGACCAATTCCCACAATGTTTATCTACCGCGTTTCCGCGGGGTGGCCCGGAGGTGGGCAAATCCAATGTATCTTCCGGCACTCCCCCCAGTCCCGACCGAGCAGCTGTAACCCGGCCGACGACCTGAGGGTGGCGTACCCTCTCGCCGCCGGTCTCAGGGTCCCCTCGGGGGCCCCGGTGTCGGTGGCGACCTCCGCCGCCCTCAGGTCCCCTGTTCCCGTGCCTTCTTTTCTCCCTCGGCGATCATCGCGCTCAACTCGCGCTGGATGCTCTCCTTCCACTGCGTCATGCCGAGGCTCTCCGCGATCCGGAGCGCCTCGTCGAAGTTCCGCTTCCCGAGAGCGAGCTCGCCGCTCGCCAGGTACGCCTCGGCCAGGTAGGCGACGGCGAGCGCGAGCGAATCGGACGGCGGAAGCCGCCGGAGGACGGTCACGCTCCGCTCCGCGTGCTGGACCGCCTCCTTGAACAGACCTTGGCGGGTCTCCCCGGAGGCCATCAGTCCGAGCGTATGGCCGAGGACGAGGTCGTTCCCCAGCCGTTCGGCGAGGCTGCTCGCCTGCCGGCCGTAGCTGACCGCCTCGGCCCACCGTCCGGCCTCGGTCGCCATCGCCGCCAGGCCGCTCAGGGTGTACGCGAGCTGGCCCAGGTACCCCAGCGACTCTGCCTCGACCCGGATCGCCTGCATCTCCTGCTCGGCCAATTCGCGCCGGCCCGTCTCGACGTAGCTTCGGGCGCGGACGAGCAGGAGGCGGAGGACGATGTCGATCCGTCCCGACTGGCGGGCCTCCGAGAGCCCCTGCGACACGACGCGGAGGGCGGCCTCGTGGTCGCCCCCGATCGCCGCGAGGCGGGACCAGGCCGCGACCGATTCGAGCTCGAGGTCCGGGAGCCGGGACCGACGGGCGAAATCGAACGTCTCCTGGTACATCCCCTTGGCCCGGAACATGTCGCCCCGGGCCTCGACGATTCGCGACTCGGAGAGGAGGAGCATCGCCTGCTGTCGCTTCGTCGAGGTTCCCCGCCCCCGGGCCTCGACGATCGCACGTTCGGCCTCTTCGACCTGATGGAGCCGGACGTACAGGTCGACGATCTGGTGCAGGCACTCGGCCTCGATCCGGCCATCCCCGGCGGCCTCCAGGATCGCCCGGCGGAACGCGAGGATCGCCTCGGGATACTCCGAGTGGGAGCGGAGGACCATCGCCTCCATCCGGAGCGCGCGCACGCGGTGGATCCCGGCGGGCATCGCGAGCGTCATGTGGTTCAACGCGCTCCGGAAGGCGTCGGTGTAGCCGAGGGACAGGATCGCCCGCTCGTGGCGGGTCAGGACGAGCACCGCGTCGTTCCAGTGCTCGCCCGAGGTGAGGTGGAGGAACCGTTCCCGGATCGCCTCGGGGCGGTGGCTCCGGCCGTAGAACGCGGCGAGGCGGAGGTGGGCCTCCCGTTCCTCGATCGGACCGAGCCGGCTGATCAGCGCCGCGCGGACGGCCTGGAGGAGCTCGACGTGCCCCTCCACCGTTGACTGGAGAAGACCCATCCGCCGGAGCTCGTCGAGGCGCGGCGGCTCGAGCCCACTCGTTTCGCGGAGGAACGCCACCGGAAGCGGCTCGTGCGCCAGCGCGACGGGGAGGAGGCCGATCGCGTCCTCGATCGGGAGCCGGTCGACCACGGCGGCCGGCAAGGCACTCGGGGCCGCGTCGAGCCCCGGGTTGGTGACGGCGAGTTGCAGGAGGAGCGGACTCCCGAGGGTCGCCTGGTAGATCGACTCGAACCGGTCGGCGAGTCCCCCTTGCCGGTCGGTCAGCTCGTGCGCAGCCGGCCGGTCGAGGCCGCCGAGCACGAAGTGGTGGGTCGCGATCTTCTCCGGTTGGAAGAACGGGCCGTCATGCCCGAGGAGCACGAACAGGTGGCGCCGCTCGGGGGCGAGGCTCTGCACCAGGTCCTTCACGAACGCCCGGAAGTCCGGGTCGGCGTTCTGCAGGTCGTCGATGACCGTGAGAAGAGGTCGGTCGCCGAGCGCCCGTTGGACGAGGTCGGCGACCTCGCGGCCGACCGGCTGGCGAGGAAGCTGCGAGTAGTACGCGAGCTGGGGGGCCCCCAGGACCGAGAGGGCGTGGGAGAGGGCCGAGGTGAACTGCCGGACCGAGCTCCCGACCCGGATCGTGAACCAGAACGGGACCCACCCCCGGAACCGGCGGACGTGCCGGCTGACGAGGGCGGTCTTGCCCATCCCGCTCCCGCCCTGGACGAAGACGACCGACCCGCCCTCCCGCGAGTAGTTCCAGAGCTCCTTCAGCTCCGGTTTCCGCCCCACGAACGGGTTGGGGGGGGCCGGAAGCTCCCCGGAGAGGACCGGGACGTCCCGGGTCTGCTCCTTCAGGTGGTCCCGTCCCTTCTCCGTGAGGCCATAGACGAGCTGGCGGCGTTCCCCGCCCCGGACGTGGCCCCGTCGGCGGTGGAGGAACCCGTCCTGGACGAGCTCGGAGAGGGGACGGGACATCGAGCAGGGGTGGTACCCGAGCGACTTCGCCAGCTCCCGCTGGCTGATCCCGAAGGCGCTGTCCGGAGGGGGGGCGTGGGTCTCGACGTAGTCGAGGATCTCCGTCGGCAGCTGGGTCTGGACGGGCACGGCTGGTCCTAGTAGGGGCCCCCGACTACTTATCGTTAATTTGTACAAAATATCGCTTTCGATTTAAATAGTCAAAAACGCCCCACTCTCCTTGCTATGGCGCGGACGGCGGCAAGCGGTGCTTACCTTTCGGGGATCGGCACCATGCTGATGCAGACCGATGTCTGCCCGGCGTGCGGCCGCGTCCACGAGGATCGCCTCTTCCGCTTCCGCGCCCAGCCCTCCGAGGAGTGCCCTGCGGTCCTCGGTGCCTTCCCGATGATGGCCGGCCTCGGTGAACCCGAGGCCGGCGGACTTGCCGATGACGAGGAGCTCCCCGCCGAGGAGCCCGACTATGCGTTCCCGATTCCCGCGGGGACGGTCGCCGCGAGCCCCGTGCTCAACGCGCGACGGTCGGGCCTCTCGATCCCCTGGGTCATGCCGACCCAGTCGGAGGAGTTCCTATGATGCTACTCCCAGAAGGGCCCGGGGTTACCAGCCTGCCGCGTGTTCGGCGGGCGCCCGCCCTCCACCAGGGGGGCTATCCCCTGGCGGAGGGCGAGCCGACAGTCCCGGTCTTCGCGATCTACCGCTGGCCCTCGTGGCTGGCGCCTGTCGACGCCGGCTGGAAGCGCAGCGGCGCCCTCGCCTCCTCCCGGGATTCCGCTCGGAGCGAATAGAATGCTGGTTGGCCTCTAACCATCACGATGTCTTTGGCCCCCGCCGGGCTTACCCGGAGCTCGGCGGGGGTCGTGTTTTCCCCGCCCGTGGGCGGGGGAGGCATTCCAATGCCGACGCCCCCGCAAGGGGGCGTCTTCCCCTCTTTTTTCGAGCGCAAACCAAAGATACCCGACCGTGGCTGGGTCGGGCGGGATTCCAAGGCATGGCGGCAAGCTGCGCGAAGTGTGGGGGCGAGCTCGACGGCGGATTCCTCGCCACGTCGAACGGGTCGGGACTGTTCTGGTCCCACGAGGCGCCGGCGGCCCGCCTGCGTCCGAACGGGCTCGAGGTCCTCGTCGGGACGGGGTTCAGCGGGACGTACTCGGCGAACCTACCGGGGACCCGGTGCCGCAGCTGCGGCACGATCGAGCTGAAGGGCCCGAAATAACCCGGGCGGTCCGACCGGCCGGTTCGGTCGGCGCTCCAGCGACTCCTTGACCTCGGCGCTCCGTCCGCCGCCGATGGTCGGGTTCTCCCTCTCGCTCCGGAACGTTCCGACGAACTGGGCCATCTGCATCGGGACCGGCGTCGTGGCGGTCGCGAGCGGCGCGATCCTATTCCGCCTCAACCCGAGGATCCCAGGGTTCGCTTGGTTTGGATGGGGTCTCCTGGGAGCGGGGGTCGTCCCCATCCTCGTCGGAGTCGCCGGGTGGGTCCACGGGCGCCAACCGATGCCCCCTGGGCCTCTCGACGCGTCGCACGGCCCCGCGTAGCGGGGGTGGTCGTTCGCCCCCTCCCGGGGCGGTCCCGGCGCCACCTGCGGCGGAGCCGGAGAGTCACCCGGACCGTCGTCGGTTCAGTCGGCCCCGCCCACGCCCATCTTCTCGACCACGAGAGTCGGGGTCGACAGGTGGGCGGTGAGCTGGGACCGCTTGCCGAGGGCGACGACCGAGTTCAGGAGGGAACGCTCCCCGGACCCGGCGACGACCACCCCACCGACCGTGCCGCCGCGGAGCGGCTCGCCGACCTTCCCGTGGTGGATCCGGTATCCGATCCGGATCTCGCCGCCGAACGCGGCGCTGAGCGCGTCCGGGAACGCGTAGCCGAGCTGGTCGAGCCAGATCCCCTCGCCCACGACCTCTGCGAGCTCGGCATCGGAGCCGACGTCGCCCGTCCCGACCACGAGGGTCGTGGCGAGGGGCGAGGGGGGCACGGAAAAGTGCTCCCAGACCGGGTAGCCGATCGAGTCTCGGAACCCGCTGCCGGTCGAGGGGCTGCCGGCCGCGCTGCCGTGCAGGACGTCGTAGAGCGTGGCGGCGGCGGCGCCGGAGCTGATGAGCGCCCGCTTCGACTGGGGATTCCCCTCATCGTCGACCGCCGAGGAACCGACGGCGAACGGGAACCGGCCATCGTCCCAGATGGAGACGGTCGGGGCCCCGATGGCCTCCCCGGGCTTGGGCGCCATCCCTCGGAGGGCGGCCGACCCGGAGAGCCGGTAGCTGAGGATCTCGGGGAGGATGTCGGTGAGGACGCGCGGCGGGAGGACGACGGTCTGCTCCCCCGCGCTCGGGGGCTTCGCCACCCGGACGTCGGCGGCGCGGGCGCACCAGGTCGATACGTCGTCGCGAAGGGACCGCGCATCGAGCTGGACCCCCCGCGAAGTGACCCAGTACTCGCCCGGCGCCCGCCCTTCGGGTCCTCCGAACGCCTTGACCGCCACCTCGAGGTCGACGAGCGTCCGACTCGACCGGTGCTCGAGCCCGGCCGAGTTCGCGAGCGTCGACTCGATCAACGTCAGGTGGACCGACCCGAAGCTTGGGACGACCCCCGCCCGGCCCTCGAACGCGGTGAGGAGTTCGTGGACGTACCGGTCCAGCGATTCGAGCGGGTCCGACCACGCCGCCCGGTCCACCGAATCGACGCCGGCGGCCCCGGTGGCGGCGCCGGACGGGAGGTCGACCGTCGCCGCGGGGAACCGGGAGTACCGGGCGGTGGCGCCCGCGTCCTCGACGGCCTTTGCGAGCGACTCGGGCGACCGGTCCGTGGTCGCGGCGAATCCGACCCCGAGCTGGCCGTCGGCCGGGCGAATCAATCGGAGCCCGATCCCCTCGAGCTTGAGGGGCGCCCGGACCATCTCGCGCTGGGTTCCGTTCAAGTGGATCTCGTACCGCTCGGCCCGTTGACCGAAGACGTCCCAGGCGCCGGGAAGGTGTCCGCGCCGGAAGTGGTCGGCGGCCTGGAACGCCGTCTGGGCGCCGAAGGAGGGGTCGCTCATGCGGGCCCCACGACCGCCTCGGAGAGGAGGTACGACCCTCCGGTCCCGGCCGGGATGAGGTCGGTATGGCCTTTGCCGCAGTAGCCGGGCCAGATCGCGAAGTGCTCGGCCTTCCCGACTCCCCGGATGGCCCGGAGGAAATCGAGGACTTTCCCCGAGAGCGCCATCGACGGTCCGACCGGGCCGAGCTCGCCGTTCCGGATCAGTCGGGCCTTCTTCACCTTGATCTGCATCTGCCCGCCCAACGGGTCCTCGATCCCGCTCGTGCAGTTCTGGAGCAGGATCCCGTTCTTCGCCTCCTTCACCATCTCTTCGAGCGACCAGTCCCCCGGCTCGACGAACGTATTGGTCATCCGGACGAACGGACGGCTCAGGAAATCGGCCCGCCGGGTGTTGCCGGTCGCGGCGCTGTGGTAGACGGCGGCCGACTCGCGGTCGTGAAGCACGGACACGAACTTCCCGTGGTCGACGAGCACCGTCCGCTGGGACGGGTGCCCCTCGTCGTCGAAGAAGACCGAGCCCCACCCGCCGGGGTAGGAACCGTCGTCGACGAGGCTCAGAAACTCCGGACCGACCATTTGCCCGAGCAACGGTTTCAGGTACGACCGGTCGCGCAAGAGCTGGTCGGCCTCGGTGCCGTGCCCGAACGACTCGTGGGCGAACGTCCCCGCCGTCCCCGGGTCGAGGATCACCGGCATCGCTCCGGTCGGCGCCGCCCCCGCCTTCAGGAGCGCCCGCGCCTCGTTCGCCGTCTCCAGGATCCGGGCCTCGGTGATCCCTTCGAGGACCTCCCAGCCCCCCGTCCCGCCTTCGCTGAGGTAGTCGTACTCGACCTTCCCGTTCTCCATCGCGACGGGGACGACCGTTCCGCGCGTCCGTTGGGTCTCCTGCCATCGGCGGGCGCCGGCGGTGGAAAGGAACAGGCGCTCCTCGAGCTGGCTCGCGAGGCTCACGATGGCGTTGTCGATACCGCCCCCCGAGCGAGCGAGCTCGTACATCTGTCGGGCGATCGCGAGACGTCCCTCCAACGACAGCGACTCGAGCGGCTGCTTCGCGTCGGTCCGGCGCTCGCCGGTCCCAGTTGCGGAGGCTCCCGGGGGCTGGCTCCGGGTGGCATCGGCCGGGAGCCGACGGCGCAGTGCGTCCGCGGTCTCCGCGACGCTCGCGGCGTCCAGCCCGCTCGCCGCGGCCTCGACCCAACGCTGCCCGTCCCAGGCCCGGAACACCGCCCCCTCGAGCCGGGGCGTCACCCCGATCGTGGTCTGGGTCCGGTCGAGGCGGACGCTGTGCCCGGCCGTCCGTTCGGCCATCGCCTCCGCGTACGAGGTGTGGGGGGCGATCCGGCGGAGCGCGAGCGCAATCCCGTCCTCGGCGTCCCGAAGGCTGGCCATCGACGGGCGCGAGGGCGGCACTCCCTATAACCCCGGGTCACGGCAGAGATTCGGGACCGTCCCGGGGACGGGTCGGGAGGAGCAACCGGTCCCGGACGGCCCGGGCCGGACGCAGCGAGCGGAGCTCCGCGACCTCGGCGGTCCGGTCGGGCCGCGGCACGCCCCGCCGGTTCAGCCAGAAGGACCGAATCCCCGCGGCGCGGGCGCCGACGATGTCGGTCCCCCACGTGTCCCCCACCATCACGGCCTCGTCCCGCCGCGCCCCGCCCCGCTCGAGCGCGAGGTCGAAGATCTTCGGGTCCGGCTTCTCGGCGCCGGCGTCCTCGGACGTCAGAAGGAAGTCGATGAGGGCCCTCATCCCGGTGGCGGCGAGCTTGTCCTGCTGCTCGACGGTGTGGTTGTTGCTGACGATCCCGACCGCAACCTTGCCCCGGAGGGCACGGAGGAGGGCCGGTGCCCCCTCCACGGGTCGCCGGGCCTGCTGGTAGAACTCCCGGTAGCGCGCGGAGACCGCCTCAAGCTCGGGCGCCGGGAGCGGCGTCCCGGCCCACTCGAACAGGCCGCGGAACCGTTCGCGCCGCGCCTCGGCGTGGGTCCGACGTTTCCGGAGGACCTCCGGGTGGATCGCCTCGAGGAGCCGCTCGTACTCGGCCACGAGGGACCCGAGTGGACGACGACCGAGCCGGCGGTCCTCCCGCCAAAGTACGACGAGCGCCCGCCGCAACGCGAACGAGTGGTCGAACAGCGTGTCGTCCATGTCGAAGAGGACGAGCCGCACCGGTCGGGTCGGGGCGATCGGGGCACGCGGAGCCACGAACGACCGGAATCGAAGGCGCGGATGACGGTTCCCGCTGCGACAGGCCGGGTGGGCTCCGAAAGCCTCCATATACCTTCTCTCCTGACGGAGCGGAGAGGTTCTCCGAGTGGCCCGCAAGAGCGTCGATTTCGGCGTCACCGGGTTCGACCATGTGGACCTTCGCTTCCGGGACCGGGCGAAGGCGCGCCGCTTCTTCGTCGAGCAGCTCGCGCTCGACGTCCTCGGCGAAGGACCCGACCACACGTTCCTCCTCCTCGGCAACCAGGTCCTCGGGCTCCGGGATGCGAAGAAGGGGGAGCGGCCCGGCGGGGTCGATCATCTCGCGCTCCGCGTCGACTCTTGGCTCGGTCTCCGGAGCCGCATCACGCGCGCGCGGGTCGACGTCATCGCGGAGAAGGAGCGGGACAACTCCCGCTCGCTCTACCTCAAGGGGCCCGAGGGGCTCCGGATCGAGCTGGTTTACCGGCCGGACCCTGAGACGCACAAGTGCGCCAACCCGGCGCCCCCACCGGTGGCCCCGGTCGACGACGACTCAGGCTGAGCCGCGCTCGCGCCGGGCGGCGCGCGACACGACCCGCGCGAGGGGCGGCACCGGGGTGAGCCACGCGGTGTACTTCGGCTCCTCCCCGCGGACGGCCCGGTTGAAGACGTCGAGGATGTCGCGCGTTACCGGTCCGGCACGGCCGTTGCCGATCACGTAGTGCGAGACCTCGCGGACCGGAGCGATTTCGGCGTAGGTGCCGGAGAAGAACACCTCGTCGGCCGTCAAGAGCTCGTTGACGCTGACGAGCTTCTCGACCGTCCGGTACCCGAGGTCGGCCGCGATCTGGAGGACCGAGGTCCGGGTGATCCCGAGGAGGATGTCCGACTCGAGCCCCGGGGTGTAGACCGTGCCATTGCGGACGACGAAGATGTTCTCCCCCGATCCCTCGGCGACGTACCCGTTCGCGTCGAGGAGGATCGCCTCCTCGTACCCCTCCTCGGCCGCATCGACGCCGGCGAGGTAGCTGTTCAGGTAGTTCCCCGACGCCTTCGCGAACGACGGGATCGCGTCCGAACGGGGCTTCCGGTACTGGGAGATCTTCGCCCGGACCCCGGTCTCCGACGCCTCGCCGAGGTACTTCTTCGCCGGGATCGCGCCGATCGCGAGCGAGACCTTCCCGGTCCGGTTCTTCACGCCGAGCGCCGGCTCGCCGCGATAGAGGATCGGGCGGATGTACGACGGGATGAACTCGTTCGCCGCCTGGGTCTCGAGGACCGCCTGGGAGATCTCGTCGGCGGTGTACGGGACCGGCATCCGGTACAACCGGGCCGAATCGAGGAGGCGCTTGACGTGGTCGGGGAGCCGGAAGATCGCCGCACCCGAGGCGCTCGGGTAACACCGGATCCCCTCGAACACCCCGACTCCGTAGTGGAGCGTGTGGTTCAGAACGTGGACCTTCGCATCCGCGAAGTCGACGAGGGTGCCGTCCATCCAGACCTTCTTGCCCTGCGTGGCCATCATCTGCGACCCCTTCGCCGGCGCGTGCGCTCCGACGGAGAGTGACTAGGCGGCCGAGCCTATAAGTCCACCCAAAACTGCGCGTTTGTCCATCGCGTGGCCGCCCCGGCGGAGGGCGCCGGAGCCGAAATGCGCGATTGTCCAGCCGACGGGCGCGGACGGCTCGATTTGCGCGCGGCCGGCCCCGGACCGCCTGTGTTTCAAAATTGGACAACCGACGATTATGGTGGACGACCGGCTGGCCCGCCTCCGAGGACGGTCAAATGACCAACCCCAGAAACCGAGTCGCCGGAGTCGCCCTCGCGAGCGTGGTGGCCACGTTCGCGCTGGCGATCCTCCTCGCGGCTCCGAGTGTCGCCGGCGCCAACCTCACGACGAACTCGCCTACCCTGACGCCCCAGCCCCCGCCGCGGGCCCAGCTCAACCATTCGGAGCAGATGCCGGCGTTCCTCAACGGGTCGATCGTGAACACGATCTACCTCCAGGGGAACTTCGTCGGCACCGTTAACGCGCACAATGCGACGTTCGGGATGGAGCCGATGGCCGCGCAGGCCGCGATCGGCGTCGCCCCGACGGTCTTCCCGACGACCGCCGCGATCCCCGTGTTCACGGTCCTCGTGCCGTGGTGGGGCCCGGCGACCGACCCGTACGCTCCCGCGTACAACCCGACCGCCTACGGGATCCGCGAGATGTGCGCCCCCGCGACGGTCGCGGTCTGCTGGGACCACCCGGCGACGATCAGCGTACCGGGCCTCGGGGTCGTCCCGCTGCCCGGCCACGACCACCTGATCGGAACCGCGAACGGCAACAAGGACACGTGGTGGAGCCTGAAGGTCGTCCTCGTGTACAACGAGAGCTATTGGCCGGGTCTCCGCGGCATGCACCAGTCGAACCCGATCACCTCGATCGCGGCGCTCCGCGCGGCGCAGAAGCTCGGCGTGACCAGCGCGTCGCTGGGGACGAACGACTTCCTGAACTTCGCCGTCGCGAGCTCGAGCGGTGCGTTCAACGCGAGCGAGCCGGTCGCGACCCACGCCCTCGTCCTGGCGGAAGACATGCCCGCGTTCCTGAACGGCCACATCGTGAACACCGTCTATGAGAACGGGTTCTTCACGAGCAGCAACGCGACCCACATGTTCCGCTACGGGATGGAGCCGCTCCTCCAGGAACCCGGCATCGGCGCTCCCGACATCCGCGACCCGACCATCCCCTCCAACGAGCCGCTCTTCGTCGTGCTCGTCCCCTGGTGGGGGCCGTCGAGCGCCCCGTACGCGCCCGCCTACAACCCGGCCGCCTACGGCATCGGGTTGATGTGCGCGCCGGAGACGATCGCGCTGTGCTACGACCACCCGTCGACGATCGATGTCCCGGGCCTCGGGGTCGTCCCGCTGCCCGGCCACGACCACCTGATCGGCACCGACTTCCACCACGCGGACACCTGGTGGAGCCTGGTCGTCGTGCTGATCACGAACAGCTCGGTCTTCCCCAACCTCGCGGGAACGCACGGAATCACGTCGATGTCGGCGCTCCACGCGGCCCAGCTCGCGGGCGACGCTTCGGCCGACCTCGACACGAACACCTACCTGAACTTCGAGGTCGCCTAACGGACCCGAACTCGACCCCAAGACGCCTCCCGGGGAGGGGCGGCCACCGCCCCTCCCAACCGTTTCCTACGAGGTTCTCCGCACGATTCCCATCGCCCCCGCCGAGCGCGAGGGCAGCTGCTCCTTCGCCGGCCGCCCTCCGTTCGGAGGGAACGAGACCGGACAGAACATTGCGCGAATCGGGGGGGAGCTCCGATCCCCTACCTCGTACCGGAGGTGTCGCCCTCATCCCAAGGCATCGGCGACGTGGCCGCCCCGGCCGAAGCCTCCCCGCCTGCTGGTGGAGTCCGGCGGCGAAGGAGAACGACGGCGGCGACGGCCCCCAGCACCGCGATTCCCACGAGCACCCAGGCCCAATCGGGGATGCCCGGGGCGGGACTCGAACGGTTCGAGGGGGAGCCTGGCACGGACATGTACGGGAGCACGTAGACCCGGAACGTCTCCCCGACGACGGTCCCATTCCCGTCGGTCACGTTCACCGAGAGCGTGTAGTTGACCGAAATGGGGACCGCCGCGGTGTCGAAGACGTGATACCCGGACGCCTTCGACGAGTTGCCGCCTCCCTCGAACGTCCAGTCGTACGCGAACGGAGGCGTCCCGTTCAGCGGGTTCGCCGAGAACGAGATGTTGAGGGGAGGGGTGCTGTGGCTCGGGCTGACCGACGCCTGGATCTGGAACGGGGCCAGCGAGATCAACGGAACGGACTCCGTGTGCGTCGCCGAGACGTTCCCGGAGCTGACGTTCAGGGTGACCGTGTAGGTGCCGTTGTGGACGTACGTGGTCGAGGCATTCGGGTCCGGGCTCTGTGGCGCGGTCTCTCCGTTCCCGAAGTCCCACGAGTACGCGAACGGAGGGCTCGCCCCCTGGGCCGTGGCGGCGAACGTGACGAGGAGCGGGGCGGAGCCGGAGCTCGGCGTGCTGGTGAACGAGACGAGCAGGGGGCCCGGAACGACCGTGATGACGTACGTTCGATTCCAGACCACCCCCCAGGCGTCGGTCAGGTTGAGCCGGACCACGTAGGTTCCCGGGGTGTCGAACGTGTAGGAGCCGCTTGCGCCCGATCCGGTCGCGCCGGGAAGGCTCCACGAGTACCTGGTACGGCGCAGCCCCGTCCCGCGCGGAGGCGGAGTAGTTCCACCGGTACGGGGTCGACCCTCCGCTCCCGGAGAGCGTCACGTTGGATCCGAGGAGGTCGAGGGCGAGCGTGGCGGACGAAAGGCTCGCCGTGGAGCTCGTGAGGTTCAGCGCCGCCCCCCCGTACATCCACGTCGCGTTCGTCGTCGGGTCCCACCACGTGACAGCAAACCCTGCCGGCGGCAGGGCGCCGTGGACACCGAACCGCTGCCATCCGTTCGCTCCGTAGGTCCAGGTGTCGTTGTCGGCGTACGGGCTGTTCGGGTACGTCCAACCTCCAAACAGCACGAGCGACTGGAGTCGCGGGTCGAATTCCATCGTCGAAGCGTATCGGGGGCTCGGCGCGACGGGAGTCGAGAGTTGGGTCCACGTGCCGTTCGTGTACAGCCACGTATCGTTCAGGGGACGGGGTGTCAGCGTGCTCCCGCTCGACGCCCCGCCGAACACGACCACGCCTTGCAGCGCATGATCGTAGGCGGCGGTGGCGAAGGCCCTGGCCGGGGGGACCACCGTCGGGAACATCTCCGTCCAGGTCCCGCCGTGGTAGGTCCACGTGTCGTTCAGCGTCCGGTTCGAGGCGCTCCGGCCGCCGAAGAGGAGGTCCTCTCCGATCACCGGGTCGTACACGAACACACCTCCTTGCCGGGGTTGGGGGGCCGCGGGGCCGGATCGGTCCGTCCATTGTCCCGAAGAGTACGACCAGGTGTCGTTGAACACCTCCGTTCTGTTTGACCCGCCGAACAGGACGTCGTAGCCATCGGCCGGGTCCGAGGCGAACATCGATTCGGTTCGTGCCGGCGGCGCGGCCGGGTCGAGGTGCTCGACCCAGGTGTCGTGGGTGAACGACCACGAATCGTTCCCGTACGCCCCCGTCGCGTTGATCCCCCCGAACAGCACTGCGCTCACGCCGGCACCCCCGACCGGGGCGAACCCTTCCCCAGCGCGGTCGTCCGGGGTGTAGTTCCCTTGGACCTCGCTCCACGCGCCGGCGCGGAACGTCCATGTGTCCAGGTGAAACTCCGAGCCGTCCACGCCGTGGGGGCCAAGTCCCCCGTCGAGGACGGCGTCGCCGGTCGCGGTGTCCCAGGCGAACCCCGCGAAAGCGCGGGAATCCGGCGCCACGCCGCCGAGGACCAGCGACCATGCGTTGTTGTGGAACACCCAGGTGTCGTTGTACGTCGTCGCCAGCGCGGAGCCGTTCGTCCCTCCGAAGAGGGCCACCCCCCCGAGGGTGGGATAATCGGCCATCGACGCCCCAGTCCGAGGACCGGGGCCCGCGGTCGTTCGGTTGGTCCACGCCCCGTTCGCGTACGTCCATGTCTGGTTGGAGAGGACGACGACGCCACCGACTACGTTCGAGCCCCCGAAGGCGACCTCCTGTTGGTCGACGGAATCGTAGGCGATCGCCCCACCCCAGATCGGCGGGAGACCGGGCGGGCCCGGTAGGTCGTGCCACCCCGAGGCGTTCCAGATCCACGTCTGGTTCGATGCCGGGTCGGGGGTGACGTTCTGGAATCCACCGTACAGCAGGACCCCCGCGTTCATCGGGTCCGCCGCGAACCCGACAGAGTACCGCGGCGAGGGGGAGACGGCGGAGGTCTCGTTCGTCCAAGCTCCGCCGTGGAAGACCCAGGTATCGTTGAGGGGAGCGCCAGAGCGGATCGAGTATCCTCCAAACAGGACAAGTTCGGCGAATGCCGCATCGTACGCGAGGCCCCCGTAGATCCGTGGCGGCGGGGAAACCGCGGGCGTGATGTTCGTCCACCCGGTCGCGGTGTACGCCCACGTGGTCCCGAAGTACCCGTCATACTCCACCGTCGCGGAAATCGCCGGGTCGTACGCGAGCATTCCGGGGTAGAGCGAGAGGTGGGAGATCTCGACGGTCCGGTCGACCCAGGCAGGAGAGGGGAGCGGCGGCGCCGAAACGATGGCGCGGGCGCTCGGTAGGGCAACGGCCGGACCCACACCGGCGGACCGGGGAGCTCGCCTGGCCGTCGTCGGCCTGGAGGACCCTCTCCCCGAGCGTCGGCTCCGCTGCACGCGGCATACCCGCACTCGGGCCGCCTCGCCCCGAGGGAAGTCCCGGCAGGAGCAGGGCTAACGCTACGATGAAAACAACGACGGCTGTGGAGGGTCGAACCCTCAACATCGACGTACTAGCCGTCGGTGGGCTACTTCTTTGTAATGTTCCTACCGGAGAGTCCTCGGTGCGACTTCGACCCGCATCGGAGACTTCCGGATCGTCCCGAGCGGCACGAATGCTCGCGAGAGGAGGTTTGGGAGTTCATGCACTCCATATATGGGGATACATATGTGGAGTTGCCGAACTTAAGCGGTCGGTACTCCTTCCGCAACGCGGGACTGGGCGCACGATCTCGACGGGCGGCCTTGGCCGAGAGGTACTCGAGGGTCGAATCCTCGGCAGAAGACTCCCGAGAACGGCGGACGGGCGCCCTCCCCACACGCTGGAGGGTGGGCGTCCGATGGACGAGGTCGTCGACGCAACTCACACATCTCGAGGCGCGCATCTCAGCGTTGGAGACGAGGAGTTCGGAGTTGCCACCGAGATCGGGCCGGAAAATGGTCGCTCCGCGCTCCGACGACCCTCGGGGCGGAGCTTAGGGAGGGGGAGTCTGCAGAGGTCTGGGGACATCCCGACCGGCGGATCTGGCCCCAGGGTCGACTTCCGGGGGCCAGCCTGCCTCCAGACTAGACCCTCTGCCCTGGGGGGAGGCAAATCGACCGTTCTCCGACGGTAGCGTCTTGGCCCCAAGGGGGTTCGTATAACTCGTGTTATACAACTTCTCGACGGAGAGTTTCCGCCTCCAACCCTCACCTGCAGGTCGAGCCGGGCGTCTCAAGGGGGCCCGATACTGCGTCCACCCGTGTTGGGAGCCATAGTCGCGCACATGTGAGAACAAGTAGCGCAGATAGGCGAGCCGTCGATTTCCCCGTCCACGCCGTCCAGAGCAGGGGGGCGCAGGCGATCGGGCCTGGAGAACCGCCCCGGTCGCGACTCGAGAGAGAGGCGCCCCAATTCCACCCCGTAACGGCTCTACAGACTGCGAGATGCGCTCCTAAACGACTCAGACGCTAAGGTACGCAGCGATTGACACGGAGCTTCCCAGGGACCTTCGGGAACGCTGCTCCGCGGGAGGTCAACCACTCGGTGCAACCGTTCGCCTCCAGGGCGCCGAACACCATCCAGGCTTGCGCGGTCAGGCCCTGGCCGCCGTCTCTCCACCTGGCCCCCGCGGTCCTCGCGGCCGTCTCGTCGAGCGCGAGGACGGTGAGGCCCCGTCGGAGTCGCGCGAGCGCGGCAAGTCGCTTTTCGAGGGCCGGTCCGCGCTCCTGACGTGCGATCGCCTCGAGCTCGAAGAGGTTCGCCTCCGTCGTGCAGAGCTCCTCTCCCGACAGGCGGTTCAGGAGCTTCGCCGCCGCCGGTCTCCCCTCGAGGATCTCGAGGAGCACGGGGGTATCGAACCCCTTCACCGTCGACCCCCGGGGGACCCGCCGCGGAGCTCGTGGAGGAGGCGGCCCGCCCGTCGACGGTCGAACCTCCCCCACGCTCCGACGGTCTGTTCGATCGGGGTCTTCTGGCTCATCAGGCGGAGGAAGAGCTTCGTGAAGCTCTCCTGAGGGCGACGCTCCTTTCGGAGCGCGTCGTAGACGTCCATTCGAACGGCGACGTTTCGGGACGACATGCATAGTCATATGCATATGTATAGTTAAGGCGGTCGGTCGACGCGCCCGGGTCCCCGCCCGGCCGGCGGGGACCGCCCTCGGGGAGCCCCCCCGAGGGCCCTCAGCGGTGGAGCATCTTCAGCGCGTGGTGGCGCGACCCGGTCCGGAACATGTATCCCACCCAGAGAAGGCACAGGGACTCCATGAGGCGAGCGCCCTCCAATCCCCCGATGTCGACGGGGTTCCAACCGAACGACTGCAGAATGGCTGCGACCGACTTCTTCGCACCCTCGTCGTTGCCGCAAAAGAACATGTCCGGTGGGCCGCCGGGAAACTCCGGACGGAACATGTCCTCGTTGCCGACGATGTTGAACGCTTTCACGACGTGCGAGCTCGGCAGCCACCTCTGGACTTGCTCCCCGCCGGAATCGGTGTGCCCGAGCGCGAGCCCGGGGGGACCGTTCTCACGGAAGGCGAGCGGGTTGGTCGCGTCGATCACGACCTTGCCGGCGAGGTTGGCGGGGGCCGCGAGCCGGAGGGCACTTTCGGTCCCGCTCCAGAGCGTCGCGACGACCACCAGTTCGCCGAACTTCGCAGCGTCGGCGAACGTCCCCGTGGAGGCCTTCGGGCCGGCAGCCGATGTCCACTTGGCGAGTTTTTCACTGGCGGGTTCGCGGCTCCCGACCATCACCTCGTGGCCGGTAGCGGCAAAACCCGTCCCGAGGTGCTGGCCAACTTCTCCCGACCCGATGATCCCAACTTTCATGGCTCTCTCCCGGGACCGCACTCCGTCCCCCCGCTTAACGCCCTGAGTTACCCGCGAGATACTCCCCGCCATGGGGGGCGCCAGACCTCCCCGTGTCGAAAGACCGGAGTCGTCCGTTGGACCGCCGGAGGGCTGCTCCGCGACGGCCCGGTCCGATCTCGACGGTGGGGAGGTGCGGTCCAGGCCGCCGTCCGATCGCGGCCCGAGCCGTCTCAATCGATGCGAGAATTGCGGCACGCGTCCGCGGCCCCCCCACGAGGACTTTATACCGCCAAAAACTGGGACCGGCGCCCAAGAGGCGGGAACGATGGCAATCCCGGCGCACCGGAAGCCCGCATCTACGTTCTTTCCGTCCGACCCGGCGAACCCGACCCGGCCTCGCAAGACCGGGATGACCCACGTTCTCGACCGGCTCGACCCTCTCTCCGAAGAGTGGCTCAAGCCGCTCGCGCGATACATCGACGTCGTCAAGATCGGATGGGGGCTCCCGCTGCTGCTCCCCCGGGAACAGGTCCGGAAACGGATTCGGTTCTACCACGACCTCGGGGTCGAGGTGTCGACCGGGGGTACGCTCCTCGAGTACGCGGTGGCGCGGGACCGCGCCTCGGCCGCGATTAGCGAGGCCAAGGAGCTCGGGTTCGATATCGTCGAGGTCTCCGATGGGGTCATCGAAATGGCGGCCACCCAGATCGCGAAGCTGGCCGAGGAGGTCAAGTCCCACCGGCTCGGGGTGTTCATCGAGGTCGGGAAGAAGAATCCCCAGAACCAGCTCTCCCTCCGGGAGACGCTCGACCGGATCGGTCAGGCCCTTGCCCTCAACCCCCGGAAGGTCATCATCGAGAGTCGGGAGTCCGGACGGGGGGTGGGAATCTACGACGGGGAAGGCGCCATCAAGTGGGATTGGGTGCGCGCGATCGTCGCCGACCACCCTGCCGAGGAGCTGATCTTCGAGGCCCCCCAGGAGTCCCAGCAGGTCGCGCTCCTCAAGGAGCTCGGGTCCGAGACGAACCTCGGGAACATCGCCCTCAGTTCCGTCGGGCCGTTGGCGAGCGAGCGGCTTGGGCTGCGGGGCGACACGTTCGGCAGCATCCGCTCCTCGCGGTCGGTCCGGGGTCCCCCGGCCACGAAATTCCTCTACTTCCTCCTCGAGACTTACCGGGGTCTGGACCAGTCCGAGCTCGTCCGACTCTCGCGTCTCCCACGACGGACGGTCCAGAGCGGCCTCGAGTCGCTCCGCCGCCAAGGGTTGGTCCGGGAAGGGGTCTCGCTCGTCGATTCCCGGCGGCGCGAGTACCGCCTCACCTAAGCCGAGCCGCCCCCGCCGACTCGACGAGCCCGGCGCCCGAAGCCGCGACCGCGACGCCGAACTCCCCCGGGCGGCGGAGCGAATCCCGGACCTATCGGGTCGGCGCGGCCCGGCGCGCCCAGCTCGCCGCTCCGATCAGCACCGCGTTCGCCCCGAGCGCGACCTGTCGGACCTCCGCGTTCCGTGCGGGGGGCTGACAGTGGCCCCGGACAGCGTCCTGGACCGCGGGGAGGGTTTCCGGCCAACCCTCCACCACACCTCCCCCCAACAGAACTCGGCGGGGATTGAAGGCGTTCACCAGCCCGGCGACTCCCGCGCCGAGGTATCCGAGCGAGTCGTCCCGGAGAGTGCTGGCGAGCGGGTCCCGGACCGGGCCGCACGGCCGACCGATTCCGCAGAGACGAGGTCCGGGCCCCCCGACGCCGCGATCAGCGTGGCGCCGCGCTCGGGGTCCGCCAAAATCGCCTCTCGGGCGCGGTCCGCGACCGCCCATCCGGAAGCGTACGCCTCGAGGCACCCCCGCCCCGGGCAGTGGCACTTGCGGCCGTTCGCGACGAGGATCGCATGGCCGACCTCTCCGATCGCCCCGTCGGCGCCCTCCGGGAGCCGCCCGCCCAGCACGACGCTTCCGCCGATGCCGGTCCCCACGAAGACCACGAGGAGGTCGTCCACGCCCTGCCCGGCGCCGTGACGCCACTCCCCGACCGTGGCGGCCCGGGCGTCGTTGAGAACGGCCACCGGGACACCGAGCTCCGCGCCGAGCCGCGCGCCGAGCGGTATGTTCGACCAGCGGAGGTTGGGCGCGTGATGCACGACCCCCGTCCCGCGGTCGACCTGCGCCGCGATGCCGATCCCCACCCCCCGGGGGTGCCAGCCGGTACGCTCCTCCAGCTGACGCACCAACCAGACGACCTCGCCGGTCACCGCCTCCGGCCCCGCGTTCGAGTGGTTGCGGCGGAGGACTTCGGAACTCAATCGGCCGGAGGGGTCGACGAACGCCGCCGCGATCTTCGTGCCGCCGAGGTCGATCCCGACCACGTCCGAGGACGCGGGGTCGGTCGGCTCCGGCATGCCAGCGACGAGTTCAGGGACGGGGGGACGGGTGGCGGGTAGGATACCCGGCAAGAAGTTCGCCGATCGCCTCGTCGCAGTCGGCGACCCGCGTCACCGCGCTCGCGACGAGGACCCCGACGGCCCCGAGCTCGAGGGCGATGCGGACGTCGTTCCGGTCCCGGACTCCGGCCCCACAGAGGACGCGGGTGGCCGGGGAAACCTCCCGGACCGCCGCGACGGCGTCCCGGACCACCTCCGGGCGGGCCGTGGCGACCGAGCGGTCTCCCCCGATCAGCTCCGGCGGCTCGACGGCGAGGTAGGCGGGTCGGGAGCGGGCGAGCCGGCGGGAATCGTCGACGTCCTTCGCGCAGACGACGGGTACGAGGCCGAGGGATTGCAAGTGGGCGACGACCCGCCCGAGGTCGTCCTCGGCCATCGGATGCTCCGAGTGGTTGAGGAGGCTCCCGGAGACGCCGGAGGCGGCGAGCGCCTCGGCGACGATCGATCCCGTGTGGGCTCCGGGGTCCTCCGGGTCGACGTGCTGGGCGAGGACGGGGACCGGGAGCAGGGCCGCCAGGGTGCCGAGGTCCGGGGCCGACGGGCAGATCGCGACCGAGATGCCGAGACGGTGGCCCTCCTTGGCGAGAGCGGTGCCGATCTTGGCCGCCCCGGGGCCGAGGCAGTTCGGGTACGCCTTCAGGTTGAGGACGAAGAGCGGGGCGCCGAGCGGGGCGTGGTCAGTGCGCGACGGTGACGCGGGGGCGTTTCGGCCGGGAGCAGATGGCGTACTCGTCGCCGTCGAAGAAGACTTCCCGGTCCGGGTGCTTCCGCTGGAGCTCGGAGATCTTCGCGAGGACGTCCTCGACGGTCGTGCTGTCGTCATTTGGGTCGATCCTGAGATGAACGGTCTTCTCCAACCGTTCGATGGGACGCCCCCGCTCCACCATTCGGGCCCCGGCGCGTCGGAGGCACCGCGGTTCCCTCTAAATACCCTTCTCGGCCGCTCCCGACGCCGCGAGTTTAAGAACGGGAGGCCGCTACGCGCGCGCGCAGGGACCCCCGATGAAGAACCGGGAGGAGCTCCAGCGGATCGTCTTCGGCAAGACCCGCGTCGTCCTCACCCGGGACCTCTCCATCATGAACCCGAACCTCGTCGAGGGGGCGAACGGGCTGGTCGTCGGGAAGCTCGCCACCTACACGATCAAGGTCGCCTTCCCGAAGGTCACGGTCGGCGTGAACTGGCAGGACTGCGACATCGTCGAGGGGAAGTCGGGAATGCCCACCGATGCCGACCAGCCGAAGGTCATCCCCCGGCCCCGCGCCATCACGGATGACGCCTGACCGGGCCGCCCGAGGGGGCTGTCCTGGACGGGCGGCCCCCGAGGACCGTCCTGCGCGTCCGCCCGACCCGGGGCGTTGCGTCCCTCCTACCTCCGAAACGATGGTTTCTCCGGGACCACCTTCGGCGGTGCATCTGGGAACGACAAGGGCGGTCGAGCCGGCCGGGGGGGCCTGCGACGGAGGACCCAAGCCCCCACGAGGACGGCAGCGATCGCCAACGCGAGCCCCAGGAGTTCGACCGGGCAGATCCGGGGACCCCGCAGGCCGGGTTCCCGAGCCCTCCGGCGGGACGCCCCGGGAGGATGGGGGAGCCGTCGACTGCGCGTTCAGAGTCGGTCCGGACGTCGCCCGACCCGCCACGGTGAGCTGGGTGGCGGTGAGCGCGAACGTGTACCCCGTCGGCAGGGCGACCGAGACCGCGTAGGTCCCATTGGGGAGGTCGAAGACGATCGCCTCGGTCGTCGACCAGTGCGTCTCGTTGAACCCGGCAGAGGCGTTCGTGATCGTCACGCTCCAGTTCGTGCCGTTGGCGAGGCCGAACTCGACGATGACGACCGGGAACGTTTGAGGAACGAACAGTACCTCGACCGTTCGGTCGGTCCCGTTCACGACGGCGATCCCGGAATAGGTCGTCGTGTACCCGGAGATGGAGAGCACGACATACCCGTACGTCCCGTTGGTCTCGTCCGGGAAGGTGACCGTCGCCCCCAGCGTCGTTTCGATGGAGGACCCGATCGCCACCCCCCAACCGGTCCCGTTCGGCAATCCGGCCTCCCGGAACGTCAGGGAAAAGACGATCGGGGCGAACACCACCGATTGCGTGACCCCGGGGGCACCGACGGTGACCGTCCCTTGGAGCGCCGAGTAGTACCCCGCGAGCTGGGGGATCGAGTACGGATAGATCCCGGCCGGCTCCTGGAACGAGATGACGGTTCCGGTCGAGGAAAGCTCGGTCCCGTTGAGGTCGACCGTCCAGGACGTCCCGCTCGGCAGCCCCGAGACCGTGAAGTTGGCCGGGTAGAGGATCGGTCCGAACTTCAGAAGGATCGACTGGTTCCAGCCGACCACCGTCACGGTGCCGGCGGTCGGAGTCGCGATGTAGCCCGGAACCGCGCCGACGGTGTACGAGTAATTCCCGGACGGCTCCTCGAACGGGATACCCCGCGACGCGCTGGACTGAGTGTCACCACCGAGGTCGACCGACCACGTCGTGCCGACGGGAAGCCCGAATTCGGTGAAGTTGACGTCGAACGTCTTTGTGGAAAATGCGATCGGGATGTTCCGCGCCGACCCGTTCACCAGGAGCCGACCCGAATTGGGAGCTGCCGCGTACTCCGAGGGCCCCTCGACACCGTTGTACCAGTAGGAGCCGTTCGGTTCCCACACAGCGATCGTGTCGGTGGAAGACGACTCCGGGTACCCCTCGAACGTCAGAGACCAGGCACTCCCGTTCGGCAACCCGGTTTCGTTGAACTCGACCGGGTAGATCGGCTCGAACGTGAACACGATCGATTCGTTCACGGGGCCCCCGCTGACGTTGAAGGATCCGGACGCGGGGGAGGCCACGTAGGTCCAATTGACGGCGGGAGACGTGAGGCGCGCCGTGAACGCGTACGTGGCGTTGTACCCCTCGAACCAGATGCAGCCGAGCGTCGACGATTCGTAGGTGGGGAATCCCGTCGACCCCCACGAGGCGGTGAGTCCGACCGTCCAGTTCGTCCCCGCCGGAAGACCCGTCTCGGAGAAGCTGAGCTCGTAGGTCGTGACGCCGCTCCAGAAGGCCTGGTTCAGGACGTAGATGTTCCCGTTGGAGGAATCCACGAGCACGTCGCTCGCCCCGTCGGACCCGTTCCAACTCGCGACCGGGGGGAGCAGCCGGTTCGTGGAGCCGTTGATCACGTCCACATCCCCCGGACCGAAGTCCGCGACGTAGACGTCTCCGTTCGCCGCATCCGCGACCGGGGAATGGTCCTCGGCCCCCACGCTGACGTTCGCGACGACCGTATTGGTCGTGGTGTTGACAATGGCGACGTTGCCCCCGTACGGGGCCCTCGCCGACTGGTTCGAGACGTAGACCTCGCGGTTCGAAGCATCGAACGCGATCCCGTTCGGGGAGAGCCCCGCGGGAATCGTGGCGACCACCGAGTCGTTCGCCACGTCGATCACGCTGACGTTTCCGCTGGCGATGCCGGCGTCGACGATGTAGGCGTCCTGGTCCATCGGGCCGAACGCGAGGGCCACGGGGTACATCCCGACGGAGATGTTCGCGACGACGACGTTGGACGTCGTGTTGATGACGCTCACGTTCGCCGACTGCTCGTCGAGGGCGTAGAGTTCCCCCGTCGCCGGGTCGATCGCCATCGCGTACGGGTCCGAGGGGACGGCGATGTTCCCCGCGAGTTGGTTCGTCGTCCCGTTGATCACGTTGACGTAGTTCGAGTTCCCGTTCCCGACGTAGATGGTGTCGGTCGCCGTGTCCACCGCGAACGTGCTCGGCAGGTTGCTGAGCGGGATCGAGATCGTCGCGATTCGGGTGAGGTTCGAGCCGCTGAGGACGGTCACGGCCGCCGGGGCCACGAGGTAATTCGCGACGTAGAGGTCGCCGTTCGCGCGATCGTAGGCGATCCCGCGAGGGGAGCTTCCCACGGGGATGGTCGCCACGAGGTCGTTCGTCGACCCGTTCAGCACGCTCACGTTCGATGAGCCCCAGTTCGTCACGAATAGGTCCCCCGTGGCCGTGTCCGTCACGAGGGCACTTGGCTCCGTGCCGACGGGGATGCTCGCCGTCACCCGATTCGTGGTGCCGTTGACGATCGTGACGTTTTGGGGGGTGTACGCCCCGGGACACGCGGTCGCCGCCAACGCCCGAAGCTCGCTGGCGGTCCCGGCAGGCGTCGAGAGGGAGCGACTCGAGATCGCGGAAGGGCCGGAGGGCGGGTCCCCGCGGACGGTCCCACCCACTCCCGCGAAGGAACTCGCGAGTACGGCGAGGGCGAGGATTCCCGCCGCGGCGAGGAGCTTCCGACTCGTGCGGGGCCCCCGTTGGCCCCGTCGATCCTGGCAACGATTCGGAGGGGAGACTCGACGGGCCGATGGGGCCGGCGCGGGACTGGAGCTCAATTGCATGCCCCGCGACCCTCGAACGGAGCTCGACGCGGGGGAGACGAAGACCGCCTCGGCATTCCGGATCGGTCCGTCCGAGGTCTCCATGTGGCGTCCGACGGTCGGGAGCGGGATAAAGGTCGGCCGCATCTATCCCCAGAATATTCCCCAGAATCTGAGAGTTCCTCAAATCGGGCGATGGCGGCGCCTACCGGTGAGGCTCGAGGGCCCAGGTGGCCTTCGGCCTATCGCGAGCTTATCAGGCCGGCGGACGTCAAATCGACGGGGTTCCGATGTCCGCGAAGGTCCGGGTGGTCGATCAGGAGTTCGAGGGGCTGGAGGCGCTCGAGGGAGCCGGAGTCCGCCTGCATCGCCTGTTCGGCCATTCGGAGGTCCCGCGACTCGACCCGTTCCTGCTGCTCGACCACTTCCGATCGTCCGACCCGGCCGACTACGTCGCGGGGTTCCCCTGGCATCCCCACCGCGGGATCGAGACCGTGACCTACATGCTGAGCGGCCAGGTCGACCACGGCGACACGCTCGGCAACGCGGGGACCATTGACTCCGGCGACGTCCAATGGATGAGCTCCGGGAGCGGAATTCTCCACCAGGAGATGCCCCGCCGGATGGAGGGGATGCTCGACGGATTCCAGCTGTGGGTCAACATGCCGGCGAAGTCGAAGATGTCGACTCCGGAATACCGGGGGGTCCGGGGGTCAGCGTTCCCCATCGTTCACGACGAGGCGGGCTCGACGGTCAAGGTCGTCGCGGGCACGTTCCAGGACGCGGTCGGACCCGTCGATCAGCTCCCGGTCGACCCGACGTACCTCGACGTCACGGTCCGGCCGAACGAGACGTTCCGGGCCCCCACGGTTCCCGGGCACACGACGTTCGCCTACCCCGTGGAAGGGTCCGGCGCGTTCGACCCGGTGTCGCACCGGCCCACCGCCGCTCGCCACGTCGCGGTCTACGGCGACGGCGACTCGGTCGAGGTGAAGGCGGGGGCCGACGGGGTCCGGTTCCTGCTCGTTTCCGGCCGTCCGCTCCGGGAACCGGTCGCGTGGTACGGCCCGATTGTGATGAACCGCCAGGAGGAGCTCCAGGAAGCGATGCGGGAGCTCCGCCGGGGCGATTTCATCAAGGACCGGAAACCGGTCGTCGACGGCTGAGGCGACCCCGGGTCCCTGGCGAGACGGCGGGTGCGTAGCCCCCGACCCTCCGCGCCCGCGCCAAGCTCAATTCCCCCGAGCCCTCAGCACGGTCATGCAGGGCACCGTGCCAACCACCGCAGGGGCGGAGTCGTTCGCTCCCCCGCCGGACTTCCTCATCGTCACGACGCCGTTCGTTTCCGGCTACCGGGTGACCCGGGTCATCGGCGCGACGTTCGGCCTCATCGTCCGGTCGCGGGGTCTCGGCCAGAACATCTGGGCGTTCTTCCGGAGCTGGGGTGGCGGGGAGATCAAGGTGTATACGAAGCTCCTCGAGCAGGTCCGGCATCAAGCGATCGAGCGGCTGACCGAGCACGCGAAGAGCCTCGGCGCCAACGCCGTGGTCGGAGTGAACTTCGACACGTCGGAGCTCGGCGGCGTCATGACCGAGGTCCTTGCGTACGGGACGGCCGTCGTCGTGGAACGGGACACGTCCCCCGCGCAGCCGGTCGCTCTCCGATGAGGAGCCGGGACGCCGCCCGGGCCTAAGGCGGAGGGCCGGATTCGCGCAGCGCGTGTCCTAGCCGCTCCCCCCGGGGGGTCAGCTGGTACACTTTCACTCGGCGCGGGGAGCCGACGACGTGGGTGGTCACGACCGTGACGACCCCCGCCCGCTCCAACTGCCCCAGGACCCGGCCGACCGCGCTCTGACCGGCCCCGAGGGCGACCACGAGGCCCGCCTGGGTGCGACCCTGTCCCGGGACGTCGCCCGGCGCCATCCGGGGGAGCTCGGCCAGGTGCCGGATGAGCCGGTTCGCAATCTGCCGCTCTTGGGTGACCCGCGTGGGGAGCCTTCGCGACCCGACCGGAATCGTGGGCGGAGAAGCGAGTGCGGCGGGTGGCTCCAGACCGGTCGTTGGCGACGGAGAGTCAGGTGACCCCGGGCCGACTGAGACCATGGGGGAACGGCTGGTTGCGAGAGCGGCCTCCGGACGAGCGCTTTCCCGTCGGCTGAGGAACCGGGACCCCACGAAGGCCAACGCCGCGCCGGCGATCGCGACGACCCCCAGGAAGGGCCAGATCGAGCCACCGACCAGCAAGCGGTCCCACGGGTTCGGGCCAGAGGTAGGGGGGTCCGCGGCGCCGGACCCGGGACCGGTCGAATTTCCATCCGGGCGGGCGGAGACGTTCACCCATTCCGTCGCCTTGCCGGTGTCGCCGTGGCTGTCCGTCACGACGAGCGTCACCGGAAAATTCCCGGGGCCGGTAAACGTGTACCGGATCGATCGGCCGGTCCCGGCGTCGCCGTCCCCGAACGCCCAGACGAACGAAACGAACGTCCCGGTCCCCCCGGCCGAGCTCCCCGTGAAGGCCACGGTGAGCGGAGCGGTGCCGTTCGTGACGTTCGCGCGGATCCCGACCGAGAGGTTCGCCGCCGCCACTTGGATCTGGATCGTCGCGTTCACGGTCCCGCTCGACCAGGTCGCCGACGCCGTCGCCACGAACACCCCGCTCGCCTCGTAGTCGTGGACTGGAGCGAGAACGGGGGTCCCGCTCCCGTTAAGGAAGCTGCCGTCGCCGAACGACCAGGAGACCTCCGGGAGGGTCGTGTTCGGGGGGATCGAGAGGTCGAAGTCGACCGGGAGCGGGGCCACGCCCGTGCTGGGCGTGGCGGTCAGGGTCAGGCCGTGCGGGACGGTCCCGGGCCGGTCGTTCGAGGCACGGCCGATCCCGACCACGGGAGAGAGCGCGCCCATCGCGGGCACCAGGGTGAGGACGCCGACCGCGGCCAGGGACGGGAAGCGCATCCGACGGTTCCACCGCCCCGAGGTCGCGGAAAGATATCTCGGTACGCGCCGGCGAGGGTTCCGCCTCAGCCGCCCATCGGCGGCAGCTTCCCCGAAGCGGTGTCGCTCTCGAGCCGGCGCACCAACTGCTCGGCCGACCTCTGCCGCTCGACCTGGACGGCCCCCACGACAACGAGCGCGAGCGCCCCGAGTACGAGGAATCCGCCGACCCATCCGTCGGTGCCGAGGGAGAGCCACCCGGAGGGTCCTCCGCCGTTCCCGGACGCCCCGTGCGACGGGCCGGTCGTGCCTGGAGACGATTGGTTCCCGGTCGAGGGTGTCGGGAGAATCACGACGGCGGGGAGGGTCGACGTCTGGGTCGCCCCCGTCTCATCCGTCACCGTCACGGTGGGGACGAACGTCCCCGCCGACGCGTACGTATGGGTCACCGGGACCCCAGGGAGGGAACTGCCGTAGGTCCCGTCGCCGAACGTCCACTGGAGCGCGTACGGGCCCTCCCCGCCGCGGACGTTCGCGACGAAGGCGACCCGGGTGGCGTTCGGGCCGGCCGCCGCGGCGGCTCCCTCGGAGGTCGAGACGTGCAGGGGCCGGGGAGCAAGGGCGACGCCGACCGGGACGACCGGCGGATACAGGAAGACGTAGTTCAGGTCCGAGTCTCGGACGGTCACGGTGATCCTGTAGATCCCGAGGTGCGGGAACGAGAACGACAGCGCAAGAAGGGAGCCGTTCCATCCCGAACCGTTCCCGGTGGCGGTCGGGAAGTACGTCTGGTTCGGCAACGCCGACGAGGCGCCGACGACGGCCCACCAGTATTGGTACGGAGCGAGACCGTTCGAGGCGGTCACGTTCACGGTGACGTTCAGGGGGGCGGACCCGTTCGTCGGCGACTCCGTGTACGTCACCGTCGGGTACCAGAGGACGGGCGAGCCGTTTTCCGTCAGGTTCGCCCAGATGGTTCCCCCGGTCACATAGACCGGAGTTCCCCCGGGTCGGCCTCGAGGAAGTAGCTCGCGACCCAGGGGCACATCCCGGCGGCGTTCGCCGGATTGGTGAGGAATTCGGGACCGCAGCCAAAGCTCCCCGTCAGGCTCGTGGAGGCGTTCTGCGAGGCGTTCTCGAGGAGGGTGCCGTTGTCGGTATCCAGGTTCACGGTCCAGCCCGCCGGGAGGGCGGAGCCGTTCGTGACGTTGACCCAGAAGGTGATGTTCACGGGAAGGGTCCCGTTCCCAACCGAGACCGCGGTGGTCAGGTCCGACCCGGTCACCGCCACGGCGCTGGAATTCCCACAGGCGAGCCAGGCCCCCGTGGTCGGGTTGACCAGGCAGCCCGTCGCGGTGTCGTTTCCGGGCTGGTAGTACGTCGTGTTGATCGTCCATCCGTCGGAATCGTACGAGAAGGGGGTCTCCCAGAGCATGCTCGCGTTCGTCGGTACTCTCGAAAGGTTCAGCGAAAAAGCGACCGCGAGGGGGACGGTGCCGCCCGCGGTCGACGCGGAGATCTGCACCGGGTCGAGGCCCGACGGGTCATAGACCGTGACCGGCCCGAGCAACGACTCGCCGATGGCGTCGCAGGTCGAGTCGACGACCTCCACGAAGCCGACGTACATTCCCGGGACCGTCAGGGAGACGTTCCCGGTCAGGTTCGTGGAATTCCACGTCAAGTTGCCGCCGACGTACGGCTCGATTTCCACGTACGTCTGGTACGGCGGAATCCCTCCGCCGCCGATCACGATCGACCAGGAGAGATTGAGCGGGGTCGCCCCCGTCGTGTTTCCCGTCCAGGTGACCGATCCGTTGATGGCCGCGAGCCCGATCGGCATGGAAGCCGGCCAGTACGGGTCGCAGGAGCTTCCGTTGACCCCGGTCGCCTTCGGCAATGCGGCGGCTCGCGGGCCCGCGGGCGTCGGCCAGGTGAGCGGGTGGGCCGGGGAAACCGCGTGCAAGTACTGGACGACGCTGGGAGCAGGGAACCCGATCGATCGGACGAGGGCGTTCGTCGTGGGGACGACCTTTGCGGCTGCGGGCGGAGGACCCAGACGGGCGGACGCCGGAAGAGGGAGAACGAGGATCATCGCGAGAACGGCTGCGACGGCAAGCCCGCTCCAGACGCCCCGCCCGACCCGGTGAAGAGGGAAGCGTTCGGGTCGGGGGGCCGTTCGGCGGGCGCGGGGCCTCACGAGAAGCTCCTCCCGACGGCAGGGCTCTTAAACCTTGACCGGAGAAATGCCGTCGATTCCCGTTCTCGGAATAACTGTCGACCTCGAACCCTACGCCGGGGGGGATGCGGGTCCCCGGGTTACCGAATCCGCTCGAGCGCGAACGAGCCGACCACGAGGCCCCGCGGCGTCGCCCGGTACTCGACCCAGTCGTGGGTCTCGACTTCTCCGAGGCCGAGGACGGAAAGGAACGTCTTGTCCCGCTCCTGCTTGAACCGGATCGCCCCGTCCATCCGGCTGAGGATCGTCTCGACCTGGCTCTCCGGCAGCGAGCCGGATTCGAGGGAGTACATCGCGACCGCGTTGCGGGGCTTGAGGATGCCCACGAGGTTCTGGAGGAAGTTCATCCGGACCCGCTCGTCGGCCGCGGAGAGCGACGCCGAGAGGCCGAGGTACGCGACCCGGAACGACTTCGCCCCGCCCGTGGTGATCGCGTTCGACCGCTGGACGAGGGCGCTCAGGATCCCGGCGTGGTCGGTCGGGCCCCGCGTCACCGAGCGGGTCGACGTGGACGGCTGAGCGGTCGGGGCGTCGGTCGGGGTCGAGGCGTCGACCCAGTGGATCTTGCCGAGCTGCTCGTACTCGTGCAGCTGCGGGAGGACGAGGCCGATCTTCTGGCCGAGCTCCTCGGGGGAGCGGGACGCGGTGACGACGACGACCGGCTCGCCGCGCCGGAGCCCCTCCGCCACGAACGCGTAGATCGCGACCTCCTTGCCGACGAACGCGTCCCCGATCAGCGCGAGGTGGGCCTTGGGCGGGACTCCCCCGAGCAAGAGATCGTCGAGCCGCGGGGTCCCGGTCGGGATCCGGTCCGCGAACTTCGGTCGGCTCGCGGGCGCGAGGAGGTTGGCGTCCAAGACCGGGGCGGCCGCCGGTCCCGTCCTGGGCGCCGCCATCGGAACGGCGCGACGGTCGAGTGCCTGCCCCTTGAGGCTGACCTCCGACTCTCGAGCGTCGAGGGTCTTCGAGCGGACGAGCAGCGCCTTCTCCCGCTGCTCGAGCTCGACCCGCTGGGCCTGAAGCCGCTCGGTCTCGGTCCGCGCGGTCCGGTCGCGCTCGGTCAGGGTCTGGCTGACCCGGTTGAGGTCGACGCCGCGATTCTTGAGCTCGGCGTCGCGAGTCTCGAGGGCGCGGATCCGCTCCTCGTACGTGTGGAGAATCTCCTCGTATTGGGCCGCCCGTTGCGCCGCGAGCTCGGTCTTCTCCGTGGCGTCCCGCTCCTTCTCCGTGAGGCTCCTTTCCCGAGTCGCGACCTCCTCCGTGCGCCGCGCGTTCTCCTGGGCGAGCGCCTGCGCCTGGGCGAGCGACTCCCGGGCCTCCTTCGCTTTCCGGCCGAGCGAGGCGTTCTGGTCGTCGAGGACGAGCTTCAGCTGGGCGAGCTGGGCCTCCCGGGCGGCGAGGTCGGACGCCTTGGCGTCGTCCGTCGCAAACCCGGCGGTCCGGCCCCGGAGCTCCCCCTCCTGGCGGAGGATCTCCCCGGTCTTCAGCTCGAGCTCCTGGCGGCGCGCCTCGAGCAGTCGCTCCGACTCCGGGAGCGCATCGGTGCGCCGCTTCGTCTCGGCCTCCCGCTGGGCGAGCTCCGCATCATGGCGAGCGGCGTCCCCCTCCCGTGCGGAGATCTGCTGTTCCCGCTCGGCGAGCTTCGGGAGGCGGGCCGCCAGGTCGGCCTCCCTCAGGGAGAGGCTCGTCGCCCGGTCCTCGAGGGTCTTGCTGAGCGCGTTGGTCTCCGCCGACTTCATCGCGAGGTCGCGCTGCTGCTGGACGACCGACTGGCTCCGCGCCTGGACGTCGGCCTCGAGGGCGGAGATGTGCCGGCGGGCCTCCTCCTGGGAGTCGAGCTTTCGCTGGAGGCTCAGTTCGGCGTTCTCCACGTTCGCCTCCCGCTCGAGGAGGGTGCTCTCCCGGAAGTGGTGGGCCTCCTCCCGCTCCCGGAGCTCGTCGGCGATCTGGAAGAGCCGGCTCTGTCCGGAGGTGATGATCTCCCGCTCGTGGGTCCGGGTCCCGGACGAGATGATGTGGACGAACGATCCGGCGACGAGGAACAGCACCGCGCTCGAGGAGAGCGTGAGCGCGATCCCGCTCGCCGTGTCGGCGCTCGGGAGGAACGTGGCGAAGGCGAGGCCGACCGGGATCGCCGCCGAGCCGATCGAGATCACCTTCCACGTCGACCACGACGGCCAGGTGAAGATCAGTCCGAAGAGCGGCGCCGAGATGCCCAGCAGCGCGAGGGGGAAGAACCACGGCAGGAGGTTCCAGTTCGCGCCGGGGCCGACCTGCGCCACCGCCATGACGAACACCGCCACGAGGGCGAGGTCGAGGACGACGGCCGCCACCGTCACCGAAAAGTGGGGTTCCCACGGCCAGAGCTGGTAGACCTCCCACTTCACCCGGAGGCCGAAGACCGCGAGGAACAGACCGGCGAACAGCGGGAAGAGGAGGAACGAAAGGTTCCAGAACCGCGAGGAGACGACGCCCATCAGCGTGGGGCGGAGGAAGAGGACGAGGAATCCGTCGAGGAGGAGCGCGATGGCGACGAACACGGCGTAGTAGTGGGCGGAGCGGCCGATCCGGAGCTGGAGGAGCGCGTCGTCCTTGACGAGGTCGAGGTCCTGGGGGGTCGGGACCGTCGTCGACCGGGACGGCCGCGCGGCTGGGCTTGCATTCGCGGCCCGAACGGGGCTCGCAACTACCCGGCGGGTCGAACTCGCTGTGTCCGCCACGCGACGTCCCTGTGGATAGAAACAGGGCGTCGTCCGTTACTTAATTGCTGGCTTTTCGGCGGCCGGGCCCGGTCGGACCGCGGCCACCAGAAGGGCGGACGCCCGGTCCCGGACCAGCGGCGATGCGCCGAGCCGCTCCTCGAGGTCGAGGAGTCGGCCCCACGCGACCGGGTCGGCCCGGATCTCCTCCAGCCGGTCCGGTTCGGCGCCGAGCGCGGGGGCGACCGCCGTCGCCTCGGCGACGTCGAACCCGACCGTCCCGAGGCGGGCAGAGATCGCGCGGAAGGAGAGCGGTCGAAACCCGTGACGGGTCCGGTCCTCCGACTCCCGGGTGACGAACCCCTCCCGGAGGACCCGCGGCGCCACGGCGCCGAGCGGCGCGTGCAACAGCCGGCGGACGGCCCCCGGCGGGAGCCGATGGAGGTATCGGGCCGTCGTTCCGGGGCCGGGGGCCGCCTCGATGAGAATTCGTCCGCCCACAGCGACGAGGTCGGCGCACTGGCCGAGCAGTTCGAGAGCGTCCGCCCCGGCGAACCCCACCGCATTCCCGAGGATCGCGACGGCCGCCGTGGAGCCGGACCGTCCCGGGGGCCTGCGGCCGTCCGCGCGGACTCGCTCGGGGCGGTCGAGGTCCGCGGGCCAATGGTCCGGGACGGCTCGGAGCATCTCGGCCGAGAGGTCTACCGCGACCGTTCGGCAGCCCGGGCCCCCGAGCCGCGGCGTGAATCGCCCCGACCCGGACCCGATGTCGACCACCCACCCGTGGTCCGCGGCGTGCCGGGCGAGAAATCGCTCCCGCAGGGTCCGGAACAGTTCCCGTTGCGCCGTTCCTTCGTACCGGTTCCACTCCCGATCGACCCGGTAACGGTCGAGGTGCCGAAACCGCGCGGGAGGTGCGGGGGGAGGAATGGGCGCTGCCGCTCGGGGGCCCCGACGAACGGTGAGCCCACCCACCCGCTTCGAGCTCGAGGGCACGACCGGCCGAGCTAGGGGCTTTATATAGCGCCGTCCTAGCCCCGTCGAGGAAAACCATGGCCTATTACGAGTGTCCGAAGTGCGGCGGGGGGTACGTCATGGATGTTTCGCCGACGAACAAGCCGATCTGCGACCGCGACGGCGCCCGCCTCAAGCGGACGAGCGACGCGTCGTACGAACGCAACGCCCGACGGGACTGACCGGGTTCCGGGCGGGCGGGCGACCCCGTGACCACGTTCGGCCCCTTGGTTCGTCGCTCCGCCCGGCTGGGGGGACTGCTCCTCGCGGCCGGCTCGGTCCAGTTCGTCGCCGCGATGATCGTGGTCCAGCTGTACTATCCCGGCTACAGCGACACCGGGAACTACATCAGCGACCTGGGGAGCTCGATGTCCCCCTGGGCGTGGCTCTTCAACGACTCGATCCGCCTTCTCGGGCTCCTCGGGATCCTCGGAACCGTGTTGGTCCGGACCGCCTTCGCGAGCAAGACGACCACCCACGTCGGTCTCGGCGCCCTCCTCGTCGCCGAGCTGGGGGCGATCGCGGTCGGGACGTTCCCCGAGGGTTCCAGCTGGCCGTTCTCCGGGATCCACTCGGTCGTCTCCCTCGTCACGTTCCTGGGGTCGGCGGTCGCCCTCCTGTTCCTCGCCCTCGCGATGTCCCGGGACACCCGCTGGCAGGGGCTCCGGGCCTACACGTTCCTCTCGGGGGTCGTTACTCTCGTGGCCATCGGGCTCTTCGCGTCGGGTCACTCCTTCGCCCTCGGTCCGGGCGGAATGGAGCGGCTCGTCGTCGCCCCGATCCTGCTGTGGGCGGTCCTCGCGGGGGTCCACCTCGCGCGGCTTTCCGTGTACGAACCGGCGGTCGCCGGGTCGTCTTCGGCGTAACGACGGCCAAGCCGTCCCGCACGATCGTCGCGTGGTCGAACGCGAGCTCCGGAATCTCCTCGACCGGCCACCACCGCGCCTCGGCGGCGTCGTCCCCGCCGACGGGGCTCCGGTGCGCCCGGCCGATCCGGAATACGACGCTGGCCGTCGGTCCCCGCGGGTCGCGGCCGGGTTGGGAGTAGACCCCGACGAGCCCGACGGTCCGGGCCCGAAGTCCGGTCTCCTCTCGGAGTTCCCGGACCACGGCATCCTCGACCGATTCCGCTGCCTCGACGAACCCGCCGGGGAGCGCCCACGTCCCTCGGAACGGCTCCCGCGCGCGGAGGACGAGGAGGAGGCGCCCCCGGGACACCCAGAACGCGTCGACCGTCAGCTTCGGGCCGGGAGGGTACCGCGCCACCGACGTGTTATCGCGCTCGGGACGATAACTCGACCTCCGTCGCGGCACCGTTAAGGCGGTGGCGGAGGTCCGGGGCCCGATGCCCATCTTCCGCTCGAAGGCGCCGCTGCGGATCAGCTTCGCCGGAGGCGGCACCGACGTCTCCCCGTACCCGGAGGAGAAGGGCGGGGCGGTCCTGAACTGCACGATCGACAAGTTCGCGTATGCCACTCTCCAGGCCCGCGAGGCGACCGAAACGACCACGACGGTGCACTCGCTCGACTACAACGTCCGGCACGACTACGCGAAGGAGGAGGACCTCGTGTACAACGGGGAGCTCGACCTCGTCAAGGCGGCCCTCCGACTCATCCGCCCGACCGAGCGGGGGAACGGCCTCCGGGCGCTCGAACTCTTCCTGCATTCGGATGCGCCGCCCGGGACGGGACTCGGAAGCTCCTCGACGATGTGCGTCGCCCTCGTCGGGCTGTTCCAGCAGTTCCTCCGGGAGCCGTGGACCCCCTACGAGGTCGCCGAGCTCGCGTACCGGATCGAACGGGAGGAGCTCGGGATGAAGGGTGGACGGCAGGACCAGTACGCCGCGGCCTTCGGCGGGTTCAACTTCATGGAGTTCAACGGCTCCCAGACGATCGTCAACCCTCTGCGGATCGGACCGGAGGTGACGAACGAGCTCGCCTACCGGCTCCTCCTCTGCTACACCGGCACGAGCCACTACTCGAACGACATCATCGCCCGGCAGCAGGCGAGCTACGCCGAGAAGCGCCGCTCGACCGTCGACGCCCTCGATGCCACGAAACGGCTCGCGGTCGACATGAAGAACGAGCTCCTGCGCGGCAACATCGACGAGATGGGACGCCTGCTCGACGAGGGGTGGCAACTGAAGAAGCAGTTCACTGACGGGATCTCCAACGACCAGATCGACTCGTTCTACCGGCACGCGCGGGACGCCGGGGCGCTCGGCGGCAAGCTCGTCGGCTCCGGCGGGGGAGGGTACATCCTCCTGTTCTGCGACTTCGAGCGCCGGGCGAACGTCGCGAAGGCGGTCACGGCGGCGGGAGGTCGGGTCGTCGACTTTTCCCTCGAGCCGGGCGGCGTCCGGACCTGGCCGGTCCGCACCGCCACGTAGGGCCGCCGGGACCAATTCGCGCTCGAGTCCGCCTCGCTGCCGGCCCGGCCCCGCCCATGCGGCGAGGAGCGGCCCTCGGCGGTCCGGTGTTGCGGCGCCTTCTCAAATCGCAGACGACGCCCATAGGTTCAAACGGGGGGCTCGGGTGGCGAACGCCGATGCGCGCATTTACCGGGGTCCTGGCGCTCGCCGCGATCGTAGCTGTCTCTGCTCTCCTCATTCCGACCGCCCTCGGCTCGACCGTCGGCCTCGCGCCGTACGCACCACCGGCCCAATCGACGGCCCTTGCGGCCGTCCCGCTCCCGGCCACGACCCTGAAGCTCAACTCGACCGGGACCGCCGGCTACGAGGGAGGGCTCTCCCCGAACGGCTCCGTCACCGCGTTCAACACGTCGTGGATCGAACCCCACGTCAACTGCACGACGAAGAACACCTCCGTCCTGTTCGACGCGTTCGCCTCGGGGAGCTCCATCGCCGCGATCGGGGGAACCGCCGTGAACTGCACGGCGGGCGTCCTCTCGGCGTTCGCGTTCTACGTCTTCTCCTACTCCAACGGCACCTCGATCGTGACCAAGGTCCCGACCGCGACCATCCCCGTTTCCCCGGGCGCGATCGTGAAAGTGACGATCACCCACAAGTCCGGCAGCCTGAAGATCGTGGTCGCCGTCGGCAGCCACAGCGTTACGAAGGCAAGGCCGTCGACCTCGCGGCTCTCGATCGTGGCGCTCGGCGTGACCGGCTTCGGGGTCCTCCATGGAAAGATCGCCCCGCTCGCCAATTTCGGCACCGTCGCGTTCGGGAAGTCGTTCACCCACGTGGCCGGGACCAACGTCGCGAAGATCAACGGGACCTCGAAGGGGATGGGAGCGTACCCCTACCTGTTCGAGTTCACGCTGGTCGATGCCAAGTCCAAGGTCCTTTCCGTTCCCACGGCGATGAGCGCGGCCGGCACCAGCTTCAAGGTGACCTGGAAGGCGTCGACCTAGGCGGAGTCCCCCGAGCGGGACCACCCACCCCCCGACGGGTCGTGGGTCGCGCCACCCGGTCCCGGGACGGCCGGCACCTTCCGGTCCCCAACCGGTGGGGACGGGTCGCTTCGGAAGCGAGGTCTCGGGGAGGTCGAACGCGTCCGCGGCCCGGGGAGGCGGTTCGCGGAGCCCCTCGGGACTTACGCGGCCGGTCCGGACGATCCCGTCGGGAGACCGGCCCGCTGCCGGAGAGCGTAGTAGAACCCGCCGAACGCTGTCGCCGTCGGAGTCCGAAGCCCCTGCACCCGGAGCGCCGCCTTCACTTCCTTCGGGCTCTGCCGGAGGTCGAGGGTCTTCGTCGCGTCGTACTTGTACCTGGAACGTCCCGACCGGCCCCTTCGGGAACGCCTCCCAGTCGCGGGCGTTCGTCGGGTGGAGCTCGTGGGGCCGCTTCGCGTCACCCGAGCCGGAGAACGCGGGCATCGTCAGGTGCTCCTCGGTGAGCCAGATCATCGTCGCGTCCCGGATCGCGTTCTCGGTCGTCTCGTCGAGGGCGCCGGGGGCGACCTGGGATTGGACCCAGTTGACCATCGCGTCGAACGTCTTCTCCGAGTTCTCCTCGAGCATCTGGAGGACGGCGAGCCGGATCGCGCTCTTCCGCAGCTGGTTGATCCCGGTCTCGCTCAGCCGGGTACTCCACCGTGAGACCGAGGAGCGCTTCCGCGTTCTCGGCGAGCTCCTTGAGCGGGAGGACGAACAGCGGGGTCGCCGGTTCGTCGCCGCCGATGAACCAGAGCGAGAACTCCTGGCCGTTCGTGATGAGCGCGAGCGGCGCGCCGAGCAACTTCGCCTTCCGGCCCGCCTCCTCCGCCTTCGCGATCGTCTCCTTGCCTCCGCCGACCTCGAGGATCATCCGGGCCCGCCCGGCAAGGTCGAGGAGGGCGTAGTCGGCGTGGCCCCCGTCGGACTTGACGGGGAAATCGAGGAACACCTGCTTCTTGTCGTGCGGGTCCCAGCCGAGGGTGATCAGGAACGGGTTGACGATCCAGTGCTTGATCTGCTGGTCGGTGATGTCCTGGACGTCCCGCAGAACTTCGCTCGCGACTTGGTAGAACTCATTCATCCGGCGCGTGAGGTCGGCGGCTTCCATCGCGATTTGATGGTCGGGTCCGGACCTTAAAGTTACGGTTGACCCGCGAGCGGACCGAGGTCGGGCACCGGACGCCCCGTGAGCCGCTCTGCCTCGTCGCGAAGGTACGGCTCGACCCGGCGCATCGGCCAGTCCACGCGGGGGGACGGCGGCAACGCGAGGGTGTCGGAGAGGAGCCACTCGACTTCGTAGGCGTAGAGGAGGGAGGAACCGAGCGATTGGGAGAGCGTGGCGAGGCGGACCCCGGCGCGGGGGGAAAGGTGCCAGTACCGCGGACGCTTTCCCACGAGGGCGAACATCCGGTCCGTGACATCGCGGTACCGGTACGCCGCGGGCCCCCCGACGTCGACCGTGGCATTCGGCGGGTCGAGCGCGAGCGTCTGGATGAGCCGCGCGACATCGGCGGCGGCGACGGGGCTGATCCGGTAGGCCCCGTCCCCGAACATCGGGAAGAACGGGTACCTCCGCACCGTCCGCAACATCACGCCAAGGAGGACGTCGTCGCGGGCGAACATCAGCGTCGGCCGGACGATGGCATACGAAAGCCCGCTCGTCCGGACCGCCTCGTCGAAGCGCCGCTTGTACGTCAGGTAGGGGATCCCGGTTTCGAGGTGCGCCGGTGCCGGTGGGACGCTGACCTGGACGAACGGAACGTGGCGCCGACGGGCGGCGGCAAGGAGCCGTCCGAGGCCATCGGAGAGGATTCGGAATCGCCGCTCGGACCCCCAGCGGTACCAGGCAACGTTGACGACGGCATCGACGCCTTCGAGCAATCGATCGAGGTCCGGGACCGCGGCGAGGTCGGCGCGGACCACCTCGACGGCGTGGTTCGCCTCTCGCGGCCCGGGACGTCGATGGACGGACCGGAACTTCCAGCCGGAAGCGAACTCGTCGAGGATGGCCCGCCCGAGGAGGCCGCCCCCGCCTCCCGCGAGGAGGAGCGTCGGCCGCTGGCCCGCTCCGCTCATGCGGGAACGTGGGCGAGCGGCGGGTCGGCGCGGACGTACGGGGTGCCGAACACCGTCTCCCACGCGGTGGCGACCGGCGCGAGGAGCTGCCCCGGAACGATGGGTCGGTCGAGTTCCCGCGCGACCGAGGTCATCACCGACCCCGGGAGACCGCACGGGTCGAACCGGGCGAACTCGCGGAGGTCGACGTCGACGTTGAGGGCGAACCCGTGGAAGGTGACCCATTCCTCGACCGCCACGCCGACGGAGGCGATCTTCCGGCGGTCGTCGACCCAGACTCCGCGCTTGCCCGGAACCCGGGACGCGGGGATCCCGAGTCCCCCGACCGCCTGCGCGACGACCTCCTCGAGGTCGTGCACGAACCGCCGCACGTCGCGACCACGGGCGTCGAGGTCGACGATGGCGTAGCCCACCAGCTGCCCGGGTCCGTGGTAGGTGGCCATGCCCCCACGCTCGACGTGGACGACCGGGAGGTCCGTCGGGAGGGTCGGCGGGTCGGCCCCCCCGACCCCGACGGTGATCACAGGCGGGTGCTCGGTGAGAACGAGGGTATCGGGGACCTCCCCGCGTCGCCGAGCCGCCCGAAGGGCCCGCATCCGGGCGAGGGCGTCGGGGTAGTCGGACCGGCCCCACTCACGAAGGGCGAGCGGCACCCGAGGTCCTCCGGGCCACGTGGAACGGCTCGCCGAGCCACAGGAGGGCGGCTTCCTGGAGGGTCTCGGAGAACGTCGGATGGGGATGGATCGTCATGGCGAGGTCGCGGACCGTCGCTCCCATCTCGATCGCGAGGGCCGCCTCGGCGATGAACTCGCCGACCGACTCCCCCACGGCCTGCACCCCGAGGACGAGCCCGGTCGTGTCGTCGCCGACGAGCTTCAGCCATCCGGTCGTCGCGTGGGCGGCGTGCGCCCGTCCGAGCGCGGCGAACGGGAACCGGACGTCCCGGGGGTGGTGTCCGGCGGCCGTCGCCTCGGCGGTTGTCCACCCGACACTCGCGAGCTCGGGCGAAGTGAACACGACCGACGGGATCGCCTGGAACTGGTAGCGGGTCGGTCGCCCGGCGGCGACCTCGGCCGCGACCACGCCCTCCCGGTAGGCCTTGTGGGCGAGCATCGGCGGGCGCGCGACGTCCCCCACGGCGAAGATCGTCGGGACGTTCGTCTGCTGGCGGTCGTTGACGGTGAGGAACCCGGACTTGGCGTCCCGTTGGACCCCGGCCTCGTCGAGCCCGAGGTCGTTGGTCGCCGGGCGCTTCCCGATGGTGAGGAAGAGACGCTCGGCGGAGAGGACCTCCTGCGTCCCCCCCGACTCGATGGTGAGCTGCACCCCGTCGGCGGTCCGCTCCAGCTTCGTGGCTTTCGCGCCGACTCGGAGCGCAACACCCAGCTGAGCGAGCGACCGCGCGAGTTCCTGCGCGAGGTCGGGGTCGAGGCCGGGAAGGATCTGGGGCATCCATTCGACGATCGTGACGGCTACTCCGACCTCGGCGAGGAATTCGCCGAGCTCGCAGCCGCTGACCCCCCCTCCGAGGACGAGGAGGCTCTTCGGGAGGGACGTCCAGCCGAGGAGCTGCTCCGGCGTCGACACGCGGGCGCCATCGGGCTCGAACCCGGGGAGGATCGTCGGGACCGCGCCCGTTGCAACGATCGCCTTCGCGAAGTCGATCCGCTCCCGTCCGCCGTCGGCGGCGGCGAGCTCGGCCGACCGCGGGCCCGTGAATCGGGCCTCGCCGAACAGGACGGAGACCCCCGCCGACTTGAGGAGCATCGCGACCCCGCTCCGCTCCTTCGCGACCACGGATTCCTTCCACTGCATCGCTTTCGCGAGGTCGAACCGGACGGCGTCGGCCTCGACGCCGATCCCCGGCCCTTCGGTTCGGAGGGCGTGGTAAAGCCCGGCGGCGTGGATGAGGGCCTTCGACGGGATGCACCCGCGGTTCAGGCACTCCCCGCCGAGCTCCCGCTTCTCGATCAGGAGGGTCTTGACCCCGAGCTGACCGGCCCGGATCGCGGCGACGTATCCCCCCGGTCCGCCGCCGATGACGAGGAGGTCGGTCTGTCGCGCGTACGTTCCCGCCATGGTGCGGTGGGGGAACCGCCCCGGCCTAAGACGGTGCGGGGGGGCCGGTCGGCGCGAACACGTCGGTCCCGAGCGACTCCGGGGCGGGCGGGGGCGTCCGCTCGGCGACCTCGATCGCGGCCCGGACCGAGGCGTCGGATTCCTCGCGCCATCCGGCGATCTTGCCGTCGTCGGCGAGGTCGAGGGACCGGAGGAGGAGCTCGAGGCGAAGGTACGGGTCCTTCTGGCGCGCCCGAAGGAGGAACTCCGGGTCCTGGTACCGGCTGGGGTCGTCGGAGCTCGAGTGCGGGGTCATCCGGAACACGACGAACTCGAGGAGGGTCGCGCCTCCGCCCGAGCGGGCGCGGGCGACGGCCGCCCTCAGCCGGCTCGTCACCGCCACGACGTCGGTCCCATCGACCCGCTCCCCCGGCAATCCATAGGCAGACGACTTCTCCGCGATCGTTGCCGAATGGGTCTGACGCTCGACCGGGACCGAGATCGCCCACTGATTGTTGGTGCAGCACAGGACGACCGGTGCCTGCCAGACGGCCGCGAGGTTCGCGCCCGCATGGAAGTCGTTCGCGCTCGTCGCTCCGTCCCCGAAGAAGGCGAGGGCCACCGACGGGTCACCCCGGACCTTGAGCGCGTAGGCGAGACCGACCGCCTGGGTGATCTGCGTTCCGATCACCGACGACATCGACACGTACCGGACCTCGCGGGCCGACGGATGGCACGGCATCTGGCGTCCGCGCGCGGGGTCAAGGTCGTCGGCGAACAGGTGGTGGAGGTACGTCGTGAGCGAGTGTCCCCGGGCGAGGGCGATCAGCTGCTCCCGAAGGCCAGGGAACACCCAATCGGTCGGCCCCACCGAAAGGGCCGCTCCCACGCTGACCGCTTCCTGGCCCGTCGCCGGGCCGTAGAAGCCGATCCGCCCCTGGCGTTGGAGGGCGAGCATCCGTCCGTCCAGGACGCGAGCGAGGGTCATCCAGCGGAACGCATTGACGAGGGTCGGCGACCAGTCCGGTCCGAGAAGCTCGGCGAGCGAGTCTGTCGAGTACTCCAGAGGGACGACGGCGGGCGTCTCGGTCATCCGCCCACCCCGAGGGAGAGGTCTGCCACCAAGGCCCTGGATGCGCTTCGACTCCGTCCCGGCCTCACCGGGCATTCCTCCGTTGCTGCGGAACTCCGCGCTTGGCTTGAACTCTCTCCCGAGAGGTCGGGCGGTCCGAGACGTTCCCGGCGCGAGGGATTCCGACCATCGCCGAATAGGCGCCAACCGCGGGCGGCCCCCCTTGGTCAAGTCAACCCCGTCGCAGGTGTCCTGCCGAGTCGCCGCGGGATTCGCCTACGCGAGCTCGGCGAAGAGTTGGTGAGGGTCCTCGAGGTGGGATTTGACGACCTGGAGGAACTGCGCCCCCACGATCCCGTCGAGGACCCGGTGGTCGAGCGAGACCGAGAGGTTCATCAGATGCGCCGGCGCAATCGTCCCGTCCGCGAGGTAGACCGGTCGCTTCACGATCCGGTGCACGCCGAGGATCGCGACCTCGGGGTAGTTCACGATCGGTGTGGCGAGGACCCCCCCGAGGGCTCCGAGGCTGGTGATCGTGAAGGTCCCCCCGGTCAGCTCGGCCCGGGTCAGCTTTCCGGCGCGGCCCCGTTCGGCGAGCTCGCCGATCTCCTTCGCGAGCTGCGAGACGCTCTTCCGCTCGACGTTGCGGACCACCGGGACGATGAGCCCTTCCGGCGCGGCCGTTGCGATCCCGATGTGCGCTTCGGGGTACACGTGCAGTTCCTGGTGCTCGTCGTCCATACGGGCGTTCATCCAGGGCTGGGTGCGGAGTCCGGCGACGACCGCCTTGAGGATGAGAGGGAGGTAGGAGAGCTTCACTCCATTCTTCTCCACGTGTTTCGCCATCCGCTCCCGCCATCGGACCAGCTCGGTCGCGTCGACCTCCTCGACGTAGGTGTACAACGCCGCTGTGTGGGTCGCCGTGCCCATGTGCTCGAAGATGACGCGCCGGACCCCGCGGATCGGTACCCGCTCGAAGTCTCCCGAGCCGGACGCGGGAGCCGGGGCGGAGGCCGCGGCCGGCGCATGCGGAGCATCCGGAGATACGGAGGCCGGGGTCGGTACTGGTCCCTCACTCGCCGAGGGGGGTGGGGAGGCCGGAGCCCGGGGAGCCGAGGCGCTCTCCCCAAGGTCGGACTCTTGGATCCGGCCGCCCGGACCAGTGCCGCGGATGTTCGAGAGGTCGATTCCGCGCTCGGCGGCCAATCGACGAACGAACGGGGAGGCGAGGACGCGCGTCGAAGCCGAAGAGGCCGTCGGAGGGCCCGGGGCGGTGGGGGCTGCGGGAGCGGCGGTCGGGGCGGGATTCTCCGAGGAAGGTGCCGCCGCGGCGTCCCTCGGCTTCGAGGGGCTTGGGGCGGAAGGAGCACCGGTTTCGATGGTGACGAGGAGGCCGCCCACCTTGACCTTCTCGCCTTCCTTGGCGTGGATCTTGACGACCGTTCCGGACTTCGGCGACGGGATCTCGACGTTCGCCTTGTCGGTCAGCACTGAGACGAGCGGCGCGTCCTCCTGGACGGTGGCACCTTCCTGGACGAACCACTTGACGACCTCGCCCTCCGCGACCCCCTCCCCGATGTCGGGGAGCCGGAACTCGTACGCCACCGACCGCCCCTCACCCGGCCGAGAGCGCCGTCTTGGCGGCGTGGACGATCCGTTCGGCGTTCGGGAGGTACGCGTTCTCGAGGGCGTACGGGAACGGGGTGTCGTACCCGGTGACCCGCTGGACCGGCGCCTTCAGCGAGAAGAACGCCTGCTCGGCGAGGATCGCGGCGAGCTCGGCACCGAACCCGCAGAACCGCGGCGCCTCGTGGACGATCACGGCCCGTCCGGTCTTCTCCACGGAGGCGAGCACCGCCTTCTCATCGAGCGGGACGAGCGTCCTTAGGTCGACGACCTCCGCGCTCGTACCGTCGGCGGCGAGCGACTCGGCGGCCGCGACCGAGGGCGGGATCATCGCGCCGTACGCGAAGATCGTGAGGTCGGTCCCCTCGCGGGCGAGACGGGCCTCGCCGAACGGGACCTTCAGCTCTCCCTCGGGGACCTCGCCGGAGACGGCCCGGTAGATCCGTTTCGGCTCGAGGAACAGGACCGGGTCCGGGTCGGAGATGGCGGTCGCGAGCAACCCCTTCGCATCGGCGGGGGTCGACGGAATGACGACCTTCAGGCCGGCGGTGTGGGCGAAGTACGCCTCGCTCGATTGCGAGTGGTAGAGCCCGCCCTTGATCCCGCCCCCGTACGGAGACCGGATGACGACGTGGCACGGATACTGGCCCCCGGAGCGGTACCGGAACTTCGCGAGCTCGCTGACGATCTGGTCGAACGCGGGATAGATGAAATCGAGAAATTGGATCTCCGCGATGGGCTTCAGGCCGTAGAGCGCCATCCCGATCGCCGCGCCCACGATCCCCGTCTCGCTCAGCGGGGTATCGATCACGCGGTCGCCCCCGAACTCCTTGAACAGGCCCTCGGTGGCGCGGAAGACGCCTCCGTTGACTCCGATGTCTTCGCCGAGGAGCAGAACGTCGGGGTCGGCCCGCATCGCCTCCCCAAGTCCCCGGTTGATCGCCTGGACGATCGTGAGCTCGGTCACGGATGAATCCTCCCGTCCTTCAGGAGTTCGGCGAACTCGGCCCGCTGGCGCTCGAGTTGCGGGGTCCGCTCCGCGAAGACATCGTCGAACATCGTGAGGGGGTCGACCGGCGTGGTCTCCTCGGCCGAGGCGAAGGCGGCGACGACCTCCTTCCGGGTCGATTCCCACAGGGCCGCATCGTCCGGCTCGGTCAGTGCGCCGGAAGTGAGGAGCTCGTGCTTCAGGCGCGCGAGGGGGTCCTTGTCCTTCCACAGCTGGAGCTCGGCGTCGGTCCGGTACCGGCGGGGGTCGTCCGACGTCGAGTGGGGCCCGAGCCGGTAGACCTGCGCCTCGATGAGGGTCGGGCCTTTTCCGGCGAGCGCCCGTTCCCGCGCCTCACGGACCGCATGGTACACGGCGTGGACGTCGGTCCCATCGACCACGACGCCAGGGAACCCGTAGGCAGTCGCCTTGGCCGCGAGCGTTTCGCTCCGGGTCTGCCGTTCCCGGGGAAGCGAAATCGCCCACTGGTTGTTCTGGCAGAAGAAGATCGTCGGCGCCTGGAAGACCCCAGCGAAATTGAGTCCGGCGTGGAAGTCGTTCGAGCTCGTGGTTCCGTCCCCGAAAAACGTGACGGTCACGATCTCCTCCCCCTTCCAGCGGGCCGCCATGGCGGCGCCGACCGCCTGGGAGATCTGGGTACCGACCGGGCTCGAAGCGGTGACAAACCGGAACTCCCGGTACCCGTAATGGTTCGGCATCTGGCGACCCTTCAGGACGTCGCCCGAGTTGCCGATGAACTGGTCGAGGAGCAATTTCACCGGGACGCCCCGGACGAGGGCGACCCCGAGTTCGCGGTACGCCGGGAAGATCCAGTCCTCGGAATCGAGCGCCCATGCGCAGCCGACCTGGGCCGCCTCCTGTCCCTGAAGGGGGACGTAGAAGCCGATCCGACCCTGGCGTTGCAGGGTCAGGCACCGCTCGTCCATCGCCCGTGCGAGGACCATCGCCTTGTAGATCTTCGGCAGCTCGGCGTCCGGCACGTCGAGCGAGGCGTCCGGGGCGACTGGCTGGGACGGCTCCTCCGCTCCGCTCGCCATCGGACCGGTCGCGCGACCGGGCCATTCGTTATAACCCTTGAGGAATCGAGGGCCCGTCTCGTCACGGAAGGGCCGACGCGGCACAGATTCCCTGCACGCGGACGACCTCGTACGGCCGGGAGTAGATCTCGAATCCGTACGGGCTCCCATCCGCCGGGAAGGTGAGAATTCCTCCCGGCGCCGAGTCGTGCGCGAGGATCCGCCCCTCGGAATCGACCGCGAACGACGCCGGAATCAACCCGACCTCCGGGGAGGTTCGGCCACGCTCGAGTCCCCGGGTCCTCCAACAGGGCGTGTGCCGTTTCACGACCTCACCTGACGAGAGAAAGGGGTAACGGGTATGTAGGAGTGCGAACCCTCGCGCGCGCCTTCCTCGAGCCGTACCGATGACGACGAACCCCGCAATCCACGCCCGCGATGTCCGGCGGGTCTTCGAGAGCAGGAAAGGGTTCTTCTTCGACGAGCTCGTCCGGACCGAGGCTCTCCGGGGCGTCGACCTCGACGTCGATGCGGGGGAGATCTTCGGCCTCCTCGGACCGAATGGGGCCGGCAAGACGACGTTCACGAAGGTCCTGTCGACCCTGCTCATCCCCACGAGCGGCACCGTCCAGGTCCTGGGTCTCGACGTGGTCCGGCAGGCGGCCGAGCTCCGTCCCCGAATCGGACTCGTCCTCGGCGGAGAACGGGGGCTCTACAACCGGATCAGCGCCCGAGAGAACCTCCGGTACTTCGCAGATATCTACGGCGTGCCCCTCGCCCACCGGGACCGGCGGATCCAGGAGGTCCTCGACCGGGTCGGCCTCACCGAGCCGGCCGACCGGCGAGTCGAGGAGTACTCCCGTGGGATGAAGCAGAAACTGCACCTCGCCCGCGGGATCCTCCACGGCCCCGAGGTCCTCTTCCTCGACGAGCCGACGATCGGCCTCGACCCGAAGAGTGCGCGCGAGACGCGGAAGCTCATCCGGGGGCTGGTCGCCGACGGCGTCACGATCTTCCTCACCACCCACTACATGTTCGAGGCGGAGGAGCTCTGCCAGCGGATCGCGGTCCTGAGCCGCGGCAAGATCGTCGCCCGGGACACCGTGGCCGGGCTTCGAAAGCTCGTCGGAGGGGACCGGACCATCGAGGTCGAGGCGTACGGCTTCGACGACGGGGAGATCTCCCGGTTGAACCACCTCCCGGGCGTCTCCCGGGTCATGAGCGAGGAGTTCGGCCCCCGCCTTCGGCTGACGATGCGGGTCCGGACGAACGAGCTGAGCCTCGACGCCGTCCGGGGCCAGTTGGTCAACCACCCGGAGCTCGCCGTCCGGGAGCGTCGTACGTCGCTCGAGGACATCTATCTCGACCTGGTCGAAGAGGAGGCGGGCTAGTCGGTGTCGGCGGCGACGTACTCCGCCGGCGCTCGCTCCTCGCCGTGCTCCGGCTCTCGATCCTGACGTTCCTCGCCGACCCGCAGTGGCTCGTCCCGAGCCTCATCGCCCCGGTCATCTTCGGGCTCGTCTCGTATCGAGCTGTTCACCGGCGCCGGCCCGTACTTCGTCCTCTACGCGATCCTCGGCGCCGGGATGATGAGCATGTGGGGCCAGACCCTCTACGGGAGTGGCTGGGCGACCGGGCAGGACCGGCACCTCGGCACCCTCGAGCCGACGCTCGCCGCCCCGACGCCCTACGTCTACGTCGTCCTCGGCCGGGTGATCTGGAACACCGTCGCCGGCTTGTTCGGAGGGGCGATCGTGTTCGTCGTCGTCGCCGCCACCTACGGCCACCCGATCCCGCTGGCGAACCCGCTGCTGTTCTTCCTGATGTTCGTCTTCGTCATCGTCACCCTCGCCGCCGTCGGGGTCGTCTTCGCCGCGGCCTACGTGTACACGCGGTACGCGGGGTTCGTCCAGAACATCGGGGAGTTCGCCTTCTACATCGGGACGGGCTGCATGTTCCCCGTCGTACTCCTTCCGTTCTGGTCGAACCCGATCTCGCTCGTCCTCCCCCCGACGTGGGCCCTCGACGCCCTCCGGTACCTCGCGATCCCGGGGTACCAGGGGTTCTCGTGGGGGTTCTGGGGGGATATGGCCGGTGCGGTCGCGACGACGGGGGTCTACCTCCTGATCGCGGGGACCGTCTTCCACCGGGTCGAGCGACACGTCCTCGAGGCCGGCGACCTGAACGACTGGTAGGAGGTGGAGACCGTGACTAACGCCCCTTTGCGATCCTCGTTCGCCCGGACGTTCTGGGTGAACGCGATCTTCGCCCCGCGGACGAGCCTCGGGTTCATGCGCCTCGATTTCGTCCTCGGGACGATCTTCGTCATCCCGCTCACCCAGATGACGTTCTTCGCGTTCGTCGCGATGCTCTCAGGCACGCCGGGCGGGGTCGCGTTCGTCGTGGTCGGGAACGCGGTGGCGACCGTCACTTACTCCTCGGTGTTCTCGGTCTGCCAGACGACGGACAATGAGAAGGAGGCCGGGACGATGGAACACCTCCTCGTCTCGCCCGCGAACCGATTCGCCCTGTACTTTGGGCGGGGGCTGATCCCGGTCCTGTGCTCGCTCGCCACGGTGGCGATCGCGATCGTCTACGCCGTCGTGCTGTTCCACGTCCCGTTCGCCGTCGCGAGCGTCGGCAATCTCGCCATCTCGATCGTCCTCACCGCGTTCGCGATGGTCGGGTTCGGACTCCTGCTCGGCGGCGTCGCGCTCTACCTGCGGACGTCGATCATTCTCGGGAACATCTTCCTGTTCCTCGGGCTCCTCCTTTCCGGCGCGAACTTTCCACTCTCCGTCCTCCCGCTCCCGCTGCAATATGTCGGCGACCTCCTGCCCTTGACGTGGGGAATCTCGGCGGTCCGCGCGGGGCTTGCGGGGGCGCCCCTCGGCACGATGCTCCACCTCTGGGGGTGTGTGGCCCTTTGCGGCATCGTCAGCATCGGGCTTTCGATGGCTCTCTGGAACACGTTCGAGCGTCGGGCGCTGACGACCGGCAGCATCGCCCGATTCTGAGCGGAATCGCCAGCGAACCGCGTCTGGACCGAGTCCCTGAGTTCCCGTTCGGGGTCCGAACCTTCATCGCTCTCCGCGGTTCCCCTACGCCCAATGCCGCGTGCCAAAGCCCTTACCCCGACGCGGCGGATCCTCGTCCTCGACGTGGGAGGGACCCACGTCCACGCCGCGTTCGACCGCCGGTCGTCCGGCTGGCAGATCCCGTCCGGGCCGGAGTTCGAGCCCGCTCGCATGGTGCGGAAGGTGAAGGAGGCCCTCGGCGACCGGCCGTTCGACGCGGTGTCGATCGGCTACCCCGGCGTCGTCGTCCACGGCCGGATCCTCCGGGAGCCGCACAACCTCGGCTCCGGCTGGGTCGGCTTCGACTTCGAGAAGGCGTTCCGCCGGCCGACCCGCATCGTGAACGACGCCGCGATGCAGGCGCTGGGGAGCTACAAGGGGGGCCGGATGCTCTTCCTCGGCCTCGGCACGGGCCTCGGGTCCGCGATGGTCGTCGACGGCGAGCTCCAACCGATGGAGCTCGGCCACCTCCCGTGGAAGAAGGGGAGGACGTACGAGGACCTCGTCGGGGAGAAGGCCCGCGTGCGCCTCGGCCGGAAGAAGTGGGAGAAGGAGATCTTCGAGATGGTCGCAGCGCTCGCGAGCGCCCTCGAACCGGAGTACACGGTTCTCGGGGGCGGAAACGCTCGGAAGCTGAAGTCGCTCCCCCGCGGCTGCGTCCGGGGCGACAACCGGTACGCCGTGACCGGCGGGATCCGGCTCTGGAAAGAGCCCTAGGCGAGGGTTCTGCCCGCCCGTCTCGCCCGAAGGCGAGGGCCCTACGGGAAGGGAGCGAGCCTTGAGGCCGGGATCCGGCTCGCGGCGGCGCGGTCGAGGAACCAGAGCGTGGGACCCTCGCTCTGCACCAGACTTGCCGGAAGGGCCGCCGTTCCGGCGAGCGGGGTCCGGAAGATCCGGGCGACGATCCCGGCCTTCTCTCTCCCGGCGACGAGGAAACACACCTCGCGGGACGCCGCGAGCGCCGGCAACGTTAGGGTCAGCCTGGGAACCTTCGGCGGCTGACCCGGTCGGCGCACGAGGACGACCGTCCGACGACGCTCCTGGAGCGCAGGGTCGTCCGGGAAGAGCGACGCGGTGTGTCCGTCCGGCCCGATCCCGAGGAGGACGAGGTCGAACGGCACCGCAGCGGCGTCCGACCGGGACAGCCGTTGGATGGTCCGGGCATACTCGGCCGCCGCCTTCGTCAACGGCCCCATCTCTCCGTGCAGCCGGTGGACATGCCGCGGCGGAATTGGGACGTGACGGAGGAGGGCTTCCTCCGCCGCCCCGAAATTGCTCTCCGGAGCGTCCGGCGCCACGCACCGCTCGTCGCCGAAGAGGACGTGCGTCTGGGCCCAGGGGAACGTCCTGCGGTATCGGCGCGCGAGATGCCGGTAGAGCGACTGCGGCGTGGACCCTCCCGAGAGGACCCACGTGAACCTCCCCCGGGCCCGGACCGACTCCCGGGCCCGACGGGCGATGTGGCGGGCGAGCGCGGCGCTGGCGGAGGGGAGGTCGTCCTCGACGTGCACGGCGCGGGTTACGCGCGCTCCCAACGGTGCCCCCACCCCTCGGCGAGCCGCTTCGCCTCGGCGGGTCCCCAGGAGTAGGCCGGGTAGAACGTGACCGGCGGCGGGTTCGCGAGGATCGGGTCGTAGAGCCGCCACGACTCCTCAACCTCGTCGGCCCGGACGAACAGCGTCGCGTCGCCGAGCATAACGTCGACGAGGAGGGTCTCGTAGCCGTCGGGGAGGTCGCCGAAGACGTCGGCATAGTGGAAGCGCATCCGCTCGGTCTGGACCCGGATCTCCCGCCCGGGGACCTTGACGTCGAACGCAAGCTCGAACCCCTCGTCCGGCTGGATGAGGATCGCCATCGAGTCCGGGTTCGTCCCGTACTCCGCCTCCGACTGGAAGAACGACACGGGAGGGGCCTTGAACGTCAGGACGACCCGGGACGATTTCGCTGGCAGGCACTTCCCCGTCCGGACGAAGAACGGGACGTCGTGCCACCGCCAGTTGTCGACCTTCAGGCGGAGCGCGACGAACGTCTCCGTCTGGGAGTCGTTCGCGACGTCCGGCTCCTCGCGGTACCCCCGGACCGAGACCCCGTCCTGGGAGCCGGCGGTGTACTGGCCCCGGACGACGTCGTCCGGGCGGATCCGGGAGATGCTCTGGAGGACCTTCACCTTCTCGTTGCGAATCGCGTCCTGGTCGCGGGTCGCCGGCGGCTCCATCGCGACGAGCGACAGGAGCTGGGTCACGTGGTTCTGGACCATGTCGCGGAGCGCCCCGGATGTCTCGTAGTACTTCGCCCGCCCTTCGAGCCCCACGTGCTCCGCGACCGTGATCTCGACCTTCGCGACCCGGTCGCGGCTCCAGAGCGACTCGACGAACATGTTCGCGAATCGGAACACGAGGAGGTTCTGGACCGTCTCCTTCCCGAGGTAGTGGTCGATCCGGAAGATCTCGGACTCGGCGAAGTACGACCTGAGGAGGGTGTTCAGCGCCTGGGCGGAGGCGAGGTCCCGGCCGAACGGCTTCTCGACGACGACGCGGGTCCAGCCGGGCCCCTTGTTGAGACCAGCCCCCCCGATCCCCTGGATCGTCGGGGTGAACCCCTCGAGCGGGAGCGCGAGGTAGAGCAACCGGTTCCCCGAGAGCCCGTGCTCCTTCTCGAGCTGCTCGATCTGGCGCCGAAGGCCGGCGAACGCTGCCGGCGACTCGTCGGGGAGGCCGTAGTAGGAGAGCGTCGCGCCGCAGAACGCGGTGGCCGTCGCTTCTGAGCCGGGGGCGTCGGCGGCGAGCGCGGCCACGGCCTTCGCCCGGAACGCCGCGTCGTCGAGCGGGTGGCGGGCGACGCCAAGGATCCGGCTCCCTTCGGGGAACTTTCCCCCGCTGGCGAGCGCCGCGAGCGATGGCAGAAGCTTCCGCTGGAACAGGTCCCCCGTGGCGCCGAACACGACGAACAGGTGCGGCTCGGCGGTCGGGGGGTCCATCCTACGGCTCCCGCTTGACGTCGTGGCCGCCAAACTTGTTCCGCATCATCGCGAGGAGCCGCTCGGAGAATGGGTCGTCCTCCCGGGACCGGATCCGCTGCTGCAGCGCGAGGGTGATCACCGGGGCCGGGATGTTCAGGTCCATCGCCTCGGTGACGGTCCATCGGCCTTCGCCGGAATCGGCGACCCACGGCTCGATCCCCTTGAGCGTCGGGTTGTCGGCGAGCGCCGACTCGGTGAGCTCGAGGAGCCAAGACCGGACGACGCTCCCGTACCGCCAGACGAGGGCGACCTGGTGGAGGTCGAGCGCGAACTCGGCCTTCGCCTGGAGGACCGCGAACCCCTCGGCGTACGCCTGCATCATCCCGTACTCGATCCCGTTGTGGACCATCTTGACGAAGTGGCCCGAACCGACCGGACCCATGTGGCCCCAGCCCCGGTCCTTCGCGGGGGCGAGGGTCTCCAGGACGGGCCGCAGCCGCTCGACGTCGGCGTCGTCCCCGCCGACCATCATCGAGTATCCCTCCGCGAGCCCCCAGATCCCCCCGCTCGTGCCGACGTCCACGTACCGGAACCCCCAGCCGTTCACGAGCGCCGCCCGTCGGAGGGTGTCGCGGTAGTACCGAGTTCCCCCCGTCGACCACCATGTCGCCGGCGGCGAGGAGGGGACGGAGCTGGGCGAGCGTCTGGTCGACCGTGTCGCCCGACGGGAGCATCAGCCAGACGACACGGGGCGGGGCGAGCTTCTCGACGAGCTCCTCGAGCGAGTGCGCCCCGACGGCCCCCTTCTGGACCACGGCGTCCACGGTCGCCGCGGTCCGGGCGAACCCGACGACCCGGTGCCCGCCCTCGACGAGCCGTACCGTCATGTTCGCCCCCATCTTCCCGAGCCCGGCCATTCCGATCTCCATCGTCTTCCTCCCTATCGCGCACCGACTCCGGCGAGCGCCAGTTCGTTGCGAATCTGATGGGCGTCCCGCACGAGGATCGTGCGGAGACCGAGCCCCGCCGCCGCGGCGACGTTCTCCGGTCGGTCGTCGAGGAGCAGCGTTTCCTCCGGGTCCCGGTGGGCGAGCTCGAGCGCGAACCGGTAGGCCTCCGGGTCGGGCTTGCGGCGCCCCGTGTAGCCGGAGCTGAAGAACACGTCGAAGAGCGAGCCGAGCCCGAACCGGTCGATCCGGTAATCGTTGAGCTCCCGCGACTCGTTGTTGAGCGTCGCCATCGTGCAAGCCCGGCCGCCCGGACCTCCCGGGCCACCGCCAGGTTCTCGACGAGGGGCGCCGACCTCTGCTCGACGAACTCGCGGAACTCGCCCGCCGTAAACGACCTCGGAACGTCGAAAACGGTCGCGTTGAGGTACGTGGCCCAGTCGAGCCTGCCCCGCTCGAAGGCGTCGTCGACGAGCTGGTGCCGGCGCTCGAACTCGGCCGGGTCGAGACCGAACTTTTCGGCCGCCGCCTCGCGGGCGGCCCGGTCGAACCCGTTCGTCAGGAGCACGCCCCCGACATCCCAGAGGAGGAGGGACACCTTACCCATCGACGCCCTCGAGGAGGCGCCGGAGGCCGCCGGGCACATCGGTGCCGAGGTCGACGCGGAGGACCCGCCGCCCTTTCTGGGTCATCGCCTGGTAATCGCCGACCGCCTGCGCCCGGATCAGTTGGCCGAACGTGTACCCGGCGCCCGGAACCTCGAGCTCCGGACCGGGGGTATCGACGAGTTGCAGGAACAGCCCCGTGTTGGGACCTCCCTTGTGGAGCTGCCCCGTCGAATGGAGGAACCGCGGTCCGTATCCCAGGGTGGTCGCCACGTGCAGTCGGAGCAGAAGGCGGTGCCGCAACTCCTCGAGTTGGCCCCACACCGCCTTGGAGGGGGCGACGTACGCCTGGATCCCAACGTAATCCCCGGGTCGGCAGCTCCCCATCCAGGCCTGGAGGGCGGTTGCCACGGCCGCGCGGTCGTCGCCCCGCACCGTCGGGGGCGCGGAACCGTCGGCCGACCCGGCCGGTCGGGACATCACTTGGCGGGCGAGTTCCTTCGCCAACTCCACGTCCGGCTGGTCGAACGGGTTGATCCCGAGGATCATCCCGGCGCTCGCGACGGCGAACTCCCATCGGAAGAACTCCTGCCCGAGGTCCCGGAGGTCGGGGATCCGGAGCCGCACGACCGGTTGGCCGGCGGCTTCGAGCCGACTCGTGTGGGCGGCGATCGCCGGGTCGGCGTCCGCCGACTCCTGGATCTCGACGAAGAGCCGGTCCGACCCGTACGCCTCGAGGGCGACGAGCGGCTCGCCCGCGACCGGTACGATCCCCTTCCCGACCTTCCCGGTGCTCTCCGCGACGAGCTGCTCGACCCACGCCGAGAACGGGGCGAATCCGGGAGAGACGAAGAACGTCAGTTTGTTCCGTCCCCGCGCCGCCTCCTCTCCCAGGACCGCTCCGAGCCGGAGACCAGGGTTCTCCGCCGCGGGAAGGGACGGTGCGCACGCCTCCGACATCGTCCAAGCCTGGTCGAGCATCCCGCGGAGGTCGACCCCGGCCAGGGCGGCCGGAACGAGACCGAACACCGTGAGCGCAGAATATCGGCCACCGACCGTGGGGACCGCCCGGAATACCGCCCGGAACTGCTGGTCGGTGGCGAGCCGGTCGAGCGGAGTACCCGCGTCGGTCACGGCGGCGAACTTCGGGCCGGGCGGGACGCCGGCGGCCCGGAGCTCCTCCCAGAAGTACTGGTGGAACGCGAGCGGCTCCGTCGTCGTCCCCGACTTGCTCGAAACCACGAAGAAGGTGTGGCGCAGGTCGATCCGACGGCGGACGTCGGCGACCGCGGCGGGGTGCGTGCTGTCGAGGACGATGAGTTCCGGGAATCCCGCACGGGACCCGAAGATCCCACGGAAGACATCGGGGGCGAGGCTCGACCCTCCCATTCCGAGAACGACCACGTGACGCGTCCCTTCGTTCCGGATCGACTCGGCGAACGCGACGAGCGAGGGCAACTGTTCGTGCATCCCCTCGGGAAGCCGAAGCCACCCGAGCCGCTCGGCAACGTTCTTCGGGGGCGCGGCCGGCCAGAGCGTCGCGTCGAGCTTCCAGAACCGTTCGGGGACCCGGGAGGCCTCCCATTCGGCGAGTCGGGACGCAATGCGCGGTTCGTCGGCCCCGACCTTCCAAACCTGGGGGTCGAGGGCCCCTCCGATGATCGCCTCCTTCTTCGCCTCGATCGACCGGAGGAGGTTGGCGTACGAGGTCGCGAACGCCTCGAGCCCCTCGACCTGGAGGTCGTCGGTCACCCGGTCGAGGTCGACCCCGAGCGCGGGCAACGGTCCCAAGACTCCCGGGGCCGCACCGATTCCCGCGACGAGGGCTCCGGCCCGGACGACCCCGTGGTCCTCGAAGGCGGCGAGCGTCGCGGGCGGAATCGTGTCGACGGTCTCCGGCGCCACGAGCTCCTCGACGTAGAGTGTGTCGCGGTAGCTCGGGTCCTTCGTGCTCGTGCTCGCCCAGAGCACCCGTTGGGGACGCGCCCCACGGGCCGCCGCGGCCGCGAACTCGGGCCCCTGCATGATCTGCTGGAATTGGGCGTAGATCCCCCGGCAGTTCGCGAGGCCGACCTTGCCTCGGAGCGCCTTCGCGGCAGGGTCGGCCGAGGCGTCGAGGATCCGGTCGACGGCGGTATCGATCCGGCTCACGAAGACCGAAGCGACCGAGGCGAGTTGGGCCGGCTGCGCGGCGCGGGCCACCCCCCGGAGGTACGCCCGGGCGACCGCCTCGTACTGGCGCTGGGAGAACAGGAGCGTGATGTTGATGTTGATCCCCTCCGCGAGCAGCTGCTCGACCGCCGGGACCCCCTCGGGCGTCCCCGGGACCTTGATGAGCAGGTTCGGCCGGTGCACGGCCGCCCAGAGCCGACGCGCCTCGGCGACCGTGCCGGCCGTATCGTGGGCCAGCGCCGGACCGACCTCGAGGCTCACGTAGCCGTCCTTCCCTCCGGTCCGGTCGAAGACGGGTCGGAGCACGTCGGCCGCGAGGGTTACGTCCTCCACCGCGAGACGCTCGTAGAGCTCGGCGGGGGAGAGGTGGGGGTCGCTGCGAAGGAGCTCCCGGAGCGCGTCGTCGTAGTCGTGGCTCCCTGCGATGGCCTTCTCGAAGATCGTCGGGTTGATCGTCACCCCGGTGATCCCGTCCTTTTCGACCATCCGATGGAGGTCGCCGTTGGTCAGGAGGCTCCGCCGGATGTAGTCGAGCCACGGCGATTGCCCGGCCGCCAGCAACTCGGCGAGGGCGCTCATGGGACCCTCGGCACGGCGCGGCCCGTCCGCACGCGGTCGACGGCCTCCACGACGTGCTCGACCGTGAACCCGAGGTGGCGGAGGACCTCCGGTCCCGGGGCCGACGCCCCGAACCGGGCCAGGCCGATCGACTCGCCGCCCGACCCGACATACCGGTCCCAGCCCTGGGTCACCCCTGCCTCGATCGAGACCTTCGGGGTCCCAGGAAGGAGCACCGAATCCCGGTAGGCGGACGGCTGCTCCTCGAACAGTTCCCACGAAGCCAGGGAGACGACCCGCGCGGAGATCCCCTGGCCCGCGAGGCGCGCCTGCGCCTCCAACGCCAGGGCAACTTCGGAGCCTGTCGCGACCAGGAGGACCTCGGCCGTCCCCGAGGTACCGGGAGACAGGACGTACCCGCCCCGCCGGACCCCCGCGGCGATCGGGTGGGCGGTCGGGTCGAGGACCGGGATCTTCTGGCGGGTGAGCACGAGGGCGCTCGGCCCGGGACGCTCGAGGGCGAGCGCCCATGCGGCGACGGTCTCGTTCGCATCGGCCGGGCGGAAGACCGTCAACCCGGGGATCGCGCGCAGGCTGGCCAAGTGCTCGACGGGCTGGTGGGTCGGGCCGTCTTCTCCCATGCCGATGCTGTCGTGCGTGAAGACGAAGATCACGTGGGTCTGCTGGAGGGCGGCGAGGCGCATCGCTCCCCGCGCGTAATCGGAGAAGACGAGAAACGTGCTGCCGAACGGGACGACACCGCCGTGGAGCGCCATCCCGTTCAGGATGGCCGCCATCGCATGCTCCCGGACGCCGAAGTGAAAGTTCCGACCGGCGCCGTCGGCGGCCGAGTACGCCGGGGCGTTCGCCACGACCGTCTTCGTGGAACTGGCCAGGTCCGCGGCGCCGCCCAGGAGCCCGGGGACCCTCGCGCCGAGGACCGCCAGGACCTTCTGGGAGGCATCCCGAGTGGCCATCGGACCCTCGGCGGGCGCAAACTGTGGCAGTTGGGAGTCCCATCCCGCCGGCAGCTCCCCCGCGAGTTGCGCCTCGGCCGCCCGAGCGACGTCCGGGCTCTCGGAGCGGAACCGGTCCCGCGTCGCCTCCCATTCGGACCGCCACCGCGCGCCGCGGGGGAGCGCCTCCCGGAAGTGGGCCTTGGCCTCGTCCGGAACGAGGAACGGGGGTTCGAGCGGCCAACCGAGCTTCTGCTTCGTGGCCCGCGTGTTGTCCGGCCCGAGAGGTTCCCCGTGGGCCTTGTTCGAGTCCTGGAGCGGGCTCCCGAAGCCGATGTGGGTCCGGACGCAGATCAGCGACGGACGGCTCGTCTCCGCCTTCGCTTCGTGGAGAGCGGCCTCGATTGCGGCGAGGTCGTTGCCGTCGGACACCCGCAGAACCTGCCAGCCGTACCCCTCGAACCTCCGCGCAACGTCCTCGGTGAACGTCCAGTCGGTCGGCCCGTCGAGCGAGACGTGGTTGTCGTCATAGAGGTAGACCAGGCGCCCGAGGCCGAGCGTCCCGGCGAGCGAGGCCGCTTCGGATGCCACCCCCTCCATGAGGTCACCGTCCGAGACGATTCCGAACGTGAAATGGTCGACGAGAGCCGCTCCCTCCCGATTCAGTGTCGTCCGAAGGTGCTGTTCCGTGATCGCCATTCCGACCCCCATCGCGAACCCCTGACCAAGAGGTCCGGTGGTGGCCTCCACCCCGGGGGTTCGCCCGTGCTCCGGGTGGCCGGGCGTTCGACTGTCCCACTGGCGGAATCGCTCGAGTTCGGACAGGCTGAGGTCGTACCCGGTCGCGTGGAGAAGGGCATACAGCAGCGCCGAGCCGTGACCCGCCGACAGGACGAATCGATCCCGGTTGGGCCATTCCGGTTGCGCCGGATCGTGATGGAGGAATCGATCCCAGAGGACGTATGCCATAGGGGCGGCGCCCAGCGGGAGCCCGGGGTGGCCGGACTTGGCGCGCTCCACCATATCGACGGCAAGGAACCGGAGGGTGTTGACGCAGGTCTCGTCGAGGTCGGTCATTCGTCCGGGTCGGAGTCAGCCGGAGGGATAGGTAAGTCCTTTCGCTTCCCGCGAGGTCTGCGACCCCGTCCGAGCGTTTTCCGGCCCTCGGCCCGCGGGAGGATCGTCGACTCCCACCGCGTCGCAGACCGAGCGCCGTTTCCGGCGGGACCCGTGGCCCGGGCAAGTGTTATCATTTCTCGGCCGAACTCCCTGCCTCGTGCCGGACGACCCGGAAACGTACCTTCCGTCCGCGTTCTCCCAGTGGGTCATCGTCTCCCGGAGCCAGATCCGCCATTACGTCCGGACGAACCGGTTCTTCGGCCTCGTGGCATTCGTCGGGGTCGTCTCCGTCCTGTGGCTAGTCCTGCTCGTCGCTTCCGGTCGGGGGATCGTCGAGCTCACGTTCCTCAACTCCGTCTCCGAGTTCACCACGGACTACGCCCAGACCCTGCCGCTCTGGATCATCCTCGCGGCCGCGTGCTTCGGCGGCGATGCGCTCAGCGTCGACTTTCACAGCGGCACCGGGTACTACACGTTGGTACTTCCGGTCAACCGCAGCGTCCTGCTCGCCGGCCGGTACGCGTCGGCACTCTACGTCACGCTCGGGATCGTGGTGTTCTACGACCTGTTCGGGATCCTCGGGGCGACCTACGCCTTCGGACCCGGCTCCCTCCCGTGGGGCCCGCTCGGGCTCTCTTTTGCCCTCTCGGTCCTGTTCGCGTTCGCGGCCGTCAGCGTGGCGTTCTGTTTCAGCGCCCTCTTCCGCACGCCCGCGACCGGGGTCCTCGTCACCGTCCTCGTCCTGTTCGTCGCCCTGAACACCTTGCAGGGCGTCGCCGAGATGGCGGGGCTCGAGCCGTGGTGGTCGCTCTACTACGCGGGCGGCTCGATCGCCAACGTCCTCGACTGGCAGTTCGTGGCACAGCAATCGATCCCGGTCGGGGGAGGCCAGTTCCTCCAATCGTGGAACGCGACCGCGCAAGAGGGCGCAGGCATCATGGCGGCCTATCTGGCCATTTTCTTCACGCTCACGGTCCTCCTCTACCAACGGAAGGAGTCGCGAGGGTAGGCGATGGGGTCGATCGAAGTCACCCACCTCACGAAGTGGTACGTGCCGGGCACTCCCGTTCTGGACGATATCACCTTCCGCGAGGAAGGTTCGGGAGCGATCGGATTCCTCGGCCCGAACGGCGCCGGAAAGACGACGACTCTGAAACTCCTGCTCGGGCTCCTCCGGCCGTCCTCCGGGTCGGTGCGACTCAACGAACTCGACCCCGCCAAGGATCGCCGCCGCGCCCTCGACCGCGTCGGAGCGATCGTCGAGAGCCCCGAGCCGTACCCGTCGGAAACGATCTACGATGCCCTCGAGCGGGTCGGAGCGCTTCGGGGTCTCGACGCCACGGGGATCGACGAGGAGATCGACCGGTGCCACCGGGAACTGCACCTTCCCCCCCTCGACTGGCGATGCGGCTGGCTCTCCAAGGGAGAACGGCAACGGGTGGTCCTGGCAGCCGCGTGCCTCGGGGACCCTACGGGTACTCCTCCTCGATGAGCCCACGAACGGAATGGACCCGGCCGAGCGGGTCGAGGTGCGAGCCTTCCTGAAGCGGCTGAAACGGGACCACCTGATCCTGATGAGTTCCCACCTGATCGCCGACGTGGCGGCCATCTGCGACCGGATGATCTTCCTTGACCGAGGGAAGATCCGGCTCCGGGCCTCCGCCGAGGAGGTCGCCTCGCTCATCCACGTCGACGCCATCGACGTAGAGTTCCTCCGGCCCACCGAGGTCGATGCACTCGGTTCGCTCCACCCCTTGGTCCGAAAGCTCGTCCGGCTGGGCGACCGGAAGTACCGACTTCGGTACGACGGCCAAGAAGAGACCTTGTCGCGGCTGCTCGCGGAGTGCGGCCGGATCGGACCCTTGCTAAGCTTCGCCCCTTCCGTGCCGGCCCTCGAGGCGGCCTATCGACAGATCATCACCGACGCCCCGGATCACGAGGGGTAGGGGGATGGAACCTCCGACGACCCAGATCGAGTCATCTTCCCCGAGCTCCACAGAGTCTGCGAGCGGCCCGGGTTCAGGGCTCCAACCCGGGGAGGAACCGAGACCGTCACCGGCCCGCGAATACCGCCGTCTGCGAGACCGACGCCGTTCTCAGGTTAGCACCACGGTGTACGGCCTGCTGGTGCTCGGAGTCCTGAACATCGCGGGCTACTACGCCGTGAACGCAAGTGGGACAGGCTCGAACGCGGCCCCGATCGGTCCCGTCCCGGTCACCGCCGGCGGTCCCTCCGACAACGTGACGTTCGGACATCCCGCGTTCTCTTCCGCGACGTGCGGGGATGGACAGAACATCACGGTCGAATCGGTGCCCTGGGTGAGCGCCACGGTCGCGCCCGTCACGAGCCAGGTCTTCGTGGAGGTGGTCGAGCAGCTGGACGGCGATATCGACGGAGGGCCGGAACCCACCCCGGCCGTCACCGCGACTTCGGTTTGCGCCGGCGCGCCATTGGACTCCCCCCCGAGCTGGTACGTGGTGCTCCGCGCGCCGGCCGGAGAGAACATCGCGGTGTTCAGCTACTCGACGAACTGGGTGATCCTCTCGCACACCGCGAATGCCCCGATCGCGAACGCCTCGACGCTCGTACTCATCGCAAACCCCCAACTTTCCGGTACGTCGCTCTCCTTGTGCGTGATGGGGGACATCGGTACGGTCCCGATCCAAGGGTGCCAAGATCTGTAACCGGGATCGGGCATCCCGGGCGCCCGCCTCGCTCGCCGACGGCAATGTTGAGCCGTAGCGCCCCCGATGTCCGGCCGCAATCCCGGCGCCCTCCCGATACGGTTTCCCGAGATTCCCGATACGCGCCTCGATCTGGGGGCTTCGTTCGGGGCCCCTGACATGGGCCGAGCCGCGTCCCCTCGGTCCTGCCGATATGAGTGCCCGCAACTCGGGCGGGGCCCCAGAAGCGGTGGCCTTTAATTCATCCCCAATGTCGTCCGCCCTCGGGAGGGCCTCGGTACGGGTATCCGACCTGATATGAGCCGCGAGCGGCGCACGCCGCGGTGGAGTCGCTCAGGTCGAGCCGCCCACGTACGAATCCTTCCACATGGGCCCATAGCTTAGGCTGGCTGGAGCACCCGGCTGATAACCGGGAGGTCGTCGGTTCAAATCCGACTGGGCCCATAATCACTCTCTTATAGAACCCAGCCCAAAACGGGCTCCGGATCGACCGGGGCGCGCCCGTCGCTTTACCGCGATCCGGGCCAAGCCATCGCCCCTTGAAACGGCGCCGGGGGTGGCCGTTTGACGCCCCAGTACGCCGAGATCACGTTCGTTGTCGAACGGGATGGCCCCGTCTCCACCCCGCCCGCACCTCGCCTGGTCTGCGGGCGCTGCCGCTCGGACGCCCGACACAACCTGATCCTCCGCATCTCGTTCTGCCCGATCCACGGCTTCGCCGCCGGACTGGTAGAGGTTCGGCTCACCGGGTACGCGCGCACACGGGGGCTCCCGGGGTGAGTCTCGTGCAGCGACCACCGTCTCCGTCAGTGAGGGCTCCCTCCGAGCCCGTTCCGGGCTCTCCTATCCTCTCTAACTCCCCCGAGTTCCGGGACATGAACTACGGTAGTTCCGGTACCGGAACTACCCCTGTTCCGGGCCCGGAACTCCCTCCCCCTCCCACCTCCCAGCGCCACCTCTGGCTCTCGGACCGGACCTGGTCCGAGTTCCGGCGCGTCCAACGGATCGTCTCCCAGCGGGGCCTCGTGGGCTCCTCCGGTCGGGGGAGGGGCCGAGGCAGGTCCGGGGGACGCCCTCCGATCGCTGACGCGACGCTTCTGGAGCTGCTGGAGGCCTTCCGCTGGCGGCAGCGCGTGTGCGCGCGCGCTGCGGCTCCTCGCAAGGTCGACGAGGCCGCCGTTCGGGCCTTGCGGGTCTTCTACGCCCCCCACCCGTTCGGTTGGCTCGCACCGTTTCCCGCGGTCGATCGGATGGTCGTCCAAACCTTCCCGAGCTACCGACCTCCACGACGGCTCCACGTCATCGCGGGATTCTGCGAGAACGGCCTGCTCCGACCCACGTGGAGCGACGGAGAGGAGTGGATCATCGTCGATTCGGCCCCTCCGCCGATTCGGGTTCCCGACTACCACTACCTCCGAGGCAACCTCGGCGCCCGGCCGCTCGACCAGGAGGCGACAATCGCCGGATGAGCGAGACCGTCGAGCTCCGGCTGCTCAGCCGTCGCGAGCTGGAGAACGTCGTCCTCCTCCTTCAGGGCTACGCCTCCCGACTCAACGCCGTCGTGGAGGAGTTCACCAAGCCGGAGTGGCGAGTTCGGAGTGAGCTCGATCGCGTGCGGGCCGAGTTCGGCCCTCGAGTCCAGTTCGCTCGCGACGTCGCAGTCGAGCACCGGATCCGCCGGGCGAGGGCGGCCCGGAACGAACGCTTCTGGCGGAACCTCGAGGAGGCAACGTGATCCCCAGGGACCTCACCCCCGCCATCCTCGAGGGCGAAGTCAGGGAGGTTCTCGGGCGCCTGCCCGACGAGTCCATCCACTGTGTGGTCACCTCGCCTCCGTACTGGGGGCTCCGGGACTATGGCCTTCCCCCGGTCCTTTGGGGAGGAAGCCCGTCCTGTCCGCACGACTGGGACTCCCCGATCCCGGGCAATCCGAAGGGAGGGACGGGGACCCCGAACGGCCGGAACGCGGTCGGGGCGGGTTATGCACGGGGGGAGCGCAGGGGCCGGTTCTGCCTCTCCTGCGACGCATGGCTGGGCCAGCTCGGCCTCGAGCCGACGGCTGAGCTCTTCGTCCAGCACCTCGCCGGGGTCTTCGACGAGGTTCGGCGAGTCCTGCGATCCGACGGAACGCTGTGGCTGAACCTCGGAGATACGTTCCAGGGAGACAGCCCGGTCCGACGGTCATCCTCCGAGGCGTTCTCGGATCGTTGGGACCCTTCCCAGACTCGCGGCAGAGGCGGCCCGCGGCGGAGCGCCGCGCGGAATGGAGATCTCAAGCCCAAGGACCTCGCGGGAATCCCTTGGCGGGTCACTCTCGAACTCCAGCGACGAGGGTGGTGGCTCCGGTCGGATTGCGTCTGGGCGAAGCCCAACCCGATGCCCGAATCGGTCCGGGACCGACCGACCCGTTCCCACGAGTACGTCTTCCTGCTGACAAAGTCAAACCGGTACTTCTACGACGTCGATGGCGTCCGTCAGCCCTATCGACCGGCAACCCGGCTTCGCCTGTCCCAGGCGACGTTCGACAGCCAGTCCGGCGGACCGAAGGACTACGGTAGTCGATCGAATCGTTCTGCTCGACGAGCCCTCGTGAATCTCAAGGGCCGGATGATGGCACCCCAGATCGAGGATGCCCCCGGACGGTACTCCCCTCTGGGGGCCAACCTCCGCTCGGTCTGGTGGATCCCGACCCATGGGTATCCCGAGGCCCACTTCGCCACCTTCCCGGAAACCCTGGCGGAGACCTGCATCAGGGCCGGGACCACCGACCATGGAGCCTGCCGCAAGTGCGGAAGCCCCCTCCGGCGCGTCGTCGAGGCCGACTACAAGTTTCTGAGCAAGCCGTTGAACCCCGAGCGGCCCCGTTCCGGGTTCGCCACGCCCAAGCCGAAGGGTCAGTCCGATTCGATCTCCGGCTCCAAGGCGACCAAGGCTGGCGGCTGGAACGAACTGCCCCGAGCCGTTCGGATCCCTCGCACGGTTGGCTGGAAGAGCTCCTGCTCGTGCGGGACCGTCGGGACCCTCCCCAGCATCGTCCTCGATCCGTTCGCGGGGTCGGGGACTACCCTCGCGGTTGCCCGCCGATTGGGCCGCCGCTCGATCGGAATCGAACTCAAGCCGGAGTACGCCGATCTTGCCCGCCATCGTACCTCCTCGATCCCCGTTGGCAGGCCGAGTCACGAAGCGGAGGCACACGCGTGATTCCGCAGGACCTGACCCCGGCCATCCTCGAGGGTGACGTCATCGACTTGCTCCGCACCCTTCCGGGTGATTCGATCCACTGCGTCGTCACATCCCCTCCGTACTGGGGGCTCCGCGACTACGGTCTCCGACCGGTCCGGTGGGGCGGGAAGGCGCGGTGTGAACACGAATGGGAACCGACCCGACCACCGCGCCGTCATGGGTCGCACGGCGTCGCCGGCGACGTGAGCCGAGGGAATGCGGCGATCCCTTACGACGCCTCCGGGGGCGGGTCGACCTGCCGGAAGTGCGGGGGATGGCTCGGCCAGCTCGGCCTGGAGCCTACTCCCGAACGGTTCGTGGAGCATCTCGCCGGAGTCTTCGACGAAGTCCGTCGGGTCCTTCGGCCGGACGGGACGCTCTGGCTGAACCTCGGCGACACCTACGCCACCCACCCTTCCGGGCTCACCGGCGAGAAGCGATGGAAGGCTTCGACCCTCGCCGGTCGGGATCGCACTGGGGCCGAGCAGGCGGGTCGGATGGACAAGCGGGCCCCCGGTCTCAAGCCGAAGGACCTCGTGGGGATTCCCTGGCGAGTCGCCTTCGAGCTCCAGCGCCGGGGTTGGTGGCTCCGGTCCGACTGCGTCTGGGCGAAGCCGAATCCAATGCCGGAGGCGGTTCGGGATCGACCGACCCGGGCCCACGACTCCGTCTTCCTCCTGACGAAGTCAAGGCGCTACTTCTACGACGCCTACGCTGTCCGCGAGCCCCTCCAGGAGAGCACCATTCGAAGACTCCGGCATCACCTGCCGAACCCCGCCGACAATCGCACCCCTCGCTCGAAGCATCCCGAGGGAGACTTCCGGCGGTTCCCGATGCTCCGGAATACGAGCCCCTCGGGTCGGAACCTCCGGACAGTCTGGTGGATCCCGACCCAGCCCTACCGCGGGGCCCACTTCGCGACGTTCCCGGAGAAGCTCCCGGAGCTCTGCATCACGGCGGGAACGTCCGAGCGGGGAGCATGCGCGGAGTGCGGGACGCCCTGGACACGAGAGGTCCGAGCGATCGGCGGAGCCATCGGCCACGCCCAGCCGCTCGAGGCACCGCTCGTGTCGGGTCGCGCCCCCGTCGCTGACGCCCCCGGGTGGCATGACGGGAGCTACCGGAGAGTCGACCTCGGGTTTCGCAAGCGCTGCTCCTGCGGGACCGCCCGTACCGTCCCCTGTCTCGTGCTCGACCCGTTCGCGGGAAGCGGCACCGTCCTCGCGGTGGCCCGGCGTCTGGGTCGGAGATCCATCGGTATCGAACTCAACCCCGACTATGTGACCCTCGCTCGCCGCCGCTCGGCCGCGGAGGTACCTGATGCTGTCGGGCGGGAGGAGGCCTCGGCATGACTCGGGTCGCCCTCTACGCTCGCGTCTCCACGAAGGAGCAGTCGACG
>CAWDQO010000002.1:0-262501 GCA_963804525.1 uncultured Thermoplasmata archaeon | reverse complement strand
GAGCAATCCGCGCTTTGCGATGCTCGGCCAGCTTCCGTCCTCAGCCATGTGGTAGAGGACTCGGTGACCGTGACGAACTCCTCGAGTTCAGCACGGGGTGATCACCACGCACCGTCGATCGATGACGCTTCGATTGTTGAACCCAGTCGCAATCGGCGGAGCGGGGGTCCCGGTGACCCGTTCGACCTCTTGGATGAAGCTGATCGTGCCCGGCATCCAGTTGCTCGAAGCGAATTGCCTGACGATTGCGCTTGTTCAGGTAGTCGGAGAACGTGATTGCGAGGTCGGTAGGCGAGTTCAGTTCGGGCCGCCGGCTGGAGCTGGTCCCACTCGAACTCTCCGAGTCTCCGTTGACGTCTGGTGGTAGACGTCTTCTCCGTTCCTCTTAGCTCAGCTTCGTCGATACCTGACCGGCTTGCGAGTTCCCCGTACGTGATTTCTCGCAATGGTCCCGACGTGCCGTCGCTGGGGTTCTCAACTCGGATTGGATAGGTACGGCAAACCATCACTACGCGCCGAACGCGGGAATGGGGAATCCCGGCCTCGGATAGGCAGCCCATAACAGTCGTATCCCGTGAGGTGACGTACGGATAGGTTCCGTGAAACAGGCTCAGTCCAGATCCCTGGGTACCTTCCAACAAGGCACGGGCTCCACGGACGAATGAGTCCTGTAGCACCTTTCGCGCACTCCCGATGTAGGGTCGCAGCTCTTCCACGTCCCGAGCGAAGGTTACAGGCTGGCCCCGCTCCATGATCCGCCTGGCCGTCGCGGCGCCAACCCCTGGCCGGTTGAGCCCATATCTGCCTTCAGTTTCGATTCCCGCTCGACGTCGTCGTCGCTGATGACCATGGCCCCCGCGTCGATCGTCAGCCTGCCGGGCTTTACCTGGCATTCCCTGATCTCCTTCAGCAGGACCGGAACTCGCAAGACCGCCCCGGACCGATCAGGAGCTTGGCGCCGCTCGACAGAGTTCCCGACGGCAAGTGGTGAAACACGTAGGGGAGCTTGGTTCGCGGAAAACCGAGTGTCCTGCGTTCGGCCCCCCGACGCGTATCAAAATGTCGTACTCTCGTGAAACGAAGTCTGCGATCTGGCCCTTCCCTTCGCTACCGTACTGTCCGCCGACCAGGACGTCGACGTACCCCATCCCAGCGCTGGGCCGAACGCCCAGGTGAGAGGCGGTCCGGGTAAGTACGTCTTCAGCAGTACACCCGATTCGTGTCCACGACCAAGTCGGCGACGCCGCCGAGCTCCTCGATATGCTGCTCAGTTGGGTTTGCGCGGACCTCAGGGAAGGGGTAAGTCTTGCCCGACGCCCCCTTTTGCCGATCAACGTAGCGGTGCTCGAGGATCTTTACGGGTGCAGTAAGGTGCACATGCGTGATGAGCGGGCCGTACTCGTCTCTGAACGATCGGACCTGGCCGAGGGTTCGGACCGAATCCACCACGAGTGTGGAGGGGCGCGGAGCTCGCGACCGCCAAGTCTTGAATTCCTCCAAGACCCAGAGCTGCTTCGTCTCGCGATCTAGCCGGTCGCCTTCCGACTGGAGCGCTCTTCGGTCACTCGCGGCCGCGGGTCCAACGTTCAATTGGAGCACGTCCCTCGTCCGGAAGATGGCAGACTGATCGGCTCCCACGATCGATTTCCCCAAGGTCGACTTCCCGGATGAAATTGCCCCGGAAAGCAGGATGATACGCTCAGCCATCGGTACGCTCCGAGCGTGAGCCCTGCCCCCGAACCAGCCTCGTGCGAGTGCGTCGAATTCTAGGGCGACCGTCGGACGGGCCTGTGAGTTGTTCGCCGACCCGCTCGATGAGGCGCTGAGCGGCCGGTGCACCGCAGCGGGCCGCGGTCAGGTCGAACCGAACCACGCCAGCGCGGGAGTTCGGCCCGCCCTGGGGGGCTCCAAGCCCGCCATAAGCGGGGAATGACCCGAATCCGGCGACCGCTGGACGGTCGAGGTCCGCCCGGACTCGGGAATGACTAGGGTCATGGACCTGACGACCGAAGGACGATTTGCGGACCACCGCGCAACCCGTAACGGTATTCACTCCTGGTTCGCGGGACGTATCAAGGAGCGGCCCGACGGTCGACGGATCGGGAGAAGCCTGCAGGTCATGGAGGAGTCGGACGGTCGCGCTTGTGCGTCCGGGTGCACTCGCAAGCCGCGCGACCGCCAAGAGGGCGGCCGTCCCCAACGAGGGCGGCCTCCCACGTGGTTGCTTACTCGCATTCGGTGCGTCACGCTCGTTCCGATTCTTTAGACAATGCCCAACGAAAAGCGACCTCGGCTGGGCATTCAGGTTTAGTACCTGTGGGCCGAATCTATTGACGGAATGCGCTCGCTGACCCCGGCCGAGGCCCGCGTCATCCATACTCTCCTAGTAGACAGGCACGCAGGCGACGCCCAGGGGATCCGGTCCGCGGGTGTCCCACGGAGCACGTTTCAGAGCATACGCCGACGCGCTATCCTCTCAGGGTGGCTCAAGGAGAGATACATTCCCGACCCAAGGACGCTCGGTCTGTCGACGGTGAGGTTTCGTCTCGCGGTACCGTTCGCCGACCACTGGCGAGAGGCACTCCAGTTGCTGAGGACACCGGAGACGGTATTTCTCTCAGCCTCCCCAGGGATCATGTTCTCGGTGGAGTTTGGGAAGACCGGCCGCTTCGGCGATTCGGGCTCCGGGTCAGAAGCGCTTTTCCGAAGCTCTTGGCACGTCGAGTCGCAAGTGGGTGGCGATGAGATTCTCGCGTATTTCGACTTCGAGGGGGCTTGGGCTCGGTGGGCTCTGGGTGTAGAGCCAACAGCCTATCCTAGGGCCTTCGGAGGTGCGAAAGGCGCCGAGGTGCCCGGAACCGGGAAGGGGGTTCAACGGCAGCTCAATGCCACGCGCGACCTAGTCGCTCGGGCTTTTGAAGTTGGGTCGATTGCAGAAACCCGGCTCATGGTGAGCGCGAGGTGGCTACCTCGAAGACTCCGCCGCCTCCTCGAGACAGGAGTCGTGGTCCGTCGTTTGATTCCAGATTTTGCGGAGATGCCGTCGGTCCGAGGGGAACGGATTGAAGAGGTTGTGTTTGTCACGGCACGGCGAGGCGATCGCTCGCCTGCCAAGTTGTTCGAAGATCTCGCTAGGGAATCGAAGTCGACGCCATTCTTGTTCGCATACGATAGGGAGCGTGTGTTATTCGCGAGTCTTGCGCCCGCGCGTCCGACGCTCCGACAAGATCGGGTCCCGATAATTGATGTGTTGGGGAAGTACGTTGAGGGGGTTGAGGTTTTGCGAGAGAAGGTGGGGTCAATCTTGACGGTGGTGGATCATAGGTACGATCGCGCCGCTTCGTTTGATTCGAGGTAGAACGCAACCGTAGTGCCACTGTTCAACCTCTGAGGTTTGCGGCGAAGTCAGACACCGCGACGAAAGCCATTATGGCCGCGAGTACGAAATGGGTGATAATCTCATATTGAGGAGCGAATCAGATGAAAGTCGAGGCACCGAGCGTCATGGCGACCAGATCGCGATGAGGAATCTGCGGCTCGTCGCGGTTCAGGGCCGGACCGGCAATCGGACCGAGCTCCCTTTGCGGTCCCGAGGGCGGATGAGGCGCGCTCCGACACGGATCACGAGGCGCATTCCGTCAACAGGATCCGCCCAGATTCCTGAACCCAACTGCCCAACCTCAGTCGCCTCTGGTTGGGCATGGTCTAAAGACGCAGGGCCAGCATCATCAATTCTATGAATGCAGTGAACCCAGTCATAACTCGCCCCGCCTCCCCCCCGAGGCACCCCACCCGGGCTCTATGTCCAGCGCACCGACTCGACCGCCCAGTCGGCGAGGCCTTTTCTCTCGCATTCATTGTAGCCTTGATGCTGGCGCTTCCGACCCTTTGCGTGCCCTGGTCGGGAGCTGGATGGCTCGCATCGGCCTCGTCCGCTACGCCGTTGAGCGCCATTCCAGTTGCGTTGGTCTCCAATGGGAACGTCAGCTACTGCGGGCTCCTGGGAGAGGACCCTGCGGCGATCGCCGACCTGCCGAACTTCACCGCGAACGTATCCGCTCTCTGGTCTAACCTTTGCGGCACGCCCGCGTTCGTCTCGGTGATTAACGAATGGGGAAACCTTCGGTTCGTGTCCTCCGGGTCCGGGAATAACACATCCGCTGGAAACAACATTTCCTACTGGACCGCGACCAACCTCAGCATTCAAACCGGCGGGGTGATCGGCCAAGTCCCCTCAGTCTTCTTCGTTATTGCGTGGGTCTCGCTTTGCGACAACTCGACCTTGGGTCCGGCGCCCTCGAAGTGCAGCTTCGAAGAATATTGGGCGGGGAACCTATCATCCAACCAACTCCGCGGACCGTTTAGCTCCGAGCGACCCGAAATCTCGACAGTTCCAGGGGTGTCGAGTCCCGTGAGTTCGCCGCTGTTGTCCCGCGAGTTTATCGTGGCGGTCGGCCTCGCTATCGCAATCGTGGTGGGGATTTCGATCGCCTTGCTACGCAGACGGCCCCCTGAGCAATCCGGAGCAGAGGCTCGAGTCAACGACGAAGAGCCGCCGTTAACTCGCCCAACATCGGGTGCGCACTCAAAGTCGGATGGTCCGGATCCCCTTGAGGATGTCATCTAGTCCAATCTCTTGGAGGTTTGGACCGTGACCTCGCCAAGCTACCTGAACCAGGTCGTCCGGGCAAACAGCTTGGCGCGCTTTGTGCGTCTCGTTCAGGATTCGAGTGCCGTGGCCAAGTCATAAGCCTGCCAGAGTCGACCTCGCCGCGAGCTCAGGTGCTCGTCGATTTTCGGCGTCGAACATTATTCCGATCGTTGTCCAGTACACTCACTCAAGTGGATTCCGAAGGAGGGGCCTAGCCAGTGGGACGGCACCGCAGTGTCTGCGACGAGTCGACTCAATCCCATGACCTCGAGCCGATCACCGAGATCCAGCAGCGTTCCGACGGAGTCGACCGCAATCGGGGCTGCGCCCTGAAGGACAGCTGGATGAGCGTGGACTCAACTCCCGATAGCTGTCGTCCCGGCGTGCGTAGGGTAGAGCGGGTCTACGGGTCGTGCCAGGGTCGGGTCGGTCCTTTAGCAGGTACCCGAGTACTGACCGTTGTAGATGCAGTTGTAGTCATACTGTGAGTTCTGCCAGCTCACGTCCGGATATTCGTACTCGTTGAAGTGTCCACCGTACGCATTGTTCCAGTTCTGGTTGGTGTTGAGATTGTGGGCCCAGCACAGGCCAAGGGAGAGCGATGCGCAGGCCTGAGTCAGCTGGTACACGGTTCCTGACGTCGCGTTATCTGCGTAAGAGCACGATGCCGTCGTCCTTCCAGGACAGATGGTGATGTCATAGAAATTCACCTGACTGAACTGCGCGATCTGTTGAATGACGCCGCTGGTGTATGCCTCGACGATCTCTTGGCCCCAGTAGGGATGGAAACCGCTTGATAGGCCGCAGTTAACCACGCTCATGTTCACCAGGCCGTAGTGGCCCGATGTCAAGTCATTGTCCTCAGCTCGCTGGCCCGGCTGACGGAGGACCCAGGCCCCCTTGAGGCTGGACCTCCCAGCTTGTCACTGATTGTTTCCCAGAACCGTAGCTCTCGCTTCGCACACGTCCTCCACACCGTCAGCAGTCGCTCCAGGACCCACGCCCCCCGTGCGGTCCTTCGACCTCCGCTGATCTTGCGATGGATGACCGCGACCCTCACTTCACGCTCGGCCTCGTTCGAATTCCACGACACCCCCGGAATCCTCACGAACGTGAACAGCCTCTCCAGCCGCTGACCCAGTTCCTTCGCGATCCGGACCGCATCTTCGTCCTCCCACCCTCTCGACAGGAAGCGGTCCATGGACTTCACCGCCGCTCGCATACCGTCGCTCTCGGGATCCGGCCGAGGACTCCCGGATAACGCTCGGCCCACCGCACCTCCGCCCGTAGCCTCGCTCGGATGCCTTGGGCGAACCGCAGGAACTCCCTCGGCGGTCGACCCCGCCGACGGTACGTCGGCCCCCGCTGGCTCAACAACCCTCTCGTCGCGATCCCGTGGCTCGCCTCCACCTTCTGCAACCACCGATTCCCGTGGACCAGATCCATCTGGTGCATCGCTCCCTTCACCGCGTTGTACGCGTCCAGGCCATCATGGGTCAGCGTCCCCCGATACCCGGCCCACATCGAGGCCGCTTCCTCCCCGCCCCGGCCCTCTTGGATGTGGTAGACCGTCGCGTTCGGTGAGGTCCCCACCCACAGCCACTCCGTCTCCCCGTTCACCGGCATCCCCGTCTCGTCCCCCTGGGCGTGGGGCGTCCGCTCGGCGTCCCGCATCTCCTCGGCGAGCTCCCTGATAGGTCTCGTCCAACGACTCCGCCACCGCCCTCCTCCATCGCGAGGAGCGAGGCCACGCTCACCTCGAGGTCGTAGTTCATCCGCAGCAATTCGGCGATCTTCTCGAACGGCATCCCGAGGACCCGCAGCTCCGCCACGAGCGCCTTCAGCCGCGGGCCGAAGTCGCCCCGATATGCCTCGGGGATCTGCGCATGGACCCGCTCGCCGCAGCCCGGGCACTTGTAGCGTTGCACCACGAGATCGAAGATCTCGAGGCTCGGGGCCGGGAGGTCGGTGACCGGACGGCTCCACGAGTCGGAGGGTTCGCCGAGGGGTTCCTCGCATTTCGGGCACTCCTTCAGCGCGAGGCTCCTTGGAGGAGCATTCGGGGTGGGTCGGGGACGGGTGGCCCCCGGATGCCCGGGCTGGCCTGCCGGTCGACCGACGGTGCTCCGGGGGAGGTGGAGGCTGCCGGAAGAACACGCGACTCGAGGGGACGCCCACGGAGGCCGCCGTCTTGGCGTCGGTGCCGAGGACGGCGTCCATGAGCCAGTAGCCATTTGCGCCGGACCACTTCACCATCTCGGAAACTGAGTCTCCGGTACTCGCGTCCACGTTGGACGCGAAGGTGCTGACTGAATAGAGGGAACAGCCAGTCGAACCCCCAGTGATTCCCGGACCCGTGAGCCAGTACCACGCGAGACCCAGCCCATTAGCGTGGTTCGTTGCATCTGTTAGGAAACCATCCTGGAGGATATTCCCACTCGAGTCCGTAAGGTCTGCCCAAACCGCTGCCACTTGGTCCACCGTTGTGCCGCTGGGCACATTCTGCGCCCCCGTCGAGGAGGTGCTAATGGTCGGGTAGTTCTGGTCCGTGACAAATCCCTCGAGTTGGGGCGTTCCGGGGATCCACGTCTCCCAACCTGCCCAGTTGTGGGAGTTATAGATGGTCGTCTGGACCGGCATGATGGACCTGTTCGAGGGACCAGAAATCGCGCCGGAAGTAAGATTTGCATCCCAGAATTCTGTGACGGACCTATTGTTCTTCTGGAAGTTGAAGCCGTAGTAAGCCTGAGTAACTCCAGTCGACAATTCGTTCCCGACCTGGAATGTGAAGGCGGAGCGGCCATACGTGGAATTTAGCGCGCGGAAGGCCGCAAATTGCGAGACGGCCTGGAATGCGGACGTGATGGCCGAGGAGACGTTTGAGGCGGGGGGGAGAGTCGCGGTTGACACGCCGGCCGCCGCTATGTTCGAATATGCCCCTTTGACCGTACCAAGGGCCTCGCCACTCACGAGTAAGGGTCCCGTTGTTGTCGCATTGGTCGCCAGGTCTGAGGCGATCCGTGTCCCCGTGAAGTCGACACCGTGGGAGCCCGTGACCCCAGCTCTGGAGGCTGCGCTAGGAAGGATCAGGAGGGTCGCGACGAGTGTCGCGGCTGCGAAGGCCAGCATCCTGCCCAAAACGGACCGGCGTTTCCAGGGATTGGTGAACTTGTCGATCTGCATGACAAGCTTTGACACGGGACCTCAGATAAGGAAGCTGATGGGCTGTCGAGACATTTCGGGGCTCCCGGCGACCCGAGGTCGCTGTCGAAATGCGCATCCATAGCAGTTTCCTTAGGAGTGCTGGCAGCTCCCGGGGCGAGAATCGGTCAACCCCGATTGCTCCCTTTCTTTGGCCATTGCGATGGGCCGTGCTATCGGTCGGAGGGCAGCAACCAGCCACCCGAGGGGTGCCCTCGATCACCGGCCGGGCGCCGCGAGTTCTTGTGCAGGAGCCACCGTTCTTGTGCAGAAGTGAGTTTACGGGCAAAGCCCCACCACGGCGTTGGCGTAGTTCCGAGGGGTGTCCATGCGGCATAAGTTAAGCCTCGAAGCGGGGCCTCCAGGCTGACCGTTTCCTCTCGAGACGGTGGTCTTTTTCCGGCCTCGGCGACCTCTATGGGATGCCGAAGCATCCCCCGAGCAAGCCGCGGCCCCTTCGATCGGGCGAAGTTGAGGAGACCCTGGGCCAACTCCTTCCCGCCGAGCGGATCGACCGGTTCGCCCGTGAGAGCGGGTTCGTCCGCCGCGAGCGGAAGGTCAACTCCGTTGCCTTCCTCTGGACTCTCGTCCTCGATTTCGGGGTCGAACTCCATCGTCATCTCGAGGAACTTCGGGCCGGCTACACCGAGCGAGCCCACCTCACGCTGAGCTACCCCGGCTTCTACCTCCGCTTCACCCCAGAGCTCTCGAAGTTCCTCCAGCTTTGTCTGGCCCACGCTCTGGGCGAGCTCGCCCACGAGCCCGGGCGCGAGCTCGATCCGAAGCTGGCCCGATTCGAGGATCTCCTCCTCAAGGACTCCTCGGTCGTCCGACTCCACGCGAGCCTCGCCAAGAAGTGGCCGGCCACGCGCTCCCGGAAGGTGGCCGCCGGCGTCAAGGTCGACATGCTGGTGAGCGTTCGGGCGAACGGTCCGAAGAGCGTGGCCCTGGTCGGTGAACGCACCCACGACGTCAAGCTCCTGCGGATCGGCCCTTGGGTCAAGGACCGCCTCCTGCTCGCCGACCTGGGTTACTATTCCCATCGACTCTTCGCGAAGATCGTGGAGAACGGAGGCTCGTTCGTCAGCCGCTGGAAGAAGAGCGCCGATCCGCTCTTCGTCCGCTCGCTGACCGTTCACCGGGGGAGGGCCATCGAGTTGGAGGGGAAGCGGCTCAGCGAGGTGCTCCCCCGCCTCCAGCGCCAAACCCTCGATGCCGAGGTTGAGCTCGCCTTCCAGCGGCGCATCTACGATGGTCATCGCTCCGGGGACACCTTCCGATGCCGATTGGTGGCCGTGTGGGACGAGAGCCACCGGGAGTACCACCTCTACCTGACAAACGTGGGTCCGGAGACCCTGAGCGCGGAAGAAGTGGCGCGGCTCTATGCGATGCGCTGGGAGATCGAGCTGGTCTTCAAGGAACTGAAGAGCCAGTACGCCCTTGACGAGTTCCGGACGACCAAGCCGGCGGTGATTGAGGCGCTGATCTGGTCGGCTCTGCTCACGCTGGTCGTCAGCCGACGGTTGCACACGCTGGTGAGGGCACGGGCCCCCGAGGAGCTGCGCAGCCGCTACACGCCCCTACGGTTTGCGGCCAACTTCCGACGCGGGGCGAGGCACATTCTCGCCGCGATGATGAAGCGTGAGGGCCTCTCGAAGGAACCCGTGAACCAGTTCGCGCTGAACCTCTACCTCGTGCATGAGTCGTTGGACCCACACATCAGCCGCCACCGATTCCGGGAGGAGTTCTCGAGGTGAGCGGGCCTAACTTATGCCCAATGGATACCACTCGAGGTTCGCTGGCTGGATCACCGAGATGAAACGTCCGGCTCGCCAGCGAACGCCCGGTCGGTCGAGATAACGCGGGCCCCATTCTGTCGCGCGGTTGCCAGAACGACTGCGTCGGCGAGACTCGCGGACTTCGAGTGCCTTCGCAGCCGCGCTCTGAGCAATCCCGCCTCGACGGCGAGCTCTCCAGTGAGGACCACGATCGCACTCGCGTTGCGCACGCTGCTCACTGCGAGGGATATGGACTCCGCGGCGCCCTCTGAGGAGAGTTTGGCCGACAGCTCCCCTAGGCTGATTGACGCAGTGAGAACCTGGACCCCCGGCGCGCCAAGATAGCGACGCTGGAGGTCGGCGCCTTCTCGGCTCCCCTGGAGGACCTCCCACCAGGCCCAGGTGTCGAACAGCACTTTAGATGCGGTCACGCCAAGGACCGTCCTTCCGACGGTTGAAGGACCCCTTCGCGACTCCCTTCAGGAGCCCAAACGGAGGCGGGACTTCCACGGAAAGGCGCGCCCGAACTGGAACGCCCTCCGAGATATGGGCGCGCTTCGCCTCCTTCGCGGGAATTACCAGGGCCAAGCTGTTCCCCATCTTCCGAACCGGACCCACCACTTCGAAGTCCTCCATGTACTACATAACCGTATTACGCGTATTTGAGCGTTGACTTCGGGACTTGGGCGATGGGCCCGGGGCCGGCCTGGAGCTGATCCTCGCGGCCCCGCGTAGCATGGGGAGGTCCCGACGAGGGCTCGGCGTATAACTCCGAGCGGATTCGCGCCCATTTATATTCAAGAGGGATGCATCTCCGAGAAACAAGTCTCCCCCGTCTACCACCGTCGCGGAGACTCGGACCGGGGGAAGGCACCCGGACTTGTCGCTCGGGAATCCGCTTCCTTTAATGTCGGACCGAAGTGTGGGCTGAACGTCGCGACTTGTCGACAGGAACACGACGAAGGGGGCCGCAGTGTTTGGCAATCACGGAGAGGGAGTCTCGGCGTCAACCGCGAGGTTGCCGGTGACTCAGCAGACGGAATCGGATTTTCTCAGAATCAGATCGCGTCGGTTGCGGGGTGTTCACACCATCCTGGTGTTCGCGCTCGTAGCCATCCTGGTCGCGAGCCTCGCCGTAGCGTTACCCCCTCACGAGGGGCCCCCAACGCCGGGCGTATCCTCCGGCGTCAAGGGCTCCCCGGGCCCACCAACGCCTCCTCCCCAGTTCGGATGTGTAGGCTACGGGGCATCCCTCCTCGTAATTTCCCCTGCACCGGCCGCCGGCATTGCGGGCGCCGTCTTCGAGCTCGAAGGTTCGGGTTACTACAACCGGACCTCGGGTAACCTTGGTAACTTCACGATCTGGATGGCCAACTTTACGGGCGGGTCACTCCTCTATCTAACTTTCATCCCGGCGGGGGTTCCCATCCACTTCTTCGTAAACGTCACTGTGCCGTCTGCTAACGCCACCACTCCCTTTTCCCCGGGGTCCTACGAATTCTGGTCCGTGGAGAACTATACCACGAACTCGACTTGCGCGAACTATCCCTTCACCATTGCTGGGGTGCCCCCGCCCTCGATTGGTTGCCTCTCGTGGACGGCCAGCCTCAACGTGACGTCCCCAAGTCCTGCGAGGGGAGTTACGGGATCGCCAGTTACGTTGCAGGGACGGGGATTTTCCTTCGTGGGGAACACGCTGATCTACTGGTCCGCCCCCGCCGGATCCCCGTTCGAGGAAGTCACCACTGCTGCAGCAAGTAGCCCGAATGGATGGTTCAACACCACGTTCGACGTGCCCACCGGCTACGCTGCCGGGACGTACGTTTTCTGGGCTACCGACGGGGATTCAGACTGCGCGGGTGCACAGTTCAATCTCACGGGGGGGCCGACTCTGGCGCTCACTCCGAACACAGGTCCGGGGGCCACCAACGTAACCGTGACCGGGACCGGGTTCAATGGCTCTGATACCTCCGTCTCGATCACCGGCAAAGTACTCCTCTTCCCTCTCTCCTGCGCGCTGAGCGGCGGGTCCATCACAGGCAGCTGCTACTTCCTGGTATCGGGCGGAGTCGCGGGACCTCACCCGATTACGGGAGTGGGGAATGTGGTAGGGGGCCCAATCGACACCGCATCCGCTACATTCACACTATTCCCGACAATCATTCTCAATCCAGCTACCGGCTCGGCGGATTCGTCGTTCTCGATCTCGGGGATCGATTTCAGTCCCGGTCCTGCCGCGGCGTTCGTCACGTTCGACGGTCAGTTGCTCACGCCAACGGGAGGCTCCGATTGTGCGGGGGGTTCCAGTGCTACCCTGATCACGCCAGATGACCTGGGGCAGTTTGTCTGCAAGTTCACGGTTCCGACGTGGGCGACGGGAGGACCCAACAGCGTCCAGGGCGACGACACGAATACGAGCGAACTGACCCCCCTGGAGACATTCACCGTGACCGGGTTGCCACAAGTGACGATCACGAGCACGCCCACGACAGGCCCGGTGGGGACGCCCGTGACGGTGACGGGGTCAGGGTGGATTCCGGGCGACTACATCTTGCTAGGGCAGGCCCCGTCGGGGACGATTACGTCACGGGGGAGCTGTACTGCTCCGGCACGAGCGGTGGTGAAGCCACGGCCAATTTGACCGGGGGGTTCACGTGCGCATTCGATTTCCCAGCGGTGGTGCCGGGGGTTTATTCAGTGCTCGCCACCGACGCTAGTGAAGTCACCACCCCCGTCACGATCGTCTACTCGACAAACACGTTCACCGTGACGCCGGAGTTGACGATCACCAGCACCCCTACGACCGGGCCGGTAGGGACGCCGGTGACGGTGGATGGGTCGGGGTGGACCCCGGGGGACTCAGTCTCGCTGGGGGTCGGACCGGTGGGGCCTCTGCAGAGCATTCCGGCGGTGACCGGGGGTGTCTCTGTAAATGCGACGGGGGGCTTCGCGTTTAGCTTTACCATCCCCACGGTGGTGGCGGGAGAGTACTGGGCGCTTGCCTTTGACTCAACCCAGAACCCCCAGGGAGGTCCGGGTACGATCGTCAACTCGACGAACACATTCACGGTGACGCCCGCGCTCATGATTACCAGCACGCCCACGACCGGACCGGTAGGAACGCCGGTGACCGTGGCGGGAACCGGGTGGCCCGCGGGGGAGACTATCGGCCAGGTGGTGTTCGGAGTGAGCCTACTAGGGATATCGGTCAGAATTGGGTGTAGCGGGGGCAACTTGGGGGTCGATGCGTTCGGTGACTGGAGTTGCAGTTTCTCGGTGCCTCCCATCCGCCCGGGAACGTATTCGGCGATAGCCGTGACCACGGCCGGTCTCCAGTTTTCGGATAACACGTTCACCGTATCCGGGTTGACGATCACGAGCAGCCCCACGACCGGGCCGGTGGGAACTCCGGTGACGGTGAGCGGGACGGGGTGGATTCCGGGGGACACGGTCGCGCTCGGGTTTGGACCGGTGGGGACCCTGGGGAGCATTCTGGCGGGGACTGGGGGTGCCACCGTAAATGCGACGGGGGTCTTCACGGCGAGTGTTACCATCCCCCCCGTGGGGGCGGGAACGTACTGGGCGCTCGCATATGATTCGACCCAGAACTCCAAGGCGGGTCCGGAGACGATCGCCAACTCGACGAATACGTTCACGGTGACGGCTCCTCCCCCAACGGGCGGCTCAGCCCGGTTATTCGGGGTCCCAGTGCTCGACCTCGAGCTTCTCGGTGGGGCGGTTGGCCTGGTCGCGATCGGGGCCGCAGCCGTCGTCTTAGGCAGGCGGGGAAAGGCCCCTTCCGCCCCATAGTGGACCGGCCGAACCCAAGAGGGCAGGGCCGGCCCCGGTCGGGCTTACGAGTCCACGCACAAGTAGCGTCATCAGCCGGGCGGACTAGCCCCGAGCGGATTCGAACCGCTGTCGCCGGCTCCAAAGGCCAGCATGCTTGGCCACTACACCACGGGGCTGCGGGTTCGCCAGCAGAAGCGTGGGTAATGAACGCTTCCGAAGGACGACGGCGCGTGGGGGCGGCTCCACGGCCCTCGGTCCCCTCGACCGAGAGGGGCCGGTTCAGGGCGTCGGTCGGCCGCTCGTCCCACGGTTCGGGGCCACCCAGAGGAGCGCCGGAAGGAGCGCGAAGCTGAGCGCGCCCGCGTAGAGCCACGCCCCCGTCCACCCGACGGATTCGACGAGGACGCCGAACAGGATCACGAACCCGCTCCCCAGAAGGACTTGGATCGAGTTGACGACACCAACCCCCAGCGCGAGCCCCTCCCCCTGCGTTTCGGGAAGGTACGTCGGGATGAGGTAGAGGATCGCGAAGACGACCCCATCGAGGAATCCGAGGGCGAGGAACAGCGGACCGATCGTCCAGATCGTCGCGAACGGAACGAGGAGGACCAGCGTGCTTACCACCGCACCGAACACCCCGATCAAGACGCGACGGTCGCGCCCCCGCTCGGCGAACCAGCCCCCGATCGGTCCCCCCGGGAATGCTGAGAGGACGACCACCGCGGTGAGGACGGCGGCCACGCCGGTCCCCCAGCCCGGATGAACCGAGTGGGCGAACTCGACGTAGTCCTGCGCGACGAGGTAGATCGCGGTCCAGAAGCCGGTCAGGGCGAGGGAGAGTCCCCAGATCGACCGGCTGGTCAGCACGGCTCGGCCGGCCCGGTAGACGGCCGCGCTGTCGCGGCTCGACCCCTCCGGGTCCCGACGGGGCAGTACCAAGTACGCGGCCGCGGTCGTCGCGAGCAGCGCCGCTCCCCCGAGCCCGAGGGCGGCAGGCCAGCCGATCGCGAGCCCGATGGCAGCCCCGCCGACCAGGCCGAGCGCGCCGCCGACCGAGAATCCCCCGTTATAGAACCCGATGATCGGCCCCCGCTCCCCCGCGGGGAAGTACGAGGCGATCAGGCTGAGCGCCGGCGAGAAGAAGAACGCGGCCCCCACGCCGCCAACGAACCGGATCGCGGCGAGTGCCTCCCAGGAGGGAGCGAACGCCGAGGCGACCCCCGCGATGCCGAACACCGCAACGCCCGCGAGCGAGACCCGACGGGAACCCCACCGGACCGCGGCGAGGCCGGCCGGCACCTGGAAGATCCCGACACCGATGAGGAAGGTCCCGAGGACGATCCCGAGCTCGGCCGGCGACGCGGACAGCGTGACGGCGATGAGGGGGAGAACGGCCCCGATGTTGTACCAGTTGAACGCGTAGACAATCCGGACGACGAACAAGACCCCGGAGGGGAGGCCCCGGCGGCCGGGCGGAAGCTCGGCCACCCGCGCTCACTCCGGAAGGAGACCGCGGACCCGGAAGTATCGCAAGAGCCCTTGCGCGGCGAGGTCGTACCCCGAGACCAGGGCTCCGGCATCCTCGGTCGGCGGAAGGCTCCCGGAGGCCCGGGTCACCGCCTCCTCGTGCTCGCGGAGAGCACGCGCCACGTGTTCGACCGACGGGTCCGCGCCCGCGGCCCCGAGCGCGACGTCCCGCCACTCCTCGACGACCTCCCGATATTCGGCGAGGTCGGCGGCCGGGTCGTCCGAGGGGCCGAAGTGGGTGCGGAGGAGGCGCTTCGGCTCCACGCTGCGGATCCGGTCCAGGCTGGCGAACGTCAGCTCGAGGTCGAGATCCGGCGGAGGGACCGCCGGTCGCGCGCGGCCGCCCCCCGGGAGCCGCACCCCGGCCGCATCGCCGGTGAAGACCGCGGAGAGGCCCGTGTCGAGGAAGGCGAGGTGGTGCCGCGCGTGCCCGGGCGTGGCGAGGACCTCGAGAGTTCCGTCGGTCAGCTCGAACGATTCGCCGCCGTCGAGCGGGCCGAGACGGTTCGCCGGCGTCGGGGCGATCGTCCCCCAGAGCTGGTCGGAGGCGGGTCCCCAGGCCCGGCGCGCGCTCGCGACGAGCTTCGTCGGGTCGACGAGGTGGCCGATCCCGATGCGGTGGGCGAACAGCTCGGCGTCGGGGAACCGCTCGGCGGCGGCCCCGAGTCCCCCGGCGTGGTCGAGATGGATGTGCGTGACGAAGATCCGCTCGACCTCGCGCGGGTCGACCCCCGCTCGGAGCACCCCCGCCACGAGCCGGTCGAGGCAGCTCGTAGGACCGGTCTCGAGCAGCGTCCAGCCCTCCGGACCGGGGAGCAAGAAGCTCGCGATCAGCCCGTCGTGGTCGCGGAACCCGAGGTCGAGCATCAGTCGCCCGTGGCCGAGCTCGGTGACCGTCGGCGCGCTCATCCCACCCCCAACCATCCGTACGTCACGGCGAGGAACACGACCACCGTGAACGCCGCCGCGCCGGCGAACGACGCCCCCCAGATCGGGGTGCTCCAGCGCCGGACCTTCGCCCCGTCGAGCGGACCGACCGGGATCAGGTTGAACGTCGCGAACCAGCCGTTGATGAACGCAAGGAGGATGAGGAACGTCACGGCGGCCGATTGCCCCGGAACCGCGCTGAGCCCGAGCCCGGCGGCGGCGAACACGCCCCCCTCCACGAGGTTGAGGGCCGGTCCGGCGAGGCTCGTCTTCCCCCAGTCCGGGGCACTGCCCATCCCGCCGATGACGGTCGCCCCCGGAGCGGCGAAGAGGAATCCGAACAACGCGGTGACGAGCGAGAACACGAGCCCGGTCGGCGACATCCGGAACTCCGCCCAGAACCCACGCCGCTCCGCGGAGACCTTGTGAGCGAGCTCGTGGGCGAGGAACCCCGTGAACGCGGCCGCGGCGCCGAACCCGAGTCCGGCGACGACGGCGCTCGCGTCGAACCCCCCGAACGCGGCCGAATGGATCAGCCCGGTCTCGACGATCGCGATGTCGACGGTCAGGACGACGAACGCGATGGCGATGTGCATCAGTTCGGTCGGCGAGGTGGAGATCTTGCGCGTTGGGGCGGGTGTCGTGCCGACCCAATATCCGCCTCCCGGCGGGCTCGACCACGAGCTCATGGGGCCGTTTCCATCGCGGCCCGGGGAGGGTCCCACCGTTGTAGCGCCATCGGTCGGTCGGCGCGTCCGGAGCCCACCAGGGTGCGCAGGACGGCGATCCCGTCGGCCAACCTCGGTCCCGGGCGGCTGAAGTAAGCCTCGTCGGCGACCCAGACCCCTCGCCGGGCCCCGGTCGTGAGGAGACGGTCTCCGAGCGCCGACGCGGAGAGCTCCCGTACGGTCCGTTCGACGGAGAAGCTGCACGGGGAGACGACGATGAGGTCCGGCTGGCGACGGAGGATCCCGAGCCAACTCGTCCGTTCCCCGACCGCCCCCGCGGCGGGACCGACCGGGGTCCCGCCGGCGAGCGCGATCATCTCCGGGACCCACAACCCGGCGAGGATCGGGGGGTCGAGCCACTCCACGACGGCGACGCGGGGTCGCCCCTCCCGGGTCGAGTCCGTCGCCGATTCTCGAAGGGGGGCGGCCAGTTGACGGGCCGCGCCCGGAGCCCCGACCGCCGCCCCGATGGTGACGATCGTGTCCGCGACCTCCGACAGGGTCCTCGGGGTGAGGCTCACGATGCGGGGGTCGATGCCGGCCAGCCGGCACGCCGCCACGACCTCGGCATCGGTGACCGAACAGACTCCACAGAGGTCCTGGGTCAGGATGAGGTCCGGTCGGAGTCGGGCGAGGAGCGGAACGTCGAGTACGTAGAGGCTCTCGGACGACGAGCGCATGCCCCGGACCCGGGCGTCGATGTCGGCGGAACGGCGGTCCCCGTCGAACGACCTGGGTCGCATCACGACGGGGAGGCGACGGACGTCCGCGGGGGCGTCGCACTCGGCACTCCGGCCGACCAGGTCCCGCCGGAGCCCGAGCGCCGCGACGGTTTCCGTCGCGCTCGGAAGCACGGAGACGATTCGCACGGCGCTCGGGGCCCCCTCGTTCACCGGGCGCGTCGGCCCTTGGCGGGTGCCGGTCGGGTCGACGCGCGTCGGCGGGCCGGAGACGGCGTCGGCTTGCGCGTAGGTCGGGGGAGCTTGGCCGCGGCCCGGGGCGCCCGGGCAGCCCCCGCCTCCGGCGGGGCGCGGGGCGCGGGAACGGGGAGACCCAGATGTTCGCAGAGCGACCGCTCGGTGTCGTACGGCAGACCGAGGGTCCGGGCCCGCTCCCGCTCGGTCTTGGCGAGCGAACCTTCGCCGAGCCGTTCGAGCGTGACCGCTCGAAGGAATCGCAGCCGCGGGTCGTCGGGCATCGTGCGGAGCATCGCCTCCACCTCGTGCCGCGCCTCCGCCCACGACCGGGCGTCCAAGAGTGCGGCGAGAAGGTGCGCTCGGACGTCGGCCCGACCGGAATGCTCCGCGAGGAGCGCCCGGTATTCTGCGATCTCCTTCTCCGGGTGGCCGGTCGCCCCGAGGACCGCCGCCTTGCCGATCCGTGCCTCGACGTTGCCCGGACTCGACCGGAGCACCTCGTCGTACGCGCGGCTCGCCTCGACCGGAAGGCCGAGAGCGAGGAGCGACTGGGCGATGCCGACCTTCGCCGGGGCGAACTCGGGCTTCAGCTCCGACGCCTGGCGGAAGAACCGGAGCGCGAGGGCGGGCACCCCCCAGCTCTGCCAGGACTCGGCGCGGCGGACGACCTCATCGAGCTGCCGGGCCGAGGGAAGGAGGCGGGCCCGCCGCGCATCCGTCGCCGCCCGCGGGGGTTCGCCGAGCTGCTCGCCGAGGCCGAGACCCTTGGCGAGTTCCGTGAACCGGGTCCCCTCGACGAGCGTGCCGCCCCTCCGGAGCACCTCGGCCCCGAGGGCGAGCGGAAGTCGATCCGGCGTCAGCACGACGACCTTCGACGGAGTATCCGGGACTTCCTGGAACAGCCGCTGCACCTCGCCGAGGGACAGCTTCGAGGTGTCGTCGACGAACGCGTAGAGGAACCCGTCGGGGGTCTGCAGCAGGATCGTCTCCCCCCGCGGTCGGACCGCTGCGACGTTCTGGCCCATCGCTTCCACGAGCCGGTCCACGAGGTCGCCGAACCCCGGATGCGCCATCGGCGGCCGATGTCCGGTCCTTAGTTAAATACGTAGAGACGTGAAGCGCTCCGGTCCCCGTGGAGTTCGCCCGGCTCGCCGAGTACCTGCCTCGGGTCGAGCGGTCGCTCGCCGATTCGTACGCCGCGGCGCGGCGCCGGAGCGCACCTCCGTTCCGGCCGTATCTCGACCGGTCGAAGGAGTTCACCCTCCGGGGCGGGAAGCGGTTCCGGGCGCTCCTCGTCCTCGCCGGCTACCACCTGGCGACGCGGAAGGAGCCGTCGGCCGCGGTGCCGGCGGCGGCCGCGCTCGAGCACTTCCAGAGTTGGATGCTCATCCACGACGACATCATGGACCACTCGGACACCCGCCGGGGGGGCCCGACGCTCCATCGCGCGCTCGCCGCCGACCACGCCGCCACCCAGGGGCTCGGGTCATCCGAGGACTACGGCCTCGGGATCGGGATCACCCTCGGCGACCTCGAGGAACCGTTCACCGTCGAAGCCCTCCTCGCGGTCCGGGCCCCGGCCCCCGCCGGCTCAGCGCCCTCGCGGAATATGCGCGGATGACACGGCTCACGGCGTACGGGCAGCTCCTGGACGTCCGCAACGGGGCGACCGCAGTCGAGCGCGTGACCGAGGCGGACGTCCTGCTCGTCCACCGGCTCAAGTCGGCCGTGTACACGGTGAGCGCCCCGCTGCGGATCGGGGCGATCCTCGGCGGGGCCCGGCCCGAGCTCCTTGCCGACCTCGATGCGTTCGGGCTCGCCGCCGGCGTCGCCTTCCAGCTCCGCGACGACGTGCTCGGCACCGGGTTCGACGCCTCCGCCTCGGGGAAAAGCGCGAACGACCTCGTCGAGGGGAAGCGCACGCTCCTCGTGGTCCACGCCTGGCGGCACGGCACCGACGCGGACCGGGCCGCCCTCCGCTCCGTCCTCGGACGACCCGAAGCGACGCCCGCGGACCTCGCCCGGGCCCGGGAGGCGATCCGCTCGTCCGGAAGCCTCGCCTACTCGGAGAAGCGGATCGCCGCGCTCACGCGGGACGCGCTCCGGCGCGTCCGCCGGAGTCGGTCGCTCAGCCCCGCCGCCGGGCGCTCCTCGGCGAGGTCGCCGACCGGCTCGTTCAGCGCAGCGCGTAGGTCGGGTCCCCCGGACCGGCCGTCCGGTCCCGCGACTGGGTCGCCTTCGGTCGGACGACGGTCTCGTTCGCGACGACCGGAGGGACCTGGGCGATCGTCGCCGCGGTCGGGGGCGCTACGCTTCGGAGCCGTCCGCCTGGACGACGCCGGCCTTGTCGAGGGCCTCGGTGAGCTCCTTCTGCATCTGGGTGTACTTCTCCTTCAGGTGCCCCTCCTGGCGCTCGAGCGCCTTGAGGCGGACCTCGAGGGTCTCCTTCTCCTCGGTGAGGAGTTCCTCGACCTCGGACTTCCCCTTCGCCTTGACGAGGAGGCCTCCGATCGGCCGGTAGATGGCGGCGTCGTCGCCGAGCGTCTTCAGCTCGTCGAGCGTGTGGACCGCCTCGCGGAGCTTCATGTCGAACTGCATCCGCTGCTGGGCGACGGACTGCAGGTCCTGCTGGACGCGTTGGAACTGCTTCAGGTCGTTCTGGAGCTTCGCCGGAAGGGCCACGAGCGTCGGAGGCCGGGCTACGGAGATAACGGCTTCGGGACGCGCGGCGCCGCGTCCGCCCGACGAGCGACCGCCTCCGCGGTCGCGGCGAGGTCGACCCAGCCCAGGTAAGTGTTCGCGGCCGCCCGGAGCGCGCCGGCCTCGGAGGCCCGCACGTCGATCGAGACGACGGAGGGGGACGGGCGGCCGAGGACCGCCGTCGTCTTGGGGACCTCGCGGGTCGCCTCCGGCCCGAGCGCCGCGAGCAGTCGGTCGGCCGACTCCGGGGCGTCCAGGCGGACCGTGAACCGGGCCGTCCACCGGGGATCGCTCATCGGGAGGCTTCGTCGCGGAGGTTGCGGACGAGCCGTTCGGTCTTCCGCGCCGCGGCGCGGACGTACGTCGCCGGGTCGAGGAGCTCGTCGATCTCCGCGGGCGACAGGTGGTGCGAGATCCCGGGGTCGGACTTCGCCCGGGCGGCGAGGCCGCCCGAGGGGGCGTCGTGGGTGAGCCGCCGAAGCATCTCGTGCGCCTCCGACCGGGGGAGCCCCTTGGCCGTCAGCGCGAGCATGAGGCTCTCGGTCATCGGCAATCCCTTGGCCGAATCGAGATGGCGTTGCATCTGGGCCGCGTCGACGGAGAGGTGCGCGAAGACCTCGGTCAGCTTGACGAGGATGTCGTCGGTCAGGACCACGGCGTGGGGGACCACGATCCGCTCGTTGGCGGAGTTCGCGAGGTCGCGCTCGTGCCAGAGGACCATGTTCTCGAGCGGTGGGAGCGCGAACGCCCGAACGAGCCGGGCGAGGCTCGTGACGTTCTCCGACAACATCGGGTTCCGCTTCTGGGCCATGGTCGAGCTGCCGACCTGCTTCGCCTCGTCGAACGCCTCCGCGACCTCCGCGATCTCGGTCCGCTGCAGGTTGCGGACCTCGGTGGCGAGCCGCTCGGCCGTGCCCGCCACGAGCGCGAGGAGGTTGGTGAACTCGGCGAGACGGTCCCGTCCCACGATCTGGGTCGGCGCCTCGTCGGCAGCGAGCTCGAGGGCGAACATGACGTCCCGCTCGATCCGCTCGGCGTGCGGACCGAACCCGGCCCCGGTCCCGACGGCGCCGGCCATCTTGCCGACGGCGACCCTCGGCGTCAACTCGTCGAGGCGGCGCCGGTGCCGGAGGACCTCGGCCGCCCCGACGACGGCCTTGTACCCGAAGCTCATCGGGACGGCGTGCTGGCCGTGGGTCCGCCCGAGCTCGGGCGTCGCGGCGTGCCGGTCGGCGAGGTCGAGGAGCGCCTCGGCCAGGTGGGTCAGGTCGTGGCGCAGGACGTGGATCGACTCCTTCAGCTCGAGGCCGAGCGCCGTGTCGGTAATGTCGGCCGAGGTGGCCCCGTAGTGGACCCAACGACCGGACGGGCCGGCGGCGGCGGCGAGCGCGCGGGTGATCGCCATCACGTCGTGCTTGAGCTCGCGCTCGAGGGCATCGACCTGGGCGAGCGTGACGTCCCCGGAGGCGACCGCCGCTTCGATCGCGGCGGCGGCCGCCGGCGGGACGATCCCCGCGGCCGCCTGCGCGTTGGCGAGCGCGGCCTCGACGCGCAGGCATCGCAGCAGCCGGGCCTCACGGGAGAACAGCTCGCGGACCTCCGGTCGGCCGTACCGGAACTCGATCGGGCAGATCGCCGAGCCTTCCGCGTCGGACACGGGCGTGGGAGCGGCATCGCCGTAAAAAGGAATGGGGGAGCCGCGCGAGTTCGGCGTCGCCCAGCGCCCGTCGGAGAGGCCATGTAACCGGCGCTGCCTCGGACGGGGCGATGGACAGCACCGTCGTCGCGCTCGGGGGGAATGCCCTCGAACGGGCGGGCGGCCCCGGCGACTGGGCGGAGGCCCGACGGAACATGCGCGCGACCGCGGCGGCGCTCGTCGAAGTGGTCCGGGACGGGCACGCGCTCGCCGTGACCCACGGGAATGGCCCCCAGGTGGGCCAGATCCTGCGGCAGAACGAGATCGCGGAGCGGGAGGTCCCCCCGCGCCCGCTCGACGTGCTCGGCGCGGAGAGCGAGGGCCAGATCGGGTACCTCGTCGCCCAGGAGCTCGAGGCCGCGCTCCGACGGGCCCGCGTCGCGCGTTCGGTCCTCGTGTTCGTCTCCCGGATGGAGGTCGCGTCGTCGGACCCGGCGTTCCGTCATCCCACGAAGCCGGTCGGGCGGTTCTACAGCGAAGCGGAGGTCCGGGTCCTCCGGAAGCGGACAGGCTGGACCCTCGCGTACGACGGCCCGCGCGGAGGGTGGCGTCGGGTCGTCCCCTCCCCCCGCCCCGTCCGATGGGTCGAGGCGGAGGCCGTGGCCCGCCTGCTCGGACGTTCGTGGGGGGACCACGTCGTTCCCGTCGTCGCCGGGGGCGGCGGGATCCCCGTCGTCCGACGACGGGCCGGGGCCCTCGAGGGGGTCGAGGCGGTGATCGACAAGGACCGGGGCGCCGCGGTCGTCGCCGGGGCCCTCGGGGCGACGACGCTCGCCATCGTGACCGACGTGCCGGGGGTCGCGGTCGGGTTCCGCAAGCCATGGGAGCGGTGGCTGGGGGACGTGAGCATGGAGGAGCTGGCCACCCATCAGAAGCAGGGCGAGTTCGCCGAGGGGTCGATGGGACCGAAGGTGGAGTCGGTCCTCACCTTCCTCGCCCACGGCGGCAAACGGGGCGTCATCTGCGACATCCCGTCGCTCCGCCGCGCGCTCCGCGGAGAGGCGGGGACTCGGGTGGTCCGGTCCCGGGCCTAGGTCCCGAGGACCTCGCGAACGGCAGCCGCGATCCCGCTCCCGTACTGGAACGCCCGCTTGGGCCGCCCGACGATCTCCTCCGGGATCCCCCGGTGCGCGGCCCAGGCGCGGAATCCGGGTTTCGTCAGCTCTCCGGAACGAACGCTCGACAGGGGGATCGCCATGGCGGCCGCGGCGAACTCCGCGGAAAGGAACGGCGCGGCGAGTCGCTGGTCGATCCGGGCCGCGATCGCGAGGGTGCGGGGCCAGTCCTGAACGGTCAGCCGGTTCCAGTCGTCGGTGCGTCGAGCCTCGGCAGCCGCCGGCGGGAGACCACGGAAATGGGCGTACCCGCCGAACAGCTCGTCGGCGCCCTGCCCGAGGACGACCGGCGGCCCCCGCGGCGCCGCGTCGAAGGCGAGCGCGAGGGCCGCGAACACCGAGCGGGTCGGCTCCGGCAGCGGGGCGAGGTCGTGACGGCGCAGAGCGGCCCCGACCTCCGGGGGCCCGACCTCGGCCCCGGTCCACGGGAGTCCGAGGAGATCCGCCCCACGCCGGCCCGCGCCGAGGTCCCCGGACCCGCGCACACCGACCGAGAGCAGCCGGACGGAGACCCGCGGGGCGAGAGCGGCCGCGAGCACCGTGGAATCGACGCCGCCGCTGTACAGGACGGTCGCCGAGGACGCGGTCCGCGTGAGGTCGTCGAGCGACGCTGCGAGCGCGGTGTCGAGATTCCCGAACGGCCCGTCGGACACCTTCGTCCCCTCGGCTCCCGCCAGCCTGCCCAACGCTTATGGCCCGGAGGGTTCCCGGACCCTGCTTGCCCGCCTCCGAGACCACGACAGCCGCCGCGGGGGGCCGCCGTCGCGCCGTGTTCGTCGACCGGGACGGGACGCTGAATCCCGACCTCCATTACCTCTCCGAGGCGGCCCGGGTCGAGGTGTTCCGCGGCGTGGCGGAAGGGCTCCGCCTCCTCCGGTCGCACGGCTACCTCGCGGTCTGCGTGACGAACCAGTCGGGGATCGAGCGGGGGTTCTACAGCGACGCCGACGTCCGGGCGATCCACGCCCGGGTCAACACAATCCTCGCGGCGGAGGGGACGACGGTCGACCGGTTCTACTTCTGCCCCCACGCCCCGGACTCGCACTGCCGGTGCCGGAAACCCGGGGTGGAGCTGTTCGAGCGGGCCCAAAGCGACCTCGGCGTCGAATTCGCGACCTCCGCGATCGTCGGGGACCGGAGCCTGGACATCGAGGCGGGGGAGCGGCTCGGCCTCCTCACCGTCCTCGTCCCACCGCCGGGACACGGAGCCGCCGTCGCCGAGGAGATCCGCGCGACCGGGGTTCGCCCGGACGTCGTGGCGCCCTCGTTCTTCGCGGCGGCCCGGCGGATCCTGAATCGGGGTTGAATCCCTCGCACGGGGTCGCGGCGAGCTCCGTCCGCCCCCGCCCCAACGTTCTTTACAGGGGCCCGGCTCCCAACGCCGAGCGGACTTGGTTCTCGCCCTCCTCGACGCCGGCGCCGGCGTCGCCTTGACCGCCGCGCTCGCCATCGCGGCGGTCGTCTCCGGCGCCCTCACCCGCACGGCCGGGGCGATCGCCTTTGCCTTCGGGGCGGTGATCGTCATCGTCGGAGGGTTCCCGTACCTCGCCCTCCTCGTCCTGTTCGTCGTCGCGAGCGTCCTCGCGACCCGGTTCCGGTTCGAGGAGAAGAAGCGCCAGAACGTCCACGAGGGGACCGCCGGCGAGCGCGGGGTCTCGAACGTTGTCGCCCACATCGTCATCCCGACCGCGCTCGTGCTCGTCGGAGGGGTGGCGCCGAGCTGGCTGCCGCCGCGGGCCGTTGGCGTCCTCTACACCGCGGCCCTCGCCTTCGGGGCGGCCGACACGTTCGCGAGCGAGTTCGGGGTCCTGGCCGGTCGGGCCCGTTCGATCCTGACCCTCCGCGCCGTCCCTCCGGGAACGAACGGCGGGGTCTCGCTGATCGGCGAGATGTGGGCGGTGGTCGGGGCGCTCACGACGACGATCGTTGGCTTCGTACTGTTCGTGCTCTTCCGCGCCCCTCTCGTGGACGTCGGTGCGTTCCTCGTGGCAGGCGCGGCCGGTGGCTTCCTCGGGTGCCAGGCCGACAGCGTGCTCGGAGAGGTCCTCGAGAACCGCGGGTTCCTGACGAAGGGGAGCACGAACTTCTTCGGGATGGCGGTCGGGGTGGTCCTCGCCGGGGCGGTGTTGCTCGCGACGGGAGGGTGGCCGCCGTGACGAGCCGAGCGCCGGAGACGAGCGTCGTGCTCCTCTCGGGGGGGATGGACTCGGCGACCTGCCTGGCCCTCGCCGCCCGACGGGGCCCCGTCCACGCGCTCACGATCCTCTACGGCCAACGCCACGCCCGCGAGGTGGAGAGCGCCCGCGCCCTGGCGAAGCGGTTCCGGGCCGCCCAGCACGTCGTACTCGAACTGCCCCTCGGTCCCCTGCTCGCCTCCGCGTTGACCCGCCCCGCCTCCCCGCTTCCCCGCGGGAACCGTCCGGCGAGCTCGGAGATCCCCGCAACGTACGTCCCGGCGCGGAACACCATCCTGCTCTCGGTCGCGCTCGGGTACGCCGAGACCCACGGGGCGGGCCGGATCTACCTCGGCGCGAACGCGATCGACTACTCCGGCTACCCCGACTGCCGTCCGGAGTACCTCCGGGCGTTCAACCGGCTCGCCGCCCTCGCGACCAAGGCGGGCGTCGAACGGACCGGGAAGATCCGCGTCGTGGCCCCGCTCGTCCGGCGGTCGAAGGCCGACATCGTTCGGCTCGGCGAGCGGCTCGGGGTGCCGTGGGAGCTGACATGGAGCTGCTACGCCGGGGGTCGGACCCCGTGCGGACGGTGCGACTCGTGCCGGCTGCGCGCGAAGGGGTTCCGGGAAGCGGGCGTGTCCGACCCTACGGTCTCGGGGCGGTCGGTGCGAGTGCGGCCGTCGCGTGCCGCGCCGGCGAGAGCGCCCCATCGGAGGGTGCGGACGGCTCCGCGGCGACCGGCACCTCGCTGAGACATTCGAGGCCCCCTCCCGTTGTGGGTTGGGCCGCGGTCGGCCCCCCCGCCCAGGGTCGGGCCACCGGTCGGACGTTGTGCGCCAGCGTCGGGGCGGCTTCTTCGTCCGGGGGGAGCGGACGGGGAGGACCTTACATCCGCTCGAGTCGCTCGAGGCCGAGAAGTCCGAGGACGTTGCCGAGCGCCTGGCGGGAAGCGCCGACGAGCGCGAGCCGGCTCGCCCGCTCTCCCTCCGCCTTGAGGACCGGCGTCGACTGGTAGAATCGGTTGAACGACTCGGCGAGGTCGTGGGCATAGCCGGCGACCGTGTGGACGTGCTTCGTCCGCGCCGCCGCGGCAACGACCCGCGGGAACCGGGCGAGCACCCGCACGAGTTCCCGTTCGGCCGGGCTCGTGAGGGCCTCCCCGGACGGTGCGCCGGAAAGCGGGACCCCCTCCTCCTCGGCCTTCCGCAATAGGCTCGACGCGCGGGCGTACGCGTACTGGACGAACGGCCCGCTCCGCCCCTCGAACGACAGCGCCTCCTCCCATTGGAACGCCACCGATTTGTCGGCGGCGATCCGCAGGATGTGGTACCGGACCGCCCCGGCGGCGAGGGCGACCGCGATCATCTCCGCGTCCCCTTCCGAGAGCTCCGGGTGCCTCGCCCGGACCTCGGTCCGGGCCCGGTCGGTCGCCTCGTCGAGGAGGGTGTCGAGCCAGACGACCGTTCCCTTCCGCGTCGACATCCGGCCGCCACCGGGGACCGTGATGAACTGGTAATGGACGAACTCCGGGCGGCGCGGCTCCCCGATCTCGGCGAGGAGGGCGTCGAGCGTCTTCGCGTGGAGGAGGTGGTCCTGGCCGAGGACGTCGATCACGCGGGGGAACCGGGCGAACTTCTCGAGATGGTACGCGACGTCCCGCGTCGGGTAGAGGGTCGTCCCGTTTCCCCGGACGAACACCGCCCGGGCGTCTTCCTTCGGGAGCCCGTAGACGGTCGTGTCGATCGCATGGGCCCCGTTCTCCTCGGTCACCGCGTGCGGGGCCCGCTTCAGCCGCTCGACGACCCGGTCGACCGACCCGTCATGGAGGAGGCTCGACTCCCAGACGAACTCGTCGAACGTCACCGCGACCCGCGCGAGGCTCGCGAGCATTCCGCCGAGGATCGCCTCGCAGAACCGGCGGTGCGCCTCGGGCGCCTCGCCCCGCTCGAGCCGCTCGCAGAGCTCGCCGAGTTCGGCGGCGGCCTCGGGGTGGGTCTTGATGTAGGCGCTGACGGCGGGGTACGGCCGGCCGAGGTAGTGGTCGGGCCGTTCCTCCCGCTCGTCGGCCCCGTCGAGGGTCTGGAGGACCTCGGGGGGCCACGCCGCCCGGGGCTTCGACCAGATCCAGGTGACCATCGCCGACTGCCGCCCGATGTCGTCGACGTAGTACTGGGTCGTGACGGTCTGGCCGGCGGCCCGGAGGACGCGGGCGATGGTGTCGCCGATGAGCGCGTTCCGGACCCGACCGATGTGGAACGGGGCGTTCGGGTTGGCGCTCGTGTGCTCCACGCAGACGGGGAGCTCGGTCGTCGTGCCCCCGCCGTAGCCGGACCCGCGGGCGGCGACGACCCCGAGCGTCCGTTCGGCGAGCCACGCCGGGTCGGCCGCGAAATTCACGTACGCGCCGACCGCGAACCGTTGGGCGACCCCGGGGGTCGGCGGCAGCGCGGCCGCGAGCTCCGCCGCGAGCTCGTTCGGGGGCCGCTTCGCCGCGGCCGCGAACCGGTGGAGGGGGATCGCAACGTCCCAGCCGTCCCCCCGGCCGTATCGAGGAGCCGCTCGACGGCGGCCCGGTCGACCCCGGGGACTCCGGCGAGGTGGACGACCAGGGAGTCGACGATCGGCCCGACCAAGCCGGCGAGCGGGTCGGCCTCGGCGTCGTCCGGGCGCCCGATTTCCGACGGCGGAGGCGCCAAGCAACCGCTAAATCGGCGGTTCCATCTTAACGGTTCCTCCGTGGCGTCGCTCGTCCTCGTCCGGTACGGCGAGCTCGCGCTCAAGTCGGCCCCGGTCCGTCGTGAGTTCGAGCATCGCCTCCGGCAGAACATCCTCGCGCAGTTCGTGCGCGAGGGCACGACGTGCCGGCTGCGGGCCGACCACGGTCACCTCTACGTCGAAGCGGACGACGCCGACACCGCGGTCCGGTTGCTCCGAAGGACGTTCGGCGTCACGTCGGTCAGTCGCGCGGTCGAGGTCCCGACGGAACGCTCGGCCATGCTCGCCGCCCTTCGACCGGTGGCCGAGCGTCGGCTCCGCCCGAACACGTCGTTCGCGTTGCGGGCCCGTCGGACCGGCACCCACCCGTTCACGAGCCAGGAACTCGCGCGGGACCTCGGGGGGGAGATCTTCGAGGAGTACAAGGGGCGCGGGGTCCGCGTCGACCTCGATTCCCCCGACGTCGAGCTGTTCGTCGAGGTGCGGGGTCCCCGCACGTACGTCTACGACGACCGCACCGCCGGGCCCGGCGGCCTTCCGCTCGGCGTCGCGGGACGGGTCGTCGCCCTCGTCGACGGTCCGCGCGGCGCGCTCGGGGCGTATCTGATGATGAAGCGGGGGTGCCGGTGCGATTGGGTCGCGACCGGGGACGGGGTGGGGTTGGCGGACGGCGTCCTGACCGCCTTCGACCCGCACGCCCCGACCGTGTCGCCCCCCCCGGCGGCCGGATCGACCGACGAGACGCTCGCCGCCCGGCTGACGACGAGCCACGCCGACGGGGTCGTGCTCCCGCTCCTCGTGGAGGAGTATGGGGCAGCGCGCGCGCGCTGGGGCGACGTCGTCGTGTTCTCCCCCACGGTCGGGTTCACCGATGCGGAGGTGGGGGAGCGGTGGCGCGCCGTCGCGGCACTCGCCGGCTGACCCATCCGAGCGGAGTCGCCCGCCCCCTCGACGGGGTCAGCGACGTCGGTCCGTCCGATGCTTCGCCCGGCGATACGCCTCCCGTCCCGACGGCCCCGGTGGTCGGAGAGACGTTCGAGGAGCGGTTGGAGCGATGGTACCGCGAGCGGGAGCGGTACGAGCGTCGGCGGGCTGTGCCGCCAGAGAGTCCGGCGTAGCCGGGCGGGTCAGACGAACCGGCCCACCGGCCCCCGCGGCGTCTTCCGTCGCGGGCCCCGGCGGGCGAGATTCGCCTGTCCGACGGCCATCGGGCGGTTGCGCTGGGCGACCCGAGTGAACCCGGCTCCCAGGAAGCCGGCCCCCAGGGCCTGGATCGAGACCGTCGGAATGCTCCCGAGCCCGGTCGAGGCGGGGACGGGGCTCGTGACGACGGGGAGCGGCGGGACCGGGGGAGGTGGGGGAGCCCGGCGACCGGAGGGACCGCCGGGGTCGGGGCCGGCACCTGGGGACCGTACACGATCCGGAGTTCGGTGACCGGGAACGATTCGTTGACCTCGAACGTCGCGGTGCCGGGGATGTACCGGGCCACGGTGTACGTTCCGCCGACGCGACCGCTCCCGGCGGCCGCGCATGCGCTCGTGACACAGGCGTCGACCGGCACGGTGCCGTAGGGGGGCCCGACCGCGATCACGTTGAACGACGCGACCCACTCGTCGCCCCCGTAGAGGATGTTGTCCGACGGGGTGTTCGACCAGTTCCAGTTGAGGCTCTCGAACCCGGTTCCGTTGTCGTAGGTCGGACCCGGGCAACTCCCGATCGACCCGTACGGGGTCAGGCATTGGGTGGTGGGTTGCAAGTTCGGGGCGGGCCGGACGTTCGCGAACGGGACGAAGCGGAACATCGACTGGTTCGTTCCCGTCGCGATGACGTCGGTCGTGGTCGGCCCGAACCCGACCCCCCGGAACGCCGAGAGCAGGGTGGGGTTCCCGAGGTCGGGGGTATTGGCCGGGCCGTGCGGGACGAACGCGAGGTCCCCGATCGCGCCGTTCGAGCAGGAGAAGAACGACGGCCCATCCCACGTCCCTCCCGTCGCCGCGGCGAGGTCGCACCCGGCGGTCAGCACGCGGGCGACGTTCTGGACGACGTCCGGTCCGCCCGGGCCGCCGTTGGCGGCCGCCGGCCAGCCGGCCGAATAGGGGTCGGTGGGAGTCGTCCACAGGTCGATGACGTCGATGGTGCACCGTTTCCCGAGGGAGTCCAGGCAGGCCGGTGCGACCCGGGTGAGCCCGGCGATCGAATCGTTCTCGTTGCCGTCGGGGGAGAACACCCACCCGACGCAATCGGGGCTCACCCCGACGCCGAAATCGTACGACGGCTCGCAGCTCGAACTGTCCGGACCCGCCGACCCGAAACACGCGTACCGCCACGCTGCCGACGGGCTCACGCAGTAGTTCTGGACGTACGCCGGCGCCCGAGGGGCCGTGGATCCGATGATCACGAGCACGTGGTGAGCGTTCGGGTCCCAATCGATGCCGTACCCCAGCAACACGCCATAGAGTGCGGTAATGCTGTCGGAGTGGAGAAAGTTGTTCCCGAAGTTCACACCGGAGTCGACGTACCCGCCCCCGAGGACGTTCGATTGGAACGTCGACACGACCTGGGACTCGAACTCGTCGGCGGGGACGGGGGCCCCGACGTCGACCCGGTACGCGATCGATTCGAGTCCCTGCGCCGAGGCATCGGCGGGTTTGTCGTACGCATCGCCGGTCGCGAAGAAGTTCACGAGGCCGAACGTCACCGAGGAGCGCGGGTTCGCCGAGGCGATCCCCGCGGCGATCGCCCCGGCGTTCGCCACGAAGAACGGCACGCCGTTCGACTCCTCGCACGGTTGGTGCGCGGAGGAGTCGGCGCAGTACTCCCGCCCGGGAACGCCCAGCGACCCGTCGTAGACCCCGTCGTAGAGGGTCGTCTCAAGCAGAAACACGACCTGGACCGCCGGATAGCTCGTCGTGACGAGGTCGGGCGCGACGACCTGCATCGTCACCCGCGCGTCCTGCTCGTCCGAAGGGCACGCAAGGTTGTTCGAGACGCAGATGATCCCGGGCGTGACGGAGATCCCCAGGGTGAGGGCCCCCGTTCCGGACCCGACCGCGGGCGAAACTTCCGGGGTGGGATCGACGACCGGAGCGACCACCGGGCCCGGGCCGGAATTCGTGGCCGCGACCGACCCGACGATGCTCCCGAGGACCGCGAGCGCGGTCAGGACGAGGGCCGTCGGGGTCGTGAACGACCGAAGGCGGACCACCGACCACCCGCCCGCTCGCATCGTGCTCGGTCCTCGCGTCCGGCGCCGCGACCTCTCGGACGGGGGCCGGTGCGTTGTCCGGCGCCGGGTTTCGAAGGAGCGTTCCACTTATAACCCTCCCGTCGGGGCGGGCGGTCCTGACGGAAGGGGTTATGAACCGAGCCCGGGTGGCGCGCCCGTCTCAGGGGAACGATGGCCCACTGGCAAGTCTCGGGAACGTATCTCGCCCGTCGGGCCGATTGGCAATCGTTCACGAAGGTCTGCGAGGCGACGAGCGCGGAGCAGGCCCAGGAGTGGGCGCTCAGCGAGATCGGGGGCTGCCACGGAGTCAAGCGGTCCCTGATCCGGATCACCGCGACGTCCGAGGTCCCCGCGTGAGCGCGCCGAGCGCTCCGATGACGGAGCGCCAGGTCCAGGAGGACCTCGCGCGCCTCGATGCCTACCGAAACCAGTTGAACTCGCTCCTCCAGCAACACCAGTACCTCACCGCCTCCCGCGGCGACCACGAGCGGGCCCGGGCCACCCTCGAGGGCCTCGAGCGGGTGCCCCCCGGGGGCGAGCTCCTCGTGCCGGTCGGGGGAGAGACGTATCTCCGGAGCGCCCCGTCCGCGAGCACCAAGGTCCTCATCGGCATCGGCGCCGGCTTCGTCGTCGAGCTCGAGCGGCCCCAGGTGACGGAACTCCTCGCGCAGCGGGTCGGGAAGATCGACGCGGCGACCCAGGAACTCGAGGGGCAGATGCAGACGCTCGAGGAGCGGATCCAGCTTCTCAGCCGGCGGCTCGATGCGCTGGCCCGGGCCACGAGCGGTGCGCCGGTCCCGGGCGATGTGGGCCGCGATTAAGGCGCGCCTGACCGGGCGACCCCCGGCTCCGGCCGAAGCGAACTCCCCCGCGGCTCCTGGCGGGTCGTCCCATTTCGCCGAGGGGCTGCTCTCCCGGGGCATCGACGAGGTGAAGCTCGACGACGTCCTCGACGAGCTCGAGATCGTCCTCCTCCAGTCGGACGTCGCGCTCCCCGTCGTGGAGCGGATCCGCCGGGACCTCCGCAAGAGCCTCGCTGGCAAACGGCTCCGCTGGGGGGTCGACCTCGAGGCCGCGGTGCGGGCGAGCCTCGAGACGTCGGTCCGCTCGCTCCTGTCCAAGCCCCCAATCGACCTCGTCGAGGCGGCCCGGTCGGCGACGAAGAAACCGTACATCGTCCTCTTCGTCGGCGTCAACGGGACCGGCAAGACGACCACCGTCGCGAAGCTTGCGATGCTCCTCCGCGACGCCGGTCTCGGCGTGGTCATCGCCGCCGGCGACATGTTCCGGGCCGGCGCGATCGAGCAGTTGCTCGTCCACGGCGAGCGGCTCGGGATCCGCGTCATCCGCCAGCAGGAGGGGAGCGACCCCGCGGCGGTCGCGTTCGACGCGGTCGAGCACGCCCGCGCGAAGGGGGTCGACGTCGTTCTTGTCGACACCGCCGGGCGGCAGCACACGAACGACAACCTCATCCACGAGGCGCAGAAGATCCGTCGGGTCGTGGAGCCGTCGTTGACCGTCTTCGTCGGGGACGCGCTCTCCGGCAACGACGTCGTCGAGCAGGCGAAGCTGTTCCAGACGTCGCTCGGCGTCGACGGCCTGATCCTCACCAAGCTCGACGCCGACGCGAAGGGCGGCGCCGCGCTGTCGGCGACGTACGTCACCGGGCGGCCGATCCTCTACGTCGGCCTTGGCCAGGGGTACAAGGACCTCGCCCGGTTCGACCCGGATTGGATGGTCCGGCGACTGTTCGCGGAGGGGACCGCCGCGTGACCGCCCGCCTCCACGTCGTCCTCGTCCGCCCGAAGGAGGACGGGAACGTGGGTGCCGTCGCCCGGGCCGCCCGGAACTTCGGCGTCGACCAGATCGTCATCGTCGCCCCCAAGGCGGAGCTCGGCACCGAGGCCCGCCGCCGGGCGATGGGGGGGATCCCGTTGCTCCGGACCGCGAAGGTCGTTCCCGACCTTGCCGCGGCCACCGCCGACGCCGACCTCGTCGTCGGCACGACCGACCTGTCGACGGGCCGGTCGGCGTCGTACCTCCGGAGAGCCGTGTCGCCGGAGCGGCTCGGGGAGCTGTTCCTCCCGATCGTCGGCACGGTCGCGGTCGTCTTCGGCCCCGAGGACAACGGACTCGGCCGCGACGAGCTCGCGCAGTGCGACCTCCTCGTTCACATTCCGGCCCGGCGGGAGTTCCCGACCCTGAACCTCTCGCACGCCGTCGCGATCGTCCTCTACGCGATCCACCGCCAGCGCGGACCGGTCGACCCGGAGAGCACCCCCGCGCCGGAGGTCCTCGCCCTGAACGGCTCGGAGAAGGAGCTGTTGCTCCGCCGGGTCGAAGAGCTGGCCGCCAAGGCCGGCTACCCTGCGCACAAGCGCCAGGGGCTCGCGCTCCTCTGGCGACGGGTCCTCGGCCGGTCGACCCCGACCGAACCCGAGTACCCGGATGCTCCTCGGCTTCCTCAAGAGCGTGGACCGCTGGGGCAGGAGGTCGCATGGTGGGCGGTAACGAGTGGCTCCGGGTGCGCGGCATGGGACGAGAGCGGTTCGCGGGCCACCTCGCCGACTACCTCGGCACCATCGGCTACACCGTCGAGCGGACCGACACGACCGAGCCGTCGGAGAGCCGCGTGTCGGCCGAGCTCAAGCGGATGAACCCCGCCGTACCGGACGCCGCGCGGAACCTCGTGTTCACCGTCGTCCCCACGAGCGGCGGGGCGGCCGTCGTCTGGACGTCCCCCACGTCGGTCCCGGCGCCGGAGCGGGCCCGGTTCGACCGGTTGGTCAGCGAGATCGTGCACCACCTCGAGCGCTCGGTGCTGACCGAGAGCCACGCGACCGCCCGGGTGAGCCGGTCGCCCGAGCCCCGGGCCCCCTGGGACGCCCCCACGTAACGGCCGACGCGGGCCCCCGGTCGGGGAGGTTAACCGCCGGCGGGCCTTCCATCCGGTGCGGATGAGCGGAGAGTTGGTTCGGGACCGACTCGTGCTCGGCCTTCTGTTTTTGGTCGGCGGGAGTTCCCTCCTGTGGGGACTCTACTGGATCTTCTACGTCTCGCCGACCTCCCCGTCCGGGATCTTCAACACCGTCCTCGGCCTCCTCGTGCTGCTCGTCACGTGGGCGTTCCTCCTGCCGTACGCCTTGCCGGCGGCCCGCGCCCGACCGGCCCCGCCGTCGGCGCGACGCGAATCCCCCGCGGCACCCGTCCTGGCATCGAGAGCCCCGCCTCGGCGCCCGGCCCCCATGCCGGCACCGCGAGCGCCCTCTCCGACGCCGGTCGCTCGGTCGAGCCCGCCGGTGCCACGGCCGGCCGTCGCCTCAGCGCCGCCGCCCTTGGCGCCCTCCCCGGCACCGCGTCGCGCCGTCGCCGCCTCCACGGACGCCGCTCGCCTGTCCGCCGGGGGTTCCGAGCGCCGAGCGCCTCCGGAGTCCGAAGACGACCTCGAGATCGAGGAGATCCTGTCCGACCTTCCCGGGCCGGTCGATGCCAGCCTGGCGGACGCGACCCCGGATGAGGTGATCCGTCGCCTCGATGCGCTTCTCGACGACCTCTCGACGGGGTCGGGCGGAGCTCGGGTCCCGTCGGTCGACCCGAACCGGTTCGCGGCCCGGCCGTCGGTGGCTCCGTCGACCGCCGCGGCATCACGCTTATAATGCGCGCGAAAGTCCCCCGCCGCCGCCCATGAGCCAGTCGGTCTACCGGTACATCTCCAAGTCGTTCCGCCTCACCCTCGGGGAGGAGGGGGCCGAGCTCCGCCACGAGCGGCTCCTCACCTGGCGGCGGCAACACACCGTCACCCGCCTCGCCCATCCGACCCGGCTCGACCGGGCGCGCGCGATTGGCTGGAAGGCGAAGGAAGGGTTCATCGTCGTCCGGGTCCGGGTCCGCCGGGGGGGCCAGCGCAAGCGGGCCATCATCGCGGGACGGCGCCCGAAGCGGAAAGGGATCCTTCGGATGACGCTCGCGAAGAGCGTCCAGCGGATCGCCGAGGAGCGGGCGCAGAAGCACTACCCGAACCTCGAGGTCCTGAACTCCTACTGGGTCGGCGAGGACGGGAAGGAGAAGTTTTTCGAGGTCATCCTGCTCGACCCGGCGCACCCGCAGATCGTCGCCGACCGCCAGGTCGGTTGGGTCGCCGGACCCGCCCACACGGGCCGCGTGTACCGCGGTCTGACCCGCGCCGGCCGCGACGGCCGTGGCCTCCGGTGGAGCGGAAAGGGCACCGAGCGGATGCGACCGTCGCGCGCGCGGAACCGCCGCGACACGCGCCGCACCCAGTCGAAGGTCATTCCGTAAGCGGAGCGGCGTTCAGCCGACGTCCCCGAACGCCTCGTCGAGCGCGAGCCCCTCGGCCTCGGCCGTCCGACGCGCCCAGCCGTGCAGCCCCTCGACGTGGACGACCTCGCTGCGGAGCGCCTTCGCGAGCTTCCGTCGGTACTCGAGGTCCACGCCGACGGCGTCGGCGGTCAGGAACTCCCGCACCCGCTGGGCGAGGTGGCCGCCTTCGGTGTCCCAGTCGGTGAGGACCACGACCTTCTTCCCGCCCCGGGCGAGGCGGGCCGCGAGGGCGCTCAACGTCCCACCTCCGTGGACGAGCGTGATCGGACCGGCGACGCCCAGCCTCCGGAGCGACCGCCGGTCCCGCTCCCCCTCGACGAGCACGACGACGTCGCCCGCAGCGCTCTCCTCCCGGAGCCGGGCGAAGAGCCGGACGAACTCCGGCCACGCCGGTTCCCGCGGGCTCGGTTCCGGCATCGACTCGCGGGCGCGGCCGGGCCGCGGCTCCGTTCGCCGGAGCCGACAAGACCTATAGGCTCCGTCCCCTCGCGGACCAGCCCATGCCCGACCCGTACACCCAGCTGCTCGAGTGGCGCCGGGCGGAGGGGGCGGCCCGCGGCCTCGCGAAGCTGCCGCTCGAATTCTACGAGTCGACCCAGTTGTACCTCGCGGAGGTCCGGCGGACGTTCGAGTCCGAGCTCCGCGAGAACCCTGGCGGGAAGAAGGGGGACCTCGCCCGGCAGACCCACTCCCGCGCGAGCCAGGTCGCCCGGGACATCATCGAGGCCCGCATGTCGAAGGTCCTCAGCCTCGCGTTCCAGGCGAGCGTCGGGGGCTCGCGCGATGTGCCGAACGCGCTTCCCGAGGAACGCCGGCTGTTCGACCAGCTCCTCCGGGTCCTCCGGGACCACCGGATCGCCGCCGCGCCGTTCCTCGAGACGGGGGCGGCGGTTGCACTTCCCGTCCCTCCGCCGACCGCGGGACCGCCGGCGTCCGTCGCCCCGTTGCCCGCTCCCCCTCCCTCCTCCGGGCCGGCGCCCGCGGTGCCGAGGATGACCTATGTCCGGATCCTGAAGGACGGGCCGGCGGTCGAGATCGGGAAAGAAACGATCGAGCTCCGGGCCGAGGACGTGCTCGCCCTTCCTGACGACCGCGCCCGGCTGCTCGTGCAGAGCGGGCTCGCCGCGAAGGTCCGGCGCGACGAGCACCCCGTCACGACGTAGGGACCGAGGCGGCGCTCGCGAACTCGAGCGCGCGGAACGTGTCGAAGCCGAAGAGGAGATTCTTCGCGGCGAGGCGGAGCCGGACGACCGCTTCCGCGCCGTCCGCGTTCCGGACGGCCTCCTCCAGGAGGTCCGGGAACCCCCACGCGCCGAGCGCCTCGGACTGCTTCCGGAACGCGACCTCGACGAGTCCCGCGCGCCGGGCCGCGGCCCGGACCCGCGTGAAGTCGACGAACGCGCTCAGGTCGGCGGTCCCCGGTGCCTCGAGGGGGTCGACCGACCGGTGGTCCCGGACCGCGGCGAGGGTGCCGGACCGATGGCCCCGGACGAGCTCGTCCGTGTCGGTCCCGTAGTCGAGGACGATCGCGACGCCGTCGGCAAGATGGTCCGCGACTTCCCGGACGATCCCCTCGGCAAGTTCGAGCAGCTCGTACCGCGTCCCCTCCTCCGCCGTGGGGAGCGGGTCTCCCGGGACGGCCGCCGGCGGCGGGTCTTCGGCCCAGTCGAACCGGGTGCCGGTCCATCGGACCCCGAGGTCGGCCCAGGCCGCCCCGCGTCGGACGAGGCGCCGGAAGGGGAGCGCGTCGAGGAATTCGTTCGCGATGACGGCGCCGACGAACGTCCCGCGGGCCCCGAGCGAGTCGGAGAACGTGAACGTCACCGGGCCGCCGGTGGGTTCCCGGAGGATCCGGGCGGCGAGCGAGTCTCGCAGGGTGCGGGACCGTTCCACGAACGTCCATTCCCACGCCGGTCCGTCGGCCGGGAGGGCGCGGGCCACGTCAAACGCGAGCGTCCCGTCGCCCGGTCCGAGCTCGACCACGCGGAACGGCCGGGTGTCGCCGACGCGGTCCCGCTCGGCGCGGAGGCGCCGCGCGAGCGCGGCGCCGAAGAGCGGCGTTGTGTGGGCCGCAGTGTAGAACGAGCCGCCGGCACCGAGGGGCATCGCGCCGGAGTCGTAGAACCCCCCGGGGGAGTACAGCGCGCCTTCCACGAACCGGTCGAACCGGAGGACGCCCTCGCCCGCGGCGGCCCGGAGGCGGGCGACGACGTCGGCGGGGCCGTTCGGGACGGCCATCGCCGGTTCAGCCGATGTAGCCGAGGTCGTCGCGGACCGACGGCGACGGGGTGTCGGGCGGGCGTTGCTCGGCCTCGTGGATCTTCTGGGCGATCCGGTCGATCTCCTTCGCCTTCGCCTCGAGGTCGGAGAAGTCGACCTCGATCGCGAGGATCTTCGTGAGGACGCGGAGGACCGCCTCGGCGCTCCGCGGGTCGACGAAGTAGCCGCTCGTCTCCCCCATCAGGCAGACGCCGTGCATGTCGTAGAGGCGGCCGAGCCCGAGGAAGAGGCCGGAGGCGCCGATGAGACCGCCGCCGGGGTCGTTCCGCGAGAAGACGACGCCGAACTTCTTCATCGCCTCGACCCGCTCGGGGGAGGTGGCGGCGCCGAGGACGCGGGGGGTCTCGATGACGCGCCCCTGGGCGAACCCGGCGAGCGTGTAGAGCTCCTTCGCGCCGAGCGAATGGGCGACCGAGAGGACCCGCTCGGTGAGCTTGGTACTGGCCCTCCGGCGTGATCCCCTGGTAGTCGCCGCCGAGGAGCAGGAGGTCGCGCTCCTTCGGGCCGGCTGCCCGCCGGTACGAGAGCTCCTGGGAGACCAGGCGGGTCAGCCCGTCCTCGTTGACGTACACCTGCGGCGGGAAGAACTTCGAGTAGATCGTCGCGAGCGGCTTCGCGTCGAGCTTCTCCTTGAGGTAGTCGGCGGCGAGCTTGCCGACGTTCCCCACACCGGGGAGACCTTCGACCAGCACCGGGTCGTTCAGCTGGACCTTCTCGATCCACCGGATGTGCACGTCGTCCATGGGAAATCCCGACGACGCACGAACCGGGCGGCCGGTAGATAACGACGCGCTACCGCTTTGGCGAGGTGGTGGCCCCGTCGGAGGCAACGACCGAAAGTCCCGTCTCGGTCATCCGCGCCGGGAGGACCCGGGTCCGCTCGGGATGGTTGCGGATCTTGCGGACGGCGATCGTGTGCTCGTACGTTTCCCCGCGGGGCCGGGCGTTCAGCTCCACGACGAGGTCGGCCATGTCCTCGAGCATTCCCGAGACGCGCCGCTCGTGGAACTCCCCCTGGACGACGAGGAGCGCTTGGCCGCCCAGCTCCTGCGCGCGGTGGCGGATCTGGCGGACGACGGTCATGACGTCGGAGGTGTCGAGGACCTCGAAGAAGAAGTCGAGCGAGTCGAGGACGAGCCGGAACCGGCCGTCGAGCGCGGCCAGGTCGGCGAGGAGGCGGCTCGTGATGTTGTACGTCGTCGCGGCCGCCGGTTTCGCCCGGCTCCCGTCGAGGTCGGCGAGCCGGAGACCCCGCTCGCGGAGTTGGGAGATCTCGAGCGAATGGACGAGGACGTTCCGGAAGTACTCCTCCGAGAGGTTGACGATCTGCACCCCATCCGGGTCCCAGCCGAAGTCCCGGAACGCCCGATGGACGTCCTCGGTCCGCTCGTACGTCGTGTAGTACAGCACCGGCGAGGTCCCGACCATCGCCTGGGCGAACTGCTTCGCGAACATCGGGGTCCCGGCGCCCGAGTGGCCGACGAGGAGCCCGAGCCACCCGGGCGGCATGTACGCATAGAGCTCGCCGTCGAGCTCGGGGATCCCGAGGACCGCCTGGTCGTCGCCCACGCGCCTAGCTCCGCCTCCGCACGACCTCGATCGTCTCGTCGACGACGAGGCCGAGCATCTGGTCGAGCTCCGACTCGGTGTCCTCGCTCACGACGAGGAGCACAGTGAGGACCTGACGACTCTTCAGATTGTTGACGAGGATGTGGAAGAACTCGGAGAGGAGGTCCTTCGGGTTGTGGATCGACAGCGAGTTGACCGAATCGATGACGAGGATCGTCCGCGGGCTCGGGTGCTTGCGGAGGAGGAACTCGACCCGCAGCATGATGTCCTCCAGCATCCGCGGCGACTCCACGTACGTGGCGTTCGGGAGCGGGTCGCGGTAGTTCATCATGATGTGGCTGATCGCGTCGACGAACGACAGCCGACCGGCGTCGACGTCGAGCGCCTGGGCGAGCGACCAGACGAGGGACGCCGGATTCGTGACGGAGACGTAGATCGTGTGGGCGTTCGTCTCGCTCCCGACGTCGCGGAGCGTGGCGTTCAGCACGGCGAAGTAGTCGTCGGCGTACTCCCTCGGGTTGAGACGGATCGCGACCGCCGAGCCCCCGGGCAGCTGCCGGAGCCGTTCGCCGATGTCGTCGTCCGGCGGCATCAGCTCTCCTGCCGGCCGCCCTTCAAGTGGGGGGCCATGAGGAGGCCGATCGGCGTCAGCTCGATCACGTACTGCGCGCGCGAGTGCGAGGTGCCGCGCATCTTCACGACCTGGAGGATCCGCAGGATGTCCCCCTGGCGGCGCGCGTTCCCGAGCAGGAGGACCCCGTCCACGATCGCCTCCTCGACGCCGTGGAGAGAGTACCGCCCCGCGGCCTGGCCGATCTCCGATACGAGGAGCGTCGTGCAGCCGAGCTCGGCGAGCCCTTGCGAGAGCTTCAGCATGAAGTCGCGGATCCGCTCGTCCCGACGGATCCGGTAGCAGACCGAGGTGAGCGAGTCGAGGACGACCCGTTGCGCGCCGGCTTCCCGGGCGAGGTCGAGGAACGTCTTCAGCAGGAGGTCGATCTCCTCGAGCGTCAGCTCCTCGTGGTTGAGCCCGAGCCGGTCGTAGATCTCCGGCACGTCGATGAAGATGAGGCCGCCGGATTTGACGAGCTCCTGGCGGAAGAACTCGAACGTCGAGAGGTTCTCGATCAGTTTCGCGGACGCCTCCGTGACGGAGAAGAAGAGCGTCCGTTCGCCCTTCTCCGCGCCGCGCACGAGGAATTCGAGGCAGAGGGTCGTCTTCCCGGTCCCGACGCTCCCGGCGACGAGGACCATGTTGCCGCGGGGAATTCCGCCCCCGAGGATGTTGTCGAGCCCCTCGATCCCGGTGAGGCACCGCTCCCGAATGCCTCCGGCATCCGCCGAATCGGAGTTCGCGGCGGTTGCCATCCGATGGATTGAGGGGGGTATCCCCCTAAAGCCCTTTTCGAGACGGAGCACCGCCGGACGAAGCCCCGAGCCGCGACCAGAGGACGTCGGCGCGCGCGAGCTCGCGCGGGTCGACCCCCGGGGCAAGGAGTTCCGCGAGGCCGGCCCGCCGCACTGTCCACGACCGTCCGCCCGGACCGTCGGAGGCGGTGAGCGCCCCGGCCTTCGCGAGCCGTTGGCCGGCGACCCGCACGTCCGACGGGTCCGCCTCCGTCGCGGCCCGAAGGTCGTCCAGAACGACGGTCACCGAATCCGAACCGCGCTGCGCGAGGAGGCCGGCCCACAGGACGAGCAGGACCGCCCGGCCCCCATCCGAGGGAGCGTTCTTCGTAGGGTCGTCGCCCCCGCCACTCTCGGAACGGTCGACGTCCGGCGCAGCGGGGGCCCACAGGTCGCGGCACTGCTCCCAAACGGCCTGCCAGCGGTCCGGCCGAGGCCGGTCGGGTTCGAACGGGAGCCGGACCCACCCGACATCCCGCCCTTTCCCGATGAGCGCCACCGCCTCCCCCCGACGGAGGGCGAGGAGCGACTCGACCGCGAGGTCGGTGCTCCAACGAGCGAGCTCGCGGGCATCGTCCGGAGAACCCCGGAACGCGACGACATCGGCCGCGTTCGTCACCGCCGCCTCCCGAGTCGTCTCCGGCAACGCGGCGAGCGACTGGGTCGCGGCCCACAAGTGGACGTTGAACCGCCGACCGAGTCGGAACAGCTCGGCCACCGCGTCGTTCGCGTACCATTGGATCTCGTCGGCGATCACGAACGTCTTCCGGGCGCTCCGTCCGGCGAGGACCTCGCCCCAGAGCAACGCGAGGTGCACGGAGAGGAGCACCCGTGCCACCGACTCGCCGACCTCCGCTGCGTCGCCGCTGACGAGGACGATCCTCCCGTCCCGAACCGCATCGCCAATGGAGAACCGGGCGTCCTTCGCGGCGAGCATCCGCGCGAGGACCGACGACCGGACGACCTCGTCGAGCACCCGGCGGGCCCCGTCGACCTCCTCCGGTCGGGACCGGACCCGGTCCACGAGCGCGCGGACCGCGTCCTCGGCGTTCGGCGGGACCCCGGAGATCCGGCCGCCGGCCGCGGCAAGGATCTCGGACGCGTCGCGGAGGGTGCCGCTCGGATAGGCGGCGGCCGCGCGGAGGCTGAGCCCGAGCATCTCCTCCAGCCGTGGTCCCCAGAACGGCGAATCGGCGTACCGACCCGCGCGAACCCGCCGGAGCGCGGCCACGAGGTCGGCGAGGGCCCGGTCGCCCGCGGGCGCGGGAAGCGCCACCGGAGCGAGGGCGTTCACCCCGACGGGGGAGAGTCCCGGGGAGATCCAGACGACGCGACGGAGCGATCCCGCCGGGAGGCGGTCGACGAGCCGGCGCGACGTATCCCCGATCGGGTCGAAGAACACGACGCTCCCGAGTTCGCTCGCCCGGACCGCCGCCCGGAGCAGGAACGAGCTCTTGCCCATCCCCGTCTCGCCGAGCAGGAGCAGGTGCCGACCTTGCTCCGGTTCGACCGGAAGACTCCAGAGCTCTCCCGCGGCCGACCGGCCAATGGGGATCCCCCAGCTGGCCGACGTGCCACGGAGCGGTGGGGTCGGCATCCGGAGCGAGAGGGACGGGAAGAGCGGGACGACCTCCGAGAGCGAGAGGCCAATGGCCCGGGGAGCCTTGCGAAACCACCGGCCGGCCCACGACCACGTCACACCGTTCCCACCATCCTCCCGGGCCGCCGCCTCCACGAGTCGGGCGAGCGGCGTGGCGGCTGAGCGATTCACTCCATACACGCAGGCGTGGACGTCCCACGTCGCCCCGACGACCCGGTCGGCGACCTGGTCGGCGAGCCGTCGGCTCGCGGTCGCCGGAGGGTCCGAGCGAAAACCGACCGGCACGGGAACCACCGTCGGGGAGGGTGGGTGGGACGCGGGAGGCGCCCGGGGCCGGAGCCGCCACGCGACCGCCGAGCCGGGCGGGAGGAGGAACAGTGCGGCGACGACCGAGTCGGACCAGGGAGGGACCGTCCCGCCGCTCGTGCGGAACGGTCGATCCGGACCGGCGATCGCGCGACCGACGGCGAGCGGATCCGACCCGGGCGGTGCGCCGCGCGCCGCGCCCACCCAGCTCCCCGAGGGGTACGTCGGGAGGAACGCTCCCGCGACCCATCGTGCGGTCGTCTCGTCGTTGGCTTCGAGGCGGACCGCGGCCGACGGGCCGCTCGTCCACCGAACGGTCAGGTCGACCGGCCAGCCGGCGGCGACCCGCAAGGCGGTCGGGAGCCGCTCGGTCCAGCGCTCCCGCTCCTCGCGGTTCCGCACGACGCCTCCTCCCCGGAACGCCCACGCGGTCGGACCGCGGCCGGTCGTCGAGCCCATCGCCCCCATCGCACCTTGGTCCGCGCGGGGGTCGAAGGTCGATTCGTCCGGTCCGGGGGGTGAACGATGGGCCACCGGCGCCCGGTCGGAGTCGATAAGTAGCGAGCGCCGTCGGAGAGGCGGAGCATTCCGTGTCCTCGCTCGAGGAGCACATCACCGAGATCGAGGAGGAGATCCGGAAGACCCAGTACAACAAGGCGACCCAGCACCACATCGGGCGCCTCCGCGCGAAGATTGCGGTCCTCAAGCTCGAGCGCGAGGCGCGGGCGAAGGGGAAGGGTGGGGGACTCGGCTACTCGGTCCGGAAATCGGGCCACGCCACCGTCGGCCTCGTCGGGTATCCGTCCGTCGGCAAATCGACCCTTCTCACCCGCCTCACCGGCGCGGAGAGCGAGGCGGCCGCCTACGACTTCACGACCGTCTCGATCATTCCGGGGATGCTCCGCTGGGGGGGCGCCTCGATCCAGGTCCTCGACATGCCCGGGCTCGTTCCGGGCGCAGCGAAGGGTCGGGGTCGGGGCCGGGAGGTCCTTTCGGTCGTCCGGTCCGTCGACCTCATCCTGTTCCTGATCGACCCGGAGCACACCGATTTCCGGGCGCTCGTCAACGAGCTCGAGGGAGCCGGGGTCCGGGTCAACACCCGCCCGCCGAAGATCGTGGTGACCCGCGCCGACCGCGGAGGGCTCACCATCTCGAGCACCGTGAAGCTGACCCACCTGGGCGGCGGGCTCGCGACCGACATCGCGCGCGAGTTCGGCTTCCACAACGGCTTGATCGTGTTCCGCGAGGACGCGACCGCCGACCAGCTCATCGACGTGCTCGCGGGGAACCGGGTCTACAAGCCCGCGATCCTCGCGATCAACAAGTGCGACAAGCTCTCGCCCTCCGACCGCGAAGGGCTCGCGATCCGGCTCCTCGAGTTCCGGCCCCGGTTCATCTCCGCGAAGGAGCGGATTGCGATCCCGGACCTCATCGAAGCGATGGGGGACGCGCTCCAGTTCATCCGGATCTACGTCAAGCCGCCGGGCCGCGAGCCCGACATGGAGGAGCCGGTCATCCTCCGTCGGGGCGACAAGGTCAACGAGCTGATGAAGCGGCTTCCCGGGGAGCTCGACACGGCGTTCAAGGCCGCCCAGGTCTGGGGGAAGAGCGCCCGGTTCCCCGGTCAGACCGTCGGCCGCGACCACCCGCTCGCCGACGAGGACATCATCACCGTCGTCGTGCAACACGGGGGCCGGTCCTCGAGCTACGCTCCGACGTGACCGGCGCCCCGTAGAGCGCCCGGGTCGGGCGCCCCGCGAGGAGGAAGTGGCGCCGATGGAACGGCTCGAGGCCGACCGGGGTGTCGAGCTCGAGCGCTGGGGACAGCCGGCGCTGGGTCTCCGCGAGGTGGTCGCGGGCCGACCGCTCCCGCCCCATGCTCGCCGTCTTCAGCGCGAGGAGGACGACCCCCGCCGGTCGGAGGAACCAGCGGGCGTTCGCGAGCGCGATCTCGGCCTGGTCCGCCTGCGGGACGTCGAGGTACACCCCGTCGACCGGGGGAACGAGCGGGAGGTACGCGACCGGGTCGCGCGCGTCGGCGAGGACCGGTCCGAGGTTCGGGTACCGCTCGGCGAGCGCGAGGAGGCGGGCGAACGGCCGAACGCTCTTCTCCACCGCGAAGACGAACCCGGTCGTCCCGACGAGGTCGGCGACGTGCGAGGCGGTCGTTCCCGTCGCCGCGCCGAGGTAGAGCCACCGTTCCCCGCTCCGGGGACCGGACCGTCCCATCCGTTCGCGAGCGCCGCGCCGAGCTTGCTTCGCGACGGGTCCCACCGGCGGAGGACCGTCTCGCCGACCGAGGTGATCCGCTCGCCGTAGACCGCCGGGGGGTCGGCGAGCGCGGCGGTCCAGTGGGATGTTGCCTCGCGCTCGTTCCGTACGTAGAGGTTCTCTCCGGGAGCGGCGAGCCGCGGACGGTCGGCCTCCCTCATCCGCGCCTCCGTTCGAGGTGCGCCCGGCGACGCTCGCGACGGGGAACGAGGACGGCCGCCACGTCGGAGCGGGTCGATGCGTCGGCCCGGGCCGCGATCACGGCGAGGGCCGCGAGGCTCCGGGCGTACGCTCCCTGCCGGTCCGGGGCGAGCCGGTCGAGCCCCTCGGCCCGGTAGAGGAGGCCGAACCGGGGGCCGCGACCGCCGGCCGGACGGCGGCGGGACCCGAGGAGCTGCAGACGGGCCGACGGCATGCGGCCGAGGGGAGCGAGCCCGCCCGCGGCGGCGACGAGCCGGCCGGCGACCCGGGCGCCGACAACGCGGGCGAGGTTCGGGGCGAGGGCCCGGGTCGCCCCTTCGAGACGGTGCACGAGCTCGGCGTGGTGCCGTTCGAGGCCGACCCGGTACTCCTGCCACGCGGCCGCGTGGTCGGCGAGCGGGCCGGCGGCGGGACCGACCCAGCTCGCGAGCGCACCGTCGTCGCGGGTCCGCGCCCGCTCGACCCGTTCTTCCTCGCGGGCGAGGGCGATGACCGTTTCCTCCGGGCTCGCGAGCGTCCGTTCGAGCGCCTCGCGCCCCTCGACGAGGAGGAGGGCGCGGAACCCCTCAGACGACCGGGGCGACCGGGACGACCGCGCGCGGGCGAACTCGGTGGGGCCCGCCATCGGACGGGGGTGGCCCGCGCCCGCGAGGGCGCGCGCGACGACCGGGTCCCCGGCGACGACCGTCGGAGCCGCCGCGAGGAGACGTCGGAGCCCGGACGGCTCGGGCACGGCGGAGATCCCCCGGACCGGCTCGACGGGAGGGTCGCCCGGCCGGTCCGCGTCGACGACGACCCATCGTCGGCCCTCCCGAAGGAGGACGGACGGCGCCACGCGCTAGAACTCCGTGAGCGACTTCTGGAAGCGGCGCCGCTCCTCGGGGACGTCGAGCGGATACCGTCCGGTCAGGCACCCGAGGCAGAGGTTGTCCTGCGGAAGGCCGATCGAGCTGACGAGGCCGGCGAGCGAAAGGTAGTGGACCGATTCGGCCCCGATCACCTGCGCGACCTCCTCCTCGGTCCGGCCGTTCGCGACGAGCTCCTTGCGGTCCTTCATGTCGATGCCGAAGTAGCACGGCGCGACGATCGGCGGGCAGCCGATCCGCACGTCGATGTGGGTCGCGCCGGCGGCCCGGACCATGCGGACGATCTCGCGGAGCGTCGTGCCGCGGACGATCGAGTCGTCGATCAGGACGACCCGTTTGCCCTTCAGGAGTCCGGGGACCGGGTGGAGCTTGACGCGGACCTCGTCCTCGCGGCGCTTCTGGTCGGGGAGGATGAACGTCCGCTCGACGTACCGGTTCTTGATCAGACCCTCGGTGTACGGGATCCCCGACACTTCCGAGTAGCCGAGCGCCTGGGGCCGGGACGAGTCGGGGACGGGGATCACCACGTCGGCGGTCGCCGGCGACTCCTTCGCGAGGGTCTGCCCGATCCGATGCCGGACCTCGTAGACCATCTTCCCCTCGGCGACCGAGTCCGGCCGCGAGAAGTAGACCCACTCGAACATGCAGTGGGCCCGCTCGCCGACGTTGGTCATCCGGCTCGTGTGGAGCGTCTGGCCCTTGTCGATGATCACGACCTCGCCGGGAAGGATGTCGCGGACGAGCCGACCGCCCATCAGCTCGAGCGCGACCGACTCGCTCGCCACCGCGTAGCCGCCGTCGACGGTCCCGAGGACGAGGGGGCGGATTCCGAGCGGGTCGCGGAAGGCGACGAGCCGTTGTCCGACGAGCATCACGACGGCGTATCCCCCGATCAGCTCGACCGACGCCCGTCGGATCGCCGCCTCGAGGTCGCGCGTGCGGCCGTACTCGAGCGCGATCATCTGGGCGATCGTCTCGGAGTCGGCGCTCCCGAGGAACTCGACCCCCTGCGCCTGGAGCCTCCGGCGGACCCGCTCGAAGTTCACGAGGTCGCCGTTGTGGGCGAGCGCCGCGTCCTCGTCGCGGAGCTTGACGACGAGCGGTTGGGCGTTCTCGAGGTCGCTTCGCCCGGTCGTCGAGTAGCGGACGTGGCCGATCCCGACCGACCCGCGGAGCGATTCGATCGCCTCCTGGGTGAAGATCTCGTGGACGAGCCCCATCCCTTTGCGGTGGTGGAGAATTCCGTGGCTGCTCGTGGCGATCCCGGCCGACTCCTGGCCCCGGTGCTGGAGCGCCCGGAGCCCCCGGTAGAGGTAGGGCGCGGCTCCTTTCCCCTGGAGCGAGACTCCGAGGACGCCGCAGTATTCGTGCGCCGGCATGACTCGGGGAGGGGCCGAAACGGCCTCCCGACCCGAGCCACCCGGCCTTCGGTCTTAAGGGAAGCGGAGGAGATTACCCGAAGAGGGCCGACAGACCCTCGGCCGCCTCTTCCTCGGAGACGCCCTTCTCTTCCTTCTTCTCTTCTTCCTTCTTGCCGCCCTTCTCTTCCTTCTTCTCGGGGGCCGCGGCGGCGGGCGCCGCGAACGTCTCCGCCTTCGCGAGGACGTCGGCGAGGTTCACGCCGTCGAGGCTTGCGAGGAGCGCCTTCACGCGGGCGCCGTCCGGGCTGACGCCCGCGGCGGTCAGGACCTGCGTGAGTCCCTTCTCGTCGATCGGCTTTCCGGCGGCGTTGAGCAGCAGCGCACCATACACGTACTCCATTGTTCTCCCTCCAATTGTTCCCAGGGTGGACTAGGGTCCCGTCAAGTTCTGAACGGCGCGCGCCTGCGCGAGCGCCTTGGCGAGGATCGGGGCGAGCGTCGCCGGCGTCGTGTAGCCTGCGGCGATGGCCACCGCGAGCGCCCTCCGGTGGGCGCGGGTGACGAGAAGCGGGATCGTCTCGGGGGTCGCGTACCCGAGCTCGACCGCGAGGAGGAGCGCGCTCTGGTGGGCGCGGGCGATCTGGGCCCGCTTCGCGTCGAGGTCGACCGCGAGGACCGAGGGGGAGTAGAACGTATCCCCGTCAACGGCGGCGCGGAGTTCGAGCCCGACCTCGAGCGGAAAGATGTTGAGACGGGTCAGGAGTCCCGCGACCTCGCGGCTGATCGGGAGCCCGGCCTTGACGACGAGGGCGTCCTTCTTCAGGACGACTTTCCCCTTCTCGATCGCCGCGGGGAAGCCAGCGTGCTGGAGTTCGCCGACGATCGGCCCGGGCTTGAAGCTCGTCGTCTGGGCGGGGACGGTGATGTCGTTCGGCGCGATCTCGCCGCCCCGGGCGGGCGTCGGCGAGCGGGTTCGGGCGAGCTCCTGGTAGAGCGAGAACGGGTTCCCCTCCGCCGAGAGGATCGCCGTCTGGTCGGTCACGTGCTCGAGGAGGGGCTTGAGCGCCGGGCGGTCGGGGACGGCCGCCTCGATCGCGTGGCGGAGGGAGCTGTTCGGCGCGACGAGGATCGGGTGGCCCTTCTCGCGGAGCGAGCGGCGCATCTTCTGGAGCGCCGACGCCGGGACGCCGCGGACGGCGACGATCGCGGTCGTGCGGGAGGAGCGAATCGTGGTCGCGAGCGCCGCGACCTGGGCGAGCTTCTCCTGGCGGACGCTTCCTCGGCCTGGCATGCGTGCGAACCTTCCTACCAGAGGCGGACCGCCGGTCCCATCGACGTCTTCACGTAGACCGACTCGATGTTGTTCCGACCCCGCTCGAGCTTGCCCATCACCCGGGTGAGCAGCGCATCGATGTTCTGGGCGATCTGCTCCGGCGGCATCCCGCGGGTGCCGACCGGAGCGTGGAACGTCCGGTTCCCCTTCGAGCGGACCCGGACGGAGCGCTTCATGGCGTTGATGACGTTCGTGGGGTCGCCGCCCGGCGGGACCGGACGGGGCATCTTCCCCCGGGGCCCGAGGACGATGCCGAGCCGCTTCCCGATCGTCGGCATGAGCGGCGCCTCGGCAAGGAAGAAGTCGACCTCGTCGACGAGCCGCTTTGCGGCCTTTTTGTCCTTCATCAGCTCGTCGAGCTGAGCCGGCGCCATCACGACGTCGGCGACGGTTTTCGCCTTCTGGCACATCTCCGGGGTCCCGAAGAGCGCGACCTTGACGTTCCGGCCCCGCCCGTTCGGAAGCGGAACCTCGTCCTCGATCCGATTCTTCGGGACCGAGAGGTCGAGGTCCTTGATGTTGATCGAAATCTCGACCGTCTCCGGGAACTTGCGCTCCGGCGCCTTCTGGAGCGATTCCGTGACGACATCGATCGAGGACCGGTCGGCCATTTCTCCTCAGCGGGTGCGGCCGCCGAGTTGGCACCCTTACATAAGCCTTGAGGCGGTTTTCGACCGAGCGCCGTCGCCGGCCGATAGGGTTGTCGTTTCGGAGGCGTTCGCGGACGATGCACGAGGGCCATCGGGTGGACGACGAAGTTCCAACGGCGGCGTTCGCCGTCTCGCTGATCGCGGGGATCTTGATTTTCCTCGTCGGGGCCGTCGAAGGACTGGCGAGCAGCCTCGCCTCTGAGGTCGGGGCGAACCTCGCGAGCCTCGCCCTGAGCGTGGTCGCGTTCTTTGGCGTGGTGTTCGGTCTCATCGTGATCGCCCTGGCCGTCTCCCTCTACCGGCATCCGGAACACCACACGGGATACGGAATCGCGATCCTCGTCTTCTCGGTCGCGAGCATCGTCGGCGGAGGCGGATTCGGCCTCGGCCTCCTCCTCGGAGTGGTCGGAGGAATCCTCGCCATCCTGTTTGAGGAATCAGAAGAGATGGACTATGACCCGTCCACGGGAACCTACCGACCCGTCCCGGTTGCTCCGCCCACAGGGTTCGCCGCCCCGTCCGGCGGGGTGACCTGCCCGAACTGCCGGTCGACGGTGCCGGCGGGCGCTCCTCGCTGCCCCGACTGCGAGACGCCCCTTTCACCGCGTGCCGCGGCCCGATAGCCGGGGCGTCGAGCATCACGACCGCTCGTTCGGAGGGAGCGGCGCGGCTAGTTGGTCGCGGTTGGCGGGGACCGGGGAAGGAGCTCGTAGAGACTCACCGAATTCCCGTCGGGGTCGGTCAGCTGGAGAAACCGGATCACGCCGGGTACGGTCTCGACTTCCGTCGGCTCGAACCCAAGAGTTCGGAGCCGTTCGTGCTTCGCGTCGAGGTGCTCGACCCCGATCCGGAGCGACCACCCGGGTCGGGCCGCCGACCGCTCCATGAGTTGCAACCACGTTCCGGCAAGACGGAACTCCGCCAGGCCTGCGACAGGCTCCAATTCCGGGGGCTTGCCGAGCATCCGTTCGTACCAGTCCCGGGACCGGGCGAGCTCGACGACGGGGATTCCGATGGTGACCTCCGAGACTTCCATTCTTCCGTCCGGGCCGGGGGCCCACACCGGGCTTCGCAGTAGGCCTATATACAACCTAAGATTCGGCGCCGCCGATGCATTATCCCAAGGTCGTTTCGACCTATTGCCCGAAGTGCCGGGTCCACACCGAGCACGAGGTCGAGAAGGACAAGAAGCGCCCGGCGTCGGAGCTGAAGTGGGGTCAGCGCCGGTTCCGGCGGGCCACGAGTGGCTACGGCGGCTTTCCGCGGCCGAAGCCCGAAGGACGGGCCAAGGCCGTCCGCCGGGTGAACCTGAAGTTCCGTTGCAAGAAATGCAAGTACACCGTCAAACCGGCGAGCTGGCGCGCGGGCCAGCTTGAGCTCGTGGAGCACAAGTAGGAGGGTCGATGCCGACGCGAGAACCTGCCCCGTTCTGGGTCGTGAAGTGCCCGGACTGCTCCGGCGAACAGACGATGTTCAGTCGTCCGGCGACCACCGTGAACTGCTCCGTCTGCGGAGCGACGCTCGCCTCCCCGACCGGTGGCCTCGCCAAGCTGCGCGGCGAGCTCGTGCGGACGGCGGCGTAGGGGAGTCCGTTCGCTCGTGCCGCTGAGGCCCGAGTTCCCCGAGGAGGGGGAGCTCGTCGTGGGAACGGTCACTTCGATCCGCAACTTCGGGGCGTTCGTCACCCTCGACGAGTACGGCAACCGCGAGGCGTTCATCCACCTCTCCGAGGTCGCCACGGGGTGGGTCAAGTACATCCGAGACCACATCCGCGAGGGCCAGAAGATCGTCGCGCGGGTCTTGCGGATCGACCCGGCGAAGAACCAGGTCGACCTGTCGCTCAAGCGGATCAACGACCACCAGCGCCGCGAGAAGATCCAGAGCTGGAAGAACGAGCAGAAGGCGGTCCGCCTCCTCAACCTCGTCGCCCAGGTGCTGAAGGTCGAGCCCGACGCGACCCACGCCGAGTTCGCCGAGACGCTCATCGAGCGGTACGGTAGCCTGTTCAATGCGTTCGAGGTCGCCGCCGCCGACCCGAAGCGGTTCCAGAAGGAGGGCGGCAAGGCGGCCTGGGTCGCGGCGTTCCTCAAGGTCGCGCACGAGAACATCGTCCCCCCGCACGTCGCGATCCGCGGCACGATCGAGCTCAAGGACTCCTCCCCCGCCGGACTCGAGAGCGTCCGCGCGGCGCTCCTCGCCGCGGAAGCGGTCGACCCGGAATCGGTCACCGTTTCGTACGTCGGCGCGCCGCGCTACCGGATCCAGGTCGCCGGGACGCAGTACAAGCAGGCCGAGGAAACGATGAAGCACGCCACCGAAGCCGCGATCGCGTCCATCAAGGGCGCCGGCGGTGAGGGGAGCTTCGCGCGCGCATGACCGAGTCGATCCTCCACGTCTGCCGCGAATGCGGCCGGTACTCCTTTGCGGACGCATGCCCGCTCGGGCACGGTCCGACCCGGACCCCGCATCCGGCCCGTTACTCTCCGCACGACCGCTGGGCGAAGTACCGCCGCGCCTTGTTCGACGCCAGCGCCGCTCCGGGGGGTTAGAACCGCAATGGCTGCAATGATGCACCGGATCAAGGTCGTCAACGACATGAGCGAACTCGTCCCGATCCTGCGAGCGGTCGACTCCCCGGTGAAGCTGAAGCTCGTCCAGCGGCTCGCCGATGCCTGGCTTACCGGCGACGACGTCGAGCGGGAGTTCGGCAAGGAAGGTACGAAGGCGCTCCAGTTCTTCGAGAAGCTCAAGCTGATCGACACCCGCTGGGTCGCGCGCGAGGGCAAGCGTCAGCCGGAAAAGAGCTACCACTTCTACTACTCCACGATCAACATCAACACCACCGCGCCATTGAGCGAGGTCAGCGAGATCCTCTCGATCGCCTCGATGCCGGACAAGGACTACCAGAAGTTCGAGAAGCGGATCTTCGACGCCGTCGGGGACACCGGTCGGTTCTTCTCCGACGTCGCCGAGGAGCTCGGGATGACCCCGACAAGGCTGAAGGGACTCGTGAAGCGGTCGGACAAGCTCGAGTATCGCGGCCACCGGATCGAACGGTTCCATGCCGCGCCCGCGACGTAGCGACCGCCCGAGGGTCTCGGTCCTTCGCGTCGGCCACCGGGCCGGGCGGGACCCCCGGCTGACGACGCACGTCGCCCTTGCCGCCCGCGCCTTCGGGGCGGAGCGGCTCTACCTCCATCCCCCGGACCCGGCGCTCGCCGAACGGGTCGACCGGGTCCGGAGGCAGTGGGGCGGGGCGTTCGCGGTCGAGGGCGTCGACGACTGGAAGAAGTTCGTCCGCGAGTTCGACGGAACGGTCGTCCATCTTACGATGTACGGCGAACCGCTCGCCGGCGTCCTCGCCCGGCTCCGGAAGAGCCCGGCGGTCCTCTTCGTGGTCGGCGGTGCGAAGGTGCCGCCGCAGCTCTACGGCCTCGCGACCCACAATGTCGCGGTCGGCCACCAGCCCCACAGTGAGGTCGCGGCCCTCGCGGTCGCCCTCGCCGAGCTCCGCGGGGTCCCGGGTCCGGGGGCCTGGCCGGGGGCGACCCACGTGCTGGTTCCCCAGGCGCGCGGGAAGGCGGTCGAGCGCGTCCCTCGGGAGCCGCGATGACGGCGGGGCCGGTCCCGGCCGGGTCGCTCCCGCTCGCCGCCCGGGCCCCGGGGAAATGTATCCTGTTCGGGGAGCACGCGGTCGTCCACGGACGTCCCGAGCTCGTCCTCGCGATCGACCTCGCGGTACAAGTTGGTGTCAAGACCGCCGCCCCCGGCGGACTGAACGGCGACCCGACGGCCGCGACGACCCACCCGTACTACCGGACCGCCCTCGAACAGCTGTGGGCCGGCGGTCCGTCGCTCGAGGTGCGGGTGAACTCGCGGGTCCCGCGGGCCGCCGGACTCGGTTCGAGCGCAGCGTTCTGCGCGGCGATTGCCTCCGCGCTCTCGGCGGCCCGTGGGGGCGTCGCCCGGGCCGAGCTTGCGCAACGGGCGTTCGCGATCGAGCGCGGCGCCCAGGGGGTCGGGAGTCCGGGGGACACGGCAGCGGCGGTCGGGGGAGGGTACCTCGCGCTGAACGGATCCGGCCGCGAGGAGGTCTTCCGGTTCTCCGATGGCGAGCATGCCTGGACGGCCCGACGGGTCGACGACCCCTCGTGGTCGTGGGTGGTCGCGTATTCCGGCGTTCCACGAAGCACGGCGGACGCGGTCCGGGCGGTGAACGCCCGTCTCGCCCAGCCGGACGGGCCAGCGCTGCTCGACGAGTTCGCCGGCGTGGCCGAGGCGGGGATCCGGGCGGTCGGCGCGGAGGACCGGACCGAGGTCGGACGGCTGCTCGACGAGAACCACCGGCTCCTCGTCCAGGTCGGGGTCTCCCATCCGCGGCTCGAGGCGCTCCTCGAGGCCGCCCGTCCCGCGATCGCCGGGGGCAAGCTCACCGGCGCCGGCGCCGGCGGGTCGGTCGTGGTCCTTCCCCAGCCCGGCCGGGAGCTCGACGCGGCCCGACGGATCGCGCGGGCCGGGGGGCTCCCGTTCGTCGTCCGGGCCGAGCCCGAGGGGGCGGGGCTCGTCGGCGGCCCCAGCGTTCGTCCGCCGCTCGCTACCGACGGGTAACGATCCGCACGACCGAGCCCGCCTCGAGCGGATGGTCGGCCGCGAGCGCCCGGTGGGTCCGCGCGTCGATGGCCTTGAGGAAGTTCTCCCCGAGGTCGGTATGGATCCGGTAGGCGAAGGCACGCGCGGCGGTCCCCGCCGGAACGAGGAACGCATCGGGGAGGAGCCGTCCCTTCGAGTCGGTCCACTTCTGCTCGTCCTCGACCGGGAAGACCACGATCTGGTGGAGGCCGTCGAACACCAGCCGCTCGAGCGCGGCCTGGACCCCGGTCGAACCCCACGTTCGGAGGATCGTCCGGATCTCCTCGAGCGCGCGGCGCTGCGCCGCGTTGAGACGGTCGGGGTCGGGGATCTCGAACGTCCCGGCGCCGGGAACGTACGCGACGAGCCCAGCGCGCTGGGCCCTCCGGAGCGTGAGCTCGGCCTCCGCGGAGGTCGGGGTCGACGGGACGGGAGCGACCCGCTCCGTGAGCTCCGCGACGGCGGCCGGGGTCGTTCGGTCCGCCTTGTTCCACGCGACCCAACGGGGCTTCGACGCCCGCAGCAGCGCCTTCGCCAACTCCCGGCGCTCGGCGTCGGTCCACCGGGCCGGGTGCGCCCGGTCGACGGGCGTCTCCCGGAGGGCGGCGGCGATGTGACCGGGGGAGATCGAGAGTCCGGTGAGCCGTGACTGCAGCAGCTCCTCGACCGGCCCCCCGACGAGCTCGATCGACTTGGAGAGTCGAACGAAGTCGCGGGAGAGGATCTCCGTGATCCAGGAGACGAGTTCGTCGTCGAGCCACGCCACCTCCTCCGCCGGGTCGTACGACCCCGGGGTCGCCGGCACCCCGTCGGGCGCGGTGGCGCCCGCGCCGTCCACGACGTGCAGGAACCCCGAGGCGCCTCGCAGCTCGTCGAGGAACTCGTGCCCGAGGCCCTTTCCCTCATGGGCCCCGGGAACGAGCCCCGGGACGTCGATGAGGCTGACCGGCACCCAACGGACCCCGTCGACGCACTTCGAGTTTCCCGGGGTGCACGGACCTCCGCGCTCTGCATGGGGGCACGGGACCCGCACGGCCCCGACCCCCCGGTTCGGCTTGAGGGTGGTGAACGGATACGGAGCGACGGGAACGTCGAGGAGGGTCAGGGCGTTGAACGTCGTGGACTTACCGACGTTCGCCTTCCCAACGATCCCAATCTCCATGGATCCCCCGGCGGGCTAGACCGCGTAGTCGGGCGAGATCTCCGCGAAGCCGGCCGAGCGGTTCACCACAAGGGCGACCGCGAAGAGCAGGTCGCTCATCCGGTTGGCCCACTGGAGCAGTTCATCTCGCTGGGGGGCCTCGTTGTGGAGCGTCCAGAGCGCTCGCTCAGCTCGACGGGACACTGTTCGCGCGACGTGGATCGCCGCCCCTGCCGTGGTCCCGCGGGGGAGGACGAACGCGTGGACCGGCTCGATGGCCGCGGAGTACCGGTCGATCGCCGCCTCGAGCTCGGCAACGTGCCGGGCCCCGATGAGGTGCGCCGGCGGCTTCGCGGTCGGCGGGGTGGCGAGCTCGCTCATCGCGACGTACAGCTGGTGCTGCACACGGACGAGGAGGGCGCGCACATCGGACTCCGTCGGGGGGAGCGCCGCCTCGGCCGCGCCGAGGAACGCTCCCAACTCGTCGAACGTGCCGAACGCGACGATCCGGGAGGACGCCTTGCCTACGCGGGCACCGCCGTTGAGACCGGTCTCGCCGCGGTCGCCGGTGCGGGTATAGAGCCGCGTACGGTTCGAGCCTCCGGTCGCCAGGGGAGCGCGTCGATCGGCGAGCTCAGCCCGTGGACGGGGCAGAATGAGATGTGGAGCACCTCATTATGCTTGGCGTCCTGACGGCACAGTCGGCAGATGAATCCGCTCCGTTGGCTCCAGGCGATCCCCAAAGTCTCCATGCAACCACGTTCCAGCCGCGCGAACTAGCGGTCGAGCAACCCCCGTCCCTTCCGGTCGAGTTGGGTCCGGTCGCGCCGCCGGTCCGCTCCGTCCCGCGCCGTCCGGCGCAGTTTCGGGAGCTGGTCGGCGTGCAGCCGCGTGAACTCGCTGAGCCCCAGGGTCAGGAGCAGGGACACCGCCCCGTCCAGATTCGAGACCCAGCCGTCCTCGACGACCTCCTCCAGCTTCGCGAGCAACGCGACCGGGATCTCGGACGCTCCAGCGCCGACCTTCTCCGACTCACGCACGAGGGCGCGCACGGCGTCAGAGCGGGTCGACGAACCTGAGCGGATCCGGAACCGGTCGAGCTGCTCGACCTCCTCGGCCGTCAGCCGGACGCCGAGGAAGTGGTCGGAGCGGGGAAGCTCTCGGGCCGTTCGCACGGCGTTTAACAGAATTTAACGAGTATATCTGCCTTCTGTCGTTTTTGTTAAACAGTCGGGGGCACCCCCGTCACCAACCCGAGCAAAAGGCCGCCCCGCGAGGGCGAGCAGCCGGAGCGAACGTGGCGGACCCCAAGGTCGGACAATTGTGCGGGTGCGCCGCCCGACTCGGGCAAACGATTATCACCCTTCATGGGGAGGCCAGGAGAGGTGTGAAGTGAACGTCAAAACAGTCCCGCCAAGGGCGTCGAGCCCGACGTCTCGTCCCTCGCTCCCGGCCCTCGGAGACTGGTCCTCCGCAATCATGGTCGTCGGGATCTTCGTGCTCTCCGCGATGGCGGGGGCAACACTGCACCGCTCACCGGGGGGACCGGCGGATTCCGGCTCTCTGTTGAACGTCCTCGCATTGGCGCATCCCGCGTCCCGCAGCGGGGACGGGTCGTCGCTCGCAACGTCTGGCGTCGGGTCGATCATCGACACTCTCGACCTGACGACCGACCAATTGCTCCCAGGAAATCAGGACGTAGCGGTGGGGGGATCTCCCCAAATGGTCCTCTTCGATTCGACCAACGGAAACTTCTACGTCCGAGCGGCCGACGGGGCTTCGATCAGCGTCGTCCACGCGTCGAACGGGACCGTGATGACGGCACTCGTGGTGGGAACCGGCGGGAGCGCCTACGTCCCCAACGTGGCCACGATGGCATACGACTCGAACACGGGAGTCGTCTACGAAACCAACCCGTCGCTCAGCACCGTCGGGCTCGTCAACACGTCCTCGAACTTGGCGTCCGGTTCGGTCTCGGTGGGCGGGAGCCCCGGGGGGATTGTGTTCGACCCGGCGAACGGGGACCTCTACACGAGCAACTGGGTCAATGGGACGGTCTCCGTGATCTCAGGGGCGACCCAGAAGGTCGTCGCCACGATCCCGGTGGGTCGGGAGCCGGGCGCCATCCTCTACGACCCCGACGACCGCGAGGTGTTCGTCTCCAACTTCGACTCCGGCAACGTCTCGGTCATCAACACTACGACCGATCTCGTCGTGGCGAACCCGGTCACCGGCACGGCGTCGGGAGAACCGGTCGCCCTGACCCTCGACCCGACGGACGACCTCGTGTTCGTCGTGAATTCGCTGACCTCCAACGTGACGTCCATCAACGGGACGTCGAACGCCGCCGCGGGGACGGTGGCGGTCGGTTCAATCCCGACGTCGGCGACCTACGCTCCGTCCACCGACACGCTGCTCGTGGCCGACGGCGCGTCGAACAACGTCACCGTCCTCCAGGAGCCCGGCGACTCGTCGATCGCCAGCATCCCGATCGGGCACGGCGCCCAGGGGGCGTCCGAAGACCCAGTCAACGGGTACGTCTACCTCGCCGACTACGGTTCGAACGCCGTGAGCATCCTCAACCCCTCGAACGACACTGTGGTCGGGACCGTGACCACCGGCAATTATCCCGAGGACCTCGGCGTCGACTTGACGAGCGGTGAGGTGTACGTCGCGAACCTCGGGACGAACGATGCCGACTCGAACCTCACCGTACTCTCCGGGGCGACGTCGGTGGGGTCGATCGACCTCGTGACGTACCCGACGGGGCTCATCTCCGCTCCGAATGGGAACGTCTACGCGCTCGACCACGGGGGGGCCGATGCCTTCATCGTCGACGCATCGACAAACCGTGCGACGGGGACCCTCCCAGCGGCTTCGGCGGGCCCGGTGGCTTCCGCGTACGATTCGGCCACCGGGGACCTTTACGTGGCGAGCGAAGGTACCGGGACGGTCAACGTCGTCACCGGAACCGGGAGCCCCGTTGCCACGATCGCGCTAGGCTTCGGGAGCGACGGGCTCGCCTACGATCCGTCGAACGGTAACATCTACGTCTCCAACTACTACAGCGGCAACGTCACGGTCATCGACGGGTCGAACGAGTCGGTCTCCACGGTTTTCACCGTCGTGCCGTACGACAGCCTCGGGGCCGAACTTTACGACCCCGCCGACGAGTCCGTGTACATCGCCGACTATACCGACCACAACGTCACCGTGGTCCAGGGGACGTCGACCTCCGGGTCGATTCAGGTGGGCACCTACCCCACCTCGATCGCCTACGACCCGGAGAACGGCACGATCTTCGTCGCGAACTACGGTTCCAGCAATATCAGCGTGGTCAACGCCTCGACCAATCAGATCGCGGGCAGCTTCTCGGGCTATTATCCCGGGTACCTCGCGTACGACGCCGCCACCAACGCGTTGTACATGGCGACCAGCGAGAACGGGCAGGTCTCCGCGTTCAACGCGACGACGTACGCTTCCCTCGGGGCGGCGCTCCATCCCGTCGCATCGGTCGAGTCCGGCGGCATCGCGTACAGCGCGACGTCCGACGAGGTGTACGTCTCGAACGTGCTCGCGAGCTCGCTCTGCATCATCTCCGGGTCGAACGTGATGACGTACCCGGTCAATTTCACCGAGAGTGGCCTCCCTCCCCACACGACGTGGGGGGTGACGCTCGAGGGGGTCTCGAATATCTCTTCCGCGAGGAGCCTCGTGTGGGAGGAACCGAATGGAACGTACTCCTTCACCGTCGACGCCGTCACAGGATACACGGCCTCGATGACGTCCGGCGCGGTCACCGTGAGCGGAACGCCGGTCGACGAGCCGATCGACTTTACGGCGCTGCCCGCGGCGGGTGAGTATGCCATGACGTTCAGCGAAACCGGACTCGCCCAAGGGACCCCGTGGACGGTTTCCTTGGCCCCCGCCGCCGACTCCGGCGCTCCGACCGAGGACGCCCCCGCGTCGATCGTGTTCCAAGCGGGGAACGGAACATACGACTTCACCGTGCCCGCAGTGTCGGGATTCACCTCATCGTCGCCCTCGGGCTCCGTGACGATCGCCGGGGGCCCCGAGTATCGGACGATCGGGTTTACGAGCACCCCGAAGGGCACCTCCCTGACGGCGACTCTCTCCCTCGACCCGAGCACGCTGACCGAAGGCGCCACCACGACGGTCACGACGGCCGCAGACGGCGGATCGGGCAGCGACTCCTACGTCTACTCCGGTCTCCCGGCTGGGTGCGCCTCGGTGAACGCCTCCGAACTCCGCTGCACGCCGACTGCGACCGGGAACTTCACTATCATCGTCAACGTCACGGACGCGACCGGGGCGCATGCGGCCGCCCGTGCGACGCTCCAGGTGAACGCGCCCGTCGGCACCGCCGCCTCGGGAGGGAGTTCCAAGTACCTCGGGCCGCTTCTGGGCGCGATTCTGATCATCGTCATCGTGCCCATCGGGTTCTTCTGGTGGCGCCGGCGGAAGAAGCCGGCATCGGCCGAGGTCGAGGTACCCGGCGCGCCGGTGGCGTCCCCCGGCGCACCGTCTCCAGCCGATCACCCCTAGCGCCCCCCCCGCGGAGGGTCCGCATCGCGTCCGGGCCGGTTCCCGAGAGTCGGCGCGCCCGGGGGCACTGGTTCGCCCAGCAGAACGCCGCGAGCAACTTCCCGCTCCGCTCCCGCTCAAGCCCGCGATCAGCGTGAGCGCCTCGCGGGCGAGCTCGCGGGACTCGGAAGAGATCTCCGTGTTCCAGATCAGGTCCACCCGGCCCTCAAGGGCCGCCACGAGCGGAGGACTCGCCCGTGGACGAACGACCCGAGGCACCCGCCAGGTGGGCCGCCAGTGGTCACTTGGGCGGCTCCGTCGGGAAGAGGGGGGGTCCGTTCGGGTTGCTGAGGGGGGTGCCCCCGACAGGCGAGGTCCGCTGGCGAGTCTCCGTGCCGTGCCTCGAAAGCGACTCGGGTCTACCGTCGACGGGGCGAGTGCTCCGCCCGTGGCGAGTCTGGACGACCTCCGGGACCTGATCTGGAGGAACGGGGCCTCGGCAGAGTCCCGCGAGCTCGGCGGTGAGTCGCTCCGCCGAATCGACGGGCTGGAGGGCAGGTAGAGGGTGAAGCTGCTGGCGGCGTTCTTCTGGGTCAACTGGGCGAGCGGGCGGGCGGATCGGGGGTATCAGCTGAGGACGGGAATGTAGAACTCCCAAGTGTCGGCGAGTGGCCCGGACGAATTCTGCCCGCCGAACAGCAGGAAGTTACCCGAGTCCCAATCACCGTAGGATGCCGACGCACCGTACCGGGCGCCGGGGGCGAGCCCGATGATCATGCGCGACCAATTTCCGTTCCGGAAGAGGAACGTGAGGTTCGAGATCGTCCCCCCCGCGCGACCGCCGAACGCCACGAACGGCTGGCTGAGATGCGGCTGGTTGGCGCGGTGCAGGACAACGTTGGGACCTGCGGCGGCGACTCCGACCGGGGGAAGATACGTCGGGTTCACAGGGGCGATCAGACTCCAAGTTGCGTTGATCAGAACCCAAGTATCGCGGAAGGAGTTCGTAGCGTTCTTTCCCCCGAAGAGAACCAGCTCCGAGCTTCCGACCCCAAGCTGATGCCAGACGAGGGCGGAGGCCCAGCGGCCGACGGGCGCGTGGCTCGCGGTCACAAGACTCCAGCCGTGGGCCACGGTGTAGTTCCAAGTATCATTGAACGACCGGCTGCCGTCGGTCCCCCCGAACAACACGGCGGTCCCTGGGGGGGTGAAGGTGATCGCCGACCCGAAGCGCGCCGACGGGGCCACCGGAAGGATCGTCAACTGCCGCCACGCCCCGCTCTGAAACAACCAAGTGTCATCGAACACCGACGTGCCGTTCGTTCCTCCGAACAGGAGCACGATCCCCGATTCCGCCATCTCGACCATCGAGGCGTTGTACCGAGCCGGGGGCGCGATTGCGAGGGAACCGGTCAGATTGAACCAGAAGCCGTTCTCGAACTCCCACGTGTCCCCCAGTGGGGCCCCGCCGGCGGCTCGACCGCCGAACAGGATTGCCCCGGCGAGCGACGCTCCCGACCGGGCGGAGGGGCCGACGCGGGAGTAGACCGCGAGCTCCGTCCACGAACTCGCCCGGAAACTCCAAAGTTCGCGGTAGGGGTACCCGACACGGAGCAGGATCGAATGCGTCCCGGCGTCGAACGCCATCGACGGCCCGTCGCTCGCCGGGGGAGCAGCTGGAGGCGCGAGGGCGGCCCAGCGTCCGCCGGAGTAGGACCAGGAATCGTTCAGGGTCGTGATTGAACCGCTCCCCCCGAACAACAGGTCGAAGCCGTCGGCGGGGTCGTCGACGAACGCGGCATCGGATCGAGTCGCTGGAGCTGTTCCCGCCGACGAGGAGACGTTCGTCCAGTTGCCGCGCGCGAACGTCCACGTGGAGTTCCAGCTTCGGCTGCCACTGGTCCAGCTGGACCAGATACGGCGTAGTGATCATGCGAGTCGTAGGCCAGGGCCGACTCTCCCGCGGGGAGCGTTGGGGGCCCGGTGTACTTCGTGTAATGGGTGTCGTCGGTCCACTGACCCGCCGAGAACGACCACGTGTGGTGGCCCGCATACAGGATGACCGAGCGGGAAGCCGGATCGTAAATCATGTCGGAGCCGGCCCCGGGGATTGGGGAGTGCCTCGGGAAGATCTCGGTCCACGATCCACGAGAGAACGTCCACGTAGCATTGGAGTTCGCGCCGCCGAACAGGACCACGTAGCCGTCCCTCGCGTCGAACGCCATTCCCGCACCAGTCACGACCGACGGGGAGGGGCTCAGGTCGTGGGGCGTCCACGTTCCGTTGACATACTCCCAGGTGGTGGACGGCTGGAACGGGTACGCCGACGGGATCCCTCCGCCGTACGAGAGAGCGTAGCCGTCGGCCGCATCGTAGACGATCGCGGATGAGTACGAACTCGGGGGATTGCCGTTCGGACGGGTCCAGTTCCCAAAGAAGGTCGGGCTTGCCGCCGCGGGAGCGCTGAGGGGAACAGTGGACGACCCGACGTGGACCTCGACCACACCGAGCGGCGGGTTCTCACCCACGGATGGCGCAGTCGGCACCAGTAGTCCCGATGGGACGATCAGGAGCAGGCAAACGAAGAACACCACTCCCGCGGCGACCGGAATCCGCATAGGCACGTGCGCGTCCCCACGTCGGCCGCCGAGTTAAGGATGCCCCGGGAGAGAGATCCCTTAGGTTCGGAGACGCCCTGCCCCCTTTCGTCAAACGGTCGGGGGCCGCCCACACTAACCCGTACCCCTGCTTCCATGGTCGACGAGCGTTTCGGGGTGACCACCCGAGGTCCCCACGTTGGGTCAGCGGGCTCTATTTTCCTCGGCCGGCCGCGCGTCCGTTGGCGAACCTTGACGGCCTACTGGACTGTGTCTGGGCAGGCGGTCAGCCGCGTGCGGGAGCGACCGACGGAGGTCCTCAGGATATTCCACTCGGCGAGCCCTGGTGACGGTCGGGAGCTGCCGGCCCCCTCCTTTTGGGCCGACGGGGTGCGCGTGGAGGTGGTTGCGCACGAGCCGAACGACGGGTATTCGAGGACGTCAACCCTCGAGGGGGCAGGAGGTCGTTCTCCGAGGTCAACTTTGAGTGAGTAGCCACGTGTCGTCGAGCACGCCCGTGGCATTGCGGCCGCCGAACACGAGATACACCGGCCCTCCCGGGAGGTAGTAACCGTAGTCGAGCCCCGCGATCGCGCTCCCCGTCCGGGCGGGCGGCCCGCTGACATTCGGCAGCTGGTACCAGTGACCGTACTCATAGAACCACGTCGCGCCGGGGGTCCCCGAGCCGCCGAACTCGATTATGGGCCCGTGCGGAGACCCTGACGACTCGGCAATCACATTGGAAAAGGGTAGGGGCCCGAGCCACGGCCCATTGTCCAGCGTCCAGTTCTCGTGGTAGAACTCCCACGTGTCGTTCAGGGTCCCGGTGGCGTTGCGACCACCGAACAAATGCAATCGGCCGGAGTTGATCAGGTCGACTTGAAAGTTCATGAGCGCCCCCGATCGGGGAGGGGGACCGAACGTGATCGGCGCTTTCGACCAGCCCCCCAGGGCCGGGCGGATGTACCACGTGTCCCCAAAGAATGACGTGAGATTTCGACCGCCGAACAGGACGTATCGGCTGTCGGGATTGTCGTACGCCATTGAGGCGCCGAACCGGGCGGGCGGGGCGCGTCCGAGCGTGGTGATCCGGTGCCAAGTTCCATTGAACAGCCACGTATCGGAGAAGACTTGCGGGCCATCGGTGCCGCCGTAGACCAGTATGCCGTTGAGCTTGAGGGCGGAGTCGGAGAATTCGATCATGACCATACCGCAACGTGCGGCGGGGGGCACCCCCACTTGCGAGGTGAGATTCGTCCAGAATCCACCCGCGAAATACCACGTGTCCGAGAATGCTTTCCCGCCAGCTCCGCATCCGCCGAAGAGCACAGCCCCATCCACTCCCCAGCTCGCGAGCCCCTCGTCGTAGCGAGCGGGTGGGGCGGTCGAGGTGACGTCACGGACGGGGGACCAATTCCGGCCCACCAAGGCCCACGTTGCTGAATCCCCGTCATAGAACGACAGGCCATTCGGGTGCATTATCATTCGGGAGGTCGACGATTCGAAGGCGAGGGCGCCGACCGCGACCGAGGAGGGTGTGCCGACCAACGTAAGAGGAGTCCAGTTTCCGTTGGAGAACTCCCAGAAATGGTTGGGGGGCGAGGAGCTGTTGGTCACTCCCGCCATCAGCACACCGTTGAGTGCGGGGTCGTTCACCATCACCGACGAATATTGGAAGATCGAGGTGGGGGCAGAGGGATTGGTCAGGTTCCTCCAAGTTCCGTTCGAGAAACCCCACGTCGTAGCCACTCGAGCGGAGTTCCGAACGAAGACCGAGTACAGGAGAGCATAGCCGTCGGTCGAGTCGTAGGCGAGAACGTGGTACGTGGAGGTAAGGGGCCCGCGTTTCCCCGTAGGGTACGGAGAGGAGGTTCCAAGCCCCGGCGGCGAACTCCCAGGTCGCCCGGAAGGTGAGGGTAGCCCCCTGGTACAGCACGACGCAGCGGGCCATTGAGTCGTAGGTCATCGTAACGATGTACCCCGCCCCCCGAATTGCGCGACGGGAGGACTCGACGACGGGGAGTGAGTCAAGTTGAGGTTGGTCCAAGTCCCGTTCAGGAACGTCCACGTTTCGTTCGAGGCGGAGGTGCCGGAGGAGGATACGTATGCCCCTCCGAACAGGAGCAGGTAGTCATCTCGGGCATCCCAGACGAGACCCGAGCCACAAAGTGACGCCGGGCTTGGGGAGAATACCTTCGGAGTCCAGCTGTTGTTGGCGAAGAGCCACGTCGTATCGGTCGCGAAGGGACCGGCTGGAGACGATTGATAGCATTCGGCGCCCACGAGAACAATCTCGTGATCGATCGGGTCGTAGGCCATCGAGGCGCCGGAGTCGGAAGGCGGGCTCGCGTTCGGATTCGCCCAGGTGACGGTGGGCGTAGGACGCGCTGGTCCGGAGGAACCCGGGGAGGCCCCGCCGCCCGTTCCGCACGAGGCTGAATCCGTGCCAGAGGACTGGCAGATCCAACTGCCACCGGCGGCCGGGCCCTGACCTAGGGCCAACGCCCGCTCAGCGTGAGATAGGGAAGGACTGCTGGTTCCCAACGCCCCCGTGGACCCGCTCGTCACCAACGGGGCGGCGGTCGGCCGCGTGGTCAGGCGATTGGTGCCCAACCCCATCGGGGTGGAAAGGACGAATACGGCGAACACGAGGAGCACGAGGGATCCCAAGCTTCGGGCTCGGGACATGACTGCTCTCCCGCTCGCAATCGGCTCTCAGTATATTACGCCCAGTTCGGCAACAAAGTCGGGGATACCAAACGAGAATGCGCGCCGCGTGGCGCCGTCGCCATCGGCCGGTGCCCTGCGGCGTCGCAGGCGCCCCCGGCCGCTCGTCGTGCCGCAGGTTGGTGACGCGGGTGCCCCCTTTTGTTAAACAGTCGGGGACTGGCCGTCCCCGAACCCTCCCATGCGTCAGGATCCTTCGAACGCGCTGCACCGGGGGCGGGGCTACCGGGCCTCCTTCGCGGGCCTCGTTCGATGGACCGGGTTCGGCTCACTCCAGCTATGAGAGCACGCTGGCGGGGATCCAGGCGTACCCGCCGTCGGTCGTGAGCACGGAGCGGAACTGTCGGTTCGGGCCCCCGCGGCCGCCGCGGATTTCCTTCGTCCGGATCTCTCCGGCGCGAACCCGCACGGCCCACTCGTGGGGAGAGACGGGGCTATCTTCCGTTCCTTTCGGAAGCGGAGGCGCGACCCAAAGTTGCACCGTGACGACGAAGCTCTCCCACTCGGCGGGCGTCCAGGTTGTGCTTTTCACCTCGCATCGCTGGTCCCCTTCCCCCACCTGCCACCGGTAGCCCGCGATAGAGCCCGGACCCTGCGGTACACTCGAGTCGTATCGCGAAGAGCAATCTTCCACCACATCGAGGTCGAGGCCGGCGAAGCTCTCGGTTAGGGTCCGTACGAGGCCGGTCCACGTGGTCGGGCCAATCCGACCCTCCGCGAGGTACGCGAGGTTCCGCGTCGGAATCGTCCAGTCGTCAAGTCTCAGGACCCCGGCGCAAACCGCCGGGTCGGACCGAGGAGGGGTCCGGGACCCGGGCGCCGGGCCCGGGACCCCCGAGGTCGACATGGGAGACCGGAGGCGTGTGAAAAATTGAGGAAGCCGTCGGCGTCGATCGAACCCCGGTCGAGTCGCATCAAGGCCAGGGTGGTCCCCCAGGCCCGCCCGAACACGCGGGAAGTACTCGCGCTCATCGTATCGACTCCCGAAGGGCTCGGGGCGAGCCGCACCCACAACCAACGAGGGAAGGAGATTCTCTCGATCGGTTCCGCTCGGGCACGGTCCGCGGCGCGCGCCTGACTCACCTTCAGTTTGCAGGCCGTCGAAGCGATCGTCGAGCCGTTGGCGGGAAAGTGCGCCTGGGGTGTCGCGATCGCTATCGAGCCGTTCGGGGACCACCCGGCCGAATGCCGGTCGCGTGGGGCCCGGGCTGAGATTTCGCAGAGACCGCGCCCGCCGGCGACAGAAGGTTTATCAAAGCGAGGCCGGCAAACTTCGAGAGTGCCGGGCCCCCGATCGGGGAGTCCGCGGGATCGGCACTCCGATGGGAAATAGGGTCCGGGTCACGCTCGCTACGCTCTCAATCGTTGTCCTCGCCGCCCTAATCGTTTCATCGCTCCCGCCCTCGGGGCCCAGCACGGGGCGCGCGACCCTCGCGACACCGTTCAGCGAGGAATCTTTGGAGGTCCGAGCGCCGGCTCCGCCGATGGCGACGGCCCGTACCTTCCGCGGCACCTTCGGCCGCTCGCCCCGCCGCGGGTCCGACCCTCTCGGTCGCCGGATCTTCGCCTACGGCCATCGGGCTCAGCTGGACGGAAACGTGCACGGTCGACTCATCGGGCTACGTGGTGTCCGAGTCGACCACGACTTCCTCGGGACCGTTCGTGAGCGTCGCGACCATCCCGTCGGACACGACCGTCACCTGGGGAACCGGGAGCCTGACTCCCGGCGCGACGGCCTGGTGGGAGGTCTCGGCGAGCGGCTTCCTGTGCAGCTCGACCTCGAACGTCGTCGAGAACACCCAACCGACGCTCGCCTACCTCAACTATACGCTCCCGACCGGCTCCTCGGCCGAGTTCAACTGGACGAACAACGCCACCTACGGGACCGGCGTCGCGTTCAACTCGTACGGGCTCTACGAAGAGATCGGCGGCGGCGCGCCGTCGCTCGTCCAGAGTCTCGCCAGCGAGGGGAGCCGGTCCTACACGGTGACGGGGCTCTCCGGAGGGCTCGGATACACGTTCTTCGTCAACACGACGGATTGCTTCGCCAACTGCGGAGCGACGGGGCCGTCCTACGCGGTCACCGGGTCGAACGCGGTCACGTTCGGGGTGGCCGTGGCGCTTGCGTCGTCGATCTCGGTCGTCCGCAACGTTGTGGACGCCAACCAGTCCGACCTGTTCTCCTGCAACCCGTCCGGCGGGGTCTCCCCCTACACCTTCAGCTGGGACTTTGGGAACGGCACGTCGGTCCCCGGCCCGTCGAGCGAGAGCGCGAGCTACTCCACCCCTAGCACCCCGCTGGTCCAATGTGTGGTTACCGACCACGCGCACACGGAAGCGAGCGCGGCGATCTCCATCCTCGTCGACGCGGCGCCCGTGCTGAACGTAACGGCCAACGCCACGAGCGTGGACGTAGGGCAGCCGATCGCACTCGCCTGTACGCCGTCCCTCGGTACCCCGGCGTTCAGCGTGACCTGGGAGTTCGGGGACTCGACGGTCGCGAACGGGGCCTCCGTCGACCACGCGTACGCGACCCCCGGGAGCTTCGCGGCGACCTGCATCGTCACCGACGCAACGACCACGACCGTGACTCGGGCCATCTCCCTCACGGTGAGCCCCAAGCTCACCCTCGCGGCCTCCGCGAGCTCGGCCGCGATCGCGCCCGGGACGGTCGTCTCGCTCGTGGCCCACGCGACGAACGGGTCCGGGACCTACGAGAGCTACTCTTGGACGTTCTCCGGCGGCGGCAGCGCGACGACCGCGTCCGTCTCGCACGCGTTCTCCGTCGACGGCCCCGCAACCGCGACGGTTGTGGTGATCGACTCGAACGGGGCCATGAACCGCTCGGTCGTCTCCGTGGAGGTCGTTCCCATCACGGTCCACGTCGTGGCGTTGCCGACCACGGCACGCACCGGCCAGATGCTGACGTTCAACGCAACCGCCGCCGGCGGCGCCGGCGGGCCATACAACTTCACGTGGAACTTCGGCGACGGCATCACCGGCTACGGAACTCTCGTCACGCACCAGTACGCGCGCGCGGCAACGTACGACCCCACCGTTGTCGTCACCGACCGCCTTGGTGCGAAGTCCACCACGACCGTCGGGACCGTCGCGGCCTCTGTACCGCCTCCGCCCCCGCCTTTGGTCCCGCTCTGGGCGCTCCTCCTCCTCGTTCTGATCGTCCTCGCGGTCATCGCCGCGGTCGGGTACCGCGAGTTCCGGCGGCGGCGCTCGGCCGCGCTCCGGTCGGCCGCGCCCTGGGCTCCTCCGACCGACCCGAACCGCACGATTCGCGGCCAGAAACCTTGCCCGACGTGCGGTACGTCGAACGTGCCGATGCGCGAGACGTGCGAGAGCTGCGGTGCCGATTTGCCGCGCCGGACGTTCCTCGGATAGTCGGTCGTCCCAGGTCCGATTCGAAGCCCCGTCATCGTCGCTGCGACGAGCGAGGGTACCTCTCGACCGAACCGACGTAGGCACCACGGGGGCTCGCGGACTGAGGGGTCGGTGGTGCGTACGACGGGGCCCTCAGTGCCGCGCTGGTGAGAGGGGTGCTCCCCTCTTGCTCAGCAGTCGGGCCCGAGGCTTCGCCAAGCCTTCCAACTCGAATCGGCGGCAAGTGCTCCGGTCACGGTGCACAGACGGCTCCCGTGAGGAGTTGCGGGGAGCTCGTCGTGCCAAAAGGCCCGGAGCGGGAGACCCGTTCGCTTCCGTTACGGGCAGAGAGTTGGCGCGCCTGTGCCCCAGGGGGGACCGACCGCGGGCCTACAGGATCTTCCCCGCGCGGACGACGGGCGTGCCGTCGAGGCAGACTTCCGAACCCGCGAGGCGAATCGACCCTCGGAAGTCCGAGGGGTTGTTCCCCCCGAGTACGTGTTGCCGCCCACGGCCAGCTGGACGCTGCCACGCTCCCTGTCCTCGAGGAACGGCACGTTCTTGAGATTCGGGTTCAGCCCGATGATCAGCGAGCCCGTCCGATCCTTCCCCGACGTGCCCCGGGCGTAGGTCTTGGCGAACTTGGCCCCTCCCTCCTCGAACGAGAACGAAGTCAGCTTCCCATCCGAGAACTCGAACGCCCCGCCCGAGTACCTCGCCCAGGGGTACCAGACCTCGTCGTAGCTGAGCCGGTTTGCGACGATTCTTCCCTCGGCCGTCTTGGCGTCCAGCGCAATCCGGAGCCTCCCGTCCGGGAAGTTCGCCAACATATCGAACTCGCTGTAGGCCTTGTCCTTGGGGTGGGGATAGCCGTCGTAGACCCGCGCCGGCACGCCGGCCAGCGCCACCTCGAGGTCCGTCCCGTTGGGGTGGGTGATCCGGACTTTCTTCGTCCCGGTGGAGGCGCGGGCGAGGCGACTCCCGGTCTTCGCGACCTGCTGCGGGTTGGCAAGGCAGGCCTCCAAGAGGGCATTCATCCAGCCTTGCTTACTGACCCCCCACTCACGGACGCGGGTGTCCGTCACCCAACCCGTGGCCATCCGTCCCCCCGTAACCCGGTCGACCGGGCCAACTTGTACCACCGGTCGAACCAGCCGTCCGCCCACTCGTCCACCTTCTTCTCGCCGAGCTTCTCCAACCGGGCCGAGTCCGCCGGGCCCCAGAATTGCACGTAGACGTCGGCCGCCGCGATGGCGGCCCACTCCGAATCGGAGAGTAGGCCGAGCGGCTTGGCCCGTTTGCGTTCCACTGAGCGCCACCAGGCGTCGTCGTTCTCGTACGCGAGGAGCGCGCTCCCGCCCACCCGGCGAACCTCGTCCACGATCGCCGACGACATGGGGAGCGTATGGTCCCAGGCTTCGACGATGACGTTCTCGCCCGGTTTGACGCGGAGGTAACTCTTGACGAGATTCCGGGCAGCGGCACGCTCGAGGGAGGAAGGGCTCTCGCTCATGGCGAAGGGGGCGAGGCGGGGCCAGTACTTGAACCGGAATCCGCCCGCTGCGGCTCAGTCTCCCCACGGCAATCCCTCCCCTTCTACTCGCCGGTGCACCCTCCGGGACCCCCCGGGAAGGCGCCTGAGATCCACCTCCGGCCGAACCGGGCGACCGATGGGATCGCCCGGCGCCCAAGTCCAACGGAGTTGGCGCAGCCCGCTTCCGAGCGGTCTGAGCCGGCGGAATCGACTCACAGTGCGACTCCGCGTGGGATGGGTTGAGGCTATGCCGATGTGACACCTTCGGCGCTCCTCGGACGACCCGTCCCTTGGAGGAGCGCTTACGGACCGCGTCTGCCCCGCGCGAGCATCCCCTCCGAGCGGGTGGAGCGTGGGCCCGGTCGCTCAGCGTCGGCGCGCGTGGGGCCTCACGACAGGGGTGTTCGGCGTCGTCGCGTTGCTCGCCCTGATCGGCGCGTTCCTTCCAGGTCCGCCGAGCCGACCCGCGCAATCTGGAGATCGCGCCCTCATTTCGGATTCCGGGGCTCGAAATTTCACCCTCGCCGCCGACGGCTCCAGCCCGGGGGCGGTCGGGCTCGCCTGGACCGGTCCGGTCGGTGTACTGTTCGTCTCGTTCGCGGTGTACGTCTCGAGCGCGAGCAGCGTCGGTCCGTGGACCAAACTCGCGACGTTCTACAACCCGTACGCCCACCAATACTTCGCCGACGGATTGTCGCCCGACACGCCGTACTGGTGGAGGGTAGCTGTCGACGACCAGTTCTCGGGTACGAATCAAACCAACGTGGTCTTCGCTCCCACCTCCGCGGCGCCCGCGGCCTGGGTCGAGCAGAGCGGGCCCGGGCGAGTGAACCTGAACTGGATCGACACCGCGAACTACACTAACGTGATCGGTTTCGTTTCCTACCAAGTCCTCTCCGTTCGTGGGGACGGGCCCATGGTGCGCCTCGCGACCATCTCCGACCCGGCGACCCGGTCCTACTCGCTGACATCGGTCGCGAACAACAGCACCCTTTCGCTCGAAGTCGTGGCGACGGACCGCTGCCTCTCGGGGTCGAACTGCGGGCCCCAGCCCTCGACGCTGTCGGCCACCTCGAACCTGGCTTCGCTGACGACAGCCCCGAGTCTCGGCCTCCGAGTCGAGGCGCGGCCGAGCCCGAGCCTCCCGCAGACCACCATGCAATTCTTGGCCAACGAGACGGGCGGTTTCGGCCCGTTCGCGTTCGTCTGGACGTTCGGTGACGACGTGAACGCCACCGGCGCGTCGGTCGTCCACCGCTACGCGGCCAGTGGTACGTACAACGCGACGTGCTGGGTCACCGATGCCTTCGGCTCGACGGTCAACGCGACATTGAGTGTCCGCGTCGAGTGGAACGTGACCGCGAACGGAAGCTCGGGGAATGGGTCCCCGGCGGCGGGGCCTCCCCCGCTGATCTCCTCGCCGTTCGCCCGGAACGCGAGGAGCGGGCTCCCCTCCGATGGGCTCAACGATGCGTCAGTCAACGATCCCCTGCTCGCCATCATTTTTGTCGCGATGGCGGTGTACGCCGTTGTCTGGCGCCGATGGGAGGGACGTCCGCCGGTCGGGCCAACGGCGGGTGCAAGCGCGCCCGAGTCGTTGGTCCCTCCCCGTCGGGAGTAGAGGCCACCCCGGACGCGGGCCTCCAGATCGTCGGGGGGCCACGTAGGACACTCGCTCCGCGACCCGGCATGCGCCGCCGCTCGAGACGAACGGTCGTGCTCGATGCCCCGAGCGGCACGGATTCCAAAGGCTGGACGCAGTGAGGGATTGCGTCGTCCAGAATCCCGGTCTAAGCCGCACCCGTCGGGGTAGGCGCGGGGAGCACCGACGTGCAGAACCCGCAGCGGGTCGCAGCGAGCGGAACTTGGTTGCAACACGCGGGGCACGCCTTCGTGGCCGGGTGCTTCCGCAGGTACATTTGATACGGCTCGGCGATCAGCAGGAAAATGACGCCGACGAGGATCAGGAAAGTGATGATCGCGCTGAGGAACGCGCCACCGAGGATGGGGCTTCCGTTGATCGTCAGGATGCCAATCGAGGCGAAGTTGACGCCCCCAATGGCCCCGATTAACGGGTCGATGAAGTCGGTCACCAGCGCCCCGATCAGGGCGACGATGGCGAGGGCGAGGACGAACGCCACCGCCATGGTGACGAGGGTCCCCGATAGTACGAACGCCTTGAAATCGCCTGCAATTCCCACGCGAGTCACCAAAAATTGCGAACATGGCCGCGGCTATGATGCTTTCGGAAAAGCGCGGCGGAGTCGTTTCGAGCACGCCCGGGCCGCACCGCGGTGAGGAGGGCCGTTCCGAGAGGCTCGTGCACTCCCCCGAGGGAGTCGGCCGTTTAACGTTCGGTCGCACCTCCGTCACCGCCCCGGGTCAGCGCGGTCTTCGTGAGTCAGTCTCTCAGCGGCGCCGCCGGGCCTGTCTCGGGGACGGGATCGGGTCCACGTCGGGTCTGCCGAGCGGAAGTCGGGTGGCGTCGCGTGGACCCCTGGGGATTGCGAGGGTGTCCGGCTCTGGTTGAAATCGTGGTCATCTTGAGATTAGGTCGGCCGTGGGACTTCGGTGGCTCCCCACCGCGCAGGCACGACGCTTATCGCGGGTTGGCGCTGACGCCGGAGGCGAGCCCAAAGTGCAACGGACAAGTCATCGCCTTCCGCCATCGAAGACCGCGGGTTCGAGCCCACCCGAGGCCATTCGACACCGCTCCTCCCACAGAGTCCCATGAGATCGGGCATCGTGAATCACGAACGCCGTCCCTGGGAGGCGAATCACAAGCGAACGCTCGCGCTTGGAATCACCATCCTGATGGTACTCGGGGGCATCGTCGCCGACCGTGGGGTCGCGGGACAAACCGCACCATCGATCCCCCTGACCTTCGTCCAGCAGCTGGACAAGCACGTGCAGCACGTGGTCATCCTCCTTCAGGAGAATCACGCCTACGACAATTACTTCGCCACCTACTGCCCGGTGGCCAATTCGGTTTGTCCTAAAGCCGCGGACGGGGAACCCCCGGGGATTTGTGTCCCCTACTCCCCCGCCAATCCGGGCCGCGGATGCGTCAAACCGTATCCGTTCAGCGCGCAGAATCTCACCGCGTACATCGACATGGTCCACACGTGGACCTCCTCCCACGCGGCCTGGAACAATGGATCCATGAATGGGTTCATCAAGGCGGAGGGGACCATCGAGTCGGTCGGGTACTACAACCAGTCCACGATCCCAGTGTATTGGGACATCGCCCAAGAATTCGGTCTGGGGGACCAGTTCTTTTCGTCCATCCTGGATTACTCACTTCCCAACCACTGGTTCCTTGTTGCGAACAACACGCCCGCGGAGGCGCTGAAGAACGCCTTCGTGTTTCAGGCACCGGGGACGGCGGCCAACGCCACGGAGACCGCGGACCGGACCACGTATCTTGCGCAAGCGAATGCCACGCTTTCGGCGGAGGACCTTCTCGCCGCATCCCCCAACGTATCCTGGAAGTGGTATGATTCGCCACTTTTCTCCAAGTACGGAGTGGCGATCCAGCAAAACGGAGACGAACCCGGCGCGTTCGGATATTGGAACCCGCAGGCCGCGAAGGCCGAGTCCTACTCGGCGAAGTTTGATTCGCACTTCGTTGCCCGTTCCACCTTCTTCCAGAATGCGGCGAACGGCACCCTCCCGGATGTGTCGTGGATTATCCCCGCGTTCAACGAGTCCGATCATCCGAAGGCCAACCTCACTCAGGGCCAAAACTGGGTAGCCTCCCTCGTCAACGCCGTGGAGTCGGGGCCAGATTGGAACAGTACGGTCTTTCTGATTTCGTGGGACGAATATGGCGGGTACTACGACAACGTGGCACCTCCGAACGCAGCCGGCGGCAACCTCGGCTTCCGTGTGCCCCTCCTCGTCGTGTCCCCCTGGACGCCCCCGGGGTATGTTGGAAACAAGGTCATGTCGTTCTCCTCGCTGCTGCATCTCGTCGAGGTTCGATGGAACCTCAGCTGCCTGGGGACGAACGACTGCCAAGCTGCCCTCCCAACGGGCTTCTTTGATTGGAGCCTGCACCGAGCCCCCGTGTACTTTGAGCCGTGGGCCCAAGCGGTGTATCCGTACCAACCGCCGCTCAAGTCGAAGGAGGGGCCAGTCGTGCCCTACATCAACGTTAGCCTGGCGGCAAACTCTATCAACGTAACCACCGGCGCGATTCAACCGCAGATCGATTAGGAGTGGAGCGACCCGCGCCTCCGCGTCGGGTTGGGGTACTCCAGCAACAACACCTGGCCCCGGTCCGGTTCTCGACTAGTTCGACCGCCCCGCCGAGCGAGGATCGTACCGAATTCGGCGGGCCGGATCCGACTCGACCGGCCTTGGAACCGCCGGCAGTCCCCGGTCCTGCCGCGAGTTCGCGTCGAGCGAGTTGCCCAACTAGGTCGGAATAAGGGGCCAGGGCCTGCCGGCAATCCGATGTTCGCGCCCGGGCTCATCGCCGCGGTGCTCTACCGCCGTCGGCCGACTCGCCTCCAGATCGCGCTGGGGGTGGCGTTCACGGTCGTGGTGTCCGCCCTCCTCGGGTACCTTCAGGACGCCGGCACCTCCCGTGTTTGGGAGAACGTCGCGCTTGCAATCGTCGGTGGCGTCGTACTCTACGCTGCCATCCTTGCCTATCTCGTGTACGTCCACTTTCCGAAACGGGAAAAGGTCGTGGCACCAGCCCAGCCTCCTCGTTCGGCCCCTGGTCCTTGATCCGCACCCGCGGCCGCAACCAGCCTCCGGGCCGGTCGGGTCCGGGGAAGCACACTGCCACCGATTCCCCCCTTCCGTTCGGTCTCCCGTGGTGGCCGACTTGGCGGGTTCGGGGAACGAGCTACCGCCGCGACTCCTCCGCCGAACGTCCCCGACGTGCTAACCGATCCGTGTGTCGCGCGCCGTTCGACGCGGCCCCGGTCGTTCGCCAAGGAAAGGGAACGCCTATCCCTCCCAGCGGGCCGCGGCCGTGGGATGGACGCCGGGGCCCGCCCGCCCAGTACGCGAACCGTCGCGATGGCTGTGACGGCCGTCGCGCTGCTGGTGGTCGCCGGGACGTTCGTGGTAGAGACCGTCTTTCCGGCATCGAGCGCGAGGCCACCGACGCAGATCCAGCTCTTCCTCGATCATATCAAGCACGTCGTCGTCGTCATGATGGAGAACCACGCGTTCGACTCGATCTACGGGACGTACTGCCAGACTCAAGGGCCCTACTGTCCGGCCACCGTGGCGGGAATTCCGGCGGGCACGTGTGTCCCGTACGATCCGGGCACCCTTTCCCCGGGCTGCATCCGCCCCTACCCCTTCACCGCGAAGGACGACTCCCCGGGCGAACTGCTCCTCCACACGCGCAATTCCTCCCTCACCTCGTGGCACAACGGCTCGATGAACGGGTTCTACGGAGCGGAGGATTCCGGGATCACCCCCTTCGGGTACTACGACGCAAACACGACTCCGCTGATGTGGGACCTCGCCGAGGAGTACGGCCTCGCGGACGACTACTTCTCCGGGATGCTGTCGTACTCGCTCCCGACCCACTGGTCCATCGTCTCGGGCGGCAACGGCCCTGCGGTCACGCAACGGTTCGGCCTCGGGGACTCCACGGGCGGCTATGCGCCGAGCGGAGTCCGTCCCTCGTACCTCCAGCAAGCGCAGAACGAGACCGCGGTCGAGGACCTGCTGAACAACACGTCGACGAGTTGGGACTACTACGAGTACCCGCTCGAGAGCTGGGCCAACGCATCGAACGCGAGCCGCATCGGCGGACCGGGGACGGATGGCGCGTTCAACTACTGGAACCCCGAGGCGGCGAAGAAAGAGTCGTACGGACCCCAGTTGTCGACCCACTTCACCTGGAACCAGCAGTTCTTCTCCGCGGCCGCGAACGGGACGCTCCCGCAGCTGTCCTGGGTAATCCCGTACTTCCGGTTCTCCGAGCACCCGGACGCGAACATCACGCTCGGCGACCAGTGGCTTTCGGAAGTCGTCGACGCCGTCGAATCGTCGCCGGAGTGGAACACGACGGCCCTGTTCCTCACGTACGATGAGTACGGCGGCTTCTACGACAACGTGCCCCCGCCGGTCGTGAACGGGACGCAGCTCGGATTCCGGTTGCCCCTCATCGTGATCTCCCCCTACACGGCAGAGGGGCAGGTGGTCTCCTCGCTCCTCGACCCGTGGTCGATCCTCGCCCTGTTCGAGGCACGGGGAGGCCTGGCGTGCATGAGCGAGCTCGACTGCTTTGCGCCGTCGGCGCTCGGCTTCTTCGATTTCAACGCTCCGCCGAGGCCTCCGATGCTGTTCCCGAACAACGATACCGCCGCACCCTACCCGATGGCCCTGCAGCCGAGGAATGCCGGCTGGGCACCGGTGGACTGGACGGTTCCCTACTCGATCGCGAACGGACTTGGCGAGAGTTCCGGCTTCGTCGATTAGGGGGCCCACCGGACCCGTAGTTTCGACGGATCTCGTTCGGAGCGCTTCGCAATTATATCCGGGGCCGTGTTCGGAGGCCATGCAGACCCGAACTCTCGGACCGAAGGGCCCCAAGGTGTCCGCGGTCGGTCTCGGCTGCATGGGAATGTCCCAATCGTACGGGACGTTCGAAAACGAATCCGAGTCGATCGCCACCATCCACCGGGCGCTCGACCTCGGGGTCACGCTCCTGGACACGGCCGACGTTTACGGGGCGGGGTTGAACGAGGAGCTGGTCGGGCGCGCCATCCAGGACCGCCGGGACGACGTGTTCCTCGCGACCAAGTGCGGACTCGTCCCGGCTCCTCCGGGGACCTCCCCCACCCTCGATGGAACCCCGGACCATATCCGGTCCGCCTGCGAGGAGAGTCTCCGTCGGCTCGGAGTGCGCAGCATCGACCTCTACTACCTCCACCGGGTCGACCCGAAGACTCCCATCGAGGAGAGCGTGCGTGCCATGGCCGGCCTCGTGGCTGCGGGAAAGGTCCGGCACATCGGGCTCTCGGAGGTGTCGCCGGCGACGCTCCGACGAGCTCACGGGGTCCATCCGGTCACGGCGGTCCAGAGCGAGTACTCCCTGTGGACGCGAGACCCGGACCGTGGGCTGCTCGCCGCATGCGAGGAGCTCGGGGTCGGGTTCGTGCCGTTCAGCCCCCTCGGACGCGGGTTCCTTACAGGAACCGTCCGGACCCTCGACGGATTGCCGCCAGGAGATTTCCGTCGAGGGCAACCCAGGTTCCAAGGACCAAATCTTGGCAAGAATCTCGCTCTCGTCGACGAGCTGAGCGGGCTCGCCCGCGAACTCGGATGTGCCCCGGCCCAGCTCGCCCTCGCGTGGGTGCTGAGTCGGGGGCCTCACGTCGTCCCCATCCCAGGAACGAAGCGTCGGTCGTACCTGGAGCAGAATCTCGCGGCGGTCGAACTTCGGCTGAGCGCGGCCGACCTCGCTCGCGTCGAGCGGGCCCTTCCACCTGAGCTGGTCGGGGGAGACCGGTACCCACCGAGCCTGCAATCGAAGATCGACCGTTGATTCGCGCTTCCGCTCCCGCTCCGGCCGGCGGTGCCGGTCGCCGACGTCCGGCGGGTCGGGTGGCGTCGGGGCCTCCGGAACCGCCTCGTCACCCACCCGACCCCGTCGCGGTGAGTCGCTCGGGGCCGCGGCCGGGCGCCCGGAAGTAGGTACCGAGCTCACCGCGGAGGGGAGGCGTCCCGCGGCGAGTGGGCACCGGCAACCCAGGTCGAAGGGGCCGGGGGCGAGGCGACGAGCCATGGGTCGAGGGTCGGCGGGTCGCGACGGTTCCCTGCGTCCGGCGCCGCGGCCCTACTCGGACGGCTCGATCGAAACGGCAGCGATGGCGATCCCGAAGTCGTCGGCGTGGGCGACCCCCTGGAGCTGCAGCGCCGGAACGGGATCGGCGAACGACACGTTGAACTCGAGCGAAGTCCAGCCGCCGGAGGACAGGGCGGAAGCCGGGATCGTCCAGTTCTGCGGCACGGTGCCGAGACCGAGGAGCTTCACCGTGAGGAGCGGATGGGAGCTCGACGGGAGGGGGACTACCCCGAACGCGCCGGCCAGGACGTGGACGGTATAGGAGCCCGGGGCCACGAACGAGGCGGGGGCGGACCACAGGAGCCCGCTCCGATTCGGTCCGGCGCGGTCCGAGATCGCCGTCCCGTACGGCGCGGAGGCGTTCGGTCCGACGGCGCCGACCGGTCCCGGAACAAGCCCGCCGCCGGCCGGGAACCACGTGTAGGACGACGGCGGGGAGCCGGGCCCGTACAGGACCGCCGGTCCGGAGTGGCCGCGCGCATAGAGCAGCAGCGGACCGACGGTCGTTGTCCCCACCCATCCGACCATCCCGTAGAGCGCGGGATTGGACAGGTTCGAGCTGAAGTTGTGCGCGAGGCCGTGGACGATGGAGGGATACAGCAAGACGTCGTCCGGACCCCCCGTCAGATTCAGCGGCAACTCCCCCCAGTTGTTCTCGGCCGTGCCTCCGATCAGGAGGAAGGCGTGCGGATAGTTGGCGAAGAGAGAGAACACCGGTCCTGGGGCGGTAACGGTCGCCTGAGGAGGGACGTTCCCCGCGAGGGTCTCCGCCCAGGTGAACCCTGGGAGGGTCGTCAGGGCATGGTCCTGATATCCGGTCTGGAACGGGTCCGGGAGCGTGACCCCGAGGTCGGCGAGAAGCGGGTCGATCGGGAGGATCACCACGTTCGCCATGACGACCCCGACCAAAGCGCCGACCCAGAGCGCCCGGTACGAACGGCGCCGACGCCAGCGCTGCGGGAGCCCCGGCGCCGGGGCGGCGGCCGGGACGATCGTAGGTTCGGTCGTGGGGATCGGGACCCGGCCCATCCCATACGCCAGGCCGAAGAAGATCGGGACGGCGGCGACGAGCGAGTACTGGCTGCCGATCTGGACGAACCGAGTCGTGTCGGTGAGGAATGTATACGCGATCCACGGAAGGGAGACGATCAGGGTTCGGGGGGCCAGGAGCGGGACGAACGCGACGAGGGCGTAGAGGATGACCCAGAACGCTGCCGTGTAGAGGAATTGCGAACTCTCCAACACCTGGAGGGGCGGCCGGGTCCCGGGACTGCTGTTTTCGTAGAAGATCCCCGAAAGCCCCGGGGACAGTGGCGGAGCCGGTACCCCGAGCACGCGGGCGCCCCAGACGTTCATGAACAGGAACAGCAGGACGAACGCCGCCACCGACGCCCCCATCAACACGAGGGTGTACCGAACGTCCGACCGTTGGAGCTCCGACCGGATGGCCGCGACGAGGGATCGGAGCGGAGCCGGACGGGCGCCCCCGGCACGATGCTCGCGCCAGTCCGCCCGTGCGCGAACGAGTACTCGCTGGACGGCGAACGAGAGGAAGAACGCGCCGATGAGGAACGTGAACGCCGGTGCGATCTCGAGGACCAGGAAGGCCACGGCCGCCGCGGCGAAGCCGAGACGGAACCGTCCCGTGGCCCACAGAACGGCCACGGTCAGCAGGGCGAGCGGGAGGAACGCCTCGAGATGGAACGAGAACGCCTCGCCGCCGAGCGTGGGGGCCCAGACCAGGTAGAGGGCCGCCGCGACCAGCCCCTTGCCCTCCGAGCCCGTGACCGTCCGGGTCAGGTAGTAGAGGGGAACGGCGGCGAGCCCGACCCCGACCGATTGCAACGCGAACAGAGTGAGCGGGCTCGGCGCGACCGCGTAGAACGGAACGGCGAGGTAGAGGAACGGCGAGGGGTGGACGAGAAAGAACGAGCACCGGGCCTTGGTCATGCAGTCGTACGACTCGTAGAACGGAGCCGGATGGCCCCGAATCGTCGACGTGAGGGCTTGCATGAAGATCGTGAGGTCGGTGGCGTTCCGCGTCTGGAAGTCATAGAACGCGATCGCCCCGGCGTAGACGGAGACCGCGGTGAATCCGGTGATCATCAGGGCGAGCACGAGTCGCGGCGAGAGCCACCGAGGGAGGGGGGAATTGGTCGCGTCCGGACCGACCGCGTCGTCGCGGGCGGGAGCATCGGGGGCGGCCACAGGCACCGAGTCGATGCGCGGTACATTAGGGCGGAGGGACCGGAAGCGAACGGTCGATGGGGGCGGAGTCGCTCTTCGTGGGTGCCGCCGATCGAACCGAACGGGCGGGCGGTCAGTCCTCGAGTCGGCCGTACTGCCACAGACACCCGGCGAACCCCACGATTCCCGCGACCGCCAACGCGGCGGGGAAGAGCGCCGTCAACCGCCCCTGGAGCAGGAGCAAACTTCCGACGCCGGCCGCCACGACCCCGGCGAGGACGCCCGCGACAAGGGCCTGCGACGCGCTCCGGGTGACGACGCCGGCGGCGGCCGTCACCCCACCGAGGAACCCGAGCAGGGCCAGCAGCCCCACGGCGAGGTGGCCGGGCACGAGGATGGGGGTTGGGGCGAGGCTCGGGGACGCGACGATTGCGGTCGCGAGCCACGCCACAAGGACGGCTCCCACCCCGTACATCGCGAGGGTTCCGACGAGGACCACGGCGAGGCGTCCGGCGAGGGCGGGACGCCGGAGCTGCGGGAGCGAGAGCGTGAGGTAGTGGGTCCGCAGGGCGAGGTCCTCCCCGACCGCCAGGGCCGTCAGGTCGAGGACGACGAGGGAGGCCAACCCGGCGGTGATGAAGGTCCCGAGAACCTGAGCGGTTCCCGGGGACGGGATCCGCAGGTAGAGGTCGGAGGCCAGGCTTCCGACGGGACCCGCCACCGCCGGGATCAAGAGGAGCCAGATCCGCTGGGACCGGCGGAGCCGGGTCACTTCCCACCAACCGTTGTGGCGGAACGAGGTGAGCCCCCCGCTCACGTGGCGTCCTCCCGGCCGACCTGCTCGAGGTACCGCCGCGCGAGCCCCGACTCGCGAGGAGCTGCGGTCAGGAGCGGGAGGTCGGCCCGAACCACCCGCGCCAACATCGCGGTCTGCTCCCGGTCCCCGCCCGCGAACCGGACCGAGACTTCCCGCGGTCCCATCGCGAGTACGTCGAACCCCGGGCCCGTGGCCCAGGTGACCGACTCCGCGGTCAGGTCCGCGCCGAACTGGAGTCGCACCGTCCGCTGGGCCCCCGCTCCCGCCTCTTCCGATCCGAGGACGACCGACTCATCGCCGACGAGGGTTCCGTCCCGCAGGAAGAGGACCCGGCTGCACACCTCCTCGACGTCCTCGAGGAGATGGGTCGAGAGCAGGATCGTCAGGCCGTTCCGGGCGAGCGAGCGCAGCACCTCCCGGAGGTCCTGCCGGGCGGCCGGGTCGAGGCCGAGGGTCGGTTCGTCGAGGAGGAGGATCTCCGGGTCGCCCACGAGCGCGGCTCCGAGGAGCATCCGGCGCACGAGCCCCGTGGAGAGCGTCCCGAACGGCCGGCCGAGCTGGTCATCGACGTGCATGACCTCGGCCGCTCGGCGCGCGGCGGCGCGTCGCCCCGCGGACGGAATCCCCTTCACGGCCGCCACGTACTCGAGGAGGTCGGTTCCGGTGAGGTACGGCGGAACCCCCGGCGTCTCGACGAGCGCTCCCAACCGTCGGAGGGCCCGGCCCCGGTCGCGCCCCGGGTCGACGCCCTGGACTCGGACCGACCCCCGGGTCGGGAGAGAGATCCCCGCGAGCAGTTTCAGCGTCGTCGTCTTGCCGGCGCCGTTCGGGCCAAGGTAGCCGACCGCTTCGCCGCTCCGGAGCGTGAACCCGACGTTCCGCAGAGCGTCGTGGTTCCCGTACCGCTTCCAGACGCCGTCGACCGTGACAACGTCCGACGGCACATCGGATTCGAGCGGGACGGGGGAATATCATCCTCGCGGTCGAGGGGCGAGCCCCGCCGGGTCGGGTGGGGGCGAGCGCGGGGTCGTCCGGGGTTTTGGCGGGGCCGCTCACCCGCCCCCGGGGCCGGCGGCGACTCAGGCTGCCCTCGGGCGGGTTAGCCCGGTGGCGGCGGGGGAACGGGCGGTGGGGGCATCGATGGCGGCGGCCCGGGGCTCCACGTCGGGCCCGGAGGAGGTGTCCCAGGCCCGCCCGGTGGTCGCTGCCGGCGGAGCAGGATCAACCCAACCACGGCCGCCACGACTACGGCGGCGAGAACGCCTCCCAGCAGGAGGTACCCCTCCCAGGCGGGCAATCCGAGGAAGAGGGGGCTCTTCGCGGGGGACGCGACCGGGGACGTGCCTCCCGGGCAGGTGAACGGCACGCTGACGGACACCGCCTTGCCGTCCACCGCGGCGGTCCCCGAGTTCGACGGCAGGTCGAGGCCGCAGGCGGACTCGTCCCCCCAGGGGCCGATCTCGTAGGCGTACGAGCCGTTCGGGTTCCCGGAAAACGCGATCGACGCGGCCGTCGACGGTACCTCAGGTACCGTTGAACGTCACGTTCCAGGACGTGCCCGAGGGAAGCCCCGTTTCGGTGAACGTGACTGAGTACGTGCCGGGCGACGTCACGTGGGGGGCCGGACCTCCACCGATGACGCTCACGTTGTAGGCGCCCGTCCCGTCGGGGCTGGTGTTCGGAACATAGAGGTCGTCGTTCGCGCTATCGAACGCGGCAACGATGGGGCCCGCGCCGACCGAGATCGTGGCGACGACGGTGTTCGTCGACGCGTTGATCGCGCTCTCGGTGCCATCGGGCCCGTTCGAGACGTAGATTTCCCCGTCCGAGGGGTCGTACACCGGGGTATCGGGGGTGGTGCCAACCGCCACGTTCGCGACGACATCGTTGGTGGCGGGATTGATGACGACGACCGAATCGTTGTTCGTGACCGCGATGTAGAGGTCCCCGGTGACGGGGTCGACGACGGGCGTTCCGGGGCCCGGACCGACGGAGATGTTCCCCTCGAACGAGCTCCCGCGGAACACCGAGATGTTGTTCGACCCGAAGTTGGGCTGGTACACCTCGTGGCTGATGGAGCTGTAGGTGGGCGCGACCGCGGTGGCCCCCGACAGGGAGAGGTTGGCGTACCCTCCGACGACCGTGTTCGTTGCGACGTCGATGATGCTGAGGTTGTTCGAGTCGATGGACGGCACGTACAGGTCGTTGTCCACCGGGTCGAACGCTGGGGTCCCGGCGTCGCCACCGACCGGAATCTGCGCGACGACGAGGTCGGAGGCGAGCAAGATCACCGTGACGTTGGAGACGTACGGGGGCAGGAACGAGGTGGTCCCTTCGTCGGGAACGAAGAGCTCGTTCACGCTCGCGACATAGAGCGGAGTCGTCGGGCTCGTCCCGAATCCGGTGGAGATATTCTCGAGGATCTGCCCCGTCGCGCCCGAGACGACGCTCACGTTGTCGGGGATTCCCAGGTCGCTGCTGTCCTGGGGGACGTAGATGTCGTTCGTCGCGGCGACGTACAGCGGGTCGTTCGGGTTGCTGTACGGGCCGGTCTGGAGGTCCTCGACGACCCGGTTCGTCGAACCGTTGACCACAGTCAGGTTCGTGCCGTTCGTGACGAGGTAGACGAAGCCGTTCGTCGCGTCAAAGATGGCGTCGTTGCCGCTGGGGTACGAGGCGAGCGGGACGGTGGCGATCAGCCGATTGTTCGTACCCGACCAGGGGTGCGCGCCCGGGACGATGAGAAGGGCGTTGAGCGGGACTTCCGAGCGCTCCGAGACGCTCGGGGCGATCGCGCCCATCCCGAGGGCGGCGACACTGAGGCCGACCATCGCGAGCACGAGGGGGCCCGCTTCGACGCCCCGATTCCGGCGGTAGGCGGTCGACATGGCCCGTCGAGAGGAGCGGCCGAGAAAAACCTTTGGAGTCTCTCCGCTCCGACGGCCGGCCGCCCTCCTCCGGGCCTCCCGCATCGTGCTCCGCTGGCGCGGGGGCGGGGACTTCGAGCGGTGCGCGTGGGCAGGGGAGGAACTGGAAGGTCCTCGGGGGGGACCCGAGCCCGCGCCGGTCCCCCTCTTGTGCCGAGTCGCCTCTCGGCATCCCGCGGGTTGTGGGTTGCGGGTCTACGAGCTTCGCGACCTGCCCCGTCCGCTGCACCCGCAACTGGCTGCGTTCGGGCTGGGCGACGGGGATCCTCCGCAGGATCGTCAGTTCGTCCGACGGCTCCAGCGCCTCGGCCATCCTGCCTCGGAGTACGTTGCCCTGTACGCCGTGGACGGGGGACAGGTCCTCTCGCGAGTGGAGTCCCTCCGACTTCCGTTTTCCGGCCGACGCAGTCGCCAGACCGTCGTGGGGATCTCCGACGTCCTCACGCGTCCGGAGGGGTTGGGACGCGGGTTCGCCCGAACGCTGCTTACGGAGGTCCACCGCCGCGAGGTCGCCGCCGGGCGGCGCTGGGCGTTCCTCTGGACGCACCGGAGTTGGGGCGCGCACCGGCTGTACGAATCGCTCGGGTACGAGGACGTCTACTCCCCACCGAACGCCATCGGGTGGGACCACGTCCGACGAGCCCGGAAGCCACCCACCGGCTACGAGTTCCCCCGCGAGACGGCCACGAACGGCGTGCGCCTCGAGCGGATCCTGCGGAGCGCCACGCGCGGTCGGCTCGGGTTCGTGCCGCGCCCGGCCGGTTCGTTGCGGACGAGATTGGCGCTCGGATGGCGGAAGGCCGGGAGCCATCGGGTCCTCTCGAAAGGATCGCAGTCCGTTGGGTACGCCCACTTCTCCGATGATAGCCTCTGGAACCTGACCGCGAACGAGGTCGTGGTCGACTCCCCGGAGCACCTTGAGCCCATGCTGAGGTCGTTGGAAGTCGTCGCGGGGGGGCGTTCGCTCTCCTTCCAGGGAACGTCGTTCGTCCGCGACGCGGAGGGATTGCTGCGCCCGGGCGGGTACCTCGTCCTCCCGGTTTCCCACGGAGTGCTGATGGCGAAGCCGCTCGTCCCGCGGAAGTCTCTCGGTGAGGACCTCCGGACGGTGTTTTCGGACCCGTCGCTCTCCAGCCACCGCGGCGACATGTTCTGAGCCCGCCCCGACGGGTGCGCGTCGGAGCGGGACCCGAGGCAGCGGGTCCGACGAGCACGCAGTTCCGGATAGATCGGCACGGTGCCCCGGCCGCCCGGAATTCCGGGAGTTCCGTTGCTCAGGGCGGAAGACGTTCGCCCCTGCGAACGAAGTCCCGCGGATGTCGGTTCAGGTCTGCCGGTGGGTTGTATCCCGGCCGAGTGACAACAGGAGGTCAAGACCGTCCGATGGGGTTCCGCCCCCGTGCCCGAGCGCGACCCGAGCCCGAAGGGGAGCGAGCTGGACGCGGGTTCTCGCCCCGTGCTTACCGCCGCGGAACGGGGGATCTTCGCCCTCCGCCTCTCCATCGGCCTCGTCTGGGCCCTGAATCTGATCTTTATTTTCGACCCGCAGAACGCTTTCTTTGCCACGTTCGCCGCGACGGCGGGTTCGTTCGCCCCGGTCTCGCTTGGAGGCGCCGGGTTCCCGGCGTTCGTGGCGGCCCACCCGATGTTCTTCTCGATTGCGATCGCCGCGGTCACCCTCTACCTGGCCCTCGCGTTCCTTCTCGGACTGACGACCCGGTTTGCCTGCCTCGTCGGCGCCGGGTTCGCCCTCCTCCTGCTGATCTCGCAGTTCGGGGCCACGTTCTACGTTCCCGGCGGGACCGACGTCGGACCGATGCCGATCTACGTCGCCACGTACGTCGCGCTCGCGCTCGGGGGCGCGGAGCGGTACCTCTCCTTGGACGCCGCCCTCTCCGCTCGGGGATATTGGCGGCGCCTCGGACTTCCCTCCGTCCCGGGTCGGCCGGCGTAAGATTGGGCCGGGCGCCGCGCTCGTCCCGGACAATCATCCTTCGCACGTTCCCGCGCCTCCGAAACCGTGGGGTCCGACCCATGGGGCGCGGGGGTCGGCGTTCGAGAATCTGTGGTCCCCCTCGCTCCCCGACGGCCCCACTCGTGGCTCGCCGCGCCGTCTGAAAGCAGCCCCCGGGGGCTCTCGTTCGGTTTCTCCGCGCGGCCGCCCCCCCGGGCGCTGCGCTCTCCTTGGTCCCGCGCTCCGTCCGGGTACCCCCGAACCTCCCGCTGGCGCCCTTATCTGCGCCGCCCGCTCCCACCTCCGATGGTCGTCCCCAACAGAACTCCGATCCTCGTGCCGGAGTAAACCCATGAAGAAGATCCGACCGAGCTACCCACGGCGAAAGGAGATGCTCCAAACTCCGTTCGAGCCGTTGTCCGAAGACGAGTTCCGGAAGTACGTCGCGAGCGGCGTCGCGATCCCGGGCCGACAGGGGAGCGACCTGTTCGTCTCGAAGTGGCGGGACGGTCCGGGACTCGATGTCGACGCATTCCTTGCCGGCATCCGCGCGCAAGGCTCGCGCATGGTCGTCCGAAAGTTCCACTCCGACGTCAACATCCGCGTGCTCCGAGGGCCCGCTGCCTCCGCTCCTGCCGCGGCCCCCAAGAAGAAAACCGCAGGGTAGGCCGATTCGGGTCGCCTCCTGGGATGGCTCCCCATCCCTGGGCTCTTCCGCGCGCTTGCTTGCCGTCCCCTCCGACCCGGACCGCGCCACGCATCGGGGATCGACGGACGGAACAGAATGCGAGCAACGCGGCGGTGGACGAGAATTTCGGCAGCCAGCTGGCGGCCCAGCCCGGCGAGGTGCGGAGAACGGCCCGCCGTCGGTCCGGCCCTGGGGGCGGTACCCCGTCCCGGAGTCAGACTACGCGTTCGTTTCCGGCGCAACGGGTGGGGGAGCCCGGCTTCCGCCGCGGTTCCCGCCGAGCGGAACCTGCCGCCGACGAGCGGCGATCCGGCGCTGCCGAGCCTTCGCGTGTCGCTTCTTGCCTGCCGGGGAGGGCCGTTTTCTCAGGGACGACGTCATCGTGCTTCCCGCTCCTCGGGACTCCGAACCACGCCCGCGGATAGCGTGGCGCCCGCCACGCGTCCGAGGCGTTCGAGCCCCGGGCACTGGGAATCCGACGGCGGCGGACCGGCAAGCCTTGGGCCTCGTGGCCGCAACAGCCATCATCCCATCCCGGGCTCCGACGGACCGTGGCGTCGCGCGATCGGTCGGAACGAGTGCTCCTCCTCGCGCTGGTCCTCACGTTCGGTACCGCTATCGCGTTCATCGTCGCGATCGTCGGCGAGCTCGAGGACGGCGTGGCGGTCCACGAGATCGCCGGAACGCTCCTCCTCGCCTTTCTCCTGGTCGGACTCGCCATCGCGGTCCGCATTCGTTCGGTTGACCGTCGTCCTCTCGTTCGCGTGGCGATTGCGATCGGCGCCCTGGTCGCGGCGGGGATTACCGGCGCGGGCCTCGCGACCGGGACGATTCCCATGGGGCTGGCAGGTCTCCCGCTCGTACCGCTCGTGGTCCTCCTTGCGGTCGTCGGTGACGGAATCCGAGTCACCGTCGGCTTGCTCGAGCATGCTCGGACGGCAGCCCGGCGCGCCTGAGGCCAGCCGGGCCGGGCTAGGGCGGCCGTTCCGGGCTTACCGAGCGGTTACGTCCGGTCTATCGGGGGCCGACTGGCTCCCAGGGGTCGGTGAGAACGATGCCGACGTTGTTCGTACGGTGCCAGAAGTGTGGCGAGGAGTTTCCGACGCCCATCGGCGTGACGGGCACGACCCTCTCCGGCGTCCTGATCAGTGGACTCACGCACCGGTGCCCCCATTGCGGGGCCGAGGGGCAGTACTTCACGCAGGACTACCACGTGCCGACGGAGACGGCCGAACGCCCGGAGACTCGGGCCAACGTTGCGGTCACGGCCCCGAGCGACGAGGTCCGGGCCGAGAATCAGGTCGACATGGTCAAGGTGGCCGGCTACGGTGTGAAGCCGAGCTGATCGCCCCGACGGCGGGGCGCACGGCTCCAACCGCCGCGCTCATCGGTCGACCGCATTCCCGACGGGCAGTCTCGCCGATTCCGGCGCGAGCCCGCCGATGGCAGGGGGACATCCCGGCGCCGGAAGGGGTTCGGCCGCGTGTCGACGGAATTCGACTCGCCCGCCACAGCCGAGGTTGGACGACGGCTACGTCTCGTCGGTCGAAGCCCGGCGGCCGCGTCGAGTCCGGTCCTCGGGGGTGCCCCAGGAGTCCGGCTCTCGGTCCCGGCGATCGGTTCTCGACCCGTCGTCGCGACGCGGAGCCCGCCCCGAGGACGGGCGCAGCTCTCCCTCGCGGCCGGACTGGGTGCTCGGAGCGTCCGACGCCGGGGGACGGGATCCGGCATTCAGGTCGGTCGGATCGACCCAGGCGCGGGGCCGATCGGCCTCCTTGGGGCGAACGGTCGGATGGTCGTTGTCGGCATCCGGGTCCGGGGCCTCCGATGCGGGGCGCTCCTCGACCGGGGGCGCCGGTGGGTTGGAGTTCAGCGGGTCCGGAACCGGCGCTTGGCCAGGGTCGGGGCTGGCCTTTCCCGGAAGGTCGGGGGCGCGTCCCCGCCGGTCGGACACCGGGTCCTCGGAGGCGGGCGTCTCCGATGGCTCCTCGGCTTTCGTGGGGGCCGGCTCGGCGGGGTCTTCGCGGCGGACCATCTCGGGGCCGGTTCGGGGCGACGACTCCGTAGGTCGGGGCACCGGTCCGTCTCCCCGCGCGGGCATCGCCATCCCGCCCATCCGTTCGGACGTCTCCGCCGGCATCGGAGCTCGCTGCCCGTGAGCCACCGCTTGGTGCTTTTGCAGCGCCTCGGCAGTCGGGAATCTGGCTCCGCAGCTCTCGCAGTTCGTCGTCTCTTTCGGTTCCATAGTTCCTATCTCCCTCCGTGGTGGTTCGTGATCGACCCCCCGCGGCACCGCGTGGGGGGTCTCCGGACGCGTTGGCTCTCGGGTTCTTCCCGGGACGGTTCCCGGTCTCGCAAGGAGGTCGCCAGCGCGAGACCGGGGGCGCCGAGGCTGTTCCGAAGGCTCCGTGGTGCGTTCATGGTCAACGCTCCGTCCGGGGAGAAGTACCGAACCGTTCGGGATAATCGGTCGAGCACCGGTGCGGCCCGACGTATCCGAACGGTAAGCCTCCGGGAGGGAGAGTTCCCGGTCGTCGCCAGCCCCCTTTAATCGGGCTCTTGGTACCGGTCGGACGGAGACGACGACGCGAGACTCCCCCCGGGCCCAACGAAATTCAGTCCCCAAGCGACACGAGCGCGACGCTCCGACGGAGAGCGAGGTCGACCGGGCGTTCCGAACGTTCCGGGAGTCGGCGGTCCGGCTCGTCGAGCGCGTGAACGACCTCCACGAGGAGGCGAACCCGTCGGCCGGAGCCGTTCCCGAAGATCTCCGGCAAGTCCGGGCGGTGTTCGGGAAGTGGTCGACGGAGATTCTCCTCGCGCTCCACTCCGTCCCCTCCGCCGGGTTCGAGGACCTCCGGCGGACGCTCCCCGGGATCAGCCCGCGGATCCTCTCCTCGAAGTTGAAGGGACTCGAGCGGGAGGCCCTCGTCCGCCGGGAGATCGTCGATGCCCGGCCTCCGCGGGTCCGCTACGAGCTGACCGAACGGGGATGGACGGTGACCTGGCTCGCCCGCCCCATCCTGCTGTACCTCCAGGACGGCCCGTCCTCGCGACCTGCCTCGTCCCGCACGCTTGCCGGTGCCGGGCGGGGGGTCCGAAGATTCCGCGGGCCGGGGGCGGCGCTTAGGGACCCTCGAAGCGGGCGGGGTGTGGCCCGCTCACATCCACCAGGAAACGACGGGTTTATAGCGGTCGCCGGAAATCGGCGAGCGCCCCGAAACGATCCCGGGGTTCGATGGCGAACCGTGGCCGATTCTACGCCACTCGCATCGGTGCGCGACCCCCGGTTCGCGCTCCCGCGCCTCGTCGGAGCGAGCGCCGGCTTTGCGGTGGTCGCCCTGGACCCTGCCGGAACGATCTTCCTGTGGAACGACGGGGCGCGAGCCGTCTTCGGAAGAACCGCGGAGGAGATGGTCGGCACGACGTTCCCGACCGGGCTCGCCGGCGCCGGAGGAGCCGCCGGGTCGCTTTCCCCCCTTGAGGCCGCCCTCGAACGGGCCCGGAGCGACGGGTCTTGGAGCGGGGTCGTGCCGATTCCCCGGCCCGAAGACCGGACGGTGTCCGCGTACCTCGAGGTGACGAGGCTGGGCCGCGACCCCTCGACGACGGAGGGGGTACTCCTCGTCGGCCGGGACGTGACCGACGACCTCGCGCGGAACGACCGACTCGCGAGGTCCGAGGCCCATTACCGGGAGCTTGTCGAGTCCGACGCCGATGCCGTGGCCGTCACCGACACGCTCGGCGTGATCACGGAAGTGAACCACCGGATGGAGGAGCTCGCCGGCGGGTCGGCGCTCGAAGGGACGCGATGGGCCGACCTCTTCCTCGACCCGAAAGCCGCCGAACGCGGGTTCCACCAGGTCCTCGTGGACCGTCGCGCGACGGGGTGGGGGCTCGTCCTCGCCTCGTCGACGGGGGCGATGGTGCCGGTCGACGTCAGTGCCTCGGCGTTTGGCACGCCCAGCGGGGGGCTCGGCGGGGTCGTCCTCCGGTTGCGCGACGTCACGGAGCGGACGGTCGCGGAGGCGCATCTGCGCGAGTCGCAGGTCTACAACCGGGGGCTCATCGAAGCGTCGATCGACGCGCTGTTCGCGATTGACCCCGAGGGCACGATCACCGACCTGAACCGGCAGTCGGAGGTCGTGATCGGTTTCTCGCGGGACCAGATCCTCGGAACGAAATTCTCGGAGTACTTCACCGACGCCGCGGCGGCGACGTCGGCAGTCGCCGCGATCCTGGCGACCGGCAGCGTGGCTAACCTCGTCCTCACCCTTCGGCCCCAGGTGGGACCCCCAAGAGCCGTTTCCGTGAACGCCTCCGTGTTCCACGGGGAGCTCGGCGAGGCGAGGGGGATCTTCGCCGCGGCCCGCGACATCACCGAGCAGACGGAGGCCGAGGCCCGCCTTCGCGCGTCCCAGAACTATCACCGGAGTCTCATCGAGGCGTCCCCCGACGTGATGATGGTCGTCGATTCGGCGATGACGATCGCCGACGTGAACGAGCAGACCGTCCTCGTCACCGGACTCACCCGCGAGGAGCTCGTGGGAAGCGGGTTCCGGGACCTGTTCACCGACCCGCGGCGCGCGGTGATGGGCGTCCAGGAGACGCTCGCGAACGGTTCTCTGACGAACTACGAGTTGACGTTCCAGCTCCGGTCGGGCCACGAGCTGCTCGTCTCGGCGAGCGCGTCGGTCCTCCGGAGCCCCGAGGGCCAGGTCCAGGGCGTCGTCCTCGTGGCCCGCGACCGGACCGCGCAGCGGGCGCTCGAGCAGCGGCTCCGGGAGGCGAGGAACTACAACCGGGGGTTGATCGAGGCGTCGCTCGACGGGCTCGTCACGGTCAACCCGGAACTCGCCATCACCGACGTGAACGAGCAGATGGTCCATCTCTCCGGGCTCCCGCGACGCGAGCTCCTCGGCTCCCGATTCCCGGACCTGTTCGACGACCCGGACCGCGCGACGAACGCCATCCGGCTTGCGCTCGACCGTCAGCAGGTCACGGCGGCCGCCCTCACCCTCCGCCGGCGGAACCGCCCCGGTCTTCCGGTCTCGGTCAACGCGGGGACGTTCACGGACACCGCGGGGGCGGTGCGTGGCGTGCTCGTCGCGGCGCGGGATTTCACCGAGCACAAGCGACTCGAGTCGGAACTGCGCGAGGTGCAGAGCTACAGCCGCAGCCTCATCGAGTCGAACATCGATGCCCTCGTCACGACCGACCTCCTCGGCCGGATCACCGACGTGAACCAGGAGATGGAGAACCTCGCCGGCCGGACCCGCGATGCGCTCATCGGGACGCCGTTCCGCGATCACGTCACCGACCCAGCGTCCGCCGACGACGTCCTCCGTCGGGCCCTCGCCGACCGCCGCGTGACCGACCTCGAGTTCGCGATCCGGCACGCCACCGGGGTGTCGACCCCCGTGTCGTGCAACGCGGCGATCTTCCTCGACACCGAGGGGCGGCTGAAGGGGGTGGTGGCCGCGGTCCGCGACATCACCGAGCCCCGCCGGCTCCGCGACCAGCTCCAGCTGCAGAACCGGGAGTTGCTCCTCCAGAACCAGCGTGTCCTCGAGGCGAACCGCCTGAAGAGCGAGTTCCTCGCGAGCATGTCCCACGAGCTGCGCACCCCGCTGAACAGCATCATCGGGTTCTCCGACTTCCTCCTCACCCAGGAGTCGAGCGGGCTCTCCGCGGAGGCGCGCGAGTACCTCGGGGACATCCTCGCGGGCGGGAACCATCTCCTCCAGCTAATCAACGACGTCCTCGACCTCGCGAAGGTCGAGGCCGGGAAGATGGAGGTCGCGCTGGCTCCGTTCTCGCCCCGACACGCGATCGACGAGGTGATGACCTCGGTCCGACCGATGGCGGCGGAGAAGCGGATCGTCCTCACCCTCCGTGACGACGGGACGGTGCCGTCGGTCACCCTCGACCCGCTCCGTTTCAAGCAGATTCTGTACAACCTTCTGTCGAACGCGATCAAGTTCACAAACGACGGCGGGGCCGCCGAGGTCGTGCTGGCCGCGCGGGGGTCGGACGGGTTCACCCTGAGCGTGCGCGACACCGGGATCGGGATCGCCCCCGAGGACGTCCCCCGGCTGTTCCGGGAGTTCGAGCAGCTCGAGTCCGGCCCCGGTCGCCGCTTCGGCGGCTCCGGCCTCGGACTGTCGCTCACGAAGAAGCTCGTCGAGCTCCTCGAAGGGACGATCGAGGTCGAGAGCGCCGTCGGCGCGGGCACGATGTTCTCGGTCCGCCTTCCCCGGGGCATCGCGGCGCCCCAGGCGGCTCCGCCCGAGACGGGGGGGACCTGATGGGCCGGATCCTCGTCGTCGAGGACAACCCGCAGAACCGGAAGCTCACCCGGGTCATCCTCGAGGACCGGGGGTACGAGGTCGTGGCCGCCGCGGACAGTCTCGAGGCCGAGGCGGCGCTCGCCACCGGCCTCCCGGACCTGATCCTCATGGACCTCGGGCTTCCCGGAACCGATGGGTACGCCCTGACCCGAGCACTCCGGGACCGCGCCGCCACGCGGGAGATCCCGATCGTGGCGCTCAGCTCGTTCGCGATGCGCGGGGACCGGGAGAAGGCGCTCGCCGCCGGATGCACCTCGTACCTCTCGAAGCCGGTCCGTCGCCTCGAGCTCCTCGAACAGGTCGAAGTGCTCCTGCGGCGTCCGCGGGGGTCGACGTGAGCGACGGGGCCCCTCCCCGGGGACGGTGGGCTCGGATCACCCCGGACGCCAACCGCCGGCGCCCTCGGCGCGAGACGCGGATCCTCGTCGTCGACGACTCGGCGTCGGCCCGCAAGCTGATGCAGGCGATCCTGCTCCGGCTCGGGGTGACGCTGCCCGAGCTCCGGTTGGCCGCCACCATCGACGAGGCGCTCCAGACGTTCGCCGCATGGCGGCCGGAACTCGTCTTCCTCGACGTCCAGCTCAAGTCGGTGCCGAACCCCCCCTCCGGGGGCGGATCGCGCGGGGCGAAGGAGATCGGGGATGGGGTCGACCTCGCGGGGGAGTTCCTCTCCCGGAATCGGGGGCTCCAGGTCGTCCTCTGCTCCGCCACGGACCAGACCGACCCGAGGATCCGCACGTTGCTCACCGACCCGCGCACGCAGTTCGTCGTGAAGCCGGTCGTCGCCTCCCGGGTCCAGGAAGCGCTCGACATCGCGGCCCGCTCCACCGTCGCCGACCCGGACGACGCGTAGACCCTCGGACACCGGACGTCGCGGCGCGGCCGACCGGTCTCCGCGGCGTCGCCGCTCTCCCTCCGCAGTCCGCGCCGGGCGGGAACGGTCTCCGGCGCGTTGGGGGGCGACCGTCCCGGCGGGGGTCCGGTTCTCGCGGCATCGCCCTCTTAAGGGGGGCCGCGAATCCGACCGAGGACCTCCTCGCGGGCGGAGCCCCGGCCGGCGCCCCCCGTCGAGGCGGGCAGCGGGCTCGATGGCGGACGGGGCGATCCGGGTGCGCTCCTCGTTCCGACTCGCCCGGGTCCGACCGGACGATACGCCCGGGTTCCGGGGGACGAAGGTCGACGGAGAGGCGGAGCTCGACCGGTTGACCGGGCGGCTCGAGGGGCTGCAGGAACGGCTCTACGCGGACCACCACCATGCGGTCCTGATCGTCCTCCAGGGGATGGACACCGCCGGGAAGGACGGTACCGATCCGGCGGGTGTTCCGTGGCGTGAACCCGCAGGGTGTGCGGGTCGCCTCGTTCAAGGCCCCGACCCCGGAGGAGCTCGACCACGACTTCCTTTGGCGGGTGCACGCGCGAACCCCCGCCCGCGGCGAGATGGTCCTGTTCAATCGCAGCCAGTACCGAGGATGTCCTCGTCCCCCGGGTCCACGACACGATCGGGCGGACCGTCTGGGAGCGCCGGTACCGCGCGATCAACGCGTTCGAGCGGTCGCTCGCCAACGAGGGGACGACGGTCCTGAAGTTCTTCCTCCACGTGAGCCGGGCGGAGCAGAAGCGACGGTTGACCGAGCGGCTGGACGACCCGACCAAGCACTGGAAGTTCCGCGAGGCGGACGTCGCGGAACGCCGGCGATGGCCGGCGTACATGGCGGCGTACCAGGAGCTGCTCCGGGCGACGAGCACGGCGTGGGCGCCGTGGTTCGTCGTCCCGTCGGACCACAAATGGTTCCGCGACCTCGTCGTTTCCGACACCATCGTGCGGACCCTCGAGGGGCTCCGCCTGCGGTATCCGCCGCTCCCACCCGCCTGGCGGGGAACCCGGATCCGGTAGCGCATGGCACGGGGTTCCGATTCTCCGGTCTCCGGCCCGCCGGTGGGCGGGAGCCCCGGCGGGGGAGCTCGGGCGAGTGGGCCGTTCTCCCGCGGGCCGAGAACGGCCTTCCGCTGGACCGCGTACGTCCTCGCGGTCACCTCGTTCTCGGCCGCGATCCCCACGCCACTCTACGCCCTGTACGCCCTGAAGTTCCACTTCTCGCCCGCGGTCCTCGGCCTGGTCTTCGCCTCGTACACGCCCGGAGTCCTCCTGACGCTCCTCTTCGTGGCCCCGCAGGCCGAGCGCGTCGGGCGTCACACGCTCCTCTACCTCGGGATGGCGCTCACCGCGCTCGGGGCCGCCCTCTGCGCCCTCGCTCCGGGGGTCGGCTGGCTCGCGCTCGCCCGGCTCGTCGCCGGACTGGCCGTCGGAGCCACGACGAGCGTGGCGACCGCCGCCATGAGCGACCTCGAACCGAACCGGGACCCGCACCACGTGGCGCGCGTCGCGGTCGCGGCGAACTTCGGCGGGTTCGCCATCGGCGTGCTCGTGAGCGGGATCCTGGTCCAGTTCGGGCCGGACACGACCCAGCTCGTCTTCGCCCTCCCGATCGCGGCGTCGCTCCTCGGCGTCCTCGCGATCCGCGGGACCCCGGAGACCGCGCCCGAGTCCGTCGGTCGCCTTCGGCTCCGGGTCCAACGGATCGCCGTCCCCTCCCCGATCCGACGGCCGTTCTGGGTCGCGGTCGGCGGGGTGACGGCGGCGTACTCGATCTACGGCCTCTTCGCGGCGCTGGTCCCGTCGTACATCCGGTCCGGGCTCCACATCCCGGACCCCGCGGCCGCCGGTGCAGTGGTCGCGCTGATGTTCGGGTTGGCGGCCCTCACCCAGCTCGCGACCGCCCAGGTCCGCGACCGGCGGGCCCTTCTCGTCGGGTTCCCGCTCTTGCTGGTCGCTCTCGTCGCGCTTGTCGTCATCTTGACCGTGCGGTCGTGGGAGCTTCTGGTCGTCGTGACCGCCGCCCTCGGCGTCGCGGTCGGTCTGACGTTCATGGGGAGCGTGACCCTCGTCGACCGGGTCTCGGACGAGGAAGACCGGGGGGCGGTCCTCGCCGGATTCTACTCGGCCGGGTACCTCGCCCTCGCCGTTCCGACCGTGGGGGTCGCGGAGGCGTCGGAACAGATCGGACTCGCGAACTCGGCGATCGTCTTCGGCGTCCTCCTCGCGGCCTCGGTCGCGGTGCTGTACCGTGCGACGCTCCGGACGCCCACACCGCCGGGGGGCGGGGGTCGACCCCGGGCCGCTGCGGTCCGAGGTTCGCCCCCGTGACCGCGCCGGGTCGGGCGCGCGCAGCGCCCCGGCTACTTCGGCCAGTAGTGGTGCAGCGCGGTGTTGCCCGAGATCAGACGGGTGGCGAACGCATGGTCGAGGACGAGATGCGCGAAGAACCGGCCGTGCTCGTCGCTCCCCGCAGGATTCCCCGGAAACCCGAACGCATGTTCGGAGAGGAAGACCCAGAAGAGCTCGGGCGTGAGGGGATGGTCCTCGGTGTGGTCGCTCGCCGCTTCCGCCGCCAGTCCGAGCGCGGCCCCGATCGGGTCGGAGGAATCCTCGTGTCGCAGCTGCATGCCCCTCGGGGGGCGCTCGCCCTTGATAAGGTTCGGCTTCGGAGCGTTCCCAGACGAGGGCGGAGGAACCTGGGGCCGCCCGCTCCCCGGCGCGGCAGTCGATGACGCCCCGTCAGGCGGCGGCCGGGGGGAAGGCCCGGTCGGGGCGCGGCGACGGAGCCGGTCGGTCCTTGGGGATGAAGTCGCCCCCGGACGGCCGGGTGACGAGGGCATACCAGGGGGCGGTGACGTCGACGAGCGCCCCGAACACCCCGTGGACGGCGAGTCGGGCGACCGACACGCGCCGGTCGACGTACCGGCGGTGGAGCCGGTACCCTTCGACGTAGGCGAGCACCATCGAGGTCCAGATGAACCCCGTGAAGACGCCGGTGACGAGGAGGAGTGGGCCGTAGTGGATGAACGCGCTCGCCACGAGGACGAGTACCGACGGAAGGGCGGAGAACCAGGAGAGGGCCGAGTAGACGAGGGCGACCCGGCGCCGGGTCGGGATCTCGGGGGTGCGCGTGATCGCGTGCAGCACGCCGTGGACCCACCGGCGGCGCTGCTTCAGCTGGTCCTTCAGGGTGAACGCTCCCTTCTCGTACGCGAATCCCTTCAGGAGCCCGAACACCGACCCGAGCTCCCGGCGGACCCGGGCCTCGAAGAGAAGGTCCTCGGCGGGGGCGTACCCTGCCGAGTCCCACCCGATCAGCTCCTCGACGTCCGCCCGGGCAAGGAAGTGGGACCCGTGGAACCCGGACGTCGGGTTCCCGGGGCTGGTCATCGATTCGAGGACGCGGAAGTCGTCGTAGGAGCGGGTCAGCTCCTGGACGTGGCTCGGCGAGCCGGTCCAGTCGAGGGGGTAGAGGATCACCCCGGTACCGACGAACCGGTCGGTCTGTCGGACGAACGATGCGATCCCCTGGAGCGTGTCCTCGCCCACGCAGGTCTCCTCGTCCTGGTGGTAGGTCCAGACCGTCGGACCGGAGAGGCCGAGGTGGCGCCGGACCTCGCAGGCGTACTGGAGGGCCCGGGCCTTCCCGGTCGTCCCGAGCGGGGTCGCGTACTCCTTTGGGACGATGAGCAGCCGGACGCCCCCGCGCCGGATCGAATCGTAGAGGGCGGGCGCCGTCGCGTAGCCGTCCGGCTCGATGACCAGCCAGACGAGGGCGCGGTAGGTGAGCCGGGGGGTGTGGCGGAGCCAGTGGAGGACCGACCCGACCGAGGCCGCGAGGGCCCGTGGATTCTTCCCGATCGCCGTGACCTGGAAGATCACGGTCGGCGGTCTCACGCCGCCTCCGACAGCTCGAGCCGTTCCCGACGGAGGAGCCGGTGCGTGCTGCGGAACGAGATGAGGAAGAACGGCACGGGGATCATCCATACGACGGGGAGGACCGCGAGCCACCACACCGGCATCGCCTCGTGCGAGAAGTACGTCAGCGTGAGGAGGACCGAGCTGATCGCCACGGCGAGGGCGACGGTGAACGCGGCGACCCGCCCGTGCCGGGACTGGGTGTCCCGCACCGTGGCGTCGTACCGGGCCGCCGTGAATCCGCCGAACGCCGGCAGCGGGTCGGTCCGGGCGGTCGGGGCCGACGCCGCACGCACCCGGGCCTCGGGGCTCGGCGGAGGGAGCGGGGAGCGGCGCGCGGTCGACGGTTCGTCCTCGTCCTCCGGCCCGTCGAAGCCCCCGTTCGACCGGAGGAACGCGAGCTCCTCGGACGCCCGGTTGAGCTCGGTCTGGAGGTCGGCGACCGACCCGCGGAGGCCGCGGGTGCGGCGCTCGATCCGGCCGAACTCGTTCGACAGGTTCGCCGCGAACACGCGCGCGGCCGCGAGCCGCTCGTCCAGGTAGGGACTCGGCTCGCCCCAGCGGTCGTCCGGCTCGGGGATTGGGTCGGGTGGGCGACGCTCCAGTCGGGGTCGTTCGGTCGCCACCTCGCGGGGGCCCATCGCGGCGCGCGGGGGAGACGGCTCGGCCTCGGGCGGAACCCTCAAGGTGGCCACGAGCCAATCGAGCTCGCTGAGCACGGCACGGTACTCTGCGACAAGTTCCGCTGGCAGGTCGCGGGGAATATCTTCGTACGGACGGCTCGACGGCCTGAGACGGCGATTGCCGTCCGTGTCGCGCGACACTTCCGCGTGACGCACCTCGCCGGGGCCGGCGAAGCTCGTCGCCCGCGGGGAGTCGGCCGTTGTCATGGTTCCCGGTGCCGTTCCGTGCCCGGCGGAGCGAGGACCCGGTGCCTCGCCGGTGGGGTCGGCGAGCAACTATCCTGTAAATCCCGGGATATCAACCCTGCGGCCTTTGCGCTCTCCGGTGTCCGTGTTCTGGACCCGTACTGCGAATCCCCACCCGCCGGGCCGTTCGGACCTCCGAAGTCCGCCGGAACTCGTGCGGGGGCGCTACTCCGGCCGGTCGGCCGCTTCCGACCCGACCGCCGCGGTGAGCGCGTCGACATCGCCGGCGGCCATGAGCGCCGGATTGATCGGAAGCCAGACCCGCGCGCTCTTCTGGACGGCGAGACCATCGAGCTCGGTCAGCAGGGCCGCGATTGGACCCGCGCCGTGGAGGCGGACCAGGTATTCTCCTCCCTCGACGAACACCGCCGTCACGTCCCGCTCGGACAGCGCTTTCGTGAGGATCGCCGTCAGCCCCGGCAGGTCCCCGGGTCGGACCGCCGACCCCTTGCCCACGTTCGAGAGCCAGACGACCTCGACGTCCCGGGGACCGAGGAGGGCGCGGCGCCGCTCGGGGAACTCGCGGCTCAGGCAGAGCCCCCGGTGGCCGGCGCTCGTCGCGTCGAGGAACTTCCGCCAGGCCTCGTCCTCCCGGCCGCTCAGGGACAGTCGGACCCCGGAGGGGGGGCCCGAGGGCGCGACCGGCGGTGGGGGAGGAGGCGGCGCGTCGTCGACGGGGCCCACGATCGGGTGAAGGGCGAGGGACGGGGACTCCGGCCGCCGCGGCGGAGCGAGGGGGAACACCGCTCGGGGCCGAACCTCCGACCCGGCGGCCAGGGCGGGCCCCGGGGAGGGCGCGGGACCCGGCGGAGGGGGAGCGGAGAGGAGGGGCGGGGTCGGCGGAGGTTCCGGAGTCGGGGGGGTGGAATCGACCGGGCTCGGAGATCACGCCGGGAGGTTCGAGTTGGGAAGATTCGCCGCTCGGCCCCGGGTCGTCGGAGCCGGGACGGTGGAGGACCTGGACGCGGTCGGGCCGGCCGGGGCGGGACGTGCCCTCCGAACGCCCCGATGAGCTCCGCCGCGACGAACGGACCGAACCCCGGGACGGCGACGAGCTGCTCGAAGGGGGCGTGGGAAAGCCCCTCGAACGTCTGGAATCCGGCGTCGAACGCGAGCCCGACCTTGGCCGGTCCCACGATGGGGCGACCGACGGCCCGGTCAACCTGGTCAACGATCTCCCGGACCGTCGATTCCCGGTCGAGAACCGCCTGGTCGAGGAATTCGATCGCCTCCGCCTCGGGCCGGGGCACGAGGAACTCCGGAACCCGTCCCTTGCCCCGCGCTTTAGGCCCAGGTTTCGACCGGGGGGAGGCGCCGGGACTCCCGGAACGTAAACGCGCCACCGGTTGCCGCGCCGTCCCCGTCCGGACGTCGTCTCCGCCGGCGGCATCGTGATCGTGCCGTCGTTGACGGCGACCTGGCCGACCCCGAGGTACTCCGCGATGGCGGCGGCGTGCTTCGCGATCTCCTCGCCGAGGGCGGTGTCGGCGGCGACCACGAGGAGCTCGGGGGTCACCCCTCCGGCCCGCTTCAGGCGCCGGGCGACGTGTCGGACGACCCGGTACCCGTCGAGGGAGAGCGCCGGGGCGCGGCGGCGGTGGGGGCCGGTGTCCGGAGGGAGCGCGAGGAGCAGCTCCCCCCGCCCCCACGGCACCGGCACGACGTCCGGGGGGAGCGACTCCTCCAGCTCGATCATCCCCGGGAGGATCGGCATCTGCCTCCCATCGAACACCACGCTGAGGGTTCCCGCGCGGATCCCTTCCTGGACCTTCCGCGCGGGGATCTGCTCGAGGATCCGGACGACGCGGGCCGACTGGGCCCCGTACGTCCGCTGGATCGCGGCGAGAACCGGTCGAACCTCGACGTGCCGCCCGTCCCACGGGTGGTCCGGGGAACTGACGATGAGTTCGGCGACGGGGAGGAGCCGGCCGAGCGTCGACGACGTCGCCCGCAACCGCCCCGCCACGACCTCGTCCTCGGCGAGCAGGATCGCCTTCGGCAGCACGGTCGTGGCCGGGACTCCCATCCCCCGGCGACCGAGCCGGACCGCGCCGGCGACCGAGAGCCACAGGTCGTAGTCCCCCTCTCCCTCGACGTTCCGGACCGCGTCGAGCCCCGGCGCGAACGAGCGCTCGAAGATCGACGTCCCGTCCGAGCGGAACGCCCGGTGGATCGCCTCCATCGCGAACGGGGCGACCGGCGCGTACAGGTCGGCCCAGTTGGGGAGGACGTGGTGGAGGACCCGATAGACGGCGACCTTCTCCGGGGGAAGCCCGGGGAGCGCGAGCCGGGACGCCGTCATCGGCAGGTACCCGCACCGGAGGTCGTCCTCGACGAACGTCGCGAGCGTCCCCTGCGCCTGCGCGAGCTGGCCCGCGTCGTACGCCTGCCGGACCTCGGCCCGGACCCGCTCGAACGTCGAGAGGAACGCCCGGTCCTCCTCGCTCAGCTCCGCGACGTGCGCGGCGACCGCGCCGTCCGGAACGAACCCGTCGGCGATCGACTGCTCGAGGATCCGTCTCGCCACCGCCCAGAGCTTCCGCATCCGGCGGGCCTCCTGGACGACCCGTCCCGAGAGGGCCGCGAGGCTCCGGGGGGCGCGGACGTTCGGAGGAGCGCCGCCCGGAGCGCGTCCTGTCCGTACGCCGGGTCGAGGTCGCCCGGGGGGAGCGTCGGGAGCGTGATCAGACGGAGGTCGGTCGGCGGGGCGTCCAGCGCCTCGCGGGCCGCGAGGTGGTGGAGGAGCGCCGGGGTCCGCCGCCGGCCCAGCAGGTAGAGGCGGACGGGGTCGGAGGCGTCGAGGTCCCTCGCGGAGGCCCAGGTGTCGATCGCCTCGCGGAACGCGGGGAGGAGCATCCTCCGGACTCCGACGAACGCGCCCCCGCACGCGCACCGTTCGCCCGTGGCCGCCGTCGAGAGCCGCTCGCACTGGGAACACTCCGAAAGGAGGGGGTCGGCCGGCTGCACGCTCGTGGTCGACCCGCTCACGGTCCAGGGGACGACCTCGTTCGTGAGCGGCACCGTATCGTCCGGCAGGAGGCGGGCGAACTGGCCGAGCGATTCGGCGGTCAGACGCCCGGGTTCCAGGCACCACGCCCGTCCGGGGACCCACCGGAGCGGGGACCCGCAGACGCCGCAGTGCGGAACCCCCCGGCGGACCACCAGCTCGGCGAAGAGCGACCCGCCCTCGGCGAGGTCGCGGAGGATGAACGCCTCGGCGTGGTCGAGCTCGAGGCCGGCGTACTTGTGGGACTTGGCGGACTCGATTCGGCCATCCGAACCCACGACCGCCGGTCCCTCCATCCGATGGGCCCGCGCCACCGCCGCGTCTCCGGCGCCGTGAGCCGGGGTGAGGGTAACGATCCCGGACCCCGTGTCGCTCACGTCGTTCGAGGCGACGACGGTCCCCGCCGGCGAGATCGGGTCCGCCAACGGAGGATACTCGAGCGTGAGCGGATGCCGGTAGGCGGTCCCCGCGAGGTCGGCACCGAGCTTCTCCTCGAGGACCTCGACCTCGCTCCCTGGGAGCCATTCGGAGAGCCGGGCGAGCGCGCTCCGGGAGACGATGACCCGTTCGGTGGCGCCGCGGCGCGTGTACCGGGCCACGACGTACGGGGTCTCCGGGTTCACGAGGAGCGCGACGGTGCCGAGCAGCTTCCAGACCTCGTCGGTCCAGACGAGAAGGGAGGTCGGTTCGCCGGCGTCCGGGAGGGGGAACCGGACGAGGTACGCGTGCCCCGGGGCGGACTCGTAGACGATCGTCTCGGGAGTCCGCGGGGATTCGCAGCGGGGGCAGACCCGGAGCGGGAGGTCCCGCGCCACGAGGACCCGGCCGTCGGCGAGGCGTCCGAGCATCCACTGCCGCCGTTCGGCGAGCCCGTCGGGGTCGGGACTGGGGGCGCCGACTCCCGCGCGGACCAGCCGGGCGACGCTCTCCTCCGGGCCGGGCCCGAGCCACGGCACGCGGACCCGCAGCGACGGTTCGACGCGCCGGCCGCAGAGCCGGAGGAACCGGGCCTCAGCGTCCGCGACGACGCTCCGCTGGAGCATGCTCGCCACGGACTCCGCCGGCGCGAGGGTGCCGAGGAACTGGCGGATCGGGCGTCCCGTCCGACGCGCCCCGGGGTCGGCGTCCCGACGGCGGGCCCGCTCCTGCCAGAACGCCCGGCTCACCGACTCGATCTCGACCGGGTCGTAGCGTTCCGCGAGCCGCTCCATGCGAGACGCGGTCCGCCGAGCGGTCCGCGAGGGTACGATGGGGGCGAGGCGGCGATAAACCCTCGCTCGTCGCCGAGCCTCCGCCGTCGGAGACATGAGCAACGGTTATCCGCCGGATTTCCTCCGAGGCGACCGGAAGGGACCCATCGATGGCGTGGACGCAGCAGGAGGTCCGCGAGCTGAAGGAAGGCCGCTACATGCTCATCGACGAGGAACCGTGCCGGATCCTCTCCATCCAGACCTCCAAACCGGGGAAGCACGGCGAAGCGAAGGCCCGGATCGACGCCATCGGACTCTTCGACGGCTCGAAGCGGAGCGTCGTGTTCCCGGTGAAGCACAAGGTCCTCGTTCCGATGATCGGCAAGAAGCAGGCGCAGGTCCTCTCGCTCACAGACGCGGAGGTCCAGTTGATGGACCTCGAGAACTACGAGACGTTCAGCCTCCCGCTCGAGGCGGAGCTGAAGGGTCAGCTCACCCCCGGGTCCGAGGTCCAGTACCTCGACGCGATGGGAAAGCGTCGTATCACGCGCCCGTAGCCCGACGCCACGCGTCGCCGGCCCCGCGAAGGTCACGCTTTATATCGAGGGCCCCGCATCTTTTTCCTGCGCCCGTCGCCCCCGCTCCGGCGGCGTCGGCCGGGCGGTTCCGCAGGCGCTAGCCATGTCCGGTACGGGTGGGGGCCTGGGGAGCGTCCCGTCCTCCCGCCTGACCCGGATCCTGCAGGAGAAGGCGGAGTCGCTGAAAAAGCGCCGCCAGCTCGCCGACCAGGCGACGGCGGAGGTCGAGGACCGGCTGAAGCTCCTCGAGGAGATCGGGGTCAACCTCTCCGAGACTCCCGAACGGATCACCAAGCTCCGCGAGCTGACGCGGAAGTCCGACTGGGAGGCGGTCGAGCTGACGGGGCGCGACTTCGTCGCGTACATCCAGCGGTCGGTCGCGCCGGCCCTCGAGGAGCGCCGGACGATCGTCCTCGAGCGGGCCCGGGCGCTCCAGAAGGCGAACGCCCCGCTCCCCGCCGACGCTCCCGCGCTGATCGACCAGCTCGCGGCGACGACGATCACCGACGAACTCCCGGTCGCCGTCGAGCGGATCGCGAGCCTCTTCCGCGTCGTCCGTCAGTCCCAGACCGAGTTTTCGCTCCAACTCCGGGAGCGGGCCCGCGCCGTCGCCAAGTGGGCCGGGGTTCCGGACGAACAGATGACCACCCTCGACGGACGGTTCCGCCAGGCGATCGCCCCGATCGGGGAGGGGAAGGTCGACGAGGCGCTCGAGCAGCTCAACGGCGAGATCCGCGGGCAGGTCCCCGCGGCGATCGAGCGACGGGAACTCGTCCGGGCCGCCGGCCAATTGATCCTGCTCGCGGCCCGCGACCTCGGCTCGGCGCACGCGACGCTCGACTCGGCCCTCGCGACCGACCAGGGGGCGCCCGCGCTCCAGTGGGACGAGACCGTTCCCGCGATCGAACGGGCGAGCGCCGACGTCGGCGAAGAGCTTCGGGGTCGGGTGCAGGGCGCCGTGAGCACGCTCAAGGCGACCCTCGAGTCGCTCCGCGGCTCGGGGACCGATGTCAGCGGGGGGCTCGTGGAGGTCGAGGAGCTCCTCGGCCAGGTCCCCGGCGCGAGCCCGGCGGAGCTCCCGCAGCTCCTGACCAAGGCCCGCCAGGTCACCGAGGAGCCGGTCGTCGGCATCGTCGCCGGCCTCCTCGACGAGGTACGGCCGAAGCTCGTCGAGGCCCGGTGGCTCGGGCGGGACGCCTCCGAAGTGTTCGCGGCGATGAACCGGGCCCGCGAGGCGCTCCGACTGAAGATCTACAGTGAGGCGCTCGCCGCCAGCCAGGAGGCGATGGACCGGGCGAGCCGGCTCACCGAGGACCTCGAGGGGGCCCGCGAGGAGGCCGAATCGCTCCGGGGACTTCTCGACCGGCTTTCGGCGCTGCAGGTCCCGGTTCAGCCGTACCACGAGCCGCTCCGCGCCGCCCAGGACCGGATCGAGAAGTTCGAGGTCGGGCCGGCCCGGGAGGCGATCCGCGAGACGATGCGGCGGCTCGGGCGGACCGCGCTCGAGCATCTCGAGCTCCTCGCCGACCGGGTCGCGAAGATCGTCGAGGTGGCCCGTGAGCGGGGGTTCCTCCCCGCGGGGACCGAGGCGTCCCTCGCCAAGGCCCGGCAGACCCTCGCCGACGGCGCGCTCGCCGATGCCGGGGAGCTCCTCGCCGCCTGCGAGGTCGAGCTAAGGACGGCGGCCGGGCCTGTACGTGGCCCGCGTCGTCGAAGAGCTCGAGCACGGCTTCGGGGAGATCCACGACGACGCTCTCGTCGCCCCGGCCCGGAGGCTCCTGGCGGATGCCGACGTCTCGCTCCGCGTGAAGGAGGACGTCGTCGCCTCCCTGGAGAGCCTCAAGCGGGCCGAGCGGGAGTTCGCGGCCGTGTTCGCGGCCCACGCCTCCTCGCTCGTCGAGGCGCTCGAGGAGGAAGGTCGCGCCCTCGAGGCGATGGGCGGCGCCGGCGACGAGATCCAGCGCCAGATCGACGAGGTCCAGCAGATCTTCAACATGGGCGAGTTCGTCAAGGCGTCCCGGGCCTCGCAGGAGATCCGGACGCGCGCCCAGCAGCAGCAGCTCGTCCGGAGCGAGGAGTCGGTCTCCCACGCGAAGCTCGCCCTCGTCGAGCTCGGCAAGATGGGGCTCGACACCGCCGTGCTTCGCGAGCGGTTCGACAAGGCGCAGGACGCCGCGCGCGAGCACCGGTTCGCCGAGGCGTTCCAGACGGCCAAGGCGGTCGAGGAGGAGGCGTCGGAGATGCGCCGGACCGCGGAAGCGATCGTCGAGGGGCTCCAGCGGGCGGGCGACCTCTGGCAGGGGCTGAAGGACGACGGCGTCCCGGTCGACACCTATCGCGAACAGATCCGGGAGACCCGGCTCGCCTACCAGGCCCTCGATTTCGCCGGGGCGAAGGCGAAGCTCCGGAGCCTCGAGGACGTCCTCGCGACGGAGCGAGCGTCGTCGAACGCTGCCCGCCGGTTCACGACGGTTGAGCTCCTCCTCGAGGACGCCCAGCGGCTCGGACTCACCACCGACGTCTATCGGGCCGAGGTCGACCGCGGCCGGGCCGCGCTCACCGCCGGCGACCCCCGGAAGGCGCTCGAGGTCGCCGAGGGGGCCCAGGAGACCCTCCTCCAGCTCCTCCGCCCGGTCCTCGAGGAGAACGTTCGCTCGCTCGAGCAGGAGCTCGACATCGCCCGGGCCGCCGGCGTCGACACGACCACGGTCGTCGAGGAGCTCGGCGACGCGCGCCGGGGGCTCGCCACGCCGATCCCGACCGGGGTCGCGGTCCGGATCGAGACCGTCCGGGCCCGTCTCATCGAGACGCGAGGCTTCCTCGAGCAGGCCGAACGCGCCGTGAAACGGTCGCGGGAGGCGTTCGCCGAGGCCGAGATCGTCCGCGCGGCGAACCCCGGACTCCAGCAACGGCTCGCGGAGGTCGAATCGTACCTCGGCCGGAAGCAGTACGCCAGGGCGATCGAGCTCGGCGGACCGCTCGAGCGGGAGCTCATCCAGGCGACCCACAACCACGTAGCGAAGACCCTCGCGAACCTCCAGGGGATGGTCGTCCACGTCCGGCAGGAAGGATCTCCGACGACCGTCGCCGAGAACCTCCTCTCCCGCGCGCGGCAGGCGCTCGAGGAGGGCCGGGCGATCGAGGCGCTCACCCTCGCCGCGCAGAGCGAGGGGGAGATCGAGCGGGTCGAGCTCCAGACCACGATCGCCCGGGCGGCGCTCGAGACGGTCGAAGCGAAGCTCGGCGAGGCGGAGCACGACGGCGTGCGCGCCCCGATGGCGATCGAGCACGTCCGGAAGGCGAAGCACGCGTTCGAGCAGAAGCAATTCCCCTCGGTGTTCGAGCTCGCCCTCGAGGCGACCGACCAACTCGCCGCCTCCCGCGAGCAGCAGCGGCGGGCCCGCGACGCCCTCGACGGGGCCGACCGGCAAGTGAAGGAGGCGCTCGAGCTCGGGGCCGACGTCGACGAGGTCCTCCAGTCCCTCGAAAAGGCCCGCCACCACTCCCAGGCCGGCGAGTATCCGAGCGCGACCCACACGGCGCGCGAAGCGGCCGACATGGCCCGCTGGGCCGTCGAGCGGCTGTACGCGGGCTCGTTCGCCTCGATCCATTCGCTCGTCGAGACGATGACCGCGGCGGGAACCGGTCGCAACGAGGCGGTCGAGGCGGCGGTGGCGGAGGCCGAGACGGCGATCCCCGCGCGCGAGTGGAAGCGGGCCTCGGACGCGCTCGACCGGGCCCGCGTCGCGGCGTACGAATCGCTCGACCGGCTCCTCGACGCGCGCCGTCGGGACCTCGATTCGATCTACGACCCGAACCTCGACCCCGCCGGACCGGAGGCCGAAGCCCGAGCGCAGGCGCAGCTCGGCATCCAGGACGCCCGCGAGCGCCGCGAGTACCCGCTCGCGGTCCAGCGGATCACCGAGGAGGAGGCTCGCGCCCGCCTGGGCCGGATCGCGACCCTCGAGCGGTCGGTCCACCTCCTGAAGGAGCGGGTCTGGGTCGGCGAGAAGCTCGGCCTCGACACGACGCCGGTGATGGAGCTGTTCAGCGAGGCGAAGATCGCGCTCGAGGCCGGAAAGTACGCCAGCGTCGAGGCGAACGTCCGCCAGGGGAACGAGCGGCTCGCCAACCTCGTCGAGGCCCGGCTCGCGGAGCGTCGCCGGTCGGTCGAGACCGAGCTCCTCTTCGCGCGGGACGGGCTGAACGTCACGCTCGGCACCCTCCCCGAACGGCTCGGCTCCGTCGAGGGTCTCGTGCAATCCGGCGAGCTCGTCGAAGGGGCCCGGACCCTCCTCGCCGTCGAGGAGGAGCTCAACCAGCGGAAGGCGCTCCACCGCGAGCTCCTGAACATCCACTACCTAATCGACTCGGCGCTCTCGAAGGCCTCCGAACGGCACATCGACACGACCGACGCCCGGAAGCTCCTCGAAGAGTCGATCCGCACCCGGGCCGAGGACTACCAGAAGGCGCTCGACAAGGCCCGGGAGGCGCTGAAGCTCCTCCAGGGCCAGCCGAAGCCCGCCGAGACGACGACCGCGTTCTGGCCGTTCAAGCGACCGAACCCGTAAGCGCACGACCGAGGGCGCGCCGAGGGCCCTCCCCCGAGTTCGCCCGGTCAGCCGAGGCCGACGGCCCCCGTCCCGCTGCCGACCGGTGGGACGGGAGGAAGGCCCCGAGGTTGGCCGAGGGGAAGGCGGTCGTACTCGACCGCGTGCTTCAGCCCCCGTCGGCGGAGCAGCTGGGAGACCTGCTCGGTGATCTGGACGATCTCCTGGCATCGCGCGGGCTTCGAGAAGTAGAACTCCGGGTGCCGCCGGTCGCAGATCGGGAAGATGAGCCGGAGCGCGAACGGGTCGGACCGGTTGTACCCGGCCGGCTTCCGGTCGGCCCGCAGATCGCGGAGGTTCTCCTCGAGGAGGACCTCGGGGAGGAGCGGTTCGGATTCCTTCTGGAACGGCCGGTTCGCCTCGACGACCTTCCGGTGGATGTCCGGATAGACCCGCGTGAGGTCGGAGTACGAAAGCCGTCCCTCGAGGATGAGGTGTCCACTTCGTGCCTTGACCGGGGGGGTCACGACGGCGTTCAGCCGCGGGAGGCTCTTAGGTGTTGCCGCCGCCGTCGGACCATCGGCGCGACGTGCGAAAGCCTCAAAGAGCGCGCCCGATACCGAGCCCGAGGCTGCTCCCGTAGTCTAGTGGTCAAGGATAGAGGCCTCTCGAGCCTCTGACGCGGGTTCAAAACGGGCCGGCGGTCCCCGCCGACCGGGGAAACTCCCGCCGGGAGCACCTCATTTCGACTTGGGAAGGGCGGTCGCGGTCGGCATTGCGAATGGTCAGCTGGAACCGATCAGAGAACCGGACTTCGCCAGTCTTCGGGTTCGGGGGGATTACGCGCCCGTCTTTGGACAGTTAACTGAGGGGTCGAACCGAACGACTCATCTGGTCCTGCGCCGACGCTGGTACTACCGCAAACCGCGCGGTTCGGCAATGGTTCTGGCTGCCTCACACCCCGGGTGGTCGTGGGACTTCAGGGGATCTCCTAGGATCGCCGCAACCCGGCGTCGAATCTCTATGTAGTCCGACACGAACTCGCATCCGCAATGGATTGGCGACTCTACGCCGTCGTGACGGCGCTGATCGTGGTGGGGTCCGCCCTGGTCGGAGCACCGGTGAGCCAGGGTCGGGTCTACACAACACTCTTGGATTCGGGGCAGTGGCTTGATGTCCCGATTCCCGCCACCGCATCGTGGACCGGATCTGCCGTCGACGTCCTTCTGAGCTGGGGGACCGTCTATCCCCCGGGCTGCACCGGCTTGTGCGGTCCGTCGCGTTATGGCTACCCTCCCCAAGTCACCAACTTGACGTATCTGCTCATCTTCGATTGCGGCAAGCAACGGTGCACTCTAACGGGGAATTACACCTTCGTCGGGGCTACAGAAGTCGATACAGGGGGGAACACAGGATTCGTCGCGACGCCCGGCCACTACTACCAAGTCTGGCTGATGGCTTCCACAAACTCTACTCAGGTGACGTCGATCCCAGTCCGGTATGCGTTGCAGGGCCCAATCCTCGGAGGGGTGTTCGGCGCAGTCGGTGTCGCTTGGGGTGGCCTGGCGGCGGTCGAGGCCGCCGGAAGGTGGTGGGGCCGGAGAAAGGGCGGCCGCGCCGAGAAAGCGTTCCTTTGAACAAAGTTAGAGCGGACCAAGAGCGGCCGGCTTTGCCAAGAGACGCCCTTGTCGGGCACGTCGGCAGAGCTCGGCCACGGGGGAAGTGCCCGGGACTGATGGGGTTCGTCCGGGTGTGATAGGGGTATCTGCTCCTGGGGGTGTTATCGACCAGGGGTGTAGACTAGTGTCGTCGTCGCCAGACTTTACGTTCCGGTCCGCTCCAGGGCGGACCGCGAACGCGGTCATGGCGGCCGCGATACTGGTCGTCACCGGAGTCATCTTTGCGTTCGCGGGTTCACCCGCGTCCACTCCTATCCGCGGCTCCGCTCCGGTCGGCGGTGGGTCCGGCGCTGGAGAGGGCGTTTGGGCTAACTGCACTCAGCAGTCCAGTACGACTTGTGGGCTCGCCCCCGCCGGTGAGTCGTGGTCCCTCGGACCAATCTCCTCTTGGTGCACTCAAAACGAGGCGGGCTCGTACATTTGCGCCTCCCAAGCGCTCATTCTCTCCTTCACGGAGGCAACGAACTCGACCCTGCACGGGGTCCTCTCGGTCCAAGGCGCGTCCCAAGTTTGGGTCATTCCTGCCGTCGATGGATGTGATTTGATGGGGGCGCTGAGCCACTTCGACTGGTCATGTGCGCCGTCGATCGGCTATGTGCCTCCGCTCTCGTGGAACGCCACGTTTCACTCGGGATATGTCGACCTCTCGTCCTTTGCCTTCAGTTTGAACGGCACGACAGGAGTGCTTCCGCCGTTCACCTGGGCAGTCTGTATCGCGGACCTCGAGCCCTCTCCTGTCGAGGTCTCGTCAGTGACCGCCTTGACGGTGGTCGCCGCCTAAGCGTCGAGTCAAGACCTTTCGGAACGGACCCCTTGCTGTCGAGCCGAGCGAGGGTCTGGCACCAGATTGTAGACGGCACAGCGTCCAGAGATGCGGGGCCGATGCGGAGGACGAGAGACTTCGGGTTATGAGACACCTGCATCTCTGGAGAAACTGATGCGGACTGCCGCGATCATCGTAGCAGGGTTTCTGCTCGGCACGATTGGTCTCTGGGTCGTTTCCGCCGCACCACCCTCCATTCTCTCGCCTGCCCACATCTTTGGCGGCCCCGATACCGATCTCCTCCCTCCGTCCGGGGTGACCCCCCCCGTCGGGTTGGTCGCGGACACGATCAGCACGACCTCGGGCACACTGACCGCTGGGAACGATGCGGGCACCCTCAACCAGCTCGGGCCCAACTTCCTCACGTACGACCCTTCTGCAGGGAAGATTTTCGTGAGCTACGACCCCTACCCGGACTCGGGCCTCGGCCAGGGCGACGCCGGGGGCGTGGCCGTGATCGACAGCGCGACCGGCACCGTGACTGGGAACATCGTCGACGGGATCCAGCCCGACGACGTGCTGTACGACCCGGATAATGGGTACGTGTACGCCGTGGATTGGCGTTCGTCCCAGGTGCTGGTGATTGACCCGACGAACGACTCCGTGGTCACCTCGATTGATACCGGGGCCACGAGCGACCCGGTGGCAATCGCGTTGGACCCGATCAACGACCGTCTGTTCGTGACCGTATCGGCATCCGCCGGAGAGGTTGGCGTCATCGACGGGAGCAACAACAGCATCGTTGGCCAGCTGACGGCGGGGCCGGACCCCTGGTGGGACGTCTACGATCCGGAAAATGGGGAGCTGTACGTCGAGAACGCGGACGGGAACAATGTCTCGGTGTTCAACGCGTCGACCGGGGCAACGGTCACATCTATCGAGGTGTCGTCTGGCGGGGCCATTGGCGGCGGGGGACCGATCGGCTATGCCCCTTCCGATGGAGACCTGTTCGTTCCCATCGTGGACGGCGGGGCTTCCATCGTTTCGGGGGCCACGAACTCGGTGATCGGGACGATACCGCAGACCGATGCTCCGGGGGGATTCTGGGGATTCGCGTTCGACCCCTCCTTCGACGCGGGGGTGGTGCTGGGGAGCGAGTGGGGCGGGAGCCACCTGGCGGTCATCAACGCCACCGCCACCCCCACCTTGGCAACCACCTTGCCGGCGAGTGGGAGCGCGACCGGGATCCTGGTAGCGGGCTCGCCCGCCGAAGTGTATGTGGCGGCCGGTGCGTACGGGCCGACCGGCACGGACCGCATCACCCGGTTCAACGCCTCGACCTTGGTACCGATTCCTCCTATCCAACTGGGGACCACCCCGGGCGCCGAAGCCTACGACCCGATCACGGGGTGCATGGCGGTGGCCCTGCGGGACACGGGCCAGGTGATTCAGGTCAGCATTGCGACGGGGGACGTGGAGAGCGCGATCTCCGTCGGCGAGACCCCAGCGTCCCTTGCGTACGATCCGGTCGACGGCGATCTGTACGTCGCGAACCTGCAGTCGGACAATGTCTCCATCTTGAACGCCACGGGAGTCGTGGCCACGGTTCCGGTCGGCGCTTCTCCCGACGCGGTCGTCGCGGACCCGGGCTCAGGGGAGATGTTCGTCGCGAACGCCGGCAACTCGACAATCTCCGTCCTCTCGGGTGATTCCGTGGTGCGGAATTTCTCGGTGGTGCCCAATTCCGGCCCGGACGCGTTCGCGTTCGATGCGGCGAGCTCCCGTCTGTTCGTGGCAAACGATAACTTGGCCAGCGTCAGCGAGTATGACCCGGCCAACGGAACACTGCTTGGCTCGTTCTCCGTCGGAGCCGACCCGGTCGGGATTGCGCTGGATCCGAACAATCAGAACCTCTACGTCCTGAGCAACTCGAACGACGACGTGAACGTTAGCTCCGCCACCACCCTACACCCCGTGACGAACGTATCCGTTGGCGACGACCCGGGTGCCATCTCGTACGACCCAGCCAATGGGCTCGTCTACGTCGCGAATTCGGGCGACGACAACCTCAGCGCGATCGACCCTTCGACCGAGACGGTCCTGGCAGACCTCGCTGTGGGACTCGCCCCGGGGGACTAGGTGGGCTCGCGCCGGACGGCCCGCTCGGTTCCCTCTACGTTTCCAACTGGCTCTCGGGGTCGTTGAGCGTGATTGTGACGGGCTCGGCCGCGGTCGAGTTTTGGGAGACCGGGCTTCCCGCGGGCAGCAGTTGGACGGTCACCTTCTCGAACGTGACGGAGCAGGGAGCTGGGCAAATCGTGTTCCGGGACGTCCCGACCGGGACGTCTTCGTTCTCGGTAGGGCCCGTACCCGGGTTCAGTGCTACTCCCTCCGCGGGCACGGTTAAGGTCGCGGGCCCTACGAACCAAACTATCCTCTTCCGAGCAGACGCCGGTCCCACCACTCCGGCCGTTCCTTCGACGCTCCTCGCTGCGGGGGCCGGATTTGGCGGGACTGCGAGTGCGATCGCGACGCGTGGGATCGTGTGGCGATCCCGACGGCGTCGCCGTCCTCCTCCATCGGCGTCCTAATCGATACGAAGCCGGGGCGATCGGCGGTACTCCGGTCCAAATTGCGCGGAGCCGACGGAAGCGGGCCAGACTCGTGCCCGGGGGCGTTGCCACCCGCCCAACGCCTTGAACCGAGCCGGAGGGCGAACTGCAGGCAGGCCCCCGGACACGCTGGTGGGCGGCGGAATCGTTGCCCTCGTCTCCTCGGGATGCGGAAATTCGGTTAGCCATCGGGCAACTCGGTCCCGGCCCCTCGCGGTATCGTCGCAGAGAGTCGTTCGCGCGGGGCCCTGGGCTTCTTCCGGGAGGGCAATTCCGAGACGCTTTCCGCCGGCGCACCGGCAGTCCCGAGAGCACTCACGAAGGATCCGGGCAGCAACGGGCGCGAATCTCGTCAGCGCGGCGCGTTCTTCTTAACACCGGGCGTGGGGCCCCTCGTACGGCGGGGCTCGCCATGCCTCCGGCGCTCCACGCCGGCTCGGACGATCGCCTTCACACCGGCCGCGTCAATTTCAACTCCCACCGGGAAGTCGATGGCCCTTGACCCTCCGTTGAGCTGCGCATTGAAGAGCTTCTTGGGGTCGGGAAGGCTCGAACCTTCGGCGAAGCTGATTCGGACGCGCCCCTTCAGGGGGATGAGGATGCACACGATGCCGTCGTGCTCGAACACCGCCGCGCCGAGCGGATTGCTCGGCTTCCTCCATTTGACCGTCTCGACAATCTCGGGGTCGCTCGCGTGGATGATCTTACGGAGCCTAGCAAGGAGGACCTTGCGCTCGTCTGGGGTCGCTTCGATGATGGCGTCGACATCGCGGTTGGGGCCGGGCATCGCTCCGGTCAATTGAAGCACGAGTCTTCATGGTTTCTGAGATGCACGGGTCCAAGCGAGTCCCGACGCGGTCGACGGGATACTTCACGCGGGCCGACCCTGTCCCGGGCCCCTGGGGTGCGAGCCCGCCCGAATGGACGTCGCCCGGGGTGGAGCGTCTGAGTTCCCGTCGGGAACGCAGGACTTCGGAGCCACTTCGAATCGAGCTCGCAAAAGCGGCTTATCCGCCGGACGGCTTGAGCTCGAGTCCGATCTGCCGTGCCACACCCAGGTCGTCTCGATTGGCCCAGTGCTCCACGATCTTCCCGTTCGCCACTCGAAACAGGTGGAGGTGCTGCGCGGTGTAGCTCCGCCCAGTCGGGGCGATGCCCTCGAAGATTCCCCCGTTCACGGGAATCTTCGGGGTCGCGACGTGGGCGCCCGAGCACGTCGTCCGTACCGCAACCCAATCCCCCTCGGCAATGACCTCGTGGAGGACGTGAGCCTCGTGCACGGATCGCAGGCTCTCGTACACCTTGGAGATCCCTTCTGGGCCGGCTTTCCGGCCGTGATTTGAGGACTCGTTCGACCAAAGCGCCGCGGCTCCTTCGACATCGCCCGCACTTAGGAGGTCGAACTGGCGTCGGACGAGCGCCTTGTTCTCTTCCAGCGACATCGAAGGGGGATCGACCTCTTCGATTAAGGGCCTTCCCGGGCGCCACTCTCGGGCGGAGGAGCGGCGACACTCTGCCGTTTCGGAAACCCACCCGATTCGTCTACCTCGCCCGGGTCATGACCACGTCATAGGAGTTACCCGGAGACGACTTCCGTCGGGACGCCGGTCTCCAGCCGCCCGAGAGGGTCTTCCCGTCCCGGCTGAGGACGCCCCGAAAGGTCGCGCCCATCCCGGAATGGAGCACCCCGTCATCCAGGATCTCCCAGCGGTAGGGGAGGGGATCGGTCGCCAGGTCCGTATAGACGTACGAAGGATAGGACCCCGTCGTCGGGTCGTGGCCGACGATCTCAAGACTGCGGACCCTCCGGCCCTGGTAGCGAAGTTCCCCTCGCTGTTGCATCAGGAAGCCGCCTGGCAGCCACCCGATGTCGACGGTCCCGTGGATGTTGTCTCGGCGCGAATCCAGCGTACGCCCTCGGATGCGCCATTTGCCGACCAGCTTCTCAAGCGGTTTCAACCGAGGATCGATTCGTACTCGAGTGGCACGCATCCGTGTCCCCAGCACGACCGGGAGTTAGGGACGCGCCTTCCTCGTCCGCGACGAGCCGTGATTCCACGACACGAACGAATCGATGCATCGGACCCGACTTCCCACGCCCGCTGGCCCACCTCTGGGCCCCGTCCCACCGTAGGTCAACGAGGACGCAGACCGGCGCGCGCGACCCGGGGGGGTGAGGCTCATACGACCTCGGCTCCCTCGGGGCTCATGCCCACGGCAAGAAGTGTCGACGAATACATTCTGGCCGCGCCTTCGGTCGCGCAATCCCCCTTGAGAAAGGTCCGAGCCGCCGTTCGAGAGGCTGCCCGCGACGCCGAGGAGAGCATCAGCTCCAGAATGCCCTTTTACAGCTACAAGGGGGAAGTCGGAATCGAGCGACGACTCTGCTACTTTGGATGGCAGCGGGCGGGCATTGCCCTCTATCTTCGACCTCAGGACCTGCGCCCTCACGCGGAGCGGGTCGCGAAGTACCTGAGCACGAACTCCGCGCTGCACTTCCCCCCCCGACCAGGCGCTTCCGATCGTGCTGATCAAGATGCTCGTGCGAGACGCCGACCGCAGGCACCGGGCCCGCACCCCGTAGGCGTGCCGGGGGGCGGACGAACTCAACCAGCGCTCCCGGAAGAGAAGCGTGAGGTCTACGTGCGTGCCGCGCCCTGCAAGGCTCGCAGCAGAGGGAGGAACTCGTACTGTCCGACGTGGAGCGTACCATTGACGAAGAACGTCGGCGTGTCGCCCACCCCGTCCTCGGTGGCGAATTCGACGTCCTCCGCCACGCGACGGGCAGCCTCGCCGGCGGCGAGGTCCCGCTCGAAATCGGCCATCTCGACCGGGAGAGTCCTCGCGATGTCGCGAAGCTCGCGATCGGTAAGGGACCCCTGGTGGTCGAACAACCGGTCGTGCATCAGCCAGAACTTTCCCTGCATGCCCGCCGCCTCCGCGGCCTCGGCGGCCAGTTGGGAGCGCGGATGGACCTTCGGTTGCGGAAAGTTCCGGAACGCGACGCACAGGTCGTCGCCGAGCTCGCGCACGAGCTCTCGAACGACACCGGCGGCTTCCCGGCATTGCCGGGATTCGTAGTCGCCGTACTCGACGAGCGTGTACGGGGCGCCGAGCGGCCCGAGCACGTGGTCCCGTTCCTCGATCGGCAGTACCAGTTCGGGGAGCGGGTTGGTCATGGTCAGACGCCGCCGGGACCAGCGGCGGTATGACTCTTTCGACACCGCAGCCGGCGGGGCGCGGGGGAGCGTCCGTTCCTATCGAAAGGATTCTAAGTGCCGGTGTCCTCGGGGCGCTCGTGACGAGCTTTGGCGATGCGAGAAGGGTGGCGCGAGCCCACGTCGACCTTCCGCGGTTCATCGGCACCGACGCCCTCGTGGGGCTCGTACTGCTTGGACGACGACCAGCGGGAGCAACCCGTGGTCCGGGGACAGGTAATCCGCCTCAACGTGGACTCGATGGTGCTTCGGCACGAAGGGCTCGACGAAGAGATTCCGCTCGCCACGATCTCGAAGCGGGTCGACGGCGACGACGTGCTCACTTACTGACCCCGCCTCGCCTCCCATCGCGGTGTTCCGATAGATCCGCCGAAGACCGCGACCGAGTCGGCAGCCCGCCCGGATCCGAGGAGCAGAACGGGCGAGCGATCGTTCGGACGGTGGTCTCCGCCTCGATGGGGCGCGGCAGGATCGGGCCGGAGTCGGTCGAGCCGACGGAAGCGTAGGGCTACCCGCTGCCGGCCAAGTTAGCGCCTTATCGGCAGGTGGCGCCCGACTCGGCACCAGGTGTGATCCGAACCGGCTCCCACTCCACGGAGTTCGGGAGTACGGTCGTCGTCGTCAAAGCCCTTCGAGGGCGGAAATGGTTCGGCCCGCCCTCCCCCGGATGGGGAGGACGGGTCCGTCGGCGAGCGCGTTCTTGATCCCGCCTACAGGACCTCGATCGCGATCGAGCTGTGCTTCGCGGTCACGTGCGAGATTCGGACGTGGGTCGAGTTCACGACGATGACCCCGACGGAGTGGTACCCTGCGTGCACCCACTCAACCTGGACGGAGTTCGAGTTGCCCACCCAGACTCCGACGGAGTTCCCAAGGGCGAACACGTCCGCCACGTAGACGCGGGTCGAGTGCCAGAGGTAGACTCCGATCGAGCCGTCGCGCGCCGAGACGTGCCACACGTACACCCCGTGCGAACCGTCCGTCCGGACGCCGTAGGAGTCCTCCCAGGCCCAAACGTCCGTCACCAGGACGTTCGTGGACAGCGAGGCGTTCACGGCGACCGAGCCGTTGATCGCGTAGGCCCCGTCCACCAAGAGTCCGTTCGTCCCGGCCAGGTAGTAGTAGCTGTCGTAGGCGGCTCCCGCGCCATAGTCCTCCCCGGAGACCACGCCGCTCGCGCCGTTCGTCGCAGCGATCGAGTAGAACCCCGCCCCCGCGTCCGAAAGCGCGCTCGCGACGGCGCTGCCAGCCCCGTTCGCCGAAAGCTCCGCGCCCACCGTTCCGGTCGAGCCGATGTCCGTCACCGCGTCCGAACCGAGGCTTGCCGAGACATCAGTTACCAGAGTCTGGCTCGAGTCCCCGACAAACACGCCCGAAGAGCCGTAGACCGATACGATCTGCGAGACCGAGGCGTACAAGTCGTTCCAGAGCTCGACCTGCAGGTTGTAGCCGTCGCCGGCCGTCGTCTGGTTCGTGACCAGGACGTGGTTGTCCTCAAAGATGTTGATCGCCGAGGTCGCGTACGCCCGCGGTCCGATCACGGCCGGGGGCGTCGACAGAACTCCGGTGGAACCGCTCGCGGGGAAGTCGTAGATGACGAAGTTCTCCGTCGGGGCGTCCATCCCCTGGTAGGTGTTGTTCACGTCGAAGGCGCTCGACACGTTCTGGAGGTTGAACACCTCGAACGTCGCGTAGGCGTAGTCGTTCACGTGCTCGAAGGTGAAGTTCATGTTCACCACCAGGTTGCTGAACATCAGCGGAACCGCGGACGAGCCGGTCACGTGCTTCGCGAGGTTGACCGCCTGCGCGTTCGAGAACGCGTACAGCGGGGCGTTGAGCGGGGCGCTCGGCGCGGCCTTCAGGTTGAGCGCGTAGCTCGTCGTCTGGCCGGTGATCGCGGGCCCGTGCTTCTCGGCGAAGCCCGCCGCGAATCCCTCGACCCAATACTGGGTCGTCCACGGCGCGCCGAGCGGCGGGAGGTAGGTGCTGAACGTCCCGGTGTTCGTCGTTGGGAGCCAGCTCATGTTGTCCCGGGCGACCCCGTTCAGAGGGTCGATCACGGGGTGCGTGTTGCTGACGAACACGAACCCGTAGTTCGGCGTGATCGAGCCAGCGACGTGGATGTCGCCCGAGGCCACGGAGGCCCACGGGTCGGCGTTCCACAAACCGTAGAGCATCGACGGTCCCTGGTTCAGCGAGACCGTGTGGCTCGGCGTCCAGTAGTCCGCGATGCCGGTGGAGGTCTCGCCCGTGTCCCCGCCGAAGTTGTAGGCGGACGGGGTCGTCTGCCACGCTTGGTGCGTCGAATTGGTGTACCAGAGGCTGAGGGATCCGTTGATCGAGCGGAAGACCGAGTTGTCTCCGCCGATGTCACCCACGATGACGATCTCCGCGTCGCGGAAGAGCCCTGAGGGGGCGCCGGCGAATCCGTCGATCGAGAAGCCCGGCTTATTCGCTGGGGCCGAGCCCGGGGCACCGGGGCTGTTGAAGACCACCCGGTCCGCAACGCCCGTGACCACTGTGCCCGTCCCTGCCTCCGTGATCCGGTAGCCGTAGACGACCTGGGTACGGTCCTGCGCGTTCACCGAGGCGTTGTTGAACAGCTGGATCGTAATCGGGTACGACGCCGGGGTGATCGGCACCGTGCCGCCGACGCATTGGAAGACCCCGCCGTAGTTGAACAGGACCTTGTCAATCGCCGCCTGGGTGGTGAGGTCGCAGGCCGAGTAGATCGTCCCGGGCGCGATGAAGAACGGATTCTGGGTGGCGCTCGTCAGGTTGAACGTGTCGCTGACGAAGTGAATTCCCGTGTCGTTCCAGTTGACGACGTTCTGGGTCCAGAAGAACCCCTCGTCGGAGCCCGGAATCGACATGTTCGTCGCCACGGTGTTCAGCTGAACGCCGAACTCGTGGTAGCTCCCGACGTAGCCGTCCGCCTGCCCGCCGGGCTCGATGAGGCCCGAGGACGCTGGGTCGGTCACGTTGGGCGGGGCGTTCAGCGTGAGTTGGCCCTGGATGTCAGAGACGTTGTAGGAGTAGGGAGTCGCGCCGAGACCGTAGTCACCGACGCCGAGAGGCGCCGGCTGGGCGGTGTAGAACGGATCGACGGTCCCGTTCGAGACGGGGACCGGGTGCTCGAGGAGCGCGAGGTTCGGGAGGGAGGTCAGGGGTGCGAGCGACGGTCCCTGGTGCGTGAGCGAGGCGATCCAAGGCACGCTGCTGAGTCGGGCGGGGACTCCGGAGAGAAGAGATGCGGCCGGGGAGGCAACTGGTCCATTCGGGTTCGCCGAGAGGGTCGCGAGGTCGCTCAAGCTTCCGGCATGGACCGGAGCCGCGCCCGCGGACGGACCTGCTTGCCCCACGGATGCCAAGAAGGTTCCACCGGGGAGAACCATCAGCGCGCACAGGGCGAGGACGATCGGCAGGAGCCAGGCAATCTTCGGAATCGATGGCGCTTCGGGCATGATGGCGGGGGTGAGGCTGCCGGGATATAGATAATCTGGTAAGCGGCCAGCGGCGAGAACGCGCCATTGCGGACCAGCGCGTCCGGACGGCCCTATGAGGGTTCGACCCGGGTCTGTCCCAACTTCCGTGCCGCCGCTCATCCACCCGGTTTCTCGACGGAGAATGGAGGTGGTTCGCGTGCGGACCGCGGCTCGATGCTCTTGGGAAGAATCTCCTTGGAGATCGCTCGCGGGCCACCGGAATACGGCCGCCGCTGCGCGCTGAAATCCTCACCGTCCGTTTAGAATGAGATTGTGCCGGAAGGCCCGTGGGCACCGGCTCAAGTAGGGAGGCACGGGGGGCGCGAACCGAGGACGCGGGGGCCCTCGAGCGTCACGCGCCACTGCGCGGAGAACCGGATCCCACGTCGGCCGGGAGGAGGTCGGCGAACACGAACCCGTCGCGCTCGACGACGACGCCGACGTTCACGCCGATCGGGGAACGGAACGATGGCATAGCGTGGATAAAGGTATGAAACTCTCCCCGCTCGCCGCACGGGTCGACCCCTTCGGGAAGTTCCGCCAGAAACTCGTCGTCGAACTCCCGGCCGGCGAACCTCGGGGCGAGCTGACGCGGGTCGACGCAGACCACCGTCGCGCGGAGGCCTCCCGAAATCATCTCCCGCGCGAGTTGGGCGGTGGGACGCCCCCACAACGGGAAGATCGGGGAAATCCCGGTTCCCGCGAGGCGCTGCTCCCGGTAGGTCCGGATGTCCTCCAGGAACAGGTCCCCGAACACGATGTGCTCAACGCCCTGAGCGTGCAGCCGCTCGACCGTGCGGCCCATCTCGCGCTCGTACACCTCGTTCGGGCAGGGCGAGGGGATCTCGACGCGCTCGAGCGGAAGTCCCAGCCGGTCGGCCTGGGCCTCGAGGAGCGTTTCGCGGACCCCGTGCATGGAGACCCGGCCAAACGCACGCGTGATCGTGGTCAGGAGTCCGACAACCTCGACGGCTCCGGACCGCCGCACGGTTTCGAGCGCGAACGCGGAATCCTTGCCGGTGCTCCAGGCGACGAAAGCACGAGGGGCGGACACGGACCCGGGAGGGCGGGGCTGGGGTAAAGTCCCGACGCCCCGGAGAACCGCCCTCCCGGTGGCGGAGGCTGGACGCCGGAGGGTCGGCGGCGGACCGGAAGGGGAGTGCAGCGGCGTTCGGTCGGTCCAGTTACACCCGAGGACCGGTCTCCGCGGTCGAGGGCCGGAAGCTGCCCCCGCGAGCCGTTATCTCGCCGGGCCCCTCGAACGCGCGATGCGTCCTCCCCCGTTCGTTGTGGTCCTCTCCGACGTCGACCCGGTGGCCCGGGCCGTCGGGGAGCATCTCGGAACCGGCGAATCGGTCGGACTCTTCGTCGACGGGGCCCCGTTCCGAGGACTGGCCAACGGGGCCGTCACGCTCCGTCGGCCGGGTCCTCACATTCACGATGAACGGCTGGACACCTTCCTCCCCCTCGAATGGCGTTCGGGGAGCACAGTTCTCGTGTTCCCATCGGTCCACCGGAGCGAACGGGGGGACGACGCGTTGACGGTCCATCCGCTCGGCAATCCGGGGATCCACGCCGAGGTCGGCGGGCGCCCGGAGGTGGTCGTGCCGACGGCCCCCCGGCTGATGGCCGACGCCCTCCGGCGCCTCTCCGAGGGGGCGGGGGAAGTGGGCTGGCCCGCGAGCTACGAGGCGACGCACCACGGCCCAGAACTCGGGAGTCCCGCGTTCTTCCTCGAGGTCGGCGGCCACGACCCGGACCATCCGCCCGCGAGCGCCACGCGGCTCCTTGCTTCCGTGGTCGAGTGCTTGACCGAGGATCCGGTCGACCGTGTCGTTCTCGGCGTCGGGGGTGGACACTACGCGCCCCACTTCACCGACCTCGCGATCCGGCGCTCGCTCGCGTTCGGTCACATCCTGCCGCGCCACGTGCTCGACGCGCTGAGCCCAGCGGCCGCGGCCGCCGCGTGGGCGGCGACGCCCGGTGCGGTCGGGGTGGTGTATGCGCGAGCGGCGGACGCCGAGCGACCGGTCGCGCGTTCGTGGGGCCCGCGATTCCGGGAATCGGACGCGGCGCGGCGGAGCGGGACGCCTATTCGGACGACGCCGCCGAGCGACGCCGCTCGTTCCGCTGGTACATGATGGCGCCCGAGCGGTACACCGCTTTTCCGAGCTTGACGTTCTGGACCGAGGCAACGTGAGGTGCCCGCTCGGCGAGCATCATCGACTCGACGATCTGGCGGAACAGCGCGCTCTGGTTGATCTCGGGATGGCGCTCGAGGAACGCGTTCTCTTCGTGGGTGATGGTGATGTTCTTGCGGAGCATTCCGGCGGCATCGCTCACGCCACGGCGCGGACCCGGCATACCTCGGCCAATTGTGCGGGGTAGATATACGTATGGGTGCGGGGTGGTCCGAGGTTATACTGCGCCGCCGGGAACTAGCGCGACGGGCGCGCCGGCCCCGCCACGACCGTCACGGCCCGGCCGGGATCGAACACCGGGGCGGCCGCGTCCCGGATCGCAGCGGCGGAGATGCCGCGAAGGATCGTGGGCCACTCCCGCCAATGCCGGTCGGGAAGGCCGTGGTACGCGGCATCGACCGCGAGCTCGTGGGCGTCGGAGGCGGTCTCGAGCGCGAGCGGGATCTCCCCGATCGCGCTCTCCCGGACCCGGTCGAGCTCCGTGGCCGGGATGGACTTCTCGGCCATCGTCCGGACCTCCTTCGCCACGAGTTCCACGACCCGGTCGGCCCGCTCGGGCCCCGTCCCGGCCTGGGCTGTCCAGTAGCCGCCCCAACGCATCGCGTCGAGGTCGCTCGAGGCGTGGTAGGCGAGACCGCGCTGCTCGCGCACGTGCTGGAACAGCCGGTTGAGCAGGCTGCGACCCCCGAGGACCTCGTTCGCCAGGTAGAGGGCCGGGAACGCCCCGACATTCCGCGCGGGGGCGAGCCCGCCCACCCGGATCTCGGTCTGGGTCCGACCCTCCATCGGCACGGTGCGGCTCTGCGCACGGACCGGGGAAAGGCGGACATTGGGCTCGGGTTGGACCGCCCGCTCGACCGGGAATCGTCCAAACACCCGGCGGCCGAGCCGCTCGACGTCCGATTGGGAGCGGCCGGTGGTGACGACCAGGAACCCGCCGGCGGAGGAGGTCTGTTCGCGATGGAAGCGGACGACGTCGGCCCGCCGGATCCGTCCGACGGAGGTGCGGGAGCCGAGGCCCGAGGCCCGGTACGGGTGGCCCGGTGGGAACAGGGCGTGGAGCAGCTCCCGCTCGGCACGGCTCCCCGGTTGCGTGGACTCCCGGAGTTGTCGCTCCCGGACCTGCCGGATCACCCGTTCCATGTCCTCGGGGTCGAACCGGGGTCGCAAGACGACGTCGGCCAGGATGGCGAGAAGGGGCTCCAGCTCCGACGCCGGGCCCGAGACGCCGAGCTCGTTCGATTCGGGTGCGCAGTGGCGATGGAGCGACCCCCCGAGGCGGTCGACCTCGCGAGCCAGGGCCACCCGGTCCCGCCGTCCGGCCGCGCTCGGGGCGAGGAGGCTCGTCACCACGGCGGTCCCCTCACGGCCGACAGCGTCGTACACCCAGCCGGACGGGCCCACGTACGTCGCGGCAAACCCCGCCGAGCCGGGCGGGGCCGGCTGCCGGACGACGGTCAACCCGTCGGAGCGTTCGCTCCGGGCGATGACGAGGGGGTCGGTCCGGTCAGTCGGCATCGTTCCCTCCGGTGGGTTCGTAGCGGACGATAGTCCGGCGCCCCGGCGCGAAGATGGCGGCGGCCCGCTCCCGGACTTCGGACCGTCGGACCCGCAGGATCGCGCGCAGGATGCGGGCCTCGAATCCGGCGGGGCCGAGCATCGCAAAGTAGCCGAGGCGGAATCCGGCCCGCGAGGCCCCCTCGTACGCGAGCTCGGCGCCGCGCCGGACCTTCGTCCGCACGTCCGCGAGCTCGGTCGGGGTCGGTCCGTCCCGGACGAGGCGGGCGACCTCCCGGTCGACCGCGGCCCCGATCCGGTCGAGGGAGACCGACGCGGCCGCCTGGGCGGTGATCGTGAACAACGACGGGTGGACCCGGGGCCGGAACTCGCTCGCCGCCCGGACCGCGAGCCCCGTGTCGACGAGGCCGCGATAGAGGCGCGACGACGGGTGCTCGCCGGCTCGCCCCCACGACGCCCCGGCGGAGAAGAGTCGCGTCTCTCCCCCGAGGACGACGTCGAGGACGATCGCCGACGGTGTCGTCGGGTCGTCGATCGCGGGCGCCCGCCAGCCGAACGAGATGAGCGGGGTCGTCCCAGGGCCCCGGAGCGTGGAGGTGCGGTCGCCGTTCGGCTCCGGCTCGACCTCCCGAACCTGGGGGTCGGCTCCGACCGCCGGGAGGATCCCGAACGTCTTCCGGATCGTCCGCTCCGTCTCGGCCCCGGCGAACCCGCCGGAGACGACGAGGAGCGCGTTCTTCGGTCCGTAGAACTTCCGATAGTACTCGCGCAACGTCGCCGGAGTGAGCGAGCGGATGTCCTCCTTCGACCCCAGCGGGTCCCACCGGTACGGGTGGTGTCGGAAGGCGAGCTGGTAGAGCTCCTCGTCCGCGCGGTACTCCGGCCAGTTCTCGTCGCCCTCCCGCTCCGAACGGATGACCGTTCGCTCGCGCTCGACCTCGGCGTCCGAGAGGAGAGCCCGTGTCATCCGGTCCGCCTCGATGGCGAGCGGGATCGCAAGCTTGTCGGCCGGGACGGTGGAGAAGTAGGCGGTGAAGTCGGTGTCCGTGAACGCGTTGAGCGTACCCCCGGCCTCGATCACCAGCCGGTCGACTTCGCCCTTCGCGTACTTCGGGGACCCCTGGAAGAGCATGTGTTCCACCCAGTGGGAGGCGCCGGTCACCCCCGGCCATTCGTTCTTGGAGCCGACCCGGTACCAAACCCAGACGCTCGAGGTCGGGCTGTCGGCGCGCGGGGCGAGGACAACCTCGAGGCCGTTCCGCAGCCGGAACCTCCGGGTTCCGATACGCGAGGGCGCGGCGCTCGGCATCGGCGTGGGGACGCGGCCCGGCTTATAACCGCCGACGAACGCCGGGGCCATCCGTCCTCGATACCGTTATCCCCGCCGCCCTCCCATCCGCGCCGCGTGCAGCCGTGGCTCCGCCTCGTGCGGGTCGGCAACACGCTCACCGCGTTCGCGGGGACGGTCGTCGGCGGCCTCGCCGCGAAAGGGATCGGCCTGCCGAGCGGCCTCTCGTTCTGGACGCTCGTCCTCTTGGCCGGGGCGTCGACCGCCTGCGTGACCGCGGGCGGCAACGTGGTGAACGACTACCTGGACCGCACGACCGACCGGACGAACCATCCGGACCGGCCGCTCGTCACCGGCGCCGTATCCCCCGGCGCCGCCCGGTCGGGCGCCGCGGCGCTGTTCGTGCTCGGGGGGCTCGCGATGGTGCCGGTCGCCCTCTCCGCGCCGCTCGTCGCCGCGATCTTCGCGGTGGCGGTCGTCGCGCTCCTCGGGTACGAGTTCCGGTTCAAGTCGGAGGGGTTCGTCGGCAACCTCCTCGTCGCCTTCCTGACGGCCGCCGTGTTCCTCTACGGGGCGGCCGCGGTCGCGAACCCCCTCGTCGTCGCCCCGCTCGCGACGATGGCGTTCGGCGCGACGCTGAGCCGGGAAGTGATCAAGGACATGGAGGACGCGGATGGGGACCGGGACCGTCGGACCCTGCCGCGGGTACGGGGACTCGGCGTCGCGACCGGGGTCGCCCGGGTCGCGGTGGCGCTCGCCATCGTCCTCAGCCCCGTGCCCCTCTTCACCCTCCTCGCGCCGACGTCCGCCGCGGGAATTATGTATCTCGCCCTGGTGGGCGCCGCCGATGCCCTGTTCGTCGTCTCGGTCGTGTGGCTCCCGAAGCACCTGCACCGGGAGCAGACGCTCAGCAAGGGCGCCATGACGGTCGCGCTGCTCGCGTTCCTCGCCGCCGCGTTCCGGTAGGGCGCACGATGGGACGGGTTCTCGACGGACTGACCGAACGACTTCGGGCGGGACCGCTCCACTTCACGCTCATCGATCCCGACAAGTCCCCGGGCGCGAAGGCGGCCGAGATCGCCGAGGGCGCCGTCCGGCTCGGCTCGGACGCGATCCTTCTCGGCGGCTCGACCGGGATCTCCCGGGCCAAGATGGGGGACGCGGTCCGGGCGGTCAAGGCGGCGGTCCCGGTCCCGACGATCATCTTCCCGGAGGGGCCGTCGTCGCTCTCGGAGGACGCCGATGCGGTGTTGTTCATGAGTCTCCTGAACTCGCGGCGGCTCGACCTCGTGATCCGGGTCCACGCGCTCGCCGCGCCGGCGATCCGTCGCATGGGGATCGAGCCGATCCCCCTCGGGTATCTCGTCATCGCGCCGGGAATGCGGGTCGGCGAGGTGGGCGAGGTCGACGCCGTTCCCCGCGATGCGCCGGAGGTCGCCGTCGGCTACGCGCTCGCGGCGGAGATGCTCGGGATGCGGATGGTCTACCTCGAGGCGGGGTCCGGAGCTCCTTCCCCGGTGCCGGCGGCCCTCGTCCGGGCGGTGCGGTCCGCCCTCCAGATCCCCCTCATCGTCGGCGGCGGAATCCGGACCGGCGCGGACGCCCGGACGCTGCTCGACGCCGGCGCCCAGATCCTGGTCACCGGGACGGTGACCGAGGAGGAAGGGATCGGCGAGGGGTTCCGGGGAATCCTCGCGGAGGTGACCCGTGCCCGCGGCCGATGAAACGGCCGACACGTTCCAGGAGCCCCGGTACACCCGGCTCCTCGTCCGCGCCCCCTCGCTTCCGCTCTGCGCCGCCTACGCGGTCCTCGCCGCGCTCGGGACCGCGGCCTTGGCGGCGTTCCCGGCCCTCGGTCCGGTGTCGTTCCTCCCTGTCTTCCTCTACGTGTTCCTCGCCCCGGCCCTTCTCGCCGGCGTCCTGACGAGTCCGATGGCGGGCGCCCTCGGGGGCCGGCTCTCGTGGCGGCGGTCGTTCCTCCTCGCGGCCACGGCGACCGTGGTCTCCGTGCCGATCCTCGTGGGGGAGCGGCTCCTCGCGGCCCTCGTCCCGGGGGCGCTCCCGCCGGCGGGGGTGTTCCTCCTCTTCCTCCTCGGCCCGGTCCTCTGGTTCCGCCACATGAGCCTCTTCGGACTCTCGCGACCGGACCACGCCCGCTCCCTCCCGGCGTCGCTCGTCCAACCGGTCCTCTCGTTCCTCGGGGTCCTCGTCCTCGTCCCTCCGACGGTGGACCTCGTCGTCGAAGGGGTCGTCTTCCTCCTCTTCGGCTTCCTCGGGGCGGCCGCGCTCCTCCGGGCGGCCGACCGTCCGCTGCGCCGCGAGTTCGGGACCTCCGGGGTGGCGTTGATTCGCCCCGTCCTCGACCACATCAACCTCCGCGACCCCGCGGCGACCGCCGAGCTGGAGGGGTTCTTCGCCCGGTTCTCGATCCCCGCCGACCTCCGGCTCACGCTCATCGCCATCCGGTCGGGGAGCCGGACCAAGGCGACGATCGTACTCCCCACCGTCCATCCGGGACCGTTCGCGGCGCTCGGGGCGTCCGACCTTCCCCGCAAGCTGGCCGAACGGCTCGGGCCGGAAGCGGGCGTCGTCTTCGCCCCGCACACCCCGTGCAACCACGACCTCGACCTGCCGACGGAGGCCGAGGTCGCGAAGGTCGGGGAGGCGGCCGCGGCCCTCCTCCGCTCGCTTCCCGCGAGCGGAAGTTCGCGGGCCGGTCCCCTCCTGCCGGTCCCGGAGGGGTCGTTCGCGCGGGGCCAGCGGCTCGGCGACGCGGTCCTCGTGACCGTGACGCAGGCCCCCGCGCCGACCGACGACATCGACTTCGCGATCGTCGACCCGCTCCTGCACGCCCCCGCGCCCGGCGCCCCGCGCCTCGCGCTCATCGACGCCCACAATTCGTACGTCGAGGGGCAGGGGGACCTCACCTACGCCACGCCGAACGCCGCGAAGCTGCGCCGCGACATCGAGGCGGCCGTCACGGCCGCCGACGCCGCCGCCGGGGACGGACCGTTCCGGTTCGGCGTGGCCGCGCGGTCGGACTATTCGCTCCGGACCCACGGGATCGGCCCCACGGGGATCCGGGCCTGGGTCGTGGAGGTCGGCGGTCGTCGGAGCGCCCACGTGCTCATCGACGGCAACAACCTCATCCGGGGCCTCCGGGCACCGATCCTCGAGGCGCTCGCCCCCCTCGTCGCCGAGGCCGAGGTGATGACGACCGACAACCACATCGTCCACGAGGTCGACGGCGGGATCAATCCCGTCGGGGAACGGTACCCGGGACCCGCGCTCGCCCGGGACGTGAAGGCGGTCGTCGAAGCGGCGATCGCGGACCTCTCCGAATCGACGGCGGTGAGCGGCTCGGTCGCGATCCCGTCGGTCCGCGTCCTCCAACCGGCGTGGACCCAACGGCTTTTGACCTCACTCGGGGACACCGTCTCGGTGTTCGGAAACGCGTTCTTCACGACGTACCTGCTCGTCGTGACGAGCTCCCTCGTCGTGCTCCTGACCCTCTGGCGGTAGGGGACCGATCGACGATGGCCGAACCGGGCGACGGCGAACCGCTGCCGAGGGGGGCCGCGGAGGCGCTCGGGGACCCGGACGCCCTCCGGTTGCTCGCCGAGCTCGTGGCGATCGCCCCCACGAACCTCGAGGACCCGCTTCACGACCGGTACGAGAAACCGAACTACCGTCGGGCCGCCGAACGGATCGTGCGGGCGGCGCGCGACCGGGGACTCGCGACCCGGGTGTTCGACCCCATTCTCGAGGGGCCCCCGGCCCCCGAGCTCCGGGGCATTCCGCGGCCGAACGTCATCATCGACCTCGACATCGGGGCGGACCGGACCGTCCTCATCCTGGCCCACTACGACGTCGTCCCCGTCCCGGTCGAGCAGCTCGGACGCTGGAAGTCGCCCCCCCACGCACTCACGTACCGTTCCAACGGCCGCTTGTATGGTCGCGGGTCGAACGACGACCTGGGGAGCGGGATCGTCGCGAGCCTGGCCGCGATGAAGCGGCTGGCCGACGGGCCGGCTCCCCCGTGAACGTCCGGCTGCTCGCCTGCTGCGACGAGGAGACCGGCGGCGCGGGCGGGGTCGAGGAGCTGAAGGCGCACGACGATCGGCTCCCCGAAGGGGACCCCGGCCGGTTCCTGCTCGGCGAGGTCGCCCTGATCCCCGATGGGAGCCCGCACGCGACCGCGGGTTCGTCCGGCCTCGTCTTCCTCGATGGCACGTTCGGCGGCCCGGCCACGCTCGCCGAAACCCTCCGGTACGGCGAACGCCTGATCGCGCTGCACGACCGGGCGAAACAGTGGAAATCGGTCTACCGGTCCCCCGACTGGCCGGACCACGGGGCCCCGGAGCCCGTCATCACCGGCCGAGCGACGCTCACCAAGTTCGACCTCGAGCCCGGCACACCGGCCCCGGGAGGGGCGTTCGTCCTCGCGGCCCACGCCGAGACCGACGCTGCCAACCAGATCGCCCAGGCGACGACGGTCGTGTTCGGCGGCGACCGGGCGGCGATGGAAGCCGTCGTCCGGGGCATGGAAGCCGAGGTCCGGCCCCCGTACCGCGTCGCGCCCCCGTCGGGAACGGCGCTCGCCGTGCCTCCCGGCTCGCTGGCCGTCCAGGTCGTCGGAGTGAGCTCCCACGGCGGGTATCCCCACCGGGGCGCGAATCCGGTCCCGGAGTGCCTCCGTCTCCTGAGCGCCGCGATCGCCGGGGGTCGGCTTGCGCCGGACCACCGGGGCACCGCCTCGTTCTCGGTCGACCTCCGGTTGCTCCCGGAGATGGAGCTCGCGGCCGGGCGGGACGACGTCCTCACGGCGCTCCGGACGACGCTCGCCCACGACCTCCCGACGGCGCGCGCGGAGGCCCCCCTTGCCGCGGGCCCGGGGCGGGTATCACCTGTCCCCGGACCACCCGATGGCCCGCCGGCTGGAGCGTCTCTGCGCGGAGGTGTTCGACGCCCCGGGGGTCTTCGGGGAGTACGGGGGGACCGACGCAAGCTCGCTCGCGGGGCTTCGGACCCCGTCGGGAGAGCCGCTCCCCGCGCTCGTCTTCGGCAGCATGGACCGGGACGCCCACATCCACGAGGCCGAGGAGAGCGCGGACCCGCGCGCCATCGCCAACGTCGTGCGCCTCCTCGAACGGTTCGTGCGCGAGGCGTAGGGAAGGGACCCCGTTGGTCAGTCCGCTCCTCCAGGTTCCGGCGGACGTCCTCTGGGTCCTCCTCCCGGCCCTGATCGCGAACGCGACGGCGACGTTCCCCCGCGGCCGGGGGCCGCCGATGGACTTCGGGCGGAGGTGGCCCTCGGACGGGCGACGGATCCTCGGGACGTCGAAGAGCTGGTCGGGGTTCTGGTTCGGCGCGCTGTTCGCGATGCCGTTCGGGCTCCTCGAGGCGTGGCTGATCCTGATCGCCCCGCCCGACCTCGCGATCGTTCCGCAGTTTGGCCCGACGGTCCTTGCGGCGGTCCCGGTCGTGTTCCTGCTCGCGGCCGGCGCGATGACCGGAGACGCGCTCGGGTCGTTCGTCAAGCGGCGCCTCGGCCGGGAGAGCGGGGCGCGGACGCTGCTGCTCGACCAGCTGCCGTTCGTCCTCGTGCCGATCGCGGTCGGGCTCGTCGCGTTCCCCGCCGTGTTCTGGACGACGTTCGACTCCGTCTCCGCCATCGCCTGGCTCCTCGTGTTCACTCTCGGCCTCCACGCAGCTTTCAACTACGTCGGGTACTGGGCCGGGCTGAAGAAGGTCCCATGGTGACGCGGAGCGAGGGGACGAGCGGATGACCGACGCGACCCTCGTCGCCGACCTCCTCGATTCCGGCGCGGTCCGGTTCGGGACGTTCACCCTCACGAGCGGGCAGACCTCCGACGTCTACGTCGACGTCAAGCGCGCGTCGACCGACCCGGAGCCGCCTGGGTCGGATCGCCGAGCCGGCTCGCCGCGCGGGCCGGGGACGCCGAACGGTTCGCCGGGATGGAGCTCGGGGCGGTCCCGCTCGTCGTCGCGCTCGCCCTCGTCGCGCGCCTGCCCTACGTCGATCGTCCGCAAGGCGGCCCGGACCCACGGGACGGGGAACCGGGTCGAAGGGGAGATCCCCTCGGGCGCCCGGGTCCTCGTCGTCGAGGACGTGACGACCACCGGCGGCTCGGTCGTCGAGACGGTCGGACTCCTCCGGGCGGCGGGGGCCCAGGTCGACCGGGTCGTTTGCGTTGTCGACCGGGACCAGGGCGCGACCGAGCGGCTCGCCGCGATCGGCGTCCGCCTCGAGCCGCTCGTCACGCTCGCGGAGCTCCGAGGGTCCCGACGGTGAGCGCCCTCCTGGGGCGCGACGCGACGAGCCGGGTCGCCGACCCCTCCGACGCCGGGACCGTCTACGGCCGGGGATACTTCGGCACCCTCGACCCCGAGGGGCTCGCCCTCGACCGGTACGAGACCGTCTACCTGAGCGAGATGGGCCGCGTCCCGGTCGTCGACGGGCGCGGACGGGCCGTTGCGTGGCCCGACCTCTTCCGCCGCGCGACGCGGGCCGAGCGGGGGTTCGGGGTCCGCTACCTCGTCTACCGGGACCTCCGGCAGCGCGGGTACGTCGTCCGAGGTCGCCCCCTCCGACGGCGTTCGCGGTGCTCCCGCGGGGCGGGGTGCTGAACAAGAGCCCGGCGAAGTTCTGGGTCGCCGCGTACTCCGAACGCCAGCCGTTCGACCTCGCCGAGCTCGAGGGGCTCGCCGACCGCGCCCACGGCGCGAAGAAGGCGCTCCTCGTGGCGGTCGTGGACGAGGAGTCCGACCTCACGTTCTACCGGCTGCGGCGCTCGACGCCGACCGGCTCCACCCGCGCCGAAGCGCTCGGGACCCCGGCCGTCGGGTGGCTCGCCGAGGACCGGGTCGTCGTCTTCGACCCGGCGGCGGTGGCGGTCCTCGGCAAGGGGCTCGCCCACGGGAGCCGGATCGGCGAGCGGCTCGAGCTCTCGCTTCTCGAGGCGGCCCATCTCCTCGAAGCCGGGCAGCTCTCGCTCCGCGACGCGCGGAGCGGCCGGGACGTCCCGCTCGACCGGCTCCGGTCCCGGGCCGAGCGGATCGAGCACGGGTTCTCCGAGCGGCTCGCGGCGTACCGCGCGCTGCGCGCCCGCCAGCTCGTCGTGAAAACCGGCTTCAAGTACGGCGCTCACCTGCGCGCCTACCCGCGGAACCCCGAGACGGTCCACGCCCGCTACCTCGTCCGCGCGGTCCCGGCCGACTACCGGGCGCCGTGGCCCGAGCTCGCCGGAGCGGTCCGGGTCGCCCAGGGGGTCCGGAAGGACCTCCTGCTCGCCGGGGTCGCGCCGGACGGCGTGGTCCGGTTCCTCGGCCTCGAGCGGGTCCGTCCGTAGGAACGGGACCGTTCCCGCGGGTCTCGCGACCGCGCGGGGAAGTTTCCGGCAAAAATCCAGTTCTGGGTTCGAGGAAACGTCGGAATCGGACCCGGCCCCTCCCTCGGGAGGAGCCGGGTCCTCGGTTGTCGTTCGGTGGGCGAGCTCGGCCTACCAGTGCCCGTGGTGACCCCGGCCGCCGCTGGATCCCCAGGACCCCCAGCTGCCGCCCCCGCCGCCGCATCCGCCGCTCCCCGAGGACGGGGTGCAGGTGACGCTCGTGTGGCCGCCGTGTCCCCAGCCCCATCCGGACGAGTTCGTCACGGTGATGGAGATGCTGGCGACGATCGCGCCCATGGTGTCATGGACGTGGACGAGGTAGTTCCCCGCCGGAAGGTCCGTGCCGTTCTGGTACGTCGCGCCGATCGAGTACACGAAGCACGCGCCCCAGCCCGGGTTCTTCTCGATCTGGCAGTTGAGCTCCTGGCCCGACGTGGTCTCGATCGCGGTCTTGAACTCCGTCTTCTGCACGGCGCCCCAGAGGGCGAGCGTGAAGAGCGAGCCCGACGTGAGCGTGGTGTTGCTCGTGTCGTTGACCTGCACGAACGGCGCGGCCACGAAGATGCTCGGGTAGTTCGGCGCGGTCACGGTGGCGCTCGGGGTGCTCCACTTGCTGGTCGTCGGACCGGAGTGGTTCGCCATCCAGCCCCACTGGAACTCGAGCGAGGTGTTCACCGGCGCGTGGCCGATCATCACCGCGAGGTTCGCCGTGGAGAAGTAGGCGTGGCCCGGCACCGCGAAGGTGAACCCCGAGGCGAACGTCACCGACTTCGAGACCGGGCTCGACCAGCCGGCCCCGCTCACGCTGAGCGTCATCGGCGGGAACTCGATCGTGTAGTAGCCGCTCGTCGCGGCGTCGGGGAAGTGCGCGTACGTCGTCGGCACGGAAACGGTCGCGTTCGCGTCCGCGCTCGTGTAGTTCGCGACCTCAAACTCGAACGCGGCGGTCAGGGTCCCGCCCGCGGGGAGCCCCTTCGTCGGCGAGGCGAGCGTGATGTAGAGCGCCGAGGGCGCCTTGCCCGGGACGCTGCACACCGGCGTCGGCGGGGTTCCGTGGCCCCCGCTGCCTCCGCCGCACGCGGCGGCGAAGCCGGCGAGGAAGAGGAGCGCGGTCACGCCCACTCCGAGCGTCACCATCCGGCCCCCGAGGCGCGAGCGAATTCGGCTAGTTGCGAGCTTGGCGCTGGTTGGTACCCGGTTCGTCATCGATCCCTCTTCCGAGGTGAGTCGGCGTCCGGATAGGGGTTCTTAAGGGCTCTCGGTCCGGCTCATTTTCCCACGTCCGAACGTCGATGTTCGGGTGAGAATCGGCCGTCTCGGACCCGAATCTCAACCGAGACGGCGGCGCTAGCCCGACCCCGACTCGAGCCGCTCGACCGTCGCGAGGAACGCCGCGACCTTCGCCGGGTCGAGGGTCCCGGGCGACGACTCGACCCCGGCGCCGACGTCGAGCCCCCAGGGCCGGACCGCGGCGAGCGCCTCGGCCACGGTCTCGGCCGTGAGGCCGCCGGCAAGAGTGAGCTTCCGACCCGGTTGCGAGTCCACGATCCGGGCCGCCATCTCCCAATCCGGTCGTGTCCCGCTCGCGTCGGCGACCGGGTCGCCGGCGGCGTCAAGGTGGAGACGGGAATAGTCCTCGGCCGCCGGGATCGTCGGCTCCGGCCCGGTCGTGCCGGAGCGGGGGATCTCGAGCGACGGGACGAGGTGATGGATCTCGAGGAACTCGAGACCGTCGGGGATGGTCCCGTAGACCTGGACCCGGTCGACGCCGACCTCGTCGAACAACTGGTGGATGAGCTCCGGCGAGGGCGACCGCGTCACCGCCCAGACCTCGGATCCCGGAGGGGCGCTCGTGACGAGCTCCGCGGCCTTCGCCGGCTCCAGGTTCCGGACCGCTCCGGGAACCCCCACGAGGAACCCGATCGCCCCTCCCTCGGGGGCGAGGTGGACCGAGGCCGGGTCGGTCACGCCCGAGAGTTTGACGAAGGTCTTCACGACGTCCTCATCGCCCCCCGCCGGCGGCGGGGTACGGGCGAACGGGCGGCGCGACGGGACGAGGGGGGAAAAGGCCGTCGCCCGCTCGCCGACCCCGTCCGTTCGACCCGCCGCCCCTCGAGGAGCGCCCGATGGAGGAGCCGGAGGTCGGTGCCGCGGCGGTCGGCGGGGACCGCGAGGGTCACGCTCGCGCGGGTGGCGCTGATCCCCTCGGCGCCGGCGAGAACCGATCGGGGGAATCGGGGGAGGTCGGCGATCGCCCCGGAGCCGACCCCGGCGAGGAGCGCCACGGCCACGGCAGGTTCGAGCCGGGCCGCCCGCTCGTCGACGAGAGCTCGGAGCGCGCGACGCGCCGTGGCGGCCTGGGTCCGGCTCACCACGACCGAGACGACCGCCGCCGACGTGAACACCTGGAGCACGGGAACGCCGGCGGAGGCGAGTCGGCGGCAGACCTCGGAAAGGACGCCGGTCCTTCCGCGGGCGCCTGGGAACCGCATCCGGAACAGCGCGACCGGCGGGGACGCGGTCACGGCCCGGACCCGGGAGGGCCGCGCGAGCGGCCCACGACGGTCGCCTCCCGCGGGTCCCGCAGCGACCGGACGCGCAGCTCGGTGCCGGCGACCCGGGCCGGTTCGACCGTCATCGGATGCAGCACCCTTGCCCCGAACTCCGCGAGCTCCTCCGCCTCCTCGTACGTGAGGGTCCGGACCGGGCGCGCGGCGGGGACCTCGGCCGGGTCGGCCGTGAGGACCGACGCCTCGCGCTTGACGAGCTCCACGAACTCGGCCCCGACGATCGCCCCGACGGCGCTCGCCACGTAGTCGGACCCCCCGCGACCGAGCGTCACGGGAGCGCCGTCGGCCCCCCGCCCGAAGTACCCCGTGACGACCGGGACGTCCCCCCGGCGGAGCGACGCGAGGAGCCGCGCCCGGACCGGCGCTCGGGAGCGGTCGAGGAGGATCGTCCCGGCTCCGTGCCGACCGTCGGTCCACAGCCCGAGCGCGGACGTGTCGAAGCCGGCCGCGGGGATCTGCCGCCGGCGCAGCTCGGGGACGACCCAGTCGACGGAAAGTCGCTCGCCGAACGCCAGGATCCGGTCCACCGCCGCCGCGTCGAGCCGGTCCCGGCGCTCCGACCAGGCGAACGCCCGCGCGAGTTCGCCGAACCGCCGGTCGAGCGCCGCCCCCCCGTTCGGATGGCCCCGCCGAAGGATCGCAACGGTCCGCGCATGGGCTCCCGCGTCGGTCGGATCCCGGACCGCCGCGACGAGCCGGTCGGTCACCCCTGCTCGGGCGGAGACGACGACGATCAGCCGGCGCCCGCCGGCGCGAAGCGAGCGGACGTGCGCGGCGACCTCGTCGACGTTCGCGAGCGCCGCGCCTCCGAACTTCACGACGACCGGCGGGCGGCTCACCGGCCCTCCGCGCGGGCGAGGTATCCGGCGGCGAGCGCGAGCTCGGCGTTCAGTACCGACCCGCCGGCTCCGCCGCGGACCGCGTTGTGGGTGAGGACAAAGAATCGGAGGTACGGCGGGTCCCAGCGGACTCGCCCGATGACCGCGGCCATCCCGCGGGCGCGGGCCGGGGTGCCGGCCCAGAGGTCCCAGCGGGGCTGGGGGCGGTCGACCTCGGGTCGGACGACGATGGGTGGGTGGGGGGCGGTCGGCAGCGGGAGCCGTGCGAGCGGGTCGAACCGCTCCCACGCCCGCAGGAGCCCCTGCCGGGACGGGCACGCTCGGGCCCGGAGGGTCACCGCCTCGAGATGCCCGTCCGGCACCGGCACCCGGGCCGCCTGCACGAGGATGGGGACGCGCGCCGGAACGACGGTGCGGTCGCCTCGGCCCAGCAGTCGGGCGGTCTCCCAGGCGACCTTCTCCTCCTCGCGGTCGATGTGCGGAACGATGTTGTCGGAGAATGCCGGGTCGGTGAGCCCCCCGAGCCCGGCACCGGACCGGCTCTGGTAGGTGGCGACGTGCACCTCGGCGGGGCGCAGGAGGCCCCAGACCGGAGCGAGGGCCAGCGCAAGCCCCGCCGCGACGCAGTTGGGGTTCGCGACGAGCGGGGCCGTTCCCGAGCGCCTTCGCTCGAGCTGGCGGAGCTGTCCGGCGTTGACCTCGGGGACGAGGAGCGGGACGCCGGTGTCCCGCCGGTGGTCGCTCGAGTTGGTGAACACCGCGACCCCGCGGCGGACGAGGCCGTTTTCGAGACGGCCGGCGTGTCCCGAGGGGAGCGCCCCAAAGACGACCTCCACGCCGGCGTCCGCCAGCGACTTCGGGCTCGCGGGGCGGAACCGCCGGGCCGCGAGCTCCGGGGGCGGCGGCTCGGCGAGCGTCCAGACGTCCTCGAGCCGGCGGCCGTCGGACCGGCCCCCCCCGACCAGCAGGGGGTCGGCGAACGCGGGATGGGTAGCGAGCAGACGGGCGAACTGTTGTCCGATGTATCCCGAGGCGCCGACGATGGCGGTCCGGAACGGTACGCCGGTCAACGGAGAAATCCTCCCCGGAGCGCAAGGTCGGCGAGGGCGATGGCGACCACTCCTTCCAATACCGGGGCGGCCCGCGGGACGATGCAGGGGTCGTGGCGCCCCGTCACGACGATCCGCGCCGGTTGAAGGTTCCGAAGATGGACGGTCTCCTGCTCCTTCGCGATCGACGCGGTCGGCTTGACCGCGAATCGGGCGACGAGCTCCGCCCCATCGGTGAGGCCGCCAAGCACGCCACCGGCGTGGTTGGTCCGCGGGACGATCCGACCGGCCCGGACGACGTAGGGGTCGTTGTGTTCGCTCCCCCGCATCGTGGCCGCCCGGAACCCGTCCCCGAACTCGACCGCCTTCACCGCCGGCACCGAGAACGCCGCGTGGGCGACGACGCTCTCGACGGAGTCGAAGAACGGCTCCCCGACGCCGACGGGGAGCCCGCTCGCCCGGACCTCGACGGTCCCGCCGATGCTATCGCCATCGCGGCGGGCGGCGGCGATCGCCTCCTCCATCCGCGCCGCGGCGGGAGCGTCCGGGCAGCCGATCTCGTTCTCGGCGAGCCGCCGCCGGAGCTCGGGGAGCGGCGTCGATTCCGCCACTTCGCCGAGTTCCGTTCCGACGGACCGGACGAAGCCGAGGACGTCGACCCCGAGCGGAGCGAGCAGTCCCGCGGCGATCGCGCCGGCGGCAACGAGACCGACCGTCATCCGACCGGAGAAGATCCCGCCGCCGGCGAGGTCGGCGTCCGGGCCGTACCGAACGCGCGCCGGAAAATCGGCGTGTCCCGGACGCGGCGTGTCGCGCAATCGCTCGTAGTCCGACGGCCGGGCGTCGAGGTTCGCCACATGGACCCGGATCGGCCCGCCTCCGGCGACCCCCCCGGCGATCCCGGAATCGACGATCAACCGGTCTTCCTCCTGCCGTCGGCTGGCCAGCCGTCGTCCGACCGGGCGACGCCGGTCGAGAGCCCGCTGGATCGCCGGGAGGTCCACCGGCCGGCCGCGGGGGACTCCTTCGATCACGGCCCCCACTTCGGGACCGTGGCTCGCGCCGAACACGGTCACTCGGAACGCCGTCCCGAGGGCCATCATGTCCGGCGGTCGACCTCCGCTCCGAGGTCGGCCAGGACCTCCCAGAACCCGGGGAACGACTTCGCCACGTCCTCGGAGCCGCCCAGGGTCGAAGGACCGGAGGCCGCGAGGCTTCCGACCGCGGCGCTCATCGTCATCCGATGATCGCCGGTGGCGGAGTATCGGAACGCTCGCACGCGGGGACCCCCGCTGACCTGGAGTCGGGTCCGGCTCAGTCGGACTCGGGCGCCCATCGCATGGGCCAGCCGGGCGCTTTCCCGGCGCCGGTCCGACTCCTTGCCGGACGCGTGGGACGCCCCCGTCAGCACGCTCACGGCGGCGACGCAGGCGGCGAGCACCGTCACGAGCGGCAGGAGATCTGGGGCATCGGTGAGGTCGACCTTCACCGGCCGGCGGAGCGGGCCACGCACCGCCACCGACCCGGGCCGCTCGCGGACATCGGCGCCCATCTTCCGTAGGATGGGAAGAATGGCGAGGTCGGCCTGAGGCCACCTCCGGTCAATCCCCCGGACCTGCACCGCGCCCCCCGAGGCTGCGGCGGCCGCCCAGAGGTACGCGGCAGACGACGCGTCCCCAGGGACTCGGAACTTCCGTGCCCGGTACACTTGCGGAGCCGGGACCTTCGCGGTTCGCCCGTCCCACGTCACGTCGACACCGTACGTCGCGAGGACACGGAGCGTCGCCGCGATGTAGGGCCGGGAGACCTGGGACCCGACGACCCGGATCGTCGAGGGTCCGGCCAGCGCCGGGAGCGTGAGGAGGAGGGCGGAGAGGTACTGGGAACTTTCGGAGGCGTCGAGCGTCGTCCGGACCGGGGAGAGCGGCCCCGTGACCTCCGCGATCCCGCGCCCCGGCAGGTCCCGCACCACCACGACGCCGGCCCGTTGGAGCACGTCGAGGAGCGGTGCCGTCGGGCGACGGCGGAGCACCGGGCTCCCGGCGAACCGGACGGGTCGCGCGAGCCGCGCGGCCGCGGGAAGAAGGAACCGGAGCGTCGTCCCCGAGTCGCGGCAATCGACGACCGCCATCTTGCCGGTCGCCGGCACGTCGGAGGGGCGGACCGTCCACGAGGAGCGGTCGCCCCGGACGGTGGCGCCGAGGGCCCGCAGCGCGCGCGCCGTCGAAACCGTGTCGGCGGAGGCCAGCGGGCGCTCGATCCGATGCTCCCGACCGGCGAGGAGTCCCGCAACGAGCGCCCGGTGAGTGTAGCTCTTCGACGGAGGGGCCTCCGCCACGCCCTGGACCGGCCCGGGCGAGACCACGGCGATCGTCATGGGGGCACCGTTTCTCGGTTGGCTCGCGGTACGAACGCCATGGACAGGACCGCGTCCGCGCCGGCGGGGTGCGCGCGTCGAATCTCCTCCAGTCGGTCGCGCGGCACGATCGTCGCGAACGCCGGCCCGAGCCCGGAGACCCCGCTCCCGACCGCGCCTCGGGACCGGAGCTTCTCGCGGACCTCGCGGAAGTCGTACCCGACGACCGATTCGACGAGGTGGGAGTTCGTCTCGAGAGCGGTGACCCACTCGCGGCGCTCCGCCGCGAAGACCGCGGCCGCCGCCGGGGCCGCGGCCGCCCGGAACCGGTCCCGCCAGGTTACGCTCGGCAGGTGGGTTCCGGTTCCCGGCCAGACGAGGACCGACCACTCGGCGGGCAGGTCCTCGTGAAGGCGGACCTGCCGAGTCGGGTTGTCGGTCACCGCCACCCCCCCGCCCGCCGAGGCCATAGCGTCGTCGAACGCGCCGGTGGCGCTCAGGCCGATCGACTGGGCCACCTCCGCCGACGCGATCGCGAGCGATGGGTCGGTCGGATGGACGTGGAGGGCGCGGCACACGGCCCGGCCGACCGCCACGCCGACCGCCGAGGAGCTCTTCAGTCCCTTCGCCGCGGGGATGTCCGACGTCAGCCGGAGCCGGGCCCGGTAGCGACCTGTCCCGCCGAACCGGTGGCACGCATCGGCGAGGGAGGCTCGGGCGAGCGGGGAATCGCACTCGGGGGAGACCGAGAACTCGTCCGATGCGGCTCCGCTTCGTCGCTCGACCTCGACCTCGGCGGTGAGCCTCAGGTCGATCGCGGCCGCGGCTCCCACCCCGGTGAACAGGGCGTTGACGATGGTGATGGCCCCCGTCGCCGAGCCTACGCCTCGCATCCCACCCTCTGCAACGCCTCCGCGAACGTCTCCGACCGCGGAGGCTCTCCCCACCAGAGGCGATGGGCCTCGGCCGCTTGGTAGACGAGAAGCCGGCGCCCGTCCTCGTACCGGGCCCCGACGCGCTCGCACGCCCGCGACACCTCGAGGTCCACCGCGGAATAGACGAAGTCGAGCAACGTTGTCGTGCTGTTCAACCATCCGGCGAGCGAGGGCGAGAGCGGTCCCTGACCCTCCCGGCCGACGGTCGTGGCATGGACGACCAGCCCGACGGGGCGGGCGTCGGCAGGATCGACGGGCCGGCCCCCGGCGTCGCGGGAGACCGCGGCCACCCGGTCCGCGCGCCGACCGAGCAGAAGGACCTCGGTCGTTCCCGAACGGAGGGCGAACGCAGCGGCCCGAGCCGCTCCCCCGGTACCGACGATGAGGGCCTCGCGCCCATCCCATCGACCCGTTTCGTGGAGCTCGTCGGCGCGCCGTCGGACCGCGGCGGCATCGGTGAGGTCGGCCCGGAGCTCCCCGTCCCGGAACGTGAGCGTGTTCGCCGCACCGGTCCGGCGGACGACCTCGCTCGCGTGGTCGGCGGCCCGCGCGGCGGCTTCCTTCCACGGGTGGGTCACGCTCCATCCCGCCCAGCGTCCGCTTCGACCGAGGTTCACCATCTCGGCGAACTCGCCCTCGTCGGAAAGGTCGAGCGCGACGAACGCCGCCCCGCGGCCTTCGGCGGCGAGCCACCCGGCGTGGATCCGAGGCGACAACGAGTGCCCGACGGGATGCCCGACCACCGCGAACTGCCGGGGTCGGTCGCTCGCCCACATCCGGCGAAGTTGGTCCACGGGGACCTGGCTCGGTTCGACCGGTGTCCCGCCCCCTTTGATGGGCAGGGAGGCGAACACGAGCGGCTGGCCGAGCTCCCGTGCCCACAGTCGGGAGAGGGGTCCCGACGGGCCTGTCGTGGTGACGACCCGACCGTCGCCGGTCCAGCCGGCGTACCGGGGGAGAAGATCGCGGACGAACTGGCCGACCGTGAGAGGGACCACCGCTTTGACGAACCGGCACGAGGCGGGAGCGCGGGCGAGGAACGCCGCGACGGCATCGACCGGGGTGCCGTCGGGGAAGTGGCACGAACCGATCGCACGATCACCTTCGACGGGCGAGCCGTCCACCACGTCGCGCGCCAGTTCGAGGTCGACGTAGGCGAACGGAAGCCGGGCCACCCGTTCGACCCACTGCCGCCGGGGAAGCGGGTCGGTCGGACCTTCCCCACCTTCGTCGGTGGAGCGGAAGGTGGCCACGAGCGGAACCGGGGCGGGGAAGAGCTGACCGGCCGACGCGCGCGCCGTCTCCGACCACCGGTCGAACCGGATCTCCACGAGGTCAGCGCCGGCTGCCGCGGCGGTGCTGATGTCCACCCGCGCCTCGGCCACATTCCGAGCCGGCACGCTCACGACGAGCGCGGGGAGTCCTGTCACCGTTCCTCGATCGTCTCGGCGACCGCCTCCCCCAAATGGCGCGCCGGCGGGAGAGCGACCGCCCGGATGCTCGCACCCGCCGCCAGTTCCGTGACCGGTATCGCTCCCCCGTCGCCGGAGAGCCGGACGGTCTCCGCCTCTTGGAGGAAGATCGTGGCCGTCGTTTCCCCGAGGACCGCCTCGACAAGGACCGTCGGGCGCCGCTCGACCTTCCGACGCCCGAGCCGGACCCCCGGCTGGTCCCCGTTTCGTCGACCGCAAGCAGTTCTTCCCCGGCTTCGACCTCCGAGAGGTATCGGGTTGTTCCGTCGGCCATCCAGAGGTACGAGTGCGGGGCGCCGGCGTTCACACGGAACGGCCGGGGCCGGCTGAAACGGGAGCCGCGCGCCTCGCTCAGGACGAGGAAGAGGACGGCGGCCTGGCTGCCGACGGCGACCCCCTCCGAGGGTCGGAGGAGCGAGGTCGTATCGAGGAGGACCCGGTCGGAGAGGCCTACCGGGCGGACGGTCCGAACCGTGGCGGACTGCCAACGGACGGGGGGACGGGGGCGGGCGTCGAGGGTCGCCTCGAGGACGTCCACCTCCGCGGGGGTGCCCACATCCACGACCACCACGTCCGCCCCGTGCTCGAGCGCCCCGAGGTATCCCGGGACATCGGCCGGGCGGGCCGCCGAGACCCAGAGACGGAACTCTCCCCGACGGCCGGCCACGGCGGACTCGAGCGGAATGACCCGGTCCGCGGACCACTCGAGCGCCACCGCGCCGTCCCGTCGGGCCGAGGCGATCGCGCTCGCGAGGTCGTCTGGGGTGGCGACGGTCCTCCGCGGCACGACCCCGTCCCGCTCGCTCTCATACCGGTCGGCGAAGACGGCGACCCGTTCGGCCCCCTCGGGGAGCGCCGCACCGACGGCGACCGCAAAGCGGTGGAACCCGCGGCGGTAGGCTCGCTCGACGATCGCCCGCTCGCTCGCGAGATCGTCGGCCACCGGTCGGACGACGATCCGCTCCTGCGGCACGGCCGGCACCTCGTCAGCCCGAGCCGTGGAGGAGGCGGGCGACCTCGGTCGCGAGCGGGAGGAGCGGCCGACGTTGGAAGAGGTTCCGGCCGATGCAGATCCCGGCGGCGCCCGCGGCGACGCTCTCGCGGACGAACTGCAGGAACGACGCGTCGTCGTCGGCCTTCGCCCCCCCGCCCAGCAGGACCGGCACCGGGGTCGTCTGGGTCAATCTCCGAAGCTCCTCCGCGCTTCCCGGGTGGCTCGTCTTGACGATGTCGGCCCCCAGGTCCGCGGCGGCGCGGCAGGCGTGGCGGAGCTCGTCGGCGGTCGGTGATCCCGCCGGTTTCTTGACATACGCCATGCAGAGGAGCGGCAGGCCCAGCGACCGGCACCCGTCGACGGCGACGCCGAGGTCGCGGAGCATCTCCCCCTCCTCCGGGTACTCCGAAGTTCACCTGGACGCTCAGCAGGTCCGCCCCAAGGGAGACCGCTTCCTCTGCGGTCCCGACGAGGACCTTCCGGTTCCCCGACGACCCGAGGCTCGTCGAGGCCGAGACGTGGACCCCGAGGAGCGTCGGCGGCCGAAGGACGGGACCGATGTCTCGGACCGCCCCCGTGGTCACGATCAGGAGGTCGGCGCCGGCGTCCTGGAGCACTTCGGCGAGCGGGGCGACCGCTTCCAGCCCATCGATCGGGCCCATCGAGACGGAATGGTCGAGCGGGACGGCGAAGAGGGCCCGACGGGGTTCTGGGAAGAGGCGCCGGAGGCGGATCGAGGTTCCGGCGCTCACGTCGGCCGACCTGCGGTCGAGCGGGCGTTCGACGGCGCCCCGCTACTTCGCCGCGTGGGGCGCTCCGGCGAGGACCCCATCCACAAGGAGCCCGTGCAGCGAGAACCCTCGGAGCATCGTATCCCACATCTGGCGACGGATCTCCGGGGTCGACGCGAAGGCGGCGACCATCTCGCCGACGAAACGCGAGTGCTCCTCGTCGGCCGTGACGTGGAGCCGGTGATACTCGAGCGCCGGCTCCGGCACATGGTAGTGCTGGGAGAACGCCGGGTAGAGCCGCTGGCAGAGTTCGACATTGGGCGGCTCGGACGATCCGGCCGCCGAGATGTAGAACGGGGACTCGCGGTTGATGTAAAGGAAATCGTCGATCGCGACCATCGTCGAGGGAAGGTGCGCGGTCGCCTGGACCGTCGCTCGGGGGAGCCCGAGCCCCTCGCAGAACCGGAGCCACAGCTCCGGTGGCCGGGTTCCTTGCCCTTCGGGTCGCCGGCCTCCTCGACGAGCTGGTCGAGGATCATCCTCCGGAACCGGTCGTTCGACGGTTCGTACGAGCACCGGGCGAACCGCTCGGCCATCGCGATCGGGACGCACGCGAGCCACGGGTAGAACTGCGTCGCCCACCGGTGGACCGTCTCCTTCGGGACCTTGCCGGCCTCGAGCTCGGCGAAGAACGGATGGGTCCGGAACGGGTGGTTGGCCATCTTGAAGTTCGTGAGCTCGCGGCGGAACGCCTCGCCCTCGAACCGCACCCAGGGGGGCTCGGTCATCGGCGTTTTCACCGGGGTTCGCTATTTGGACGGCGAGGTTCCGTCGTGAACCCCCATCGTCGAGAGTTTCGGGGTGGGTTGCGTGCGGTCGTGGAACACGCCGGCCGACGCGGCGGGGCTCTCGCGACCGCGGAGCGCGTTCGTGATCGCGGCAAGAACGAGGAGGGCGAGCCCGACCGCGAAGAGGACGTGGAGGCCGTTCATGAACGCCGAGGCATCGACCCCGGCGCCCCCGGTGCCGGCGAAGATCGCGGAGAGCGTCGACCGGGGCACGTCCGCCGCGAGGATCGTGAACGCGAGTGCGAGGGAGCCGAGGGTGCCGGCGTTGAGGATCGTCGTCCCGATCCCCGCGGCAATCCCCCGCCAGCTCGCCGGGACGCTCGACATCACCTCCGACCGGTTCGGGGCCGCGAACATTCCCTGGCCGATCCCGAGGAGCACCATCGCGCCGCCGAGGAGCGTGTACGAGCCGTGCGCGGGGAACCGGAGCAAGACGAGGAACCCGAGGGCACCGACGAGGAGACCGACGGTCCCGAGGGCGCGGGCCCCCCGACGGTCGGAGACCCACCCGCTCAGCGGACCGGCGGTGACGAACGCCGCCGACAGGGGGAGCAGGAGGACTCCGGCGGTGAGGGCCGAATCGCCGAGGACCCCCTGGAGGTAGAACACCATCACGAACGAGAACGCGCCCCGGGCGAGGGCCGCCAGTCCCGCGGCGACGTTGCCGACGAGGAACGTCCGGATCCGGAAGAGGGTGAGGTCGAACATCGGGTGCGGGACGATCCGCTCCGTGACCACGAAGACGGCGAGGAGCGCCACGCCGACCAGCAGCGAGCCGATCACGACCGGGCTCCCCCACCCCGCCAACGCTCCGATCGTCAACCCGACCAGGGCGAGGGTCAGGCCCGCCCCGAATGAGAGGTTCCCGACCCAGTCGATCGGCACGTTCCGTTCGGGCGTGTGCATCTCCTGGAGCTGGAGGTACGCCCAGATCGTTCCGAACGTCCCGATGGGGAGATTGACCCAGAAGATCGACCGCCACCCGAGCGTGGTGGTCAGGATTCCTCCGAGCACGAGTCCGACGACCGAGCCGGAGAGGGCCGCGACCTGGTTGATCCCGAGCGCCTTGCCGCGCTCGCCGGCCGGGAATGCGTCGGTGAGGAGGGCGGCGGAGTTCGACCAGAGGAACGCCGCCCCCGCTCCTTGGACGACCCGTGCGGCGAGGAGCTCTGGACCGGTCTGGGAGAAGCTCGCGAGTCCGGAGCCGATCGTGAACACCGCGAAGCCGAGGGTGTAGAGCCGGACCCGGCCATACATGTCCGAGAGTCGCCCGAACGAGAGGAGGAGCGTCGTCGTGACGACGCTGTATGCGAGGACAACCCACAGGAGCACGGCCGGGCTCGAGCCCGGAAGCTGCCGGCCGATCGTCGGCAGGCTGATCAGGACGATCGAGGCGTCGATCGACGCCATGAGGGTTCCGATCGTGGTGTTGCTAAGGACGACCCATTTTCGATTGACCATGGCGGGCTGGTTGATGGGGTCGCAAGGGGGTCTGGACGCTTAGGCTTGACGGCGGCCGCCGTCGTAGCCACCGCCAAAGGGTAAATCCCACGGCGGGTCGGCCGGGTGCCTTGGCGGGGAGAGATGACGACCGAAGAACTCCCGCTGACGGTTCGTAAGAAGAGCCCCCCGAGCCCACGGCGGCCGTGGACGCGCGCGCTGCCCCGCCGCGAGCCGACCCTCTGCCGGGGGTGTCTCCCAGGAAGGACATCCGACCGGGCGATCCAAGCCCGACCGTCGGTTCCCCGGGGACCGGACCATCTCCCCCGGCGAAGCCGGCCGGAAGGCCCCGGCCCGGTCGCTCGTGGAGCTCGAGGCTCTGTCGCAGGACCTGGCCTGGAAGCGGCCGGCCCAACGGACTCCGAAGACCCTCGATTTCACCGCGACCCGGCGGATGCACGTCGTGATGGTCGGATGGGAGTTTCCCCCCACCATTCCGGGGGCCTCGGGGTCCACTGCCTCGAACTCTGCCGGGAACTGACGCGGATGGGGCACAGGGTGACGTTCCTGACTCCGTTCTCCGGCCCGTTCACCGAGGTGCCGGGGGTCGAATTCCGGTACCCCTCGGGTCCCGAACCGGGGGAGTCCGGGCCGTCGTACCCCGAGACCTACTTCGCGGGCGAACTCGCGCATGGCTCGTCGGCGCAAGCGATCGAGGGATGGGACGCCTGGGTGGCGTCCCGGACCGGCCTCGACGACGCCGCCGTCGTCCACATTCACGATTGGTTCGGTACGGTCGGCGGCGTGGCCCTCGGCCGCCGGCTGGGGTGCCCCGTGGTGCTGACCATCCACTCGACCGAATACGACCGATCGCTCGGCCACCCCGGCGAGGCGATCCGGGGGCGGGAGGAGTACGGCGTGCGGAACGCCGACATCACGATCGCGGTCAGCCAGCACCTCGCCCGGCAGCTGGTCGAGCGGTACGGCGCCACTCCGTCCCGGCTGCGGGTCATTTACAACGCGGTCCGGCCGACGGCGCGGCTCGAGCCGGTGGAGTCGGCGGAGCGGATCGTCCTCTGCCTTGGTCGGCTCACGGCGGTCAAGGGGATCGACACGCTCCTCCGGGCCGCGGCCCGCCTCGCTCCCGCGTTTCCCGACGCGCTCTTCGTCGTCGCGGGGGAAGGTCCGGAGTACCCGCGGCTGATCGACCTCGCGGTTCACCTGGGAGTCAGCGACCAAGTGGTGTTCCTCGGTCACGTGACCGAGGACGAGCGGCTGGTCCTTCTGGCCTCGGCGTCGGTGTTCGTCCTCCCGTCCGTCGTGGAACCGTTCGGCATCGCGGCGCTCGAGGCGATGGCCGCCGGGGTTCCGGTCATCCTGTCGAAGACGAGCGGGGTCGCGGAGGTCGCCACCAACGTCTTCGCCGTGGACTTCTGGGACGTCGAGGAGTTCGCGAGCCGCATCGCGGAGCTTCTTGTCTATCCCGTGCTCCGGGGGACGATGGGGGAGGGAGGCCGAGACGATGCGCTCCGCGAAGGATGGGCCGAGCGCACCCTTCAGACCGTCGGGGTCTACGCCGAGCTGACTGCGGGAGCGAAGGACCCGCCGTGAAGATCGTACTCTACCTCCACATGCACCAGCCGTGGCGGCTCGCCCGGTTCCGCTACATGGACCTCGGCTCGGGACGGCCGTATATCGACCGGGAGCGGAACCTTGCGATCTTCCGCGGGATCGCCGAGCGGTCGTACCGTCCGGCGCTCGACCGGCTGATCGCCGCCACCGAGCGGTTCCCGGAGTTCCGGTTCAGCCTCTCGATCACCGGCTCGTTCGTCGAGCAGGCGGCGGCGGCCGCTCCGGACGTTCTCGACCGGCTCGCCCGACTGGTCCGGTCCGGGCACGTCGCGCTCGTCGGGGAGACGTACTACCATTCGCTCGCATTTTTGGTCCCGCCCCCCGAGCTCGCCGAGGAGGTCGAGCGTCACGCGACGATGCTCGAGCAGCGGTTCGGGCGCCGGGCGAAGGTCCTCCGGATGACGGAGCTCGCCTTCTCCGACGACCTCGCCCGGTTCGCCGAGTCCGGGCAAGTACTCTGCGATGCTCGCCGAGGGATGGGAGGGGATGCTCGGGGGCCAATCCCCCAACCACCTCTACTGCGCCGCCAGCGCCCCGACCGTCCGGATGCTCCTGCGGAACTACCGGCTGAGCGACGACGTCGGGTTCCGGTTCTCGTCGAAGGAGTGGAACGAGTATCCGCTCCTGGCCGAGAAGTACGCGCGGTGGCTCGGGGACAGCCCGGGCGACCTCATCGGTCTCTTCCTCGATTTCGAGACGTTCGGAGAGCACCACCAGGCGCCGACCGGGATCCTCGACTTCCTCTCGGCGCTCCCCGCGCAGGTCGCCCGCGACCGGCGGCTCGAGTGGGCGACCGTCGAGGACGCGCTCCGGCTCGAGCCGGTCGGGACCGTCTCCGCCCCGGTCACGGTCACGTGGGCCGATGCCCAGCGGGACCTCGGCGCCTGGCTCGGCAACGACCTCCAACGGTCGGCGTTCGAGGCGGCGAAGAAGCTCGGCACCCTCGTCCGCCCCGCGGGTGACCCGGGGCTCCTCGAGGAGTGGCGCTGGATGCTGACGTCGGACCACTTCTACTACATGTACGTCAGCGGGCACGGGGCCGACGCGGACGTCCACCGGTACTTCAGCTCGTACGGAAGCCCGTACGATGCGTACGCGAACTACATGAACGCCCTCACCGACCTGCGCCGACGAACGCTCGCGGTCCTCGGCCGTTCCGACGCCGGCACCGGGACCGAGTCCCGGTGAGCGGTCCCGGGTCGGCGAGACTCGAACAGAGGTCGGAAATACCGGTGCCCCGACTGGGGGAGCCGGTGCGACGAGCGAGAGCGACGCCGGGAGTGGGACCCCCGGCCCCGGACCACGGGGAGCCGCGATGATCACCCAGATGGCCGGCAACGGCCGGATTCTCCTCACCGTCAACGGCGACGGGGAATGGAACCAACTGTTCTACCCGTATCCAGGCCAGTTCCAGCATCTCCGCGAGATGCGGCTCGGCGTCTACGATGTCGACGCCCGCCGGTTCTCCTGGCTCCGGCCGGGGAACGGATTCTCGGTCCGGCAGGAGCCGAGCGGCGCGGCGAACTTTCCGGAGTCCCGATGGACCGGGTACGGGCTCTCCCTGCAGGTCGAGGACCTCGTCCATCCGAACCACGACCTGATCCTCCGGGTGGTCCGCGTCCGGGCCGACCCGGCGCGCAAGCTCCGGCTGTTCAGCTACCAGTCGCTCCAGATCGCCGAATCGATCTACCAGGAGACGGCGTACGTCGACGAGCCGGCGAAGTCGCTCGTCCACTACAAGCGCCGGTTCTACTTCGAGTTCTTCGGCGACCCGACGTTCACCCGCGCGGTGTGCGGCGAGCACTCGCTGAAGGGGCTCCGCGGGACCTATGTCGATGCCGAGGACGGTCTCCTCGAGGGCCGGGCGATCGCGCACGGGGCCGCCGACAGCGCGCTCCAGTGGGACGTCGATGCCGTGCCGGACCGGGACCAGGTGGTCTCGCTGTTCGTGGCGATCGGCACGAGCACCGCCGACGTGCACACGCTCCGGGAGTACGTCCGCGCTGGCCACGTCGGGCGGTTCGAGGAGGAGGCGCGGGCGTTCTGGCGCGCGTGGGTCCGAAGGCGGATGCCGGAATTCCCCACGGAGCTCTCGCCCGAAGCGGCGAGTGTCTATCAGACGAGCGTGGTGATGATGCGGCACGCCGCCGGGTCGAACGGCTCGATCATCGCCTCGCCGGACACGACCGCGCTCGCCGTCGGCGGGGACACGTACAACTACTGCTGGTGGCGCGACGGCGGGTACGTCAGCAAGGCGATGGACGAGGCCGGGCTCTACGAGTACGCGCAGCGGTTCCTCGAGTTCGCCGCCCTCAGCCAGAGCCCGGACGGCTCGTTCCTCCACCGCCATTTCCCCGACGGGGCGGTCGGGAGCACCTGGCACCCCCCGCCGTTCCTGCAGGTCGACCAGACCGCTACCGTCGTGGCCGCCGTCTGGCACCATTTCAAGCGGGGCGCCGACTCCGACGCGCTCCTCAACTTCTGGCCCCTCGTGAAGGGGGCGGCGACGTTCCTCGCGGGGTTCCGGGACCCCGACACCGGCCTCCCCGCCGCGAGCTACGACCTCTGGGAGGAGCGGAAGGGGATCCACACATACTCGACAGCGACCGTGATTCACGCCCTCGAGCGGGCGGCCCGGATCGCCCGCGAGCTCGGCAAGGACGCGACCGACTGGCGCGCGGCGGCCGACGAGATGCGGGCGGCGGCCCGCCAGCATCTGTGGGACGCCCACGAGGGTCGGTTCGTCCGGTCGCTCGCCCCGCGCGACGCCAAGGTCGATTCCTCGGTCCTCCTCGCCCTCAAGCTCGGCCTCGTTCCCTGGGACGACCCGGTCGCCCGGACCACCGTCGACACGATCGAGCGGCGGCTGTGGAGCCCCGCGGTCGGCGGGCTCGCCCGGTTCGAGGGCGACGAGTACTATGGCCACGAGAACCCGTGGCTCATCTGCACGCTCTGGCTCGCCGAGGCCCGGCTCCGGCTCGGCCACCGGGAGCGGTGCCGGGAGCTGATCGAATGGGTGGCGGCCCACGCGACCCCGACGCGGCTCCTCCCCGAGCAGATCGACGCGCGGACCGGGGAACCCCGGAGCGCCGTGCCCCTCACCTGGTCCCACTCGACGTTCGTCGACGTTGTCCACAAGTATCGCCTCGCCCCGGGCGCCACCGATGCGAGCGAGGAGTGAGGCGACGTCCCGAGGGCCGGGCCAACCTTAGGTAGCTCCGCCCGCTCGGGCGCCCGGCGCCGGGGCTCGGCCCCGGCGGCCGGTCGCGATGGAGATTCGGGGAGACCGGGAAGCGTTCGGGGGGCCCGGGATCGACCCGAAGTGGACCCACGGGAACAAGGACGGGGTCGGGACCGCGTTCAGCGCCGACAGCAAGGTGTGGTTCACCGTCTGGCGCGGCATCGTCACCGAGGTCTACTACCCGCTCGTCGACCATCCGCAGGTCCGGGACATCCAGTTCCTCGTCTCGGACGGCCGCCAGTTCTTCCACGAGGAGAAGCGGAACCTCACGACGGTCACCGAGCGGTTCGGCGACGGCGGCCTCGGGTTCCGGATCAAGAACGCCGACCCCGAGGGGCGCTACGCGATCCACAAGGAGGTGATCACCGACCCCCATCTTCCCGTCCTTCTCCAGCACGTCCGGTTCGAGCGGAAGGCGGCGGCCCGGGACCCGCTCTCGCTCTACGTGCTCGCGGCCCCGCACCTCGACGGCGGCGGCTGGGGCAACAGCGGCTCCGTGGGTCGGATCGCCGGCCGCGACGTCCTCGTGGCGGAGAAGAACGGCTCGTGGCTCGCCCTCGGAGCGACGGTCCCGTTCTCCCAGCTGTCGTGCGGGTTCGTCGGCGCGAGCGACGGGTGGACCGACCTCGCCTCCCATCTGAAGCTCGAATGGGAGTTCGACCGGGCCACCGACGGGAACATCGCCCTCACGGGGGCCCTCGACCTCGCGGACCGGACCGAGTTCACCGTCGGGCTCGCGTTCGGTCGGGGCCGGCAGCACGCCCTCGCCGCGCTGCTCCAGTCGCTCAGCACGCCGTACGCGACCCATCGGGAGCGGTTCGCCGAGCAGTGGGGGCGGGCGGTCGGCCACCTGCGTCCGCATCCCGGGCACGCGTCGGGGCTCCGCGCGCTCCACGAGGGGAGCTACAGCGTACTCCTGGCGCACGAGGACAAGACGTTCCCGGGAGCGTTCGTGGCGTCGCTGTCGATCCCGTGGGGCTACGCGAAGGGCGATGGGGACCGGGGCGGCTACCATCTCGTCTGGACCCGGGACCTGGTCCAGGTCGCCGAGGGGCTCCTCGCCGCCGGCGACCGGACCTCCCCGCTGCGGACGCTGATCTACATCGCGGCGAGCCAGAGGGCCGACGGTGGGTTCTACCAGAACTTCTGGCTCGACGGCACGGCGTACTGGGGCGGCCTCCAGCTCGACGAGGTCGCGTTCCCGATCCTCCTCGCCGACCGGCTCCGGCGGGAGCGGGCGCTTGCCGACTTCGACCCGTACCCGATGGTCCTTCGGGCGGCCCGGTTCCTCGTCGAGCACGGCCCGGCGACCGAGCAGGAGCGGTGGGAGGAGGCGTCCGGATATTCGCCGTCGACGCTCGCGGTCACGATCTCCGCGTGCGTCGTCGCCGCGGAGTTCGCCCGCGAACGGGGGGACGCCGCGACCGCCGAGTTCCTCCTCGTCTACGCCGACTTCCTCGAGTCCCACCTCGACGGTTGGACCTCGACCGACCGGGGGACGCTCGTCCCCGGCGTCCCCCACCACTACCTTCGGATCCACCCCGTGGCGATGGGCGACGTCACGCCGGACGAGGACCCGGAGCACGGCACCGTCCACCTCCTGAACCAGCCGCCGGGGGCGAACGCCGACTTCCCGGCGAAGGAGATCGTCGACGCCGGTTTCCTGGAGCTTGTGCGGTACGGGTCCGGCGGGCGAACGACCCGCTCGTCATCTCCTCGGTCGAGGTCGTCGACCGGGTCTTGAGCGTGGACACGCCGGCCGGCCCGTGCTGGCACCGGTACAACCACGACGGGTACGGCCAGCGGGACGACGGCGGTCCGTTCGAGGACTGGGGGACCGGGCGGGCGTGGCCGCTCCTGACCGGGGAGCGCGCCCACTACGAGCTCTCCGCCGGCCGGCCGGCGCCCCTCCTCGAGGCGATGGCGCGGTTCGCGACCGAGACCGGTCTCTTTCCCGAGCAGGTCTGGGACAGCCCGGAACTTCCGGGCCTCCACCTTGCCCCCGGGCTGCCCACCGGGGCGGCGACGCCGCTCGCCTGGGCGCACGCCGAGTTCCTGAAGCTCTACCGGTCGGTCGAGGACGGAGCGGTCTTCGACCGGATCCCGGCGGTCGAGCGCCGGTACGCCCACGGTCATCCGGGCCGGATCTGCTGGGAGCTCTGGAAGCCGAACCGGCGCCCGGGCACGTTCCGCCACACCGACCGGGTCCGGGTGATCGCCTCCGAGCCGTTCCGTCTCCACTGGACGCTCGACGGGTGGAGCCACACCGAGGACACGGAGGCGGTCCCCACCGGCCTCGGCCTCTTCTTCGTCGACCTGCCCAGCACCACCCCGGTCGGGACGGTCGCGGAGTTCACGTTCTACTGGACCGAGCGGCTCGCGTGGGAAGGGACGAACTCCACGATGCGGGCGGTCTGACCCCCGAGCGGGCCGCCCGGCGGCGTCCGTCCCGCGACGCAGCAAGGGCTGGGACCGCCCGCCATCGTTTTGAAGGCCGGCAGCGCCAGCGGGGCGTACCGATGGCGTCCGAACCGTCCGAGACCCTCCGCATGTGGATCGATTTCGACGGGACGCTCGTCCTGCCGAACGTCGCGATCATCCTCGTGGAGGAGTTCGCGCGCGACGGCAAGCGGGTCGCCCACGAGATCGATGAGGAGCTCCACGCCGGCCGGATCACCCTCCGCGAGGCGTGGGACCGCCAGGTGGCGCTTCTCCCGGCGGACCGGATGGACGAGATGGCCGCCTGGTCGGTCCGGAACACGCCGTTCCGTCCCGGGGCGTCCGACCTCCTCGCGCTCCTCCGGGAGCACGCGATCCCGACCTCGATCGTCTCGGGGGGGCTCGACTTCTACATCCACCCGATCCTCCGGAACGCGGGGATCGACCTCCCGGTGTACTCCGACGTCCTGCGGGTCGAGCCGCCGAACGGTCTCCGGCTCTCCCACCCGTACGGCCACCCGACGTGCCGGCTCTGCGGGATCTGCAAGGCCCAGACGGTCGTGGGCCGCGGCGACGACGGACGCCGCTCGGTGTTCTGCGGCGACGGGAGCACCGACAAGTACGCCGCCGAGGTGGCGGACATCGTCTTCGCGCGCCGCCGGTTGAAGGGGTACCGCGAGACGTCCGGGATCCCGCACTACGCGTTCGAGGAGTTCGGCCCGGTCACCCAGCAGCTGCGCCGGTGGATCGAGCGGGAGGAACCGCTCCCGCCCCCCCGCCGGGTCGGACTCGCCGATTCCCCCTGCCCGATCTCACGCGCCGGGTTCGCGGCCGCATGAGCCCGCTCGGTCGGCCCCTCGGGCAGTTGGGAGTCCCCCTCGCGGCCCCTCCACAAGTTCTATCCGCGCCCTCGGCAGGGCGGTCGACGATGCAACCCAAGGTTTCCCCGACCGGGGCCCGTTCCGACACCGACCTCCGCGCGTCCACGGGGGGCACGGAATGACCGCGCCGCCGCACGGGGGCCGCCTCGTCCACCGGGAGCTGAGCGAGGCGGACCGGGCCCGCCGGGACGCGGAGCTCGCCGACCTCCCGAAGCTCCGCCCCGCGATCGACGACCTCTACGACGTCCAGCAGATCGCCGTCGGTTCGTACAGCCCCCTCGAGGGGTTCATGGACCGGGCCACGCTCGAGCGCGTCCTCACCTCGACCCGCCTCCCCAACGACCTGCCGTGGTCGATGCCGATCCTCCTGACGCCCCCCGGCCCCGAGAACGCGAAGACGATCGCAGCGCTCACGGCGGGCGACGACGCGGCGATCCTGGACGACAAGGACCGGCTCATCGCCGTGCTCCACCTGGAGGAGAAGTTCACCCCGGACCGAACCGCCTGGGCGAAGCAGACGTACGGGACGACGGAGGTCCAGCATCCGAACGTCGCCGACATCCAAGCGACTGGCGACGTCGCCCTCGCGGGCAAGGTCGACCTCGTCCGACGGCTCGATCTTCCGACGGGCTCCGACGAGATGACCCCGTCGGACACCCGAGCTCTCTTCGTGGCACGAGGGTGGAACCGGGTCGCCGCCTACCAGTGCCGGAACCCGCCGCACACCGCCCACGAGTACCTGCAGCGGCTCACCCTCGAACGCCAGGACGTCGACGCCCTCCTGATCCACCCGGTCGTCGGCCGCCTGAAGAAGGGAGACTACCGTCCGGACGTGATCCTCGCGGCGTACCGGGCGCTCGTCAAGTCGTACGCCGTACCGGATCGCGTCCACCTCGCGGCGTTCTCCATCGCGATGCGCTACGCCGGTCCGCGGGCGGCGCTCTTCCTCGCGATCGTGCGGAAGAACTTCGGCTGCTCCTCGTACATCGTCGGCCGGGACCAGGCCGGGGTCGGCAAGTACTACGACCCGTACGCCTGCCACCGGATCTTCGACGAGTTCCCGATCGGGATCGACGCGCTCTGCTACGACGAGGCGTGGCTGTGCCGGAAGTGCGGCTGGATGGCGACGCAGAAGACGTGCCCGCATCCGGCGTCGGACCGGGTCGACACGAGCCAGACTCGGATCCGCAAGGCGCTCAGCGAGGGCGCCCCCCTCCCGGCGGAGATCCTCCGTCCCGAGGTCGCCGAGATCCTCCGGCAGCCGAACGTCACCCAGGGGTAGGGGACGGGGGTCGTACCCCCCCGATCCCCCTACTGGGGGAGCCAGCCCAACCGGTGGAGCTCGCCGAGGATCCGCTCGGCCGACTGCGCCGGTGTGGCGGACCGGGTGTCGATGACGATCTCCGGGTGCTCGGGCGGCTCGTACGGGTCGTCGACCCCCGTCATCTCGTGGATCTCCCCGGCCCGGGCCTTCTTGTAGAGTCCCTTGACGTCCCGCTGTTCGCAGAGTTCGAGCGGGGTGCTGACGTAGACCTCGACGAAGCTCCCGATCTCCGACCGGGCCTTCGCGCGCGAGGAGCGGTACGGGCTGATCAGCGCCACGACGGGGATGACGCCGTTGCGGGCGAGGACCTTCGCGACGTAGGTGACGCGGGAGGCGTGCATCTCCCGGGCCTTCCGGTCGAACCCGAGGTCGGCGCTGAGCCCCTTGCGGACCTCGTCGCCGTCGAGGAGTTCGGTGTACCGGCCCATCGCCTGGAGTCGCGGGGTGAGCTCCTTCGCGATCGTCGTCTTCCCGGCGCTCGGCAGCCCCGTCAGCCAGATGCAGAATCCGCGCTCTTTCATCGTCCGTATCGCCGCGGCGGGGCCGACCCACCCCCCCTTAAGAACGTTGCGCGAAGCGCCCGTCGCGGTGGGGCGTCCCGATGGCTACGTCGCGCCGGCGCCAAGCTCGGCGAAGAGCCGCTCGTAGTCGCGCGCGACGTCGTCCCAGGTCCGGACCGGCGCCGGCCCTTCCGGACGGGGGCCGCCGAGGAGCCGCCGGAGCGCGCTGGCGAGCGCGGGGGCGTCGCGGGGCGGCACGAGGATCCCCCGGGCGCCGTCGTGGGGGATCGTCTCGGAGGCCCCGGGGAGGTCGGAGCCCGCGACCGGCGTCCCGCACATCGCCGCCTCCTCGAGCGCGGTCGCCGACGACTCGAGCGTGCCGATGGACGGGCAACAGACGACGTCGGCGAACCGGTAGAGGTCGCCGATCTCCGCGTCGGGAACGAATCCGAGGAACCGGACCGCCGGACCGAGCCCCCGGCGACCGGCCTCGGCCCGGAGCTCCTCGAGGAGTGGCCCCCGGCCCGCGACCAGGACGGTGAGCCCGACGCCGTCCCGCCGGAGGAGCTCGGTCGCCGCGAGCAGGATGGAGACCCCCTTGTAGGGTACGAGCCGTCCGACGAACACCACGGTGGGACCGGTCACGTCCGAAGGGACCGAGGGGGGACGTGGGCGCCCGTGCGGGCGGCCGAGGCCGAGCCGCTCGACGTCCGCCCCTTTCGCGATGACCCGGACCTTCGGCAGGTACCGCGAGAGGACGGGGGACGCCTCGGCGTAGCCGCGGCTGTTCGAGACGACGACGTCGCACCGCGCGAGCGCGGGGTACGCCGAGAGCCGCCGGTACGCCGGCGTGACGAGCCGCGCCCCAGGGACCTTCGAGGCCCCGCCGAGGTCGGCGTCCATGTGGTACGTCAGCACCGTCGGGACCCCGGCGTCCCGGGCCCATCGGACCAAGGGGCCCTCGACCATCGGGAACGGCATGTGGAGCTGGACGACCGAGGCGGCCCGGACGAGCGCGCGAAGCCGTCGGCGGGGGGCGACCCCCAGGAGGAGCGGGCGCTGCATGAGCTCGCGGGCCCGGAGGAGCTCGAGCGTGGCGCGGCCGAGGTCGATCGCGCCCGTCGCCGGGGCATACCGGACCGTCGTCGCCACCGTCGCCACCGGGCGGCGATCGGCGTACCGGCGCGCGAGCTGGTAGGCGTACTCCTCGGTGCCGCCCCGGTAGGTGGGCGGGAGCGGGACGACGACCGTGACCGGCCCGGTGCGGGGCCTCACGCGGGGGCCTTCGGGGCGGGGGACGGCGGCGGAGGAGCGCTGAACCGGTCGATGAGCCGACGGACGAGCGGCATCGGCCGACCGGTGAGCTTCTCCAGAACCGAAGCGGCGACCGCGTCCCCGCGGTCGAGGCTCCGGGTCGCGATGAGGACGAGCAGGAACAGGCCGACCCCGAGGAAGTACATCGGGAACACGATGAACTTCGTGAGCGGAAGTTGGGCGACGGCCCAGAAGACGGGGATCCCGATCGCGAGGGTGCCGAGGACCGGCACGAGGAGGATCCGACGGTACGGAGTGATCCGGTCGGTCCGGTAGAGGTAGACCAGGCCGACCCCCGGGTACAGGCACCGGGCCACGGTCCAGGCGATCGCCGCCCCGATGAGGCCGTAGAACGGGATGAGCCCGAAGCTGAACGCCATGTTGGCGATCGCGGCCACCGCCGTCGTCACGAGGAGCGGCCGCGCGTACCCCATCCCGGCCATGCAGGCGTTCACGGGACCGAGCGTGACGGAGAAGAACGAGCCGAAGACCAGGATCTCGAGCGCCCCGGTCGCGCCGAGGAACTTCGGTCCGAACACGGTGTCGATCGACTGCGTCGGCATCAGGGCGAAGAGGAGGAACATCGGGACCGTGATCGCAAGGGTCCACCGGGTCGAGGTGACGAACGTCCGCCGGATCGTCTCGCGGTCGTTCTCGGCGGTGAGGCGGGCCGCGGTGGGCATGTAGATGTACGTCAGGGCGCCGTTCCCGACGAGAAGGAGCCGGGCGAGGATCATCGCGCTCGAGTAGAGCCCGACCGCGGTCGTGGGTCGGAACACCCCGAGGATCAGCGTATCGACGTAGGCCGTGACGAACTGGAGCGAGGCGACCCCCCAGAGGGCGACGGAGAGGGTCCACAGCTGGGAGCGGGGGCGGAGCGGGACGTGGTCCGAGGGGGGGAGGTGCTTCGGGAGCTTGCGGACCGTGTAGACGATGAGGAGGCCGAGGGTCACCCCCTGGCTCGCGGTGTACCCGATGAGGGCCCCCGTGAACCCCCAGTGGAAGACGAGGACCCCCGCGAGGAAGACGACGAACAGCGCGGGGGCCGTGACCCCGTTGAACCAGGCGTTCGGGGTACTGTCCTCGAACCCCTGGAAGATCGAGGCGAGCATCGCCGCCATCATCTGGAAGCCGATCGTCGTGCTGAACAGCTGGAAGACGACCCTCAGCGCCTGGTTGTGGAACAGGTCCGCGAGCTCGCCGGCGGAGACGTAGATCAGCGTCGAGACCACGACCGAGGCGGCCGCGGTGATGAGGAGCCCCCAGCGGATCAGCGCCCGACGCTCGCCGGGGTCCCGCTCGTAGGAGATCGAGCGCGCGACCGCCTGATTGAGGCCGAGGAGCGCGACGAGGGAGAGGAGGCCGGTGAGCGCGAGGCCGATCGAGAACTCGCCCCACGCCTCGAGGCCGAACGACCGGGCGAGCCCGACCCGTCCGAAGAAGCTGAAGATCAGCAGGAGGACGGTGCTCGCCGCCATCACGGCGGTCCCCTTCCCGACGATGTTCAGCGAGTGGTGGTACGCCGCCTCGTCGCCCTCGCTCGACCTGACGTCCGGGACGGGGCCGACCTCGAGGGCGGGCAGCGGCTCACCTCGGCCCGGCGGAGAACTCGGTCACGAACGCTCCGACGAGGCCGACCGCCCGCTCGCACATCTCTTTCGCCCGGGCGGCGTCCCGGCTCTCGGCGTAGACCCGGCAGATCGGCTCGGTCCCGGACGGGCGGACGAGGATCCATCCGTCGGCGTAGAACGCCTTCACCCCGTCGAGGGTGACGAGCCGCTCGGCCTCGGCGCCGAGCGTGGCCCGGACCTTGTCGAGGACCGCCGCCTTCACCGGGGCCGGGAGCGGCACGTTCCGCTTCACGACGTGGAACTTCGGCAGGTCGCTCAACAGGGTCGCGAGCGACTTCCCCGTCTCGGCGATCAGGTCGAGCATCATCGCCGAGCTCATCGGGCCGTCGCGGGCGTCCTGGTGCTCGGGCCAGCAGTACCCGCCGTTCTCCTCGCCGCCGAAGACGGCGCGTTCGTCGAGGACGGCGCGGGCGACCGGGAGCGAGCCGGACCGGGTGATGACGAGCGTTCCCCCCGCGACGCGGACCGCCTCCTCGACGCACCGGGTCGACGTGACGCTCGTGACCACCGTACCCCCGCCCTTGCGGCGGAGAACCTCGCGGGCGAACAGGCCGAGGGTCTCCTCGCCCGGGATGTACCGCCCGGTCTCGTCGACGAACGCGATCCGGTCGGAATCGCCGTCGTGGGCGATGCCAAGGTCGGCCCCCACCGCCACCACCGTCTTCCGGAGGTCGGCGAGGTTCGCCTCGGTCGGCTCCGACGGGTGGCCGGGGAAGTGGCCGTCCGGGTTCGCGTTGAGCGTCGTCAGGCGGCAGCCGAGCGAGCGGAGGAGGAGCGGGCTCGTCGCCGCGCTCGTGCCGTTGCCGCAGTCGAGGACGACGCGGAGCTTCCGCTCGGCGATGCGGGTCCGGTCGACCCGGGCGACGATCGATTTGAGGTACCGCGCGACGCCGTCGGAGTCGGAACGGATCGGCGCTGCCCGCTCCCAGCGCGGCAGCGCGTGGTGGCGGAGGTGGACGTTCCGCTCGATGGCGTGCTCCTCCTCCGGGGTGATCTCGAGCCCCTCGGGGCCGGAGAACTTGATGCCGTTGAAGTCGGTCGGGTTGTGCGACGCCGTGACCATGAGGCCGAGGCGGGCTCGGAGCGCCTTCACGTTGAACTGCAGGCACGGGGTCGGCATGTTGCCGAGCTCCACGACCTCGACGCCGTCCATCGCGAGGACGCCCGCGAGGATCCGGGCGATGCCGGGGCTCGTGGTCCGGTAGTCCTGCGCGATGAGGACCGGCCCCTCTCCGTTGAGGATCTCCGCCGTGGCCGCGGCGACCTCCGCGATGAAGACGGGGGAGAACTCGGCGTTGACGACCCGTCGGATCCCGTCGGTACCGAAGAGGCGGGGTACCGGCGTCTCGGTCATCGTCGGTCGAGGGGGAGCGGGACCTCTAATAACGTTACGGCCGCCCGGTATCCTGTCTCACCCACGCGGCCGGATCGCCCGGCGCGGGGCGTGCCTACGCCGAACTGTCGGCCGGTGTGAGCGACGTGCCGCGGTGCGACTCGTCGACCTGACGGTACACCTTCAGCGAGTCGGCGTTCGCCGTCAGGAGCGCGAGCTCCTTCTGGCCCATCGACGAGTTGAACGACGACGTCAGGATCGACAGCGACCGGAACCGGGCGCGAGCGCCCGGCTCGAGCCGGTACCCGCCCGACCGCCCCAGGTACGACGGGAGGGCGAACGGGTCCTCGCCGAGCGGCACGTAGACGAGCCGACGGGTGTTCGGGAGCCCGACCACCGCGACCGACATCGGGTCGGAGCCGGCGTCGCCCGACGGGAGCGAGACGATGATCGGGACCCGGCCGTCGCGGCTGACCGCGGCGTCCAGGGGGAGCGGGCTTGGGGGCCCGAGGACCGACTGCTTCACCGGGTCGTACGGAATGACGGTCACCTTCGAGCCGATCTTGCCGATCCGCAGCCGCGACGCGAGGCGGTTCGCCTCGGCGAACCGGGCAATCGGGCTGAAGACGACGAGGTCGTGGGCGTCGGTCGCGAGGCAGATCGCCTGGAGGTCGCGGAGCGGCTCCTGGAACGGCGCCGTCCGCATCGGGCGGAGCGGGTCGGCCCGGATCCGGGCCGCGCCCGAGTGCCGGACGATGCCGAGGAAGATCCGGGCCCCGTCGCGGACCGCGTGGAGCTTCGCCTCGCCGATCCGGTTCCGGTAGGAGATCGGGATCTGCGAGACGCGGAGTCCCGAGCGGAACGACTTCAGGAACACTTCGCTCTCGATCTCGAACCCCGTCGACTCGAGCATCAGTCCCGGGACCACGTCGGTCCGCAGTCCCCAGAGGCCGCTGCAGATGTCGAGGATCGGCGAGTGGCTCAGCTGGGCCGCGAGGTAGTTCAAGAGGCCGTCTCCGAGGCGGTGGACCGCGGCCCGGACGACGCCGAGCGGGTTGAACTCCGGGCGGCGGACGCCGATCACGAGGTCGGAGCCGGCCTCGAGGAGCGACAGGAGCGAGGCGATGCCGGTGCCGGGGTAGGTGTAATCCGCATCGATGAGGACCGCGTACCGCATCCCGTGCGTTCGGGCCCATTCGAGTCCCTCCCGCGTCGCCCCGCCCTTCCCCTTCGTGGTCTGGACGAGCACGGTCGCTCCGTACTGGTTCGCGACCTCGACGGTCCGGTCGGTCGAGTGGCCGTCGACGACGAGGAACGTCGGCGCGAAGCCGGCGGCCACGAGGTGCTCGAGCGGAATGTCGTCGAGCGTTCGGGCGAGCCCTTCCTCTTCGTTCAGCGTCGGCAGGACGATGGCGACGGGCACGGGGCCGGCGTCGGGAGTGGTTGGCTGGTTGGTCTCGGTCATCGTGAGGTTGGTTGATCCAGGACGGTTCGTCCGGCGCGCCCGACCACCGCGAGGGGCCCGGGCGTCCGAAGAACGGTCCGTGTGAGCAGGCCGCCGACGGAAGTTCCCCTCTTAAGCCCTTTTTGTGGGTCCTTAATTCGCGTGTCTATGTGAGACACACGCATACACATCGGCGGAAACTGCGCCCGCCGACCGGAATCGTGTCTCACTTTCGGTCCGGGTCGGCAAGCTTTTATCTGCGGTCCCTCCGCGGCGCATCCATGCCGAACCCCTCGGAGCGGGTCGTCGTTCTTGGCCTCGACTCGGTCCCCCCGGAGCTGTTGTTCGACCGGTTCCGGCCGATGATGCCGAACCTCCAGAAGCTGCTCGTGCGCTCCCGCTGGGGCACCCTCAAGGCGTGCGACCCGCCGATCACCGTCCCGTCGTGGGCGGTCATGTTCACGGGAATGGACCCGGGAACCCTCGGCATCTACGGGTTCCGCCACCGCCGCCCGCGGACCTACTGGGACACGTACTCCCCGAGTCCCCAGATGCTCCCGCACCCGCCCGTCTGGGAGGTCCTGACCCGCCTCGGGAAGCGGTGCGCGGTGATCGGGATGCCTCCGGGGTACCCGGCGCCGAAGATCAACGGGGTGTACATCTCCGATTTCCTCACCCCGGAGAAAGCGAAAGACTGGGTCCATCCGGCTTCCCTCGCTCCGGAGGTACTTGCCGTTGCTGGTGGATATGAATTCGACGTAACATTCCGAGCCGACGACCGCGACCGGATCGGGGCGGAGCTGTTCGCGATGACCCGGAAGCGCTGGGCGGTCGCGCGCCACTTCTGGCAGAAGGAGACGTGGGACTTCTTCGCGCTCCACGAGATCGGACCGGACCGGCTCCACCACACGTTCTGGAAGTTCTTCGACGAGAATCACCCGCGATACGAGCGGCATCCGGTGTTCGCGAAGCTCGTCGACGACTACTACCGGCTCATGGACGAGGAGATCGGGGCGTTCCTCGCCCTCGTCCCGGACGACGTGACGGTCATGGTCCTCTCCGACCACGGCAGCCAGGGGATGGACGGTTGCTTCTGCATCAACGAATGGTTGATCGCGAAGGGGTACCTGACGCTGAAGACCCCCCCGACGAAGCGGGGAACGGCGATCGAGAAGTATCCCATCGACTGGTCGAAGACCGTCGCCTGGGGCGCCGGCGGGTACTGCGCCGGATCTTCTTCAACGTCCAGGGTCGCGAGCCCGAGGGGATCCTGCCCGCGTCGGAGATCCCGGCGATGACCGCCAAGCTCGCGCGCGAACTCGCGGAGGTCCAGCGGCCGGACGGCCAGCCGCTGAAGCCCGACGTCAAGGTTCCGAGCGAGATCTACCGGCAGGTCCGGGGCGACGCCCCCGACCTGATGATCTATTTCGGCGACCTCCGCTGGCGCTCCGCCGGCACGATCGGGTACCACGGCCTCTTCCTCGAGGAGAACGACACCGGGCCGGACGACTCGGTCCACTCGTTCGACGGGATCTTCGCCGTCCGGTCGTCGGGGACCGCCGACGGAGCCCATCTCGCCCCGCAGGTCGGGATCGACATCGGCCCGACGATCCTCAAGCGGATGGGCATCGAACCGGCCCCGAACGTCAAGGGGAAGCCGATCCCCGAGCTCCTCTGAGGGTTCCCCGATCGGAACGTCGCCGGCAGGGAGGGACGGAACGGACTCTGTGGTCGCGGCGTCGGGTGGGGGACCGTCCCGTCCCCTCGTCGTGATCGGGCTCGATTCGGCGACGCCCGAACACCTGTTCGGCCTGTGCCTCCCGAAGATGCCGAACGTGCAACGGCTGCTCGCGAAGGGGGTCCACTCGGTCCTCCGGAGCACCGACCCTCCGATCTCGATCCCGTCGTGGCCGGTGATGCTGACCGGTGTCGACCCGGGGACCCTCGGCCTCTACGGGTTCCGCCACCGGAAGGAGTTCTCCTACACCGAGACGTACGGGCCGACGTCGAAGCTCCCGGTCCCCTCGGTGTGGGAGCTGTTCTCCGACGCGGGGCGACGGGTCTGCACGATCGGGATGCCCCCGGGTACCCCCCGCTCGCCCTGAACGGGCTGTCGATCTCCGACTTCCTGACCCCGGCCGGGGCGACCGACTGGACCTACCCGCCGTCGCTCGCGGCCGAGCTCGAAGCCCGGTTCGGCCGGTACCGGTTCGACGTGACGTTCCGCGCGTCGGAGCGCCGGCAGCTCTACCGGGACATCGTGCAGATGACCCAACAGCGGTGGGCGATCGCCGAGGAGCTGTACCAGCGGGGCCCCTGGGACGTCTTCGCGATCCACGAGATCGGCGTCGACCGGCTCCACCACGCGTACACGAAGTACTTCGACCCAAGCCACGAGGCGTTCGTGCCGGGGAACCCGTTCGAGCACGTCGTCGAGGAGTACTATGGGATCGTCGACGAGTGCATCGGGCGGCTCCTCGCCTACGTTCCCGACGACGCCGTCGTCGTGATCGCCTCGGACCACGGCAGCATGCCGATGTCCGGTTGCTTCTGCATCAACAGCTGGCTCGCGGAGCGCGGGTACCTGAAGTTCCGCACGCCCCCGACCGGGCCGACGCCGTTCGAGAAGTGCGACGTCGACTGGGCCCACACCACGGTCTGGGGGGCGGGCGGGTACTATGCCCGCCTGTTCGTGAACGTCCGGGGCCGGGACCCCCAGGGAACGGTCCCGCCGGAGGACGTCCCGGCGCTGAAGGCGCGTCTCGCGCGCGAGCTCGCGGAGCTCCGGGCGCCGGACGGGGGCCCGATGCCGGTCCGGATCCTCGACCCGCTCACGGCGTACGAGTCGGTCGTCGGGGACCCCCCGGACCTGATGGTCTATTTCGGCGAACTCAAGTGGAGGTCGGCCGGGTCGGTCGGGCACCCCGGGCTCTACCTGAAGGAGAATGACACCGGGCCCGACGACGCGGTCCACTCGTACAACGGCGTCTTCGCCCTCTACGACCCGCGGGCGACCGGCGGGTCGACGTTGCCCCCCAGGCGATCCGGGACGTCGCCCCGACCCTCCTCGCCATCGAGGGACTGCCGATCCCTCCGCACGTCCAGGGTCGGAAGATCGCCGCCGACGTTCCGTGCCTCGCGGCTCGCGCTTAGCCGTCGCCGAGGCTCTGGGCGCCACCCGACCCGCCGCGGACTCCGGACCTCCGCGGTACCGTCGCCGGCGGGCGAACGCTCAGTCGTAGCCCCAGGACTTCATCCGCGAGTCGCCGAGCGCTTCCCGCTCGAGCTCGCTCCCGTCACCGAGATACCGGAGCACGTCGTCCTTCCCGAAGATCCCGAACACCGCGTGCTTCGCCTCGGTCGCCTCGTGGCCGGTGAGCGGGGGGGGAGGGTCGCCTCCCCGGAGTCCCCGGTGGGCCAATGCCGCACGTCGCCGCTCACGAGGTCGAGGGTCCACTTCTCCCGGCCCCGGTACGCCGCCACCTGCCGACGGTTCCACGGTTCGTCGCTCCGGATCCCCTGGAGCGACCGGTTCGGGTCCGACGCCGGGCCCCCTTCGGCGAGGACCGTGGTCCGGTCGGGCGGGGAGACCGGGAACGGGATCGAGGGCCGGCCCTCGGCATCGAACGCCGGCCGCCCGAGCGCGGACGACTTCATCCACGACGGGAGGTCGCAAAGGGTGACCCACGAATCCACCCGGCGGGGCCGGTCGGCGTCCGGCGGGCCGATCGCCCAGAGCGGGACCCGGAGGACCGAGTCGGTCGCGCCGCAGCCGTGGTAGACGTTCCCGCCCTCGCCGAACGACTGGCCGTGGTCGCTCGTCACGTAGATCCAGGTCCGGTCGAGCTCCCCGGCGGCGGCGAGGGCCCGGACGAGGAGGCCCACCTTCCGGTCCGCCGCGGTGATCGCCCGATGGTAGGCGGCCCGGACGACGTCCCAGGGGACCCGGTCCTGGAGGCCGGGGACGGCGAGGAGATAGAACCGGGGGACCTTCGTGTAGCCGCGGCGGGAGAGCCCGCTGAGGAAGCTCCCGGCGAGCTCCGGGTAGGGCTCGTGGCCGTCGACGAAGTTGAAGAACGCGTGGAACGGCTGGTCGGGCGACCGGGCGCCGAGCCAGCGGGTCCAGTCGTCGAGCAGGTAGTCGCCGCAGACGTCCCGCTTGTACGCGGCCTCGGCCGCGAAGTTCACCATCGGGAGCGGCAACGCGAGCGGGGGGAGCCCCTCGAGGAGTTTCCGGAACCGGTCGGAGTAGAGGAACTTGGCGTGGCCGAGGGTGCGGTTGACCGCCGTCCGCTGCTCGTCGGAGGTGCCGATCCGGCGGCTGAACAGGGAGTCGTACCCCGCCTCGAGGCCGTAGCCCCCGGTCAGGTGGGCCTCCTCGGTGAACATCCCCGTCGCGTAGCCGCGCCGCCGCAGCCACATCGCGATCGTCTCGACCGGCGGGTCCCCCCGAACGAACGTCCGGCGCCGGTGGACCCACGGATAGGTCCCGGTCATGATCGACATGTGGGACGGGACGGTCCAGTTCCCCGGGGCGATGGCGTGGGTGAACACCGTGGCGCCCGCCGCGGCGAGTTTGTCCAGCTCGGGGGTCGGCGCCCCGCCCGGGGTCCCGAACGAGGCGACGCTCGCCCACCGGACGCAGTCGAGGACGACCGTGACGAGGTTCGGGGGTCGGCCGCGACCCGCCGAAATCGATGCGACCGTCGGCGTTCAGCCCCCTTGGCCCCGTACGATGCGGGGCGCGGGCGATAAGCGAATCGCCCGCGGCCGGGTCACGGCCTCGGGGAGTCGACCGTCGCGCCGGCCGCGGGCGCGGGGGTCGGGGGTGGCGGGCGGCCGAACCGCCACACGAGGACGGCCGAAACGACGAGCGCGACGACCGCGAACAGGGCCACGACGAGCCAGTCGATCCCGTTGACCCCGCTCGTGCTCGAGGTCGGGGGCGCGGACACCGGTGCCGTCACTCCGAGGCTGCCGGTGTCGGAGGTATTCGCGCCCAGGGCGTCGGTGACGATCACCGTCAGGCTGTAGGTGTTCGTGGCCGTGGGGGTGCACGCGAACGTAGCCTCGTCGACGGCGACACAGCCGGGGGGAAGTCCGAGGTACGTGGTACCTGGACGGGCCCGGTCCCCCCGAGGAAGGTGACCCGGACGTCGGTCGTCTGGCCGAGGATCAGCGCGGTCGGGGCGAACGCGAGGTTGGCGTCCGACGGTCGCGGGTTGACCAAGAGCGAGACCGTCCCGACCGCGCTCAGTCCGAGCGCGTCGCTCACCGTGACCGTGACGCTCGAGGTTCCGGGGCCGATCGGGTCGCACCGGAGCGTCGGCGTGCTGGCCGAGGCGCAGCCGGTGGGAAGGCCGGCGTAGGAGTAGCTGAGCGGGCCCGTGCCTCCCGTCGTGGTCACGTTGATCCGGGTGGCGATCCCGATGTCGGTCGTCGGGAGGGTGGCGTTGGTGGAGACGACCCGGGGCACCGCGTTGACCGTCAGCGAGACGTTCGCCTCCGCGACGTGGCCGGTCGAGTCGGTGACCGTGACCTGGACCTGGAACCTTCCGGTTCCCGCGGCCGACGGGGTGCAACTCAGGTTCGCCACGTTCGCGGTCTGGCATCCCGCGGGCAGGTCCGCGTAGACGAACGAGTACGGGCCGAGGCCGAGCTGGGGGGTGACCAGGAAGTTCGCCGGGACCCCGACGTCGGTCGCGGCCGGCGTGACGGTGAACGCGCTGACGTACGGGTTCCCGTCCACGTCGAGGAGGACCGGGGCGGTCGTCCCGGCGGCCCCGCCCGAATCGGTCACCGTCGCGTGGACCGCGTAGGTTCCGGCGGCGCTCGGGTCGCACGTCAGGGTGGGCTGGTCGACGCTGGAGCATCCGGCCGGGAGTCCGAGGTACCGGGTACTGGAGCGCCCCGCTCCCGTTGACGAAGATCGAGAAGTGGACCGGCGCGTTGATGTCGACGGTGGCCGGGGAGACTCCCAGCCCATTGAGCACGAACAGGGCGATGATCGCGATCACGGTGCCGGCGCCTTCGACCTTCACGGTCGCGGTCCCGTGGCTCGTGATGTTCGCGACCGTCAGGCTGCTGCTCCAGCCGAGGAAGCTCGTGTTCGAGCCGAGGGCGCTTGCCGAGAGATTGTAGACGCCGAGGGGAAGCGAGAGGGTCGTGCCGCTCGCCACCGGCGCGCCCGCGAGCGAGAGCGCGGCCGAACCCGGCCGGGTCGCGATGACGGTCACCGGATAGAACTTGACGCCGAACTTCGCCGTCACGACGCCGCCGGTCCCGGTCACGCTCAGCTCGCCGCCGGAGAACGACACCGGACCGGTCGTGTTGAAGCCGAGGAACCGGTATCCGAGCGCGGGGAATCCCCGGAGCTCGTAGGTCGTGTTCACCACCGTCGTGTTGACGGTGACGCTCGCCGTGAGGTTGACGAAGTTGAACTGCACGTATCCGCCCGAGGCCGGCGCGAGCCGGAGGGTGAGGGTGTGGTTCGTGGCGGGGGCGAACACGGCGGTGACCGTCCCCGTGCCGTTGACGACGAGCTTGGAGAAGGCGAACCCGGGCCGGGTGACGTAGAGCGCCCTCGGGTCGGAGACGGTCCAGTGCTGGAACGCCGCGTCGGACGCCGGGGCGGCGGCGAGCGTGTAGGTCCCCCGCGTCAGCGGCACGACCGTGTCGTTGCCCACCGGGGTCGAGTCGTTGAACGAGACCTCTCCGAGGCCGACGGGGGTGGTGAGGACGGTCAGGTTCGCGGCGAACTCGCCGTAGAGGTACGCCGTCCCCGCCGCCACGGTCGCGTTCGTCGTGTTCCCCATGGGGATCGCCACCGCTCCGGGAGCGTCCGTCCAGCCGAGGAACGTCCACCCGGGAGACGGGAGCGCCGTCGCCGTGTACGTTCCCGGGGCTCCGACGACCGAGCCGTACGCGGTCGCGTTGCTGGGGTGGAGGGTGAGGGGGGTCCCGTTGAGGACGACCGTCCCGTTTCCGACGGTGCGCGCGAACACGGTCACGTTCCCACCAGCGGCGGCGAATTGACCGGTCACGTTCTGAGCCGCGGACCCGACGGGGACGGTCAGCCAGGTCGCGGTCGCGGACCCGCTCGCCAGGGAAGCGCCGCCCGCGACGGAGAGTCCCACTGCGGTGAACCCGAACCCGGGAGCGGATTGAACTGGGTAGACTCCGGGGGCGAGGAGAACGGACCCCCCGCTGGCGACGGTCACCGGGACCCCGACGCTAGACCCCGGGGCGCCGAGGCCGACCTCGAGCGAGCCGTTGCCGCCGGACGCGGAGAAGCCGACCGGGGTGAGCGTAGGGGTGGCCGAGAACGTCGCGACGACCGAGCCGCCGGAGCCCGGGGTGAGCGTCGTCGTCGAATCCGCCGGGTTCGCCACGCCGGCCGAACCCGTAACGGTCCAGCCGGAAAAGTACTCTCCTGCCGATGGGAGTGCGGCGATCGCGTACTGGCCGGCGGGAAGGTTCGTCGAGGTCGGCGCGGTGTAGTTCGAGGAGAGGAATCGGACTAGCCCGGACCCGGAGGAGACGCCGACGGTGACGTTCGTCAGCCCGGACCCGCACGCCGGGACGGGTACCCCTCGGACGGGAATTGTGGGTAGCCCAGGAGCCCCGGGGTAGCCTGGGTCGCGAACTGCGCTTCCTTTCCGAAATCCGTGGTGACCCCCGAGTAGTCCGTCGCTCCGAATTCGAGGGCACCGGCCCCGCACGAGAAGCTGAACCACGGGTAGGTACAGAACGCGCTGCCGACCCGACCGGCGCAGGTGCCGTTGCTGAGCGTCCCGATCCCCGACGTTCCGCCGACCGTGCTGGCGAGCAGGAGCTCCCCCGCGCGCGCGGAGCCGGTGCCCGACGTGAACACCGGGGGAGTCACGAGGAGCGGGGAGGCCGTGTCGTTCACCCACGAGGTCGGGTCGTAGCTCGGGCACGGAACGGCGGGGTCGGCGGGGCTCGCGGGAGGGATCCCGGGAGTGCAGCCGCCGAACGTGCTGTTGGCGACGATCGAGGGGTTCGCCCCTCCCGCGAGCTCCACGCCGATCGAAACGGGGGCGACCTGGGCGGCGGCCATCGCGAGGGCATCGAGAGCGTTGGACGCCGAGTAGGCTGGATCGAGTGGCGTGCCGTTGTCCACGATCCCGCGGACCTGCGAACTCGCCCCGCTCGTGGTGTCGGTCACGGAGACCTGTTCGCCGGTCAGGGAGCCGGGCCACCCGACCGTCGAGATGTTCAGTTGGTCTCCGCCGGAGAAGGTGAGGGAGGTCCCGGACCCGCTTCCGGACGAGGCGAGCGGCTGCTCGAAGCACGGCTGCTCTGCGGAGGTGGTCGGGTTCGTCTCATACCCCACGACCGCCCCGGTCCAGTTGTTCGTCGAGGTCGCGGGCCCTCCCGGCCCGGTCGACCAGGAAGAATCCGGCTGGAATCGGATCTCAAGGAAACACTGCGACATCCAGGCGTGCGGGTCGTTCAGGACGAGGCCGACCCAGATCGCCCGGTAGAGGTCCGACTGGTTGGCCAGTGCCGAGCGGTCGATGGGGAGGGTGAGTTGGAGGGTGACATTCCCCGCACCTCCCGCGAGGTTCGAGTAGAAGCCGGCGATTGCCTGGTCCCGTCCGACGCAGCCGGCGGGGAACGGCGCGAGACCTGCGAACGGCGGATACGGGCCGTCACATGGGTTCGCGGGCCCGCCTAGCGGGCGAGGGGCCGCCGGTGGGGCCGCCGGCGAAACGGTGAGGGCAGGGGAATCGTGCGCCCCATTCGGCGACGTCGCCGCGGGGGACGACCCCAGGGCCGCCGCCGGCACCGCCATGAGCAGCGCGACGAGCATCGCAACGACGACGGTCTTAGGATTCGCACGTCGAGCGGCGCCGGTACCAGATTCGAGCGACATGCTGCTGCGCCGGCCCCAGCGAGACCGCGGGGCCGACGTGTGTCGGTTCTCAGCCGACCCCCATAAGCCTTCGCTCCGCATTACGTCTCATCGACCGGGGCGGTTGGCGACGCCTCGGGGGACGCGACCGGTGGCCCCGGGGCGAGCATCGCGGGTCGTGGACCAATGGGGAGGTCGCCGGCGGCGGGAAGGAGGAGGACCGTCCAGCCCCCCGAGGTCCCGAGGACCCGCGCCCCGGTACTCGTCTTCGAGATAGTTGATCTCGTACGGCAGGAGGTACTTCAGCCCGCCTTCGTCCTCGGTGGCATTGGTCCAAAGGACGAACCGGACCGTCCAGTTGGACCAGACATTGTCGGTCGAGATCAGGGGGGCAAGCCCGGTGGCGAGGTTGGCGGCCTGAGGCGTCGTGAACCCGAAGCTCACCGACAGCTCGGAGGTCCCTCGACTGGCCGACACCGAATACGCGGCATGGGCCGTGTTGTTGGGATGGTTGTATTGCGAGAGGGGGCCGAGGGCGGTCGTCGGCTCCAGCTGGGCGAACGAGGCCAACACCGAACCGTACTTCGCCGGCGCGATCCGGAGGGTTCCGTGCCCAGCCCCGGGTTCGAACTTCGAGGAGCCGAGGAGCGTGGAAGTCAAATTCCCCTCGAGCCCGAGGAGCCGGAACCCCGGGTCCGCCGCGGCATTCACGAGAATGCTCGCATCCGGTCCGTCGGTCTCCGCGACCGCCGTGACGGTGAGAACGAAGCCGGTGCCGGTGTACGTGAGGGAGAACGAGGACGAGCCGTTCGGCGCCAAGCGGACCGTTCCTCCCGACGTGACCCGCTCGGCGACGCCATCGGTAAGCGGTTGCCCCGGGGGACAACCATGACGGTGACGTTGCCGACGGGGATCGCGGCCACGGGCGTGAACACCCCGTAGTAGGCCGGTTGGTAGACGAACGTATCGTTCCCCGAGGTCAAGTTCGTGCCGAGGGCGGTGACCGCCACGAGGCCGTTCGTCGCTGCGTACCGGTCGGTCAGCGCGAAGTAGGTGGTCTCCTCGTCAATCAGGTGGGTCGGGTCGAACGTGTACCGCGCCGCGAGGTTGGGGAAGTAGGCGTCCCGCACCAGCAATGCCCGTGTCCATTTCGCGACCCCGGGCACGGTCAGGACGCTTCCGGGGATTCCGCTCCCTTGGATGATGCGGAGCGCCCCAAGAAACGCGGCATCGTGACCGACCTTCGTCGTCGCCAACTCGTCGTTCGAGAGCGAACGGACCGAAACGGCGTTGGCGATCAGGATCACTCCGATCGCGAACAACGTGACGACCGCCGTCGCCGCCGGGGCCTCGATGCGGCGCTGCCCGGCCCGCCATCGACGAGCTCGCGGAGCCGTCCCGGGCACCGGAGGCTGCTGGACCTCGCGGATGTTCAGCTCCGTCAGGAACCGGTCGAGCAGGAGCGCGATCGCGAGCGCGAGCGGGGCGACGAGAAAGTAGCTGAACCGGCCGTAGTCGGTGACGACCGAGAGCTCCCAGCCGACCCCGGCGAGGAGGATTGGGCTCAGTGCCATGCTGAGCGTGACGATCGTTCCGAGCGTCATCCGGTGTTTCCAGAAGAGCCGGAGGCCGACGGCGTAGAGGCTGAGCCCGACGCCGAGGATCGCGAGGAGGGCGAGGGCTCCGGCCGAATCGGTCTTCAACCCGTGCAAGAACGGTTGGGTCAGGAGGTTGAACACCGCGGAGATGCCATTCCGGACGTAGGCGAACGCCCCCGCCTGAATGTAGTCGGGGTGCGGGATCTTCAGCAGCGCGGTGGAGGCGTAGAACCCTCCGACCGACGCGAGGAAGATCGCAATCCCGGCGAGGCTCGCCTTCGACCGGTAGAGTTCGCGGGGAACTGCCCGGATCGAGAGGGCAAGCAAGAACACGATGGACGCCGCCCCGATCAGGATGACACCGACGAGGCTGTGGGTGAGGATCGCCGCGGCGCCGCACGTCCAGAACAGGACGGCGTGCATGGGACGGCGGGACCGAATGTATCGTACGAAGAATGCCAGGGTGAGGTTGAGGAAGACGAGACCGAGGAGATTCGGGTAGAACCCCCAGAAGAACATCTGGAGGAACGTCGGGTTCAGCAGGACGATCGCCTCGGCGATGAGCGCCGTCGACCGGCGACGGGTGAGGCTGCGCGCGAGGAAGTACGTCGAGAGCCCGATCAGGACGGCGACGACCGCCACGTAGGCCTTCGCCCCCCCGATCGGCCCCCCCGCGAGGCGGACGAGGACGCCGAGCAGGGGGAACAGGAGCGGTGGGTACTGCCCAGGGACGATCCAGGTAGGATAGGGGAGTCCGACGTACGCGTACGAGGTCGACGTCCACTGGCCGGGGTCGCCGCCCGCCGGGATCGGGAAGGCGGCCATCGCCCGTTCGAGCAGGCCGGCCACGATGAGGCCGATCGCGAGCGCGGCGACGATCCCCGGCCATTCCCGCAGGTCGGACGAGAGGAGTCCCCGACGGTTCGACGTCGGCCCGCTCGCTGGAGGGAACAGCCGGTCCTCGAGGCGGCGCGTCCAGCTCCGCAGGGCCGAGAACGGCTCGGCCGGTCGCGGGGCTGGAGGAGAAGGGGGGACGGGCGGTGGGGTCGCCATGGGTGGGTGCTGAGATGTAGCCCCAGGACCGGAGCCGGTCCTCCACGTCGGTGGGAAGCTCCGACGTGGGCCCGGCGACGATCCGGCGGCCGATCTCTCGGACCCCTTCCGCCAGCGGCGCGAGCTCGGGACCGTGCGAGGCGGCGACGTCGTGAGCCTCGTCCGGGTCGTTGGCGGCGTGAAAGGCCCGAAGGTCGCCCGACACCGGATCGTGGACGACCTTGAACTCCCCGTCGTATCCCGCCACGAGGAGTCGGTCGATCGCCGAGCGGCGCGCGCTCGACGCCTGGCTCGCGTCGGAGGCATGGACGAGCCCGTCCGACATCGCGTACACGGGTTCGGACCGGGGCGCGTCGACCAGCTCTTCGAGCGATACGGGGCGGGAGGGTCGCTGCGGCATCGGGACGCCGGCCTCCCCCAGCAGCGTGGCATACACATCGATGAGGCTCGCCCAGCCGACGGCGGTGGCCCCGGCGTGGCGGCGGTGGGCGTACCGGACCATCAGGGGGACCCGGACCTCGGGCTCGTCGACCCCGAGGATGTGGAACAGGGCGTCGTGCTCGCCGAACGCCTGACCGTGATCGCTCGTCAGGATCATCGTGGTGTTCTCCCACCGTCCCGCGTCCTGGAACGCCCGGACGACCCCTTCAATGCGCCGGTCGAGCGATTGGACCATCGCGCGGTAGAGTTCGTGGAGCAGCTCGAGCTCGCGGCGGCTCGGCTTCCAGTCCCCGCGGACCCAGCCGAGCCGGTCCTGCCGCGTCCGGGCATACGACCACCAGGACCGGGCCGACCGGATGACCTCCGGTTCGGCGAGGTACGGCTCGTGGGCGTCGAGAAGATTGACGAAGCAATAGACTGGCTTGTCGGCCGGAGAATCCTGGAGCCACTGGTGGGCCGTCGGCTCGAGCCAGTTCGCGAGCCTTGGGCGGACCCCGTCCGAGGGGTGCCGGACGTGCATCGCGAGGTCGGTCCCGTAATCCCATGTCCCCGGAAACCGGGCGAGCCAGACCGCGGCCCAGTACGACAGCGACCCGAGCCGGTTCCGGACCGTCCGTTCGACGATCGCCGAGCGCGCCCCCGCGACCCCGGTCCCCTGGGGCGGTCGAGCTCCCGCGCCGAGTCGGTTGAAGAGCGAGACCCCCCAGGAGCTCCGGTCCATCCCGTCGACCAGCCCGAGACTCGGGGCGATGAGACCGTTGGCGGAGATCGACATTGTAGAGTAACCGGCGCCCTGGAGGAGCGAGCCGACCGACTCCCCTTTGGCGTCGAGCTTGAGGAGCCCCTTCGCGTGGACCCCGTGTTCCCACGGATAGAGCCCGGTGAACATGCTCGCATGGGCGGGGACCGTCCAGTGGGCCACACTGGCGGCCTTCGGATAGTCCACCGACTCCCGTCGGAGCGAGTCGACGAACGGCATCGGGCCGACCGCGTTCCGACCGCCCGGGAAGTCGGACGCCCGGACGCAGTCCAGCACGACGAGGAGGAGGTTCGGCCGGTCCGTTCCGTCGTGACCGGCCATCCTCCGCCCGACCCGCTCCCATTCTTAAGCCTCTCGAACGCGAACTTCGCACGACCTTTGTCGGGGTAAGACGGTCTCGTCGGGGTCAGGGAGCCGACACGCGAACGGGCGGCGCAACGACTTTAGCCGCCGCCCGTTCGGACTGCCCGCATGCGCCGCCCCCACGGGACTTCCGACCGCCTGTCGTCGGGAGGTTGGATCGCCCTCGCGAGCCTGGCGCTCGCGCTCGTCCTCTTCGCGAGCCCAGGGCTACCGGCGGTGCGGCCGCTGGAAGTTCCGCTCCGGACGGACGTGCCGACCGCCTACGTCGCCGGCGTTCCGGTTCCCTCCGTCTCCTCCCCGCTCGGCGGATGGTCCAATCTGACGGCCGGACTCCCGAATTCCCCCGGCGCCCGCTATGGAAGCTCGGCGGCGTGGGACAATGCGACGGGGGAGGCGATCCTGTTCGGCGGCCTCAGTCCGACCGTGGGCCTCCTCCGGTCGACGTGGACGTTCGCGAACGGCGGGTGGCATGTCTCCGGCCCGAACGTTCCGAATGCCACCAATGCGCCAACGTCCCGGTTCGGAGCGGCGATGGCGTACGACCCCGCCCTCAAGGCGACGATCCTGTTCGGCGGTCGGGACTCGGAAGGGGGCCTCCTTTCCGACACGTGGTCGTTTGACGGTACGAACTGGTCGAATCTTTCCTCGAACATCGCGGGCGCCCCGCCGTCCCGTGTCAATGCGAGCCTCGCGTACGACCCGTCCCTCGGCTCCCTGGTTCTGTTCGGGGGGCGGTCCCCGAGCACCGTCTTCTCCGATACGTGGGAGTTCAATGGCGCGGACTGGACCTCGGTCGGGTCGGTGTCCCCGAACGCCACGAACACTCCGCCCGCACGGTACGGGGCGACCCTGGCGTACTCGTCTGCCCTGGGGGGCCTCGTGCTGTTCGGTGGGACCGGGCACCAGAACGCGAGCTACCTGCCGTTGAACGACACGTGGGAGTTCAATTCCGGCGGCTGGCAGCCCCTACATCCTGCGGACGCGCCGTCGGCGCGTTCGTTCGCGTCGGTGGCGACCCTTCCGGACGGGGACGAACTCGTCTTTGGCGGAATCGGGGCGACGACGCTTCTGTCGGATACTTGGACGTTCAACGGGACGGACTGGACGAACGCGACGGCCTCCGTGGGACCGCCGCCGAGCGCCCGGTCCGCCGCGGCCCTCGTTCCCGTGGCGGTGGGCAGCGGCACGGGATACGTCCTCCTCTTCGGCGGGTTGTCCGCGAGCGGCCCCGTTGGCGATTCGTGGGCCGTCGGCGCAAACGCGATCGTTGCCACGCGCGGCGTCGCATCGCCGTCGGCGCTCGATGAGAACCAGACGACGACGTTGTCCGTCGTGGCGTTCGGACCCTCCAGTCCCCTCGCCTACTCCTGGTCGTCGCTGCCGGCCGGGTGCGTCACCGCGGACACCCCGACTCTCGTATGCACGCCCTCCGCCCAGGGTCGGTTCACGCCGACCGTTACGATTTCCGACGGGTCGGACGCCGCGAGCCTCGTGGTACCGCTGTCTCTCCAGGTCAACACGCCCCCCGTGATCACCGGCGTCCTCGTGACGCCGTACCCTCTCGTTCTCGGGACCGGAAACGTTTCGCTCACCGTGCAGGCGAGCGGGGGGACTGGGAAGTTGCAGTACGCCTTCGCCGGACTTCCCCCGGGCTGCAACTCGACTGACACCGCCCTTCTGGTCTGCCCGCCGAAAGTGGTGGGGACATGGACCGTCGAGGTCACGGTCGTCGATAGCGCGAACGGGTCCGCGAGTCGGAGCGCAACGGTCGTTGTCACCGCGACCGGCCCGTCGAAGTCGAGCCACCTGCTGACGGTGCTCCTCAGCCCCCTCGGGCTCACCGCGCTGCTCGTCGGTGTGGGGCTTCTCCTCATGATCGCCTACACCGTGCTCCGTCGACGGCGGCTCGGTCGCACGCCACCGGCTCCCACTCCGGGAACAAAAACTTCCGCGACGAGCCCTCCCCAGGCGGCTCCCGGCCAGCGCCCGCCGCCCAGCTGACCCGGCCCACCTCGCCGCGGCACCGGGCGATGGGCTGCCACGGCACGTACGATTCTCCGCGAGCGAACTCCGGTCAGGGCGCCGGTCCGGGGGGCGGGCCCGGATTGGGGGGGTGGATCGGTTCCCGGCGGACGACCACGGCGGTCGTGATCCCGACCCCGAGCGCACCGGCCACGATCGCCCAATTGGCGTACGCGCTCCAGTCCCCGGAGAGCCCGAGTGAGGCCGCCGCCGTGGTGTTGTTGCCGACCTTTACCTTGACGATGTAGAGGAGGAGGGTGACGGCCTCGTAGTCCCAGATGTGCATCAGGATCGTCTGGGGGGTAATGTTCACCGGGATCGTCACGGTGAGGCACCACGTGGACGGCCCGGTGATGGGGTCCCGGGTCGAGTTCCCGACAAAATCATCGAACGGCTTCGGGGTCTCGGCATGCAGGGAGAACGTTCGGCCCTGCACGGGGCCGGTGAGGCACGCCGTGACGGGGGCCGGTGGGACGAGCGAGCGGGGGGTGAGACTCTGGAGGAACGCGATCTCGGCGGGCTGGATCGTCGGCGACTGGGTCGGGCCCCATCCGCTGAACGTGCTCGCCCCGTCGGGCGTGGTGAGACTCCAGTTCCACTGCGCCGAGACCGAGGTATCGCCGTACGGCGTCGACCCCATCAGCGAAACAAGTTGGCTGTTCAACGTGGCCGCACGCGTCCCGTTGAACGTCGTCGTGTTGCGCAGGGTGAACGTTCCGGGGGCCGCGGTGACGGTCGCCCCCACGGCGATCGTCAGATTCCGGAGGGGTAGGAAGACGTTCACGGGGGCCGGCACCGCGGGGAAGGACGCCAGCAGTTGCGGCACGTAGATCGTGACGGGTCCGGAGGAATTGGCGGCGAGGACGGTAATCCGGAATTCGACCCGTACGACGGCGCCGGGGGCGTACATCCCGGCCGGAGGGGTCCCGTTCAGGACGAGGTCGTCGTTGATCGAGGTGTTCCCGGCCGGGTGGACGATGTCCGTGGCGAACCGCCCGGGCGAGTGCGGGGTCGCGCTCCCGCCGGGCGCACCGACTCCGGGCAGCAGGGTCAGCAGCAGGAGAGATGCCGCGAGAGTGGCGAATCCGATCGGCTGGCGCACGACCGACGGAGACCGGGCCGCATCTTTACGCTGACCGGCCCACCCGCCCAGGGCACGGCGGGAGGCGCACCGCCACGGCGCCGGAGAGACTCCCTCGGCCCGGAACCGTTAAGGTGGGGCCCTTGTCCCGGGGACCGATGCGTCCTCCGGATCCTCGATTTCGTCCCGGACCGGCGACGTCCGGGCCCCTGCGCGCGCGAGGGGACGGGCGGGCCCACGCCGAGCGTTCCGGGCCGTCCGATTTCCCATGAGCACGCCTGTCCCACCCCCGGTGCCGGCCCCGGCCGACGGATCGATAGCCGAACCCCCCGTGGCGAGACCGAATTCCCTGGCCCGCCTTGAAAATTGGGTGTTTCCGGTCCGGAAGCCGGTCCCATCCAACCCCGAGGGCGTGCCCGAACCCGGCAAACCGGAAGCGCTCGCGTACTTCCTCTCGTTCGTCATTGGTGCGGTTTCCGCCTTCCTCATCCTCCACGAGATGGCAACCAAGGCGTTGCCCGCCGGCGGCGACCCGGCCGAGTGGATCAGCACCTCGTACGTCTACGTCGGGCTGCCGTACCCGAGCTGGATCATTCCGGGGCAGTATCCCCCGCTCCTGTTCCCCCTGCTCGGTCTGCTCGTCCGGATCTTCGGCCCTATTCAGGCCAGTCGTGCGTTCATCGCGATTGTTGACGTCTTGATCAGCTTCTCGACGTACTACCTGGCCCGGTCGCTCGTCCGGTCGAGGGCCGTCGCGCTCGGCGGAGCGGCGTTCGTCGTCCTGAGCCCCACCCTGCTCCAGGTCTTCTTCTTCGGCGGATACCCCAACCTTCTCGGGCTCGTTTTCCTCAATTTTTCGATTGCCTTCCTCGTTCGGTTCGTCCGCTCTGGCTCGGGGTGGCACGTGTTCGGGTTCTGGACTGCAACCGCGGCGGCGATCCTCACCCACGACCTCGTCGGCGTCGTTCTGGCGGGGACGCTGGCCTTGATGTTCGTGTTCCTCCTCTGGCAGCGGAAGATCCCGCGGGCGCTCTACCGGAACCCGCTCGGTCTGGCCGGGATTGCCGTCTTCGTACTTAGTGTCGGAGGGTACTACGGGCTGACGTACTTCGCCGGGGTCGCTCACCCGCAGTACCTGCAGACCAGCGCGTTCGCCTACGTCAAGAACGGGATCGGGGAGCTGTACTACGTGCTCTACAACCCTTACTTCCCGTCGACCCACCCGTCGGTGGTCTTGGCCGAGACGCTCTCGCTCATCCTCGCCGCCGGGATCATTCTGGTTCTCAGCGCCCTCCGTCTCCTCGCCCCGAAGCGGCTGACCCTCGGCGTCCTCACCGTTCTCGCGATGATCGGTACGGTCGTGGGAGGCGCAATCGTCGGATGGGAGTTCTCGGTCGTCACCGACTACCTGCGCTTCGGGTATTTCCTCGTCGTGCCGCTCGGTCTCGGTCTTGCCCTCCTCGTTGACTTCCTGGTCCACGCTCCTCTGCACCTGCCGCAGGGGCCCGCGCGGGGGACGCTCAGCCCGTCGTCCAGCACCCCCACTCCCGTCGCCGCTCCGCCGAGCCCCCCGCCGTTCGGCCGCGCTCCGACCTGGACCACGACGGGGGCTGTGGTCTTCGCGGTCGCGGTCGTTGCGCTGCTCCTCAGTACCGGGATCGTGACGTACCGAACGCTCCCCGGTCAAGAGTATGCGAACGCGCAGTCGTTCCACGATTCGACGTTCCTCGGAGCGATTCACGACATCCAGAACTCCGGGATCTCCGGAAACGTGTTCACCGAGGGCGGGGCGGCGAAGTGGGCGCGGGCACTGCTCGTGCGAGATGCCTACGCTCCGTTCATCGCAACTCGGTACACGTTCGACCCGACCCATCTCGATTTCGAGGAGATCACGTACTTCGCGATGGTCGCCCGGGACAGCGTGACGAACAACCTCGTGGCGGCGACCATCGGAGGGACGAACGTCACCTCGGACAACCAGACCCCGGACTACGAGGCGTCGTTCTTCGGTGTCTATACCCCAGTCGCGACGCTGATCGCGCAGAACTTCACCGTCACGGTCGCGAACAGCTCGGGGGCCCTGACCACTTCGTCGGTCCTCGGGGGTCCGACGATCGGAGAGCCCACGATTGGGCTGCCGGCGATGACGCTGACGTACAAGGAATCGGACTACACCTTCTCGATCGCGATCGCCATCGCCGCATCCGCGCCAACGGGCCGCTACACGATCTCCGCGGACGCGGACCCTGGCTGGACGATCCGCGCGATCCACGGGAACATCACCTCGCCGGCGGCCGCGCTGGAAATCACGAATTTCAAGGCCGGAGCGGTGCCCGGTGAGGTCCTGATGAACCCGACCGGACTCGCCGGCTCGCTGCTGACCTATGTGAACGTGACCCCGGCGAGCGCCCTGAGCCCCAAGTTCCAAGCGTTCGACCACCCGAACCAGCTCGCCCGGGACGCGTTGTCCGTCTCGAACGCGACCGGGGTCCCTTCGCTTGGCCTGATCGTGGTGTTCACCACACCAACCGCGAAGAATCTCATTGACGATTTGCCACCGTTCATCAATGCCCCCACGGTCTGGCAAAACTGGTCGATCCGCTTCGTGCTGGTGACGAGCAACTCGTCGTTCATTTCCAACCACTCGAGCCCAATCTGGTGGGAAGTCCCCTATCTCGAGGGCGAGTTCGGGGCAACGGTGCTCGCGACGTCCGGAAGTTGGACGGTCATGTTGATTCCCGCCAACTACGACTAGCGGTCGCTGGGCCGAGTGCCGGCCGGGTCTCTACGGGGCCTGGAGGACCGTCCACTCCGAATTGGTGAAGACGACGACGAACCCGAACGTGGCGGACAGGAAATCGAGCGTTTCCGCGTACGGAACCGTGGACGGAAGCAGGAGGAACTCGATCGAGTTCGTCGCGAAGAACTGCGCGGTGCTGAGGACCGTCGGGAGGACGACCGCCGGGTTCGACGCCATCGGCACAGTCATCTCGATCGAGATCGCGAGCGGACCGGTTGGATCCGGGTTCGAGAACCCGTAGGCGACCTGCCCCGTCCCGTTCGAGGAGTTCGCGACGACGGAAGTGGGGGACGGCGCGATCGCCCCGGTGAGCGAGATGTTCGCCCCGCCGGGGAACTGGCCGAGCGCCGTCTCGGACGACCAGGCGAGCGAGGGTCCCGAGGCGGTGAGGTTCGTGAGCGGCCCCGCGTGGAGCGCTTCGTTCCGGGGAGGGGGAGAGGTCAGGGTGACATTGAACCCGAGGAGCGCGTCACCGGGGGCCGGCGTGATCGTGTAATTGAGCCAACCCGTGGGGCTGTCCGGGGCGAGCGTCACCGTCTGGACCGTCGTAGCACACCCGTTCGCTTCCCGGATCTGTCCGGAAATCGCGGAGGGACCCGGAACCGAGAGGGCTGGGGTACCGCTCGCGGCCGCCGCCGTCCAGCCGGAGCACCCTGGACCGGTCGAATCGGTTGCCTCCGACGCGGGCAGGACCCGGAGGAGCGGGATCGGCGCACCGAGCACGATGGCGGAGAGGAGGGGGGCTTGGTTGAGCGACGTGGTCGCGTACCCGGAGTAGGACGCCACGAGGAGGTTGTTCGTCACGGCCGTCTCGGTGTTCGTCGCGAAGTACGATTCTTGGGCGTTCGAGATCTCGATGGTCTCGAACTGGAGCCACGTCGGACCCGGGTCGAACGCCCCGCGGGAAGTCAGTGCCTCGGTCCACCGGGCGGCCGACTGCGTCGTGAGCACGGAGCCGGGGCCGGATTGTGGGCGAGGTAGCTTGTCGCGGCGAGGAAGGCGGCGTCGTGGCCGCTCTCCGTGTCCCCGGTCTCGGCGCTGGCCATCGTCGGGAGGGTGACGTTCACGAGGAGGAAGGCGACGGCCACGACAACGGCCCCGGCCGATAGAACCGCGTAGGGACGGGGCCGGAGGAGGCGGTACCGCGAGGGAGCTGGGGAGACGACCGAAGGCCCGGCCGACGGGGTCGAACGTAGGCTTGGCGGCAGCGCCCCCTCGTAGATCGCAAACGCAACGAACGTCAGCGGAAGGGGGAAGAAGTACACGAACCGCGAGTAATCGGTGTCGATGTGGGCGAGGTAGCCGCCGACCGGCGCGAGGAGCATCACCCCCAGCCACGTCCCGCCGACCAACGTGGCCGACTCCCACCGACCGGGGAACCGCCGGACCACGAACGCCGTGATGAGGAGCGCCGCGAGCCCCCCGACCGCGAGTACCTCGGCGGCGCCGTGCGGAGTGAGCTCGATCGTCGACCCCATCGGGGCGAATGTCGGCGCCTTCGCCAGGGGAGAGAACACCGTGCCGAGCCCGACGAGCGTGAACGACGGAGGGTTCGCGTACAGGTAGTTGATGTGGGGGATGTGAAGGAGGTCGGTGATGACGGTGTACGACCCCACGGTCGCGCCGAGGATCGCGGCGCCGAGGAGGTTCCCCCAGTGGAAGAGCCGTCGCCAGGGGAGCCGGCCGAGGACGACGGCGAGGAGGAACGTGAGGACGATGACCCCCATCAGAAGGTCGAACGTCAGGGTGTGCGTCAGGTAGGTGAGGGCCGCCGAACCCCCGAGCAGCACGCCCCGCAGGACGGTGGGCTGCCGGAGGGTCAGGATCAGGAATGCGAGCGCGAGGTTCACAAATGAGAAAGCGAAGAAGTTCGGGTAGGCCCCCCAGAAGAGCATCGAGAGGACCGTCCCGTTGAGGAGGCCGAGCGCCACGAGCGCGACCCGATGGATCGAAAGGCGGAGCGCGACCCGCGCGAGGAACCAGAGCGTCAGCCCATACGCCGCGAGGACGAATCCGGCGAAGATGAACCCAGTCGACTCCGGGGACCCTGTGGCCACCCGGAGGAGGCCCAATAGGGGGAAGATCGCCGGGGGGTAGAGGTAGGGGGAGCCGACCGAGTACGCGGGGGGATGGACGAGCCCGACCCAGGCGTACGAGCGCTGGATCCAATCGCCCGGATCGACGCCGGGCGGAACCGGGAACTGGGAGTAGAAGAACTCGAGGAGCCCGACCGCGATCGTGACGAGGACGAGCACCGCGACCATCTCCGCGAAATCGGAGCCGCCGGACGGGGCGACCGACTCGGGGCCGGGCACCGGCGAGGGGGCAACCGGTGCGTCGGCCGGGGGCGACGGCTGGTTCACGGACACGACCTACCTGCAAACCGCCGGGGCGCTCCGCAAGGCGAGTCGCACAGGGGCGGCGTCGGCGGTCGGCACGGCGATTTCCGTCTCCCCCTTTCTCTCCATATAAGCCCCTCGGGGAGAGGAGCTTTGATTCAAGACTACGGCGTGCGTCGGCTGCGCGACACCGAGGTGGCTTCCACCAGCGGATTTGGCCAAATTCCATCGTTCATCGGGGGGTCAACCCCGATGACCTCCGGTCGACCTCTCACGTCACGTCCCGGTGTGCCGAAGCCTCGTCTGCAACCTCGCGGCGCCGCTCCCCGCACCAATCCTCGCCCTCCTCTCCGACTTCCGACTGATAGTCAACCGCGGCGTCCGGGAAGCTCTCGAGAAGGGGCTCAGCGCCCAAGGCTCCCTCACCAAATTCTCCCAGGGCCTCGCCCGGGAACTCCGCCTCAATGGCGCCCACGCCCGCACCGCGACGGAAACTGCCCTCTCCCTCGACGCCGGCCACCGCCGTCGCCTCCGGAAGGGGACGCGCGCCCACATCCCCTATGTTCGGACCCCGTTCCTCGTCGCCGACGACAAGACCTTCCACCTCAACCCCGACACGGGACACCTCCGCCTTTCTCTTCGGAACAGCGAATGGGCAGGGTTCGACCTCCGCCTCTCTGACTGGCACCGCTCCGTGCTCGCCACCCGCCGGATCAAGCAGCTCCGCCTCAACGCGAACCGTGCCGTCCTGGTCCTCGAGGTCGACACCTCGGAGGCCTACTCCCCTCGAGCCGTCCTCGCCCTCGACACGAATGAACGCTCGCTGGACGGAGTTCTCCTCGAATCCGACACGACGACCCGGTCGTCGTCCCCTTCCCGGACGTCGCAACGATCCAACACCGCCACTTCACCCGCCGTCGCAAGCTCGGCCGAAAGAAGGCGCACGACCGGCGGGTCGGTCGGAGGCTCCTCCGTCGAGAGGGGCGGAGAGAGCATCGGCGGGTCGTTCAGCGACTCCACCTCCTCACGAAGATGCTCGTCGCCCAGGCGAAGTCCCGGGGCGCAGCCCTTGCCCTCGAGGACCTTCGCCTTCCTCGGGGCGGCGGGCGCGGGCGCCGAATGCGCCGGCGCCTCCCTTCCTGGCCCTGGCGGGAGCTCCATCGCCAACTCGAATACAAGGCCGAGGAGCAGGGAGTCCCCCTCATCAAAGTGAACCCACGAAACACGTCGAAAACCTGCCCGAGATCTGGCGAGGTGAAGGAACGCCGAAGCAGGGTGGGTCGGGTGTTCGTCTGCGCGAGCTGCGGCTGGCGGTGCGACCGTCAGCTCAACGCCGGACGGAACATCTGCCAAACTGTCCTGAGGGAGGCTCCCCAAGGGCCGTCGAACTCGGGACTTGGGGGTCTGAGGCTGGACCCCGACGCCCTTCCCAAGGATGCGATGGGCTCCTCTACTCCCCGGGTCGCGCCGGGGCGCACGGGCGGAGCGGACGGGAGGGGAGGGTCTGAGCCGCCCCACCGACAGCTGGGGGGGTTTGATTCAAAGCCGGCGAGAGGGGTCCCCGGCACGGCGAGAAACACGAGCGGTGCCGGGTGGGGTCGGGGCTCCCAGGCGCAAGAATTCCTTACGACGACCAGGTGCCCTGGGCGGCGATGTTGGTCCACTGGGTACCCGCCGGACTCCACACGACGAGGTCGAGCGCATCCCCGGCGAAGGTCGTCAGGTCGATCGAGAACGACCCACTCGTGGTGCCGACGCAGGCGCCCACCGAATTGTTCGTGCACCAGATCGGCGTGAGGTTGGTCTGCGAGGCGAACTGCGATACTTGGTCGCTTGCCAAGACCTCGACAATCACGCCGGGGCAGCCGGTCCCGTTCGACTCGTCGCACGCCGGGACCGTCACCGTGACCGAAGCGGAGGCGGAGGTCACCGTGAGCGCGCTGTCCTCGTCGCCCTGGGAATCCGGCGCCAGCTGGAACGGGAAAACGACCGCGTTCGGGCCGCCCTGGTCGACCTCGAGGTTCGTGGCGTTCGCGATCCCCACCGTCGGGGCTCCGGAATCCGGGGCGGTCACCGTGGCGACCCACGCCACGCCCACGACAATCGCGGCCGACACGATCGCGTAGAGCAGGATTCGCGAGCGCCTCGGAAGGCGCAAGCGGCCCTGGGGTTCCGAATCGGGCATTTCGACCATTCCGACTCTCGAAACCAGCTACGCGCGATGGGTTATATGGGGGTGCTCGGACCGGTTACCGACTGGGAATCCGCGAGCTTGGCCCCTCCGGACCTGCTGCGCGCAAGGCGCGCGCCGTCTCAGCCGTTCGCCGTGAAATTGAACAGGCCCTTCATCGGGGGGAATCCGAGCTTGTTGTCCATTCCCCCGGGGTTGCCGAGGCGCGGGAGATGAAAGAGCCACTCGACGGTCCGGCAGAGTCCGTACGGCGAGTCGAGGGTGGTGAAGCTCGTGTGGAGGGAGTACTTGCTCACGATGGCCGTGTAGATGTGGCCGCCGCAGACCGCATCCCCGGAGGCGTTGTTCTGCGAGCACCAGGCGTGATTGTCCCCGCTCGTGATACCGTGGAGGCCGAACCCGGCGTTGCTCCCCGTCCCTTCGTCCCACGTCACGAAGAAGGCGGTGTGGTTGATCATCGCCTGCTCGGCGGGGCTGGCGTACCGCCCCGTGTGGTTGAGCATCGGCGAGAGCCAGTCCTTCAGCCACGTGTCGGCCTGGGCGGTCATCTTCTGGTAGGTCGAGTTCACGCCGCAGACGTTGTGGCCGTCATCGCAGAGGTTCGGCGTGTAGAACGAGTAGTTGCGCAGCGTGCCATTCGCGACCGAGCTGTTGAACGTGGTCGAGCTGAGGACATGGTCGTGGCAGTAGGTCTGGTTGGAGAGAACGCTCGCGAACGCGAGCGCCGGGACGTGCCGCGTGGCGAACAGGCCGGCGGTCGCGGACCCCGGGTTGGAGCAGGCCGACGAGGGGAGGCTCTCCGCGTACGAGCCCCAAGTGAGGTGCGCCGCGTCGAGTTCGAGGCCGAGCGTGTTGTTGGTGTAGTTGTACCAGCTGTCCGTGCCGCACTGGTTCACGACCGCCGCGAACATCGCGAGATAGTTCGGGTCGGACGGGTGGCACGCCGCGTAGTACTCCGAGGCATTCCCGTAGGTCGCCGCGAGGTAGCGCTCGTAGGGGCCGTGTCCCCAGACGTGGGAGACGACCTCGTTCTCGAGCACGACGACGACGATGTGCTGAATGTAGGGGGTCGGCGGGGCCTTCGCCCCTTCGGTCACGAGGGTGCTGGTCTCGGTCGTGATCGTCAGCGCGGGGGGGGCCGAGTACGCCAAGAGGGCCAGGACCGCGACGGCGACCACGAGCGGCGTCGACCCGAGAACCGCGTGAGGTCGGTCGGCGAATCGACGCCGTCCGCCCTCCGCTCCGGTCATCAGTTGTACTCGACCGTGAACGTCCCGTTGTTGCTCACGAGCATGCTGGTCCCGTTCACGATGTGAAGTGCTCCGGTGGTCACCCAGCTGTGGAACGAGTGTCCGGTGCACACCGGGATCCCGAAGTGGTACGCGGTCGTCGACGGCACGAACGTCCCGGACGTGTCGTTGGTGAACTTCAACCCGTCGAACGTAACCGACTTCGTCGCGCACGCGGCCGGCGTCAGGAAGAACGTCTCCGTGGCCGTCGGCGGGAAGACCGCGTCGACCGTCTTGTTGAACATCATCGCCCCGCACGCGTCGTGGATGTGGACCAGGAACGGTCCCGGTGTCAGGTACTTGTCGTAGTTCAACATAGGGATCCGGACGGTGAAGGTCGTCGCGTTCGCCGGTGCCGTTTGCAGGAAGTCCTGCACGACGCTTCCCGACGGGTACTCCATCTCCAGGAAGAACGTGCGGCCACCGACATCGCCGCCGAGCGTCGCGGTGAAGTTGTCCCCGATCGTCGCGGTCGGGCCCGAGCTGTTCAGGAACGTCGCGTAGGGAGCAGGCCAGAAGATCGACGGAACGGCGGTGGGCCAGTCCGACTTGTTGGTCGGGACCGACCAGGGGCCCTTGATGTTCTTGCCGAGCGTCGGGCTGTAGATCCACATCCAGCGGACCTCGATGGTGATTCCGCCGTAGTCCGACGTTGCCTGGACGGCCAACTTCATGGAGTCGATCGTGGCCTTGGACTTCGCCTTGAATTCGAGACCGCTCGGGAAGGTGTAGTTCCGGGTCGTCGCGAACGACGGCTCCGACCAGCCGGAGAAGTTCATCACGATCGACCGGTTGGAAATGTAGAGTTGCTCATTCCCGCCGGTCGCCTTGGGGAAATCGAAGTAGACGCTCGGGAAGATGACGGTGATGTTAGAGTCGGCGGGGGTCCAGTTCTCCGCCTCGACTTCCATGACGGCGGAGAGGTTGCCGCCCGCTGTGACGTTCTTTGCGGGAACGGCGATCCCCTGGAGGAGGGCCGACGGAGTCTTCGTGGAAACCGGGTTGCAGGTACCGTAGGCCGAGCTCGTGATCGGGGCCACGGTGCCCGTCGCGGGACCCGTGGCACCGCCCACGGGAACCGGGAGCGGACCGGCGGTGAGCACGAGCAGGGCGAGGACGAACACGGCGCCCACGGCGATCCAAACTCCCGTCGGGAGGCGGCGGGTGGTCGGGAACGCGGGGTGGGTCGCGGTGGCGAGCCCATTCCGGCGCGGGGACCCGGTCGTGGAAGGGGAGATTTCTGTGCACGTATAGTCCTGCATCTGTCCGTACCGCCCTCGATGGGAGAGTCCTCGCAGTTCGGCCCACTCCGGTCGGGTTCATAAGCTGATGGTATTCGTGGATGGCGCCAATCGCAATTGCGACTGTCGAACGTCCTGGGTCGACCGATCGGGCGAACGCTCGCCTCCGAAGGCGGCGCGGCGGTCGGGAGCGCCCGGGTCGCGACCGGCCAACCCGATTCCTGGAATGAGAATCCCGTGCGAAGTCGACAGCGCGGGCTTAAGCCCCAAGGCTCCCGTCCGTACGCCGGGAAGCGCAGATGTCGACCGACCCGCTCCCCGTCGCCGCCGAGGACCTCCGCCAAACTTTCGGGGCCAGGTCGTCGGGCGGCCCCGGACGGGAGACGTGGACCGCCTGACCGGCCAGCCTCCCTCCAATATCCTGATCGTGGTCCTGGACTGCGGGCGGGCCGACGACTTCCCCGGCGGCGCGCGGGCCGTGACGAACATGCCGTTCGCCGACCGGCTGCGCCGCGAGAGCCTCTGGTTTCCGCGCGCCGTCAGCCCGGCCCCCTGGACCGTCCCTTCGCACGCCAGCCTCTTCACGGGCCTCTATCCCTGGGAGCACGGCGCCCACGCGAAGTCCGCGCTGAAGCTCCTCGACGGAGTCTCGCGGCTGCCGACGGTGCTCCGCCAGCACGGGTACCGGACGATGTCGCTCTCGGCCAACCACCTCATCTCCCCGGACCTCGGGTTCACGGAGGGGTTCGACCGCTCCGCCTGGGCCGGCTGGTGGGAGCCGTATTTCCGAACGTCCGGGACCGGACGCCCCCCCAATCCGCGGGCGAGGCGACCGCGGGCACCGCGCCCGGACTCCACCGGCTCAAGGGAGGCGTCACCTGGCAGGCGGTCAAGCTGACGTCCCGGGTCGTGTACCGGTATCCGTTCGTGACCGATTCGGCCGGACGGTTCTCCCAGCGGATCCGGCACCCGGCCGACCGGGAACTCCCAGGGGTCTCCGCGTGGATCGAACCGACCCTCGACCGGTGGATCTCGGACACCCCGCGTGACGCCCCGGTCTTTGCGTTCGTGAACTTGCTCGAGACGCACGAGCCGGACTATCCGACGGCCGAGTGGCGGACCAACTTCCTCCAGTGGCTCCGAACGGCCGGAACCCGCCAGGACCACGTCGGATGGCTCGCCGGATCGTGGCGCCCCACCCCGGAACAGTACGGGGAGCTCCACGAGCTCTGCCGGGGGATGCTCGCGCAGGCCGACCGACGGCTCGCCGGTCTCGCGGAAGTGTTCCAGAAGCACGGCCGCTGGGACAACACCACGGTCGTGGTGACGAGCGACCACGGTCAGGCGTTCGGCGAGCACGACATCCTGTTCCACATGCTCCGGCTCGAGGACCCGCTCGTCCGCATCCCGCTCTGGATCCGGCGTCCGAGCGCCCCGGGCTGGGCCGGCGAGGGGACCGGTTGGGCGAGCCTCGTGGACGTCGCGCCCACCCTCGTCGAGGACGCCGGGCTGCCCGGGTTCCCGATGGGGTCGGGGTTCGCCCTCGGCGAGCTCCGGGACCGCCGGCCCGGTCCGGTGCTGACGGCGGCCGACGGGCTCGTTTGGAAGACGATCATCCCCGAACACGAGCGGGGACGACTTTCGGACCAGCGGAAACACGCGTTCGACCGGATCCTCACGGCGGCCTACGAAGGGTCGGTGAAGGTGACGTTCGACGCGTCCGAAGACCGGTTCCAGGCGTTCGACATCGTGGACGACCCGGGGGAGCTCCACGACCTGTGGCCGACCCGCTCGGCGGAATTGGGCGGGCTCGCGACCGAGGCCCGCATGGTGGCGCACCGGATGGCGCACGGCCCCGAGGCGGCCGTTTCCGATGACGTGGAAGACCGGCTCCGCTCGTGGGGCTACATCTGACCCGGGCCGGACCGCCCCCCTCCCATCCGTCGGCGTGTCGACCGGCTTTGACAGTACGTATTTATGCGGGTAGATGCGTCGTTCAGCCATTGCCTCGTCGCCCCGCGACGGGATGCCGGTGTTCTCAATGGTTCGTCGACCGCGTGGATGGATGCTCACCGGGCCCGCGGTCGTCCTGGTCCTCCTTCTCATCCCGGTCGGCCTCCTCGCTCCTGCGCCCGGCCACGCTCCCTCGGCCGGACTCCGGAGCGACATCGCGCTGCCGACGGTGATGGTCGGGGACGGCCAATCTGCCGAGACGGTCTGGAACGACACCCCCGTCGGGATCAACGACACGGTCGGCCCGGCGTCGGGGAACCTCACCGTGCGGACCTACACGGTCTCCCTCTCCACCACGCTCCCCGTCCCCGACATTCGGGTCCATCTGTTCACCACTCCAATCCTGCATTGGGGGCTCCCGAACCAGATCCCCACCGGGCTCGAGAACCTCCCTTCGCTGGGCTACTGGAACTGGACGATCACGCAGGTCGGGGGCGGGCTCCCCGGGAACTGGAGCGCCAACATCACCGACGCGACGCTCTGGGCGGTCGTTCCGTGGGCGAACGCCACGTTCGTCGTGGTCGGTAGCGCGACTCCGTCGATCGCCGTCGTGGTCGACCCGTCCGACCCGATCGCGACCCCGCTCACGACGCTCGGACTGAGCCTCCACGACCCGACGATCAACGGGAGCACGCTCCTCACGTACTCCGACTACCCGAGCCTCGCCGCGCCCCTCGCCCCGTCGGTCATCCGGTTCGGGCTGAGCGCCGTGGCCGGATGGAACTCGGAGAACCAGGTTCCCGTGTTCAACTTCACGATGTTCGACGCGGCGAGCCAGCTCGCCGAGGGGCTCCACGCCGCCTCGTACCTGAACCTCCCCGCCGGGACGTGGGGCGACGGGAACCTCCTCCCCCCGGGAATGCCGCTCAACCTCAACCTCACGATGAGCTACGAGGGGTCGACGGGGTACTTCCCGACCGTCGCGGCCTACGTCTCGTTCGTCCTCGCCGTCGTCAACCACACGATCAGCGCGAACGAGCCGGTCCTCTACTGGAACGTCGGGAACGAGGTGCCGCTCGTCAACCAGACCGTGGTCAACGCCTACATCCGCCTGTTCAACGCCGCCGCGTCGGCGATCCACTCGCTCCAGCCCGCCGCGCTCGTCGGCTCCGACGTGATGCTCAACCGGACCTACTTCTCGAGCTTCACGTCGAAGGCGCACGGCGTCGGGTTCCTCTCGTTCCACTACTACCCGTCGACCGGGCTCTGCATCCAGAACGGGACGTACTGCCCACCGGCCGGCGGGACGAACGGGACCCAGGACCCGGGGCTCTTCCGCCCCGTCAGCGACTTCGATTCGTCGAGCTTCTACGGGCCCGCGGTCGCCGCCGGGATGTGGGAGAACGCGACGGGGCAGCGCCTCCCGGTCCTCGACTCGGAGACGAACCTCGCGGGGATCGGCGGCTCGACGGCCACGATGTCGATGGGAACCGACCCCCGGCAGCAGATGCTCGACGGGGCGGCGTGGCTCCTTGCCACGATGGTCCGGGCAACGGACGAGAACCTTTCCGAGCTGACCTACTTCGCCCTCACCGGACCGAGCGTGCCCACGAACTCCACGACGTGGCCCTACGGCGGCTGGGGATTCGGTCTCTCGGTCCCCGAACCGGGGAGCGCCCCGGTCCTGTACGCGCCCTGGTGGGCGCTCGACCTCTGGGCCGGCGTCGATGACGCCCCGCAAATCGGCGTGACGTCCTCGGATGCGTCCGTCGTCCAGTCGGTGGCGAGCGCGAACGCGACGGCGGTCCGGGTCCTCCTCGTCAACCGGGTCGACACGCCGACCACGGTGACCGTCTCGGGCGTCGCCAACGCGAGCGGCACGAGCAACGTCTCCGTCCTCGACAACCGCTCGTACGTCGAGACGTTCAACGCCTCGGCCGGTCAGGAGGTCCTCCTCCGGTCCGGTCTGACGGTCAGCGCGCGGTCGGTCGCCGACCCGCGTCTTACGATCGACGGGTACGGCGCCGCGCTCGTCACGATCCCGGTCCGGGCCCCCTCCTCCGGAACGAACGGCTCCGGAGGGAACGGCTCGCAGGGGAATGGCTCGGGCGGGAATGGGTCCGGTGGAAACGGAACCGGCGGAAACGGCTCGGCCGGGAACGGAACCGGGAATCAAACCTCCGGGGGACAGGGCGCGGGGGGAGGCAGCTCCGGCTCGAGCGGGTCCTCCGGCGGAAGCTCGCCCGGGAGCCGGGACGTGGGCTCCGCCCCCACGAGCTCCCCCGGGTCCGCCCCGCACGGCGCCCGGAGCGGCGGACTGGTTGGAGTTTCCGACGCCCCCGCAGGACTGGGGCTCGGCGCGGGCTCCGCCACGTGGGCGGGCGTCCCGTCGCAGGCGATCGCTGCCCTGGCGCTGCTCGGGGTCGGCACCGGGGCGGTCGTCGGCGGGGTCCGCGCGGGCGGGCCCGATGGAGTCCGTCTCTCTCACGCTCCGGCCCGTCGACCCCGCTCGACGGTCCCCGTACCGAAGGGCACGGGTCCGCGGGGCGCGGGGTCGTCCCGGTCGCCGCGGACGCGGAGCTGATCCGGCCGGTCTACGGGCGGCGCGCCTTGTCGTTCGCGCCCGGCGCCCCACCGACCTTCGGCACCCCGAGCAGCCACGACGAGGAGAGGGGCTGAGTGTACGGGTTGACGGAGAGTTGGAAGGCGAACAGCGGGGTCCCCGAGAGCGAGTCGGCCGCGGACAGGTTCCCGCCGGTCACCGCACGGAGCGTGAAGGTGTACGAGATCCCCGGGCTGAGGTTCCCGACCGAGTAGTTCGTGGCGGCCCCGTCGACCCGGACGGTGAACTCTGTCGGGTTCGACGCCGGCCCGTAGTGGAGCCGATAGAAGGTCACGGCGGCTCCGCCGACCGGTTCCGTCCAGCTCAGGTTCACCATCCCCGCGCCGATCGCTTCCGCGAAGTTGCCGGGGGTGTGGGGTGCGCCGAGTCCTTGCAGGCGCATCGGGTACCGGATGACGGAGTCGTTGGCGAAGGTGAGCGGCGGTCGCGGGGTCGCCTGGAAGTCGAAGTAGCTGAGCGGGAGCTGGGCCGTGCCGTCCCGGGCCGTGTAGTTGGTGAACCCGAACCGCCACTCGATCATGTGGAGGAGCGAATCAAAGCTGCCGAGCTCGTTGGAGATGTAGTCCTCGCGCGTGTAGGGACTGATGACAAGGAGGGGCATCCGGAACGAGAGTCCATACTGGTCGATCTGTGGGGGAGCGACGTTGTCGTAGAACCCTCCGTAGTCGTCCCAGGTGAGGAAGATGGCCGTGTGGTTCCACTGGGGCGAGGCCTCGATGGCCTGGATGACCGCGAGGGTCCAGTCGGCCCCCCAGGTGACGTTGTACGGCGGGTGCTCGGAGATCTGCATCGACGGGATGACCCACGAGACGTTCGGGAGGCGGCCGTCCTTCGCGTCGGTCAGGATCGCCGTGCGGTTGACGAAGTGGCCGGCGTACGTCGGGGTGTACGACTCGGCCTTCGCCGCGAATGGGTTCCAGTACGCGAAGACGCCGCCGTTCGCGTGCTGATTGAGGGCATCCGGGTAGGTCGGGTAGAGGGGGGTATCGTAGAATCGCCAGGAGACCGACGAGTTGACGAGCTGGTCGTCGATCGCGGGGGTCGCGTTCGCCTCGTTCAGATAGGTGCGCTGGTCGCGCGTGAGCGGAACGACGTTCGAGGTCTGGAGGACGGTGTACTCGGACTGGACCGGGGCGTTGCCCGCGACGAGGAACCAGTGGTTCGGGAGCGAGTAGGACATCGCACTCGAGAAGAAGTAGTCCCCGAGGCCGTACTCCTCGGCCATGTCCCAGTAGCTCGGGATGACGCTCCCGGTGTAGTAACCGAACGGGTACGACCCTTCCTGCTCGGCCTGGTAGAACTCGTTCATGCTGCCGTTGTTGTACGCCTGGTGCGTCGTCCCCCAGTTGTGCTTCATGTCGACGATGTCGGACGAGGCGTTCGCGTACGGGAACGGCTTCACGCAGCCGGCCGCGGGGTTCGAGACGTCGATGGGCTCGCAAGTGCCGTTGGGGATGCCGTTGGAGACGTACGCGCAGGTCGGGGAAACCGCCCGGCAGTAGGTGCCGTAGTAGTCGTCGTACGCGTGGTTCTCCTGCATGATGACGACGATGTGGTTGATCGGGATATTGCCGGGATTCACGACGACCGCCGGAGCGGAGGCGGGCATCGGCGTCGACATGCCAGTGAGGTGCGCGGTGTCCAGGGTCGGGTTCGTCCCGCTCCAGGCGAACACGCACGCGAGCGCGACGGCGGTGAGGGCGACGGCCAGTCCCGGGGCCCGTCCCTTTTGGGAGGTGCGTCCCGGCGGGGTCGAGTGCCGCTGGGGACCATCATGAGGTCGATGCGAGCGAGCATGCGCATTTAATGACGGCCCCGGACCAGCGGTGTCCCACCGGGAGCCTTGGTTCGCGTCCCGGGCCGGGACCGTCGCCGCCACGGCCCGGTCCCCGTCGTCGCGCCGAGCGGAATTTGGAAGGTCCGGACCGCGGGGAAGCGCCTCGCGAACTCGGGCCAACGGGTCCGGCGCCGAGCGCTCCGACGAGTGGAGGACCGAGAAATGGAGGGAGAATCTCGCCGGGCCGGGGGCGGGGCGATGAGCCGGCAGATCGGTGGGCTCACGAGAGCGGATTCGTCGCGACTCCGACACGTAACGTATAACCCATCGAATCTCAGCGGTAGCGTTCCGCCGTGAGACTGTTCCCTCACGCGCTTCGGCGCCGCGGGCACTACGCCCCTTCGCTTGCCGCCCTCGTTGGGGTGGTCGCTCTCGCCGCGATCCTCCTCGGGCCGCTCGCTCCCCAGGCCCAACCGCTCCCGGTGGCGTCGACCCCGTCCGCCGTGCAGACTTCCGGCAGCCCCTTGCCCCTCCTCCTCGACGGGGGCCAGCTCTCGATCACCTCGCTCCCGCAGGTCTCGCTGGTCACCGACTCGGTCCAGGCGCTCTCCTCGACGCTGGGGACCCGGTCGTACTCTGTCGCAGTCCACGTGTCGCTTCCGTTGCCCCTCATCAATCTCGATGTCCGGACGACGCCCATTTCCGTCTGGGCGTGGCCGTCCCAGATGCCGGAGGGGCCCGTCGCGCTTCCCCCGCTCTCGCTCTGGACGTGGACGGTGACGAGCAACTCGAGGTCGGATACCACCAATTGGACCCTCGCGGCGGCCGGCCAGGACCTCCAGCGAACGATCCCGGTCGCCAACGAGACGTTCGTCGTGACCGGCACCGCGTCGCTGACCGTCCCCGTGACGGTGACGCCCAACTTGTACGAGCCCTACTCCCCGCCGACCGTCGGGTTCGTCCTCAACGCCGCGGCGAACTACGGAGCTCCCATGTTCCCCGCGAACAACCCGGAGTACTCCCAACTCGCCGCGCAGCTCCGCCCCACCGTGGTGCGCATTGACCTGACGGACCTGAACGCGAGCGGGAGCTGGGACACGGCGACCCGCCTGCCGAAGTTCAATTTCACCCAATTCGACCTCGCGTTCAAGTGGGCGGCCTCGATCCACGCCCCCGTCCTGCTGACCCTCTCGGCCGGGACCTGGGGGGACGGGAACCTCTTGCCGACGGGAATGCCGCTCGACCTCTCCCTGCCGGTCACGAAGGGATCGACGTCCGGGTACTTCCCGACGGGGGCGGCGTACCAGAGCTACGTCCGCGCGATCGTCCACCACGTCCTCGCGGCGAACGAGACGGTGGCGTACTGGGGCATCGGTAACGAGCTGCCGCTCACGAACGCCTCGGTCGTCTCCGCGTTCATCGGAGTGTTCAACGTCGCCGCGAAGACGATCCACAAGCTCGACCCGTCGGGGCTGATCGGGACCGATGTGATGATGAACAAGACCTACCTGCCCACGTTTGCCCAGTTCTCCGACGACGTGGGGTACCTCTCGTTCCACTTCTATCCCTCTCTCGGAGTCTGCGAGGAGAACGGGACGTATTGCCCGCCGAAGGGACCGGGCAACGGTACGGTCGACTCCCGGTTGTGGATGCCGTTCGCCGGGATCAACGACCAGGGGTTCTACGCCCCCGAGCAGGCGCAGGCGGCCTGGTACAACGTGACGAAGAAGCACGTCCCCGTCCTCGACACCGAGTCGAACCTCAATGGGTTCGGTGGCGGACCTCTCAGCGTCAACCTCGGCACCGACCCCCGGCAGCAGAACCTGTTCGGGGCGGCTTGGACCATCTCGACGCTCATCGACGGGGCCCGCGACAACCTGTCGGAGCTGACCTATTTCACGTTCAACGGTGGGACGCAGGTCCCGAACACCGTCACCGGTCCCTTTGGCGGATGGGGGTACGGGATGACCGCCCAGGGTTCGCACGGAACCGATGTCCGGTACGCGCCGTACTGGGCCCTCCACATGTGGTCGCAGTCGATCCCGCGGGACGGCAGGGCCGTGCAGGTCGTCGCCTCGATCCCGGGGATCCTGAACGTGTACGCGGTGCGGGACAACAACCAGGTCACCCTCGTCGCGGTCAACCAGGTGGACGTCCCCGTGACCGTTCAACTCGACGTCAATGGGACCGGGTGGACCGGCGTCTGGGCCCACACCCTCGACGGCTCGTCCTACGTCGAGAAGTTCAACACGACCACCCAGACGGAGCACCTCGTGAAGTCCACCGTTCGCACCACCAAGCTGGGCAAGCTCGCCGGCCCGTGGAACGTCGCGATCCAGGGATACGGCATCACGACGGTCCGGCTGCTCCGCACCCCGGCGCACGCTCCCGCCGAGGGTTCGGTCGCGGGGGCTGAGGCAACGTTCGCCGCCCCGTCGCCCCTCGGGGCGGGTACGGCGGTCCACACGACTTCCCCGGTCTTGCTCGCGAGCGCTCCCGAGGGGACCCCGGTGGCCTCGGCCCGCTGGGTGTAGGGGACCGCCGGGACACATTCGGCCCGATCGGGGCCTTCGGTTCTTCGGGACGGTACGGACCGGTCAGCGGGCGGGCGGGGCCGGCCCTTCGAGCGGGGCGAACTTCGCGAGGAAGTGCCGCATCCGCTCGGGGGCCTCGACCATCCGCACTCCCCGGACCCGGCCCGCCGGGCCCAAACGGCTCGGACCACGTCCGCCACGTACGCGATCTGCGCTGAGGAGTAGACCCTCCGGGGGAGGGCGAGCCGGACGAGCTCGAGCGGGGCGTGCCCGTCCGCGGCGGCGTCGCCAAACATGACCGCTCCGACCTCGACCGTCCGGACGGCGCCTTCCCGGTAGAGCTCGACCACGAGCGACTGGCCCGGGAGCTCGCGCGCCGTCAGGTGGGGGAGGAACCGGGTCGCGTCGAGGTAGATCCCGTGGCCCCCGGGCGGGTGCACGAACGGGATCCCGTCGGCATCGAGGAGGGCCGCGAGGTACCGGACCTGGCCGATCCGGTGGGTGAGGTAGTCGAGCTCGCACGCCTCGCGAAGGCCGACCGAGGCGGACTCGAGGTCGCGGCGGGCGAGGCCGCCGTACGTCGGGAACCCCTCGAAGACAATCAGCTGCTCTTTCAGGCGGGCGGCGAGGGCGGCGTCGCGGGTCGCGACGAACCCCCCGATGTTGACGAGGCCGTCCTTCTTCGCGCTCATCGTCGCGCCGTCCGCGAGGTCGAACAGCGACCGTCCGATCGCGGGGATCGACCGGTCCCCCATCCCGGGCTCCCGCTCCCGAACGAAGAAGGCGTTCTCGGCCCACCGGCACATGTCGAGGTAGAGCGGGACTCCGGCGGTCGTGCAGATACCGTGGACGGCGGTGAGGTTCGCGAGCGACACCGGTTGGCCGCCCCCGGTGTTGTTCGTCAGCGTGACCATCACGAGCGGGACGCTCCGGGCGCCCCCGTCGGCGAGAAGGCGGGCGAGGGCCGCGACGTCCACGTTCCCCTTGAACGGGTGCGGGGAATCGAGGTCGTACGCCTCAGGGATCGCGAGGTTGACCGCCTTCGCCCCGTTCCGCTCGACGTGGGTCCGGGTCGTGTCGAAGTGCATGTTGTTGGGGATGACCGTTCCCGGGCGGGCGAGGAGGGAGAACAGGAGGTTCTCGGCCGCCCGCCCCTGGTGCGCCGGGATCACGTGCGGGAACCCGGTCAGCTCCTGGACGGTCGCCTCGAAGTGGGCGAAGTTCCGGCTCCCCGCGTACGACTCGTCGCCGACCATCATCGCCGCCCACTGGCGGTCGCTCATCGCCGACGTCCCGGAGTCGGTCAGGAGGTCGATGTACACCTCGTCGGACTGCAGCTGGAAGAGGTTGAACCCCGCCCGAAGGAGCGCCGCCTCGCGTTCGGCCGGGGAGGGGAGGCGGATCCGCTCGACGACTTTGACCCGGTAGGGTTCGACCGGCGGCCGAAGCTCACGCGGAGCGGGCGCCAATGGGCCGCCGACCGGGGGCCCCCTATATAGACCTCAACCACCGCGCTCGGACGACCGGGCCCCCCGCCGACGGGGGCGGGAGACGTTCCGGCGGGCCGCGGTGCGGGAGGTTGGTCGCGTCTTCGACGAACCCGAGCTCCGCTCGAGGGCGGTCGCGCGGAGACGGACGACCGCCGGTTCCGGCATCGGATTCGTGAGGACGAGCGTGTAGTCCCCCGGTCGTTCCGGGTCGAACAGGATCTTGGCGTTCCCCGCGAGGCGGACCCGCTGGACGATCGGCCCGGACCGGTGGCCGATCATCACGACGAAGCTCCGTCCCGGCCGGGGGTTCTGGAGCGCGAGGGCGAACTCGCAGGCGTGGGCCTCGAGGCGCATGTCGAGCCGGACGCCCCCGCCCGGTTCGAGGACGACGTACCGGGGGAGCTCGGTGATCCCGATGGGCATGGTTCCCGATGGAATGAGCGCGCGCAGGCAGAAAACGGCTCGCGCCGGACCCGGCCCGCCGGGCGCCGGCGGACGTTATGTCAGGAGAAGGCTCGGCCGGACCATGGCGGCGAGGCGGACGGCGGAGGCGGTATGGGAGCACGACCTGGTGAAGGGGCACGGTCACGTCAAGGGGCTCAGCGGCGGGCTTCCGGACACGGAGGTCACGTGGGGCTCGCGAACCGAGTCGTCCGACGGGCGCACGAGCCCCGAAGAGCTCCTCGCGGCGGCGCACGCGAGCTGCTACTCGATGGCGTTCTCGGCCGGCCTCGGCCGGAACGGCACTCCTCCCGAGCGGCTCGAGGTCGCGGCGACGGTCACGTTCGACAAGGTCGGCGACGGCTGGAAGGTCACGACGAGCGAGCTCACCGTGAAGGGGAAGGTCCCCGGCATCACGGCGGAGAAGTTCGCCGAGCTCGCGAACGCGGCGAAGGACGGGTGCCCGATCTCCGGGGCGATCCGGTCGAACGTCGCCGTCACGTTGAAGGCGACCCTCGCCTAGGGCGCGGACCGGCGCTCGACGGGCTACCCGGGGTTCGCCGCGACCGACGACGCCGCCTCGGTCGCTGGCGCCTCGACGATCCGAACGATCGTCGAGAGCTCCGACGGGCCGCGGCGGACGTTGACGTCGACGGCGCCGCCGATCGGGACCCGGCTCGAGGGCGACGAGAAGGTCGTGCAACTGGAGGACCGGGTACGGTCCGATCCGGACGATGACGTCTCCCGGTTGCACCCCGGCGAGGCCGGCCGGGCCGTGGTCGACCACCTCGGCGACGTAGACGCCCACCGGGTGGGCGAGGGCGCCGTCGCCGTCGAGGCGGGTGACCGCCTGGATTCCGAGCCAGGGCCGGACGACCCGGCCGTGCTCGAGGAGCGCGTCGATGACGTAGCGGATGGTGTTCGACGGGACCGCGAACCCGACCCCCTGGGCGAACGGGACGATCGCGGTGTTCACGCCGATGACCTGTCCGGAAAGGTCGGCGAGCGGTCCTCCGCTGTTCCCCGGGTTGATCGCCGCGTCGGTCTGGACGAGTCCCTCGAGGACGTGGCTCGCCCACGGGAGCGGCCGTCCGACAGCGCTCACGACCCCGAACGAGACCGACGGGGACCCGGGGAGGCCGAGGGAATTTCCGATGGCGAGCGCGAACTGGCCGACGCGGAGCCGGTCGGAGTCGGCGAACGTCACGGGGGCGGGCCCCTTCCGGACGACGCGGAGGAGGGCGATGTCGGTGAGCGGGTCGGCGCCGACGAGCTCGCCGGGAAGCGTCGACCCGTCGGCGAACGTCACGTGGATTCCGCCGCCCCCGCGGACGAGATGGTGGTTCGTGACGAGGTGGCCCCGGTCGTCAACGACGAACCCGGTCCCCGCCGCGGTCTCCTCCCCGAGCCTCCGGTGCCGCCGACGTTCGGTCGTGCGGACGATCCGCACGACGCTCGGGGTCAACGTGGCGACGGCGGCGACGAGTTCGTCCTGCTGGGCTGCGAGCGCCACGGGTGCGGGGTGGCCCGGCCTACGGGCCGGGCCATGGAAAGAATCCCCGGGCTCGGCATCGGACGCGGCTCCGGACCCGGGGTCGTCGGGACGGTCGGGGGCATGGGACCTACTCGGCGAGGAGCGCGTCGATCTTCGCGTGGATCTCGGCCTCGGCCCGCTCGCCCTGCCGCCCGCCTTCCCAGCGGGCGTCGACGAGTTGGACGAGCTGGTCGGCCAGCTTGTCCATCCACGGTCCTTCTTTCGCCTCGAACTTCTTCTTGATCTTCTCGCGGAGGAGCTCGTTGTACGCCTTGTACGCGCTCCACACCCACGGTCCGTAGCTCGGTCCCTCGTCGTTTCCCTCGTCGTGCGTCATGGTTTCGTTCCTTGGCCGGTTGGGCCGAACACCCTACCGCGCGGGGGGGGATATTGAGCGGACCGCCCGGGGTCCGGTCACACCGTCCGAGCGCTACCCGCCGTAGGAGAGCAGCGGGCTCCCGGCGACGAGCCCGAGGACCCCCGGGTCGGCCATCTCCGGCGGCGCGAGGGCGTCGACGGCGTGGCGGAGCAGGCTGCGGGCCGCTTCCTCGGCGCGGCCATCGGCGGGGTCGCCGGGGGTCCGGTCAATCACGAGCGAAAGCCGCCCGCGCCGGATCCCGAGGCGGACCTGGTCGCCGCGCGTCCCCTCGACCGACCAGACGAGCCAGGGACCGTCGGCCGGCTCGTAGAGCCCGACCCAGCGGAGCCGCCCGAACCACCGCCCGGCGAGTCGACCGAACAGCTCGGTGCGCGACACCCCCGGTGCGAGCGTGACCTCGGCGAACGGCCGCGGGCGCCGGGGCCCGGGCGGCGTGGGCGGCGCGGCGGCGTCGGGTCGGTCGACGAGGGCGTAGCCGCTCGGGTCGCGACGAACGACGCCGTGCCGCTCGAGGCGGCGGAGCGACCGGACGAGCGACTCCGGGTGGGCATCGAGCGCCCGACGGAGACCGTTGAAGGCGACCCGGCCGGGCCGCTCGGCGAGAAACTCGACGACGCGGTCGTCGAGGGGGCCCTCGTCCGCCCGGTCGGCCCAGCCGGTCATCGAGGGAGGAACGGACGGCCCGGTCTATAGGGCGGCGGTTACCCCCGGGTTAGGTCGCGCGCGCGTCCGTCGGCCGGATTCTCCCGGCCGCTCGTACCGGCAAAGGCCTATCTCTCGGCGCACGATTGCTTTCTCCGAATGGGAGCGTCGGCGCGCGTCGCCCCGGGTCCGACCGGCGGGACCCGCCGCGTCTCGACGGTCCGGGTCGCCCTCGCCCTTTCGACCGTCTTCGTTGCCGTTCTCGTCTCAGTCCTCGTTCCGCCCCTGCACCTCGATACCGAGCCGCTGATCCACTCGGTCCGCGCGACCGGGGTCCGATTGCCGACCGTCGGTCCCGCGACCTCCCCGGGCTCGTCGCTGAGCCTCGGGGCGTCGGCGAGCCCCGGGTCGGTGTGCGTCGACGCCGCCGACGCGTGCCCCGCCGGCGCGTCGGAGACGCGGGTCACGCTGAGTGCCGACGCGGAGACCGCTCCGAGCCCGTACTGGCCGAACGTCCAGGTCGCGTTCGTCATCGAGACGACCGCCTACGATGGGTTCTATTACCACTACTACGGCTACCCAGGGAAGGACAAGTGCGCCCTCACCGACGGTGGGGAGGGGGCGCCGTGCGAGGAGTCGAACGGCGGGCCGTTCTTCATCGCCCACGCCCAGGACATCGCCAACGAGATCTCGGCCGCGAACCCCCATTCCAAGGTCAGCTTCGCCATGGTCGACTTCTTCGGGACCGACTGCGGCGACTGGGACGACTGCGGCGACTCGTCGAAGTACGACGTCGACATCCCGCAGTTCGTGCCGGCGAGCGCCTTCGGCGGGGCCGTGGACGAGGCGTACTCCGACGGAACGTTCGGAGGCGGGTTCATCTCGATCGTGGGCCTCGACGACAACTTCCTCCACAGCCCGGAGATCACCGCCCTCTACGGGACGATCATCGGCAGCGGCCTCGACTGGTCCGCGAACACCCACCACGTGATCGTCCTCATCGGCTCGACCGCTCCGCGCGACCCGTCGTACGTCGAGAACTACGCCGTGAGTCCCTTCGACCCGTGCTGCGCCGGCAGCCAGCCCGACGGGTGGACGTGCGAACCGGCGTACGTGTTCGCCGATGGCGTGATGCCGAACTGCGAGGGATGGATCCATTCCGACGACGGAAACCCGAACGACTCGATCGCCGCGCTTGCCCACACGGCGCCGACGTGCGTGGACTCGATCGGCCACACGTGCACGATCGACGACATCGACCTGTGGGATACGCCGACCGACCCGCTCTCCGCCGGGTGGCCGACCGGCCTCGGGGTCTCGGGGAGCGGTCCGGGCGGGTCGGTCGTCGTCACCGATTCCGAACACATCCTCGAGGCCGGGTGCGACATCGCGATGGCCACGGGCGGAACGTGGGACGGACCGTCGTTCGCGAGCTGCCCGAACGGCGACGTCGGCTCCCTCGCGTACGTCCCCCACGGGCCCGTCCTCTCGCCGGACACGAACAACCCGTCGCTGTTCGCCGCCCTCCGGCAGGTCGGGTTCGGACCGGTGTACGCCACGCTCGTCGCGAACGGCTCGAACGCGCCCATGTTCAACTACCAGCCGTACGGGAGTATCCGGGTCGCCGCCACGCCCGACTTCACGGCGTCGTGCCAGCAGGCGAGCGGGGTGACCGTGCCCGGCTGCCAGCACCTCCCGACCGTGAGCGAGGTCAACGGCCTGGAGACCCTGAGCTGGAACTTCTCGACCCAGCCGAAGTACAACGTCCTCTACGTCGGGGACACCTGGTCGGCCTCGTTCAACGTCCTCGCGATCGGCGGGCCGATCGCCACCGTCCCGGTCGATGCGTGCACCACCACCGCGTGCAAGGCCGGGGGGAGCAACGCCGTGGGCGGATTCTACACCTGGGCGTACTACGTCCCCCGCTCGAACACCTCGTCGGTCTACCAATCGTTCCCGCTCGCGACCGTCAACGTCGAGCTCTCGGGCTCGGGCGCGCCCGCCGGGGTGGGTCCGCCACCGTTCCCGCCGGTCCCGCCAAACCTCCCCGTCCCGGTCGCCCCGCCGGTGCCGGCCCTCACCGCCGTCGCGACGCCCTCGACGGTCGGGATCGCGAACCTGTCGTTGAACGCGGCCGCCGCCGGGTTCCTCGGCGCCGGGTTCGTGCGGGTCTCGATGAAGAACCGGCCGATCGCGATGCAGGTCGCCGCGATGTCGGGAGCGAAGGTGACCTCGAAATTCGACAAGGCGGCCCGCGAGGGGTCCGGCCCGGGGATGGGCCGGTTCGAGTAGGCCGGGCTCAGAACTCGCCGAGCGAGCGCTGGACCCGCTTGCGGCTCGCCGGGGATGCCGGCGGAGCCGACGGCGGGGCGGCGGCGGTCTCGGGGGCCGGCTCGGCCGATTCGGGCTCCTCGCCGTCGGGCGACGGGAAGAGGGCCCGGACCCCCTCGGCATCGGGTTCGACCCCCGCCAAATATCCGACCTCCTCGGCGGTCAACCCGAGGTCCCGCACGATCGCGGAGCGGAGCTCGAAGACCGGCCCGTCCCGGACCCCGCCGGCGGCGAACACGGCCTCGAGGAAGGGGAGGGTCGACTCCGCCCCTTTCCGACGGGAAAGATGGAGGTGGTGGCCGGCCTTGTCGAGCGTCGATTGGCGGAGCGCCCGCACGGCCCGGGAGCGGCCCATCTCCCCGAGGAACTCCGGGAACGCGGCGCGGGCGATTCGTACCCCACCCGCGCCACCGAGCGCGACCGCCGTCCCGCCCGACATGAGTTCCGCGGCGTAGCTCCAGAGCCCGTAGACCCGGTACCGCCGGGCGCGGGCGAGGTGGCGCTCGGCCCGGGCGATCGCCTCGATCCCGGCGGCGAGCCCCTGCGGCGAGCGGGCGAACTTCATTGCATTCTCCTCGAACCAGGGAAACATGTCGTCCGGCGTCGCGTCGACGCGGTTGCGGAGCTCGACGCTCCGGTAGAACCGGGGCGTTCCGAGAACCTCTTCGACGAGCTCGCCGATCTCGGCCCCCGCATCCCGCGCGCCGAGGACCGATTCCTGGAGCGGACCGGCGGGGAGCGGCGCGATCGCCTCGAGGTCGTTCGTCGCCGCGCGGAGGTCGCCCCGGCTCCGCCGGACGACCGCCTCCAGCGCCTTCGGCGTGACGTCCATCCCCTGCGAGGTCGCGACGCCCCGGACGAACGCGAGCATCTCCCGGTCCCCGAGCCGCTCGAACCCGAGCCGCACCACCCCGGACCGGAACACCGGCGAGTATCGGGTCAGCGGGCGTTCGTCGTTGACGGTGAGGACGAGCGGCTGCCGGGTCTCCCGGACGAGCCGGGCGATCGCCCCCATCCCGCCCCGGTCGCTCGTGTCCGAGCTCCTCGCGCTCCCCCGCCAGTCGGTGATGTCCGATTGCGCCTCCGCGAGCTTGGTGAACGCGGCCCGGCCGGCCGAGAGGGGGACGTCCGACCACGCGCCGAACGCCGAGGCCCGACCGGGTTCGCCGAGGCGCCATCCCCGGTTCAACGCCGCGACCGAGCCGTACCTCCCCCGCAGGAAGTCGCGCAGCGAGAAGGGCGAGGGCTTGCGGGCCGCGTCCTCCGTGGCCCGACCCGTCAGGCAATCGGCCTCGTCGAGGAGGATCAACGTTCGCCCCCCGTCCTTCGGCGTCCGGAACGTCCCGGTATCCCCGAGGGTGTGGGTGATCGCCGCGCGTCCGGCGACGAGGTCGATGGCCGACTGGTTGCGCGAGTCGGAGGCGTTCATCTCGACGACCGTCCAGCCGAACTCCCCCGCGATCGCGAGGGCAGCGGTGGTCTTGCCGACCCCGGGGGGACCCGCCAAGACGGCGGCCCGGAGACGAGGCGGAGCGGTACCCGTGGCCCACGACCGGCCCCACTCGAGGAATCGGGCGAGGACCCGCGGGTTGCCGAGGACCCCGGAGAGGCGCGTCGGCCGCAACCGCTCGGAGAGCGGACGCTCGGGAGGCCGGGACGCGGGCGCCGCCGTCGACACGGCGCCGGGTACCTTCGGACCGATAAAGGAACGTAGGGAGGGGAACTGGGCGGACGACGGTGGGATCGGGCGATGGCGAATTCCGAGCCGAGGGAGCCCGCGGTCGCGTTCTCGATCGGACCGGATGTTCCCCCCGTCTACGGGCCAACGCGCGCCCGATTCCTCGCGACGATCCGCGGGGCGACCGAGCGCGGCATCGGATTCCTGGACCTGAGCGAGACCCCGGCCCTCGGGCCCTCGTGGTCGCTCGCGGAGGCGGGCGCCGGCGACCGGTGGACTCTCATCACAGTCTTCGTTCCCGAACTTCCGTCGGCGCCTCGCCCGGGACCCTTCCCCCGGGAGGTCGTCGGGCTCGCGCCAGCGTGGGGGAGCGGCGGCCCGGACGAACGGCACCGCGGGGCGACCGGCGTCCGATACCGGGAGCTCGGGGCCGCCGAAGCGGGCGCTGTCGGTGCGGCCCGCGCCGGGGCCCGCTGGGTCGCCGTCCCGGGCAGCGTGCTCGACGCCGCGCGACTCGTCCCGCTCGCCGAGGAGATCCGAGCTGCCGGCGCCCGGATCCTCCTCACGAACCCGCACGCGGACGGCCGGCTCGATGGCCGGTGGCTCGCGGAGGGGCTGGGGGCCGACACCCGCCGCACGCGTCCCCTGGAGCTCGGCGAGCTCGAACGTTCGTACGGGCCGGTGCTCGCGCTCGGATTCCTGACGGAAGGTCGACGAAGAACGCTCCCGCAGGCCGCGGTCGCGTTCGCGCTCGCGATCGGAGCCGTCCCCTCCGTCCGATTCCGCGACGTGGGCCAACTCGATGCGTTCGGGCGGCCGGAGTCGGTGGTCCCGCTCACTCCCGAGGAGCTCGCGCGCGCCGTCCGCGCCTAAGCTCCCTCGGCGCGACGGGAGCGTCGCGGCCGCCGGGGTTCAAGTACTCGGTTCGTTGTCGTTCTGACGATGATCCAGCCCGGGGACGCCGCCCCCGACTTCGAGGGGATCTCGACGCAGGGGTCCGGGTTCCGTCTCTCGTCGTTGCGCGGGGGCCCGGTCGTTCTCTACTTCTATCCGCGGGCCGGGAGCCTCGGATGCACGTACGAATCGATCGGGTTCGCGAAGGAGCACCTCGCCCTCCGGAAGCGGGGGGTCTCCGTCGTCGGCGTGAGCGTCGACTCCCTTGACGACCAGCGGAAGTTCCTCGAGAACTGCTCGCTCCCGTTCCCCCTCGTCGCCGACAGCGACCAATCGATCGCCCGCCGGTTCGGGGTCCTCGGCGCGTTCGGGCTCGCCCGCCGGATCACCTTCCTGCTGGACGACACCGGACGTGTCCAGCAGGTCGTCGATTCGATGCGACCCGGTGTCCACGTCACGGCGGTGAAGCGGGCGTTCCTCGCGCACACCGCTCCGCGGGCGTCGGCCGGTTCGCCCGCGGAGACCCCGGCGCCCGCGCCGGAGGGTCCTCCCGGTCCGTAGTTCGCGCGAGTTGTGGTACGCGCGGGTTACAAGGGTTCACCCCCCCGGCGAGAATGGGAGGATACCCGTCTCCGGACGGGGGAGTAGGAACATGGGCTGTGGAAAGTGGAAGGTCGCGTGCGCGGACGGATTCGAGGTTGTGTCGAGCGACCAGCACGAGCTGGTGTCCCTGGTGCAGTGGCACGGGAAGCACAAGCACAACGAGGACTTCACGCAGGACGCCGTCCTGAAGATGGCGAAGCACCCGTAAGGGTCGCTTCCGCTCGCTCGCACGCCAACCCTTTCGGTCTCGCTTTTTCGGTTCGGGGATCGGAGTCGATAGGAAGGGAGCGATCCGCTCCCTTCCCGAATGGGTTCGAGGGCCGCTACGGCCGGGCGCGGAGCCGGCGGGCGTCGAGGGCGATCACCCCGACGGCGCCGATCGCCGAGACGACGACCACGGCGAGGAGGAGCGCCCCGGACGGTTCCCATGGCGCGGGCGCGGGCCGGACGGGAGTCCCGAGGCCCCGCATCGCGGCGTGGGCCTCGGTGGGCGTCATCGGGCTCGCGGTGACCGAGTCTCCCGCCGCCGGCGTCGCCCGCTCGGACGCTGGCAGTCCGCGCGAGGGGGAGTACAGGCTCTCCCCGCGCGCCTGCGACGCGGGGTTCGCCGGTGCGGTCGCCGGGCGCTCAGGAACGGCGGCGGTGAGGCCCGCGGAACCGCTGGGGTCCGAGGTCGGCAGGACCAAGAGCCCGTCGGCCGCGAGGTACGTGGCGCTTCCCGTGGCGTTGGTGCACGCGATGACATCGTCGGTCTCGGGGGTCCCGTTCGGGTACCGGACGACCGTGGTGCCGACCACCGAGCAGGCGAGCGCCACGGGGGCCGTGGCGTTCGCCGACGCCGTGCCCGCGGTCGACGCCGACTCGGTCGCGCCGTTCGGCGCCGCCGCGTGAACCGTCTCCGCCCAGGCGACGTTGCCCTCGAACGAGGCGGTCGAGGTTGCGTTCCAGCTCTTCCCGACAAAGAGCGGCCCCTCCACGAGCGGAAGTGCCGGGGAGAACGTGGCGGAGAGGTTCTCCACCAACCACGCGCTCGCCGCCATCGCGCCCGTCACGTACCGGATCGCCACGTCCCCGGCCGCATCCCGGGTGATGTTCGGGAACTGGTGGGCGTCGAGGGAGACGTTCACTCCCTCGACGAAGGCCACGTGCTCGTTCGCGAGCGCGAGCGAGCCGTTCGGTCCCGTCGTGAAGTTCAGGTACGCGGCGGCGAGGTCGAGGACGGCGACCGACGCCGTCAGCGAGAAGTTCTGCGAGGCCAGCGGGATCGTCGCGTTCGGGGTGTAGTTCCCGGCCGCGGGGAACGTGCCGGAGGCGGCGACGTCGATGTGTTCGGCCCGCAGCTCGGCGGCATCGACCTGGACGTAGCGGCTCCCGACCGACGGGGTCGAAGCGTTGACCACCACGAACGCGGCGTAGTCGAGACCGACCGATTCATCGAGGGCAACGTACGCCCCCGAACTCGTCAGGTTCCCGCCGGTGAGGTTGCTCGAGCTGTTGTAGGCGCCGACGTACTGGACCGACGCCGAGAAGTTCGCGAGCGCCCCCCACGCCCAACTTTCGCTCGGCCCGGGGGCGGGGGCCACGGTCGTCGCGGGGACCGGACTCGCCGAGGCGATCGGCCCCGGGAGTACGATCAGCGCGAGGGCCACGGCCAGGAGGGCGGCTCCGGCAACGGCGCTCCGGGGCCGTCGCGGCGGCTGTCGGTCGGTCGGCTTCCTCGGGTGCTCCATCGGCTTCCACGTCGGTCGCATGGCTTTCACCATCCGACGCACCGTCCCAGAGGGCCATCCCTCGCAACGCACGAATCGGTCGACGGAGTGTTTCGGCGGGGTTTATGGCCCCTTCGCGGCGGGCCGGGTGGGCGAGCCGCGTCGAACGGCGCGGTCGGTCGGGTTCGCGCGAGGCACCGGGGCATCCGAAGGGTCGGCTTCGTCGAGGGAAGTTCCGCCGCCGGCACGTGCTAGCGCGTGGACGGAACATAGGTTCAAGTACGATTCGGGAGAACCGTGGAATGGACACGCCCGCATCGGCCCCCGCCTCCCGGGGATTCTCGGTGTGGAGCCAATCATCAGGGGGTGAATACTCAGATGTTCGAATACGGCTGGAAACGACTGGGCCACCTGTTCGCCTGGATCGGCGCCGGCCTTCTCGCCCTCGGTGCGCTCGTGGCGCTCGTCTTCGGGACGGTGCTCGGCGCGCTCGGCCACCCGTTCGCGGCGGTCGCGGCGGCGGCGACGGCGCTCGTCCTGATCGTCGTCGCGGCGCTCGCGGTCGTCTTCGCGAGCCTGGGACGGCGCGAAGGCACGGACGGCTCCGCAGTCGCGGGGGTCCTGTTGATCGTGGTCGCGGTCGTCGGTTGGGCGATGCTCGGCCTCGGGGCGAACGTACTCGCGCTCCTCGGAGCGCTGTTCGTCTTCCTGGCGGGGCTCCTCTACCTCGTCGACCCGGCCCGCAAGGTCGTGACCGCCGCGGTCCCGTCGTGAGCCGGGCCGCGGGCTCGGCATCCGACCAACCCATTCCCGACTCCCGCGAGCGAGGGTACCGGATTCGTCAGCGCGGCTGATTCCTTCGGGGGGGTTTATCTATCCCGGCCCGGACCCAACGATGTGAACCCGCCGCGGGGAGTCGAGGACCCGACCTCGGCGATCTTCGACCTCTCCGACCGGGTCGCCCAGCTCGCCCCGACCGTGCGGCGGATGTACCGCTACACGGCGACGATCCTGATCCTCTGGATCCTGCTGCTGTTCTTCGTCACGCTCATCTCGCTCGGGCACGATATCGTCCTCGCGATCCTCTCCATCATCGGGCTCGTCGCCGGCGGGATCGCGCTCCAGCTGCTCCGGGAGACCGACGGGTTCTTCCGGAGCTTTGTGCTCCGCCACCGCGCGATCCGGCTCCTCCGCGACGCCGACCCGGTCGTCCACGTGCCGGCGGGCCGGACCCCCGTGGAGCGGCTCGGCCGGTATCTCGCGCAGTCGAGCTCGGCGATCGAGTCGTACCTGAAGGAGCATCCCGAGGCGCTCCGCTACCGCGTCGAGTACCCGGGCCGGGGCCGCTCCCTTGGGTTCGAGCTGGTGGTCGAGCGCCCGGCGAGCGCGCTCTGGCGGCTCTCCGGACGGGGCGACCCCGGGTTTGCGGTCCTCGCGCGCGTAGGCCCGGACGCCCCGACGACGGCAGACCTGGCCCGGCTCGCCGAGGACGCCCAGGCGGTCGTCGGCCGTCTCGCCGCCGTTCCGGTCCGCCTCATCCTCCTCCGGACGGGGGCGATCCCGCTCCCCGAGGACGTGTACGAGTGGGCGGTCGGCCGCCCGGCGTTCCTCTCCCGCGGGTTCTCCCGGTACCGCGTCGCGACCGAGATCATCACCGAGGGGCCCGACGGGACGTACGATTTCGTTCCGTACGTCCTCGGAGTGCCCTGAGGGCGCGTCAGCCGAGCCACTCGGGCGACCGGACGTACCGGTAGTGCTCGGCGAGCTCCCGGCCGTACAGCTCCCGGTACAGCCGGTGGTACCGACGCAAATGCTCCGCCCCCGCGGGGGTGATCCGCACGTCGTACCCGCGCTCGTCCTTCCCGACGCTCGCGAACCCTTCGGCCGTGAGGTACCCGAGGACCTTCTCGGTCATGTGCGAGTTCGAGCGGATCGCGTGGAGGATCTCCTCCTTCGTCACGCGTCCCCCGTACTGCTGGAGCGCGACCCGGACCCGGTCGGCGAGGTCGGGCTGCTCGAGGTCGAGGTTCAGTTCGCCGAACAGCCGCGAGAGGGCGATGTACGCGTAGACCCGGTAGCCCTTGTATCGTCGCTCGGCCGGTCCGGCGTCCCGGCCGTCCCCGCCGTCCACGTGCTAGGGAGCCCCGGACCCGGTAGATTATCCTAGTGGAAAGACCGGCGGCGCTCCCGCCCTCGGGGGCCGGCGTCTCGGAGAGCCTATAGAGCCCGCCGTATCCGGCCGTCCGGACGCATGAGCACCGAGGTCGGGTTCTTCATCGCGGTGGTCGTCAGTGTCTTCGCGATCGTCGACCCGATCGGCACGCTCCCGTTCTTCGTCGCGCTCACCGAGGGGTTCTCGCCGGCCGACCGCGAGGTCGTCCTCCGAAGGGCCGTCATCGTCCTCGGGAGCGTCCTCACCGTCTTCGCCGTCGCGGGACGGTTCGTGTTCTCCGCGTTCGGGTTCACCCTCGGCGCCTTCGAGATCGCGGGGGGGATCCTCCTCTTCTGGGTGGCGTTCGAGATGCTGAACGGGCAATTGACCCGGACCCGGCTCGGGGACGCGGACCGGGCCGATGCCCTCGCCCACCGGGACGAGATCGCGGTCGTCCCCCTCGGCGTTCCGCTGCTCGCGGGCCCGGGCGCGATCTCGACGGTGATGATCTACGAGGGGTCCGCCGGCGGGAACCCGGTCTCGATCCTGGCGACGTTCGTCGCGATCGCCATCACAACGGCGTCGACGTTCGTCGTCCTCCAGTACGGCCAGGGGATCCTCCGGGCGCTCGGCCGGGTCGGGGTGATGGCCCTCACGCGGGTCCTCGGGCTCCTGCTCGCCGCGGTCGCGGTGCAGTTCGTCCTCGACGGGATCTTCGCCGTCGCGCCGAATCTCTGATCAGCGACGCTTCGGACGCGCGGAACTCTTCGTCCTCGCGCCGCGGGGCGCCGCTCGCTTCTTCGGAGTGGCGCGGGAGACAGGGCGTCGTCGGGAGACCGTCTTCGCGGCGACCTTTGCCTTCCGGGGGGCCGCCTTGGCCGTCGGACGGGGCGGGAGGAGCGCGGTGATGGCGCTCGAGGAAGTCTTCGGGTTCCGAGCGTCGGACCAGGCCTTCTCGCCGGCCCGGACCGGGACGGGGAGGTCGTTCTCGGCGGGGGCGAACCCGCACTCGAACGCGTCGGTGTAGGCGCAGTAGGGGTTGAACGCCCGGTTGAAGTCGAGCTTGTACTCGTCGGACTCGTTGAGCTCGAGGGTGAGGTACCGGCCCGGCCCGTACGTCTCGCGCCCGCTCGTCCCGTCCCGGAACGGCACGAACACCGACGTGCCGACGCCCTCGCCGGCGTGGTAGACCCGCAGCCGGAGCGACCGGCCCGCGATCTTGAACCGGAGATCGCCGATCCACCGCATCGCCGCCTGGCCGTCCCGGTTCGTCCGAAGGAACGCCTCCTTCGGGTCGGGGAGCCGCTCGAGGGTCGCGGCGACCCGGAACTTCTCGTCGGGAGGAAAGTAGTGGAGCCCGTCGAACTCGTAGACCGAGCCCTGGACGAACGGAGACTCCGCGTGGCGGGCCATGAACTGGTCCTTCATCGTCCGCTCGGTCTCGAGCTCCTCGAGGTACTCCGTCATCGGTTCCGCCTCCTCGCCGGCGCCGAGGGCCGGCGTCTCTTAACGTCCATCCCTCGGGGGAGCAACCGGTCGGGGTAGCTCGCGGAAACGACGTCGTTCGGAAGGTCCACCGCTTCGGTAATCCGAAGCTCACCGGCGACGCTCACGAGGAGGTACGCCGCCCGGCGCTCGAGCCCCCGCTCCTCGAGCAGGTCGAGGAGCCCTTCGAGCCCCTCGGCGGCGGCGGCAACGAGGTCGGGTCCGACGCCGAGCGATGCGGTGACCGGACCTTCGTGACCCGCCGGGGCGGGCGCCCAGAGGAACGGCTGGCGCGGCGCGCCGCGGCGAACGAGGCGAACGACGAGTTCAACGTCGGCGCTGGTCTCGATCCCCGTCCCGGAGACTTCCCCGTCCCCTTGAGCGGCGTGGGGGTCTCCGACGGAGAGGAGCGCGCCCTCGACCTCGACGGGGAGCGAGAGGGTCGCCCCGACGCCGACCGACCGGTGGTCCAAGTTCCCGCCCGTGCGGCGGGGAGGGATCATTGGGTGCCGTCCCGAACGGGGAGCCACGCCGACCCACCCGAGCATCGGACGGAGCGGGATCTCAACGTCCGGAACGAAGCCGCGGGTCGGGCGGGCGGGCCTCGGACCGACCGCCCAGAGCTGCAGAGCGTCGTCGAACCGATGCGGGAGATGGCCGAAGTCGCGAAACACTCCGGACCAGCCCCACTCCGCAGGCCGGATCGCGCGGACCTCGACGTCCAACCGGTCCCTCGCGCGGGCCCCCTCGACCACGATGGGTCCCGTCGCGGCGTCGACCCGCGTGAAGTCGAGCCCACCTAAGTCGGTGGTCGTCGAACTCGCGGTGAGCTGGCCCGTCGAGGAGTCCGGGATTCGGAGCCGAAACGGGGTCCCCGGTCGAACCGTGGCGGCGGGAGCCGCCTTCGCGGTCCACGTCGTCTGCTGGTTTCGCGGGTCGGTGCCGTCGAGGAGGGCCGGGCGTCGCCCCGGACCGGACCGTCGGCGGGCGTCGCGGGCCATCGCGTCGGGAGCGATACTCTCCCTTATCATCCCCCCGGCGCGTTATTTTTCGACCGGAGGGTCGGGCGCGTGGTACGGCAGGACCGGTCACTTGGATTCGCCCCGCGCCTCGCCGCGGCGGTGTTCGTGACCGTCCTCGTCGCCTCGGCGCTCCCCGGCGGCGCCTCGCCGGGGGCCGTTCCGTTGTCGCGTCTGGCTGCCACGGCCGCGCCGTCCGAGGCGAGCTCGCCCACGCCGTCGGCGCGTACAGACCGCGCCGCACCCCCCCGGGCTCGGGTTCGGGTCTGCTTCCCCACGCGGACTCGTCCGTCCCGCCCAGGACGGCGACCTGTCCTACACGCAGGAAGGCATGACGATCGGCGACATCAACAACAGCGCAGCGACGGGCGTGGCGCGGCTCTCGGAGTACGTCAAGCTCGTCACGAGCCCCTACTCCACTGGATACGAACTGAACGGGCTCAGCAGCTCCGGCGACTGGTGGCAGATCGTAGTGGCCGACAACTGGCCCGGGTGCAACACCGGGTTCCAGGAGGTCACGGAGGTCTGGAACGATGCCGACGGGAGCGGGCCGGTCAACTGCGACTCCAACCTGACGTTCTCGGCGGGGGACATGGTCGAGTTCACCCTGTCGTTCGCCAGCGGGGGGGACGGGTGCCTCGGCGTGCGGGACATCACGGCGAAGACCTCCGAGCTCGACTGCGCGGCGCAGCCCGACACGGGCGGCAACGCGTGGGAGTTCCTCGGGGGGACGTCGAACACCAACGGCTACTACACGGGCCCGATGACCGAGACGATCAACGAATCGACCCCCGGCTGCCCCGACTACAAGGGGATGCCCCGGCTCGACTACACCTACGCGAACGGGACGTACATCACCTCCTACACCCCGTGGTCGGACGAGTTCGACCTGTCGACCGGAGGGTCGTGCTACGTCTCCTCGGATGGGGGTCAATCGGTCGGGCCGGCCGACCCGCAGAGCTTCTACGTCAACACGGCGGCCGGCACGACGTACGGGCCCCACTGGGAGGACGGCCAGAACTACTCGCTCATCGACCCCTTGGACGGGTTCCGGTTCGAGACCGACCCGAAGCCGATGACGGCGATCACGCTGAACGAGACCCCGGCGAATCCGCGGCCCGGCATGCTTGTCAACTTCAGCGTCACCGTCACCGGTGGGGTCGCTCCCTACCGGGTGCTCTGGGCGCTGGACGGGGTGCTCCAGGGGTTCACGACCTTGAACTGGACGTGGACGGCCGGGCTCGCAGGCACCTACCATGTCGTCGCGTACGCGGTCGACCAGCAGTCCGATGCGTTCGGGCCCTCCCCGACCGCCACGGTCCTTGTTCCCGGGCCGCTGTACGTCAGCCCGGTCAACGCGACACCGCCGTCCGGTGACGACGTCGGCCGACCGGTCACGTTCGCCGTGACGGTCTCGGGCGGGTACGGCTTCTGGTCCATCGTGTGGAGCGGGCTCCCCACCGGATGCACGCCGGTGAATGCGAGCTCGGTCACGTGTTCCCCGACGGAGCCGGGGTCGACGAACGTCTCGGTCACCGCGCGCGACGCCAACGACTCGGTCGTCCATTCCGGTCCGTTCCCGTACCACGTGTTCCCCGGGCTGGCCGCGGAGGTCGCTCCGAACGCGAGCACCATCGACGTCGGGCAGAGCGTGGCGTTCATCGCGAACGTCTCCGGGGGGACGGGAGGGTACGTCTACGCGTGGTCGGTTCCCGGGGTTTGCTCCGGGCGGGGCGCGTCGGTCGCCTGCACGCCGCTCGCGGCCGGCGACCTGTTCGCGTTCCTCACGGTCACCGACGGCGGTGGGTCGTCGGTCGCCCCTCCGGGGGCGTTCGTCGTGGTCAACCCGACGCTCCAGGCATCGATGGGCGACGTGGGTCTCCTGGCCGACGCCGGGACGCCGTTCCACGTCAACGCGACGGTGACCGGGGGGACCGCCCCGTTCTCCTACACCTGGACGGGACTCCCGACCGGATGCAATTCGACCGGCCCCGTGGCGAACTGCTCGGTCAGCGCCGTGGGAGACCTCGCCGTATCGGTGGTCGTCCGGGACTCGGTCGGAGAGACCTCCGGTTCCAACGCGCTCGCGGTCACGGTCGCCCGCGCGCCCAGCGTCGCGGTGGCGCTGGCGAGCCCGAACGTCACGTTCGGGAACGCGGCGACGTTCACCGCCACCACCGTCGGCGGCACGGGCCTCTACTTCTACATCTGGTCGGGACTCCCGGCCGGCTGCGGAACGACGAACGCCGCCACGATCACCTGCACGCCCACCGAGGTCGGCAACTTCACCGTCACCGTGGCCGCGACCGACCAGATCGGCACGACGGTCCACGGGTCGGCGACCCTCGCGGTGGCCACGGGACCGCCCGCCGCGCGCGGGGCGAGCGGGCTCCCGTTCGAGCTGATCGCCCTCGGGGTGGCGGCAGCGGTCGTCGTCGCGATCGCGGTGGGGGCCCTCTGGGCCCGTCGGCGCCGTTAGAGGTAGCCGAACTGGCGCTTCGCGAAGTCGCTCATCCGCTCCGGGGTCCAGGGAGGGTCCCAGATGTAGTCGACGGTCGCTTTCGCGACGTTCGGAACCTTCTCGAGCACGCCCTTGATCTCGTCCGCGAGGACGCCGGCGACGGGGCACCCGGGGGCGGTGAGCGTCATGTGCAGGACAAGGTCGTTCGACGCTCCCCACTCGAAGCTGTAGATCAGCCCGAGGTCGACGATGTTCATCGGGATCTCGGGGTCGTAGATCTTCTTCAGCTCCTTGACGATCAGCCCCTCGGTCTCGGCGTGCGGTCCGGGGGCGATCACCGGCGCGCCGCCCTTGGCGGCGGGGGCCGCCGGCGCGGCCGGCGTGGCGGCGGGCGGCGCGGCGGGCGGTGTCGGGATGCTGTCGCTCACGTCCGCCGAACCCCGTCGCTCAGTATAAGTTCGCCGCGGCGCGGGGACGGGGACGGCCCGCTCGCCGGCAATTTGTTTTAAGGGCACTTCGGAGTGGGCCGTCGCCATGCGGGATGTCCACGCCCTCGCCCCCGCCCACGAGCGGCTCGGGCTGCACCGGGTCGGCGTGAGCGGGGTGAAGAAACCGCTCGTGGTCCAGCGGCCCGGCCGCCAGGTCACGCTCACGGCCTCGTTCTCGGTCGCGGTCGACCTGCCGTCGACCCGCAAGGGCTCCGACCTCTCGCGGAACGCGGAGCTCCTCGCCGAGGTCGTCGACTGGACCGCCCAGCGGCCCGTCGAAAGTCTTGAATCGGCGTGCGCCGCCATCGCGCAGGAACTCCTCGCCCGCCACCCGTACGCCACGAGCTCCGAGGTGCGGGCCGAGGCCGAGGTACTTCGCCTCCCGTGGCATCTCCGCGGCGCGCCGCTCGCTCGAAGATTTCCGGCTGTTCGCGGAGGCGACCGCCCGGCGGAGCGACGCCGGCCCTCCCGCCACGACCCGTTCGATCGGGGCGGAGGCGGTGGGCATGACCGCCTGCCCGTGCGCGATGGAGACGGCCCGGGAGAAGTTGACGAAGGAGTTTCCCCTCCTCGCCGACCCGTCGCTGCAGAATCTCCCCATCGTGACCCACAACCAACGGAACCGGACCCGGCTCGTCCTCGACCTCCCCGAGGGCGCCGAGGTCGAGGTCGACGACCTCCTCGGCGTCATCGAGGGGGCCCAGTCGTCGCCGACGTTCGCCATCCTCAAACGGGGCGACGAGGCGGACGTCGTCCTCACCGCGCACCGCCATCCGAAGTTCGTCGAAGATGTGGTCCGGGACCTCCTGGCGTCCCTCCCCGCGCGCCTCGCGGCGCTCCCCGATGCGACGGGGGTGCGGGTCCGGACCGTGTCCGAGGAGTCGATCCACAAGTACGACGTGACCTCGTCTCACGAGACCACGCTCGGCGAGCTTCGCGCGGCGACGGCCTGAGCCAGGGTCGGAGGCGAAGCCGTGCGATACGCCCTGGACGGGGTCCGCCGGCGCCCGGGCCGCTCGGCGCTGACGGCGCTGGGCATCGGTCTCGCCACCGGGCTCGTAACGGTCCTCCTCGCCCTCTCCGCCGGCGTGCAGCAGAGCGCCGCCCGCCTCGCCACGGCGAGCGGCGTCGACCTCATTGCGACGAGCGCGAACACGTCCCTGAGCAGCAGCACGTTCCCGCCCCTGCCGGACGCCCACGCGATCCCGGCCGGGTTCGCCCGGGCCGACCCGAACGTCGCGGCGGCGAGCCCGTGGCTCGTCACGTCGTTCGTCTTCGCGAATTCCTCCCTCTACGCGGCCGCGAACGCGTCCCCCGGCGGCGCGGCGATCCCCGACGGGTGGGGACCCGCGAGCGCGGAGGCGGTCGGCTGGATCCCGGGAGCCAACGTCGGCCTGGACGCCCCGACCGTCGCGACCGGTCCCGGGTTCTCCAACAGCGGCGACCCCCACTACGCGAACGGAACGTACCGCGGCCCGTTCACGCACGAGGTCGTCCTCGACGACGGCCTCGCGGGCGTGCTGCGCGCCACCGTCGGGAACATCGTCTACGTGAGCGACCAGCCGCTTCCCGGACCGGCGAGCGTCCTCGGATGGTACGCCAACGCGACCCCGTTCCGCGTCGTGGGGATCTCCGGGCCGTTCTTCCTGATCCCGTCGGCGCTGTTGGGGTTCTTCTACCTCTCCGAGGCCCAGACTTTGCTGGGGGGCGCCGCCGTCCGCCAGGACCAGGCGTCGGTCGTGCTCGTCCATCTGACCGACCCCTCCAATCCCGCGAGCGACCAGGCCGCGCTCGAACGGGGGTTCCCCTCGCTGACGGTGTTCACGCTCGCCAACATACTGGGCGCCGTCCAGTCGGTCGTCGACCTCTACCGGACCTTTGGGACCCTGATCGGGGTGGTCGCGATTCTGGTGGCGGCGCTCTTCGCCACGACCGTGCTCACGATGTCGGTCGACGACCGGAGCCGGGAGCTGGCCACGCTGCGGGCCATCGGGTTCGGCCGCGCCACGATCGGCCGGTACGTGGTCGAGGAAGCGCTCATCCTCGCCGGCCTCGGCCTCGCGGTGGGCCTCGTCGGGGGGTTCGCCGGGGCTTCGCTCCTGAACCGATTTCTCGTCGGGCTTCTCCAGGGGCTCCCGAGCGGATTCTCGTTCGTCAGCTTTGACGCGACCGTCGTGGCGACCGCCGTTCTCGAGGTCCTCCTGATCGGGCTCGCCGCCGCCATCCTCCCGACGATCCAGGCGGTCCGACTCCCGATCGCCGAGGAGCTTCGGGCCCCATGAGCCGGCGTCTGCGCCTCTCCCATACGAGCCTCCAGGACCTCCTCGCGGTCGCGGCGATCGCGACCGCGGTCGCCCTGCCCGTGATCCTCCTCTCCGTGGGGGGCGGGGTCCTCGCCCACGAACGCACCGCCCTCGAGAGTTCCGGGTTCGAGATCACGGTCTCCGCCCCGGGCACGCACGGCATCGGCGACGCGCACGCCCTGTCGCGCCAGATCGACGGGATCCCGAATGTCTCGGCGGCGTCCCCGGTGTTGAGCGCGGCGATCGACCTGTTCGGACCCGGCGGAGTTACCGAACCGGCCCTCGCCGAGGGAGTGATCCCGGGTCCGTTCGTGGCCACGCTCAGCCCGGCGGAGGCCGACGCGTTCCCTTCGCCGCTCCCGCTCGGCGACCCGACCGATGCGGTCCATTTCGCCAACGGGTCGTACGACGGGCAGGCGACCGACGACGTCCTCGTCGCAAGTCCTCTCGCCACGGCGCTGGGAGTCTCGGTGGGGGCCACGCTCGTCGTGGCCGACGGACCGAACGCATCGGAGGGAGTTCCGTTCGAGGTCACGGGAGAGTTCGGCACCCCGGGGGGCGCCCTCGGACCGATCGCCGGGTTCGCGGTCGTGATGCCGCTCTCGGACCTCCAGCTCCTGACCGGCACCGCCCGGGAGAACGGGACGAGCGGCGCGCTTCTCGACGAGGCCGACTCGGTCGAGGTGTCGCTCGCCGGGGCCGCGGGAACGCAGCCGGGCGCCGTGGACCGGGCCGCGGCCGCTGTCCAGGCCCTCGTACCGTACTACGGCGTGACCACGTTGTCGGACCAGGTCGCCCAGCTCGACCAGGCCGACGCGGTCCTCACCGGCTTTTACCTCGCCCTCTCCTCGACCGCGGTGATCATCGGCCTCCTGTTCCTCACGCTCGTCTTATTGCGCCGTGTCGAGGCCGAGCGCCGGTCGATCGGGATCCGACGCGCGATCGGGTTGCCGGGGAGGGAGATCGTGGGCCGTCTCGTCGGACGGGCGGCGCTCCTCGCCAGCGCCGGCGTGACCTGTGGCGTGGTCGCCGGCTTCGTCGCGGTGCAGGTCCTCGAGGCGTACGGGACCGGCTCGGTCCCTGCGATCGCGGCCCTCGCCGTGTTCGACCCATGGACCCTCCTCGAGCTCGGCGCCGGCACGGTCGGGCTCTGCCTTCTCGCGAGCGGGGCGGCCGCGCGCGCCGCCCTCCGCCTCCCGCTCGCCGAGGCGCTCCGATGAATGCTGGGATCCGCCCGCCGACGATCACGCTCCGCGGGGTTCGGAAGACGTACGGGTCCGGCCCCGGCGCCGTCCAGGCGCTCGCCGGGGTCGACCTCGCCCTCGCGCCCGGGGAGTTCGTCAGCGTCGAGGGGCCGTCCGGATGCGGCAAGACCTCGCTCCTCAACATGCTCGGCCTGCTCGACTCCCCGACCGAGGGGACGATCGAGTTCGACGGGACGCCGGTCGGGCGGCTGCCGGAGCGGGAGCGCGCCCGCCGTCGCCTGACGGGAGTCGGCTTCATCTTTCAACGGTTCTACCTTCTTCCGACGTTGACCGCCGAGGAGAACATCGCCCTCCCGATGCGCGGCGCGGGCCGACCGGCCGCGGAGCGGTCGACCCGCACGCGGGAACTCCTCGCGTCGGTGGGACTGACCGAGCGGAGGGGCTCCCGCCCGCACCAGCTTTCCGGCGGGGAGGAGCAGCGGGTCGCCATCGCGCGGGCGCTGGCCAACGACCCCGGGCTCCTCCTCGCCGACGAGCCGACGGGCGAGCTCGACCGGGCGAACACCGAGGTCGTCCTCGACCTCCTCGTCGCGGCGCAGAAGCGGTCGGGAGCGACCCTTGTCATGGTCACCCACAACCCCGCCGTGGCCCGGCGGGCCCGCCGGCATCTCACGATGGCCGACGGCAAGGTCGTCGCCGACGTCCGGGAGGCGTGACGTGACCCGGATCGCGATCCTGCTGCGGGACCGGTGCCACCCGAAGGAGTGCCAGTGGGAATGCCAGGCGTACTGCCCCCCCGTCCGGATGGGCCAGGAGTGCATCGTCGAGGGGGGGACGGTCGGCCGGTGATCTCCGAGTCGCTCTGCATCGGGTGCGGCATTTGCGTCCACAAGTGCCCGTTCGACGCGATCAAGATCCTCAACACCCCCGAAGCCGACGAGCGGGAGATCGTTCACCGGTACGGGTACAACGGGTTCCGGCTCTACCGGCTCCGCTGCCGCCCTCGAAGGGGATCACCGGGATCCTCGGTCCCAACGGGACGGGAAAGTCGACCGCCCTCCGGGTCCTCGCGGGGGTCGAGGTCCCGAACCTCGGGAAGTACGACGCGCCCGGCGGTTGGCCGGCGGTCCTCGAGCACTACCGGGGGACGTCGCTCCACGCCCACTTCCAGAAGATCGCCGACGGAACCCTCCGGGCGGTGTTCAAGCCGCAGTACGTCGACCGGTTCTCCGAGGAGGCCGGCACGGCCACCGAGTTCCTCACCCGGTCCGGGGTCGACGCCGCCGCCGCGCTCCGCTCGGTGGGCCTCTCCCACCGGGAGGACCGGCCTGTGGCCGAGCTCTCCGGCGGCGAACTCCAACTCCTCGCTATCGGGCGCACCGTGGCGACCGACGCCGACCTCTACCTGATCGACGAGCCGTCGAGCTACCTCGACATCGTCCACCGGCTCGAGATCGCCCGGCTCCTCCGTCGCCTCGGGGAGACGAAGAGCGTGGTTGTCGTCGAGCACGACCTCGCGCTCCTCGACTACCTCGCCGACCAGGCGCATCTCGTCTACGGCGAGGAGGCGGCGTTCGGAGTCATCTCCCACCCGATCGCGATGCGAAGCGCGATCAACACCTACCTCACGGGGTACCTGAAGGACGAGAACGTCCGGTTCCGGACCGAGCCGGTCCGGTTCGTCGCCCACCCTCCGAAGCTTGCCGCGCAGCGGAACGTGCTCGTCGCGTTCCCCGCGCTCGAGAAGGAGTTCCCGAACTTCCACCTCCGCGTCGGTGCCGGCGAGCTCGCCAAGGGAGAAACGGTCGGGATCGTCGGCCCAAACGCGACCGGCAAGACCACGTTCGTTCGCCTCCTCGCGGGAGCGGAACCGGCGACCCGCGGGACGCCACCACCCGGCGTGACGGTCAGCTACAAGCCGCAGTACCTGAAGGCGACGAGCACGGCGAACCTGCGCGAACGGCTCGACGCGCTCCGGGGCGACCCGACGTTCGACGCGGGGGTGTTCGAGCGGGAGCTCGTCCCCGGCCTCCATCTCGACAACCTCCTCGATGTCGCGCTGCCGGACCTTTCGGGGGGGAGCTCCAGCGGGCCGCCGTGGCGCTCGCGCTCGCCCGTCCCGCGACCCTGTACCTGCTCGACGAGCCGTCGGCGTACCTCGACGCCGACGAGCGGATCGCGATGGCGAAGCTGATCCGGCGGCAGGTCGAGCGCCAGGCAGTCAGCGCCCTCGTCGTCGACCACGACGTGTACTTCCTCGATCTCGCCTGCGACGCGCTGATGGTCTTCCAGGGGGGCAAGGACGGGGTCACTGGGGTGGGCTCCGGTCCGTTCCCGATGCGGGGCGGCATGAACCAGCTCCTCAAGGACGTCCAGGTCACGTTCCGTCGCGACGCCGAGACCCTCCGTCCCCGGATCAACCGCGAGGGGTCGGTCCTCGACCGGGAGCAGCGGGAGCGGGGAGAGTTCTACTACGAGGCGGCGGCGTAGCCGTCTCCCTCGTTGCCTCCGCGGGCCGAGCGCCGGCGAAGACGTGTTCGTATTACCCCGGTGTCGTTCCCACTCCGATGCCCGGGATGAAGATGCCCAAGCCCGCGAAGGCGGCCGTGGCGCTGTTCGAGTCGCTCGTGCCGCAGCGGCCCGGCGTGACGCGGCGACCGGTGTTTGGGCAGCCCGCGGCGTTCGTCGACGGCAACATGTTCTTCGCCGTGTTCGGGGAGGACCTCATCGTCCGCCTCTCCGAGGACGACCGCGCCACCGCCGCCAAGGAGTTCGGCGGCACCTCGTTCGAGCCGATGGCCGGACGGCCGATGCGGGAATACGTCGTCCTGCCCGCCAAGCTCCTCGCCGACACGAAGGCGACCCAGGGGTGGGTCACCCGGGCGGTGGAGTACGCGATGCGGCTGCCCAAGAAGGGCGGCGCCGCCCGGTCGTAGAGCGAACGGCGGCCGCCCGGGCCCGCGGGAGCGGGCCGTGATAGGGTTATGGGGAGCGCGACGAGTCGGCGGTCCGGATGACCCTCACGCCAGACTCCCGGGGCCGGATCCGCGTCGGAGCTCCGCTCTCGATCGCCGTCGTGGCGATGTACATCATCCTCGCCGTGCTGATCGTGTACGCCACGGTGAACTCGTCGTTCACCTCGAACCCGCTCGTTCCGGAGTTCCTGATAGCGGTCATCTTCCTCTTCCTCGCGCGCTACGCATCGACGTACTACGTGCTCGACGACCGGGCGCTCTACGCCCGCCGGATCTTTCGGCTCCCGCCGGGTCCAGCTCGAGGAGGTCCGGAGGGTCGAATTCGCCAACCTGCGCGACCTCGGGCCGGTCAGCTTCTTCGGGGGCTGGGGGTGGCGGGGAAGGATGTGGAGCCCGTTCATCCACACGTTCGACGCGATCCATACGGTCTCGCCCGGACTCCTCGTGACCGCCGGGGAGGTTCCGCTGTTCATCTCGCCCAGCCACACCGACGAGTTCGCGGAGGAGCTCTCCCGGCGGGTCCGCTCGTACAGTCCCTCGGTCGGCATCACCAAGTTCTCCGCCGGCGGCGCCACCCTCGCCTAAGGGCCCCGCGTCCGGCGTCGCTCCCGGCCTCGGGACCATCCGAAGCCGGAGCTCGAACCCGGGCTCCCCCGCCATGGGTTCAGTAGCGGGGCATCGTCCGGTCGACCGTCTCGGCCCAGTCGTCGAGGCCCCCGGCGAGCGACCGGACCCGGGTGAAGCCGTGGTCGAGCAGGAACCGGACCGCGGCCGCCGACCGCTGCCCCGACTTGCAGTAGACGACGATCGGTCGTCGCTTCGGGATCGTTCCGAGCCGTTCGGCGAGGGATCCTTTCGGGACGAGCCGGGCCTTCGGGAGGTGCGCGATCGCCCACTCCCCCGGTTCGCGGACGTCGACGAGGGACGGCGGCGAAGGTCCGGCGAGCTCCGCCGCGAGCGACCGGGGATCGACCTCCGGGACCCGCTCGCCGGCATCGGTGACGCCGCAGAACGCGGGGTAGTCGATGAGTCCCCGTTGGGTCGGGTGGCGCCCGCACACCGGGCACCGGGGGTTCTTCCGGATCCGGACCTCCCGGGAACTCCCCGAGAGCGCGTCGAGGAGGAGCAGTCGGCCGGTCAGCGGCTCGCCGACCCGCAGGAGCAGCTTCAGGACCTCCGCGGCCTGGTAGAGCCCGACGACCCCGGGGACGACGCCGAGGACGCCCCCCTCCGCGCACGACGGTACGAGCTCGGGTGGCGGGGGTTCCGGGAACAGGCATCGGTAGCAGGGGCCCCGCTTCGCGTCGAACACCGAGACCTGTCCCTCGAACCGGTACACCGAGCCGAACACGTCCGGCTTCCCGAGGAGCGCGCACGCGTCGCTCACGAGGTACCGGGTCGGAAAATTGTCCGACCCGTCGACGACCACGTCGTACTGCCGTAGGATCCGGAGCGCGTTCTTGGCGGTCAAGCGCGTCGGATGCGGAACGACGCGGACGTGGGGGTTGAGGCCGCGGAGCCGGGCCGCCGCCCGTCCGGCTTTGGGCCGCCCCACGGAGGACGTATCGTACAGCACCTGGCGCTGGAGGTTCGAGGCCTCGACGACGTCGCTGTCCACGATCCCGATCGTCCCGACCCCGGCGGCGGCGAGGTAGAGGGCAGCCGGTGCCCCGAGCCCTCCGGCGCCGACGAGGAGCACGCGCGCGCGACGGAGACGGAGCTGGCCCTGCTCGCCCACCTCGGGGAGGAGCAGATGCCGACTGTACCGGTGACGTTCGGACGGGGTGAGGGAGCGGGAGGATCCGGAACGCCGCGGCGGGGAGGGGGCTCCTCCTGCGAGGGCGGGAACGAGGACGATCCGGTCGGAGGGGGTCACCGCGGTCCGCAGGCGCTGTCGGTACCGAATGTCGTCGCCGTCGACGAGGACGATCAGGCTGGTGCGCAACGTTCCGGCCGGGGAGAAGACATGGGGATGGAGCGGCGGATATGCGGCGACGAGGGCGCGAAGGACCTCCTCGACAGTGGAGCCCTCGAGGCGGAGCTCCTCCGGCACTTCGTCGAGGAGTTCTCGGAGCGAAGGGGGAAGGTCGACGACCGGACCCGCGGGCGGCTTGCTCACGGGTCGCTCCCGACCGGAAACCCCGGTCCGCTCAGGGCCACCTCGGTGAGCGGACGGCCCGGATCGCCCCTCCAAAACGCCCGGATTTCGCGCCCGCGCCCGACGATGGCGTGCAAGAGTCCGGCAGCGGCCGAACGGGAGTCGAGCGGCGACGGGGTGGCCGGACCCTCCGGGTGGGTGTGGAACATTCCCACGACGCGACGCCCGCGGACGACAGGTCGATCGACCCAATCCCGCACGGCCCTCGGGTCCGCCTCGTACCGGCGCCGGTCGGGGCGCAGGGAGGGGAGTTCGACGAACCCCGTGACGGTCCAGTTGTGCGGTGAGCGACGTACGCCGAGGAGAACTCCCCCGGTTTCCAACGGCGCCCGAAGCCGGGCGACCGCGAGGAGCCGGGACCTCGTCGACGGTGGCACTTCCGCGACCGGTCCGGTCGGCCGGAGCGTCACCGGAGCTGGATGAGGTGCGTGCACCGCATGCCGCCGCGGGTGATGGAATCCTGGAGGTCGAGGCCGACCTGGCCGAGCAGCTCCTCGGTGAGGTGCTTGTCGAACACATCGCAGAGCAGGTACGCGTGCGTGAGAGCGTTGTGGCGGAAGACGCAGTTCGTCCGAACGATCTTGAGGGCGCCCTCGGGGGTCGATTCGACGGTGCAGCGGAACCCCAGGTGGTTGAGCGCCGTGGCGAGCGCCTGGGCCCGTGCGTGCGGAGTCGCGTCCTTCGGCACTTCTCGCGCGATCTGCTTCGCCATCCGGCTCGCCGCGTCGGCGAAGACCTTGGAGACGAACCGTTCCCCCTCGGCGGCGAGCATCGCCTCCATGACCGAGTCGAGGAGGAGCTCGTATCGGCGGGGGAACAGCTCCTGTCCCTGGGGGGTCAGGAGGTACCGCTTCCGCGGGCGACCGACCCCCTCCCGGTGGAACGTCGGCACGACGAGGCCCCGCTCCTCGAGACGGTCGAGGTGGCCCCGGGCCGCCGATTCCTGGATGCCAAGGGTGCGGGCGAGGTCGCGGGCCGTCTTCGGAGCGACCGCGAGCTCCTCGATGATCCGACCGCGAGTTCCCTCGCCGACGCGGACGTCCCCTGCGGCCATTCCAGCCCGTCTCCCGCGGCCGATTTTCGGTCGGGAGTTTAGACACCGCGCCATGCTTAAATAAGGGTATCGGCTCGTTCGCCTCGGAGACTCCTGTCGATGAGCGCGGACCAGCCACCGGCCCATACCCTCGACGTCCGGAACCTCCACGTGGAGGTCGCCGGCAAGGAGATCCTCAAGGGGGTCAACCTGACCCTCCGCGCCGGCGAACTGACGGCCCTCATGGGCCCGAACGGGTCCGGCAAAAGCACCCTTGCCTACGCGCTGATGGGGCACCCGAAGTACAAGGTCACCCTCGGCGAGGCGCTCCTCGACGGCAAGGACCTCCTCAAGCTCCCGGTCGACCAGCGGTCCCGGGCCGGGCTGTTCCTCGGGTTCCAGTACCCCCAGGAGGTCTCGGGGCTCTCGCTCTCGAAGTTCCTCTGGACGGCGTACATGCAGCGCCACACGGCGGAGAACGCCGACTCCGACCGGTTCGGCACCGACCTCACGACCCACCTCGGGTTCCTCGGGATGGACGAGGCGTTGCTGAAGCGGTCGTTGAACGAGGGGTTCTCGGGCGGGGAAAAGAAGCGGGTCGAGGTCCTCCAGATGGCGACCCTCTCGCCGACGTTCTCGATCCTCGACGAGCCGGACAGCGGCCTCGACATCGATGCCGTGAAGGCGGTCGGGGAGACGGTCGCGAAGCTCCATCAGCTTCACAAGGCCGACTCCGGCATCCTCGTCATCACCCACTATCAGCGGATCCTGAAGTACCTCCAACCCGACGCGGTCCACGTGATGGTGGACGGCGTCGTCGCGATGTCGGGGGGCCGCGAGCTTGCGATCGAGCTCGAGGCGAAGGGATACGACTGGGTCCGCGCCGACGCGCGGGAAGGGAGCTGACGGCCCCGCCCGCCGGCCCGAGCCCGATGGACCTCGCGCGCTGTCGGAGCGACTTCCCGATCCTCACGCGTTCGGCCCACGGCCACCCGCTCGTCTACCTCGACTCGGCCGCCACGAGCCAGAAGCCGCTCTCGGTCCTCGCCGCGGAGGACGCGTTCTACCGGACCCAGAACGCGAACGTCCACCGCGGCGCGTACGAGCTAAGCGAGGAGGCGACCGCCGCCTACGAGGGGGCGCGGGCCCGCGTCGCCAAGTTCCTCCATGCGGACGACCCGGACGAGATCGTTTTCGTGCGGGGCACGACCGAGGCGATCAACCTCGTCGCGCATGGCCTCGGCCGCGGGTACTTGCACCGGGGCGACCGGGTCGTCTCCACGATCCTCGAACACCACTCCAACATCGTCCCCTGGCACCTCCTGCGGAGCGAGGTGGGGTCCGAGCTCGAGTTCGTCGATATCGACGACAACGGCCGTCTCCGCATGGACGACCTCGAGGCGAAGCTCGCGAAGCCGACGAAGGTCGTGACGCTCGCCCACGTCTCGAACGTCCTCGGGACCGTCAACCCGGTGCGGGCGATCGCGGACCGTGCGCACGCCGCGGGCGCCCTCGTCGTCGTCGATGCCGCCCAGTCGGTCCCTCACCGGCGGGTCGACGTCCACGAGCTGGGCGCCGACTTCGTCGCGTTCTCCGGCCACAAGGCGCTCGGGCCGACCGGGATCGGCGTGCTCTGGGGACGGAAGGAGCTCCTCGACCGACTTCCCCCCTACATGGGCGGCGGCGAGATGATCCGGGAGGTCCACACCGACCGGGTCACGTACCGGGACCCGCCGGGCCGGTTCGAGGCGGGCACGCCGAACGTCGCCGGGGCGATCGGCCTCGCCGCGGCCCTCGACTACCTGGAGAACGTCGGCTGGGAGTCGCTCGCCTCGCACGAGCGGGCCCTCGCGAACCGCGCGATCACCACCGCCCACGACCGGTTCGGGTCGAAAGTCCGATTTTACGGTCCCCCTCTCGGCCCGGACCGCGAGGCGGTCCTCTCGTTCTCCCTCGCGGGGGTCCACCCGCACGATGTCGCGAGCATCCTCGACGCCGAGGGGGTCGCGATCCGGGCCGGGCACCACTGCGCCCAGCCGCTCATGGAGCGGCTCGGGGTTCCGGCGCTCTCCCGCGCCAGCCCCTACCTCTACAACACGCTCTCCGAGATCGACACGTTCGTCGGCGCGATCGGCAAGGTCCTGGAAGTGTTCGCCCCGCGCCCGTAGGTGCTGTCGCGCAATCGCCGACAATCGGGCCCCCGTGCGAGACCGGCTGACGGGGCCGCCGTGTCGCCTCCGTCGCGACTGACCATTTAAATACGCTTAAGTGATGGAATCGATGAGGACATCATGGCGCAGACTTCCCCCACCTTCCAGCCTCTCGATTACACCCGCTACGATTTCAAGGACCCGGAGACGTACAAGGTCCGGACGGCGAAGGGTCTCAACCGCGAGGTCGTCGAGAAGATCAGCGACCTGAAGCACGAGCCGGACTGGCTGCGCGAGTACCGGTTGCGCGCGTACGACCACTTCGTCTCCCGACCGATGCCGGACTGGGGACCGTCCCTGGACGAGATCGACTTCGACGCCTACACGTACTACGCGAACCCGCTCGCCGAGGGGGACACGAAGAAGAGCTGGGACGACCTCCCCGCCGACATCAAGAACACGTTCGACAAGCTCGGCATCCCGAAGGCCGAGCGCGAGTTCTTCGGCGGCGTCGGCGCCCAGTACGACAGCGGCACCGTCTACCACAAGATCCGCGAGGACCTCGCTGCGAAGGGCGTCGTCTTCACCGACACCGACACGGCCGTGAAGGAGTACCCGGACATCGTCCGGAAGTACTTCGGCAAGATCGTCCCGTACAACGACAACAAGTTCTCCGCGCTCAACAGTGCGGTCTGGTCTGGCGGCAGCTTCGTCTACATTCCCCCCGGGGTCGACGCCGGGATCCCGCTCCAGGCGTACTTCCGGATTAACGCGAAGAACGTCGGGCAGTTCGAGCGGACCCTGATCATCGGGGACAAGGGCTCGAAGATCCACTACATCGAAGGATGCACCGCCCCGGTGTACTCGACCGACTCGCTGCACGCCGCCGTGGTCGAGGTCGTCGCCGAGCCGTACGCCAAGGTCCGGTACACGACCGTCCAGAACTGGTCGAAGAACGTCTACAACCTGGTCACGAAGCGCGCGGTGGCGTACGAGAACTCGCTCGTCGAGTGGGTCGACGGCAACCTCGGCAGCAAGATCACGATGAAGTACCCGTCCGTCTACCTGCGCGGCCGCGGGGCCCGCGCCGACATCCTGTCGGTGGCGTTCGCCTCCGCCGGGCAGATCATCGACTCCGGGGCGAAGGCGGTCCACTCGGCGCCGGACACCTCGAGCAAGATCATCGCCAAGTCGATCGCGATCCGCGGCGGGCAGACCAGCTACCGCGGGCTCCTCCACGTCGCCCCCGGGGCGACCGGGGTCAAGGCGGCCGTCCGATGCGACGCCCTCCTCCCGGACGAGGACAGCCGTTCGGACACCTATCCGTACAACGAGATCCACGAAGAGGATGCGACGATCACCCACGAGGCGGTCGTCGGGAAGATCGGCGAGGAGCAGATCTTCTACCTGATGAGCCGCGGGCTCAACGAGTCCGACGCGATCCACCTGATCCTGATGGGGTTCCTCGCGGAGTTCTCGAAGGAGCTCCCCGTCGACTACGCGCTCGAGCTGAACCGGCTGATCCAGCTCGAGATGACCGGCGCGGTCGGATAGACCGCGTCCGGCGCCCGGTCCTACCCCTTCGGACGGGCCCGGCTCCGGGGGACGGTCGGCCCCCCGGAATGGGTCTTGCGAAGGTCGAGCGCCGCGAGGTCCGCCGCGTAGGCGAGGTTCACGGCCGCGGCGAGGTCGGACCGGTCCGCCGTCGGTCCCGAGAGGCGGTCGACGGCGACGAGCGCGTCGGTCACCAGGTCCGCTGCGGTCCGCAAACTCACCGGGTCCGGGTACGACTCGGGCGGGGTCTGGAGCATCGGCAGGATCTCGCGGAGCCCCTCCCGTTGCTGGTCGAGGAGCCGGCGGAGCTGCTCGAGCGAATGGGAGGCCGCGTCGAGGACGAGCGGCATCGATGGGGCGCTTACCGAAGTTTGGCGTCGAACCGCCACTCGGCGGCGCCCGTCGGGCCCGCGAACTCGAGCGGAGGGAGCGCCCCGACCGAGTCGGAGCCCCAGAGGATCGGGCGGCCCTCCCAGCGGGCGGCCAGGTACGGGTAGAGCAGTTCCCGGAGGTCCCGGATCGGCGCCCGCTCCAGGACGTGGGAGAGGAACCCTTCCCCGATCAGTCGGACCGCCTCGGTCCGGGGGAATCCGCGGGACTCGAGGTAGAACACCTTCTCCGGGTCCACCGGGGCGACGGAGGACGAATGGGTCGCCTTGACGTCCCGGCAGAGGATCTCGAGGACCGGGATCGTGTCGGACCGGGCGCCACGCGACAGGAGCATCGCGTGCTCGGAGAGGAAGCTGAGCGTCTTGCGGGCGTCCTTCTCGATGCGGACCATCCCCCGGCTCATCCCCCGGGCCTGGTCGGTGAAGACCCCGCGGGTCATCGACTGGCCGTGGGTGTCGGTCCCGACGTGGGTCATCGTGACTCCGCTGTCGTACGCTTGCGGCCCACACCCATAGAACGCCTGCAGGTCCTCCAGGTCGGCGCCGGTACCGGCGAGGGTCGACGAATTGCGGGCCTTCGTGCGGAATCCTCCGAATCCGGCCCAGACCCAGGCGAGTCGACCCGCACTCCCGATCGCGGCGGTCCGGAGGGACACCGAGATCGCCTGCCGGTCCGGGGCGTGCAGGGTCAGGTAGGCGACGTGAGCGTCCGAGCTGACGTCGACCCGGGTCGTCGAGGCGAGGAGACGCTGGTGACCGGGGTCATCGACCGTGGAGAGCGCTTCCTCGCTGACCAAGAGGCGCGTGCCCTTTCCCGCCGAGATCGCCCGGCGGACCGAGAGCGCCTCGTGGGGGGCGGAGAGGACCGTGATGTCGCGGAGTCGAACGGGTGCGGCGAGGCCGTCCGGCAACGTGAGCCGGTACCCCCGGTTCGTCGTGGCGAAGGCGAATGCGGAGAGCCGGTCCGCCGGTGGCTCGTCTCCGCCGAAGAACGAAGCGAGCGCGTCTCCGCCCGTCCGGACGACCTGCTCGATCGGTTCCAGTCGGACACCATCGCGATGGAGTTCCTCGGGAACTTCGATCCGGCTCCCCGAGACGTCGTGCACGACCGTGATCGTCCGTGGCGCGGGCGGGACCCCCGGCACCGGGGCCCCGCTCGCCCGGAGGTCGAGGCCACTCAGGTCGACCCCGGAAAAGTACCCGTACTTGCGGTAGAGGGGGTTCGGTTCCAGCGGAAGTTCGAGGAATCGCTCGAACGCTTCGGTCCGCCGGGTGACGAGCTCGGGGGGCTCGTTCCGAGCCTTGGCGAGCTGCTGGACCTGCTCCGCCGAGAGCCACGTCTCGGGCCGGTTCACCGCGACGGCCATTCGGAATTAGTCACGGAAAGGTGTTTATAAAGGGACCGGGGCGACCGGCTTCCGAGAACCTCCGTCGACGGAGATCGCGTCGGTTTCCGAGTCCGTGGGGACGGCCGAAGACCCTCGAGGACGGCGAGTCCCCGGTCCGAAACCGGGGTCCCTTGGGTCGGTCCCGTCTCGCGGCTCCCGCGGAGGGGCTCCGGAAGGGGCTCGGCGAGGCCCAGCGCTCCGCTTAAATACTTGCTTATATACTATTTATACGTGGACGGCACGCGAGTCCGGATTGAAAACGTCGTGGCTTCGACCTCGTTGGGCACCGAGCTCGACCTGCCGCGGATTGCCCTCGGCCTCGACGGGGCGGAGTACGAGCCCGCGCAATTTCCCGGTCTGATCTATCGGATGAAATCGCCGAAGACGGCGATCCTGCTGTTCCATTCCGGAAAGGCGGTCTGCACCGGCGGGAAGAGTTGGAAGCAGGTCGACGATTCGATCCGCGCGGTCTCGACGCAGATCCGGAAGGCCGGGCTCAAGGTGATCCAGAATCCGAAGATCGAGATCCAGAACATCGTCGCGACCTCGGACCTCGGGAGCGAGATCGACCTGAACGTGATCGCGGTCACCCTCGGTCTCGACCGCGTCGAGTACGAGCCGGAGCAGTTCCCCGGTCTGGTCTATCGCCTCGATGAGCCCCGCGTCGTCGTGCTCCTCTTCTCGAGCGGCAAGCTGGTCTGCACGGGGGCCCGCCGACCCGAGGACCTCGAGCTCGCGGTCCGGAAGATCCGCAACGAGCTCCAGGGGGCGGGACTCCTCACGCGCGACCAGACGCAGTCGCGGGCCCCGAACGGGGAGACCGCTCGGAAACCCCGGGCACCGGCCGCCGCGTTGGGCGGCGCCGCCCCGAATCGACCCGTCCCCCGCTCGGACGGACGGTCGGTCACCCCCTCGGGGTAGTCGGACCGCCCGGCCTCGGCGGAGCGAACGGCCTCCGACCGGGCACGGCTCGCCGCCCGGCCTCGACGGGGACTCCGCGAGGCACCGCGCTTCCCGATGGCGCCGACCGAAGGGCCGACCGGGCCGGTTGCCGGAAGGAAACCCGGCCCGAGAAGCCATTATAGTCGTCCCGACGACTCTCCCACCGAGGTGCCCCGTGGCCTACGACATGTACCAGGAGATCATCCTGCAGCACTACCGGGCTCCCAAGAACTTCGGCGAGCTCGCCCAGCCGGACCTCTCGGGAGAGGAGAGCAACCCCAACTGCGGGGACCACATCACCTTCCAGCTGAAGCTCGACGAGGCCAAGCAATCGGTCTCCGAGGTCCGGTTTCACGGCGACGGCTGCGCGATCAGTGTCGCGAGCGCCTCGATGCTCACGACCAAGGTGGCCGGCCGCTCGCTCGAGGACGTCCGCAAGCTGACCCGGGATGACGTTCTGAAGCTCGTCGCGATCCCCCTCTCCCCGGTCCGCGTGAAGTGCGCGTTGACCGGGTTCGCGGCGCTCGGCCGGGCGCTCTCGGGAACTGCGGCGCCCTCGGAGGCGACGTGGGAGGCGGGAGGCGCGACTCCCGCGTGATCGTCGTCGACCCCGACTGCTGCGTGCTTTGCGGTCTCTGCACCGGCGTCTGCCCGCCGAATGCGCTCGAGCTCGACCCCGCCCAACTCACGGTCCTCGACCACTGCACAGACTGCGGTTGGTGCATCCCGTACTGCCCCGTGGGCGCCCTTTCCATGCCCGCGGGGAAGGTCGCCCGCGCAGGAGCCGTCCGTGCCCGGTGACCAAGGCGCCGCGCGCCCGAGGGTCTTGCTCGTCGACCCGTACCTCGCGCGCGACGACCCGATGGAACGGAAGTTCGTCGAGCTCTACCCCTCGCTCGGGGTCCTCACCCTCGCCGCGTACCTCCGCGAGCGCTCGGTCGACGTCTCCGTGGTCGACCTGACGTTCGCCCGGGACACCCGACCCGTTGCGAAAGCGATCCGCGAGTTCTCGCCCGACCTCGTCGGAGTCCACACCAAGACCCTCACGCTCGAACGGTCGCTCGCGGTCGCCCGGATGGCCCACCGGGCCGGGGTGTTCGCCGTGGCGGGGGGACCCGACGCCGCGACCCGTCCGGAGACGTACCTCACCGACGCGTTCGATGCCGCCGGGCTCGGGGAAGGGGAGGAGACCCTCACCGAGCTCGCCCACCGCGTCGCGGCCGGGACCGACCCCCGCGGGATCGCCGGACTCGCCGTCCGCGACGGCGGTCGCATCGTCCGGGGTCCGCCCCGTCCGTTCCTCCCCTCGCTCGACGACCTCCCTCTCCCGGCGTGGGACCTGGTCGAGATGGACCGGTACCTCGGGGCCTGGCAGAAATCCACGGGGGACCGGCGGATGGCGGTCCTGACCTCCCGGGGATGCCCGTTCGACTGCGCCTGGTGCTCGAAGCCGACGTTCGGCCGGTCGTTCCGGCAGCAATCGGTGGGGCGCGTCGTCGCCGAGCTGCGGGCGCTCCGGGACCGGTACGGGGTCGACTACGTCCGGTTCTGCGACGACGTGTTCGGCATCCAGCGCACCTGGCTCGAAGACCTCCTCGACCGGATGCTTGGGGAGGAGCTCGGGCTCCGGTTCGAGTGCCTCGCGCGGGTCGAGCTGCTGAAGCCGGACCTCCTGGCCCGGATGCGCCGGGCCGGCCTCCAGCGGGTCTACGTCGGGGTCGAGTCCGGGAGCCAACGGATGCTCGACACCATGAACCGCGGAACGAAGCTCGCCCAGGTCGAGCGGGCCGCCGAGGCGCTCCGGCGAGAAGGGATCCGGCAGTTCTGGTTCCTGATGCTCGGCTACCCCGGCGAGACGGTCGAGGACATCGAGGCGACGCTCCGGCTCTTCCGACGGTTCAGCCCGGAGGAGTACTCCGTCTCGATCGCGGTCCCGGTCCCGGGGACCCGGTTCTACGAGGCGGTCAAGGACAAGCTGAAGCGGACGGTCCGACCCCCGGGGGCCCGGAACGGCGGTCGGGCCCTCCTCTACGAAGCGGTCTATCCGGAGAGTCTCTACCGCTGGGCGCAGGCCCGGTTCGAGCTCGAAGCGTCGCTCTCGAAGGCCCGCGGCAAGATCGCGCCGCCCGTCCTGAAGGGGATCTCCGAGGCCGCGGACGCGCTCGACCGCCGGGTGGTCACGCCGATCCTCCTCGGCCGGAAGGCCCGCGTCGCCGGGCCACCGCCCGTCCCGGTGGGCCCCTAGCGCGGGGCGTCCTCGGGCGGGACGTAGAGGCTCGTCGGGGGCATCGGGTTCTCCGGGTGGGCGGGAGGGACCATCCTCGGTTGCCGGCCCCGACGCCGGAGGAGCAGGGCGAGCACCAGGAGCACCACGACGATCGCCCCGGCGACGAGCCACAGCTCCTGGGTCGACGTGAGTCCGTTCGCTCCGGTCCCGGAGCCACCCCCGCCCCCGGTCGCGGCGGGAGGTGCCACGACGAGGGTCGCGTTGGCGTCGGCCGATTGGTTGTCGGAGTCGGTCACATGGAACACGACCGGGTAGGACCCGACATCGGTCGGGGTGCAATGGTACGTGGGTGCGTTCGCGGGCGCCCCGGAGTTCGCGGCGCACCCCGGTGTGGCGCCCGCGGCGCGGACCGTGTACGGGGCCACGCCGCCCGTGACGGAGATGGTCAGGGTCGTGGAGCCGCCGAGCACGATCGAATCGTCGGAGAACGACGCGCTGGCGGTGAGCTTCGCGACCGTGCTCACCGTCGTTTGCGCGGTTCCGCTCTCGCCGTCGCTGTCGTTCGCCCAGACGGTAACGGTGAACGTGCCGGGGGCGACATACGTGTGGGTCGGGTTCGACCCCAGTCCGACCGCGCCGTCGCCGAACTGCCATGCGAAGGTGATCGCACCGGTCCCTCCGCTCGGGGAGGCGAGGAACGAGACCTGCAGCGGCTCGATGCCCGCCTCGGGCATCGCGGCCACCGTCACCGTCGGTCGAGCGTTGACGAGCACGACCGCGGAGGAGGAGTTGGCCTCCTCGCCGGCCGGGTCCCGTACCGACACCGAGACCGCGTTCGTCGAGGCGCCGGGACCGGTCGGCGTGCAATTGAGTACGGTCGCGTTCGCGGTGCTGCAGCCGGTGGGAAGGCCGTTCCAGACGACCGTGACAGGCCCGAAGCCGCCGAGCGCGGTCACGGACAGCGTGGTGGTGGCGCCGACGTCGAGGGCCGTGGGAGCCGCGGCAACGGGAGACACCTCGAGGTGGGCGATCCGCCACGTGTCGTTCCGTGGGCCGGTCCCGGCACCGCCGAAGAGGACGAGCGCCCCGCGCGGTCCGGCGTCGACCAACCCGGCCTGCCCTCGCGAGGGCGGGGCCGTTCCGGCGAGGGTCGTGAGATTGTACCAGTTGGTTCCGGTGAGGACCCAGGTGTCGGAAAGGCCCCCCGTCGTACACGGGACCGCGGAACACCCTCCGAAGAGGACGACCGACCCGTTGAGCGGGTCGTCCGAGAGGGCCACGCCCGCCCGTGCGCTCGGCGTGCCGGAGCTCGTGGCCGGCGAAAGCTCGTGCCAGCTCGCGTTGCGGTAGAGCCACGTCTCGCTGTTCGCGGGAATCCCTCCGAACAGGACGACGCCACCGAGCTGGGCGTCCCACGCGGCGGTGGCCGCGGCGCGGGCGCTCGGGGCGACGACCGGGGTGAGCTCCGTCCAGTTGGTGGCCGGAGTGAACGTCCACGTGTCGGCGAGGTCGGAGGTCGCACCGGAGGTGGTCGTCTCTCCCCCGAACAGGACCGGGGCGGAGATCTCCTCGCTCTCGGCGATCGAGGCATCCCAACGGGCCGCCGGAGCTCGGCACCCTGCCGTGCAAAGCTCGGTCCATCCCGAGGCGGAGAACTCCCAGGTGTCGTTGAGGGCCGGGTTGTTGAGCCCGTTCGCCGTCGCGGAGGTCCCTCCGAACAGGAGGAGCCCGCCGAGCGCCGGGTCGTAGACCATCGACGCTCCCCAGCGGGGCGAGGGGTTGTCGGCCGGCGTCAGGTGGCTCGGGGTCACGTTCGTCCACCGGAGACCGGAGAACTCCCACGAGTCGTTGAGCGCGCAGTCGGTCAGAATGAAGCACGCGCCGCCGGTGTAGTAGCCGCCGAAGACGATCGTCACGTTGAGGGGCGGGTCGAACGCCATCGCGGCGTCCGAACGTGCCGGGGGAGCGCCCGGCCCGGACACGTTCCGCCACAGCGGGGAGGACGCGTTCCATCCGGCGGTGGCGTCGTTCGGTGATTCCATCGCCGTTCGCCCCTCGGCCCGGTACGAGCCCGACAGGGCGGTCGCCCCGACCGTGTTCCCCGTCACGGCCGAGACCGACGTCGGGCGGACGGCGGGGACCCCGGGGATCGACAGCACGGCGACGAGCACGAGCGCGCATACGAACGGTGCGAACGTCGTTTTCCGACGGAGGGACCGACCCGGGGTCATCGGGATTCGGTTGGCCGGTCGCGTCGCATAAGGGTTCCGCCGGCGAGGCGGTCCCGGGCGCCGCCCCCGGGCCGGTTCAACCGGCGCGGCGGGGATGGGTGGGGCACCGTCGCCGCAAGCGGCAGAACCGACACTTTTCCGGCGGCACCGGCGGGATTGGTTTCCGGAGATGTCCGTACTTCCGCCGCGGCGTCGGCCCGCCCCCGCGGGTCGGGGGATTCCGGCGCCATAGTTGAACCTCTCGGCGTGGCGGTCCTTTTCTGCCATCGGGATACGAAGGCCCGTGGCGAGGGTTTCCGGTCTGGCGACCGTCGGCGGGACCGACCGGTTCCGCCGGCGGGCGGTCGATGCGCACCATCTGCCCGCCGGCCACTTCCGGACCGACCCGAAGGGGCTCGCGCTCTCGTCGCTCGGGCTCGGGACCTACATCGGACGTCCGGACGGGCCGACCGACCTCGCCGTCGAACACGCGGTCGGCATCTGCCTGTCGTCCGGTCGCATCAACGTCCTGGACACCGCGATCAACTACCGGCACCAGCGCGCCGAGCGTTCGGTGGGCCGGGCCCTCGGCCGGGCGCTCGGCCCGACCGGGGTCGCCCGGGAGGAGGTGTTCGTGGCAACGAAGAACGGGTATCTCGCCCCCGATGGCGAGTCGCCGCTCGCCGCCGAGGCGTGGATCGAGCGGGAGCTCGTCCGCTCGAACGTCCTCCGTCCGGCCGACATCGTCGACGGAAGCCACGCGATGAGCCGGTCGTTCCTCGCCGACCAGTTCGAGCGGTCCCGGACGAACCTCGGACTCGAGGCGATCGACCTCATGTATCTGCACAACGCGGCCGACGCCCAGCTTCCGGTCGTCGGCCGGGAGGAGTTCCTTTCCCGCCTCTCCGAGGCGTTCCGGCTCTACGAGTCGCTGCGCGACGACGGTCGTCTCGGGGCGTACGGGCTCGCGACCTGGGACTGCCTCCGGATCCCGAAGAGCGAACCCGGCCACCTCTCGCTCGAGGACGTGATCCGGACCGCCCGGAAGGTCGGCGGCGAGAACCACGGGTTTGGGTTCGTCCAGTTTCCGTTCAACTTCGCGATGACGGAGGCGGCGGTCCTGCGCACGCAGTCCGTCGACGGGGTCCGGGGGACCGCGTTCGAGGCGGTCCAGCGGCTCGGCCTCGGCGCGTTCACGAGCGTTCCGCTCTACCAGGGTCAGCTCACGCGGGAAGGCCCGACGGCCGTCCCCCTCTCCACCGCACAGACGGCGATCCAGTTCGCCCGGTCGGCCCCGGGAACGCTCGGGGCGCTCGTCGGGCAAAAGACCCCGGAGCATCTCGCCGAGAACCTTCAGATCGCCGACGTCCCGCCGTGGGACGACGCGGCGTTCCGGGGTTGGCTCACGTAGCCGACGCCGGAGTGGCGTCGACCCGGGGAACTCGCCGGCGGGGCTTCCTCGGTTCGGCGTCCGGCGCGATGGGAGACGTCCCCCCGCCTTCGAGCCGCGAGATCCCCCCCTCCTTCCGGACCCGCACCGAGGCGTCGGCGATCCCGGCGAGGCTCGCCTCGTGGGTGACCACGATGACCTGACCCCACGGCAGCTCGCGGAGGAGCTCCCCCATCCGGACCACTTGCTCGGGCGAAAAGCCGTCGGTCGGCTCATCGAGCACGATCGTGTCGAGCCGGAGCCGACCGGCGGCCCGGACCACCTCGCCGAGCGCGAGCCGGAACGCGAGCGCGAGCGCGGTCCGCTCTCCCCCGCTGAGCGCCTCGGCCGGGGTCATCTCGCCGTCGATCTCGACGTACGGCACGAACGTCGGACTGCACCGGGCCAGGAGCCCTGGGTCCTCGACGAGCGCGGCGAACGACTTCGCGAAGCTCCGCTCGAACGTCGCCTGCGCCCGAGCCAGGAGCCGACGCTCCAGGTCGAGGAGCGCGTCCCGGAACGGCCCTTTCACGAACGCGGCCGTCCGGTCGAGCTGGGCCGCCTCGGCGAGGTGGCGACGGCGCTCGGCGGCCCCCCGCTCGGCGACGGCCCGTCGCTCCTCGGCGAACTCGAGCCGCTCGACCGCCGCGGTCCGCGCCGCGCTCGTCCGGAGTTCCTCGCGGCGAGCGGCGTCCCGGCGGTCGAGAAGCTCCGCGTGGGCCCGGTCCGCTCCGGCCGCGTCGGCGAGACTCGCGGTGAACGAAGCGATCGAGGTGAGCACCTCCTCCCGTTGCTGGACGAACTCCCGCCATCGCGCCTGGTCGACCTCGCTCTGGGCACGGGCCACCGCGGCGGCGGCCCGGAGGTTCCCGGCCGATGCCGAGGCCCGCTCGAGGTCGGTGAGCGCCGTCCGGGAGTCGTCGTACGCGACCTCCGCGGAACGGCGCCCTTCGACCGCCCGCTCGAGCGGGCGGGCCTCGTCCCGAAACCGGCCCACCGTCACCGACGCCGCGCTCCGCTCTTCGCGGGCCCGCTGGGCGAGCTGCTCGCCCTCGGCCAGGCGGGCGGACGCCCGCTCGAGGGCGGATCTGGCGGCCGCCCGGACCTCCTCCTGACCGAGCCAGCTCTGGTGGGCGCGCTCGAACCGCTCGCGGGACGACCGTTCGTTCTCGAGGGTCGCGATCGTGTGGCGCAGGGCCTCGACGGTCGCGGCCGCGGCTCGGGCCGCCCGCTCGGCCTCGTCCCGGTGGGAGGCGAACTCCTCGGGGCGGACGGCCTGGCGACACCGCGGACATCGGCCGGCGGCGAGGAGTTCGGAGAGCTCCCGCAGCTCGGCGTTCCGGACGCTCTGCTGGTCGGCGGCGGCACGCTCCTCCTCCCGGGCGGCGGCGAGGTCCGCGGCGATCGGTTCGGGCGACCGCGGGGTCGGCGGCGTCGGCTCCCGCGTCGGCCCGCGCGCCTCGGCTTCGGCGACCTCCCGTTCGGCCCGGGCGCGCTCCGTCCGCTCGGTCGCGAGGCCTCGCTCCAGCTCTTCGGCGGCCCGGTCCGCCGCCCGGGCGAGCGCGTCTGCGGCCGCGAGCTTCCGGGCGATCCCGTCGGCCCGGTCGGCGTCGGTCCGGGCGACGGCGAGACGCGCCGCCGCCTCATCCTGGCGGCGACGGGCGGCCTCCACCCGCTCGGGAGGCACCGCCGCACCCTCGGCGAGCCGCTCCTTCGCTATGGCCTCGGCGACGCTTCCCTCGGCCGTTCGGAGGGCAATGGTGACGGTCGAGCCGAGGCGGAGCTCCTCCTGGCGCAGCTGCTCCAAATGCCGCCGGTCCCCGTCGCGGCGCCGACGCTCGGTCTCCGATTGGGCGAGAAGTTCCTCGGCCGCGGCCGCAAGCCGACGACCGTCCGAGGCGGCGGCCTCGGCGAGGGACGCCGTGGAACGGGCCGCCGCCAGGTCGGTCTCCGCCTGGGCAAAGTCGGTCTCGAAGTGCTGCATGCCGACCGCCACGTCGGCGTGGGTGCGGGCGCGGGCGCGGACCTCGGTCGCGACGGCCTCGGCGTTGTCGGCCGCGAGATGGTACCGCTCGACCCCGAGCGCCTTGCGGATCGTGGCGAGGCGGGCGTCGGCCTCGTCGTCGTACAGGACCTCCCGCATCCGTTCCTGCGGGGTGTAGACGGCCCACCGCCACAGGTCGGAGCGGGACCGCGGGTTCGGGTTGTCGGGGAACCCGAGGAGGCCGATGACCTGGTGCCGGAACTCGGTCAGCGAGTACGTCCGAAGCTCGCCATCGACTCGAAACGCCGGCTCCTCGGCGTCGAACACCTCGCGCCCTCGGCGGGTCCGGCGCCGGAACGTCCGGGCCAGCTCGGTACGAGTGCTCGCCGTCCGAGAGGGTCAGCGAGACGGCGGCTTCGCCCGTGCGATGCCGGACGAGGTAGGGCGCGTCGACCTCGGCGAAGCCGAACAGCGCCATCTCGACCGCGTGGAGAAGGCTGGTCTTCCCGGATCCTACGTCCCCCGTCAGGACCGTCACCCCCGGTCCGAAGGTGAGGGTCGCCCGGTCGTAGCTCCGGACGTTCCGGAGCGACAGGGTGCCCAGCTGCAGCGTCACGCCGGCTCCCATGGCTCGAGACCGAGCGCCCGGAGGGCGCCCAGCAGCCGAAGCCGGTCGTAGTCGGCCTTCGCTTCGCCTTCGGAACGGGCCGTCCCGAGCGCCTCGAGGAGTTCGACGAGCCGGCGCTCCCCCTCGGGTCCGCCGGTCTCTTGGAGCCCAAGGGCCGGGTCGTCGGCGAGCGCGCGGAACGCCGCCGACTCCCACCGGGTCTCGTCCCCCTCGTTCGGTAGGTCCCCGACGGTCGCCGACTGGGCGTCGGCGAGGTCCCAATGGACGCTGGCCGCGGACCCCTCGGTCGACGACCGCCACCGTCCGAGGCCGAGGGACCCGACCGAGCCGTCCGAGAGAGTGCCGTGCACCCGGGGGAAGAGGAGTCCGCCCGCGACCGTTTCGCGGGCGACGGCCGCGGCGATCTCGGCCTGCGCTGCTTCGGAGGTGCGCCCCGCCACGTCGATATCGAAGACCTTCATGGCCCCCTTCGGCGTTGTCTCGACCCATTCGAGCGTCGGGCGGCCGCCGCCGACCTCGACGATCACCAGCCCCCGGTGCGAGAGGCCGGACAGACCGTCCTCGATGTCGGGGATCGACGTCCCGAAGACGGCCCCCGGGTTCACGAGGAGCCCCGACCCGCCCGGACCCGTCCCCGAGTAGGTCCGGTGGATGTGGCCGCCCGCGTAGTAGTCGCACCCCCCGGGGAGGTCGTCGAGCGAGACCCCGCGGATGTGGGGTCGGAGGTGGTCCGGGAGATACTCCTCGACGGCGGCGTGGAACTGGAAGATCTTGAACCCGGACGCGGCCCGGAACGCCTCCGAGTCGACGGCCAGAAAGTAGCTCCGGTCGAGGCCGTGAGAACGGCCCGAGATCCCGGCGATCCTCGCCCCGGTCGGCGGGTCGGTCAGGAACGGCAACGTCCACCGGTCCCCCTCGGCCCGCACCGCCTCCGGCGCCGCGCGCAGGAACAGGCCGGTCTCGGCGAGCACGTCGAGCCAGCTCGTCCGGTGCGCCACGTAGTCATGGGAGCCGTAGATCGTGTAGACCCGCCGCCCCGCATCGACGAGCTCCTTGAGCGCCGCCGCGACCGGGGCGACCTCCGCGGGGTCCGGGACCGGGGTATGGAACAGGTCTCCGGAGATCAGGAGAAACTCGCAGTCCCTCTCGCCGACGGTGCGGATTGCCCGGAGCACGCTCGTCCGGAGGGCATCCCGGACGGCGGCGTCCCGGGACCAGGCGCCCACGTGGGCATCGGCAAGGTGGGCGAATCGGAACGGCCGCCCGGACATGGCGGCACCTACCCGGAGGGCTTGGGTCCGTCCCGCGCGCGTTTGACGATGGCCGCGAGGAGGCCGGCACCGACCCCCATCGCGAGCAGCGTCATCGCGAGGTTCTCCTCCGAGAACGGCGAGCTGGGCGACGCCGGGGCCGGGGTCGGAGCGGGAGCAGACCCTCCCGAGACATCGGGGGGTGGCGGCGGAGGTGGGACGCTCTGGGCTGCCGCCGTCGCCCGGGCGATGATCGCTTGCTGGATGGCGAACAACTCGGTCGCCTCCTCCATCGTGATCTGGCGATTCCGGAGCCGGGCCACGAGGTAGGCATACCGCGTGCCGGACGAACCCACGGACGGCGGACTGGGAGCGGTGGATGGTGCGTACAACGGGAGCGATCGATGGCACCGCAGCGAGTTAGATGAAGGGTTCGCTTTCGGCGTCCTCCGGCGGCCGTTCTGGTTCCGCGGACGCTACCGTCCGCGGAGGAGTTATAGCCCGCATCCGACTCCGAACGTCGATGGTCTCGACGCCGGCCTCCGAGGACTCGGAGCACGATCAAAAACACCTGCACGTTCGGATGCGGGACGACCACGCCTCGATCTACGACCTCATCACGGAGTACCTGCAGGCCGCCGGCAAGGCGCCCGATTGGTACTGGCGGACCGCCGGACGACTCGAGGGGAGCGACGCCGAGAATCTCGAGGAACTCCTCTGTTCCGCGTTCGAGGCCGGGGCGTTCATCTCCCACGACCACCCGGAGGACCTCGAGTTCCTCTGGGTCAACGAGGCCGAGTGCGAGCGCGAGCGGAAGGCCGAGGAGAAGGGCGAGCAGGCCCGCGAGTCCCGCAAAGAGCGCTCCACGATGAGCCACTACGCCTAGTCCGTCCGCGGACGTCCGGTCCGTCGCCCCGCCGAAATCGTAGCCGGTTCGGTTGGAGGGATCGAGGTTCCGCCTCTCTCGGTCGAGAGGCGCACGAGCCGACGAGAAGGAATTGGATCGGCGCGCCGACGGGTGAGCGCGCCCCCGGTCGCGTCGCTACCCCTTCGTGGACGCGGACCGGGTCGGGGCGGGCGGCGTCGGAGCCGGAGGGCTCGCGGGGGGCGCGTCCATGCCGGCGAGGACCCGGGCAAAGTAGGCACTCAACAGCGTCCCGGCCGAGCCGCCGTCCTTGTCGTTCCCCATCTGGAAGAACGTCGTCGGGGTGATGGCGATCTTGCCGTCGCGGATCGCCTCCATCACGCGGACCAGCGCGACCTTGTCCGGCCCGAGGACCTCGGTCTGCGCCTGGTAGGCCCGGCCTTGCGCGAGACCGACGGCCTCGACCGCCTTCGCCTCTCCCGCGCCGATCGCGGCCGACTTCGCGCCCTCCCCGTCGCCGATGAGGACGAGCGCCGACTTGTCGCCCTCGGCCTTGATGCGGGTCGAGTCGCGGATCCCGTTCGCCTCCTCGACCATCGCCGAGGCGCGGTTCTTGTTGATGTCGATCTGGAGGAGCGCGGCCACGACCTCCGGCTGCTTCGCCGCGCGCGCGAGCATCTCCTGGACCGCGATCTGCTTGTTCGCGGCCTTGGCCTGCTCCTCGTACTGGGCCTGCTGCTGCATGGCGATCTCCTTCTGCGTCTGGGTCGCCATGAGCTCCGGCGGCATCTTGATCTGGCTGATCAACAGGTTCTGGGCCTCGACGTTGTACTTCCCGAACGCCTCCTTCGCCTTGTCGAGCGCTTCCTTCTGGAGGTCCGTCCGGCTCTGGACGAACTCGAGCGCCTTCTTGCTCCCGGCGTTGTTGCGGAACTCGGCGTCGATCACCGGGTGGATGATCTGCTCGATCAGTCCCCGGACCGAGCCGAACCGTGCGATGATGAACGCGGCGTTCGACGGGTCGATCCGGGTGACGAGCCGGACCTCGACGGCGATCGCGAACCCGTCCTTGGAGGTGACGCCGAGCGAGCCGAACTGGAACAGTTCCTTCTGCTCCTCCTCCGGCCGGCCCGGCTCGTCGGCCCAGTCGATCATCACGGCGCTCGTCGGGACCAGGTAGGCGGTGTACGCGACGGGGTTCAGGTTGTAGACGCCCGGCGCGAGCGGCTCCTTGTAGATCCCGCGGACCCCCTTGTCGGAGGTGAGCGGGACGAGCATCTCGACCGGCTCGTGGAGCGGGGCGGTGGTCAGCGACCGGGCCGGGTCCCCCACCGGGATCGGGCCGCCTTCGGCCTTCGTCAGCTCGGCCCCGACGTTCGACCGAAGGACCGCGACGCTCCCGGGCGGGACCTCGAAGAGCTTGTACCCTTGGACGGAGAACAGGATCGGGTTGATGTAATACAGGCCGGCCTGGAGGGTATCGAGCTGCGGTCCCCGGTACCCTTCGCCATCGAGGAACTCCTGGCCCTTCTGGAAATAGCTGTGCTGCCCCTTGGACGGCGGCGCGACCTGGAGGTTCGACGGCATCGGCTTGCCGTCCTGCGCGACCACGACCCCGAACGAGCCGATCGAGATCAGGGTCGCCGGCCGTAGCCCGATGAGGAAGAGGCGGGTATTGATCCGATACTTTCCCGGGCGGAGGATCGCTCCCTGGGGACCCTTGTGGCCCCTCCGGGCGTTCGGCGTCCGGTCCCCGTCGAGGAACATCCGCGCGTCCTGGAACTGGTTGCACTCGACCTCGTCCCCGACGACCCGTCCCTTCGGCAACGGGACGCCGTCGATCGCCTCCACGACGCCGATCTGGCCGTCGGGGATGTTGATGATCTCCATCTTCTCGACCCGCCAGATGAACGGCATCCGCCAGTAGAGTCCTGGGACGAGCGTGTCGGCCTGGACGCCGACCTGGCCGTGGCGGGCGATGACCTGCCCTTGGGGCATCGGCTTTCCGAGCGCGCGTCGGGTCAGGATGCCGACTTGGTTCTCCCCGATGAGGAAGTATCCGGAATAGGCGATCCAGAGGACGATGAGGGCGACGACGAGGAGGACCAACCAGATCCACAGGTCCATGGAATGCGCGCGACTCCGTTTCGCCGGGGTGGTGCCGGCTTCGAGTCGGGAACCGCGTTGGGGTTAGGAACCTTTCGGACCCGTACGGCCGGCAACCCAGGCGGGCGGGGCGACGGTTGGGCGGCTCGATCTAGTCCGCTCGGGACCGGGAGGGCCTAGATTCCGATCAACGAGTGGGCCACGATGAGCGCGATGAACAGGATCGAGATCGTGTTCACGACCTTGATGAGCGGGTTGATCGCGGGGCCGGCCGTGTCCTTCGTGGCGTCGCCCACGGTGTCGCCCACGACCGCCGCCTTGTGGGCATCGGAGTGCTTTCCACCGAAGTGGCCGGTCTCGATGTACTTCTTCGCGTTGTCCCAAGCCCCGCCCCCGGTTGTCATGGTCAGGGCGAGCGGGAACCCGGAGAGGATCACGCCGAGCAGGAGACCCGCGAGGGCGATCGGACCGAGCAAGAATCCGACCGCGAGGGGCGTGATCACACCGATCGCCGCCGGGACGGCGAGCTGCCGGAGCGCCGTGTCGGTGACGATGGCCACGCACGTCCCGTACTCCGGCTTCTGGGTCCCGGCGAGGATCCCGGGAAGCTCCTTGAACTGACGGCGGACCTCGAAGACGATCGCCTGCGCCGCGACGCCGACCGCGTTCATCAGGAACGAGGTGAAGAAGAACGGCAGGATCGCGCCGATGATCAGCCCGGCGACAACGAGCGGGTTGTCGATCGTCAGCTGGCTCGTGAACGACGTCCAACTCGTGTTCGCCTGATTCGCGGCCGCGAACGTGTACGCGGCGAACAGCGCGAGCGCGGCGAGGACGGCCGACCCGATCGCGTACCCCTTCGTGACCGCCTTGGTCGTGTTGCCGACGGCGTCGAGCGGGTCGGTCACCGCGCGGGCCTCGGCCGGGAGCTTCGCCATCTCGGCAATCCCGCCCGCGTTGTCGGTGATCGGGCCGAACGCATCGATCGAGATGATCATCCCCGTCACGGCGAGCATGCTCGCGGCGGCGAGGCCGATCCCGTAGAGGCCGAGCTCGCTGTTGACCGGGTTCCCCCACCCGGTCCACCCGACGGCGGCGTAGGCGCCCAGGGTCCCGGCGACGATGACGAGGCCGGGGATCCACGCCGACTCGAGGCCGATCGAGAGACCGGTGATGACGGTCGGTCCCGCGCCGGCCTGGGCCGACTCGGCAATCCGATGGACGGGGCGATAGCTCGAGGAGGTGTAGTAGTCGGTGCTGAGGACGATGAGGATCATCACGATGAGGCCGATCGCCGTCGCGATGAACACGCCTGCGCTCGCCCCCATGAACTCGACGTCGAGGAAGTAGAGGCCGATCAGGCCGACCCCGGTCGTCGCGGCGAGCCCCTGGTACAAGGCGCCCATGATCGAGCCACCGGTCCGCATCCGTACGAAGAACGTGCCGACGATTGTGGCGACGATCGCCCACGCCGAGACGAGGAGCGGGTAGAGGATGGCGCGCGGGAACGCGCTCGTCACTTCCGGGATCAGGTACGCGAGCAGCATCGCGGAGACCGCCGTCACGACGTACGTCTCGAACAGGTCGGCCGCCATCCCGGCGCAGTCGCCCACGTTGTCGCCGACGTTGTCGGCGATGACGGCGGGATTCCGCGGGTCGTCCTCCGGAATGCCCGCCTCGACCTTGCCGACGAGGTCGGCGCCGACGTCCGCGCCCTTGGTGTAGATGCCGCCGCCCACCCGGGCGAACAGGCTCATCAACGATGCTCCGAAGAGCAGGCCGACCATGCTGAGGACGTTGCCGCCGAAGGCAGCGTAGAATCCGACGAGCTCGAGGAGGGCGAGACCGGCGACCGAGAGACCGGTGACGCTTCCGCCCCGGAACGCATAGGCCATCGTGGCGCCGAGCTGGCCGCCGCGCGCGTGGTTGGCGGTGCGGACGTTCGCCCGCACGCTGACGAGCATCCCGACGGCACCGGCGAGCGCCGAGCCGGCGGCCCCCGCGAGGAAGCCGACCGCGAGCCTCGGGCCGTTCGTGGTCACGCCGAACGCGAACAGGATGAGGACGGCGAGGATCGCAGCCACGACGAAGACGGCCGTGTACTCGCGCCGGAGGAACGCGACCGCGCCTTCGCGGATCGCCGCCGCGATCGACTTCATCTCGTCCGTCCCCTCGTCCTCGCGGAGCAGGAGGGCGGTCTGGATGCCGGCGTACGCGAGGGCGAGCAGCGAGGCGAGGACGATCACCAGTTCGAGTTGCCCGGTCGAGAACGACATCTGAACCCTCGGTTCGGATTGGGGCCCGTTCACCCGGAGCCCTATTAAAGCGTTCCCGAGGTTTCGGAGGCCGTGCGCCGCCGACCGGCGCTCCGACGGAATGCGAGGGGCGAGTCTATAAGGAGCGAGCCGTAAACGGGGCCGGATGCAATCGACCGGTTCCCGGGACCTCGCGACGACGCGACGTGCCCGGGTCCCGTGCCCGAGATGCGGCCAGCCGATCGAGCTTTCCCGGCTCCGAGCCCACCTGCGCGACCAGCATCAGACCACGAGCAGCGAGCTCGATGCCACGTTCCTGGAGGCCCGGCGCGGCGCGCGCCGTGCGGCCCGGTTCGTCCGCCGCTGAACGACCCTACGGGTCAAACGCCCGGGTCCGGACCGCCCCCACCATCCGGTGGACGGCGTCCGGCTCCGGTAGCGACTTCTGCCCCTTCTCCCCACGGATCCGGAGGGCGACGGTTCCCGCCGCCAGTTCCTGGTCGCCGAGCACAACGACGTACGGCACCCGGTCGATCTCGGCCTCCCGAACCCGCTTCGAGAGCGTTTCCGAGCTGCCGGTCCGGTCCCCCCGGAGCCCCTCCTGCCGGAGCCGGTCGAGGAGCCCTCGGGCCGCCTCCTCGTGCCGGTCGGCGAGCGGAAGTACGCGAACCTGGACCGGGCTCAGCCAGGGAGGAAGCTTCCCGTTGCAATGCTCGAGCAGGACCCCGAAGAACCGCTCCCAGCTCCCGAGGATCGTGCGGTGGATCACGACCGGGCGGTGGAGGTGGCCGTCCGCTCCCTGGTATTCGAGACCGAACCGGGCCGGCATCTGATAGTCGAGCTGGATCGTCCCCGTCTGCCAGGGCCGCCCGAGGCTGTCGCGAACGTGAATATCGATCTTCGGGGCGTAGAACGCTCCCTCGCCCGGCGAGGTCCGGTCCTCGATCCCGGAAGCCTTCAGGACCCGCTCGAGCATCTCCTCGGCCCGGTCCCACTCGGCCGAATCCCCGAGGAACTGGCCCGGGCGCTTCGAGAGTTCGTAGCTCCACGTGAACCGGAACGTCGTGAACGCGCGGTCGATCCACTTCAGGAGCCGGACGAGCTCCTCCTCGATCTGCTCCTCCGTCACGAAGAGATGAGCGTCGTCCTGTACGAATTCCCGCACCCGGGTCATTCCGTGGAGGGTCCCGCTCGGCTCGAACCGATGGAGGGGGGCAAACTCCGCGAGACGGAGCGGCAATTCCCGGTAGCTCCGCGCGCGGGACCGGAAGATCAGCATCGAGCCCGGGCAGTTCATCGGCTTCCATCCGAACTCCCGACCCTCGACCTCGGTCAGGAACATGTTCTGGCGGTAGTGCTCCCAATGGCCGCTCGTCTCGAACACCGACTTCGCGAACAGGAGCGGGGTCCGGATCTCCCCATACCCGTCCTCGACAAAGTGCTCGGTCACGAACCGTTCGAGCTCCCGCACGACGACCATCCCGTTCGGATGCCAGAACGGGAACCCCGGCGCCTCTTCGGAGAACGAGAACAGCTCGAGCTTCTGGCCGAGGGTCCGATGGTCCCGCGCCTCCGCCTCGGTCCGGAGCTTGAGGTACGCGGCGAGCTCGGCCCGGGTCGGGAATCCGATCCCGCGGATCCGCTGGAGCGGCTCCCCGTCCGAGACGCCGCCGGCGGTGATCGCCGAGAATCCCAGGATGTGGACTCCCGCGAGCCAACGGGTGGAGGGGACGTGGGGTCCCTTGCAGAGGTCGACGAACTCGCCGGTCCGATAGAACGAGACCGGCTCCCCGGCGGGATCTCCGCGACGTATCCCAACTTGTGCCGATTCCCCGCCGCCATCCGAGCCGCCTCGGCCCGGTCGACCTCGAGCCGCTCGAATGGGACATCCGCGGCGACGTCGCGCTCCAACGTGGACCGGACCGCGTCCAGGTCCTCCGGGGTCAACGGTCGAACATCGAAGTCGTAGTAGAATCCCTCGTCCGTCGGCGGACCGGCGGTGGGAAGGGCACCGGGGACCTTCTCGAGCAGCGCCTTCGCGACGAGGTGCGCCGCCGAGTGCTGGACGATGTCGCGGCCGGCCCGGTCTTGGAAGGTAAGTGGGGCGACCGTCCCATCCCGGTCGACGCGGGAGGCGAGGTCCACCGGTCGGCCGTTCCAGGTCGCGGCGAGGTAACTCGGGAATCCTTGCGGGTTCCAACCACGGAGAAGCTCCGCGATGCTCGTCCCGGCGGGGACCGATCGGCGCTCGCCACCGGGGAGCACGATGGTGACCTCCGGTGACACGTCCGGCCCTCCCCGCCCCGCACCCGAGTCGGTGGGAAAAGGTTTCGTTCGGGCCGGACTCGATCCCGGCTCTCTCGAGGAACCCCGGTTCCAGGAGAGGGCGGCGGATGTCGTGGCCTAGGGTGCGAACGAAAAGTTATCCGTCAGAATCCGTCTCGCGCAGACCGGTGCCATGGTGACCCGACGCATCCGTGCCCCCGTTCGTTGGCCCGCCGAGCGCCGATATTGGGGACTGGGCGCCAGCCTTGGGGCCGTGCTCCTCGCCCTCCTGATGGCGCTCCCGGTCTCCGCGTTCTCGGGGGCTCCCCGCGCCGGGGCGTCCGCCCAGCCCCCTCTGGGCTCGTCCTTGGGCACGACCGGCTGCGGGCCGCTCGCTACCTGCTCGAACCCGGTGCATCCTCCGACGCTCGCGCCCCTTCCTGGGGCCGTACTCGGACCGGCCCCCACGGGACCGGGCCCCGACGCCATCCTCGCGAGCGTGAGTCTGGCGAACGACTCGTTCGGGCCCTCGATTCGCCCCGGCTCCCCCGGCACCGGGCCCGACGAAGTCGCGTTCGACAGCGAACGTCAGCTCGTCTTCGTCGTCGACAGCTCCCAGGAGGCCGTTTCGGTCTACAATGCCAACCTCACGTACCTGGAGGCGACGATTCCCGTCGGCAGCATCCCCTTCGGGATCGTCTACGCCCCGGACAGCGGGGAAGTCCTGGTCGCGAACTTCAACTCGAACTCGGTGACGGTGATCAACGACACCACCCTGCAAGTCGTCGAGAATATCCCCATCGGCGATACGACCGGCCTTTCGGCGTCCGGTCCCACGGGCTTGGCGTACGACCCCGACCTGGGAGCGGTCTTTGTCACCAGTCGTGGCCACTACATCTTCCCGTGCTGCGTGACGAACCTGACCGAGATCGACCCCATCGGCAACTCCATCGTGGGCACCGTCCAGGTCCAGGGTGGACCGATCGACGTCCAGTTCGACCCATCGGCGAACGCGCTGTTCGTGGAGAACGAGTTCTCCGAGACCGTTTCCGTCGTGAACGCCTCAACGCTTCGGGTGTACGCGAACCTGACGCTCGGAATCGAGCCCACGACCGGCATCGTGGACCCATCGGACGGCGAGTACTTCGTGGCGGGGTACAACGGGACCGGGGCGGCGGTCCTGGCCGCGTACGATGACCAAACCCTCGCCGGACTGTTCACGACCGCCGCCAATCTCCAATCGGTGGGCGTCGGGTCGCTGGTGTACGACGCGGCCACCGGGGACATCCTCGCCGCCATGGGCCCTCTGATCGAGGTCGTGAATCCGTCGAACGGCGCCCTGCTTCCGTCGGCGGCGACCGGCACGTGCGTCTACGGCGTCGCGTACGCGGCCTCGGAAGGCGCCGTGTACGCCACCGATTACTGTGCCGACCGGACGTTCTCGATCGGGGTGTCCACGTACGGCACGATCGCATCGATCCGTTCGGGCGGAGAACCGACCTCGGTGTTCGTCGACCCCGGCTCGGGGGACGTCTGGACGAACGACGTCTACGGGCAGGTAGTCCGGTCCCTCGACGGCGCCACGATGGCCTCGGGGACCGTCGTTCCCTCGGGGACGAACCCCACCGGGTTTGCGAGCGACCCCTCGACCGGCTCGGTCGTCGTGCTCTCCGATGGCGGAGTGGACGACGGGACGCTGGACGGGAACGCGAGCTACGAGGTCGTGGCGGCCGGCAGCTCGTCCGGCACGTTCATCAGCCTCACCAACACGTCCGACCCTACGGAGTTCCCGCTGGCGGCTGCGGTCGAGGGGCCTCAGGGTCTGCTCGACGTCTCCGAACTCGTCGTCAACGGGTCGGTGTACGAGCTCGCCTTTCGCCAGTACGACCTCGGCAACGGCTCGGTCGTCGGCACGACGAACCTCTCGAAGACGGCCGGTTCGTTCGAGCCCTCCACGGCCACGGCCGCCGCCGTGCTCCTCGTCCCCGGCACCTCGATCGCGGTCGTCACCGACCCCGCGAAGGCGACCGTCTATGGCGTCGACACGGCCAATGGCTCGGTGACGTGGTCCACGGCGCTGATCGGACACGCGACGGCGGTCGCCTACGACCCGGAGACCGGAACGGTCCTCGTGGCGACGACCGGAGCGTCCTCGGTCGTGGCCCTCGACCCCCGCTCCGGCCAGGTCAACGCGACCACGCTCGTCGAGGAGAACGCGACGGGCCTCGCGTACGACCCCCTCAACAACCGGGTCTACGTCTCCGAGAACGACCCATCCACGACGGTGGGTGGGCAAGTCGAGTCGTTCAACGCCTCGACACTGTTCGACGAGGAATTGGTGGCCGGGTTTGGCGCCGACCTTCGGGGCGTCGCGTTCCTCCCCGCGTCGGGTCTCGTCGGGGTCGCTGGCTCGTCGACCGCCCTCCTGTACCTCCTCGGCCAGCAGCTCGCGACACCGTCGCTCCACACCTCGGCGGCCTCGACGATCCTGACGCAATCGGTGACCCTGACGGCGAGCGCCGCCGACGGGTTCGCGCCCTACAATTACACGTACACCGGACTTCCGCCGGGGTGCACGAGCGCGAATACGAGCGCGTTGGTCTGCATGCCCACCCGCGCCGGTTCGTACACCGTGTTCGTCCACATCTTGGACCTGACGGGAGCCACCGTTTCGGCGAGCGTCGGGTTCGTGGTCCTTCCTCCCCCGTCGTCGCCGGCATCGACCTCGCATCGGGAGCGCCGGCCAGCGGGACCGACCAGAGCGTGCTCCTGACCCAGAACGTGAGCCTGACCGCAGCGGTCACGAGCAGCGGCGTCGCCGAGGCCGGGCCGACAACGATCCTGAACTGGACGGTCAGCCCCATCACGAACGGCACGCTCACGACCTCGCACAGCGCGACGGTGACGGTCTCCTTCTTCGACACCGGGAATCTCACCGTGATCCTGACCGCCTTCTTCGACGGGACGACGAACTCGTCGGCGGTCACGTTCGACGTCGGCCTGCCCACGCATAGTCACGTCCAACTCCGGGTCCGGCGGGCTCTCGGACGCCCTCCTGATCGGAATCGCTCTCGTGGTGGTGGCCGTCGTCGTTGCCGCGGTCGCCCTCGTTCTCTCGCGCCGCGGGAAGTCGGGGGGCGAGACATCCCCCGCGCCAGAAGCCGCCGAGCCCGAGAGTCCCGGAACGCCGCCCACCGAAGGCGCGACTCCGCCGCCCGAAGGCTGAGCCGCCCGGCGTGGGGGGCCGCACTCCAGCGGCCCACCGCACCGTGCGGGACCGGTCCCGGTCGCTGGCCCACGATGCGGCCGCTCGCCGGCAACGATATCCGCAGGGGTGGGGTAGTTCGAGCGCGTGGACGCCGACGACCCACCCGCCGAGGCATCCGCGAGCCCGCCCGTCGGACTTCCGACGACCGAGGATTGGCCCGCCGAGGAGGTCGACTCGGCTCCCCCTCCCGAACCGCAGCCCCGCCCTCGTCGTTCCCGCCTCCCCTGGGTCCTGAGCGTCGTCCTCGCGATCGTGGTCGGCGTAGTCCTGTGGATCGCCGTGGCGGGGATTCCGGCGGTCCCGAGCGGCCTTCCGGGCTTCCCTCCGGCCGGGACCCCCCAACCTCCCGACGAGGGGGACGGCGGTCCGACGCAGATCCTGGCCAGCGGCACGGTCTGGTCGGTCGGCGCGGGTCATTTCGAGAGCGTCTGGTTCGATCTCACGCAGCGCTCCGAGATCGACGGAGAGTTCCACAGCTCGCAACCGGTCCATTTCTGGATCCTCGCCAGCGGGACCTACCGCGGATGGTCGGGGACCAACTCGAGCTATGGGACGAACCCCGCCTCGCCCGACGCGACCGGTCCGGTGAACTGGACCGATGGGCCCTCGGTCTCGGTCACCCTGGTCCAGGTCAATATCGGGGAGGGGAGCTTCGACCTCGTCGTCGAGAACGCGAACGACGGTCCCAGCGCATCGGTCACCGTGGTCGAGGCGATCTCGCAGACCCCCTTCGACGATAGTTAGCGGCGATCCGCCCCGACTCGGGCCACGCTTGCGGGCGAGTTCGTGCGGCGACCACGCAGGCGGGGTCGATCGCTCCGGCGGGTCACCCCGGGCGAGGCAGGGAGCGCGCGATCCGGACGATGGCCTCGAGGGAGCGTTCCACGTCCTCCGACGTCGTGGCGCCGGAGCTGACGCTGATCCGCATCGCAGTCCGGCCCCGCCATCTCGTTCCGCCGCACCAGCACGTGCCGTCGGCCTGGACCGCGGCGATCACCCGGGTGGTGGTGTCGTCGTCCCCGAAGCTGACGAGGACCTGGTTGAGCGCCACGTCGTTGAGGACCTCGTAGCCGGCGTCGCGGAGCCCGCTCGCGAACCGCTCGGCGTGCCGGCACGTGCGCTCGACGAGCTCCGCGATCCCGTTCCGGCCCTGGGAGCGCACCACGGCCCACGCGTCGACGCCGCGGGCCCGGCGCGAGATCTCCGGGGTGTACTGCGACGGTTCCCGTTCGGGGCCCGGCGTGAGGTAGGCCGCCGGGCCGAGCGACATCGCCGCGCGCAACGCGCTCGGGTCCCGCACGAAGACGACGCCGCTGTCGTACGGCACGTTGAGCCACTTGTGCCCGTCGGTCGCCCAGGAATCGGCGGACCCGTACCCGGCGGTCAGGTGGCGGCGTCCCGGGGCGACCTCGGCCCACAGTCCGAACGCGCCATCGACGTGGACCCAAGCGCCCTGGTCCCGTGCCAGCGGGATGATCTCGGCGGCCGGGTCGAACGCCCCGGAGTTCACATTTCCCGCCTGCAGGCAGAGGATGGTTGGTCCCGACATCTTCGGGAGGGCGTCCGCGCGCATCCGGCCCTGCGAGTCGGTCGGGACGACCACGACGCGGCGCCGTCCGAGGCCGACGAGCGAGAGGGCCTTGAGAAGCGACACGTGGGCCTCGTCGCCTACGACGACGGTGACGGGAGGGGCTCCGACGAGGCCCTGCTCCTCGACGTCCCACCCCACCTTGGCGAGCACATCGTGGCGGGCGGCCGCGAGGCCGGTGAAGTTGGCCATCGTTGCCCCGGTCACGAACGACCCCTCGGTTCCGGCCGGCAGACCGAGGAGTTCCCGGATCCAACCCAGCGCGATCTTCTCCAGCCGGGCGCCGACCGGGGACACGGCGAACATCGCGGCGTTCTGGTTCCAAGCCCCGGCGAGCCAGTTGGCTGCCAACGCCGCCGGGTCCGCGCTGCCGATGACGAACCCATAGTACCGGCCACTGGCGGAACCCATCGCGGCCGGCGAGCCCACCTCGTCCAGCTCGCGGATCACTTCGAGCGCGGCCGTCCCCGAATCCGGGAGGGGTCGGTCGAGCCGGTCGAGCGCGGCGACCTCGGCGGGAGTGGGACCGACTCGACGGTTCGCCATGCTCCGGAGATATCGGAGGCTGCGTTCCGCGGCGTCGCGGAGGGCAGCTTCGGAATCGATTGCCTTCGCGGGGGAACCGCTCTGCCCCCTCGGCTCGGAATTGGGGTCGCCTTCTGCCACGGCGAGAACTCCTTGGATTCGGACCCCGTGTTGAGTCTTGAGGGTGTCGGGGGTGGCGACGTCCGATTGTCTCGGCCCGGTCGTGCCATCGGTGGCTTGCCGGATTTCGTTCGGCCTTCGCCTCCGGCCCTGGGTTCGAGCCGGGGGCCGTCGGATTCGGATTCGCGCCCGCGGGGGGAGAGCAGAACAGAGGCCGAACGCCGACCTCTCGCGGCTTAGGTGGGATTGAGGAGACGGTTATCGCGCCGCCCCGGACGAGTCACCATGGACCCCCCTCCGCTCCCTCGTCGGTGCCGCCCGTCCAATGCTCCGCGAATCCACGCCCCCGGGGCGATTTGGCCGATCCTTGCCGTGCTTGCGGTCGTCGCGCTCCTCTCCCTTCCCACGCTCACCGGGTCGGCTCTGGAGACCGCCGGAGGAACGGTCGGTCCCACGGCCGCGGCCGCCGCCGACTCGGGGTGCCCGCCGGTGAACCTTCCCACGCCCATCTGCCACGTGTTCGTGATCTTCATGGAGAACCAGAACGAGAGCTGGGTGATGCGGCACGCGCCGTTCCAGGAGTACCTCGCGAAGACGTACGCCTTCGCGCCGGACTACTACTCCGTCATCCACTACTCGTACCCGAACTATGTCGCCGCCACTTCGGGAACGGAGACCAACTACCTCAACCTCCACAACGAAAAGAACGTCGTCGACCTAATCAAGAAGGCTCCCGGCAACCTGACCTGGATGGCCTACTTCGAGGACATGCCCCACCCGTGCGACAACACGACGGCCGCCGGCTACCGCGTCGCCCACAACCCGTTCGTCTTCTACACCGATATCCGGGACAACCAGTCGTACTGCCAGGCCCGCGACGTGAACTTCACCAGCTACTACGCCAGCGCGAAGGCCGGAACTCTTCCGAACTACGCGTTCTTCGGACCGAACTCCACCCACTCGTGCTGGAAACCGGGGTCGGGCGAGCGGCTCTGCGATGCGTGGCTCCGCACGTTCGTCTCGCCGATGATCAACTCGACCGAGTTCAACCACACCGTGATCTTCATCACCTACGACGAGGGCCTCGAGACGGATTATTCCGGGATCAACGGCAGCTCCGGAGGCGGCCACGTGTATACGGTCGCCGTGAGCCCGTACGCGTGCCACGGGTACAGCTCGACGACCCAGTACAACCACTACAATCTGCTGACGACCACGGAGTGGCTGCTCGGTCTCGGCCGGACGGGCACCAACGATTCCTGGACGACCCACCCTCCGATGAAGGACCTGTTCTGCTTTGGGAATTCGACCGGCGGCGCTGGCGGACCGTCCCCCCCGCAGGGAGCCGGGCCACTCGCGGACTCGCCTTCGGTTCCCGTCGCGCAGGCCGTAGTTCGGTCCCGAGTGGGACTCCGGGGCTAGGCGCGCAGAACCGACCTGCGTGCGGGGCCGGTTCCCCGGCGCCGGCGCCACGATTCCGTGGCGATCGGACTCACGCCGAGTTCCGGCGGCCCTCCACGCTACTGGGACCAGCCCCTTCGGTGGGCCGGGAACTCCCCCGGCCCTACACTTTTTCCGAGAGCCGAGCTGCCGCCTCCGAAGAGGAGCGCTATCTTGCGTGCGAGGACACTCAGCCCGATCCGCCATCTCGAGGCTCCTCCCCATCGAGATCCCGGATCAGGTCGCGGGCCGATTCGTCCGACCCCACGGCTTCGTCCATCAGCTCCGCACGGGACTCGAAGAGCGCCCCTATGCCGAACGCTTGAGCGACCACCGCGAGCATCACCAGGAGAACTACGGCCTCCCCGGCGACGAACCACGGCCAGCTGCTCCCGGCGAACAGGTCGAGCAGTAGGGAGACGATGATCACCCCGGGGAAAAGTACTCTCAGATAGAACGACCAGCCGGACCCGTCCACTCGGTCCGGCAGCTCTCCCCGGAGCATAATCGTGTGGGCTCGCGAACGTCGCGATGGCTCAGGAGAGCCCCTCTCGTCAGAGAACGTGCCCTTTTGCGCTACCCCCAACCTCCTGGCCGGTTCCTCCCCCTGGCGAGGAGAAAACTCCCACCCCTCCCCGGGAACCCGGGGAGGGTCTAACTATCCGAACCCGGTCTCGAGACGATGCCGGCCGTCATCCACGAAGGGAACGAACTCACCGCCGCAATCCTCGACGTCCTATCCCGTCCTCCGATGACGAAGATGACCGCCAGGTCAATCGGCCAAGCGATTGACGAGAGGTACACGCCCGGCGTGCCGTACGAGGTGACGATTACGGACTTCGCTGCGCAGAACGGAATGAAGGAGATCACGAGGTGCCTCGTGATGCTCGTCGACAAGGGCGAGGTTCACGAGGAGAAATACGTGGGACCTGCAGGGATGTACGGCGGCGACCTGTACTACGTCAAGGGGACGTAGGGATCCGGCACGGATCGACTCCGAGCGCGTTTCCCGGTCATCGCCATGCGCATCGCCGAAGACGAGGCCTATCTCGCGCGTCTCCCCTCGGACGTCTCCGACCGTGCGAAGCGAATGCCCTCCCGAGCGAAGAGGCCGGACTGGCTCTTCCCACCGTCCCCGGGGGAGAATAGGCTCGATGGGGGCTCAGGGCCAGTGTATCAGACCGGATGGCCGACGGAGTAGGGACCTTCGATGCGCCCCGGGGAACGCCGCCGGAGCCCGTCCTGGCGGGAGGTTAGGCATAGGGAAAGGGCATTCTCTCGACGCGCGGTCAGCTCGCCCATCATTCATCATGATTCAGCAGGTTCTCGTTGTCATCATCCCGCGCTGGGTCCCGACGACCTCCGGAGCGGATAGCGTCCGCGCTTCGGCGATCACTCGAGTTGTCGTCATGAAGTGGGTCCCGCCGTCGAAGCCGGGGTCTGCGCAAGCACGTCCACCGGGATCTGGTAGACCGCCCCGGCGGCCCCGGAAGCCGCCAACGACGCCGCTTCGACCGGGCGGTAGCCTCCCCCGACCCAAACGGGCCCCCCCGCCGCGAGGGACCGTACGAGCGACCAATCGGGACCGTGGCCCCGCGGCGTGTAGAGCAAGGTGTCGATGCCAAGGGTCCGAACCGCGCCCGCAACCTCGTTCGGCGGGCGACCTCCCCACTCACCCTCGACGGCAAGGACCGTCCCGTCCGCGGCAACGACCAATTCGACGACGAGCTCGGTCGACATCTTCCACGCCCTACGGAGCTCGCGAGCGCTCGTGAGGGAAGCCGTGGAGAGGACGACCCGTCGGGCCCCCGTGACCAGCCCGTCGATCGCCTCGTCGGCGATCCGGACCCCCGCGTCGAGCCAGACGTCGGCGTCGCGGGCGAGTTCCTGGAGGTAGTCGAGCTGGGGCTCGCCTTTTCGCCGTCCGTCGAGGTCGGTCACGTACAGGCCGTCGTAGAGCGGAGTCACCGCGTCGGCGACGTCGAGGATGTCGAGGAACTGCCCCCCGGCGCCGCGCACCGGGGAAAATTCGTTCCCGTCGGAGGACATGATGTGACCGTGCGAGATCGCGATCCCGGCCCGGACCAGGGGCCCCCTCCCGGTGGACTCCTGGAGCGGCGGCACGGGACGTGCCGACACCATGCGGGTAGATATCGGCCGCCCCGGCGCGACACAAGGCTTACCTCCGTGGCCCGGCTGCCCCGTTCGCCAGGAGGCAGAGGGCAGCTGACGGTGGTGGTGTCCGGCAACGGTACCCCGCTGAGGAAAGTCCCCACTCCAGGGACCACGGGGGCGGGTGGGAGCCCGCCGGGTGAGAGCCCGAGCAACGGAGCAGAAACGACACAGCCGTGCGGTACGGTGATGGCGGCGCGCCGGAGGTTCCGCGCGGACTTGGTGAAACGGCCGCCTCCCCGGGAGCAAGCCCTGAGTGACGGGAGGAGGTTGGTCCCCCGACCGTCGAGGAGAGCGCGCAGTCGAATGCTGCCTGAACCAAAATGGGGCTTACTACTGCGACCTGGCCGGCACGTCAGTAAAATGGGGTGCCGCCGGCCCGGAAACGCCGTTTCCGGGCCGGGAAGGGTCTAGGAGCTTGTCTCACTACGGCCTGGTGCCTCGATTAAATTGGTGGGATTCCCGCTGATGGACCGGCGTACATAAATCCGGGGAGCCGTTCCCCGGTCGCATGCCTCCCGAGGACGAGCATGCGCCGGTCTTCACCCGCTACGACCCGAAGCAGAGCCTCCTTCTCCCGCCCAATCTGGAGGACTGGCTTCCGGAGGATCATCTCGCCCGCTTCATCTCCGAGGTCGTCGAGGAGTCGCTCGATCTCACCCCGCTCCTCGAGCGATACCGCAACGCCGAGGGCGGCCACCCGGCGCTCCACCCCAGGATGCTCACCAAGCTCCTCGTCTATGGCTACGCCATCGGTGTGCGCTCCTCCCGCAAGATCGAGCGCGCCACCTTCGAGGACGTCGCCTTCTGCTACCTCGCCGCGAACCAGCACCCGGACCACAACACCATCGCGAGGTTCCGGGAGCGGAACCTCGACGTCCTCGAGGGGCTGTTCATCCAGGGGCTGAAGGTCGCCGAGCGGCTCGGGCTCGTCAAGATGGGACGCGTGGCAATCGACGGGACGAAGGTCCGAGCCCACGCCTCCAAACATAAAGCGATGAGCTACGGGCGGATGCTCGTGCGGGAGCGGGAGCTCCAGAGCAAGGTGCGCCAGCTCTTCGCCGAGGCTCGGAAGGTCGACCTCGAAGAGGACGCCGAGTATGGCCACGGGAAGCGCCCGAAGGATCTTCCGGAGGAGCTGAAGTTCCATCGCGACCGGCTGGCGAAGATTCGAGCGGCGAAGCTCGCCCTCGAGGAAGAGGCTCGAGGCAGAGTCATCGTGGACGCCGGTACCGAATCGGAGAGGTCCGGCGGAACCGAGCCGCCGAAGGAAGGCGGAGGGTCTCCCCCTCCCTCGGTGGATGCCAAGGCTCAGCGGAACTTCACGGACCCGGAGTCGCGCATCATGCCGGACGGAGGAAACAAGGGAGCGTTCCTCCAGGGCTACAACTGTCAGGCGGCGGTGGACGAGGCGCACCAGATTATCGTCGGGGCCGAGGTGATGACAGCGGCCCCCGACCAACGTCACCTCGTGCCGATGCTCGATTCGATCGTGGCACAGCTGGGCCGGCGCCCCGAGAAGCTGCTCGCCGATTCAGGGTACTTCAGCGAGGCTGGGATCCGAGCGGTGGAGGGACGAGGGGTCGAGGTGTTCTGTCCTCCGGGGCGCGGGAAGAGGGAGGAGCGCGAGCGGTGTCGGCGGGGTCGTCCGCCGAACGGGGAGACGTTCGCCGCGGCGAGGCGGAGAGGGATCCGGGGTCGGCGAGGGCGAACCCACTATCGGAGACGGAAGGCGATCGTGGAGCCGGTGTTCGGACAGATGAAAGAGGCGCAGCGGTTCCGCCAGTTCCTCCTCCGAGGACATCGGAAGGTCCGGGGCGAGTGGTTCCTCGGGTGCCTCGCGCACAATCTGCGAAAGATCCATCGGGCGCGGCTCGGCTGAGGCGACTTCCGCGGAGGCGGGCGGAAGGCCGGCTCACAGTGAGTGAGCGCTCACGTCGATGCGATCGGTGTAGGGAGACAAGCTCCTAGGCGCTGAAGTGGCCGCGCCGGAGAACGAGGGGCTGGGGGAAAAGCCGTCACCCCAGGCGCGGAAAGTCGCCTGCGACCGGGGGAATTTGACCGCTCCACCAGCGTTTGGTGGGCCATTCCCCTCGCCTTTGGCGCCCTCCTCGTTCTCGTCGGGCTCTCGGTAACAGACTGGCTGGATGGCGGTCGCCTCTCAGCCGACACCACGCTCGATGTTCTGGTAATCGGCGGGATTACCTCGATTGCGTGGTCGCTTCTCGTAGTCCTCACCGAGTCCGAAGCCGCAACCGAGTTGGGAGCCGACTCCATCGACCTGCGGGGACGACACAGGTTTTGGCGCGCCCGAACGGTCGCTTGGGACCTACTCGCCGTCTCGGGAGCCGGAACAGGACTTGCGGTCCTGCTTCGACTCGGTCCCAATCACGTGCTTCCCCTTTCCGACGTTCCCTTGGTGGAACTCAGCGTCTTGGTGTTGACTGTGGCGCTCCTGGCGACCTTCTCCCGATATGCCGCGATGTGCTTCAGCACCGACGCCAAAGGGCTCGCCCAAAAGCTCGAGGAGATTGCGAGGCTCGATGCCGCTGCGAGAACAAGCGATCGAGACCAACTCCGGCTCTCATTCAAGGAACAAACGGACCGAATTGTCGCCAAGAGCGATGAGCAGATTGCTGCGACAACCGCTGGGCTGTCAGAAATTTCTACCCGACTGCAGAACGTTGCAAATGCTATTGAGAACCAGCTCAGGATAAGTGAAGAAGCCAAGCAGGCCGCCGAGAAGGCCACGCGAGCCCAGGAGGAAACCCTCGCTCAGATTCGGGAGACCGAGGAGTATCGCCGCGCAGAAGGTCTGAGGGTCGCACGGGAAAGAAGAGACCGAATCGCGCCCAGCATCCAGGTCAAGCTCCACTACGAAGGCACCGTCTTCCACAACCTTTTCGTGGACGTGCGCAACAATGGGTTCGACGGGCGTGGCCTGAGGGTAAACATCACGGCTCAGACGGGAGGCGTCTGGACTTTCACCGACGCAGGCATCGCTTCCAAGACTTCAAAGTCCTTCTTGGTGCAAGGGCTTGGCGACCTCCCGATTTCGACTAGTTTCACCATCGGAGCGGAGGTGTCTGATGTTGACGGGGAAGTCCGTGCATTCCGCTTCGGACCGATTGGCTATGTTCGACAGACGGGCTTTCTGGGGCGCACGAAAGGCGTCCTGTTCAATCCGCCGGGTTGGCGCGACCCGGCTTGACGGGAGCAGATTGACATGAGGAGGGGCACGTCGTGTTCGTCTGCGGGCCGTGCTTCGAGGAGGAAACGAACGGCCCCGACTCGAAGATCAAGGGCGAAGGTTCAATCTAGGATTCGGATGGGCTCTAAGCGGTGCGGCCGCGTTCGTGGCGGATACTTGGCCGGTGGACCCCAAGGGGTCTCCGCTGGCTAGTGGGGCGTTGCTGAATTAGGTGCCCTTATATCCGGGGTTGTCTATGCCTCTGTCATGCGGGTGGCGCCGGCTCGTAACTGTCACGCTCGAGGAAGCTCAGCAGCTCCGCTCGTGGGCTCGCGGTCGATCCACCCCTCACCGACTCGTCGATCGTGCACGCATCGTCCTCGCAGCCGCTGAGGGAAAGACCAATGATCAGATCGCCGACGAACTCCATGTTCACCGACGCACCGTCGGTCTTTGGCGCCGCCGGTTCATCTTGCTTCGACTCACCGGGATCGAGCAGGACGCCCCTCGCGCGGGCCGTCGACCTCGGTTGGACCAGGCAGCGATCGAGGGCATCCTCGCCAAGACTCTGCACACGAAGCCCCGAGGAGAAACACACTGGTCGACTCGGACCCTCGCCCGCGAGGTGGGAGTTCACCACACCACCATCCACCGTATCTGGCGGCTCCGGGGGATCAAGCCTCACTTGACCCAGTCGTTCAAGCTCAGCCATGACGCGCACTTCGAGGAGAAGCTCATCGACGTAGTGGGGCTGTACCAGAACCCCCCCGAGCGCAGCGTGATCTTCAGTGTCGATGAGAAGCCCCAGACCCAAGCACTTGAGCGGACCCAAGCGGTGCTACCCATGGGAGGGGACTGGCCGGAGGGCCGGCCTCATGACTATCGACGCCACGGGACGGTGGAGCTCTACGCCGCCCTCAATATCCTCGATGGCCAGGTCACCACCGAGTTCCACGAGCGCCACCGGCACCAGGAGTTCGTGGCCTTCCTGCGGACGCTCGACAACCTTGTCGCCGAAGGCTTGGATATCCACGTGGTGCTGGACAACCTGAGCGCCCACAAGACTCCCGAAGTGGAACGGTGGCTCCGGCGCCACCGTCGGTTCCACTTCCACTTCGTCCCGACCAGTTCCTCGTGGGTGAACATGGTTGAGAGTTGGTTGGGTCAACTCGAGAAGAAAGCGCTCGTTCGAGGCAGCTTCCGGAAGTGTGCCTGAGCTCAAACAGGCGATCCTCGACTTCGTGGAGGTCTCGAATGGTCGCGCAGGGCCTTGGGTCTGGACCAAGGATCCCGGCGAGATCATCCGAAAGATACGCAAACTTCGAGATCGGCTCCGGGCCCCGATCATCGACCCACTGACGGGCCGGATAAAGGCAGTTCCGTTAGCAACACCCCACGAGGAACCGTGGATCCGAAGAGATGGCCGTCCACACCGCGCGCAGACGCGATATCCGATGCGGTGGGGCTTGCTTCCCTTAGACGAGCGGGTGACTCGGGAGGAGCCACCGCCCGGCCTCGGACTTGGATACCGCCCCATCCGATGTCCAGAAGGGGCCTATCCGCGGCCATTCCCGGTAGCTGAGTCTGTTAAGAGCTCCCACGGTTTGGGGGAGCAAGTTTATTGGTCCCCACCGGGTATGGGTTATGGGCCAAGATTGGCAGGGGGACCACACCTTGCGTCCAGCCGCTCGATCTAGGCCAAGGCTCCGTAGGGTCGGCTGCTGCACTCATCGTCGCCATCGTAAGTTCCGGTTTGGTCCTTAACCAACTACAGTGAGTTGGCTTGGGGTGTGAAAGGGGTGCTTCT
>CAWDQO010000001.1:0-115700 GCA_963804525.1 uncultured Thermoplasmata archaeon | reverse complement strand
CGTTGGCTGGGGTTGTAAGGTATCTGCGAGCATCGCGAGCGCGAGCGCATACTCGAATCGATCTATCTCGTTCCACAGCTCAAGAACCGAGGTGAAGCGCGTCCAAATGGTGGGCGGTCAGGCGCTCCTTGTGCGGACCTTCTTGGAGGTGATTGCTGTATGCGGAGTTGATGCCGCTGCCGCACCTGGGGCTTTCGTGTCGATGGACTTGGATCTCGGAACTGGCAACAACGCCGGCCAACTCGATTCGGTCAAGGTTCTCAGCTGAGTTCCAGCCGCTTAACCCATGAGTCCTTGGTAAACCCCTGCCTTTGACAAGGGTCTTGCGGACGGCGAGCCTCCCCGGCGTTGCCAAGGGACACCTTGCGAACATTGATGAACCGTATCGACCTCTTCTCCGACGCCGGGTCTCTCGCGTGAAGCGCATCGTCGCCGTATGCCTCGTCGTTGCGGTCCTCGCGACGCTCTCCGCTCTGGCCGTCGATGAGATTGAAATCTCCGCAACCGCGTCGATGACGATTGTTCCGCACGGGTACGGGAGCAACGGGGTGCTTGGGGCGCGCAACTATTCGGTGCAATTCTACTTGGATCGCCCGGGCCAGCTCGCTGGCAGCTGGGCCGGAGACGGGACCGGCCCTTGGTCCTCGGTCCTCTACTTCACCTCGTCTTGCCGTGAGACCTCGAACGAGCAGGGACCCGCGGATGTCGAATGTGCTGGCAATCGGCTTTGGACCGGCGAATCCAATGTGACCCACGATTCCATCAACTACTCGGCGGAAAGCGCGACGTACACGCTCGTCTGGGAATCTCAGAATAGAACCGACAGCCCTTACGTCACGGTTTGGACACCCCTGGTACTTACGCCAACGCCGTGGTGGTGGGCCTAAGACGGCCCGGCCAGCCCATTTCTGAGGGTTGAAAACGGACAATTTTTCCGATGCGATCGGTACGCGGGAGGAAGCCTCTTCAGGGTCCGCGGAAATGGAGGCCGTGGTGACGCATGGGACGCCTGATCTACTCCGTGATCACGTCGCTTGACGGCTGCGTTGAGGACAGCAAGGGCCAGTTCGACTGGGGCAGGCCTGACGAAGAGGTGTTCCGCTTTGTGAACGACCTCGAACGGCCGATTGGCACCTACCTGTACGGGCGCCGGATGTACGAGACGATGCTCTACTGGGAGACGGCACACTTGGAGGGGAGCGCGCCGGAGTCCTTCCGCGACTTCACCCGAATATGGCAAGCTGCAGAGAAGGTAGTCTATTCGCGGACGCTGGAGTCACCATCGAGTAATCGGACACGAATCGAACGCGACTTCCGACCGGAAGCCGTTCGGCGTCTCAAGTCAACGACCAGCCATGACCTGACGGTCTCAGGTGCGGACTTGGCAGGGCAGGCGATAGGAGCCGGCCTCGTGGACGAAATCCAGCAGTTCGTCGTCCCAGTAGTCGTTGGCGGGGGCAAGCCATGGTTACCGAAGGCCGTCCGCCTCAACCTCCAGTTGCTCGGTTGCTCTCGGTTCGCAAGCGGATTCGTCTTCCTAAGGTACGGTCTAAAGCCGGGAGAGGTAGGCTCGTCGAAGTAGGTTGGCCCTATCGGCCGAACCCATCTGGGCTTCCTGTGGTCTCGCATCCTTGGTTCCAGCCCCGTGTCCCCGCCGTCTCGATTCGCGTTGGAGGACGGGTTGCGCGGGCCAAAGGAAGAGAACGAATGCGGGCGCGACCCTCTCGCCGGAAACGGACCCCTTAATCTTGACCGCGCCTCATGGTCGTTTTGTGCGGGGCGATCCCAGCAATGGCGATGAATGAAGGAAAATCGCGGTCAGCCCTAGGTTCGAGTCGCGGCAGCTCTTGGCTCGCGGTCGCGGTGGCCGTCCTCGTCGCGGCGATCGCGGTCGCTGTGGGGGTGCTATGGGCAACGGGGTTCTTCGCCCCCCACCCAGCCGCCAAAGCACCGGCGGTACTGCCCGCTTGATGTGTCCTCCGAGATTACCGCCCCCAGCCCTGGGACCTCAAACAACTCGAGTTCCCCAGGTTCTTACGCCCCAGGTTCTGTAGTCTTCAGCGCGAGCGCTTCCGGCTGTGTGCCCCCGTACACCTTCGCGTACACCTTCGGGGACGGGACCTCGTCCCAGATGGCGAACGTCACGCACGTTTATCCGGCGGCCGGATACTACTCCGGCTCACTCGTGGTCACCGCGTCGACGGGGGCCGGCTCCTCGAGTTTCTTCTGCGTGAACGCGACTGCATGGCCCAACATTTCCATAGGCTCTGGAAGCTCCGCCCTCGCGTGTCCTTAGACCTCAGCTGAACCGGGCAAGGGGCGCAGGTAAAGGACCCGTAACCAGTGCCACGAACTCGTGAAATCGGCCATTCCGGCCCACTTGCAAGGGGCTGGGATACACCATGCGAGTGTCTGCAAGGCTTTTCCTAGGGCAAGGGCGCGCCGGACAGGCACCGCCCACATTTCGGCGGGACGGCAACTCGTAAGGTGTTACGCTCGGGTCCGGGGCCGGCTTCTGCCCCGTCGAGGACAACTTGCCTCGCCGAGGCCCGGCGAGCTCGCTCAGGCGAGGGAGACCCAATTCGTGGACAGTCCTTTCCCAAGTCCCGTGTAGTCGAGCTCCGATTGGATGTCCACGGGCCACGTTCTCGCGGCATTCGATCCCTGGAACAGGTAAGCCGCGTAGCCGCCGACGGAGACCTCAAAGACCACTCGATACTGGTCGGCAGAGCTTAGGCTCTGTATAGCCCCGCGCGTGGGGTTGGATAGTGTAGTTCCATTCCCCGTGAAACGTATCCGGGTGCACCATCAGTTTGGCCATCTCTTCCTCCGAGATCTCTCGCCCCTCGGGGTATTTGCCCGGGTCCAGCTCTGCCCGAACTCGCAGACCCGTGGTCGTTCGTGTCGCCCCAATGAGACTCACGATCGTGGCCACCGAGGTCAGGGGGCGCCCCCGCCAGTTCCGGGTGATGAACGAAAAGAGCCGATGTTCGATCTTGTTCCATTTGCTCGTTCCCGGCGGGAAGTGGCAGATCTTCACGGTCAGCCCTGTCCGATCGGCGAATCGCTGGAGTTCCCACTTCCACAGACGGCTCCGGGCACTGTTACTGCCCCCGGAATCCGCGGTGATCGTGAGCGACACCGCCCGAGGATAGGCGATCCGCCCCATTCTCTGCCACCAGCGCCGGATGGTGCGCACGGCGAAGCTCGCGGTATCGTGGTCGATCCCCACGCTGACCCACCCGTCGTTTCGGGTCAGGTCGTACACCCCATAGGGGATCGCCTTCCCCTTCTTCGGATCGATGAAGTCGTGGACCCTCACCTTCTCGGGCATCCCGGTGGGCCGCCACGCCTTTCCTCCGTTCTTGAAATCTCCGATCAACTCCTTCTTCTTCGTGTCCACCGAGATGACCGGTTGGCCAACCCTCTGCTGTTGATGCACGAGGGCGTTGATGTGCTCGAATTGGGCATTCCGATCCGGGTGACGGCTTCCCTCCTTCGTCTTCCGGTTCCCCTGAAGGCTGTACCCTGCCTCGGCGAGGAGTTCCGCCACCACCGGGTAGCTCACGGTGTGTCCCTGACGCTCGAGTTCCTGCGACAGGAGCCGGACGCTCTTGCAGGTCCATCGGAGCTCGGACTCCGGGTCGCCTCGGGAGCTCGGCTCGACCAGGGTCTCGAGGTCCGCCAGGAGTGACGGATCCTTCTTCGTGAGACGCATACGTCCGCCGCCGGGTCGACGGATCCGAGTGGTATCGTGTGGAGTGGGCCGGGCGAGTTCCTTCACACCTCGCGCGAGGGTGCTCCGTGCCACACCGGTGGCCAGGTGAACCCGTTCGATCCCCCCGCGACCTAAAGACTGGGCCTCGGCGGCGAAGACAAGTCGCCGACTCCGCTCATCCAGTGCATTGCCCAAAGCCAACAGTTTCTGTCGGAGGGCCGGGGTGTCCACACCACCCCATGGCCTCCCCCTAATTAAAGCGATTATTTGCTAACGAAGCCTTAGAGCCCATCCGAACACCACCAACGAGAACTTCTTCCAGTGGAACTGATCGGCGATAGATAGGCGGCCGCCGGCGACCGCATGGCCGCCTCGCCGACCGCGGAGCTCGACGTTCAGATCCCCGCCCGCTTTCGCCTACCGGATCCGCTCTGGGACAGGATCCGGGCCCGACTTCCCGTGCCTCCGCCTCGTCCTCTCGGTGGCCGACCCCGGCGTCCGGACCGTCCCATCTCGGAGGCGATCCTCTTTGCCCTCCTCACCGGCATCCCCTGGCGCGCCCTCCCTCGGTGCTACGGCGCGGCCACCACCGCGCACGATCGATTTCAGGAGTGGACCCAAGCCGGGGTCTTTGAGGAACCCTGGCGAAGTGCTCTCCTCGAGCATGATGACCGAGTCGGTCTACGCTGGACCTGGCAAGCCATGGCCGGGGCGATGACGATGGCCCCCCTCGGCGGCGATGCGACCGGTCCCAACCCCACCGATTGGGCGAAGAGCGGGGTCAAGCGCAGCCTTCTCACGGATGGTGCCGGAATTCCGATCGGCCTCGCTATCGGTCCGGCGAACCGCAACGACCACAAGCTCCTCCCCGCGACACTCGAGAGCCGACCGCTCCTCCCTCCGGAGACGACCTCGCTGCACCTCGGCCTCGACAAGGGCTACGACTACCCGCGGGTGCGCGAGATTCTCGAGGCGGAGGAGTTCGTGGCCCACATCCGCTCTCGAGGTGAGGAGGCGCGAGAGATGGAGCGGAACCGGAAGAGAAAGGCCCGTCGGTGGGTTGTGGAGCGGGCCCACTCGTGGATGAACCGGTTCCGGCGGCTCTTGGTCCGCTGGGAGAAGAAGCTCGCCAACGATCTCGCGCTGGCCCAGTTCGCCTGTGCCTGGATCACCTATCGGGCGGCGGGGCTCTTCCCCGCGCGCTGAGCGCTTCTATACCGGGGTCGCCCTGAGGCGGTCGATGGCCCCGCGACCGAAGTCGAGCGCGCGATTGCCCGCCCACGTCCCCCTCGGGGCGAGCGTGCGGGTAGCGTGCATGGGTTGCCGGAAGGCCACGACGCTCTCGCTCCCCGGCATCGAGCCATACCCGGGCGCGGCCTTCGGGGAGGAGGGGTGGTCAGGTACTGAACGAGCCGGAGGAAGGGCAACTCGTGTTCGCCTGCAGGACGTGCTTCGAGGCGGAGATGGACGCGCCGGATTCATCCATCAAGGGCCAAGGATAGAACTGGTATTCGGATGGGCTCTTAAGTGAAATCGGAGGTCTGCCCCCAATGCGAGCCGGGCGACGGTTAGTGGGTGCCCGTTCCCAATACGGTGATCCGTCGCGATTTGAGGTCCTTCCGAAGGTACCACGCCCCCGCCAGCATGAGGATATCATCCGCGCTGGTCAAAGCCCCGATTACGACGAACGACACGCCGAACCACGGCTCGATAATGAGAAACTGGGTCAACAACAGGACGGCGAGCCCGAGCAGGAGAGAGATACCGTAGCGGGTTCGTATCCAATCCCGGAAGGTCTCGACCATGCGTTCGTCGGCCGCATGCGGTTCGCCCTAATCTGCATTCCCCAGGTGGAACAGTTCCTGCCGGGGGCGGCCCGTTCTCGGACCGCCGACCTCATTCGGAGAGGGACAAACGGAGCGGACTTTCCAATGCGGAACGGACATTCCGAGCTCTGCGTTCAGCATCGGACAGTCCAGGTGTGCGCACAAGGACGGCATACCGTCGAATCCTTGCGTCACGCAATCGGCCGGAATCCGAGAGTCCGCCCGTCCGCGGGTGGGGGCGGACCCCGATCGAACCCGCTGGCTCGGTCGAAGCGTTCGGAAATCGACCGACGTGCACTCCCCCGGGTTCACCCTCGGGTCCAAGCCCCCGTCGGAACCGGCTCGGGCCCGGCCGACGCGCCTCACGAGGCGACGTAATCCGAAAGCCGGGTTTGTCCGACTCTCTTGATCGGAACCGCGATTTCCTTCAAGCGGCGCTCGAGAATTGCCAAGCGCTGATCCACGATGAGTTGCGCAAACCCCGAGACCAATCCGGTGTCGTCATCGCCGTTGCCCGACTTGAGGCAGTCGATGTACCTCGCTCGATCCTTGCCGAGGAACAGGAGTCTGGGATACCTTGTTCGCGACAGCATGTAGTTGAACACCTCACGACCGACCCTCCCATTCCCGTCGGTGAAAGGATGAATCATCTCGAACTTGTAGTGAAAGATTGCTGCTTGCTCAAACGGGTGTTTCCCGGCTCCGATAGACGCATAATACTCGTCAACTATACCTTCTAGGGCGGTCGGAATTATCGACGAGGCCGCGACCGGGAGATCGCAGCCCGTGATGCCGAGGTCGTCCCTCCGACGGAAAGCTCCGGCGGATTCCATGTCGATGTTGTCCATGACCAGGGCATGCAGGTTCCGAATGAAGTCGAGCGTAACCCTCCGGTGGTAGGCGTTGCGGTACGTGGCAACTTTCCGGAAGTTCTGCACCTCATTGATTTCCCGGAGAGCTTTCCCCTTGGGCGAAACTCCACCGACGAGCAGATCGTGGGCCTCGTGGAGACTCAGGGTGTTGCCCTCGATCGCCGTCGTTCCCTGGACGTAAGTGACCTCGAACTGCGTCTCATACGCCTCAATCTCGTTCACCGTGAGTAGCCCCTGGACCGAATTGTAGATTGACTTTACTCTCTCAACACCGATGAGGAGCCCAGGCGACAGGTAATCGCAAGTGTACTGCTGAGCCGACAGATCCGCCCTTTTGAGGGCGGTCCGATACTCCATTTCGGGGGCGTACAACTTGCGAAAGCGGGCCACGTCCTCGGCACTCGGAGCCTTGATTCCGAGGTACTTCCGAACCTTCGCCCGCCTCTCACCGACCTTGACGTCCCGAATCAGGAAGTACTGGGCTTTCCTGCCCGCCGGGTAGTTGACCTCTACCCGAAAGGGTCGTCGCGCCATGCTTCCGGCATGACGCCCTTCCTTATAGGCGCCGCAAAGAGGGCGTCGTGCCGGGGACCCAGTACCGCGCTAACCGACCGCGGGCCCCCTGACTCGTCGATTCCTGCCTCAACAGGCGCCAATTCGGAATTGGAAATCGATCTTGGGGCCCGCATTCGATAGTTCTAAACCTGAATTGGCTCAAGTCCCCCCGGAGCCACTGCGGCCGCGCGAACTAGGCTCGGGCGAGCCTACGGACCCGCCCGAATGGCTACATTTGAACTCATTCCGGTATGGGGCTGCCCGAATTTGAATCGGGGTCCCGGGCTCCCAAAGCCCGAAGGATGGACCAATAGTGCGGCGCGGGGGTCGTCCCCGTCGCCGAAACTACCCCACAGCCCCGCCACCGGCTCCCTCAGAGGGCGTCCACGCGCTTGAGGGTTCGCCCGATCCGGCACTCGGCCGGCTCCGGGTGGACCTTCGCGATGCGGAACCGCTGCTTTGCCGGCAGCGAGGGGCCGGAGCAGATGTCCCAGTTGCCGCAGTCGAGCCGGTTGCAGCCGTACCGACCGGTCTCGACCGAACTCCCCACGACCGCGGTCTGGGACTCGACCACGAGCGGCCGGGTCACCCCCTCCACCTCCACGACCGCAGCGGTCGTCTCCTGGAGCGCGCACGGGTGGGAGACGGGCCGGACGTGGGTCACGGCGTATCGGCGTCCGGCGTCGAGGGTCAGGCACGCGTGCCGGTACGGGCACGTCCGGCAGACCGGCGCCGCCCCCTGGAAGATGAACTCGAAGCCGACCTTGGCCTGCGCTTGCGAGAGGAGCGTGATCTCCGCCATGATTCACCCCAGGACCCCGGTGACGCTGGCCAGCCGTTCGGCCGCCTCGCGGGTGAGGCCGTTGTCGCCGAGGATCGTGTACCGCTCCGGCCGGATCGCGTGGGCCTGGACGAGCGCTTCCACGACCTCCGCACCGGTGACCCCGAGCTCGGCCGCGGTGACCGGCGCCCCGATCGTGTGGAGGGCGGTCCGGATCCGCTTCCAGTCGCCGCCGTGCAGGTACATCATCATGATCGAACCGACCCCGCACTGTTCGCCGTGGAGGCTCGGCGGCTTCGCGCCGCGCTCGAGCGCGTGGCTGAAGAGGTGTTCGCTCCCCGAGCACGGCCGGGACGAGCCGGCGACGCTCATGGCGAGGCCGGCGACGATGATCGGTCGGATGGCGATCCACGCCGATTCCTCGAGGTTGGGCTTGATCAACGAGGCGTGCTCGGTGATCTCCTGGGCCGCGTACTCGGCCAGCGTCGCGGCGCTCGAGGAGAACTCCTCGCTCCGCAGGCGGGCCGCGAGCTTCCAGTCGAGGACGGCGGTGACGTTCGAGATGACGTCCGCGCACCCCGAGGCGAGGAGCCGGAACGGGGCCTGGACGATCACGGAGGTGTCGGCGAGCACCCCCATCGGCACGACGGCCGGTTCGCTCGTCACCTTCCCGGAATCGCGGAGCGAGGCGCGGGGAGAGGCGATCCCGTCGTGCGCGGCGGACGTCGGAACGCTGACGAACGGAAGGTGCGCCCGGGCGGCCGCCACCTTCGCGATGTCGATCTTGCTCCCCCCGCCGACGGCGATCAGGAATCGGGCGCCCGAGCCGCGGACCTCCCCGAGCACCCGGTCGACCTCGGCCGAGGTCGCCTCGTGCGCGACGATAGTGGCGACGTCGAACTTCGACTCGTTGAGGATCTCGACCGCCCGGCGTCCGGCGAGTTGCACGGTCGTCGTACCGGTGACGACCGCGCCGCGGTCGGGAAAGTCGAACTGGCGGCACATGGCGCCGAGCTCGGTCAGGACGCCGTGGCCCGCGAGGACGCTCCTCGGGAAGACCATCGACCGGGCCTTCCCAAACACGGAAGAGAGGCCGAGGTCCGACGGACGCGACGGGACCTCGTTCGGCATGGGGACGGCTCCGGACGGGGGGCGGCTATAAAGGGTGCGAGGAGGCGACGCGGCCCTTACCGGCCGGGGACGTCCCCGAAGAGGACCTTGTGCTCCTGGACCATCACCCGCACATCGAGCCGGTCGGCGAGAACCCAGTCGGCCAATCGCCCCCCGTCGGTGCCGTAGACGGGCTGGAAGACCACGTTCGAGGGCATCGGCTCCTTCGCGAACACTTCCTTCGCGTACCGGTAGTCCTTTCGGTCCTGGATGACAAATTTCACCACGTCGGTCGGACGGAGGAGGGGGAGGTTCGCCCACCGGTTCCGCTTCTCCATCTTCGACGCCGGGCACTTCACGTCGACGCTGAGGACGACTCCCGGGATCGCGAGATACGGCGCCACGTCGAGGGAGCCACCCGTCTCGACGACGGTCGTCATCCCCCGGGCCGCGAACTTGCGGAGCAGTTCGGGCGATTCCGCTTGCAGGAGCGGCTCGCCGCCGGTGAGGCAGGCGTGGTGCGTGCGGTGGCCGGCGACCTCCCGGACGATCGAGGCCAGGGAGCGTTCCTTCCCCGGTCCGAACGAGTAGGTCGTGTCGCACCAGGTGCACCGGAGGTTGCACCGGGCGGTCCGGACGAACGAGGTACGGAACCCGGTGAACGGGCCCTCTCCCTGCACGGAGTGGAAGATCTCGATGACCCGCACGGCGCGGCGAGACTCGGGCGGGGGCCATTACAGCTTCCCGCCCCCACCGGCACCCGCTCCGCCGTCGGGGTCTAATATGCCCCGGGGCTCGAATCCCCCCCGATGGACCCCGCGCGCGACGCCCACTGGCAGGAGGAGTGGGGCCGGGCCCGGCTTTCCGAGGCCCGGACCGACGGGACGCGCGAGAAGTTCTACGCCATCGTCGCCTATCCAGGGTCGAGCGGGTTCCTCCACCTCGGCCACCTCCGGGGGATGACCCTGGCCGACGTCCTGCACCGGTACTACCGGATGTCCGGTCGCTCGGTGTTCTTCCCGACCGGCACCCACGCGTCGGGGCTCCCCGCGGTCACGTTCGCCCAGAAGGTCCGCGAGCGCGAATCCCGCACCGTCGCCGCCCTGCGCACGCAGGGGATCCCCGAGGGGGAGTGGGCGACCCTGGAGGACCCCGTGTCCGCCGCGCGGTTTCTCGGAACGACGTACCTCGCGGTGTATCGGTCTTTCGGGATCCTCGTCGACGAGCGGGCGTACGTCACGACCGTCGACGACGACTACCAGGCGTTCGTTCGATGGCAGTTCCGCCGTCTCCACGCGCGTGGGGGCCTCCGGCAGGGCCCCCACTACGCCGCGGTCTGCCCGGTGTGCGGTCCCGTCTCGGTCGACGCGTCGGAGACCGACCTTTCGCAGGGAGGGGAGGCGGAAACGACCGTCTACACGACCGTCCCGTTCGCTCTCGACGACGGGCGGCTCCTCCTGACGGCGACGCTGCGCCCGGAAACGATCTACGGGGTGACGAACCTCTGGGTCCCGCCGACCGGCGGCCTCGCCGTTTGGCACCACGGGGAGCGGAGCTACCTCGTCGCCCCGGCCGCGGCCCACCGACTGGTCAGCCAGCACGGCGGCCATGTGGGTCACGTCGTGGACGTTGCCGAGCTCGTGGGCCGGTCGGTCCGGGTGCCGCGGACCGGAGCGATGGTCCCGATCCTTCCGAGCCCGCTCGTCGACCCCGCCGTCGGAACGGGGGTCGTCATGTCGGTCCCCGCCCATGCCCCCGCCGACTGGCTCGCCGTCCAGGAGCTGGACGCCGACACGCGGGGCCGGCTCCCGCCGGCGGTGGCGGTCGTCGACCTGCCGGCGGCGGAGCAGTTGACCGGCTCCGACCGCGAGCTCGTCGCTGGTGACGGGGTGCCGGCGTCTCGCGCGGTCCGGGCGACCGGCGCGGTCGGCCTCGCCGACCGGGCCGCCCTCGACGCGGCCACGGAACGGCTCTACCGGCTCGAGTTCGTCCGGGGCCGGATGCGGTCCGACCTCCACGGGGGGAGGCCGGTCGCCGATGCCCGGCGGGAGGTCGCCGAGCTCCTCCGGGTCGACGGCGACTCGTTCGACCTCCGGGAGTTCTCCGAGCCGGTCGTCTGCCGGAACGGCCACGCCGTGGAGATCCGTCTCGTCCCGGACCAGTGGTTCCTCCGGTACGGATGGGGAGACTGGAAGGCCCGGACCCTCGGGGCCCTCGAATCGCTGGCCGTCGTCCCCGCCGAGTACGGCCGGGAACTTCCCGCGGTCCTCGACTGGTTCGACGACCGGCCCTGCACCCGGAAGGGACGGTGGCTCGGCACCCCGTTCCCGCTCGACCCGAGCTGGGTGATCGAGCCGATCGCGGATTCGACGTTCTACCCGGCGTACTTCGTGCTCCGCCCGTTCGTCGCGGCGAACCGGATCCCGGTCGCGGGCCTCACCGACGCGTTCTTCGACCACGCGATCCTCGGCGAGGGGCCGGGCGAGCCCTCGGTCGACCCCGGCGTGCAGCGCGAGGCCCGGGAGGCGTTCGCGTATTGGTACCCCCTCGACCTCAACATCGGCGGCAAGGAGCACAAGCGGGTCCACTTCCCGGTCTTCCTCGCCACTCATGCGCTCCTACTTCCTCGGGAGCGCCAGCCCCGCGGGCTCCTCGTGCACTGGTGGCTCGTCAACGCGGCCGGCGACAAGCTGTCGAAGAAGGACGTCGGGTCGAAGGGGGTCGCGGTGCCTCCGATCCCCGAATCGCTCGCCCGCTGGGGAGCCGACGCGATCCGGCTCTTCTACCTCGAGGCCGCGAACCCCGAGCAGGACATCGAGTGGTCCCCGCGTCTCGTCGACGACGCCCGCGCTCGGGTCGAAGAGTGCGACCGGCTCGTCCGGGAGTCGCTCGCGGAGGGCGGCGGTGGTCCGCCCGAGCTCGACCGGTGGCTCGCCAGCGCGATGCACGCGGTCGTCCGCGACGTGCGGGCGGGGGTCGAGGGACGACGGCTCCGGGAGGTCGCCGAGCTCGTCTATGGACGGATCCCGGCGCTCGTCCGGCGGTATCACGCGCGGGGCGGTTCGCACGGACCGGCGCTCCAGCGGCTCGCCGACGCCTGGATCCGGTTGCTCGGACCCACGACGCCGCATCTCGCGGAGGAGCTCGGCGCCGGTCGGTTCCCCGGACTCGTCGCGACGGCCCTGTTCCCGACCCTCGAGGAGTTTGCCCGGGACGACCGGGCGGACGCCACCGAGGCGTTCCTGGACCGGGTCGAGGACGACCTCCGGCCGATCGTGCGGATGGCGACCGAACGGAGCGAGGCTCCCGAAGGGGTCGTGTTCTTCGTCGCGGCCCCCTGGAAGGTGCAGGTCGAGCGATGGACCCGGGAGGCGCTCGCGGCCGACCCGAAGTCGCTCCCGGTCGCCGCGGTCCTGGGCCGGGCCGCCGCGCACCCGGAGCTCGCGGCCCACCGGGGCGAGGTCGCGAAGTACGTGAGCCGCGTCGTGCCGGCGCTCCGCTCCGAGCGGGACCCGGCGGCCACCATCGACGAGCTCGGGGCCCTCCGGGGCGCGGAGGGGTACCTCGCCCGCCGGTTCTCCCTCGGCTCGGTTACCGTGCTGCCCGAGAACGAGGGCGCCGCGCACGACCCCGCCGGGCGACGCGACCGTGCCCGCCCGGGGCGGCCCGCCTTCTTCCTGTACGGGGCGAACGGGCCGCGTCCGCGGCGGGCCCCTTGAAATTGAGGTGCATCCGCGACGGGATCGGGTGCGAACTGACGGTCCGGTACTTCGCGCTCGACTTCGTATCGTATCCCCGCTCGATCGGTCCGGAGATCTCGAAATAGATCAACTGCCCGATCGGCATCCCGGCGTAGATCCGGACCGGGACCTTCACGGACATCTCGAGCGTCCAGTAGTTGCAGAACCCCTCGTCGCCCTTGCCGGCGGTCGAGTGGATGTCGATCCCGAGCCGGCCGACGCTCGACTTCCCCTCCAGGAACGGGACGTACCCGTGCGTCTCGGTGTACTCCTCGGTGACCCCGAGGTAGAGCTGCCCCGGGACGAGGACGAACCCCTCCTTCGGCATCCGGACCTCCTCGATCGCGTTCGGTCGGCGGGCGTCCAGCGCGCCGTCGGTGTAGGTCGCGAGGTACGGACCGAGGTGGACGTCGTAGGAGTTCGTGCCGAGGCAGTCCGGTCGGTACGGCCGGATCACGATCCGCCCGGTCTCGACCGCTTCGCGAATCCGCGTGTCGCTGAGGATCATGCCGACCGACGCGGGGGGAGCGCCACGGCTTCATTAGGCCGGCGCGGGCGCCGCCGCCACGGCCGGGCGGAGTCAAGGACTTGAACCCGCCCCCCCTGTCCGGGGCATGAACGCTCCCGACCCCCTCGGCGCCCGCGCGACGCTCGACGTGCCTGGCGAACGGTCCGCCGTGTTCCGGGTCGACCGGATCCCTGGGGTCGACGCGGCGAAGCTCGCACGTCGCCCGCTGACCGTCCGGATCCTCCTCGAGAACCTCGTCCGCCACTACGACCCCCGGCTCGTCGACGTCGCCACGGTCGTCCGGCTCGCGAACACGGGCGACTCCGGGGCGCGCGAGCTCCCGTTCTACCCGTCCCGCGTCCTCCTGCAGGACTTCACGGGGATCCCGGCGATCGTGGACCTGACCGCGATGCGGTCGGCCGCGGAGCGGGTCGGTCTCCCGGTCGAATCGATCAACCCGGACGTTCCGGTCGACCTCATCGTCGACCACTCGGTCCAGGTCGACAGTTACGGAACGGCCCAATCGCTCGCGATCAACCTCGACCGCGAGTACGAGCGGAACGGCGAGCGGTACGACTTCCTCCGGTGGACCCAGCAGGCGTACCGCAACGTGCGGATCGTCCCGCCGGGGAACGGGATCTGCCACCAGGTGAACCTCGAGTTCCTCGCCTCGGTCGTCGACCGCCGCACGGACGCGAGCGGCGAGGCGGTCGCGTTCCCCGACACGCTCGTCGGGACCGACTCGCACACGACGATGGTGAACGGCCTCGGGGTCCTCGGGTGGGGGGTCGGCGGGATCGAGGCGGAGGCGGTGATGCTCGGCGAGCCGTGCTTCCTCCCGCCGGTCGAGGTCGTCGGGGTCCGCCTCTCCGGACGCCTTCCCGAGGGGACCACCGCGACGGACCTCGTCCTGACCGTCACCCACGCCCTTCGCAAGAAGGGGGTCGTGGAGAAGTTCGTGGAATTCTTCGGACCGGGGCTCGATGCGCTCAGCGTGCCCGACCGGGCCACGATCTCCAACATGTGTCCGGAGTACGGCGCGACGGCCGCGCTCTTCCCGGTCGACGGCGCCACGGTCCGGTACCTCGAGGGGACCGGTCGGGACCCGGCGGTCGTGCGGCGCGTCGAGGCGTACGCCCGGGCCACCGGTATGTGGCGGGACGGCACGACCCTCGAGCCGGAGTTCTCCGACGTCCTCGAGATCGACCTCGGGAAGATCGAGCCGACGGTTTCGGGCCCGAAGAACCCCGAGCAGTCGGTCCGCCTCGCCGACGCCCCGCAGTCGTTCCGGTCGGCCCTCGCCGAGTACCGCGGCGGGCACCCTCGGAAGGCGGTCGCCGCCAACGGGGGACCCCCGGACGGGGCGGTCGTGATCGCCGCGATCACGAGCTGCACCAACACGTCGAACCCCTCGGTGATGGTCGGCGCGGGCCTCATGGCCCGGCGGGCCCAGGAACTTGGCCTCGCCCCACCGAAGTGGGTCAAGACCTCGCTCGCGCCGGGCTCGAAGGTCGTGACGGCGTACCTCGAACGGGCCGGACTTCTCCAGCCGCTCCAGGCGATCGGGTTCGAGGTCGTCGGGTACGGTTGCACGACCTGCATCGGGAACGCCGGTCCGCTCCCGCCCGAGGACGCCCACGCCGTGGAGGCCTCGGACGCGTACTACGCGGCCGTCCTCTCCGGGAACCGGAACTTCGAGGCCCGGGTCCACAACCAGGTCCGGGCGAACTACCTCGCGTCGCCGATGCTCGTCGTCGCCTACGCGCTCGCCGGCCGGATGGACCTCGACCTGGCCCACGAGCCGCTGGGGACCTCCCGCGACGGGGCGCCCGTGTACCTCCGCGACCTCTGGCCGACGGCGAGCGCCGTGCGGGCCCTCGTCGAGTCGTCGCTCGACCCGGCGCTCTTCCAGGACAAGTATCGCGCGATCACCGTCGGCGACCGGAACTGGGACGCCCTTCCCACCCGGTCGGGACCGAAGTTCCCGTGGGACCCGGACTCGACGTACCTCCGCGAGCCGCCCTACTTCTCCCTCCCCACGATGCCGACCGAGGTCGGCGGGGTCGTGGTCGACGGCGCGCGCGTCCTTGCGGTCCTCGGGGACCAGGTCTCGACCGACCACATCTCCCCCGCCGGCAACATCCCGATGGACAGCCCGGCCGGGAAGTACCTGATCGCGCAGGGGGTCGAGCTCGGCGAGTTCAACACCTACGGCACCCGGAGGGGGAATCACGAGGTCCTCGTCCGCGGCACGTTCGCGAACGTCCGGCTCAAGAACCGGCTCGCGGGCGGCAAGGAGGGCGGGTTCACTACGCTCCTGCCCGACGGCCCGGTCACGACCATCTACGAGGCGGCGGGCGCCTACCAGGCCCGGAAGACCCCGCTGCTGGTCCTCGCAGGGAAGGACTACGGGCAGGGAAGCTCGCGCGACTGGGCCGCGAAGGGTCCGCTCCTCCTTGGGGTTCGGGCCGTGATCGCCCGGAACTTCGAGCGGATCCATCGCGGGAACCTCGTCGGGATGGGGGTCCTTCCCCTCGAGTTCCCGGAGGGGAAGGGGGTCGACGAGCTCGGCCTCACGGGCCGGGAGACGTACCGGGTGACGACCGTCGGCGGGGGACCGCTCGCCGTGCGGGGCGAGCTCGAGGTGCGGGCGACCGCGGACGACGGCACGGCCCGGACGTTCCGCGTCCGGTGCCGGGTCGACTCCCCGGTCGAACTCGAGTACCTGGCCCGCGGCGGGCTCCTCCCGTACGTCCTCGGGAAGGTCCGGGGCCGCGCCGGCTAGGCCCGCGCGAGGACGACCGACGCGTACCCCACGACGTCGGCCATCGGCTCGGCCTCCCCGGAATGGCCCCAGGCCAGGGTCGTCGCCGTCAGCGGCTCGTCGGCGAGGGCGGCGAGCAGCACGGTGGTCGGCGCGATCCCACACATCGAGATCTCCCGATCCCGGACCACCCGGTAGAGGGCGCCCGCGTCGCGCCGCTCGATCTCCCGGATCGCGAGGGCGTCGAGGCGCCGCGCCGTCGCGGGCGGGACGTAGTGGGAGAAATCGGTCGACGCCACGAGAAGGACGTCCCGTCCGGTGACGGCTGCTCGGACGACGGTGGCGATCTGGAGCAGCTCGTCGAGGGAGGCATACCGGATCTGGAGCGGGACCACCTTGGGCGCGGGCTCGGTGTACTGGAGGAACGGCAGCTGGACCTCGATCGAGTGCTCCCGCCGGTGGGCCGCCTCGTCGACCACAACGGGTCCGCTCGTCAGGGCCCGCGAGAGGTCCGGGTCGCCCGGGACGACCCCGAGCGGGGTCATCCAGGGACGCTCCGAGAGCGCGGCCGCCGGGCCCAGACCGTAGTGGTCGACCCCAAGGACGAGGATCGACCGGGCGGCCGCGTCCGCCGCGACCCGCCGGTACGCGAGCGCCGCGATCGGGCCGGAGAAGACGTACCCGGCGTGCGGGACCACGATCGCCCGGATCGTCCGCTCCCGCGCCCGGTGCCGGGTCGGCAGCTCGCCGGGGCCCCGGGGGTCGAGGAACGCACCCTCGACCGCGTGGGCGAGCGCGGCGCCGTCGGCCGGATAGAACGAACCTGCGACGGCCGGCCGCCGGGGCTCGGTCATCGGCGGAGCGGCCCACCGAGGTCCCGGACGACGCCGGCCGCGTCGGTCGCGTCGAGCCGGGTCCGGGGAAGCTGGGCGAACGGGTTTCCGTCGTTGTACCGCGGGATCACGTGGAAATGGAGGTGGAAGACGATCTGCCCGGCGAGCGGACCCTGGTTGAGCCCGACGTTGTAGTCGGTCGAGAGCCGCTCGACCTGTCGGCACGCCTGGACGACCGACCCGAGGAAGGCGGCGTACTCTCCGGGGGCGAGGTCGACCAGCCGGTCAACGTGGCGCTTCGGGACGACGAGGAGATGCCCCCGCGTGAACGGGAAGATGTCGAGGAACGCCATCGTCGCGGCGTCCTCGTACACGACGTGGGCGGGAGCCCGTCCCGTGACGATCTCGCAGAACACGCAGGGTCCCGACTCGCGCGCGGTCCCCATCGGCGGTTCACGAGCCCGACGGAATAAAGGGTTGCCGAGGCGGTCGGAACGCCCGGACTTATCTCGGCCGGGCCGGTAACGGACCGTGTCCCGCGCGACCTGGGTGCTCGTGCTCTCGGTCCTCCTCGTGGGGAGCGCGCTCGGGCTTCCCCTCGCCGCGTCGGAGTCGAGTCCCGGGTCGGGGGCGGTGCGTCTGCTCGTCGACGCCGAGGGCGGGGTCCCTCTCGCGCCCGTCCCCGCCTCCGCGGCGCCGGTGGACCTTCCGATGACGGTCTCGCTCGAGCCGCGGGATGCGACCGGCCTCGCGGCGTTCGATGCCGCATTGACCGGACCTCATCCGCCCGCGTTCCTGACGGAACGGGAGTTCGAGCAACGGTTCTCGCCGTCGGCCACGAACATCACGGCGCTCGAGCAGTTCTTCGCGGCGCGAGGCGGGTCCGGCTTTTCGGTCTCCGCGGACCGGCTCTCGCTCCGGTTTACGCTCTCAACCCCGTCGGCGGACGCGGCGTTCGCGACCGACGTCGTCGGCGTCGGGGCCCCCTCCGATGGGGCGTGGGCCTGGGTGGGGTCTCCGACCCTCCCGGCCGCGATCGCCCCCATGGTGTACGGGGTCGGCGGGCTCGCGCGGTCACCGACCCTTCCGAGTGTTTCGCTGCGCGAGGTCCACGAGGGTCCCCGGAGCGGGCTCGGGACGTACGTCATCGACGCCAACGCCTCGGGGGTCGAACTCGATACCGGCTCGGACTACACCCAGGCGTACGGGGAGAACCGGCTGTTTCCCGGGGGGAGCGCGTCCGGCATCAACCACACGTTCGCCACCGGGCAGGCGGTCGCCACGATCCTGATGAGCGGGTACAACGCGACGACGCAGGCGAACCTGCCGCCGTGGGACCCGTCGCAGATCTCCGATTACTTCAACGACACGTTCCCCTCCGACTGGCCGACGCCCCACTACGCCGGGGTCCCGGTGACCGTCGACAACGTGACGCCCCCCGCCCCCGGCTCGTACGGGAACGCGAACGACACGACGTTCGACGAGGCGGAGAACTCGCTCGACATCGAGATGGCCGGGAGCGCGGCCCCCGGCGCCACCGTGGTCAACTTCTACTTCGCGGCGAGCGTGTTCGAGAACACCCCCGACTCGGCGCCGCTCGGACCGGTCGCGGACGACTTCGCGGCCGCGCTCGCGGCGGCGCTCGCCTACAACTACTCCGGCGCCCGACTCGACTCGGTCACGAACTCGTTCGCGCTTCCCGACCTGAACGACTCGGCGTGGAACCTGGAACTGATGCACGCCGCCGCGACCGGGGTCACCGTCGTCGCCGCGAGCGGCGACCAAGGGAACGCCCCCTCGTACCTCTCCGGCCGGTTCCAGGGCCAGTGGCCGGGATGGCCGTCGACGGCGGCGTTCGCGTCGTACGGGACGATGGCCGTCGGCGGCGTGTCGGTCTCGCTGCTCGGGGGTCCGAGCGGGACGTGGTCCGCGAACGGCCCCCTCCCCGACCAGTTCGACCCCAACGTCACCGGCCTCGCGAGCCAGACCGCCTGGTACGACGGCGACTCGGGGGGGAACCTTTCCGGGTCCGAGGGCGGGCTCTCGACGGTCATCCCCGAGCCGGGATGGCAGTTCGACTCGGCGGCGCAGCCGGCAATCTCGGTGGCCGGCGGGCTGCAGGGCGCGACGTTCCTCGGCCGGGCCACCCCCGACGTCGCCTTCCCCGCGAACGACACGATCGCCTACGTTGCCCACGATGCGAACGGCACGTACTTCGGGATCCTCGAGGGGACGAGCATCGCCTCCCCGTTCTTCGCGGGACTCCTCGCCGAGTGGTCGGCGGTCGCGAACCACTCGTTCGGCTGGCTCGACCCGGCGCTCTACCGGATGGCGGGGTACTACGCGGCGAACGTGGTCCCCGGCGACCCGTTCCTCGACGTGACGACCGGCGGGAACTACATCTTCTCGGCCGCTCCGGGCTGGGATGCCACGACCGGGTGGGGCGGCCTCGCGGCGGACGAGTTCCTGGGCTCGTACCAGAACTCCTCGGTCCGCGGGTTCAACTACACGGGGCCCACGCCCGGCCTCCCGCCCCCGCTCACGCTCGGGCTCGCGCCGCCGACCCCGGTGGTCACCTACCTGCTGATCTTCGCGGGGGTCCTCCTCGCGGTCGCCCTCGTCGCCCTCGTGGTGTGGGACGAGCGGGTCCGCCGCCAGCGGGTCCCCCCGACCGGTCCGTACCAGGCCCCGCCCTGGGCGTACGGGCCCCCGCCCCCCGCGAACGTGGGGTCCGGGGTCGCCCCCCCGCCGGGGACGTACCCGGGCGCCATTCCCCCACCGCCTCCGTTCGGAGCTCCGCCTCCTCCGCCGCCCCATTGGGCCGGACCACCCCCGCCAGCGACGTTCGCCTGCCCGTACTGCGGGGCGCTCCGCCCGGCGGAGCCGGTCCGATGCCCCGGGTGCGGGGCGTTCTGACCGGGACCGGGTTCGCTAGTCCGGGCCGGCCGCCTCGACGGGAGGGTCGGCGGGCGATGTCGTGGCCGCTGGCCCAGTCTCGGTCGGTTCCTCGGCGACGGCCGCCGCGAGGCTCGCGGGCGTGATCTTCAGCTTCGTTTCGAGGAACCGTCGGATCTCCTCCGGCTTCGTCGAGGCGATCCCGAAGTACTCGGCGAACGCCTTCGTCGTCCAGAGTTCGAGGGTCGAGCCCTTCGGCTCGGCCCGGATGAGGCCGAGTCCCCGGAGCCGGTCGACCTCCTCGTACGCCGCCTCGCCGAGCATCTTCGCGAGCAGGCTCTGGAGGACCGGCTGGTGGTACGCGATGAGCGTGAGCGCTTTGAGGGTCCGCGGCGCCATCTCGACCGGCGTCACCGACTGGGCCCCGGGGACGAACTCGGGGCGGAGCTGGAGGGCGTACCGGTCGCCGACGTGCCGGACCTCGAGCGCCGTCTGCCGGCCGTCGTACGCCCGGATCAGCTTCTTGAGCGCGACCTGGACCGGACGGAAGTCAGCCACCCCGAGGGCGTCGGTCAGCTCCTTCACGCTGAGCGGCTTTCCGGACGCGAACAGGAGCGCTTCCATGCGCAGCTGGAGCGCGTCGACCTTGGCGGGCATCGTCACGCCTCCGGCGCCTGGGCGGGCCGGACGTCGGCGATCCGGACCAGCACGAGCGGAGTCTCCCCGATCCGGTCCTGGTGGAGGTCGATCACCCGTTCCCGGCTGAGGAACAGGAGGGCGAGGAACACCGACACGAGCCGGTCGCGTCCCTCGGCGGCCCGCCAGAGCTCGGTGATCGGGAACGGCTGGTTCGCCGGGTGGTGCCGCGCGATCTCCCACGCGTTGGTGAGGTCGCGCTCGGGGATGTCGCCGTGCACGAGGACCTCGGGGGACGCCTTCTGCTCCTCCCGGAGCCGCTCGCGGAGCTCCTGGATCCGGAGGGCGGTGCGGGCCTCCTCCTCGGCGTTGCCGAATGCGTGGACGAGCTCGAGGAGGCTCACCGGCCGCGTTTCGGGGTGCCGGACCATCTGGACGAGCGCCGGGTCGTCCGTCTCGCCAAGGACGGCGGTGGTGACGTCGACCGCCTCCGGGCTCCCGAGGGAGCCGAGGTACCCGTCGTCGGACGCGGCCAGCTCGACCGCGGGGTCTCCGCCCGCCGGGTCGGCCGCGGGAAGGGCGCGATTCTGCAGCAACTCTTTCGATTGGAGGTAGAGGATGCTCCACGCCATGTAGAGGAGCCGGCCGGCGACCGCGAAGTCGACCCCCCCCTCGGAGCGGACCCGCTCGAGGTACGCTTCGGTGAATCGGGCAAGGTCGATCTCCCATGGGTCGAACGCCTCGTCCATGACGAGCTCGAAGAGCATCGCCGTCGCCTTCTGGTACGGGTCGGCGATGACGATGTGGACCCCTTCCTTCAGGTCGCGGACGAGCGAGAGGTACCGTTCGAGGAGCGCCGGGGTCGCGTCCGATTCCCCGAGGAGGGAGCGGTGGAAGATCAGGTAGTTCAGCATCCGCTCGGCCGCCTCCCGGGACACCGGGTCGACCGGGTCGTGCGGGGAGGGCACGACCTGCGCGGCGAGCTCGGCCGCGGCGTGCTCGCTGATCGTCATGCGGCCCCCGACGCGGCGGGGGCGATGAGCATCTCGGGGGCCCGGTCCTTCTCGTCGACGTCGACGATCTCGTCGAGCTTCAGCCCGACGACGCGGGAGCATCCGTCCCCGTGCATCGTGACCCCGAAGAGCCGGTGGGCGAACTTCAGCGTCACTTTCCGGAGCGAAATGACCACGAACTGGGCCCGCTCGGCGTTGCGCCGGAGCATCCGGCCGACGTTCTCGGCGTTGACGCCGTCGAGCGACATGTCGACCTCGTCAAAGACGTAGAGCGGGCTCGGGTCGTGGCGCTGGAGGGCGAACACGAACGCGAGGCTCGCGAGGGACTTCTCCCCGCCGGAAAGCTGCTCGAGGCGCTGGACGTTCTTGCCGATCGGGCGGGCCTTGATGAGGAGACCCCCGGCGAGCGGGTCGGCGGGGTTCTCGAGGGCGATCTCCCCCTCGCCACCGCCGGAAAGTTCTCCGTAGATCTCGCGGAACCCCGTCGCGACCGAGGCGACGACCTCGGTGAGCTTCGTCCGCTTCTTCTGCTCGATCTCGCCGACGAGCGCGAGGAGGTCCTGCTTCTCCGTGGAGAGCCGGTTCACCTCGCCCTGGAACTCGTCGAGCCGGCCCTTTTCCTGGTCGTACTCTTCGAGGGCCCGAAGGTTGACCGAACCCATCGACTCGAGCTGCGCCGAGACAGTCTGGATCGTCCGCTTGAGGTCCTCGACCGAGACGGGCTTCTCGTCCGCGTCCGGAGCCGGGAGTTCCTTCAGCGCCGCTTCGACCTCGGCGAGGTGGGCTTCGGCCTGCTGGAGTCGGACCTGCTCCTGGTCGACCATCGTCGAACGGGTCCGGAGCGACTCCTGGGCGCGGGCCAGTTGGTCGACGAGCTTCAGGCGACGCTCATCGAGCTTCCGCTTCTCCTCGGACTGTTCCTTGACCCGGTCGATCTGCTTCGACTCGACGGACCGCATCGTCTCGAGGGCGGCCCTCGCGGCGTCGCGGTTCGATTCGACTTCCTGGAGAAGGGTCTCCTTCTGAGTGCGCGACTCTTTCAGTCCGTCGAACTCGGTGCGCCGGGCGGCGGTCGCTGACTCGGCCGCCTGGATCGAGGCGCGGAGCGCCTCGAGCTCCCGGCTCGCGGCGAGCCGCTCGTCGTTCGCGGCCTGGTTCGCCTCCTGGAGGGCGCGGATCTTCGAGGAAAGGGCCTCCGGGAGGTTCCCGAGGTACTCCTTCTGGTGACCGGAAAGGGCCGTCTTCGCCTCGGCGACCGACGTCTCGCGCCGCGTGACGAGCTCGACGGCCTTCGCGAGCTCCGCCTCGGCCGCTACGCGGGCGGACCGCGATGCGGCGGCCCGCTTCTTGACCTCGGCGAGCCGGTCCCGGGCGCTGGCCAGCTCCTTCTCCAGGTACCGACCGGGTCGATTCGTGGGCCTGGGTCTCCGCGGTGCGCTTGGCGAGCTCGTCGCCCATCGCCCGCACCTTGGGTCCGAGCGTGGCGAGCTCTGCACGGACGTCGGACTCGGACTGGCTCTTCGCCCGCAGTTCGTCGCCGAGTCGCTTCAGCTCGGCGGCATTGTCGGCTCCGCGGGCGTTGGCCCCCGTCTCGAGGTAGCCACCCGAGATCGCCCCGGTCGCCTCGATGAGGTCCCCCTGGACCGTGACGAGCCGGACGCCCCCCATCTGGGTGCGGGCGTGGGAAAGGTCGTCCATGACGACCGTTTCCCCGAAGACGTACCAGAAGGCGCCGCCCAGTTCCTCCTCGGTACTGGACGAGGTCGAGGGCGAAGCCGACCGCCCCCGGCGACTGCGAGGCGACCAGCGACTTCCCCTTCGGACGGCCCGGGAGCATCCGGTTGAGGGGGAGGAACGTGGCGCGCCCCCGCTTCTCGGAGCGGAGGAGCCGGATGCACTCCTCGGCGACCTGGTCGGTCTCGACGACCAGTGCCTGGAATCGGGCCCCCGCAGCGACCGTGAGGGCCGTCGCGTGCTCGGCCTTGAACGACGAGAGTTCCTGGACCGTCCCCCGGATTCCGGCGATTTTCCCGAGGTTTCGCTGCGAGAGGAGGTAGTCGACCGCCGCCAGCATCCCGGCACCGCGGCCGCCGTCGGCCCGCGCCTTCAGCCGGGCGTCGAGGGCCATGTACCGGCGATTGAGCTCGAGGACCTCCTGGGAGAGCTTCTGGAGCTCGCCGTTCAAGCTCGTCTCCCGGTTCTTGGTCTGCAGGAACTCCTTGTGGAGCTCCGGGGTCGGCTTGCCGGCCCCTCCCCCCGGCCGCGCGTCCTTGACCCGCAGTTCGAGGTCCTTGAGTTCGATCTCCCGGGTCCGCTGGTCGTCCTCGAGCTGAGCTGCCTCCCGCTCGATGGCGGTGAGCTTGCCGTTCGTCTCCTCCCGGGCGGCGACGGCCGATTGCCACGACTTCTGGCGCTGGTCGTGCTCGGCCTCGAGGCGGAGGATCTCCTTCCGGGTCCCGGCGAGCTTCCCTTGCGAGTGTTCCGCCCCGGAGGTGACCTCCTTCAGTGCCTCGGCCTGGGTGGCCAGCCCGGCATCGGCCTTCTGGAGCCGGTCGGCGCCGGTTTTCTCCTTCTTCTTGAGCGCGTCGAGCTCCCTCCGGTCGGCGGTGAGCCGGGCGGAGAGCTCCTCGGCCTGGGTGGCGAGCGACTCGAGCTCCCCCCGGGCGGCGAGGGCATTCTCGTCGAGTCGGGCGAACGCCATGCGGCGTTCGTCGAGCTCGGTCTTGAACTTCGCGGCCTCCGGGCCGCCGTGGCGCGCGATCTCCTGTTCGACCCGGTCGATCGCGTTCGAGACTTCCGTTCGCTCCGATTCGAGCTTCTGCGTGTCGGCCCGGACCGTCTCGAGCTGGCCCCGGAGGTCCTCGAGGTGCTTCGCGCAGCTGTCGACCTCTTGGCGGGCCATCCGGTGGCCGGCGCGCGCGAGCCGGGCCTCCGCCCGGTGGCGTTCGTCCTGGAGCTCCTTGTACTGGATCGCCTGCAGCCGCTGGGACTCGAGGGTGGAGAGGTGGCTCTTGATCTCGGTGAGGAGGGTGTTGATCTGGCCGAGGTTCGTCTCGAGGTCGGCCCGCTTTCCCTCGGCCCGGGCAAGCTCGTCGTCGTACTGGGAGATCCCGGCGAGCCGCTCGACGAGTCCCCGCCGCGGGACCGGCCCCATGCTGACGATCCGATTCACGTCGCCCTGCTGGACGAGGTTGTACCCGTCGCCTGCGAGCCTCGCGTGGGAAAGGACCGAATCCATTTCCGACTGGGTCGACCGCCGGCCGTTGACGTAGAAGTACGAGTAGTAGCCGTTCGGGTCGCTCGGAGCGAGCTTGACGTATCGCGTCAACTCGACCTCGTCGGTCTCGACGGGGAGGAGCCGGTCCGCGTTGTCGAAGACGAGGGAAACCTCGCACTCCGTGGCGGGCTTCTTCGACGAGCCGCCGTTGAAGAACAGGTGGGTGAGACGGTCGGCGCGGAGCGCCTTCGAGCTCGTCGGGCCGAGAACGAAGAGGATCGCGTCGGAGATGTTCGACTTGCCCATCCCATTGGGGCCAGCAACGCCCGTGAACCCCGGCTGGAACGGGATCTCGGTCGCCCCGGCGAACGACTTGAAGTTCCGGACCTTGAGCCGCTTCAGGAACATCGGTGGTTTTCCCTCGGTGGGTCGAGTGCCGCCGCCGAGCTGCTCTGTTTGTCAGACAGATGTCGGCGGGAATCGCCCACCTTGTCAGCCATATTTAATCGTATAGCCCGAGTGGGTCCAGCTCCCTAGTCGAGGCTGCGGGTGGGGGCCCAGTTCGGCGTGCGAGCATGCCCGCTCCGGGGGGCGGGCGTGAGGCGTCCGGTTCGTCCCGCCGGACGGCGGCCGTCCAGGCAACTGGATGGAACCCCGCTGTCGTCAGGAAGGGGGCAAGCGATGGCGCCACCGAACGACTAGAGCGGTTCCCGCCGCGCCCACGACCACGCCGATCGCAAGGCCACCCGCCACGAGCAGCCACGGGTTGCAGAGTTCGCCGCATCCGGACCCGCCGCCGGGGGTCGTCGCATTGGACGCGGTCGTCCCGTTGATGAAGGGGAAGTACCCCGACCCGATCGTCAGGTTCCACGTGGCCACCGAGAACAGATAGGTCGAATCCGGGGCGAGGGCAGCTAGGGTGAACGACGAGAATCGACCCCCCAACGAGAGCGTGGTATTCGTGGACCCGGTCCCCTCGAGGCGGTACTCGAGGCTGACGTTGTCAAATCCGACCGCGGGCAGGACCCACGCCAGCGAGATGGAGGTCGCCGAGACATTGGTCACGTGCAGCCCAGTCGGCGAGCCCGGCGCACGGGTCGGGGAGCCCGTCGTCCATGCCTGGAGGTACGGGGAAACCGACGACGCCGCCGTCACGTTCCACGCCCCGACGGCGATGAGGTAGGCCGAGCCGGGGGTGAGGCCGGTAAGGGAGACCGTGGTCGCGGTCGCCGCCGAGATCGAGGATTCGATTCCGATGTTGGCCCGATGGTAGTAGATCGTGATGTTCGTGAAGGTCCCCGGAGCTGGATTGGTCCACGCGACCTGAATCGTTGTGGTGGTGTTGTCGGTCTGATGGAGACCTGACGGGGTGGAGGGCGCCCGATAGAGGGTGGACCCGCTGGCCTCCAACGATCCGACGCTGGGGACGGTGCCATTCCATGCGGTGACCTGCACGTAGTAGAGAGTGCCGGAGAGCAACCCCGTCACCGTGGCCGCTGCGACCGTCCCTACCGATATCACCGTCGTGAGCGACTCTGCGCTCGTCCCGTACGAGAGCGAGATGTTGCTGAAGGACGACGGGGGCGGGGGGTTCGTCCACATCAGCGTCAGCGAGGACAGGTTCGCCCCGGTGACCGCCAGCGAGGTCGGCGCGGGGGGTACGCCCGGGAACGTTGTGGCCGCGGCGCAGTCACTGAACGTGCTCTCGCCCGACGCATTCCACGCGACCACGGCAAACGAGTAGGCCGTCCCGCCCCGCAGGCCGGTCGAGGTGTGGGTCGTGAGCGGCCCCCCGCCAGAAGACTGGTCGATCGGCGAGGTGCAGGTCGAACCCGTGTACAGATACAACGTGTCATTGAGGATTCCCGGGCTCGGGCTCTGGGTCCACGTCCACTGGATCGAGGATGAGCTGAGTGACATTCCGCTCACCGAACTCACCGGGAGCGGGGGCGAGCTGAACTCTCCGGTGTGCCCCGGGAGCCAGTAGAGCATCAACGTGCAGACCGTGCCGCACGATCTCGCCGAGGAGGTGCCGTTGTCCAGGATCGCATTGACCCATCCCGCCGGTGGCCCGATGAACTGCCACGAGTTGACCCAGGGGCCCCCGCCGAAACCGAAATCGTAGCCGTGCAGGAACGTGTTGAACCACGTCGCATTGCTTCCGCCGCTGGCAAAGATCCCGGAGTCATTCAGTGGATCGATGAACGGACCCTGGCTCCCGGTACCGACGGCCGGATTGTAGCCGTTGAAGAAGTACTGTGAATCGTCCCAGTACGCGTACGCGGCGGGGTCGGTTGTTCCCAGGTTGCCTGTGTCCGTCGTCGTGGGACTACCGTCCTGCACCATGTTCTTGTACAGCGAAATGACCATGTTGCGGTTCGGGTTGCCCCCACCACCGAGGCCCCAAAGGGTGGTCTTGGAGCCGGAGACGTTGAAGAAGTAGGGCATGTTCTCTTCGTCGGCTCCCGAGATTGTTCCGCCCCACCGCGTGACGATGTGGATGGTGGGGGCCGAGCCGCCCGAGTACGTGGCGTTGAACGCGCGCACTTCGAGCGTGCTGTTCGACGTATCATCGACGTCCTCGACCACTTGATCCGCGCCGGGGACGTAGACGCCGCTGTTCCAGGCCGGGAGCGCGGGCGCCGAGGCGGTCGCGAGCTGATGCGAGAAGATGTTGAACAGGTCGACGGTCGACTCCGCGTTGTTCGTGTAAAAGAACCAACCCGTGGTGTTGAGGACGCCAAGGTCCACGTTCGTGGCGCTCGTCGTCTCATCGATGGTTGTATTGGCCCAATAGAAGGAACCGTTCGCGATGCTATACCACTCCACGTCGACGTATCCGTTGCTGTTGGAACCCATCTCGTACAGCGCGGTCAACGTGCCGTTCCACCCTTGGAACCCCTGCACCATCGCTGGGGTGTCGTAACTGGAGAGATTCGTAGGCCACGGCCCGAGAGTTCGGTAGGCACCCGTCTCGAGGTCGTACGAAAGCAGGTGGCCGGAGGCGTTGACGTAGTAGGCGGTCATCTGGCCGTCGGGGATCTGGTTGCTGACGACCAGCGCGTCGAACATATTCACGCCGGGGAAGAAGTAACGGGTGCCCGGATAGTACTGCAGAGAGTAATTCTCCCAGTAGATGGTCTGATTCCAATAGCTCCAGCCCGAGGGTAGGCCACCGGGCCGGGTCGAGTCCGGCGCCAGCGGCATGTGGGAGGCGACGGCTCCGGACCCTGGCGCGGATATGGGGGACCGACCGGACGAGGCGTCCGTCGGAACCGCCGCGACCAAGAAGAGGACCACGCAGGCGAGGCTGAGCAGCGTCTTGCGTTGCATGGCCGCCGCGAGGCACGGGAGGCGTTGCCCGATATTTGAACCCAAGCCGAAGCCGACGTCGGACCGGCGAGTCCGCGGGATTCCTGACCGGTCCCTCGGGTGGAGTTCGGTTCGCCCCAGCGACCCAGCGCCGTTCCGTCCGGCAACCGATCCCCCGTGGCGAAACCACCCCGCGGAGAATCGGCTCGACCACCCGGTCGGCAACGGCCGGGATCGCGCTCGAAGGTTGCTTCCGCCGGTGGCCCGACGTACCGGTGCGCGACGCTGCGCCGATCCGGCCGGTCGACGTCCGCGGGTGGGCCGGGCGCTGATCCGCGCGAGAGGGGGGAACTCCTACCAGATTCGAATCCGGCGCCCATCCGCCGGTGCGGCCGATCCGGCGCTCGCCGAAGGGAAGGCCCGGGCGAATTCAGGGAAGTTGAGGAGCGGCGTGACCGCCCGGAATTCGCCCGGCGAATGCGGGTCGATCGTCAGCCGCCGGCGACGCTCCGGCTCCCGGCAGTTCTGCCGCCAGACCTGGGCCCACGAGAGGAAGAACCGCTGCTCGGGCGTCAGCCCATCGACGACCACCCGGCGGGAGGGGTCCGCCGCAAGACGCCGCTGGAGTGCTTCGTACGCGAGACTCACTCCCCCGAAGTCGGCGATGTTCTCCCCCAGGGTCAGTTCGCCGTTGACGTGCACCCCGGGGAGGCCCTCCAACCGGTTGTACTCGTCGATGACGACCTTGGCGCGCGCTTCGAACTCCTGGGCGTCGTCGGCACTCCACCAGTCGCCGAGGTTCCCGTTGGCATCGAACCGGCGCCCCTGGTCGTCGTACCCGTGGGTGATCTCATGCCCGATGACCGCCCCGATCCCACCATAGTTGACCGCATCGTCCATCGTCACGTCGAAGAACGGCGGTTGGAGGATTCCGGCGGGGAACACGATCTCGTTCTGGGTGGGACTGAAGTACGCGTTGACGGTCTGCGGGGTCATCTCCCACTCCGACCGGTCGACCGTCGCTCCGATCCGGGCCATCTGACGACGGATCTCGAACTGGGACGCCCGCTGGTAATTCGCGGCGAACTCGTCGCGGCGGATCGTGACCGAGGAGTAGTCCCGGTACCGCTCGGGGTGGCCGATCTTGGAAACGAACCGGTCGAACTTCGCGAGCGCCTTCTCTCGCGTCGGCGCGGTCATCCACTCGAGGGTCTGCAGCCGGTCGCGGAAGACCCCCCGTAAGTCCGAGACGAGCTCGACCATCCGGGTCCGTGCCTCGGCGGGGAAGTGGCGCTCGACGTACAGTTGGCCGAGCGCCTCTCCGAGGCCGTCGTCGATGGTAAGAGCCGCGCGCTTCCAGTTCGGCTCGGGCTCCGATTGTCCCAACAGAGTCCGGTGGAAGAACTCGAAGTCCTCCCGCTCGACGGGCTCGTGGAGGAACGGAGCGTAGGCGTGCACGACATGCCACCGGAGGTAGACCTTCCACTCCCCGAGCGCGCGGCCCGCGAGGAGACGCTCGACCGCGGCGAAGAATTCCGGCTGGCCGACCACAACGTAACCGGCGGATCCCGCACCTCGGGTCGCGAGGTAGTCGGCCCACGGCAACCCGGGATAGTGGCCGACGAGCTCCTCCATCGTCATCGGGTTGTGGTTTTTCTTGTCGTCCCGGAGGTCGGTGGCGCTCCGGCTTGCCCGGGCGAGCTCCGTCTCGATCCCGAGGACCGTCGTGGCCGCCGCATCGACCGTGGGTTCGGGCTCCCCCAGGAGCCGGAACACGCGCGCGACGTGAGTCCGGTACGCCTCGCGCTGCGGGGCGAACGACTCCGCGAGGTAGTACTCGCGGTCGGGAAGGCCGAGTCCCCCTGGTAGAGGTACAACGCGTAGATCGAAGAGCGGTTTCGGTCCGGGTAGACAAAGGGGCGGAAGAGCGCCCAGATTGCGGTGTCGTGGAACCCGGCGAGGAGGTGGACCACGTCCGCGGTGGAGGTCGCCGCTTCGATTCGGTCGAGGTAAGGCCGAATGGGTGCAAACCCCAGCGCGTCGCGCCGGGCCTGGTCGAGCGCCGAGGCGTAGAAATCGCCGACTTGGCGCCGTGGGGATGCGGCGGGCGCGTTGGCGTCGGAGGCCGAGGACTCGAGGATCTCCCGCAGGAGGAGGTAGTTCCTCTCGATCAGCTCCGCGAAGGCGCCCCAGATCGCTTTGTCGGCAGGAACGGGGTTGTCTCGTCTCCACGCTCCCGTCGCGTATCCGTAGAAATCGCGCGCGGGGTCGACCGACCGGTCCATGTAGGCGACGGAAAACCGGGGGACTCTCGGGGAGCTGGTTGCGGATGGATTCATGCCCTACCTCCCGCGCGGGGGGTCGCCTAGGATTCGCGGGAGCCTATCACGTATTGGGCGGCCGTCGAACGGATGCCGATGACGGAAAGGCGCGCCTCTGCGCCGCTGGCCCGGGGCGAAGAACCGAGTTGAGCCCGAACGGCCGACCCCGGCCTCAGGACTTTGAAGGGGCTGGAGGTCTCCCTAGGGGGCCCTCGTATCGTCCCAGTCTCCGCGGCTCGGGCCCCGGCGGCGACGCCGCTGGGCCTTCGGAGAGGCCGGAAGCCCCGCTCCGGGAGCGGGTTCGAGGTGGGCGTAGGGAGCGAGGAACAAGCTCCCGAGAATCTGCGGCGCCGCTTTCCGCAACTCCTCCCGGTTCGCTTCCGTCAGTCGAGTCGGGCGGAGCCCGATCCACGTCAGTCCGACGACGCTCAGCATCCCGACGGTGAGAAACGCGGCGAGCACCGGGTTTCCGATCGACGGCGGGACGATCCCCATCACGGTGAGTGACCAGACGATCGCCGAATCGAGGAAGAGGCTCCCCTCGAGCGACATGAGTCCGAGGTACCGACGCCGCTTTTCCGGAAGGAACGCCGAGTGGGCCATCGCCTCGACGAGCGAATCGGTCTGGCGCGAGAATCGGACGACGAGTCCGACGAGCGCCGCACTGATGGCGATCGCGATGGCGAGGACGAGGAGTCCGGCGTCCCAGGCGAGATTCATGGTGGCCGCTGCGAGTTCCGGTACGCTCGCCGAGAGATACTCGTTCCGACGGAGTGGAACTCTCCGACCTCGCCCAACTCGGGGGTTCCCTGCCCACGGCTGCCGATCGTCGGCGGGACGGAACGACCCACCGGCGGTCGTTCGCCCGTGGAAACCCTTTTTAACGACCCCCCCTCTCGTACGTTTGGATGCGCCGTTTCGACGCCGGGGAATAATCCCCTCGGACCGTTTTCGCTCGAGTTTTTTTCTGCCCGGACGCGGTGTCATGGACCTCAACGAGGCGATTCGCTCCTACCGGCCCTGCCGGTCGTTCCAACCCCGCCCCATCCCCACGGAGAAGCTCCGGGCCATCCTCGCCGCGGCCCGGCTGGCGCCGTCCCAGGGGAACCTCCAACCCTGGCGGTTCGTCGTCGTCCAGGACGACGAACGGAAGCGCCTCCTCGCCCAGGCGTGCGTGAAGGGAAAACCCGTCGCGGAGGCCCCGATCGCGGTCGTCGCCTTCTCGGTGGAGGAAGACGTCCCGGTGATGATTGGGAGCTACATCTCCGCGTACCCGCTCGACGTCGCCGTGGCGATCGGCCACCTGCAGCTCGCCGCGACCTCCGAGGGTCTCGGAACGTGCTGGATCGTCGACTTCCACGAGGACAAGGTCCGCGCGGTCCTCGGCGTCCCCGAGGGGATCCACCCGCTCGCGATCATCCCCGTTGGGTACGCCGCCGAGAACGGTGGCCCGGCTGCCGCCGAGGGACGGAAGAGTCCCGACGAGATCATCGCCTACAACGAGTTCGACTGGTGAGCATGGACGTCACCTTCGTGACGTCGAACCCGGGGAAGGTCGTCGAGGTCCGACGGGTCCTGAGCGCCTACGGGATCGGCGTCCGGTGGAGCCGTCGGGAACTCCCGGAACCGCAGAGCGCGCGGCTCGAGGACGTCGTCCGCGCGAAACTGGCCAGCGCCGTGCGTCCCGGCCGGGCCGTCGTGGTCGAGGACTCGGGAATCTTCCTTGCTGCTCTCGAAGGATTCCCAGGGGTGTATTCCCGATTCGTCTACGACACCATCGGCTTGTCGGGAGTCCTCCGGTTGGCGGACGGCCATTCAAGAACGGCCGAGTTCCGGACCGTGGCCGGGTACCGCCGGGGGCGAACGACCCTTCTCGCCCCCGGGACCGTCCGGGGGACCCTGGCGCGCCGCCCCCGCGGGGGGAACGGGTTCGGCTACGACCCGATCTTCGTTCCGGACGGGGAGCGTCGCACGTTTGGCGAGATGGCGCCCGACGAGAAGGACGCGTACTCCCATCGGGGCCGCGCGATGCGCGCGCTCGCTCGGAAGATCCGGGCACTCGAACCGGCGTGAGGCCACCCCCGGGGAACTCCCCGGGGGCGGCGGAAGGGGTTCGGTCCGACGGGATGCGGAGCGTCTAGTCCTCGCCGAAGTCGCCGCCGCCCATGCCGCCCATACCGCCCATGCCACCCATGCCGCCGGGACCCCCGGCGCCACCGGGCGGGGCGGGGCTGCCCTTGGACGCGATGACGTCGTCGATCCGCAGGATCATGACCGCGGCATCGGTCGCCGACTCGATTGCTTGGCGACCGACCCGGATCGGTTCGATCACGTAGAGCGCCTTCATGTCGTCGACCTTGCCGAGCTGGACGTTCACGCCCGCGTGCTTCTGGCCGGACTTGTGGGTCTTCCGGAGCTCGATCAAGATGTCGATCGGGTCGAGACCCGCGTTCTCAGCGAGGGTACGCGGGATCGTCTCGAGCGCTTCGGCGAAGCTCTCGAAGGCGAGCTGCTCACGACCGCCGACCTTCGCCGCCTCGTCCCGGAGCGCCAGCGCGATCTCGCTCGCCGCGGCCCCGCCGCCGTACACGATGCGGCCGTCCTCGACCGCGACGGCGACCACGTTGAGCGCGTCGTCAAGCGACCGCTCGATCTCATCGAGCACGTGCTCGGTGCCGCCGCGCATCAGGATCGAGACCGCCTTCGCCTTCACGCAGCCCGTGACGAACGTCAGGGAGTCCTCCCCGATCTTCCGCTCCTCGACGAGCCCCGCGATGCCGACGTCCTCGGCGGTGAGCTCGCTGACCTTCGAGACGATGTTCGCCCCGGTCGCCTTGGCGAGCTTCTCCATGTCCGACTTCTTGACGCGCCGGACCCCGTAGATCCCTTCCTTCGCGAGGTAGTGCTGGGCGAGGTCGTCGATCCCCTTCTGGCAGAAGACGACGTTCGCGCCGGACTTCTTGACCTGCTCGACCATCCGCTTCAGCATGTTCTCCTCCTCCTGGAGGAACGCGTTGAGCTGGTCGGGGTCGTTGATCTCGATCTTGGCGTCGATCTCGGTCTTCTTGATCTCGAGCGCGGCGTCCAGGAGGGCGATCTTCGGGCTCGCGACGCGGTTCGGCATCCCCGAGTGGACCTTCTCCTTGTCGACGATGACGCCCTCGATGAGCTCGGTGTCGGTCATCGAGCCACCCTGCTTCTTGATCAGCTGGATGTTGTCGAGGTCCACGTAGTGCCCCTTCTCCGTCTTCTCGGCGACCGCGGTGATCGCCTTGACGGCGATGTCGCCGAGCTTCTCGCGGTTGTACGAGACGGACTTCGAGGCCATCGACGTGATCGCGACCCGCTTCAGCGTCGCGAAGTCGCTGACGTCGACCGGCTCGCTGATCTTCTGGAGAACCTCGAGCGCCTTCTGCGACGCGAGGCGGTACCCCTGGCTGATGAGCGTCGGGTGAATGTTCTGCTCGACGAGCGCCTCCGCCCGCTTGAGGAGTTCCCCGGCGAGGACCACGGCCGTCGTCGTCCCGTCGCCCGCTTCCTGGTCCTGGGTCTTCGCGACCTCGACCAGCATCTTCGCGGCCGGGTGCTCCACGTCCATCTCCTTCAGGATCGTGACCCCGTCGTTCGTCACGACGACGTCGCCCATCGAGTCGACGAGCATCTTGTCGAGGCCGCGCGGGCCGAGCGTCGAGCGGACCGCATCCGCGATCGCCTTCGCGGCCGCGATGTTGTTTCCGAGGGCGCCCCGGCCCCGCTCGCGCTTCGTCCCTTCCTTCAGCACAAAAATCGGCGTTTGTCCGGACATCATGGTTCGAATTCCTTCGGCAGTCTCGCTGACTTACCAAGTTGGGTAGATTTCCACTTGTATTTAATGGATGTCTAGGCCTGTCGGGGTGAACGACCGCTCGCGGGCCTCCCGGAATCGGCCGGTTCGAGCTCTCGTCAGATCCCGTACCGGCGACCCCGGTTCTGGAACGCCTGGATCGCCCGGAGGAAGTCGACCTTCTCGAGGCCGGGCCAGAGCACGTCGGCGAAATAGAGCTCGGCGTATGCGCTCTGCCAGAGGAGGAAGTTCGAGATCCGCTCCTCGCCGCTCGTCCGGAACACCAGGTCCGGGTCGGGGAGGTCGGCGGTGTACAGTCGACCGGAGACCATCTCCGCCGAGATCTCGTCCGGCCGGATCGCCCCTCGCGCCACGTCCTCGGCGATCCCCCGGATGGCGAGGAGGATCTCCTCGCGCCCCCCGTAGGCGATGGCCACGTTGTACCTGGTACTCGGTGTAGTCTTTCGTCGCCTGTTCGGCCCGCGCGATCGCCTCCTGCACGTCGGGCCGGAGGAGCCGGAGGTTGCCGATGGCCCGAACTCGGATCCGGTTCCGGTGGACCCGGGGGTCGGTGACCACGTCGGTGAACGAGCGGGCGAACAGGTCCATCAGGGCATCGAGCTCGTCTTTGGGGCGGTCCAGGTTCTCGGTCGAGAGCGCGTACACGGTGAGGATCCGGACCCCCGCCTCGAGGCACCAGTCGAGGAGCTGCTCGAGCTTGTCCCGACCGCGGACGTGGCCTTCCGAGATCAGCATCCCGTGGCCGGAGGCAAACCGGCGGTTGCCGTCCATGATGATCGCGAGGTGCCGCGGGACCGGTCCCTTCCGCACCCGCTCGAGGAGCTGGCGCTCCCGGGCGTCCTTCAGCGCCCCGGCGACGACCGTCGAGAACGAACGGCCCGGGGGGTTCGGCGGGGTCGGGTCGTCGGCCACGGCAGTTCGAGGGCCACCGACGGGCTTAGCGGTTCCCGTTCGGCCCGCCTCGTGGACGGGGAGCGCCCTGGTCGGGAGTTTCGGCGGTCCGCGCGAGCGGTCCGCATTCGAACCCGAGTCCCAAGCTCGACAGACTTAGATCCTAGACCGCTAGACTACCAGGGCAGCCCCGCGGCCGCTAGCCGCCTCCTCTCATGAATCTTGCGCGGCCAGGAGGGTCCGACTTGGCCGATCTGGACCGTGAATCGCCGGCCCCGCTTCTCTCAACCGGGAGGACGAACGGGAGATGGCACTCGGGTCACGGAGGCGGCGGAGGGCAGGCTCACGGAGCGGAGCCCTCGGTCGCCCGCGATGCCGGTCGAGCGGGCGTTATAACTAGGAGAATGCGGCGTCACGCGCTCCCGCGGAGGTTCCATGACGGCCGGCCAAGCTTGGTTCGTAACGGTCACTCTCGTGGTCGGCGCCATCGTCGTATTCTTCTTCCTCGGCTGGAACCTCGCCGGCCAGATCGGCTCGGCGCTCCACGGTGTCGAGCACTTCCTCGGGCAACCGCTCTCGTGGGTCGTCGGGACGATCCTCCGGGGCGACGCGGCACCAACCTGATGGTCCTCCTCCGCGAGCAACTCCGGTGGCCGCCGTCGTCCCCGTCCTCTCGTTCTGCGCGACCAACCTCAACACGCGGGACCGCCTCGAAGCGTCCCTCGCGTCGGTCGCCGCGCTCGGGTCCACGGTCGATGGGTCGTACGAGGTCGTCATCGCCGAGGGACCGAGCGACGACGGCGCGACCGAATGGCTCACCACCGAGTCCGGGCGGGACCCGCGGCTCCGGGTCGTCCGCCACACGGCCCGCAACCGCGGGTACGGGAGGAGGCTCGCCTACGAGGCGAGCCGGGGCCAGTGGATCGTGCCGTTCGACACGAGCCTCGTGTACGGGATCGAGTACGGCCACCTCCTCGCGAGGTTCGCGGCGTTCGGCTCGACGAAGATGCTGTTCAGCGAGATCTGCGCGCTTCCGAGGGCGGCGGTCGACGCCGCCGGCGGATGGCGGGACCTCGTGGGCGGGGAAGACGTCGACCTGTACGCCCGGGTGATCTCCGAGGCGGGCGTGGTGGCGTACCCGACCGGCGCCCCGAAGAGCCAGTCGGCGACGCTCGGTTCGTACGCGCGGCAGATGCGGTACGTCCAGGGGGGCCGGCTCGCGCGGGCCCGGCGGATCTACGCCGTGCAACGGGACCAGATCATCGCGAGCCACGCGACGGTCGGCGACCTGATGGCGTTCAACCGGAAGAAGCCGCTCGCCGCCCGCCTCGCCCGGCGCACGTTCTTCACCCTCGCCGCAGTCGGCGCAAGGTTCGCCTCGCTCCGTCCGATCGACCTCGGCCAGAACAACTACTTGATCGTCCGCGAAGGACTGTTCGCGAGCCTCCTCGCCGGGGACTGGAAGCTGCTCGCACCGGGCGGCGCTCCCCCGAAGCTTCTCCTCACCGACGACGAGGTCGCGTACCTCGAGGTCCGTTCGCCGTTCTACCAGCGACGCGCGGCGGAGCTCGCGCCCTACCTGGGGCGCAAGTAGCCGTCACTCCGGCCGAGGCGTTCTCGGGATCCGGGCCGCGAGGGCCCGCGGGGCGACGACCCCCCGGGGGTCACGAACGCGGTGACGTACCGGGCCGGCGTGACGTCGAACGCCGGGTTCCGCGCCGCGGCCCCGGCGGGCGCGGTCCGATGGCCGGCGACCGTGAGGACCTCGCCCGGGGCGCGCTCCTCGACCGGGATCGACGAGCCGTTGGCCCGCGTTCCGTCGAACGTCGACCAGGGGGCGGCGACGTAGAACGGTACCCCGTTCTCCTTTGCGACGACCGCCTTCTCGTACGTCCCGACCTTGTTGGCGAAATCCCCGTTCCGGGCGATCCGGTCCGCCCCGACGATGACGGCGTCGACCGCCCCGGTGCGGAGGAAGTGGCCGGCGGCGTTGTCGGCGATCACGGCGTACGGGATCCGTTCGCGGCCGAGCTCCCACGCCGTCAGCCGGGACCCTTGGAGCAGCGGACGGGTCTCGTCCACGTACACGAACAGCTTCGCCCCTCGTTCCTTCGCGACCCGCAGCGGGGCGAGGGCGGTCCCCCACTCGACGGTGGCGAGGGCGCCGGCGTTGCAATGGGTGAGGACGTTCGGTCGCCGGCGGAACAGGTCGGCCCCGGCGAGTCCGATCTTTCGGCACTCCTCGACGACCCGTTCCCGGTAGGCGTGCGCCGCCGCGAGCGGGTCCTCGCCGGCGGCCCAGGCCGCCCGGATCGTCTCCACGCCGACGAACAGGTCGTACGCCGTCGGTCGGGTCGCCCGGAGGAGCGTTGCCGCACCTTCCGCAGTCGAACGTCCGTCCGCGGCGGCGAGCGCCATCCCGTACGCGGCCGCCACGCCGATCGCCGGCGCGCCCCGGACCTGCATCGTCCGGATCGCGCTCGCGACCTCCCGGACCTTCCGAAGGTGAAGGACGACCTCGCGGCCGGGGAGCTTCCGCTGGTCGAGCAGGGCAAGCCGTCCGTTCTCCCACCAAAGCGCGCGGACCCGCATCGACCGCCTACGCGTCGAACGTGTGGAGGAGGTCCGCCCAGTCGGCGCCGACCTTCTTCGTCTCGCGGAGCGCCTCGTCGAACGGCACCCCGATCACCTCGGACCCGCGGAGGACAGCGACCTCGCCGGACCGACCCGCGTCGAGCAGGTCAACCGCCTTCGCCCCGAGCCGCGTGGCGAGGATTCGGTCGAAGAGCGTCGGGGAACCGCCGCGCTGGATGTGGCCGATGACGGCGCTCCGGGTCTCGATCCCCGTGCCCGCTTCGATGCGCCGCGCGACCTCCGCCCCGGCTTCGCGCTCCTTCAGCAGCTCGTGGCCGAACTGGTCGCTCGCGCCGGCCGTTCCCTTGCGGGGTCCGAGGTCGACCCCCTCGGAGACGACGACGAGGGCGTACCCCTTCCGCGCGACCGCCGCGCGGACGTGGAGGAGGAGGCGCGCCTCGTCGAACGGCTCCTCGGGGAGGAGGGTGAAGTCGGCGCCGCCGCCGAGTCCGGTCGCGAGCGCCACCCATCCGGCGTGGCGCCCCATCACCTCGAGGACGATCGCCCGGTGATGGCTTCCCGCGGTGTCCCGGAGCCGCTCGAGCGCGTCGACCGCGACGGTCGCCGCCGAGTCGAACCCGAACGTCCAGTCGGTCGCCGCGACGTCGTTGTCCATCGTCTTCGGGACCCCGACGACCTTGCGGCCGCGCTTCGCGAGCTCCCGGCCGGCGCTCAGCGTATCGTCGCCGCCGATGACCACGAGCGCGTCGACCTTCCGCTGGTCGAGCGTGGCGAGGACCTTCTCGGCGTCCTCCGGTTTCGCGAACGGGTTGGTCCGGGAGCTGCCGAGCATCGTTCCCCCGCGGAGGACCGCCTCGGCGACGTCGCTCGGCACGAGGGTCCTCGCGAGGTCGTCGCGGACGCCGCGCCAGCCGTCCAGGAATCCGACGACGTCGTGGCCCCCGCGCGCCGCCCGGTAGACGACCGCCCGGATCGCCGGGTTGAGGCCGGGGCAGTCCCCGCCCCCTGTGAGGACCCCGATTCTCACGCCGCCACCTCGAGGTACTCCCGGGGTGCCTTCGTCAGGAACCGGTAGCCCTCGTCGGTGACCACGATGTCGTCCTCGATCCGGACCCCCCCCTTCCCGGGGAGGTAGATCCCGGGCTCGACGGTGATCGTCATCCCGGTCAGGAGCGGCTCCTCGATGAGGTGGTTCATCCCGAACCCGTCGTGGACCGCAAGGCCGATCGAATGGCCGAGGCCGTGGGTGAACCGTCCCTTGAACGGCGAGTCGTCGATCACCTTCGCCGCGGCGAGGTGGACGTCCTTCGCGATCGCCCCGTCGCGGACGAGCGCGAGCGCCGCCTCCTGGGCTGCGAAGACCGTGTCGTGGACCCGCTTCATCTCCTCGTCCCGGGGGCCGAAGTGGAACGAGCGGGTGATGTCCGACGCGTACCGTCGGTAGAGCGCCCCGAAGTCGCAGACGATCGACATGCCGGGTTCCAACTTGCGGACCCCCGGCGAGAAGTGGGGCTCGGCCCCGTCGGGCCCGAAGCCCGCGATCGTCGCGAAGCTGCGGCCCGAGCCACCTTCCCGGCCCATCGCGTACTCGATGTCGGCGGCGAGCTCGAGCTCCGTGATGCCGGTCTTCAGCATCCCGGGGATCTTCTTCGCCACGGTCGACCCGATGGTGGCGGCCCGCTCGAGCCGCTCGATCTCGTCCGCGTCCTTGATCATGCGGGCCTTGCGGACCGCCGCCGAGGCGTCGACCCACTTCGCCTTCGGGAACGCCTTCTCGACCTGGAGGAACGACTCGTGGGTGAGCTCGCGGTAGTTGAGGGCGATGGTCCCGGGGTCCGGGAGGATCTTCCGGACGATCCGCTCCCGGTCGGTGTTGTCCTTCATCACGTGGACCGTCACCGAGGGGTCCCGCGTCGCCGCCTGGTGGGCGCTCTCGGCCTCGAGCACCGAGGAGAGGACGTCGAGACGTCCGTCCCGGTGGGCGACGGCGACCGAGCCCTCGAACAGTCCCGACGGGACGTCGAAGAGGTAGAAGAAGCTCTGATCGAGGTGCGGGTCGATCGCGTTCGTCAGCACCACGGCATCGGGCTGGGGGTCGAGCAGGGAGAACACCTTCCGGACGCGGTCCTTCATGGTGCCCTCGGAGGGACGGCGGGGCTCAAGACGGTTGTGCCGCGGGTCCCGGCAAGTCCTTCCGGGAGAGGTGCAACTGCCGGGCGGCGAGGACCTCGTCGACGCGTCGGACGGAGGTCGCGCGGGGCGCCTCGTGGAGGTGCTCCGGCGTGTCGTGGACGGCCCGCTCGACCGCGGCCGCGAACCCGTCGAGCTCCCGACGGCTCTCGGTCTCGGGGAACTCGACCATGAGCGCCTCGTCGACGAGCGACGGGAAGTAGATCGTCGGGGCGTGGTACCCTTCGTCGAGCAGCCGCTTCGCGAGGTCGAGGGTCCGGACCCCGTTTGCCTTCAGCGGGGTCCCGGACAGCAGGAACTCGTGCTTGACGAGGGTCCGGAACGGACGGGGCAGCAGGTGGCCGAGCTTCGCGCCGAGGTAGTTCGCGTTCAACACCGCCCGGCGGCTGATGTGCCGGAGACCCTCCTCCCCGTGGGTAATCAGAAACGCGTACGCCCGGAGGTCGAGGCCGAAGTTGCCGTACCCGGTCTTGATCTTCCCGATCGACTTCGGCCGGTCGTAGTCGAGTCGGAACGAGCGGCCCCGCTTGACGATCCGGGGACCGGAAGGTACGGCCCGAGGGTTTCCGAGGCAGCGAGGACCCCGGCGCCGGGGCCGCCGCCGCCGTGCGGGGTGGCGAACGTCTTGTGCAGGTTGAGGTGGGCGACGTCGAACCCCATCCGGCCCGGATTGGTAACACCGAGGATCGCGTTCAAGTTCGCGCCGTCGTAGTAGAGCATCCCCCCGACGCCGTGGACCGTCTCGGCGATCGCCCCGATCTCCGACTCGAAGAGGCCGGCGGTGTTCGGGTTCGTCAGCATGAAGGCGGCAGTGTGCTCGTTCACGGCCGCCTTGAGCGCGGCCACGTCGACGCAGCCGTCGACGCTCGCGATCTCGCGGGCCGTGAAGCCGGCCATGTGGGCCGACGCCGGGTTCGTGCCGTGCGCGGTGTCCGGGAGGAGCACCTCGGTCCGTTGACCGAGTTCCCCTCGGTCGCGGAAGTACGCCCGCACCATCAATAGCGCAGCGTACTCGCCGTGCGCGCCGGCGGCGGGCTGCAGGGAGACCTCGGGGAGACCGGTGACCTTCGCGAGCGCGGTCTCGAGCCGCCAGAGGATCTCGAGCGCTCCCTGGACGGTCTCGACCGGCTGGTACGGGTGGAGCGAGGCGGCGCTGTCGCGCCGCGCGAGCTGCTCGGAGACCTTCGGGTTGTACTTCATCGTGCACGAGCCGAGCGGATAGGCGACGGTGTCGATCCCGAAGTTCATCTGCGAGAGCCGGGTGTAATGGCGGACGACCTCGAGCTCGCTGAGCTCGGGCCAATCGACGGCGCGGCGGCGCCGGAACCGCTCGGGGATCCCCGGGATCGGATCCGGAGGGTCGGCCGACTTCCGAGAGGGGTCGGCCAGCTCCCAGACCGGCGGCTCGTCGTACTTGGCCTGCTGGAACGTCACGCGACCTCCGGAACGTGGGCGATGGCGGCCCGGGCCGCCTTCGCGTACTTGGCGATCTCCTTGTCCGAGACGAACTCGGTGGCGGCCGTGAGGTAGAGTTCCCCGGTGGGGTTCGTCGCCCCGGGGCGGGGGTCGGCGAGCGGATGGCCGCCGAGGACCTTCCTCCGTCGGAGGCGGTCGAGGAAGCCGGTGGCGGTCCCGCGGGTCACGCCGACCGCGAACTCGTGGAGGTACGGCGCATCGAATCGCGGGGCGCGGAGCCCGTCGATCCCACCGAGGGCGCTCGCGAGGGTCCGGGCCCGCTCGGCGAGGGTCCGCTGGAGGTCGGCGAGGCCGCGGGGACCGACCGTGGTCGCGTACACGACGAAGGCGAGGGCGAGGAGCGACTGGTTCGTGCAGATGTTCGAGGTGGCCCGGGAGCGCCGGATGTGTTGCTCGCGGGTCTGCAGGGTGAGGGTGAACGCGCGTCGACCCTCGGCATCTTTCGTGGCCCCGACGATCCGGCCGGGCGAAAGCCGGAGGTGCTCCTTCCGGGCAGGCGAAGAGGCCGAGGAGCGGGCCGCCGAAGGATGGGGTCGCGCCGAACCCCTGCCCTTCCCCGACCACGATGTCGGCCCCCCACTCCCCGGGGGGTTCGAGGACGGTGAGCGCGAGCGGGTCCGCGACCACCGTCAGGGGGACGGTCCCGATCGCGGCCTTGAGGTCGAGCAGCCCCTCGTCGATGTGGCCGAATCCGTTGGGGACGTCGGTCAGCACCCCGAACACGTCGCCGCCGCGAGCCTGGGCCTGGACCCAGCCGACATCGATTCGACCCGACGTCGGGTCGAACGGGATCTCCTCGATCCGAATCCCGGTCCCGGCGGCGTAGTTCGCGAGGACGCTCTTCTCCTCCCAGGGGAGGCTCGCCGGAACGAGGTACCGGTTCCCGTCGTGGATCCGGCGGGAGAGGAGGAGCGCCTCGCCCGCGGCGGTCGCGCCGTCGTAGAGGGACGCGTTCGCGGCGTCGAGCCCGGTCAGTTCGACCCAGAGGCTCTGGAACTCGAACAGCGCCTGCAGCATCCCCTGGCTCGCCTCGGGCTGGTACGGGGTGTAGGAGGTGTAGAACTCGCTGCGCAGCAGGATCGCGTCGACGGCGGCCGGGACGAACCGGGGGAGATCCGGCCCCCGAGGAACGTCGCGAACCCGCTGTACGGACGGTTCCGCGAGAGGATCTTGTCGATCGCCCGGACGACCTCGATCTCCTCGTGACCGGGGCCGACCCCCATCTTCCCGAGACGGACCCGCCGGGGAACGTCGGCGAACAGCTCCTCGGCGTCGTGCAGCCCGATCTCCCGGAGGAGCGCACTCTCCGTCTCCGGGTCGTCCGGAATCCACCGGGGCACGAGAAGAACCTCGAGAGCCGCGCGAGCCGGGCCGTCCACAAAAGCCCTTGCCCGGCCGAGAGTACGTGTCCAAGCACCGGGCGCGGTTGCAATCTCGCCGGTCCGTCGCGGAACCCGAGAGCCGTCGTCTCATATAGAACGGTGGCTTCCGACGCGGGTGTCGACCCGGCGCATCGGAGTTGCGGGCCGTGGGGCGGCCCCCTTCGGGTCCGTCCTGCTCGCGGGAGGAGCCGGCATGGTCGTCGGGATCCTGATTCTTTCGTTTGCCCTTCATCCGGGAACGCTCAATGCCGGGACGCTGTTCGGCACTCCAGCCACGGGTCCCTTGAGTACGCCTCCAGCCAACTCCTCCGGTCCCCACCTCAACGCGACGGAATGCGCAGCGGAGGAGCCGAATGTCTCGCTGATCCAAATCATCGTAAACCTTTACCAAGGGAATGGGAACGCGACGGGGTCCGGTGCCGGACTTATCTACCAGGGTCCGCCGGGCCCTAGCGCGTACCCCTCCGAATCGGTCGCAGAATCGAACGTCATCGCCGGCTGGCAAGCGGTCTGTGAGAGCAGCGCGTACTTCGCGCTCGTGCAGCAGGTACCGGAGTGCCTCCCGATCCTATCAATGCACTCGACCAGAATCACACCGGCGTCTACGAGGATGTCGTCGCAATCTATTGGCAGGCTCCTGCCGCTTCCTGCGGGGCGAACGCCAGCTCGACCGGATCATGCGTCGGAGCCGCCGAGTGGCGAATCAACATCGCCTCGGGGGCCGTTTCCGGCCCGAAGACCTCGTTCAGCCTCATCAGGGTCGGTTTCTGAGGTTTTTCGGGCCCCGCCAGCGACCTCCCCGAGTCCGCGTCACTCTGGTATGGGCCCCGCGGATCCCCCACCCCGATTCGCTCCTACGTGACGTACTCCACCCGCGCGGTGGAACCCCGTACTTTCCGAGGGGGGTTTACGCCGATCTTGGTTGTTTCGAGACTCAACCCGAAGATTCCGAAGTCCCCTCCATTCAGCAGCAGAGATGCGAACCCGCCGCCCGTGTGACCGCCGCCCCGCAGGCCCGCCGCGGAAGAGTCATTACCGCCCCCCCGCCATCGCCGCCGAGCGGGTCGGTGCCGGCGAACGTCAGCGTCCGCAAGGGCCGGGAGGACCGGGGCGCCGCCGGGGGCGCCCGCCCCGGGACCCCCCCTTCGTCGGCCATCCTCGACGCGGCGTTCCGGAAGGCGTACAAGGCGACCCCGCACGGGGCGACCGCGCTCGACAGGGCCCGCCGCCGGGCCCTGCTGAAGATCGTCCGGTCGGGGGCGGTGGTCGTCCGCCACCTCGGGGCGGCCGACAAGCCGTTCGGCAAACCGGGGCTCACCGAATTCGAGAAGACCCTCGTCGCCGACCGGTTCGGCGTCGGGACCCTGGAGCATCACCGGCGGAGGCTGCAGCGGGCGATCGAGCGGATCCGAGGTCTGCACGCGGAGGAGCAACGCTCGCTCCGGCGGGCGTCCAGCACGGAGGCGTTCGGCGCGCTCGTCCGGCGATTCTACGGCCGGATCGCCAGCTTCGTGCGCGAGGTCGACCCGGACCTCGTCAAGCTCGCCGAGATCGCGAAGTTCCTGAAGGTCCGCCCCCAGCTCGACCCGATGTCCCCCACCGTCGTGATCGCGGGGTTCCCGAACGTCGGGAAATCGTCGCTCGTGGAGAAGCTCTCCACCGCCCGACCGAAGGTCGCCGAGTACCCGTTCACCACCCTTGCCCTCGAGGTCGGCCACGCCGACCTCGGGTTCGACCGGCTCCAGATCCTCGACACCCCGGGGGTCCTCGACCGGAGCGGTACCGAGCAGCCGGGCCGAGCGCGAGGCGGAGGTGGCGGTCGAGCACGCCGCGACCCTCGTGGTGTTCCTCATCGACCCGACCGAAAGCTGCGGGTACCCGCTCCCCGACCAGCAGCGACTCCTCGCGCGATGGCGGGAGGAGCTCCCGAACGTCCCGTTCTTGATCGTGGCCACGAAGGCCGACCTCGGTCCGTCTCCGGGAGAGTGGCTCCGGGTCTCGGCCAAGACGGGCGAGGGGGTCGCGGAGCTCCGCGAGTCGATCGGTCGGGAACTGCGGCTCCGTCGGGCGCAGGAGCCGCCGGCCGATGCGATCCCCGGCGTCGAGGACATCTGAGGGCCGCTCCGCGGAGCGGGATTAAGTAGGCCGCGCGGCTCGAAGGGCCCGATGCCGTGGCGGTCGACCGGGGTGGCGCTCGCGACCCTGGCCCCAGGGGCGAAACGGGAGGTCCTGATCGAGGGGGCGACGGTGCTCCTCGTGCGGCTCGGCCCGAGCGTGTTCGCGATCGAGGGGATCTGCTCGCACCAAGGCGGCCTCCTCGCCGACGGCTCCGTGGAGAACGAGCAGGTGACCTGTCCCCAGCACGGCGCGGTCTTTGACGTCACGTCCGGCAAGGTCGTGGCCGACCCCGATGGCGTCGTGCCGCCCCGCGGGGCCGCGACCGACCTCCCGCGCTACCCCACGAAAACGGACGGCGGGATCGTCTGGGTGGAGCTCCCGTAACGTCCATGGCCGACGACCCCGACAACCCGATCCGGACGAAGCACGTCCTGGAACCGCGCGCGCCGACCGACGGCCGGAGGTTGCTCATCGAGCGGAATTGGGCCGAACGTCTGAAGCACGATGCGATCGAGGTCGACGACGTCCTCGAGCGGCTCGCCCCCTCGGAGGCACTCCGGGCCTGGGAGGACCGGGAGACCGAGAAGTTCGACGAGTTCAGCCTGAAGTACCGGCTCGAGCTCGCCGGCGCCGACGAGGAGCTCGACAAGCTCCTCGACCAGGCCGAGCGGGGCCCCATCACCCTCCTGCACGCGGCGGAGAAGAGCGCCAAGTCGCACGTCCACGTCCTCGCGGAGCTCCTCCGGGAGCGGCTCGCCGCTAGACGACGATCCGGTCCCCGTTCTGGGGCATCAGCACCTGGTGGGTCCCCTCGAGCGCCTTAGCGAGCTTCTCCCGCTCGTCGCCGTGCATCAGCACGACGGTCTTCGCCCGGGTCGCGTTCACGAGCTTGACGAGCTCGGAGTGCCCGGCGTGGGCCGAGAAGTCGAACTTCTCGATGTCGCACGCCGGCCGGACCGTCACCTCATCGATCGTGAGCGTCCCGTCGTCCATGAGCTGCCGGCCGTTCGACCCCGCGACCTGGTACCCGGTGAGGAAGATCGAGCTGTTCGCATCCCGGTGGAGCTCGCCGATGTAGTGGAGGACCGGACCGCCGTCGAGCATCCCGCCGGTCGTCACGATCACGTCCGCCTCGCGCAGGACGTGCCGGCGCTGGGCGGCGTTCTCGACGAGGTGGACCGACTCGGTCGCCCGGTGGAACTTCTTCGCATCCGCGAGGTACTCGGGCGCGGCCGAGTAGATGTGGTTCACGCTCCGCGCCATCCCGTCGAGGTACACCTCGAACCCGGAGTGGGCGAGCGCCATCAGGACCTCCTGGGCACGGCCGACCGCGAACGCCGGGATGATCGCTTTTCCGCCCCGCTCCACCGTCTCGGCGACCCGGTCGCGGAACCTCCGCTCGGTCTCCTTCCGATCCTGGTGTTCCTTCCCGGCATAGGTCGACTCGACGACGAGGACGTCGCACTCGACCGGCTGGGCGGGGCCGACGAGGTGGGTCCCGATCGTCTGGACATCGCCGGTGAACAGGAGGTCCTTCTCTCCCCGGTACCGGTACATCGTCGCGCCGGGGATGTGGCCGGCCGGGGTGAGCTCGACCTCGATCCCCTTGCGGCGGTACGTCCCGAACCGGTCGATGGCGACGAAGTTCGAGTGGAGCGAGTGGATGTCCTGCGGCGAGTACGGCGGGAGGTACCCTTCCATCCGGGCGATCTTGAGCGTGTCCTTCGCGAGGAGGTCGGTGAGCGCGATCGAGACCGGGGTCGCCACGACCTGGGCGTGCGGCAGCCGGGAGAGGAGCGGCATCATGCCGGAGTGGTCGAGGTGGGCGTGGGAGAGGAACGCCGCGTCGACGTGGAGCGGTGCGGGCCGTGGGTACGACGGAGGGTCGGTCGGGGTCATGCCGTAGTCGAAGAGGAGCGTGCGGCCCTGGTCCCGGACCACGAGGCCGAGAGAGCCGATCTCGGAGGCCCCACCGAGGAATTGAAGTTCCATCGGGCGCGCACTTGGGGGGCCGATTTAACGGTTGGCCGGGCCGCGTTCGGTCGGCGAAGCTATTACGAAAGGGCCGGGTCGGCCCGCCGTGCCGGGGCCGGAACCGCACGACCTCGAGGTCCTGTTCCGCGTCGCGCAGACCGTCCACGCCGGGTTCCGGCAAGCGTCGACCTCGCCGCACCGGGCCGACGTCGTCGCGATGGGAGCCGATGGGAGCCCGACCGAGGAGGTCGACCGGGTCGCGGAGGCCCAGGTCCTCGCCGCGCTCGACGCGGAGGGGGTCGATTGGGACGTCCTCAGCGAGGAGGCCGGGCTCGTCCACCGCGGCGGGGGAAAGGTCCTCGTCGTCGACCCGATCGACGGGAGCCACAACGCGCTCCGCGGGCTCCCGTTCTCGACCGTGAGCCTCGGTCTCGGCCGGACCGACCTCGGTGGGATCGACACCGCCGTGGTCCGGGACCTCTCCCGCGGGGTGACGTACTGGGCGGAGCGGGGGCGGGGGGCGTACCGCAACGGCCACCGGTTGGCGACGCGGAAGTGGGCTCCGAAGTCCGAACTGCTCTTCCTCAACCTCGGCCGCCACGCCACGCCGCGTGTCGTCCAGCTCGCCGGCCGGGCGCGGCGGGTCCGTTCCCTCGGGTGCGCGTCGCTCGAGATGCTGGCGGTCGCCGAGGGGGCCGCCGACGCGTACGTCTTCGAGAACGACACCGTCGGCCGGAACCTCCGCGTCACCGACATCGCGGCCGCGTACCGGATCCTCGTCGAGGCCGGCGGGGACGCCTCCGACATCGACGGTCGGCCGCTGGCCAAGTTCCCGCTCGCTCTCCCGGACCGGACGAGCGTCTTCGCGTGGGGCGACGCCGCGCTCGGCACCCCCCCTCGCCCCGAGGGGTACCTGTGAAGGTCGGGATCACGGCGAACCCCCACAAGCCGCACGCGCTCGCGCTCGTCCAGAAGACCGTGGGCCTCATCGGCGGGCGGGTCGAGGTCGTGCTCGCCCGGGAAACTCGCGAAGCGCTCGGGATCGCCGCGCCGGATGCGCCGCTCGAGGACCTCGCGGCGGACGTCCTCATCGCGATCGGCGGGGACGGCACCTTCCTCACGGCGTTCCAGCGTTCGCGCCTCCCGATCCTCCCCGTGAACGCCGGCACGGTCGGGTTCCTCGCCGAGGTCGACGGCGACGACGAGGCGGCGCTCGCTCGCGCGGTCGAGCGGCTCGTCGAGGGACGGTACTTCGTCGAGGACCGGATGAAGCTCGCGAGCGAGGTCGGGCGCGTGGCGCTGCCGGACGCGACGAACGAGATCGTGGTCCACACGGACCAGGTCGCGAAGATGCGCCGGTTCGAGGTGTCGGTCGACGGCCGGTCGGTCGGCCGGCTGCAGGCGGACGGGATCATCCTCGCGACCCCGACCGGCTCCACGTCGTACGCGATGTCGGCATTCGGTCCGATCCTCGACCCGTCGGTCGAGGGGATCGTCGTCACCGCCCTCGCGCCGTTCCGGGCTCCCCAGCGGGCCCTCGTCCTCGACGCGGTGCGGACCGTGTCGGTCCGCCTCGCGACCGAGGGGAAGGACGGGGTCGTGGTCGTGGACGGGCAGCACGAGCAACCGCTCGCCGCCGGGAACGCCGTCGTGGCGTACCGGTCGCCCCGCCCGGCGTCGTTCGTCCGGTTCGGTTCGCGATTCTTCCACCAGCTCCACGGCAAGCGGATCCTCCCCTGGGTGGAGGAGCCCGGGGAGGGCGACTCGAGGGACGATGCCGATCTTCCGGCCCACCCGTAGGCGGAGCCCGGACGCTCCCCGGCTGGGGAGCGCTCCCACCTCGATCACCCGCCGGTGCCTCGACTCGGCGCTCGCGTGCGCGGCCTCCGCCTACCCGAACGAGTTCGGAGGGGTGTTCCGCTCCGACGAGCCCGGCGTGATCACCGACCTCCTCCTCGTCCCCGGCACGACGGCCGGTCGGCGGCACGCGAACTTCCAGCTCTACATGCTGCCGGCCGACCTCGGGGTCGCGGGCACCGTCCACAGCCACCCGTCCGGGGCGCTCCACCCGTCCGAGGCGGACCTGTCGCTGTTCCGGCACTGGGGACGGCGGCACGTCATCCTTGGATGGCCGTACGGGATGGGGCAGTGGCGGGCGTACGACGGGAACGGGAACGAGACCCACCTTGACGTGATCGGACCGGCGGCCGCGCGTCCGAGCGCGCCGCCGGTCTACCGGCCCCCGACCCCCAAGCTTCCCGAGGCTCCCCTGGAGCCCGTTCCCGACGCCGAGTAGCCGCCCCGGGTCAGTCCCGCATCGGGATCGACGGGACGGGCAGCCGGTCCGGGTACCGCATTGGGTCCTCGATCGGCTTCCTCGGGTGGGTCGGCTCGCTCCACAGCCCGTTCATCCGGCTGAGCGCCTCGAGGAATCCGATGAACCCGCGGAACGTCGCCCGGTAGGCGGTCGTGTGGCTCCCCTCCCAATCGAAGAAGTCGCGGAGGAGGGTCTTCGACTGCCGGAGGCCGTGGGTGAGCGCCCGACGGAACAGCTCCTGCTGGACGTCGCTCATCCGGTCGCGTTGGAACCAGTCCTTGTTCTTCAGGTGCCCGAGCGGCACGAAGAACATCGGGACAAGGATCGCCTTGAAGTCCCACAGGTTGTCGATGAGCTCGATCGTCCGGAGGACGTCGTCCTCCGTCTCCTGCGGGAGTCCGACGATGAACGTGCACGCCGGGAAGACGTGGTTGTCGTTCATCAGGCCGGCCGCCTGGACGACGAGCTCCGGCCACTGGGACGCCTTGAACGGCGCCACCTTGCCGGGCATCGCCGCGGTGATCATCCGGGGGCTTCCGGTCTCGACCCCGACCTCGACCCCCCACCAGTCCTGCTTCTCGTCGTTCAGAATCTCGGCACACTGGCTGAGGAGCTTCGGCTTCGTCATCAACGACGCGACGGCCACGTGGCTCCAGCCGACCTGGTCGTAGTACCGCTTCGCGAGCTTCAGCAGCGGGAGGAGCTTCTCCTCCCGGGGCATCACGTTCGGGCTGCCGTAGAAGTAGACGTCGTCGGAGTGCAGGAGTCCCTTGCGGATCCCGGACTGGGCGTTGACCTTGAGCTCCTGCTCGATCTTCTCGAGCGGGTACCACCGCGTTGGGCGGGTCGTGACCGAGCAGAACGAGCACCCCCGGCAGCACCCGCGGCCGATCTCGATGAGGCCGTTGACGCTCGGGAAGCGGATCGTGGCGATCTGCTCCACCTTCGGGGCCTCCTTCGGCGTCAGGACGACGTGCGGGGGAAGGAACTCGTCGGCGAGCGCCTTGCGGACGAGGTCGCGGACGTAGAGGTCGGCCTCCCCCTCCACGACCGAGTCGATCCCACCGATCGAGGCGACGAACTCGCCGATCCAGGGGACCTTCATCTGGGTCGCGGGCGACAGCTGCCAGGCGCACGGCCCGCCGGCGATGAGCCGCATCCCCTCTTGCCGCGCCTTCAGGACGTGCGGCTGGGTGAGGAGGCGCTTGAAGTTCACGCAGTTGAGGGGCTCCTTGCCCATTACGCCGCCGAACGTCGAGCTCGGGGGGTTCAGGCCGAAGTAGTCGTGGCCCGAGACCATGAGGACCTTCGTTTGCCCGGGGAGGTACCGGTCGAGGTAGCTCGGGTGGACGATCCGGGCGTCGATGCCCGCGTCGAGGAGCGCGGCCTCGACCTTCCGCATCCCGTACGGGGCCTGGAGGGGGAATCCGTGGGCATCGACCCCCATCGTGGGAAAGAACAGCCGCTGGTAGACCTGCTCGGGCAGGATGTACGCCGGGGTGGTGGTTCCGAAGCCGAGGAACTCCTTCCCGTGGTGGTTGCTCATCATCGTCCAGTCGCAGGTGAGCACAACTTCCGGCATTTTTCCTCCTCCGACCGTCGGGACGGTCGGAACGGAAAGCAACGAGACCGACCGGGCTTTTGAACGTTCCGTCGCGGTCGGCGCGAACGGATACGACGGTTTAGCCGGGGTCGGAGTCGTCGTCCTCGCGGGGGCCGCCGCCCTCCAGGTCCTCCGAGGGCTCCTCGCTGAACTCCGGGGTCTCCGGCTCGCGGAACGCCGGGTCCCGCTGGATCAGGTGGACGCGAACGCACTCCCGATGGGCCGGCCGGCCGTCCCACGCGCTCGTCTCCTCGGGGACCCCGAGCGGCTCCTTGCAGAGGGTGCAGATCTCCGGGGGGGCGGAGATCCAGCTGATGCGGCGGGGCGGGGCGGTCGTGGGAGGCATCCGGCAAGGCCATTCGATTCGCTCGGCATGTAGATTTCGGGGTGGGTTCGCCTCGTCTCTCCCCACCGGCCCGGGGGCCCAGCCGACGGTCCGGCGTCGGGTTTCTGGCCGGAACGTTCGGCCCGAACCCCCTGCTCGCGGGGCGCGAGCGCCGGCGTCCATGGCGGGACGAGGGACGACGGGGCCGACCCCTCCGCGCGCGCTGCGCAAAGCCCCATATTGGGGGCCCGACTCCCCGGCGCCGTGGACGCGGTCGCTGAGATCCGGAAGCGGCGTCTCTCGCTCGGGATCCCACTCGGGGAGCTCGCTCGGGCGGTGGGCCGTAGCGACGCGACCCTGAGTCGGATCGAGCGCGGACAGATCCGGCCGTCGTACGAGCTCGTCCAGCAGATCGACACCTACCTCTCGGCCCACGAGGGGGTCGCGGCCCCGCACCTGCGGGCTCGCGACGTGCTCGTTCCGAACCTCGTCACGGTCGAGGCGGCCGCTACGGTCGCCGACGCCGCCCAGACGATGGAGAAGGGCGGGTTCTCCCAGTTGCCGGTCTCCGATTCCGGCCGGGTGACGGGCTCGGTCTCCGAAACAGGGCTGTTGCGGGCGCTCGCCCGGCCGAACGGTCGTCGGCTCCGCGTGCGGGAGGTCCAGGAGTCGGCCTATCCCCAGGTCGACGTCGATTGCCCGGCCGACGTTCTCGCCGGACTCCTTACGCGGTATCCGGCGGTCCTTGTCTCGGAGCGCGGTGTGCTCGCCGGGATCGTCACGAAGACCGACCTGATCCGGGGCCTCCGCGGGACGCCGCTCCGTCGCCCGAGCGGGGCCTGAACCGGTTGGCCGCCCGCGCGGCGGCGAGGATCGCGCGGACCGTGCCGCGCTCGGCAAGGGCGCCGAGCTGGTCGACCCGAAGTTCGGCGGGCCCGCGGGCGGGCACGGGGGACCGCGGTCCGGCGACCGTGCTCACGAAGACCGTGTCGCCGTCGGTCGACGTGTGGGAGGGCACCACCGCCCGGGCGAGTCCGCCCTGGGCGAACGCCGCGACCCGCTGGAGGGCCGGGCGTCCGACGGCGACGTCGGTGACGACCGCGACGAGCGTGGTTCCCGCCGGAGCCGAGCGGACCCGGTGGTCCGGGGGGACCAGCCGACCGTGGGCATCGCGGGCGCCGGCGATCCATTTTCCCGACGACGGGTCCCGGACCGCTCCCACGGAATTCAGTACCGGCGAGAACGGCGACCGAGCCGAATCCCGGATCGTTCTCGCGGGCGATCGCGAGCGCGCCGGGCTGGGAGTGGCCGCGGCCGAGGTACTTTCCGATCCGCGCGCCGGAGCTCGCTCCGACCCGACCCGCGAACGGAGCGATGGGGACGGCGGACTCGGCGGCCTCGTGGCCGAGCGTCCGGTAGTCCACCGGACGCCGGCGCCGGGCGGGGAGGTCGAACAGAACGGCTCCCGACACCGGGGCCACCCGGTTGGGGTTCCGGTAGACCGCGTGCCCGCCGCCCGCGCCGAGGACCGCGTCCCGAACACCGCCGCCCGCATCGAGACCGAAGACGCTTCCGCCGGTGAAGAACACCGCCCAGCGTCGCCCGAACGTGGCGTCGAGGGAGAGCGAGGCGGTGTCGTACGTCCCGGACGCCCCTCCCCGGACGTCGACCACCGTTGGGGCCGCCTGGCCGAAGAGGACGACCGAAACCCCGGTCGAACCGTCGACGGACGCGGCGTGGCCGACCCTCACTCCCGCGAGCCCATCCCGGCGGAGGGCCGATGGGGTCCGCATGCCCCGCTCGACGCCGGCCCTCGATTAGAGTGCTTGCGTCTCCGGAAAGCGCCAAAGTTCGCCACGCTTATGGGCCGGAGTCTCTCGGGTCGGCGATGGCTCCCCGGAAGACGCCGCCGCCTCCCCCCGTGGAGGACCCTCCCAAGGGGTTCCGCGTCGCGCGCGATACTCCCGTCGGGCGCCATCCGCTCCTCACGGTGTTCCCGGGGCTCTCGGCGCTGCCGACCGCCGCGCGGCACGAACCCGATGCCGCGAAGCGGGCGAAGCTGCACGCCGAGACGTGCGTCGAGGTCGTCGCCCAGGACCTGTGGATGTACGTGGCCCCGTTCGACGTGCCGAAGTCGTTCCGCCGCCGGTGGAAGCCGGTCGTCTCGCCCGACTCCGACTGCATCGTGGTCGGGGTGGGACACCTCAGGGAGAGCCCTGCGCTCGTCCTGTTCATGGACATCTTCCACGAGCTGCGGCACGTCCAGCAGCGGAACGCCGGCCGCGAGCTGTGGCCGGAGAACCTCTCCTACGTCCAGCGCCCGACCGAGATCGAGGCGTACCAGTTCGTCGTGGACGAGGCCCGGCGGATCAAGGTGAGCGACCCCACGATCCGCGAGTACCTACGCGTCGAGTGGATCGACGACGACGAGCTCGGCGAGCTGTTCGCGAAGCTCGGCGTCCCGGCGAAGTAGGCTCCCGACGGTCCGAGGTTGCCGCTCCGCCCGAGTCTTTAAAGGACGTTCCCACGTGAATTTTGCCCGGCCGCTCGCGGCCGGGGCAGCCGACCGTGGACATCAAGGCCCGCGTCTCCGTGCGGCCCTCGTCCAACGACCTTTGGTTCCTCGCCTACCTGCCGCTCGCGATCTCCGACGGGATCGCGACCCCGCTCATCCCGCTCCTCGCGCTCGAGCACTTCGGCGCGTCGGCGTTCGTCGTCACGATCATCATCGCGGCGAGCGCGATGAGCCAGGTCCCGTTCACGATCCTGTGGGGGAACCTCTGGACCGGGTCCCGCATCGAAAGTACTTCCTGGTCGGCTCGTTCCTCGCCACCGGCGCGACGATCATCCTCATCGCCCTCTCGCACGACATCCTCACGTACTTCTGGCTGAACGTCGCCGAAGGGCTCGCGTCGGCGGCGAGCGCTCCGATCGGCACGATGCTCCTGCTCGAGACCCGGCACAAGCGGTGGTGGCCGCAGGACATCGGGCTGTTCGGCCTCATCTCCGGGATCGGCACGACCGTCGGCCTCGCCCTCGGGTTCGTCTGGCTGTTCGTGATCGGCCGCGAGCAGGCGATCATCTCGGCGATGACCGCGCTCCTGGTCTGCGCCGGCGCGCTCGCGATCCTGTCGGCGGTGATCGCGGCCGCGTGGATCGAGGAGCCGGCGGCCCGGGTCGAACGGCGGAGCGTCGCGGAGCTCGTGAACCTCCACCGGGGCGTCCTCGAGCGGGTCCGCCACTACCGGAGCCGGGTCCTCAACATCATCCAACTCACCCGGTCCCCCGGCGAGCCGCTCCCGCGCCGCGAGTACGTCTTCCTCGCGGCGCTCGGGGTCATGACCGTCGGCTTCGACGTGTTCTACGGCCCGTTCCCGGTGTTCCTCGCGAAGACCCTCGCGATGAGCAACGCGAACGTGTTCGTCGTCTACCTCGCGGCGAGCGCCGCGTCGACGGCGCTCTTCTTCCACTCCGGAAAGGTCGTCGAATGGGCCTCCCCCAAGCTCGTGTTCCTCGAGTCGCTCGCCGGCCGGGCCCTCCTGATCCTGTTGTTCGATCTGGGCCCCGGTGTACGTCCTCTTCGGGCTCGGGAGCCCGCTCCTCCTCGGGTACGTCTCGATCCTGAACGCGGGGCTCGGCGTGACCTGGGCGTTCATCAGCACCGCGAGCACGATGTTCCTCATCCGGATCGTCGGACGGGCCGCGCGGGGCCGCGCGCTCGGGCTCTACAACGCCATCGCCGGGGCGGGGGGCCTGTTCGGCACCCTCCTCGGCGGGTTCCTCTTCTCGACGTACGGATGGCACTTCACCTACTTGATCGCCGGGACCGCGGTCTTCGTGGGGATGCTGATCCTGGCGCCGATCCCGTACCACATGTTCGCGATCCCCCACGTGACGCCGAAGCGGCGCCACTGGCGCTCGATCCGGGCGCTTGCGTTCCGGCCCCCGCGCGGCAAGTAGGGCGGGCGGTCCCTGTCCCGGCCGGGCGCCCGACGCCCGGCAAGGGCCGCTACCGGAACATCTCCCAGACGAGCGTCCGGACGAGGTACCCGAGGGCGAGGTTCGCGAAGAATCCCTCGAGGTCGGCCGGGCTGTCGCGCAGGACACACGAACGGAACCCGAGCTCCCCGGAGGCGACGACCTTCGACTCGCGAAGGATCGCGAATCGCCCGGTCAACTTCTCGTGGATCTCGTATGGGACCCCGCCGTACTCGAACGTCATCGGCCCGAACAGCGAGGACTTGGTCCGCCACTTCTGCTCGCCGATCTGGACGAGGACCTCGTCCTTCTTCGGGTGGTACGTCACGGTCGAGTGCACGACGTTCGGCTCGGGGGCCCGGAACGTCTCGTAGGTCGTCGAGAACAACGCGGTGATCTTCCTTGCGATCGCGCTCTCCGCCGTCGCCACCGGCCGTGCCGTCCACGCCTCGTCGGAGACCTGGAGCTCGATGACGTTCTGCAGGACGCGGGCAGTGGCCCGGATCATCCGAGGAGAATTAGGAGAGGGCGTGGGATAAGCCACTTCCTCCCGGGACCCCGCGCCCCTCCTTCCTCCCCCGTGGACCGCCCGGCCCGCCGAGGTCGGGCCGTGGTCGGGGGCGGACCACCTCCCCGCGGGCAGACTCATATGCGCGGAGCGGTGGAACGAGCGTGCTGGTCCGCTGGAATCCTCCCGAGGTAGAGCAGGCCATCGGACTCGGGTTCTACGCGACGTCGACCGCCCCGGTCTCGGGGACGGTCAAGGCGAAGGCGGACGACTTCGTGGTTCGCGAGATCTCCTCCTATCCGATGCCGGACCCGCAAGGGCGGTTCGCGGTGCTCCGGGTCCGGAGCCGTAACTGGGAGCAGCACGAGCTCGCGGCCCGTCTCGAGGCGTGGCTCGGTCTCCCCCGGAACGCGATCGCGTGGGCTGGCACGAAGGACCGGAGGGCCGTCGCCGAGCGGCTCCTCTCCTACCGCGGCACCGTGCCGGACCGCCCGGTCCCGCTTTCCGGGGTCGAACTGCTCGAATCGTATCAGGCCCGGGACGGGCTCTCGCTCGGCCACCACTACGGGAACTCGTTCTCGATCCGGCTCACCCAGGTCGCCGACCCCCCCACCGCGGTCGAGGTGTTCCGCGGAGCCACGGCGGAGCTCGTCGCGGCCGGGGGGGTGCCCAACTTGTTCGGGCCACAACGGTTCGGCGAGGTCCGGCCCATCACGCACCTCGTCGGCCAGGCGCTCGCCAACGGGGACACGGGGGCCGCCGTGGAGGTGTACCTCGCCGGACTCCCGGACGGTTCGGACGACCTGGGGCGGCTCGCCCGCCTCGAGTACGCCGAGACCCACGACGCCCGGAAGGCGCTGTCGACGTTCCCGCCGTCGTACCGGTTCGAGCGGCAGATCCTGGAGCGGCTGGCCCGCGGGGCCTCGCCGGAGTCGGCCCTGCGCGCCCTCTCCCGGGAGTTGCGCCTTCTGTTCGTGCACGCCGTCCAATCGTGGATGTTCAACCGCTGGCTGTCGGCGCGGGTCGAGATCGGCCTGTCGCTCACCGAGCCCGAGGACGGCGACACGCTACTCCGCGTCGCGCGGGACGGAACGGCCCCCTCCCGGGACCCGGTTCCCGTCGATTCGGGAAACCTGCCCGAGTGCCGCGAGACGGTCCGTCGGGGGCGGGCGCGGCTGGCCGGCCCCCTGATCGGGTACGAGACCGAGCGGCCCGGCGGGCGCCCCGGGGCCATCTTCGACCGCGTGCTCGCCGAGACCGGCGTCGCTCCCAGCGGATTCCGGCTCCCGTCGTTTCCCGAGATCTCGAGCGCCGGCGCGTGGCGCGCCGCGACGATCGCGGCCCCGCCGGTCGCGTTCCGCGCGGTGTCGGCCGACGCCGTGGGCCTCGACTTCGCGCTGCCGAAGGGCAGCTACGCCACGGTCGTGCTCCGGGAGCTCCTCAAGACGGGGGCGGTCCCGCTCGCGCCTCCGACGTGAACCGTACGCTCGCACCTCCAAGCGACGGTTCTAATAGTGGGCCCCCGGCTCGTCGCGGCGAGCACCTGGGAATGGCCGTGGAGTCGCCGCGCGCGTGGACGATCCCGACCGGAACGGTCGGCTCCACTGGGTTCCCCCCCGTCGCCGTTCCCGAACCGGTTCCCGACCGGATGCCCACCGGGGTCGCCGACTTCGACTACCTGAGCGGAGGGTTCCCCGTCGGCTCGGTGGTCCTCCTCTCCGGCGATGCGGGCGCGGGCCACGTGGAGTTCGCCCTCACCTCGGCGGTCCACCTCATGCTGTACTACGACGACCCGGAGCTCCACCGGTTCTTCCTGGGGAGCGCGAAGGGGCCGTTCGTGTACCCGAAGGGGGTGGCGTACGTCAGCCTGACGCGCTCGCGCGACCAGGTGATGCGAGAGATCGCCGGCTCGTTCGACCGGAGCTACCACGACGGGCTCGCCCGCCACCTCGCGTTCCACGACATCTCCCCCTCGTACTTCGCCGACTCGGTCGTGCCGCCGACGTGGGCGACGGTGGGGGGGAGCCTCCTCACCTCCGGGCGCACGATCCGGCCCCCCAGCGAGCCGCTCGCCGCGGTCGCCGAGGCGGTGGAGGCGGACGCCCTCGGCAACCTGGTCGTCGTCGACTCGATCACCGACCTCCTCGTCCGTCGCTCGGTCGACACCGAGTCGGTCCTCACCCTCGTCAAGGGACTCCGCCGTCGGGCGAAGGAGTGGGGCGGGATCGTCTACCTCCTCCTCACCCGCGGCGTCGCTCCCGCCGCGACGGAACAGGCGCTCTTCGATTCCGTCGACGGCGTGCTCAACTTCAGCTGGACGACGAGCGCCCACTCCTCGCACCGGCAGCGGACGATGCTGGTCGAACGGTTCATGCCCGTCCTCGCCCGGATCCCCCACGAGCAACAGGGCCGGTTCGTGATCCGCGTCAGCGCCGTGAACGGGCTGGTGACCACGCAGTATGAGCGAGTCTGAAGGTCCCAGGGTCCCGACCGGCATTGCCGGGCTCGACGAGATGCTCGGCGGCGGCGTCCCCGCGGGGCACGTGGTCCTCGTCACGGGACTTCCCGGGACCGGCAAGACCTGCTTCGGCCTCCAGTTCCTCTTCTCCGGGGCGGCCCGGGGCGAGCCCGGGGTGTACCTCTCCCTCGAGGAGGAGGAGCCCGCGCTCCTCCAGAGCGCCCGGCAGTTCGGCTGGCCGGTCGACACGGCGGTCAAGGCGGGCACGGTGAAGGTGATGCGGCTCGACCCGAAACAGACCCATCAGAACCTCGCCCGGATCCAGAGCGAGCTCGGCAAGGAGCTGAAGGCGCTTGGGGCGAAACGGATCGTGGTCGATTCGGTGAGCCTCCTCAACATGCTGAGCGACGATGAGCCGGCCCGCCGCAACACGCTGTTCGGCCTCGCGGCCGCGTGCCGGGACGCCGGCGCGACGACGGTGCTCACGGCCGAGGCCGACCCGCTCCACCCCGCGGTCACCCGCGACGGCCTCTCCGAGTACATCGCCGACGGGGTCGTCCTCCTCGGGTACTCCTCGGCCGAGGACGGCCACCGGATCGGCCTTTCGCTCCGGATCCTCAAGATGCGCCGGACGGCGCACGCGCGGACGGTCCAGCCGTACCAGATCGGCGCCGGCGGCATCACGGTCGACGCGAAGGCGATCGACTTCGGCCGGGGACCGTAGGGTAAACCCCCAAACCCTCGGGCGACGTCCCGACGTTCGGGGTCGGACCGGGCGATGCGCTGGGTGCTCTACCTCGACATCGACGCCTACTACGTCTCCTGCGAGCTCCGCGACCGGCCGGAGCTCGTCGGCCGGGCGGTCATCGTCGGCCCCGACCCGGGGCTCGCGCCGACCCGCGGGGTCGTCCTGTCGGCGAGCTACGAGGCCCGGAAGTTCGGCGTGAAGAGCGCGATGCCGGCTGCGGAAGCGGCCCGCCGGTGCCCGGAGGCGTTCTGGATCGCCGCCGACTTTCCGAAGTACGGCCGGATCGCCGAGGACGTCCGGACGCTCCTCCGGACCCGGTTTGGCGACGTCGTCCCGCTCAGCATCGACGAGGCCGCTGTCGTGGTGGAGGCGGCGGACGATGCCGCGGCGGGCGAGCTCGCTCTCGACGTCCAGCGGCAGCTCCGCGAGACGCTCGCCCTTCCCGTCTCCATCGGGGTCGCCACCTCGAGGACCGTCGCCAAGATCGCGAGCGACCGGGCGAAGCCGGGCGGTGTCGTCGTCGTCCGCCCCGAATCCGTTGCGGCGTTCCTCGCGCCGCTCCCGGTCCGGGCGATCCCCGGCGTCGGTCCGAAGACCGAGGCCCGGTTCGCCTCGTACGGAGTCGTCACCATCGCCGACCTCGCGAAGGGGCTCCCGCTCGCGGCCCGCCGCGAGTTTGGCGACATGGCCCGGTCGCTCGTCCGCCTCGCGCGGGGGGAACTCCTCCCGGAGGGACCTTCAGACGACCTCTCCCCCAGGTCCCGCTCGTCGGACCGAACGTTCGCGACCGACGTCTCCGACCCGCGGGAGGTCGAGGTCGCCGTCGACGCTCTGGCCCGCGACCTCGCCGACAGCCTCGCGAAGGAGAAGCTCCGGTTCCAGACGGTCGCCGTCGGGGTCCGGTGGGAAGATTTCACCCGGACGACGCGCGGGCGGACCCTCCGCACCGCCGCGGAGGGGCCCGACCGGCTCGCCGCGACCGCCCGGCAGCTGTTCGAGGAGCTGTGGGCCTCGGAGTCGCTCGGCAAGCGGCGCAAGGTGCGGACCGTCTCGGTCCACACCGAGCGGTTCCGGGAAGCGACCGACCGCCAGCTTCGGCTCGATGCGTTCGACGGTCCCGACCCACCGCTAGCCTAACGCCCCCGCGCGGGTCCTGGGAACCGCGTGTCCGGCGTGGTCTTCGTCACCCTCGGGGGCCTCTCCCCTTGGCTCGCCCTGCTCGTCCTCCTCGCGGTCGCGTTCGCGGCGGGGACCGTGGGGGCCGCACTCGGGGTCGGGGGGGGCCTCTTCCTGGTCCCGGCGCTCGTCCTCCTGTTCGGCGTCGACATCCATGTCGCGATCGCGGCGAGCATCGTCAGCGTCATCGCGACCTCCTCGGCGGCGGCCTCGACCGACGTCCGGTCCGGCCTCACCAACGTGCGGCTCGCGATGTTCCTCGAGACCGGGACCGCGGTCGGGGGGCTCGCCGGCGCGGTCGTGGCCGTGACGGTCCTCGCGAACCAGTCGAACGTGCTCCTCATCGCCTTCGTCCCGGTCATCCTCCTCGCCGCGGTCCTGATGCTCCGGAGCCGGGACCGGGACTCCGTTCCGAACCCGCCCCCCGACGCGCTCGCCCGCCGGCTCCGTCTCGACGGGGAGTTCGTCGGGACGAGGTCCGGGATCCGGCGGTCGTACCGCGTCACCGGAACCAAGCCCGGGCTCGGGTTCGCGTTCCTCGCCGGGATCGCCTCCGGGCTCCTCGGCATCGGGGGCGGGATCTTCAAGGTCCCGGCGATGAACACGGTGATGAACGTCCCGCTTCGCGTTGCCACCGCCACCTCCACGTTCATGATCGGAGTCACCGCGGCCGCCGGCGCGCTCGTGTACCTGTTCGCCGGGGACGTGGTGCTCGCGATCGCCGCCCCGGTCATCCTCGCCGTGTTCGCGGGCACGGTGCTCGGGCGCCGGTACGGGCACACCGCGCCGGTGGCACGGCTGAAGATCCTGTTCGTCGGCCTCCTCGTCGTCGCGGCGCTCTTCCTCCTTGCCCGCGTGGTGGGGGCCGTCCCATGACCGCGCCCGTGGTCGAGGACGCCAACGGCGTGCCGGGGGAGCTCCGCGCGGAGTTCTCCGGGGTGCTCCGGGCCGGCGTGGCCATTTCCGGTGCCCTGCTGCTCCTCGGCCTCGGTCTCGCGACGGCCCACGGGTCGGTCGGCCTCGCCGGTCAGACCGGCGCGCTCCCGTTCGGACGGTTCTTCTCCGACCTCGCCGCGGGGCAACCCTGGACCTTGCTCTGGCTCGGGGTCGTGGTCCTCGCGGCGACCCCGGTCGTCCGCGTCCTCCTCGCCCTCGGCAACTTCGCCTCGGCGAGGGACCGGGACTTCGTCGCCCTCACCGGGTTCGTTCTCCTCGTCCTCCTCACCAGCCTCGTGGTCGGAGCGGTGGCGTGACGCCCCCGCGACCGTTCGCCCCACCGGACGACGCGGAGGCGGCCCGGATCTGGCGCGTCGATGCGGCGACCGGGGTCCCGATCCCTCGGTACGACGGCCGCTCGCTCGTCAACCTCGCCGTCTCCGTCCACCGGGCCGGAGGGGGCGAGGTCGGCCCCGGGCCGGCGCTGTCTCCCCCGCTCGCCGACGACCTCGACCCGTTCGAGGGCCGGCGCCACCCCGGGACCATCGTCGTGTTCCTCGTCGACGCCCTCGGGTGGTCGGCGTTCCGGACCTGGAGCCGGGCCGGGTCGGAGCCCGCCCGGGTCTGGGGCGCCCACGCCCACCCGATCACGACGGTCTTCCCGTCGACCACGACGGCGGCGCTCGTCTCGCTCTCGACCGGCGTTCCCCCCGGCCGGCACGGCCTGATCGGGTACCGGCAATACCTCCCCCAGTTCGGCGTCGTCGGGGACATGCTGAACATGACCCCGGTCGGGGCCGGACACCGCGACCTCCTGATCGGACCGGGGTGGGTCCCGTCCGACCTGACGGCCGCGCCCGCCCTCTTCCGCCGGGGACTCCGGGCGACCGCGGCGACGCGGGACGTCTTCGAGGGGACGGGCTTCACGCGCCTCCTCTACGATGGGGCGGAGTTCGTGGGGTACGCCACGGCGACCCACCTCGTCCATCAGCTCACCCACGTCCTCGCTCGGCCCCGGCCACCGCGGGTCGTCTTCCTCTACTGGGCCGACCTCGATACGATCCAGCATCTCGTGGGGCCGGACTCCCGGTGGTTCGCGATGGAGATGGACCGGATCGTCGACCTCGTGGGCCGTGTCGCCGCCGAACTCCCGGCGAAGGTCCGGCGCTCCGTCACGTTCGCGGTCACCGGAGACCATGGGCAGGTCCGGGCCGACCCATCGCACAGCATCTCCGTCCAACGGGAGCCGAGCCTCCTCCGTGAGATGATCCGGCCGCTCGCGGGCGACCGGCGCGCGGGGTTCTTCGCGGCCCGGGAGGGGCGCGTCGGGGCGCTCACCCGGGCGCTGCGACTCCGGCTCGCCGAGGGAACGCCCGTCCTCGGGCGCGAAGTGGCGGCAAAGATCGGCGTCTTCGGGCCCCGGCCGTTCCACCCGGAGTTCGTCGAGCGGGTCGGCGACGTCATCGCCTTCGTCCGGAGCCCGGAGTCCCTCACCTACCTCGCCCCGGGGGCGCCGCCGCCGAAGCGGTTCCTGACGGGCGCCCACGGAGGGGTCGAGGCGGACGAGCTCCTCGTGCCGCTGATCACCGGGACGCTCGACGAGCTGGCGGTCGTTGGCGCCGCTCCCGCCTCGAAGAGGTAAAGCCCCCGGGGCCGTCGACGGACCGTGTCGGCCTCCCTCCGACCGCCGATCGTTTCGCTGCTCGGTCACGTGGACCACGGCAAGACGACCCTTCTCGACCGGATCGCCGGGTCGATCCGCGCCGAGCGCGAGGCGGGCGGGATCACCCAACACATCGGCGCGCTCGAGGTTCCTCTCGCGACGGTCCACGCGCTGAGCCACGGGATCGTCGAGACCGAGGGGTTCCAGGTGCCGGGGCTCCTCTTCATCGATACCCCGGGGCACCGGTCGTTCGAGACGATGCGGCGGCGCGGTGGCGCGCTCGCCGACCTCGCGGTCCTCGTCGTCGACATCAAGGAGGGGTTCATGCCCCAGACCCGCGAATCGGTCCAGATCCTCCGCCACGAGAAGACCCCGTTCGTCGTGGCGCTGACGAAGATCGACCTCGTCCCGGGCTGGCGGAAGCCGAGCGGACCGGTCTCGCTCCGCGACCAGGTCGAACGGTGCGGCCCGGAGTACGCCCGCGCCCTCGACGAGCGGACGTACTCCGTCGCGGAACAGCTCGACCAGATGGGGTTCTCGGCGGACCGGTACGACCGGGTCAGCGACTTCTCCCGGAACGTCGGCCTGTCCCCGGTCTCCGCGCGCAGCGGCGTCGGGGTCGCCGAGCTCCTCGCGCTCCTGGTCGGCCTCGCCCAGCGGTTCCTCAAGTCCGAATTGAAGGTCGTCACCGGCGGCGGCGAGGCGACGATCCTCGAGCGGAGCGACCAGAAGGGGATCGGCCCGGTGGGCAACGTGATCGTCTACCGCGGCCGCCTGAAGGTCGGCGACGAGGTGATCGCGAACGGACGGCGCGAGCCGTTCGCCACCAAGATCCGGGGCCTCTACCGTCCGGCCCCTCCCGTGCGGGGCGCCGCCGGGAAGACGATCCGGCTCGTCTCGCTCGACGAGGTCGAGGCGGCCGCCGGGGTCTACCTGTCGGCCCCCGGGATCGAGGAAGCGATGCCCGGCGGGCTCCTCAAGGTCGTCTCCGACGCGACCGACCGGGCCGCGGTGTTCGCCGCCCTCCAGTCGGAGAGCCACCCGGTCGCCGACCTCGCCGAGAGCGGGGTCGCGATCTCCGCCGACACGCTCGGGGGGCTCGAGGCGCTCGCGTTCGAGTGCCGGAACGAGAAGGTCCCGATCCACAGCGCCGACGTCGGCCCGGTCGGTCGGCCGACGGTCGTCCGGGTCGCCGACGTGAAGGACCCGACCCACCGCGCCGTCCTCGCGTTCCACGTGCCGGTCCTGGCCGACGGCGTCGAGGAGGCGGAGAGCGCCGGGGTGAAGGTGTTCCGGGGCGAGGTGATGTACCGGATCCTCGAGGAGTACCTCGCGTGGCGGGTCGAGCGGACGGCGGCGCTCGAGACCCAGCGGCGGCTCGAGACGGTCCACCCGGCGAAGGTGAAGATCCTTCCCGGGTTCGTGTTCCGGGCCTCGAAGCCCGCGATCCTCGGCGTCAAGGTCATCTCCGGTACGCTCCGGGCCGGCGTGCGGGTGATGAACGTGAAGGGCGAGGAGGTCGGGCTCGTCAAGGGGCTCCAGCACGACGGGACGTCCGTCCCCCGGGCCGAGGAGGGGACCGAGCTCGCGGTGTCGATTGACGGCGCGGTCGTCGGTCGGAACGTCGCGGAGGGCGACACCCTCTACGTCCTCATCACCGAGGGAACGGCCCGGGCGCTCCGGACGGCGACCCTCACCCCGACCGAGACGGCGGTCCTGGACGAGGTGGTTCGGATCCGTCGCCAGACCGCCCCGTTCTGGGGCCAGTAGCTCCGGCGACCATCTCCGCGTCGTCCGCTTCGCGGGAGACCACGCGGGGGGGCTGACGGAACTCTCCCCGGAGGAAGAGGCCCAGGAACAGGGCGAGGGCGCCCACCGCGGCGAGGAGCCCGCTCGCCACCTCGGCGATCCACTGCCCGGTCGATACCGGGGCGCCGACAGCCCAGGTCACCGACGAGGCGACCGACACGTTGGCCGACACGTCGGGCGGTGTCGTCCACGAGAGGACGTAGGCGGGGGCGAGTGGGCCGGTGACAGAGTACGACCCGGAGGCGTTGGAGGCCCAGGAACGGAGGACGGTCGGACAGCCCGAGGACCCGGCGGTGCAGCCCGATGTCGAGAGCCGGACCGCAAGGGGGGCCGAGGCGGTCCAGTGGACCGTGAGGGTCCCATGGGTCGTGGGGGTCGAGGCGAGGTCGAACGACTCCGTCGAGCCGGGGAGGGTCGGGACCCCCGAGTCCTCGCTGGTCACCTGCTCTCTCACGGGGGGGGCGGGTAGGAGCACGAGCGACACGAGGGCGCCGCCCCCGACCAGGAGGAACGCGACCCCCGCCACGACGAGCCACGGGCGCATGGCCCCGGGACGATGGGCCGAGGCGAAATAGGATTCGGCCGTCGGAGCCGTCGGTCGTTCGGCCACGAAAAGTTCCGGCCTTGGGATTTTAGCCGAGCCCGGGGCGACGTGCCCGTGCTTTCCATCACAGAAGGCCGACAAAAATCACGGGAAAATGGTTGGCGATCGTGGCGCTCCGGCGGCGCTGATGGAGGCGGTCCAAGGTCGTTCGCCGTCCCATCGACAAAGGCTCCGTGTCCCGGTAGGGTCTTGGACGACTCTCGGCCGTCAACCGCCCGCGCTCGAAGGGGCTGCGGAGGAAAAGTCGACGCCGGAGACTTTGACGACGGCCTGCCACGCGGCTTCTTGGTTGGCGCGATCGTGAAAGTGCGGGTGGCGCATCGCCTCAATTGGGCCTGTGAGCTTCTTGGGGGCCGAGGCGAAGAATTGGCCCGAGACATCGGTGCCGAGCTCCGATGCCTGGAGGTAGCGACGAGCCGCGGTCTCCGGCGTCTGAGACATGCCGGGGATGAGCTTTGTCATCGGAATCAACAGCCACTTCGTGGCCGACCCAGCGTTCCGCACCGCCTTGGTGTCGGGCGCGGCACCGGGCGAGACGGCGTATACGGCCATGCCGGAGGGGAGGCGGCGCGCCAGTGCAGCGGCCCACCACGCGACGATGAGCTTCGCGTCGGCGAACGCCCGGTTGGGCCGGTACTTCACGTTCGGCCCGCCGCGCAACAGGGCTCCCACGGCGGCAGTACGGTCACCATGGTGATGGGTGGCCGCGAGGGCCGCCACGTCGGTGTAGCTGAACATGGGCACGTCCCCTCGGGAAGCTTCCGAGCCAGCGATGACAATCCGCGCGCTGGGGCTAAGCAGGTTGGCGCGGAGCAACCCCACAGTCAGTTGATGATGGCCAATCAGTGGGGCCTGAGCCGTCTCAACTCCCTCCGCGGTGACCATGCGCTCCTTTCCGCCAAGAATCCCCGCGTTGAGCAGAAGAAAATCGATCGGCCGGCCGAGCTTGACCAGCGCGGCTAGAGCGGACTGAACGCTGGTCGGCGAACCCAGATCCAGCTCCAGCGGCCTGAAGACCTGAGTCTTTGTTTCAGCTGCGAGCTGAGAGGCCGTTTCCTCGACCCGAGCCAGGGTGCGGCCCGTGACGATGACCTGGCGGCAGCCCTGGGCGGCGAGCATACTGGCTGCCGCATAACCGAGTCCGGAGGTGGTGCCGGTGACGAGAGCTATCGAGTGTTTCATGGATGGTTTCCTCGCGACAACATGGTGGCCTTGCCAATTATGAACTGATTGGTACTATAATAAGAGGTGCTGTGCCCGAACCTACTTGAGGGGGGAATCCGTGCTCAAAATGTCCCTGTTGGTCGGGCCCCTCGTTGGCAAGTCGTGACACGGCAGCCAAAAAGGGCAAGTGGTCAGGTGCAAGGAGTTTTGGACTAGATGATTCACAAGACCACTAGGCCGCGTGGACGACCGCGCAGCTTCGACGAGCTGGAAGCGCTGCAAAAGGCGACCCGGGTGTTCTGGTCGAAGGGCTACGACGGAGTGACGATCGACGATCTCGTTGCCGGGATGGGCGTTGGTCGCCCGAGCCTGTATGCTGTCTTCGGGGGCAAACGGGCGTTATTCCTGCGCGTCCTCAGCGCGTACGCAGAGAAGAAGGGCGCTCTCGCTGCGAAGGCAATCTTCTCGCCGCAGCCTCTTCGCGACTCGCTCGCCAGCTTCCTGAGGCACGCGGTCGAGAGTGCGACCGAGGAAGGCTGCCCCGCGGGTTGTCTTCTCGTGTGCGTCGCGCCGCTTGTGGATGACGCAGAGGTCCGGCAGTTCCTACAGAACGCTGCGGCTGGCGGCGCGGCGATGGTGGAACTTCGTTTCCGGGACGGAATCAGCGCGGGAGATATCCCGCCGGACTTTCCTGTAGCCGCGCGGGCGAGCCAAGTCACTGACCTTGTCCGTGGTTTGACCGTGCGTGCGAAAATGGGCACTGCGCGCAAGACGCTTCTCGGGGAAGCAGAGGAAGCAGCCGACTTGGTGCTTCTACCCCGGGGGACTAGCCACGGGCCGAGCGGCAATTCCCGGAAAGCCCGTGAGGTTCGGGGCTGAATTCCGCGTCCGTGGGACGGCAGCTACTGCCGAGTCCACCAGCGGGGGGGGGAGTGAATTGGTCACGAAGTGGATCCGATTGAGCCGTCGCGTCGCGAGGCGGAGGGCCTCCTTCGCCTCGCCCCAGTCCCTGTATTTGGACCGCGTGAACGCCCACCGTCGTATCGTTCGGAAGTGGGTCTCGATGGGATTGAGGTGAACGAAAGTTTGCTCGTATCGAGCTCACCGCCTCTGGAAGGGTCGCGTGCCTTCTTCTCGGAACATTGGACCGATAGACCACGGGTGTTCCCGATCGCTGGCCTGGAGGTCGGGCTCCTCCTGAACCGACAACAGACATTGGTCACAGCTGCCCGAGTTTGGTCAAGAGAGTCCTCCGGGGTGACCTTCGCTCCCAAAGCCAAAAGTTCCAAGATGCTCAAATACCCCGGTCCGTGTGCATGTGATACCGTGACAGGGGCGACGGACCTGACGAACGAGGCGGCGGCCCCGGAGGGGCCCCCCGGCTGTCCGATGTGCGGGGCCCACCAGAGGATCGTGGACCCGGTCCGCCTCGAGGAGCACTGCGGCGAATGCGGCCTCGTGTTCGACGACACCGCGCTCGTGGCGATGCCCCCGCGGGTCTCGGAAGAGGCCAGTTCCGACGGCTCCGGCCGTGGGATCGGTCCGTTCGTCTCCCCCGGCGGAAGCCGACGGACCCTCGGGTCCGTCCTCACCGGCTCCCGGGACGGCCAGGGACGACCGCTCGGCTGGCACCGCCGCTACGAGTTTCAGCATCTCAACCGCGTCGCTCGCCGCCAGGTGGCCCGTACGATCCAGGGACCGCTCGACCGGTCCGAGGCACGGACCGAGATCGGGCAGAGCGGCGCCCGACTCGGGTTGCCCCCCGTCGTGATCCAGGAGGCCGAACGGGTGTTCCGCGAGGCGAAAGTACGGGGGCTCTTCCGGGGCCGGAGCCTGCCGTCGAGCGTCGGCGCGACGCTCTACGCGGCGTGCCGGCGCTACTCGATCCCGCGGACCCTCGGCGAGGTCTCGAAGGCGGTCGGGGCCCGGCGGTCCGACGTCGGCCGGGCGTTCAAGGTCGTGCAGCGGGGCGGGGCCGCTCCGGTCCAGGCCGTCAGCGCCCGGGCGTTCCTGTCCCGGTATGCCGAGGAACTCGCCCTCTCCGCGCAGGTCCGTGCGACCGTCGAGGAGATGCTCGAGGTCGCCCACGAGGACCCTGAACTCTCGGGGCTCTCCCCGCACGGGCTCGTGGCGGCGTTGATCTACCTCGCCGCGGAGCGAAACGGAGAACGCCGGTCGCGGGCCCAGGTCGCTCGCGTGAGCGCCGTCACCGAGGTCACGCTCCGGTCCACGAGCCGGCTCGTCGAGCGGATGCTCCACCGGTCGCAGGACGAACCGTAGGCGGGCGGCCGGCGCCCGCGGCGTGGGGCCTACTTGATCAGGTAGTAGCCGGCGGCCTTCTCGCGGACCTTGCGCCGGGCGAACCCCTTCGTCTGGAGTTCCTGGAGGGCGTTCAACGCCATGTTCTTCGGAAGCTTCGAGGTCTGGGTGACTCGCTCGGCGGTGGTCATCTTCTCTTCGCTGACCATGCCCATCTCCTTCAGGGCCTTGTAGACCTTCACCGCGTTCGGCGACACCTCGTCCTCGATCCCCATGTTCCGACTCCCGGGGGGCGACGGGTCCCGCGAGATAAGCCCGTTCCCTCGGGGGAGAGGCCAGCGAGGGAACTCCCTTAGACCCATCCAGAGTGGGGGCGTTCCGGGAGCCCCGATGCGGAGCGCGGCGCGCGTCGTCTGGGACGACCGGCTGGTCGAGTACCGACTTCGGCCCGGGCCACCCGTTCCAGATGCGCTATCGTGGGGAGGCGGCAAGAAATCTTCTCGCCGACGGCGCGACGGGGCCGGCGAGCTCGCTCGAGCCCGCGGACGACGCGACCCTCGCGCGGTTCCACGCTCCGAAGTACCTGGAATTCGTCCGGGAGTTGGGAGCCCGCCCGGGTCGAGGGCTCCTCGACCGGGGCGACACGCCGTCGTTCCCCGGCTGCGACCGAGCGGCGGCCCGCGTCGTCGCCGGCACCCTCGCGGCCCTCGCGAGCCTGACCGACGGCGAGGTCCGTCGGGCGTTTGCGCCCGGCGGTGGCCTGCACCACGCCCACCCCGACCGGGCGAGCGGGTTCTGCATCTACAACGACGTGGCGGTCGCCGTCGCGACCGCGCTGGCCCCCCGCGGCCGGTACCGGAGAGTGGCGTACGTGGACATCGACGCGCACCACGGGGACGGCGTCATGTACGGGTTCTACGGCGACGGGCGACTGCTCGACATCGACGTCCACCGGGACGGTCGATCCCTCTTCCCCGGGACCGGCTCCGCATCCGAGGTCGGGACGGGAGACGGGGCGGGGCTCAAGGTGAATCTCCCGCTCCCTCCGGGCGCGGGGGACGGTTCGCTCGTCCCGCTCCTCCGCCGCGTCGCACTCCCACTCCTTCGGGAGTTCCGCCCTGAGCTCCTGATCGTGCAACACGGGGTGGACGGTCACGCCGCCGACCCGCTCGCCGCGCTCGAGTACACCGAGGGAGGGTACGCGGCCGCCCTGGGAGCGTTGCTCGACGTCGCGAACGAACTCGGGGAAGTACCGGTGCTCGTGACCGGGGGCGGCGGGTACCGACCGGGAGGTCGTGGTCCGCGTCCTCACCAGTGTCGGTCGAGCCCTCGCCGGGGAGGGTCGACCGCCATCTCCCCCCATTTCCGACGAGCCTTGGGTCGAGACCACGGTGGCCGGCCTCGCGCGGGAGCTCGGCCGGAAGTTCCCCGGGGTCGCCTGATCACCAGACGGCGCGCCGCTCGCGCCGCGGTTCGGAGTTCGGGCGGCCGCCGCCCGAGGGCCGACCCCGACCGGGGCGCCCGCCCCCGCGACCCCGGTCGCGGGACGGAGGTCCCCGACGTTCGCGCCGGCCACCGCCGCCGCCCCCGCGGAACTGGCCGGCCGAGGAGGAGGGCCGGTCGGGGGGGGCCTGTTCGTAGTTGAATCCCGGCACCTTGGCGCGACGGATCTCGACGCCGAGCCGCTGCTCGATCCGGTGGAAGTCGTCCTCCTCCTCCCGCGCGACGAGGGAGAACGCGTCCCCGAGCCGTTGGGCCCGGGCGGTCCGGCCGACGCGGTGGATGTAGACGTCTGGTTCGGACGGGATGTCGTAGTTGACGACGTGACTGACCCCCTCGACATCGATGCCGCGAGCGGCGATGTCGGTCGCCACGAGGACCCGGTGCCGGCCGGTCTTGAACCCGTCGAGCGCCTTGACCCGCTGGGCCTGGCTCCGGTCCCCGTGGATGACGGTTGCGTCCACGTGCCGTTGGTCGAGCTGGCGGACGAGCCGGTCGGCCCGGTGCTTCGTGCGCGTGAACACGAGGACGCTCGACATCGTCTCGTCCGAAAGGAGTTCGATGAGGAGCTCGGTCTTCAGGTGCTGGGGGACCGGGAGGCCGAGGTGGGAGACCCCGACAGCGGCAGCGGCGGTCTCGCCGACCTGGATGGTCTTCGGGTCGTGGAGGAAGTCGCGCGCCAGCCGCACCACCTCGGGCGGCATGGTGGCGCTGAAGAGCATCGTCTGGCGGCGGACCGGCAGCCGACTGAGGATCTTCCGGACGTCGGGGAGGAACCCCATGTCGAGCATCCGGTCGCCCTCGTCGAGGACGAGGATCTCGAGGGCGCCGAAGTTCACGTAGCCCCGGCGCATGTGGTCGAGGAGTCGGCCGGGGGTGGCGACGACGATCTCGGCGCCTCCGCGGAGCGCGCGCTCCTGCTCGCCCATCCCGACCCCGCCGTAGACCGCGGCGCCATGGAGGCGCGTATGGCGGCCGAGCTTGTCGAGGAACTCCTTCGCCTGGATTGCGAGCTCCCGGGTCGGGGTGAGGACCAGGGCGAGGATGCGGCCGTTCGGGTGGTCGAGCATCCGCTCGAGGATGGGGAGGAGGAACGCCGCGGTCTTCCCGGTCCCGGTCTGGGCGGTCCCGATCAGGTCGCGGCCGAGGACGGCGTCCGGGATCGGTACGGCTCTGGATCGGGGTCGGCTCGGTGTAGCCGAGCTCGCGGACCCCCGCCCGGATCGTGGCGTGGAGCGGCATCTCCTCAAAGGAGGCCGCGGGGGTCGCTCGCTCGTTCGTGTCGTTCGGCATCGCGCGGCAGGGGAGCCGGGGAGGGGGGGTTAACCGTTCCGCCGTGCCCACCCCGCTCACGGCGTCCACCCCCGGTCGCCGCCCCCCGGGGGCGGCAGAGCGTTTTCCACCGTCCGACGCCGCAGGGAAATCTGTCGTAGGCGCTCGGCGGAGCACGTGAGTACAAATACACCATGGTGCGTATTCTCACCCGGGCCGGGTAACGCCGGCAACGGAACGATGGCAGCGAAGAAAGTGCCCGGACGACTGATCTACGCGGCGACGGTGGTGGCGATCCTCGGGATGACCGGGGGATTCGTCCTCGCTTCCGTCGTTTCGGTGACGACGACGAACGAGACCTCGACGACGAACCAGGTGGCCGGCGGGAACAGCCAGCTGATCACCTCGGGCACCGCCGGCAGCATCGCTGTCGCGCCGGGCAATGTCCCGGCGGCGGTGGCGTCGTGCTCGGGCGGGGCGACGGCCGTCACGTCGGGCAGCGCGGTCTCCGCGTACGTCTCGGGGACCTCCGGCTCCACCGCCTGCGCGACCGGGGACTGGGCCGAGGTCTACACGATCGTCACGGGCTCCACGGCGCCGGCGGCCACCTACCAGGTCGAGATCACGACCCAGTGGGGCACGGGCCCGACGCTCGGGGAGAACACGGTGTCGTTCACGATCGCGACCGCGCTGACGTCGGCGGCCACCCTCACCCTCTACGTCGACTACGGAAGCTCGATGGCGCCGACGGGCGGGATCTCGACCCTGCAGGTCGTCATCACCCCGTAGGCCGACGGACCCGAGCGCACCCACGGAGGACGGTCGGAGCCGGCCGTCCTCTCGAACCCCTTCCGATGACGATGCTCCCGGATCCTCCCGCGCCCGGGGCCTTCCGCCCGTTCGTTCCGTCCGTCCCCGGGAGGTTCCCCTAGTCGGGGCCCGTTCCATGCGCACCCGACCCCCGACCCTGCGCGGCGAGCGCAGTGGTGCGCCCCCACCTCCCGCTCCTCTCTCGGTCGCCGAGGAACGGGCGGAACGGGTCCGCTTCAGCCTCCCGCTCCTGCTCCTCGCGGGCGCGAGCCTCGTGAGCTCGTTCGTCCTCTACTCCGACGCGTTCGGCGGCCACGCCACACGGGTTCCCCTCTGGGTCCTCGCGCTCTCGGTCGGCGTGATCGCTTCCGTGGGAGGGACCGCCTCGCTGCTCGTCGGGGATTTCTCCGGCGCGGAGTGGCGCGCGGAGGCGGAGGCGTCCGATGAGTTCGTGGTCGTCGACAGGGCCCGGTGGCTCGAGATTCAGACCGCGCTCGCCATAGGCTACCGGACTCCGGAAGGTCCGGCGGATCCCTCCCCCGTCGCGTCGGACGAGCCTCCCGCTCCCGAGTGGGCCGAGCCAGCGTCGCCGATCGCGGTCGGGGCCGAGGACGGAGCCAACGCCCCCCGGCCGGTCGGGCCACCCGCTCCGATGGCCGTGAGCCACGGAATCGAGTCCCTCGCCACCGAAGTCGAGCGAATGGTCGCCGACCTCGATGCGGCGGCGGGCGGGCCGGTCGTGCCGGCCCCGTCTCCCCCGCGACCTTCGCTGACCCCGCGCGCCACCCCCGCCGCCGGTTCCCCGGCCTCACCGCGCCCGTCCTCGCCATCTCCCTCCCGCCCCGGACCCATTCCGGACGGTCCTGCCATCGGGGCCGGTCCTGCCCCGGTCGGTCCGAAGCCTTCGGTACGACCGGTCGCTCTGCCGGCGCCTCGTTCGGCCCCGCGCCCGGCCCCGCGGACTCCGGCCGCTTCCCCGCCCCCCCCGGTCTCCGAGGAAGCGATGTCCGGCGAGTACCGGACCCTCCTTACCGAGCTGGAGCGCCGGGCCTCCGGTCCTCTCGGAGACACGTCTCGCTCGAGACCGGTCGCCCGTGCGGCCCCGCCGGGCGAGCGGTGCGTGGGATGCGACGCGAAGCTTCCCCCGTCGGACCGGTCCAGCGTGTGCGAGGCCTGCCACTGTCCGATGTGCGCGTCGTGCCGCGACCGCTCCGCGAGGGAGGGGTACTCCGGACTCTGCGCGCTGTGCTCAATCCTCGAGGAGTCGGCGCGCCGGGACAGCTCCCGGGACCAGGGCCGGTCCTAGAATCGACGGCCGGTCGTCGGTCGGTCGAGCCATTCCGCGTCGGTGGACCGGATGCCGGACCAGACGTCGGCGGCATCGAGCGCACCGGTCCGGCCTTCCGACCGTTGGAGCACGCTCGTCCGGGCCAGGACGGTCGCACCGGTGCGGATGAGGTCGGCCGCGACGGCGTCGTCGACCGGCCCCGCCGGCCCCGGTTGGGCTAGGGCCGCGTCGACCGCGTCGTCCCGCTCGATCAGGTAGTGGAGGTACCCCGACAGCATCCGAGTCCCGGCGGTCGTGAGCGGGGGCGGGACCTCGGGCGGGGGGAACACGCCGAGCGTACGGGGCTCCACTCCCCGCTCGGAGAGGCCGAGGAGGAGCCATCCCCCGGGGTGGGACGCGAACGCCACCGGGCCGAGTCCCGCGGAGAACGTCACCGGTAGCTCGGAGAGCTCCCCCTCGGCCCGGGGCGGGTCCTCGGGGGGGAAGTCCGTCGCCTCCGGCCACGGCAACGTGCGATGCAGGTCCTCCCGCATGGCCAGGACCTCCGCTTCGCCTTCCTTGCCGCGGAACCGCACGCGGTGCCGGTCGAGCTCGCGCACGGTGCCCGAGCGTTGCCACTCGGCCCGCGCCGACGCCAGCTCCCCGTCGAGGCCAAGGCTCGGAACCGGGGGCGGCGGCCCGGCGTCCCACCGTAAGAGCCCCGCCGCGTCGAGGCCCGGGCACGACAGCACGAGCGTGGCCTGGGGCCGGTCGGACACGTGGACCGTCACCGGGAACATCGCGCAGGGGGAGGGGCGGGCGGCGTGGGCCCGGCAGCGGGAGTCGGTCAGGAGCGCACACGCGCCACCGTTCCGCCGGCTCGCGACGAACGACCAGCCGCCCCGTCCGGTGTCGATGACGGGAAGGTCGGGTTCGATCTGGATCAGTCGCTCGCGCTCTTCCGGGGTCACGGCGGGCTCGGCGAAGCAGCAAAGCCCGCAACCGGGGCGGCACTGGAATCGGAATCCGCCGAGCAGCGAGGTGTCGAGCGGGGGGAGCGGCAGGGGGGTCCTCCGGTCGAGCCGGACCGCGCGGCGCGCGGGGTCGATCGCGGCCCGGGAGCGGCGGGAGGGTCCTTCGGCGGTCCGTACGCGCACGACGACGACGGCGCCGGCGATTGCGTCGCCGCCCCGGGCTGCACGATGGCGCTGAGGAAGAATCCGTACTCGAACGGAGGGGGGAACGCTGCCGTCGACCCGAGGTACTCCCCGGCGCCGTCGAAGTACGCGCGGACCGGAGCCTGCGCGCTCGGGCCGCACGGGTCGCAGACCTCCGGGTTGACGAGGTCGGCGGCGGGGTCGGTCGCCAGCTCGGCGATCTCGTGGCTGAGGGCCAGGGCGAAGTGGTCCAACGCGTCGGAGAGCGTCAGCTCGGCGCCGACGACGTTGACGAACGCGTACGGGACGGTCGCCCGACCGTGGTAGCCGAGGATTCCCCGACCCGCGTCCGCGTCGGTGTTGAGGGGTCCGGGGGGATTGAGGACCACGACGGCCGTCGAGTCCGAGGCGAGCGAGTGGGCCGCCACCAGCTGGTCGACCCACGCCTGGACGGTCGAATCGTTGAACACCCCGCGGGGCACCGAGGCCGGAACTGGAATCGGCGTCGCCGAGACCGCGAGCGCGTTGGGACCGTACTGCCGCGCGTACGTTGAGATCGGTCCGACGGCCATCCCCGCGTACTTCAGCACCGCATCCAAGTCGGTCTCGGACAGGGAGAGCTTCTTCGCGCCGGCGGACACGACGAGGGGGGCGAACACGAGGGAACCGGCGAAGAGGGGGCCGGTGGCGCGGGTGCCGGCGACGGGAACTTTCCCCGGGGCCAACGCCTCCCGCAGCACGAACTTCATCGACGGGTCGGTCCCCTCGAGGACGCTCGCGAACCCCTCCAGGGGTTCGACCGCCGGGACGATGTCGGAGCGGGTCCGCTGGAGGTGGCGCGCGACCTTCAGCGACCGGGTCGCGCAACTGCGGTCGACGGGGGGCGATCCGGACATCGTCGGGGACTCAACGAGGGCGCGGGCGTTCGGGTCCGGATCGGCGCCGCGGGGTCCCCACCGACCGGCGTTACACGCGATGCCGGCAGTGCTGCTGGATCCGGTCGGAGAGCTCGGGGAACTGCCAGGGCCGGCCGAACTGCCCGAGCTCCGCGTGGCCGGACCTGGTCGACCAGTAGAACCAGTCGTCGCAGACCCCTTCGGAGCGCTCGACGACCATCCCGGAGCTGCCGGCCCGACCGGCGCGCGCGAGATGGTTGAGGGCCCGTTGGGTCTCGACGAGCATGTCCTCGCCGAGGACCTTCGAGCCGACGGCGTCGTACATTTCGTGCACGCACCAGGGCTGTTCCGGATGCGCGTTCAGGTACGTCTCGAGGTCCTTCATCAGCGGCCCGAGGGAATCGTCCTCTGCCATGGAGGGGTCGAGCGCGGTCGCCTTACTTGAACGCTCCGCGACGGTGGACGGGTCGGTCGGCGGGGTCACGGGGAAAGAACGGGGCCGGAGCGCAGACGGGCCGCCCAGCCGGTCCGCGCCCGCTGGGTGACCCGGAGCTCGCGGGCACCTACGAACACCGCGAGCCGCTCCAGGGCGACCTGGACCGCCGCTCCGGTCGCGCCATCGTCGTCCGACTCCGGATCCGCGTGGGCGCCCCGGACGAGCAGCCGGCCGCGCGCGCGGTCCACGGCGGGGTCGACGCGTCCCACGAGCTGGTCGCCGAACAGCACGGGGAGACTGTAGTAGCCGAAGGCGCGCTTCCGACGAGGAGTGTAGAGCTCCACCCGGTGGCGGAACCCGAACAGCGCCTCCGTCCGAGCCCGGTCCGCGATCAGGTTGTCGAACGGAGAGAGCAGCGTTGCGCGCGGGGAGCGGATGGGCCGGGCCGTCCGCATCTCCTTGCGGCGAGAGGCTGGGACGTACCATCCCTGCCGCCGGGGGAGGGGGGCCGCGGGCACTTCCGCCCGGAAGGCGAGACCGTCCTCGACCGCCCGTTCCAGCGCGTCCCGAGTTCCCTCCGACTGATTGGCCGCCATGAAATCGTGGACCTGGCGTGCCGTGGCGACTCCCAGCGCGTCGAGCGCCCGGAGGGCGAACCGCTCGGTCCAAAGACCGAGGGCCGCCTCCGAGACCTCCGCCGAATCGTCAAAGCGTCCGGCGGTCGGGACCCAGAACCGTCGCCCGTGAATCCGGTGGCTCACGGTCACCTCCCCATCCCGCCAAAGGTAGTGGAGCATCCAGTCCACATCGCGTCCCCTCGACCACCCCGACGCGTCCGCGATCCGACGCGAATCGTCCTCGAACGCCGCCGAGGGCATGGGACCCTCCTCGGCGAGGCGTCGGAGGACCATTTCCCGCAGGGGGCGGTGGGCGTTCTTCCATCGGGCCGCCCGGCGGTCCGCGACGCCACGACGCCGCTCGGGCTGCGTGATCAGAAGTCGGTGGCCCGCGAAATCCTCCGCCGGGATGAGGGAGGCGGCGTGGGCCCAATACTCCGCCACCGACCGGTCGTCCCTCTGCAATCGGTCGAGGAGGGACCGGTCGAACGGGCCGAGACGACTGAACAGGACGAGATACTGGCTCCGGTCGACGATGTTGATCGGGTCGAGCTGGAGGTAGCCGAGCCGGCGGATGACCCCGAGAACATCTCGGGCCCGGACCGGGGTCGGATACGGGTCGAGCAGCCCTTGGGCCGCGACCGCCAGTCGTCGCGCCGTCGCGGGCTCGAGCGTCGACGTGGGGCGGTCCGGGAGCGGGCTCACGGCAGCGCCGAGGTCGATGGGCGCGTTACGGCACCGGGACCGGAAGGAACCCGCGCTTCGTCAGGTGGGCGAGGATCGCCTCCGCTCCGGCCTCGGGCGGGTCGGACGAGGTGTCGACGACGAGGTCCGGGTTCAGCGGCTCCTCGAACGGGTCGTCGACGCCGGTGAGCTTCTTCAGGTTCCCTTCGCCGGAGCGCTTGTAGACACCCTTCGGGTCGCGCTTCCGGCAGATGGCGACCGGGCAGTTCAACCAGATCTCGCTGAAGTGGTCGCTCGCCACCGCGCGGGCGGCTTGCCGGGACGTCTCATACGGCGTGATCATGGCGACGAGGACGGCCACGCCGTTGCGGGCGAGGAGCCGGGCGACGTAACTGACGCGTCGGGCGTGGAACTCGCGGTCCTTCCGCGTATAGCCGAGTTCGGGCGAGAACAGGGCCCGCACGTCGTCGCCGTCGAGGACCTCCACCTTGTACCCGGCGGCGCGCAGCCGCTGGCCGACGAGCCGGGAGAGGGTGGACTTACCGGACCCCGGGATCCCCTCGATCCACGCGACGAATCCGTGAACGGGCGCCGGGAGCGTGCTCGCCATCGGCCCCGCACCCGCGCCGCTGGGGCAAATACGTTGCCCTCCCGAGCGCGAGCGGGCCGCGGGCGCCCGGCCGAGCGGAGGAAGGGCGTCGCCTCTCATTGCGCATGTCGCTCTGCGCCACGCGCCATTTCCGCGTATGTGAGGGCCCGTATGCATCCGTATCCGGATTCTTATACCCCACCTTGCTCGGCCGCGCCCGATGACTCCCACGTCGCGCCGCCGACGCCGGTCCGGGCCCGGGGACCCCCGCGAGGGACTCCCGGCGTCCGGGGAAGGTCCCCTCCCCCGGTCGGGCCGGCTCGGGCGACGAATCGTGGGGGTCTGAGGTACACCGAATGAGCGGAAGTCCCGGAGCAGTCCCGAGTGCCGAGCCGACCCCCCCCACGACGAGCGAGCCCGCGATCAAGCGGAGGTCCAACCGGACCGCGCTCTACGCGGTCGTGGCGGTGGTCGTGATCGTGGTCGTCATTCTCGCGGCGGCGTACGGCGCGGGATACATCGGGAAGAAGACGTCCACCCCCCCGGCCGTCGCCGGCGCCTGCCCGACCGGGCAGACCCTCCTCGCCGCTGGCGCCAGCTTCATCACGCCGATCATGAGCGCGTGGCAGAAGAACTACAACGCCGCCGACGGGAACACGGTCTCGTACAGTCCCACCGGTGCGGGCGCGGGGATCACGTCCCTGCAGAACGCGCAGGTCGACATCGCGACGACGGACAACCCGATCACCCAGACCCTCCAGTCCCAGATGAAGGGCCCGATCCTGACGATGCCGATCACGGCGGGCGCCCTTGCGATCGTCTACAACCTCCCGTCCTCGGCCGGCTTGACCTCCCCGCTCAAGCTCTCCGGACCGACGATCGCCGACATCTACCTCGGCCTCATCACGAACTGGAACGACTCTCGGATCACCGCCAACAACTCCGGGTTCCACCCGGGGAACGAACCCATCGCGCCCGTGATCCGGGCGGACGCGGCCGGGACGACGTACGTGCTGACCAACTTCCTCTCGGACGACAGCACGAAGTTCAACACGACGGTCGGAAAGGGGATCACCGTCGACTGGCCGACGCTCTCGACCGAGACCGCCCAGACCGGGAACTCCGGCGTGTACAAGTACGTCCTGAAGACCACCTACACGTTCGGGTACGTCGACCTGACCGATGTGCTGAACAACCAGGTCGAGTACGCGTCGGTCCTCAACCCGTCGGGGGACTACATCGTTCCGAACCTCGCCGACTCGGCGAGCGCCGTCGCGGACATGTCGGCGAAGATCCCGTTCCCCGCCGTCGCCGGGGGCAACTGGAACAACGTCAGCCTCGTGAACTCCCCGGACGCGACCGACTACCCCCTCGTGACGTTCTCGTACGCGTACGTGTACCAGACGCTCGGGGTCGGGTACCAGCCGAGCCTCGCGAAATCGCAGGCGATCGCCCAGTTCCTCAGCTGGGTCGTGAACGAGTCGGGCGGCCAGTCGGACGCGGCGTCGCTCTACTACGTCAACCTGCCGTCGGCGGTGCTGGCGTTGGATGCGACCGGACTGTCGACGCTGACCTTTAATGGGGCGGCCATCCCCGCCTGCGGCTAGGGAGGGGCCCGAGATACCGACGACATCGCCACGGGTCTCGCGGACGGACCTCGTCCGCCGCGGGACCCTCCTGCTCCGGATGAGCCGGGTCTTCCAAGGGCTCACCGGAGCCTTCGCCCTCGGGCTCCTCGCGCTGTTCTTCGGGATCGTCGGCGTCCTGACCCAGGCGTCCTGGGTTTCGATCGTCCGGTACGGCCCCGCCTTCCTCGGCGGCACGAAATGGGACCCGGTCCACGGGGTGTTCGGGGCGTGGCCGTTCGTCGCGGGCACGCTCGTGACGAGCGCGATCGGCCTCGTGCTCGCAGTCCCCGTCGCCCTCGCGGTCGCGGTCTTCCTCTCCGAGCTCGCGCCGACCCGCCTCCGGCTGGCGCTCTCGACCGTCGTCGACCTGCTCGCGGCGGTCCCGTCGGTGGTCTACGGATTCTGGGCGGTCGCCATCCTGGTCCCGATCATGGCCCACACTGTCGAGCCGGGGATCCAGGGGGTGACCGGTGCCGCGGGACCATTCTCCGGCCACCCCGGCGGCCTCGACGTGTTCACGGCCGGGATCGTGCTCGCCATCATGGTCCTCCCGACGATTTCGGCGGTCTCGCGGGAGGCGCTCTCCGCCGTCTCCCGACAGCAGCGGGAGGCCGCGATGAGCCTCGGGGCGACCCGATGGGAGGCGACGCGGCTCGCGGTCTTCGGTCCGGCCCGCTCCGGCATCGTGGGAGCGATCCTGCTCGGTCTCGGTCGGGCCCTCGGCGAGACGATCGCCGTCACGCTCGTCATCGGGGACATCAACCGGGTCCCCACCTCCCTGTTCTCTCCCGGCCAGACGATCTCGAGCCTGATCGCGACCGACCTGAACTCCGCGGTCTCCGAGGGCCCGGCGGTGTACGGTGCCCTCATCGAGCTGGGGCTGATCCTCCTGGTCCTGACCCTCGCGGTCAACGTGGTCGCCCGCCTCCTGATCTGGCGCATCCGGAGCGGGGAGACCGGGGGCAGTCGCCAACGTCGGCGCCCGTCCGGCGAGCGCCTCCTCCGGGCGGCCTCCGAGCGCGGCCCCGTCCCCGCCGTCGGGGGGATCACGGAGTTCGCGTGGCGGCGGGCGGCTCTGGCCCGCCTTCCCCAGCGGGTGCGGCGTCGGCATGCGAGCTACCTCGTGGTCGCCATCCTCTGCCTCGGCGCGACGCTCCTCGCCATCGCCCCGCTCGCGAGCATCGTACTCACGGCCGTCCAGAACGGGGGATCGGCGGTCGTCCAGCCGACGTTCTACACCGAGACCCAGCCGGCGGCCTGCAATCCGGGCCCCGTGACCCCCCACTGTCCCATCGGCGGCATCGGACCGCAGATCGAGGGGACGCTCGTCCTCCTCGGCCTCGCCGCGGCGATCGCGATCCCGGTCGGGATCCTGATCGGGGTGTACCTCGCCGAGTACGGGCGGAACCGGCTCGGCCCCGGCGTCAGCTTCGTGACCGACGTGATGACCGGGATCCCGTCGATCCTGCTCGGGGTGTTCGTCCTCGCGCTCTTCCTGCGCTATTTCTCCGACGTCGCGACGAGCGCGATCGCCGGGAGCGTGGCGCTGTCGATCCTGATGCTCCCGTTGATCATCCGGACCACGGAGGAGGCGCTGAAGACCGTCCCGGTCGCGGTCCGGGAGTCGGCCCTCGCCCTCGGGTTCCCCCGGCATCGGGTGACGCTCCGCGTCGCGATCGGTACGGCGCGGAATGCGATCGTGACCGGGGTCCTTCTCGCCGCGGCCCGGGCGGGGGGGAAACGGCCGCCCTGCTGCTGACGACCGGGGGATTCCAGTACTGGCCGATCGGTCTCGCCCACCCGATCGGGGCCCTTCCGCTCGTGATCTTCGAGTCCGGCCAGTCCGGGTACGCGAACTGGGTGACCGACGCGTGGGGAGCCACGCTCCTCCTGCTCGCCATCATGCTCATCATCAGCCTGAGCACCCGGATTGCCTTGCGGAGGGTCCCGACCAATGAGTAGCGTCCCGGCCTCCCCCCACAAGCTTTCGGTCCACGGTCTCAACGCCTGGTACGGCGCGCGGCAGGTCCTCTACGACGTCGACCTCGACATCCCCGACGGCGGGGTCACCGCGATCATCGGCCCATCCGGGTGCGGCAAGTCGACGTTCCTGCGGTGCCTGAACCGGCTCCACGAGGAGACCCCCGGCGGCCGCGTCGCCGGCTCGATCCAGCTCGACGGCCAGGAGGTGCGCGACCAGAACGAGGTCCTCGTCCGATGCCGCGTCGGGATGGTGTTCCAGCGGCCGAGTCCGTTCCCCAACATGTCGATCTACGACAACGTCGCGGCCGGGCTCCGCCTGCTCGGGATCCGCCACCGGGACGAGATCGACGCGGGGGTGCTCGATAGCCTCCGGAAGGCCGGTCTCTGGGACGAGGTCAAGGACGACGTCGACGCTCCGGCCACGAGCCTCTCCGGCGGGCAGCAACAGCGACTGTGCATCGCCCGGGCGCTCGCGGTCGGTCCCGAGGTGCTCCTCCTCGACGAGCCGTGCTCGGCGCTCGACCCGATCGCGACGACGAAGGTGGAGCGGCTGATCGAGGGTCTGAAGGAGTCGTACACCGTCGTCATCGTGACCCACAACCTCGCGCAAGCAACGCGGGTCTCGGACCACACGGCGTTCTTCTACCTCGGCAAGCTCGTCGAGTTCGACACGACCGAGACGATCTTCCACTCCGCGAAGGAGCAGCTGACCCAGAACTACGTCGCCGGCTTGTTCGGCTGACCGGCCGGAGTTCGGGGACGACGTCTCCCCGACGCTCCGGCGTCGGGAGGGCCGTGCGGGTGGTGGTGGCCGGTCCGGCCGCCGGCCGTGCCCGGCGAGGCGAGGAGGAAATCCCCCTGGCTCACGCCCTTCACCCCCCGGAGGTCCTCGGCCGCCCGCTCGACCTCGCGCCGTTGCCCGGCGAGGATCATCACTTCGAGACAGACGTCCCCTTCCAGGTGCACGTGGCTGGAGGAGCGGATGTGGTCGCCCCACCGGTGCTGCGCCGCAGTGAGCCGCCGCTGGACGTACGGCGAGCGGTGGTCGTAGAGGACCATGACCGTCCCGACCGCGTCGGCCTCCGGGTCTCCGAGGGCGGACGCGGAGGTGGCGCCCCGGACGAGGAACCGGATCGCCTCCGACCGGCTCCCGGAGTTCCGGGAGGCGACCCACTGGTCGAGCGCGGCGAGGACCTCGGGCTCGAGGGAGATCGCCGTGCGCACGACGCCGGATTTCTTCATTCGACGGACGGGAGCGGCGGCGGGCCTCCGGCGCCGAACCCGGTGGTCTTGTACCCCTTCCATCGGTAGACCGCCATGCTGACCAGCCAGCACCCGATGAACAGGGCGACGACGGCGATCCCGACGTACCCCCAGATGTCGATGCCCGCCGGTCCCACCCCGCCGTTCAGCCAGTTCATCGACGTCCAGAACCCGAACGGGCCGCCCGAGAGACCGAGCTCGGCCGCGACGACCCCGAGCACCTCGATCGTGCCGACGACGAACGCGACGAGGACCGAGATGACGGTCATCGTGAGGTTGTAGTACACCTTCCGGATCGGTTTCAGGAACGCCCACCCGTAGGCGAACCGCATCCCGATCCCATCGGACGTGTCGGTGAGGACCATCCCGCACGTGAACATGAACGGGAGGACGAGCACCATCCAGAGGGGGAACCCGGTCGCCGCGGTCCCGACGGTGACCGTGATGGCGATGAGAGTGACCTCGGTCGCGGTGTCGAACCCGAGTCCGAACAGGACGCCGATCGGGTAGATCTGCCAGGGCTCGTTGACGAGCTTGAACAGGAAGTGGAAGTACCGGTTCATGAAGCCGCGGCTGTTCAGCTGCTCCTCGAGCGCCTTCGGGTCGAGGGTGCCGGTCTTCAGCTTCTGGAAGATCGCGTAGATCTCGAGGAAAATGAGGAGGTTGATGAACGCGATGATGTAGAGGAACCCGGCGGAGACGGCCGTGCCGAGGATGCTCCCGGTCGCCTCGAACGACGGCACCGCGCCGAGGACCCAGCGGGCCGCGAAGACGAGTCCGACGAGCATCCCCATCACGATGGTGGAATGGCCGAGCGAGAACCAGGTACCGACGGTGTACGGCCGCTTGTCCTGCTGCAGGAGCTTCCGCGTCGTGTTGTCGATCGCGCAGATGTGGTCCGCGTCCACGCCGTGCCGGAGCCCGAGCGTGTAGGCGAGGACGCCGAGGCCGATGAAGATCCCGTACTCCCGGCCGACGAGAAAGACGCCGACAAAGCCCAGCACCGTAGCGACGACGATGCTGACGTAGAGGAGCGCGACGCCCCACTTCTCCCGGAGGGAGAACACCATCGCGGAGGGGTCGGGTTCCGCCCCGACCCCGACGTTCGACGCGGCCACCAACCGCCGGGAGCCGCGCCTCCCACATAAACGTTGTGACTTTATTCAAAAACGTAGTACGCGACCTTCCTCGTCTGCCCTCCTCTGTTCGACGCGGGAACGGGGGCGGACCCGGGGGGCGGCGCCGTGGCGGTCCGGGTCAACCCGGGGGCGCGGCCGGGGTCAGCGGGATGTTGCCGCCGAGGAGCGCGATCAGCGTCTGATCCAGGTCGATGACGTTGATGTACGCCGGGCCGATGAATCCGCCGACGGGCTGGACGATCGACGAGTTCACGAGCTGGAGGAGCGCCCCCTGGGTGAGGTTCGAGAAGTGGGCGACCCGGGGGATCTGGACGAGCGCCGACTCCGGCGTGATGTCCGGGTTGAGCCCGCTCTCCGAGGGGCTGACGAGATTGAGCGGGACCGAGACGTTCTGGAGCCCGTACTCCTGGATGTACATCTCCGTCTCGTTGTAGAGCGCCGGATTCGTCGGGCCGTACGGCACCTCCGAGCCGGCGCCAGAGAACGGCTGGTAGTCGATCAGCGACGGCCGCATCCAGAACAGCTCCGGGTTCGTGATGTTCTGCCCGAGGGTGATGTTCTGGCCGGTCATCGTCGCGGGGGTCGCGACCTCGGCGACCACCGTGAAGACGTATGGGTACGCGGCCCCGAGCAGGACGACCATGAGGACGAGGATCGTCGCCACGGCCCGGCCGCTCGGCCATCGGAACGGCGGGTCGGCTGCGAGCCCCGTCCCCTCGGGCTCGCCCACGGTGGAGAGGTCGGCCGAGATCTCCCGGGGCTCGTGCGGGGGCCTCCGTTCGGTCGGACTCCCGGTGCGGCCGCTCATCGGATCCCCAGGGCGAACATCAGGACGTAGAGGAGCTTGATGCCGACGAACGCGCTGACGAGCCCTCCGCCGCCGTAGAGGATGAGATTGCGCCGCAGGAGGTCGACCGCCGCCATCGGACGGAACGACGCACCGACGAGCGCGAGTGGGATGAGGAGCGGGATCATCAGCGCGTTGAACGTGAGCGTGGCGAGGACGGCGGTGCTCGGGTCGTTGAGCTGGAGGACGTTCAGGAAGGCGAGGTTCGAGACGCCGATGAACACCGCCGGGATGACGGCGAAGTACTTCGCCACGTCGTTCGTGATCGAGAACGTCGTGAGCGCCCCGCGCGTGATCAGCAGCTGCTTGCCGATCGAGATGACGTCGATGATCTTCGTCGGGTCGCTGTCCAGGTCGACCATGTTCCCGGCTTCCTTTGCGGCCGAGGTGCCGCTGTTCATCGCGAAGCCGACATCGGCACGGGCGAGCGCCGGAGCGTCGTTGGTCCCATCGCCCGTCATCGCCACCAGCCGTCCGTGGCTCTTCTCCAGCCCGACGAGACGGAGCTTCGTTTCGGGCTTCGCCTCGGCGACGTACTCGTCGACACCGCTCTCCCGGGCGATCGAGAGGGCGGTGAGCCGGTTGTCCCCGGTGCACATGATCGTCCGGATCCCCATCGTCTTCAGCTCCTGGATCCGCTGGGAGATGCCGGGCTTCACCACGTCCTTCAGGACCACGAGACCGACGACCTGCTTCTGACGCGCGAGGGCGAGCGGCGTCATTCCCCGCCGGCTCGCCTCATCGGCCGCCTTCCGGAGGTCCTCCGGGAACGAGCCGGCGTACTCCGCGATCGCGCTCAGCGACCCCTTCATCACCTCCACCCCGTTCGGCAGCACGAGGCCGGACATCCGGCGGGCGGTCGTGAACGGGACGACCTTGCAGTCGCTCGTCTTGAACTTCTCGAGACGGATCCCCCGGAGGGTGGCGAGCCGCGCGATCGACCGACCCTCGGGGGTCTCGTCGAGGACCGAGGCGAGGAGCGCCGTCCTTTGGCAAGTGTCCGCGTCGGTCCCGGCGGCCGGGACGAACTGGACCGCGAGCCGGTTCCCGACGGTGATCGTTCCGGTCTTGTCGAGGATCAGGACATCGAGGTCGCCCGCCGCCTCGATCGCCTTTCCCGACTTGCACACCACGTTCGCCTTCGCGACCCGGGTGACCCCCGAGATCCCGACCGCGGACAGGAGTCCCCCGATCGTCGTCGGGACGAGGCAGACGAACAGCGCGACGAGGACGGCGAGGTTGAGGGTCCCGAGCCCCGTGTAGCCGAGCAGGTAGGCGAAGGAGACGACCACCACGAGGAGCGCGAGGGTGAGCGCGTTCAGGACGAGGGTCAGCGCGATCTCGTTCGGGCTCTTGTCCCGCGTCGTGGCCTCGACGAGCTGGATCATCCGGTCGAGGAAGCTCGTCCCCGGCTCCGAGGTGATCCGGATCTCGACGGTCCCGTCGAGGACCCGGCTCCCGCCGAGGACGCTCGTCCGGTCGCCGCCGCTCTCCCGGATGACCGCGGCCGATTCCCCCGTCATCATCGACTCGTCGATCAGAGCCCCGCCCTTCGCCACGTCCCCGTCGAGGGGGATCGTCTCGAAGGGGCGGACCTCGACGAGGTCGCCCCGGTGGAGCTGGGTCGCCGCGATCTCCCGGCGGCGGCCGTCGGGGAGGATCTGGTGGGCCTGGAGCCCGGCCCGGACCTCCCGAAGGCTGTCGGCCTGGGCCTTCGCCTGCGCTTCGGCGACCGCCTCGGCGAGGTTCGCGAACCAGACGGTCAGGAGCAGGATGACCGTGACCGCCAGGTAGTACGTCTCGCGGAACCCCTGGCGCTCGATGTCGGGGAACGCCCAGGGGGCGAGGCAGACGAGGGCGGTGAAGAACGTGAACGCGTACACGACGAAGATCACCGGGTTCCGGACCTGCTTCCGGGGGTCGAACTTGGCGAGCGACCGCTCGAGGACGAGCCAGAAGTTGGTGTGGGCGACCCGGCGCACGCTGACGGTCGCCCCGACGGCATGGTTCGGCCCGGGGGGGCCGGGGGAGCGGCGGCCGCTCGGCGGGGCGGGGCGCTCACGGCCAGTTCACCCCGAGGGAGAACGGTCCCATCGCCAGGATGGGGAGGAAGAGGAGGCCGGTCACGATGAGGACGAACCCGACGAGGTAGAGGGTGAACGTCGCGGACGACGTCTTCAGCGTCCCGGGACTCAGCGGGAGCGACGGCTCGCGGGCGAGCGCGCCGCCGATCGCCAGCATGCAGAGGATCGGGATGAACCGCCCGACGAGCATGATGAGCGCGCCGACGACGTTGAAGAACGGCGTCGAATCGGTGATCGGCCCCATGCCGCTGCCGTTGTTCGCCGACTCGCTGACGAACTCGTACAGCACGACCGTGAACCCTTGGGACCCGGGTCCGGAGGCGACCTGCTCGATGCCGGCGGCCGCCGCGACGCCGAGGGGGATGAGGATCGCGAGCGGGTGGGCGAGGAGCTGGACGATCGCCCACTTGATCTGGGCGGGCCCGATCTTCTTCCCGAGATACTCCGGGGTCCGGCCGACCATGAGGCCGCCGACGAAGATCGCGAGCAGCGCGTTGATCAGCAGCGTCCCGAACCCGGTCCCGACCCCCCCGGGAGCGCACTGGAGGAACATGCCCCAGAGCAGGACCGACTGGGCCCCCGGCGTGAGGGACCCGAGCGACATCGAGGTCGCCCCGACGTTGCCGTAGACGCTGACCCCCTGGAACAGCACCGATTCGGCGACCGTGAACCGGGACTCGGCGCCCACGAAGTACCCGCCCCCCTGCGTGACCCCGGTCCCCGCGAGGAACGCGTTCCCGCCCTCGAAGTAGAACAGGAGGAGGAGTGCGGTGACGAAGATGATCAGAATCGCGCCGAGGTGGGGGTACCCCTCGTTCGACCGCTTGACCATCCGGCCGAACAGGAACGGGGGGGAGAACGTGAGGAGCATCATCAGGACGATCAGGATCAGGTTCGTGAACGCCGACGGATTCTGGAGCGGAGCGCCGGCGTTGGCGGCGAAGTACCCCCGCCGTTCGACCCGAGCATCTCGATCGAATCCCACGTGGCCACCGGTCCCGTGGGGACCGCCACGTAGCCTCCGCCCAGGAGGGCGTGTTGGGTGCTCTGGGCGAGGGTCTCCGGGACCCCGGCGAAGAGCAGGACCAGGCCGCCGATGACCGAGACCGGCACGATGACCCGGGTCAGGGAGCGGACCAGGTCGGCCCAGAAGTTCCCCACCGTGCCGTCCCTCCGGAGGAACCCCCGGATGAACGCGACGAGCACGACGAGACCGGTCGCGGCCGAGAGGAACATCAGGACCTGAAGTCCGAGGACCGAGCTCAGGAGCGATGCCTGCTGCTCCGGAGCGTAGTGCTGGAAGTCGGTGTTGGTCGTGAACGCGCTCGCGGTATGGAAGGCGAGGTCCCAGGTCATCCCCGGCGCGTGCCAGGAGTTCAGGGGGAGCGACGCCTGGTCGAACAGGAGGAGGAAGACGAAGACCAGCGCGACCGCGTTGACGAGGATCAGGGCCCCCGCATACTCCTTCCAACCCATCTGGTGCCGGGGGTCGACCCCGAGCACTCGGTAGACGAACCGGTCGACCGGGTCGACGACGGGGTCGATGACGGTCGGACGCCCGGTGAAGACCTTCGCCATGTAGATCCCGAGCGACCGGGCGAGGACGAGCCCGAGGGCCAGGGTGAACAGGATATCGACGAGCGAGCTCGATGGAAGCACCGTGCGATCCTCCCCGGACGGCGTGCCTCAGCACACCTGTCCGCGAGGGGAACCCGGCCGAACGGGACCCCCGGAGCGGTCGGACGTTCGGCCCTCGAGGCCGACGTCCCGCACGCGTCGGATGGCGAGATTGCTCGGAGTCGTAGAGCCTCTCGGCCGCCGAGCCGGGATGCCGTTCATAAGGCCATCGCCGCAAGCGCCGTTCCCTGCCACGGCATGGCGTGCTGGAGTTCGCCGGGAAGCGGAACGAACGGGAGGGTCGGGCCAGGCCCAGGGGTGCCGGAGGAGCGCTCCCGGGTCGCGGGGACCGGTCGGGCCGACGCCGGTCCCGCGATAGAACCATATCCCATCGGCCGCCTCGTTTTCGGGGACGGCGCTTCGGCCCAGACGACGGCGGACCACCCCCCGGGGCCCCGCCGCGGGCCGGTCCCGTGACCCTCCGCGCGGGTTCGCCCAGGCGGGGTTTCTGTCGCGGAGAGTCTGCGGAGGGGCCGGATGATCCAAGCTCTCCTGTTCGCGGCGGGCGTCGCGAACCTCGGGGCGACCCCGGTTTACTGGTACGTGGGTACTCGCCTGTACGACCGGCCCGTCCCGGCGCGCGCGAAGCTCCCGTCGATCCAGTTCTCGCTCTTTTGGTGGGGACTCGGAGCGACCGGGGTGGTCACCGGAGTCGGCTCGATCGTCGCCTCCGCCGGGGCGATGTACTTCGCGCTCGGGCTCACCCTGTACCTTCTGACGGTCCTGGGGGACGTCGTCATCCTTTGGGGCCTTGTGGGGTACCTCCTCTATCTCTACACGGGGCGCTACCACCTGCTCGAGCTCTCCGCCGGGTACGCTGCGTTCTACGTCATCGCCCTCTACTGGGTGATCGCGAGCGGCCCGATCGGCGTCAGCTTCGCCTCCGGGTCGCTTCTCGTGCAGTACGGCCACATGCTCGGTGGGGTCGTGTTCGCCCTCGTGATCATCGGGCTGATCTTCCCGGAGGTCATCGCCACGATCCTCTACCTCTCCTTGTTCTTCCGGACCCGGACCCCACGATCCGGTACCGGATCGGGATGGTGGGTGGTTCGGTGGTCCTGTTCTTCCTCGCGGCGATCTTCTTGCCGACCGGGGACCTTGCCGCCCTCGCGAAGGCGGTGCTCGATGCGGGGGCCGCGGTCCTCGCCCTGTTCGCGTACTTCCCCCCGACGTCCCTCCAGCGGCGTCTCGGCGTGGCCCCCGTCGCCCACGAGGAGAGCGGGACCCCGGAGGGTTCCCTGACCCCCCCATGACCGGGCACGCGCGGCGGGTCGGACGGCAAGCGGGACCGGTCCCGCACCTGTTCGCGAACTTGGGAAGGTCGCCCGGAGCCGCTCTCCGAGCCGCCTAGGGGGTCGGGGCATGCTGTTCCGGCGGAACTCTGCGGTCGGGGAGCTGACCCCGCCTCTCAGTCAGGCGCTGGAGGTCCTCCCAGGGGCGCTGCTCGCCCTGGACGACCGGGCCGTCGTCCGGTACGCGAGCCCCCGAGTCTCCCTCCTGCTGGGGTACTCCCGGGAGGAGGTGCTCGGCCAACCGGTCGCTCGGCTGTTCGACCCCGGGGCCCTCGACCGCGTCGCCGCCCTCCTGGACCGGTCGCGGGCGTCCGCGCGCCGGAGCACAGCGAGCTCCCGGGGTGGACCCGCGACCGGACCCCGGTCCTCCTCGAGGTCGGGGTGGTCTGGCGTGCGAGCCCGTCTCCGGGGTCGTCGACGATGTACTTGCGGGACCTCGCGGAACGGGAGGCGCTCGTCGAAGCGCTCGCCCAGAGGGCCGCCGACCTCGCCCGCTCGAACCGCGACCTCGAGCAGTTCGCCTACGTCGCCTCCCACGACCTCCAGGAACCGCTTCGGATGGTCGGGAGCTACACCCAGCTCCTCTCCCAGCGATACCAGGGGAAGCTCGACGCCGAGGCCGACGAGTACCTCGGGTACGCCCACGACGGGGTCGTCCGGATGCGCGAGCTCATCGACGACCTGCTCGCGTTCGCCCGGGTCGGGACCCGGGCCGAGCCGTTCGTCCGCCTGCATACTGAGGACGTCGTGGACGACGCCCTCGACAATCTGAGCGCGGCGATCGAGGGCCAGCACGCGACGGTCACCCGGGGGAGCTCCCGGACGTGGTCGGCGACGCGGGGCAGCTCCGCCAGCTGTTCCAGAACCTCGTCGCCAACGCGCTCAAGTTCCGCGGGCCGGCCTCCCCCAAGGTCGCGGTCGAGGCGGTCCGGAACGGAGGGGAGTGGACGTTCTCCGTCCGCGACAACGGGATCGGGATCCCCCCCGAGTTCCAGGACAAGATCTTCGGGATGTTCCAGCGACTTCACGGCCGGGGAGAATACCCCGGGACCGGGATCGGGCTCGCGATCTGCAAACGGGTCGTGGAGCGGCACGGGGGGCGGATCTGGGTGGAAAGCACCGGGGTCGCGGGCGAAGGGACCCGGTTCTGCTTCACCCTCCCGGTCGAGGGAAGCGTCGGCCCGCGACCGACCGCCCCGGCGCGCCCGGTCCCGCAGACCGAGGTGGCGCGCCGGGCCCAGACTCTCATCGAGGAACGGCTCCGCGAGCTGATCTGAGTCCCCCCTCGCGGTGGGACCGCACGTCCGTCCCCGGACTCGAGCCCGCTCCCGGTGCCGAGGGGCGCTCGCGCCCGAGCAGCTGCGGGATCGCGGCCACCGACCCAAGGAGGGTCCCCCCGTTCCGGAGGAGCGGCCGGGCCGCCTTCCCGTTCCGGCACGATGCCCCGGAGAAAGCGTCCGCACGAGGTTCGTCGCTGCCGGCGGGTTCCATGGACCGACGTGGACCTGGAGCGGGCTCTCGGAGGCCGTACGACTCCCGTTCTCCGACGAGAGAGAGGGCTCCCCGAATCCCGAGGGTCTCCGGGGGTTTCCTCCGCGGCCGGGGCGAGCGGCGTTGGGGCCTGCGAACGAGCGCTCCCGAGGTGGGGGGATTTCGGCTCGAACCCGTGCGGGCCGGTTCGCCGGCTCCAGGGGGGGCCGATATGGATATCTCCCGGGCGGCCGTCCCGAGGTCGACGATGTCCGGGGCGTCCGGGGACCGGGCGGCCCGCGTCCATATGCTCATCGTCGACGACAGCCCGGCCGACGTCCGGCTCATCCGGGAGGCGATGCGGGACAGCACGATCCTGAGCGACATCCACGTCGTCCCGGACGGGGTGGAGGCGATCGCGTACCTGCGCCGGTGGGGCCCGTACGCCTCGGCCGAGCGGCCCCAACTGATCCTCCTCGACCTGAACATGCCAAGGAAGGACGGGCGGGAGGTGCTCCGGGAGATCAAGGCCGACTCGGAGCTCCGCAAGATCCCAGTGATCATCCTGTCGTCGTCCGGGGCGCCGGAGGACATCGCGCTCTCGTACGACGCCCACGCCAACTGCTACATCCGGAAACCGCTCGACTTCGACGAGTTCCGGGGACTCGTCCGGCAGATCGAATCGTTCTGGTTCACGGCCGCCGAGCTCCCCAGCGGGTAGGGGCCGGCGGGGGATGGCGCCCGCCGTGGGACCCCGACCGGTCCACGTTCTCCTCGTCGAAGACCAGCCGGGCGACGCCAAGCTCGTGGAGCTCGCGCTCCGGGCCGAGCCCCCGGGCCGGTTCCGCCTGACCCGGGCCTCGGCGATCGCGGAAGCCGTCGATCTCCTCGCAGCCGGGGACGTGGACGTCGTCCTGACGGACCTCGGCCTTCCGGACAGTGAGGGCGCCTCGGGGGTCGCCCGTCTGCACCGGGCGGGCCCGGGGGTCCCGATCGTCGTCCTCTCCGGAGCGGAGGACCCCGACCGGGTTCGCGCCTCGCTCGGGGCGGGAGCCGTCGACTACGAGGTGAAGCGGGTATTCCCCCGCGGCTACCTCGGTCCGCTCCTCGAGCGGGCGATCGTCCGGCACCGGCTCCTCGTCCGACTCGCCGACCCGGCGATGGCCCCCGGCGTCCCGAGCCCGGAGTGGGAAGCGGTGCGGGAGCCGGCGCTCGTGCTGCTCGCGGGCGCTCCGGTGTTGTGGACCGCCCCCGTACGGCCGTTTCTCGACCTCACGGACCCCGCCCGCCCGAAGCTCCCGGACCGGATGGTGCGAGCCATGGCCACGACTCCTCCGAAGACGGACGACTCGACGGATCCCGGCGCGACCGTCGACGTCGGCCAGGTACGGCTACGGACCCCGGGAGGCGGGGGGGTCACGGTCCGGTTCACGGCCCACTCGACCTCGGTCGGCGCTGAGCGGCGGAGCGTCGTCTGGATGGGGGTGGCGGGGCTCCCCTCCGAAACCCCGTCGGCGGTCGAGGGGTCGGCGAGCGCTCTCCCGGATCGCCCGACCGCCCCGCCCCCCCTCGACCCGGCGAGCTGGGCACGGCTGCGGGAGCTGGCCGAGGGGAGCGACCGGTTCCTCCCCGAGCTCGTCGCGACGTTCGTCCCGTATGGGTTCGGGCTCGTCGGGGACCTCCGCGCCGCGGCCGCCGCGGGGGATTCGAGGAGGCTCGAGCTGGTCGCCCACGACCTGAAGTCGACGGGAGCCCAGGTCGGCGCGATGGGTCTTGCCGAGCTCTGCCGCCGGCTCGAGGAGGGGTCGCGGAAGAGGACGCTCCGGGACCCCACGGGGGCGGTGGCCGAGATCGACACCGAGTTCCAGCGGGTCGTCGCGGCGCTCCACGCGGCCCTCCCCGAAGGGACGGGCCCGTCGGCGTAGGCGCGGCGGCGGAACGGCTCCTACGACTCGGCCCGGAGCCGGTCGAGGACGGTCCGGACCTCGGCCGCCCGGAGCGGTTTTTCGAGGACGTGGAACGCTCCGGCCTTGATCAGCTCCCGGACGCGCGGGTCGTCTGGCGGGTTCCCCGTGCAGACGATCAGCCGGACCGTCGGGTCCCGGGTCAGGATGTACCGGGACGCCTCCATCCCCCCGTCGAGCGGGGAAGGCGCCGACGCGAGGAACGCGAAGAACCCGTCGCTCGCCGCCCGGGACGAGGGGGTGCCGAGGGGGAGGCTGATGTCGGTGAACACGACGCCGGGGTGCTCGCGGTCGAACAGGTCGATCGCCTCGCTCGCCGTAGCCGCCTCGAAGATCGCGGCCTCGGGGACCGCCCCGTTCCGCAGCGCCTGGCGGATCGCGAGGCGGACGACGGGCGAATCCTCCACGATCAGGAACTTGGCCGTCGGCATGCGTACGCTCTCCCCCGGTGGAGAACCGTACCGAATAAGCATCAAATGGCGCTTAAATCCGCCGGTCGGACCGACCGGCCGGCCGGAACGGGATTCCGGGGCTCAGACGATGCGGAGGAGGTCGTACGGACCCCCGTCGCTCGCCTCGGTGAGGACGAACCCGGGGGTCCATGGCTTCGCCCCGTAGAGGAACACACGGCCCAGCCGGCCCCGGACCTGGATCCGGATCGCGGCGAGGGAACGGACCGCCGTCGCGAGCGGGGTCGCCGGCCGGGCGAGGGCGACCATGTGGACGTTCGCCCCGCCGAGCGTGGTCTGGACGTTCGCGATGAACGTGGCCGCCACATCCGGGGTGATCGCGACCCGGAGGGCGGCCGAGAGCGATTCGAGGCCGCTCACGTAGACCACGACGAGACCGGGCTTGGCGCTGGCCGAGGTTCCCTTCAGCCACCGGGTGAGCTCGGCGTCGCCGGCGATCGGGTTCGACGCCGAGGAGACGAGCGAGTTCGGCGAGACGATCGTCGGAACGAGCTCCGGGCGGCCGCCGGCGGCGGCCGGGGCGAGCTCCCGGCTGACGTCCACGACCCGGAACGACTGCCCGAGGATCGTAGGCGTCGCGATGTCGCTGATGCCGGCCCAGATGTCGTCGGCGGAGAGGGACGCGGGCGGCACGAGGAGGACGCGGCCCCCCTGGGCGAGGGTGTGGCCGATGGCCGGCCGGACCAGGTGCTGGAGCACCTCGTCCGGAAGGTCTTCGTCGGCCTCGAGGACGCTGATCTTCCCGAGGGGAAGCCGACCGAAGTTCGCCGCGAACGACCGGGACCCCGGCCACAGCTGCCGGGGGACCGGCTCGGGCTCGGGGTCGATCGTTCCCCGCGGGAGCTCCGACGGGGTCCGGACCGGCTCGATGCACTGGAACTTCGCCCCTTCGACCGTGTACGGGTACGAGGAGCTCGCCACCCGGATTCCCCGGAGCTTCGGGATCAGGAGCCACCGCTCGAGCCGGTCGTCGGAAAGCTCCCGGCGCGTGACGACGACGCCGTTGACCAGGTAGTCGAGCTGCGATTGCTCTTCGCGCTCGAGCACGAGGATGAGGTGGCACGGCGACCGGCTCATCCGTCGCAGCAGCATCCGCTCGACCTCGGCCCGGTCGAGCGAATCCGGGCCGTGGCGCTGCCGCATCCCGAGGTACTGCTCCACGAGCGCGTCCCACGAATCGATGACCACCGCCGACGCCCGGTGGGTCGGGAGCCGGCTCCACGCCTCCTGGACCGGGGCCGGGAGCATCAGGAACTCGGAGAGCGCGTCCTGCTCGGTGCGGTCGCCCTCGGAGAGGACGGTCGCCTCCGCGACCGCCGCGAAGCCGCCCCGGTAGGGCGGCTCGACCGAGCTCGCGTCGACGATCTGGAGCCCCGAGGTGGGGGAGCTCGCCATCCACGGGAACTCCCGATGGAGCTCGAGCTGGGTGACGCGGCTCGTGATCAGGAGCTTCTCCCCGGCGAACGCCTCGAGGAGCGCGAGGCACAGGGTCGACTTTCCGGACCCCGGCGGCCCCCGGACAAGGAGCGACTGGGGTCCCGAGAGCGCCAGGAACTGGCGGAGTTCGGCCGGAAGACGGACTGCGGAGCTCATCGTCGGAGTTCGGCCCGGAGCGGGGCGACCCTCGACAAGAGAATGGGGGGGTGCTAGCCTATTAGAGTGTCGCAGGGCCAACCCGCTCCGACCGGGTCGGACTCCGTGCGATGCCGTCTCCGGGCCGCGCGGTCCCTACGATTTGGCGCGCATCCGGTTCCCCTTCGGCTGGTGCTCGACCTCAGCGAGTCCGAGCGTCTCCATCACCGGGGGGACGTAGTTTCCGAACCGGCCCCGCAGACCTTTCTTCAGGCCGTACCAACCCCCGACCGGGTTCGTCGGGGACCGTGCCCACGCCTCGACCGTCCCGTCGACGGCCGGCTTCTGCTCGTCGGCGCTGCCGAGCGGGACCCAGTCGCCCCGCTCCCGGAGCATCGTCCCGAGGTCGTCGAGGCAGCGGAGCTGGTACCGCAGCTCGGTGTTCCCGACCTGCACGACGAGCGCGGGCGGGTCGAGCGACGGGTCCCGGAACGCCACGAACTCCGACTGACCGCTCGGGGTCTTCAGTTTCCACGGTCGCTCGCGCGTCCCTTCCGTCGACTTGGTTCCGCTCATCGGTGTTTCCCCGGGCTGCCGGTCGCGCGGAGGAGTCCCTCCGAGGCGGATCGGGCCTTCGGGAGGGACGGGGGTCGGCCCTGCCGATAGACGTTCCGATTCCTCTTCTGGCACCCCGACCCCGAACCGTCGTCTCGCCGACAGCGCCTCCCGACGGGCTCGTCAGGGTCATCCGCCGGACGGGTTCGCCCTTGTCCGAGGAACCACTCCGTGGAGCCCGCCCCTCGAGCGACGATCCCGGGGGTGGCCCCCGGGCTCGCCGACGCGGTTCGGACGATCCTCACCGCCGCCCCGGCCCCCGTCCGACGTCGGAAACTGCTCGAGGCGCTGGAGCATCGTGGGCATCGGATCTCGCTCGCGGGGCTAAATCGGGCCCTCCAACTCCTCGCCGACGCCGGCGTCACGGAGGACGGACCCGAGGGAGTCCGGATTCGGAAGCCCCCGGGGTGACCCCCCGCGGGAGCGCCGCTCGCCGCGAGCTAGGGGGCGCCCGGCGGCGGTGGCGCCGGCGTTCGGGCGAGCGCCTGTTCGTCGAACAGGTCGCGGAGGTGGCCGTTGCACAGGGTGTACGGGGTCCCGTGATCGGGAGGCGCCGGGAACGACCGCTCTTCGGGAATCTCCGGGGAGCACGCGCTCGTTCCGTCGCGGGTTCCCGCCCGTCCGTGGCCGACCAGCTCTCGATACGCCCGTTCGACTTCGCAGACCGGACGCGGCCGGTGCGGATGCGGGATGGCGTCGAGGTCGGCGCTCACGGGGAGGGGCCTTGCTCGTGGAGCTCGACGTTCCCGGGTCGCGTGTCGAACCCGAGCCGGGCGAGCGAATCGAGGCTTGCGCCCAGGTCTCCCGGGGTGGACCGATAGAGGACGAGGTCGAGATGCGGAATTCGGATGTGGTGGCGCCAGACGTGAATTTGTTTCATGTCCGACGGAGTTCCCGAGAGAATTTGAGCTAACCCCCTCGATGGTCGCGCCTCCGAAAACGCGGAACCACCGAGGCACGCTGTGGCGTGCGCCATGGGCTCCTGCGCCCCTCGCGGCCGCTGCGGAGGGCGCGGGCAGCCCCCCGGGTTCTCCAGGGTCATGAGCCCGTTCCAGAGCCGGTGGATTGGGCAGGACCCCCCGGGACGGGAGCGAACGTCGGTTCTCCCGCGTCTGCTTTGAGTACGGATGGAGTCGCCGGCCGGGGGCCGGATTCAACGTGCTACCCGAGTCGACGTTCGTACTCGGCGGCGCACTCACCCTCGGGCTGGGTCTCGCGCTGGCCGTCGGCCTGCTTTGGGCGGGAGCGGGCCTCGCCTTTCCCGAGGCGTGGTTCGCTGTGGTGCTCGCGGTGGGCTTCGGCGGATTCTTCGTCGCGGTCGGGCGGGGAGCGGCGAGGGAGCGAAGAGCAGAACTCCAGCGTCTCGAGGCCACGACCGACGGCACCCCGAATCTCAAAGGTCCGTGACCCCGCCGGCCCAGTTCGCACCCGGCGCTGGGTCGACCTCACCCGCGCCGCAGGAACCGGAAGGCCAGTCGGTGAGGCTCGGCCCGGGTTCGACGGAACTGACAGGTGGCGGTTACGGCCGAGCGTTGTCCGGGACGTCGTAGCCGCGGAACACCTCGTAGTGGACCCGGTCCGGGGGACCCCGAGGCCAAGGAGAGACTGGTACGTCTCCTGCACCATGCCCGAAGTCCCGCAGACGTAGTAGGCCGGCGCCTCCAGCCCCCCAGAGGTTTGCGCCAGAAGGTCGGCGTCGATCCGTCCGCGCCTCCCGGTCCAGGAGGAATCCGCGGGGGCTCGCGTGAGGGTGTGAACGACCTCGAACCGGGGATTCTGCCGGGTCAAACTCTCGAGCTCGGCGCGGTACGCGATCTCGTTCTCGGTTCGGCTCGAGTAGACCATCCGAACGTCGATGGGAAGTCGCCGGTCCGCCGCATACTCCGCCATCCCCTTGAGCGGGGTGATGCCGATCCCGCCCGCGACGAGCACCGCCGGAGCGTCTTCCCGGAGGAGAAAGTGGCCGTAGGCGCCGTCCACTTCCGCCTCGTCGCCGGGGCGGAGCGCTGCGAACGCGGCCTTCCACGGCGAGTCGGAGACCCGCGCCCCAAACTCGAGGTACGGCTTGGTGGGCGAACAGGCGAGCGACATCGGGTACTCGATGGAACCCTCGCTCGTCGCGAACTCGAGTCCGCAGAACTGCACGGGGGCGAACTCGAATCCCGGCGGTTTCTCGAACGTGACGTCGTGCACCGTCGGGGTCACCCGGGAGGAGTTCAGAACCCGGACCCGCGCGATCGTGAGTCACCTACTGGCCACCCCAGGCGGGTGCCGAATATGATGACTGAGTCCACCGGGTTCGGGTCCCGGAGGGATTGCCGACGCCGGGAGGCGGAGCCATCTCGACGCGGGTCGCCGCCGGGGGGACCCCACCCGCCGACCTCGTGGGCCGCCCCCGTCGGGCCGGCGCGTGAGCGACCCTGGGAAGGAGCCACGGCACCGGCGTCAACGGATTCCGGCGCCCCAGCCCCCGCGTGGGGCCAACTCCGGAGCCAGGGAACTCCGGACGAGGAGACGCCCCGGGGGCTCACCCGGGCGGCCCGAACGGTTCGGAAGCGCTCGGAGGTCACGACCGCGGAGGCGCACTCTCCGCTCGGCGCGACGGCGCGAGCCAAGGGGGGTCCGGCAACGGGGCCCCGTCCAAATGGGCCGCCAGGCGGTCGAGAAACGACCGGAGGCCGCGGGAGAACACGGCCGCGGTCGGGCGGGTGAGCTTCCGGTGGGTCAGCACGAGGAGCGTGCCGCCGTCCGCGGAAGTCAGTTCCCACCGGACGACCGAGGACTCCCCCTCGGGATGCGCGGCGTCGACGGGAAGGTTCCACTCGGTACTCGTAGATCCGTGGGGGCCGCCACTCCAAGACCTGTCCGGAGGCCCGGACGTGATTCGGATGTTCCATCTCGAGCCGCCCTCCGGCCCGGTCCTCCCGGGTGACTTTGGCCATGAACCAGGCTTCGATCTGGGCGGGGTCGGTGATCGCGTCCCAAACGTCCTGGATCGGGTGGCCCAGCAAGCGACGGAACACGACGCTCGCCTGAGAGCCCTCGGATTGGAGTGATCCGGGTCCCCCGACCGTGCCGGCGGCGGCATCCTGGGGTGGGATCTCGATCACGACCGCCTCTCGAGTCGGGCTCGTTTCCGGGCGTCCAGATGGTCCTCGAGAGAATCGAGCTCGGACTCCCAGAACCCACGGTACTTGGAGATCCATGTGTCGACCTCCGCGAGCCGCTCGGACCGGAGCGAGCAGTACCGGTTTCGGCGATCTTGGCGGACCCGCACCAGTCCCGCTTCCCGGAGGACCCTCAGGTGCCGCGACATCCCGGGCTGGCTGATCTGGGGGAAGGCCCGGCCCAGTTCGCCGGCGGCCCGCTCCCGACGGGAGAGAAGGTCGAGCACCAGTCGCCGCGTTGGGTCCGCCAGGACCGCGAACACATCCCGCTCCATAGCTCTTCGGAGAGCATAACGGACGGATTAATGAGCCATCCCCTGCGGCGGACAGACGCGCCGGGAGGCGCAGATGCGCCCATCGTGGCCGCTCGATGGTCGGATCCCAACCGGCACCGGAATATTATATATCAGTTAGATTATGTGATTGGCTGCGCGAACGATCGCGCAGAGGAGAGAACGCACATGCCGAAGTCCTTTGTGACGCCGAAGTCCCGACTGAGGAACCCCGCGATGATCATTCCCGAGGCGGTGGCCCCATTGCAGGGGCTCGGGCAACTGATGTCGCTGCTGGAGGGCGAGCCCGCACGGGCCCTCGCTCTCGGTACGCTTCGGGTGAGCCAGCTGAACGGTTGCGCTCTCTGTCTCGCCGGGAGCTGTTCGAACATGCGGGGGTTCGGCGAGACCGAGGAGCGGCTCTTCGCCGTCTCCGCCTGGCGGGAGTCGACGCGCTTCACGGCGGCGGAGCGGGCGGCCCTTGCGCTCGCCGAGTCGATGACGCGCATGAGCGACCGACCCGACCCCGTCCCGGACGACGTCTGGGCGGAAGTAGCGGCCCACTTCCCGGAGCGCGAACTGGCGATCCTCGTCCTGGGCTTCGCGACCATGAATCTCTACAACCGGCTCAACGTGACCACTCGACAGGTTGCCGCGGAGTGGAGCGGAGAGGAATCGGGCGAGGGCAAGTGGAAGTCCCGCTCCGAGGGCGCACGAACACCGGCGTGAGCCTCGGCGCGCCCATCGGGGGCCCCGATCCCCCCGTGCGGACCCCCGCGCTGTCCGTGGGGCGAGGTGGGACCGACGGGGGACGAACTCCCCTGCGCCCGCCCCACGGGGAGGGGTACGGCGCGAGCTCGCGACACCCGGGCAAGTCATCCGGCAGACGATTCGCCGCCCGAGTCCCCGACCCTCGATCCGGGTCGCCGAGTCGCGGTCGCGGGGATGGCGGGGTCGGCCCGTCGCGGCTCCGGAGGATTCCCCGCTCTTCGTATAACGGCATGATTATATTGGGCGCGGCGTCTCCCCCCCGCGCGCTCGCGGGCCGAATCTAGGAGCAAACAGCGATGCACGGAAGGATTGCGAAGGTTTCCCTGGTACGCACGGAACAGAGCCGGTCGCCGGTGCCCCTCCGTGGGATGGGGGCGAGCGACCGAATCTTCGAGGAGTTCTCGCCCGCAGACTCCCCAGTCGGCCGAACCGGCGTTGCCGACTCGCCCGGCTCAGCGTTCGTGTTCGGAGCGTCGACGGTCGATCCGCGACGCTCTCGCAGGGAGCTCGGGAACGCTCGGGAGACGAACGCGATCTTGAATTTTCCCGCCCACGACTTCTCGGTGATTCCGTCCACCCGCTCGGTTTGGGCTCCCTCGCGAGTCCAGGAGTCCCCATGACCGGCTCTCCGACGCAGGGGATCAAGACCGTCCTGCATCCCGTGTCCGACCTGGCGCGGTCGAAGGCGGTGTACACCGCCCTCCTCGGCGTCCCCCCCCAGACCGATTCGCCGTACTACGTCGGGTTCGAGGCGGCCGGCCAGCAGATCGGCCTGGTCCCCGGAGGCGGCCCAGAACGAATGACCTCCCCCGTGGCGTTCTGGCATGTGGCGGACATCCAGACGAAGTTGGCCGAAGTGATCGCCGCCGGTGCCACCGTCAAAGAGGCCCCGCACGACGTCGGCGGCGGCCGATTGGTGGCCACGGTCACCGACCCCGACGGCAACGTTCTCGGGCTGATTCAGGATCGCTAGGCCGCGAGGCCGGGTTTCGAGCGTTCGACTCCCCGCAGTCGCATCGAGTCGCGGCGCTCCCCGACCGGGCGAGCCGAGGGGGGGCAGCACCACGGGTCGGATGCCGACGGCCCCCCGGTACGTTCCTCCGAACCGCGGGTCGGATCGACCTTCAGCCCGTCGCAGGATTGGCGGAGGTGAGATCTTCGCGTCCGAACTACGGCTTCGCCCTCGAGGCACCGGTCTCTGTTTCCTCGAAGGTGCCCCAATCGAGAATCGGCGGGTCGACGTCGATCTGCCAGAGGAGCGCGTTCAACTCTCCCCGGTGCTGCAGCTCGTGCTCGATCACATGGAGGATCGTGCTGCGAACGCCGGCCGTGAAGTCCTCGTCCCACCAGGGAGGGAGTTTCGGAACGAGGAAGGTGCGGTCCAGATCCTTGTCCGTCAGCCGGGAAAAGAACCGGTCCACATGCTCCTCGGTCGCCCGCTCGAAGGCTCGAAGGTCGTCGAGCGATACCGGATCGGGACCGTCGTACGGGGCGAACGGCTCCCCGGTCAGAGCGGACATCCGAACGATCCAGCTCTCGGTACCGCCCAGCGAGTGGCCCAGGATATCCAGCAGCGTCGGGAATGACGCCCCGCGATCTCGCGTGAGTTCCCCGGGAGGAAGCTTCTAAAATGTCGCGAAGTACCCGTGCCGCGCCGCCGCGTTGTAGGCGTACCACTTGCGCAACCAATCGACCTCGGTCATGCGGGACCGGGAGGAGGGCGGAGGGATTAAGCCCGTCCCCAACGGCGACGCGCCAACTGCCAGGAGCTGGCCGGAACCGACCCCCTCGCCCTAGAACTCGAACGTCTCGGCGGCGATTCGGCCCGCAAGAACCCTCCGCCGCGCCTCGGAGGGTGCCGGTTCCTACGCCGGATGCTGGTTCTCAGCGACGAACGAGGAGATCCGGCGGATCTTGCCGTCCTCTAGGTCGTAAATGGTGCAGCACTGGCCGACGAACATCCCGCCCGTCTCCAGGGGCACGCGGACCACGCACTCGGCGACGACGACGTTGTCCTCCTCCGTCAGCCGGGTGGCTTCGATTTGGAACTTTCTGGGGGCCTCCATATCCTTGACGACGGCGGTCCTTCCTCGGACCGGAACCCCGGAGGAGGGGAACCCCTCGGCCCACTCGACCCGCTCGACATCCTCGGTCAGGCACGAGGTCACGGCGTCCCAATCCAGGTTGCCCAGACTCTCTTGGTAGGTCGCGACGACTTGCTTGTTCGGACTCACGACCGCCGAACCCCGGGCCTCGGATAAGTGGTCGGGCGGAGTCCGGCACGAAGTCGTTCGCAGCGGCGGGGGCCGCCCAGACCTCGTCCTCACGCCCCGAGCGCGGTAGCGGGCCGCCCCAGCACGAGTACAACCCGTCGTACCGTTCCCCGCCCGCCGAACTCGGGCAACGGGGGGCCCTCTACACCGTCGGCTGCGTGGGTGGGAGAACGGCGTGTCGCGCACCGAGCCCGGACGATTCCCGGGCGAACGGAGTCCTCCGCTCCACCCCTCGTGGGCGAAGTCGGGTGCGAGGGAGGGCTCAGTCCTCGAAGCCCGAGTCCTCACCCGCTCCGTTCGCGATCGAGTAGGGCACTTGCCAATGGACGGGCGCCCAACTCGCGTTCCTCGGTTGCAGCGGGAGGGGGTAGGTGGCGCCGGTATCGTTGTTCAGGAACAGCATCGGGGGGCGCGGTGGCATGCTGAAATTGAAGAACGCGAGCGCGGACGGCGCGTCGCAGTCAGGAGCCGCCATGCACCCGAGATTCCCTTCCGCCTCGAACAAGGCAAGGATCGACCACGGGTCGATGAGCGAGGAAACGACGAGGCCCGCGGGGGTGTACGGGGAGATCACGACGAGCGGCAGCCGGAACCCGAGCTGGATACCGTCCACGGTCGGCGGGGGAACGTGGTCGTAGAACCCGCCGTACTCGTCGTAGGTCACGAACAGGGCGGTGGTGTTCCACTCGGGTGACGCCTCGACCGAATCGATCAGCTCGGACAACCACTCGTCGCCCAGCGTCACATTCGCCGGGGGGTGCTCCGAGTATTGGAAGTAGGGGATCACCCAGGACAGTGTCGGGAGAGTTCCGTTCGCCGCCGCGGCGAAGAAGTCCTGATTCGGAACGAAATGGGTCGTCAGCTGCGGGCCATACGACTCCTCCTTCGCCGCCTCGGGATTCCAGTAGTTGAACGCGTTCGAGACGCCGGGCCCACCGATGTTCGAGACGTTCGAGGCGGTCGACCAGCGGCCGAGGGAGAACTCGTAGTAGTTCCAGCTCGTCGACGTGCGGTTCAGCAGGTCCTCGACGCTGGTGACATTCTGGGCCTCCTGGAGGTAGACGGTTCGGACGTGGACCGGCGGGGTCGTGTTCGTTACCCTCACTGGGTCGCCGAGCCCGAACCCTTCGGCGATCGGAGGGCCGTTCCCTCCGGAAACGAACGACCAATGGGTGGGCAGCGAGTAGGAAAGGGTACCCCCGAAGTAGTCGTCCGCGAGGCCGTACTCCTCCGCGAAATCCCACATCAGCGGCGTCGTGTTCCCATCGTAGTACCCGAACGGGGCGACCCCGGAGCCCTCGGCCCGGTAGAACCCGTTCATCGAACCGTTGTTCCAGGAGCCGAGCGAAGAATTCTCATCGTGGGGAAGCGGCGCGAAGAGAGAATCGTTGTGCTCGGAGAACGCGTACGGCCGGACGCATCCAGCGGAAGCGTCGTTCGGATTGTACGGAACGCACGTTCCGGGGGGGATGCCGACGACGGTCGCGGGGCAGTCGGGGCCCTTCGTTGGGCAGTAGGTCCCGTACATCGTGTCGAACGCGTGGTTCTCCATCACGACGTCGACAACGTGCTTGATGTGGTCGAGAAAGGCCTCGAGCGGGGTGGAGCTTTTCAGGGTCGCACTCGGGATGGCGTTCTCGGCGACGAACGAGCCCCCGACGATGAGGATCGCCACGATGCCCACCGCCACCGCGGCCCTTCGAAGGGGCGGACTCGGCGTCGTGCGCGGCATCGCCCCTCTCACTCGCTGTGGGCGGAATAGGCCTTCCCTAACCGGGACGGAGCGGTCCGCCCAACGGACGGTCGTGCGTCCGCCGACAACTGCCATCGTGGCCCCGAGCGGATTCGAACCGGAGCGCCGAGCGGAACGACCGACCCACCGGACCGAGAGCCGACGGGTCTCCGCGGATGCCCCCGGGAGCGCGGACTCTGCCTCGAGTTCTCGGGTCGGTCGGCGCCCGCTCCGTGCGCGCACGTTCTCGCGACGGGCTCGCGCAGGATTGGCTACACCACGAGAGAGACAAACGAGTTGACAAGCTCGGCGTGGCTGGATCGCGTACGGAGCCAGAACTCCTTGTTCTCGGCGTCCCCCGGGTCGAACAGATGGTCGTACTGGACGCGGTCCTCCCCGGACGAGAGTCGTTCGACACAGCCGACCGCCAGCTCCCGAAGCTGGCGCGGACTCGCGATCTGAGGGTTGCTGACCACATAGAAGAGCGCGAGTCGCTCGACCTCGTGCACCGCCCGGTGATGCTCCTCGGCGGCCTGGGCAAGTTGGGAGAGGACGACCGCGAGCTTGTCCTCCACTGCAAGGGGCGGAATCGAGAACTCGTGCGCCGAGGGGACTCGGCTCAGGAGGTCGGCTCCCTTCGGCCGGGCGAGCATCCGTTGCTTCATCTCGGCCAGGCTGGAGGCCGAGCTGCCCGCCAGAACGAAGGTCTTGCGGGCCGGTTGATCCGGCGGCGGGTCGAGGCTCGGGAAGAGTACCTCGTACGGCCAGGACTCCGCCGCACGGGAATCGACCTCATCCACGAGGCACAGGCACGGCCGGGTCTCCGCCGCCACGCGCGTCAAACCCGACCGGAATCCGTCCTCATCGAGCCGAGCGAGGTTCAGGGGGACGAAGGCGAGGTCCGGCCCCAACGATGCGGCGATCTGTTCGACCAGGTACGTCTTCCCACTTCCGGGCCGGCCCCAGAGGAGGTAGCTTTCCCGGCCCAGGGTGGGGACGTGGACCCCGGTGACCACCTTGCGGCGGAGCTCCTTCAGCCGATTGCGGATCTCCGGGTCGAACCGAACGTAGCTCCCGACGATCTGGAAATCCGCGATCGAGAGGCGCTTCGCGTGGACGATCAGGTCTCGCGCGTGCCGCAACTCTTCCTCGGTGGCCTGGGGTCCCGCGTCCCCGGCGGGCGGCACGGCGGCGTCCGCCGGCGTACCGATGAACGTGCGAACTTCCCGGAGGAAGGTCGGCCAAGCCGGTTCGGCCTCGAGGAGGACGTGATTGGACCCCTCCAAAGGGACGAACTTGGCGCCCGGAATCATCGCGGCCATCTGCCGGCCGAGCTCGAAGGGCACGACGCGGTCGTCCTTCGCGTGCAGAATCAAGGTCGGGACGGCGACGCGGGGGAGCAGGTCCATGACGTCGATCTCGCCGAACGTCGCATCGAACTGGAGCGCATTTTCGGTCGAGCACGTGACTTTCTGGAGTTCGTTGAACCAGCCCATTTGCTCCCGGGTGGCGCCGGGGATGAATTGCGTGGTGAACATCTGTCGGAACGTGGGCTCGTCCCGGCCCCAACCAAGTTTCATCAGCTGGTGCATCGCCGTTCGGATCTCGATGTCCTCCGGATTCTGCCGACGCTTCGCCCAACCCAGCGCGTACGTCCCGTAGAGGATCAGGTGACTCACCCGCTCCGGGTGGCGGACGGCATACGCCACGCTGACCGGCCCGCCCTGCGAGACCCCCAGGAGGGCGAACCGCTTCAGGCCGAGGGAATCGACGACCGTTTCGAGGTCCTGCACCCAGTCCTCGAACGCGAAGCGGGGAATCCTCCAGTCGGAGAGACCGACACCACGCTCGTCATACCGGACGTACTCGTGCTGCCGGGAGAGCTCCCGAATCCACGGTTGCCAAACCGGACTTTCCAAATCGAAGGCAAGGTGGCTCAGGTAATGCGCGGCCCGGACGATGGGATAGCCCGTCCCCGAGGTGGCGTACGCGATACTTACGCCGTCGGGCGAGAGGCAGAAGCGGATCTGCTGGGAGGGACTGCGTCCGACACGTTCGGGACTCGGGCCCGACCGCCGAGCGACGCTTAAACAGCACCGGTCGGCCGTGGAAATCGGGGCATGGGACTCGGTGGCGGCCGGGTACTCCGACCTCGAAGAGGAGTGGTGGCGCCACCGGCCGCGCCTAACGGAGCCGCGGAACCGGGTTCACGGGGTGGGCGGGGGGCCGTCCGGATGGCTCGGCACGGGGGCCGGATCGGCGGCCCCCGGCGGGGGATTCCACGTCGAGGGTGGAGACGGAGAGCCGGGCGGGGACTTCCCCCGGCGGAGCAGGACGATCGCGAGCCCCACGAGCACGACGGCGATCACGACGATGGCCACCACCAGTTCCAGGAGCTCGGTTCCCGAGCTCCCCGAGCCGCCGGATCCCGAGCGCGCCGCCGAGACGCTGACCACGACGGAGCCGTTCGCGCTCCTCCCGTCCGCGTCGGTCACCGTGCACTGGACCGTGAAATTCCCCCCGCGGAAAATGCGTGGGTGGAGGCGGTCGCCGACGAGGAGGTCCCGTCCCCGAACGTCCAGCCGGTCGTGAATGGCGCGGTCCCGCCGTCGAACGTCCCGGTGAAGTTGATCGCGGTCCCGGTGGTCGCCGTCAGCGCCGACGCATGGACCACGACTCCCGACGGGGGTGCGGTCACGGTCACGGATGCGGTCCCGGACGCGGACCTGCCCGCGAAATCGGTCACGTTGAACGCAACCGTGAAGGTGCCCGTCCCGGAGTACGAGTGGCTCGCGGAGAGGGTGCCGTTCGTCGAGTGGCCGTCCCCAAAGGAGAGCGTCGTCGTCTCCGGAGGCAAGCCCCCCGAGAACGTCGCCGTTACCGCGGTCGAGACGCCGGTGTCCAGGGTGGCGGGATGGACGGTGACAGCGACCGAGGAGGGTGACGCACTGTACGCGTACATCCACTGCTCGGGAGAGCTGTAATTCAGCGTCCCTCCAAACTCAAGGAGGTCGCCGTTCCCATCCACAGTGGCCGCTCCGCCGCTTGCGGCCGCCGGGAACAGGCCGTCGGCAGTGGTGTTTGTCCACTGACCTGCAGAGAACGTCCATTCGACCGGGAAAAAGTCGGCCCCGCCGGAGATCGGCGTGTACACCTCGCTCGACATCGCGATCACGCTCGAGGTTTGCGGGGCGTACCCAATGGCCGGGTATTGCAGAAGCGGAAGCGTCGCGGATTGCGAGGACGTGAGATTGTGCCAGGCCCCCCCGGTGAACAGGTAGGTCGCCCCGAGGTACGGCGGGCCCGCGTAGCTCGTCCCGAGGACTAGGATCCCGCTCTCGGCCGGGTCGTACGTGCCCGAGAGGCCCGCGAGGTCCGGAGGAGAGGTTCCGACGGTGCCCGTGATGTTCGACCAGGCCGACCCGGTGAACAGCCACGTGTCGTCGAGGCCGTGGTCCGAGTTGGGCGACGCACCACCGAACAGGAGCATTTGGTGGCTGGCGACGTCGGCGACGAACACAGGGAGCCACCGGGGCGAGGGCGGGGTCCCCGCCGTGGCCGTGATGTTCGTCCAGACGCCGGCGTGATAGGTCCAGGTCAGGCTCAGGTTGCTCGAGACGGCGGACGTGCCGCCGACCAAGACGGCCAGTCCGGTCCACGGGTCGTAGCTCAGGACCGCATCCTCCGCTTCGGGTGGAGGACCTCCCACCACCGTCCGGGTGAGGTTGGTCCAGGTGCCGTTCACGTACGACCAGGTATCGGAATCGACCACCAATTGGTCGGTTGCGTTGAGGGTGACTCCGCCGTAGAGCAGCACGTAGCCGTCCGAGGCGTCCCACGTCATGGTCGAGAGTCGGGGGCCAGGGAGCGGCACGACGCGCGAGGTGATGTTCGTCCAGCCGACGGTGGACGTCGACGCCCGGGCGAATGCCGAGGAGGGAGAGCAGTCGGCGCTCGAGAGTGTCGGTGTCGTGCAGTGCCAGGCGCGGCCGTTCGCCGGTCCATCCGCGTGTGCGAGGGATTCGACGGCGGAGGCGACCTCGAGCGATCCCGAGCCGTCCGGGGCCGGGCGCCCGGCCGCGGGCCCAGGCGGACCGAAGGAGGCCGCCCCGACCGCAGTCGAGAGCAGGGCAGCGGCGACTAGGAGCGTGGCCCCCCATCGGAGACGAGCGGCAGCGGCCATGTTAGTAGGTGCAACGAGGGACCCACCCTAAATCGTTTCCCGCCTTCGGAATCACCCCGAACAACTTGCTCTCGCGGAGCGAACCGCACCCCACGGGCACCACTTCGGTGGGTCGCCCGGGCGCTCGAGGCCGCACCCAAGGCGTTACGAGCGACTACTCCGGCGTCCGTCGCGAATAGCATTCGAGCGGACTCAATAGCCGACGAACGGGACCCCAAGCTTCCCCCGAGCGACTAACGTGAGTCCGCCAACCACGAGCGGGCGATTGCCGACCGGTTGCCCATGCGGCAACACCGAGCACCACCTCGCCCCCGACCGGCGTGCCAGAGAAAACTGGCTACCTACGGCCCGACGGTATAGAGCTGGATGGAGAGTATGATTCATATATGAGACATGATATCTGTAAGTGAGACAATCAATGCGCTTCCACAGATCGCTCGACCAGGTGCTCACGGGCCCTACCCACCTGCGAGTCCTCCGCGCACTCTGGAAGAACTCTGCCCGACGTTTGACCGGACGCGAGATTGCCCGGGAGGCGGGGGTCTCGACTGCCCAGACCGCCCGGGTGCTGAATGACCTGCAAGATTCGGGCATTGCAACTTCGGAAGCAGCCGGAAGGGCGTTCACCTGGCGATGGAATCAGGACCATGTCTTGGCAACCCCGATTCAGCGCCTGTTCGAGGAGGAAGCTCGAATTCCCTCCGACCTGCTCCGGGAACTCGCCGAAATGCTCCGGGGGTTGCCGGTGGAGAAGGCGACCTTGTTCGGGTCTATCCCTCGAAATCAGGAGCGAGGCGATAGCGACATCGATCTTCTCATCCAAACACGAACCGCCAAGTCGGCTGAAATCGTGCGCGCCCAGCTCGCCCACAAACGAACCGGGCTCTGGCGAAAGTACGGGAACCCCCTATCACCCCTCGTCATGACCACCTCGGAGGTCCGACGAGGTGCGGACACCGAGCTCCTCACGGCGATTCAACGAGAGGGAATTCGCATCCAATTGTAGGCACATCGATGGCTCGTGTCAGAAATCTGCCGAAGAGTAAATTCGCGGTTTTCTTGGGCCGAGCTCGGCAGCAGGAGCGGCAGATGGCTGTAGCGCTTGAGCATCATCGGTGGGAGGGGGTCGGCCTCTGCGCGGTCCATCTCACGATTGCCTCGGTCGACGCCGTCACCTGCGCGAAGCTCGGCCAGGTCTGGAGCGGGGAGGATCACGGGGGCGTTGTTGACCTCCTCCGGGAAACCGGTCTTGCAAGCGTAGAAGCGACGTCTCGTCAGGTGGCTTCAATCCTTGAGTCGAAAACTCGGGTGGAGTACGGCGCCGAGGCAGCGACCGGCCCTCGAGCGACCGAGATGGGAAAGCAGGCGAAACGTGTGTTCGACTGGGCGGTCGCCGCCCTCGGCCCTGGAGAAGTAGACCAAGCCCACGGGCGATAATCCTCGAGGGCGTTCGATCGGGGCCGAATTCGGGTCGATGCGCGGCGTCGTGTCGATGCCGCAGGCTGTTGAGATGTTGCGCGGAGCGGCTCTAGCCCATCTTATCGACAGAATGGGTACCAGTCCCGACGATGGTGGCTTCGTATGCGGAACCAGCCACAGAGAGGGGTCGCTGTATTTCGAGTCCGACTCCGGTTGCTTCGTTCCCCCGGGTCGGATTCGGCAGCGATTGCTGACGAACAGAAGTGCGCCGCCCCAGGCGCCTGAATCCTCGTTGGACTGGAGTTCGGAATGACTCTTAGCTAGACGGCCGGATCGGGTGCAGCGCTAGGCTCAGCCGAGCGACACGAGCTAATTTGGGAGCCTCTGATACACGCTCGCCCGAGGTCCGAACCGAATGAATCGCGCTTCCGATCCATCCCAGCGGAAGATGCCCCGGTGCGCGCCGACCTTCAGGGTCCAGAGTCCACGTCCCCTATCGAGGGGGTGCGTGTCAAACTCCCCGGGCAGGCGCAGGAGGGTCGACCTCTGGAACCGAAGCAGCAGCTGATCGAACCTCGTACGGGTCAGAATCGGAAGTCGGCGGAGCGACGCGTACCCCTCCGGGTTGAGGGTTACCCGGACCATCTATCGAGGCGGGAGCCCGATCCGCCGGCGGGCAGTCCCGTACGAAATCGCGGGTCGCGTCAGATCACGTTCGGCCCACTCGAGAAAGTCCCTCGGCGGGACGGCGTCCATGAACTCTTCCAGGATATCAGCGTAAGTCCGACGTCCCGTCTTGTACAACTTGAGGCGGCGGGCAATGGACGTCGGGACCGTGATCGTCGTGGGCGGATCCGCGAGTAGGCCGCCTCAATTGGTCCAATTGGCATAAGGATTTCCCCAATTCGCCCTCTATGCGGAGAGGGCACTTCCCGGGTGGACTGAGCCAGGGAGCCCAGCCCCGAGCGGGACTATGCGATCATGCGACCGAATGGGTTCGATACCGGCGAGTCTCCGCCGATCCACGCGCGTGGGCCTCTTGGAAGTGCGACGGAGCTACCCGCCTGCTTGATATAATCGATAACTGATTACAGATTGTATGAAGCTCATTCAGACGCGGGTGCCGGAGGCTGAGTACGACTTACTTCGACGCAAGGCCAAGTCAGAAGGGGTGACAATGCAGGAGTGGATTCGCGGGGCGATTCGAAACCGACTCCTTCCGGACGAGGTGGATTCGGACGACCCGATCTTCCGCGCGTTTCCCCTTGTCCGTGGAAAGGGGCCCAAGGTCGACGTGGCTGAACGTCACGACGAGATTCTGTACGGGCCCCTTCGATGATCCTTGTCGACACGGGCGCGTGGTACGCCCTCACCGATCCGCAGGAACGCCACCATGGCCGCGCGGTGGGGGTGTTCAGTCGATCGACCAAGGGGGAGCATGGCCGCATGGTCACAAGCGACTACATTCTCGACGAGACATACACCCTGATCCGGATGCGGCTCGGAACCGAGCCCGTGAAACACCTACGTGGACTCCTCAGGCAATCCTCGAGCATTCAGGTCGTTCGAGTCTCGGACACCGATTTCGAGCGCTCCGTCGACATGATGCTCGCGCACGACGACAAACGTTGGAGCCTCACCGATTGTACGAGCTTCGTCCTCATGCAAGAATTGGAAATCGGAGACGCCTTCACTTTCGACCTCAACTTTGCTGAGGCCGGCTTTCGAGTGATACCAGGTTCATAGAAGCGCCCCACTCTTTCGGGGCGGAACAGACGGTCAATCTCGGAACCGAGCGGGAGATAGCCCCGAGCGGGACTAATGTAAATCACGACATGTTGGGTACCATTCGACCATTTTCGGCCGACCTGCCTTCGCTGAAACGTTCAAATTGGTAGGAGGCGCGGCTGAAAGGATTAAGTCTATGGAGCCCATAGATGACGGCGTGCCGACCGACGTGATTACGAGCATCCAGGTCCACGAGTCGACGCGGCGACTTCTCGAGAGCCGGAAGCGAGGCGGAGAAAGCTACGACGATGTAATCCTCGACCTCATCGACCAGGAGCCTACGGAGGCGGAGATTCGAGAGTTCGACCGGAGGATGCGGGAGGGGGGCCCGAGTATCCCCCTCGAAGAGACACGAAAGCGGCTCGGACTGTAGGTGCCTCCGGCGTACCGAGTCGAGCATCGCCCGGTGGCCGAGCGGGAGCTCGAGCAACTCCCGCGGGCGGCCCAGGTCCGCGTCATCGAGGCACTGGTGCGCCTATCGTTTCGACCTCTGGGCGGAGACCGGTTGCTCGATGTTCGGCAGCTCCGGGATGCTCCGGGGCTCTGGCGCCTGTCGGTCGCGGGTTGGAGGGTGTTCTACCGCGTGGACGGTCAGGTAGTTTCGATCGTAGGCTACCGTCCCCGCACTTCCTCCACGTATTCCGACCTCCGAAAGCTTCCCAAATAGCCCGACCGTCCCGCTCTCAACCCAGGCAGTCCCAGAACCTGATGTGTCGCGAGGGCTCAAACTATCGTCGTCCCGTACGGCACCCGCTCCAGCGGCGGCCGAGGCCGGAAGAACGACCGGGGCGGCTCAATCGTGCCGATTCGGGCGGGGGTCGACACCGGTAGCCCCGAGCGGGATTAGGCCATCTTTACGACAGACTGGGATCCAATACCGTCGGCGGTCGCGGCCACGTTCGAGGTCCGACATCCGGATCGCGACAGGCTCGGCCCATGCTGCCCTGTCTGCCCCGCTCGAACTCGGGGCCCGGTCGAACCACGGCAACCATGGCCGGGTTGGATACCACTCCATGCGGCATAAGTTAAGCCTCGAAGCGGGGCCTCCAGGCTGACCGTTTCCTCTCGAGACGGTGGTCTTTTTCCGGCCTCGGCGACCTCTATGGGATGCCGAAGCATCCCCCGAGCAAGCCGCGGCCCCTTCGATCGGGCGAAGTTGAGGAGACCCTGGGCCAACTCCTTCCCGCCGAGCGGATCGACCGGTTCGCCCGTGAGAGCGGGTTCGTCCGCCGCGAGCGGAAGGTCAACTCCGTTGCCTTCCTCTGGACTCTCGTCCTCGATTTCGGGGTCGAACTCCATCGTCATCTCGAGGAACTTCGGGCCGGCTACACCGAGCGAGCCCACCTCACGCTGAGCTACCCCGGCTTCTACCTCCGCTTCACCCCAGAGCTCTCGAAGTTCCTCCAGCTTTGTCTGGCCCACGCTCTGGGCGAGCTCGCCCACGAGCCCGGGCGCGAGCTCGATCCGAAGCTGGCCCGATTCGAGGATCTCCTCCTCAAGGACTCCTCGGTCGTCCGACTCCACGCGAGCCTCGCCAAGAAGTGGCCGGCCACGCGCTCCCGGAAGGTGGCCGCCGGCGTCAAGGTCGACATGCTGGTGAGCGTTCGGGCGAACGGTCCGAAGAGCGTGGCCCTGGTCGGTGAACGCACCCACGACGTCAAGCTCCTGCGGATCGGCCCTTGGGTCAAGGACCGCCTCCTGCTCGCCGACCTGGGTTACTATTCCCATCGACTCTTCGCGAAGATCGTGGAGAACGGAGGCTCGTTCGTCAGCCGCTGGAAGAAGAGCGCCGATCCGCTCTTCGTCCGCTCGCTGACCGTTCACCGGGGGAGGGCCATCGAGTTGGAGGGGAAGCGGCTCAGCGAGGTGCTCCCCCGCCTCCAGCGCCAAACCCTCGATGCCGAGGTTGAGCTCGCCTTCCAGCGGCGCATCTACGATGGTCATCGCTCCGGGGACACCTTCCGATGCCGATTGGTGGCCGTGTGGGACGAGAGCCACCGGGAATACCACCTCTACCTGACAAACGTGGGTCCGGAGACCCTGAGCGCGGAAGAAGTGGCGCGGCTCTATGCGATGCGCTGGGAGATCGAGCTGGTCTTCAAGGAACTGAAGAGCCAGTACGCCCTTGACGAGTTCCGGACGACCAAGCCGGCGGTGATTGAGGCGCTGATCTGGTCGGCTCTGCTCACGCTGGTCGTCAGCCGACGGTTGCACACGCTGGTGAGGGCACGGGCCCCCGAGGAGCTGCGCAGCCGCTACACGCCCCTACGGTTTGCGGCCAACTTCCGACGCGGGGCGAGGCACATTCTCGCCGCGATGATGAAGCGTGAGGGCCTCTCGAAGGAACCCGTGAACCAGTTCGCGCTGAACCTCTACCTCGTGCATGAGTCGTTGGACCCACACATCAGCCGCCACCGATTCCGGGAGGAGTTCTCGAGGTGAGCGGGCCTAACTTATGCCCAATGGAGGGGTGTCCAAACCGTGACGTAAGGGCTGTCGGTTCTATTCTGAGATTCCCAGACGAGCGTGTACGTCGCGCTTTCCGCCGAGTAGTTGATGGAATCGTGGGTCACATTGGATTCGCCGGTCCAAAGCCGATTGCCAGCACATTCGACATCCGCGGGTCCCTGCTCGTTCGAGGTCTCACGGCAAGACGAGGTGAAGTAGAGGACCGAGGACCAAGGGCCGGTCCCGTCTCCGGCCCAGCTGCCAGCGAGCTGGCCCGGGCGATCCAAGTAGAATTGCACCGAATAGTTGCGCGCCCCAAGCACCCCGTTGCTCCCGTACCCGTGCGGAACAATCGTCATCGACGCGGTTGCGGAGATTTCAATCTCATCGACGGCCAGAGCGGAGAGCGTCGCGAGGACCGCAACGACGAGGCATACGGCGACGATGCGCTTCACGCGAGAGACCCGGCGTCGGAGAAGAGGTCGATACGGTTCATCAATGTTCGCAAGGTGTCCCTTGGCAACGCCGGGGAGGCTCGCCGTCCGCAAGACCCTTGTCAAAGGCAGGGGTTTACCAAGGACTCATGGGTTAAGCGGCTGGAACTCAGCTGAGAACCTTGACCGAATCGAGTTGGCCGGCGTTGTTGCCAGTTCCGAGATCCAAGTCCATCGACACGAAAGCCCCAGGTGCGGCAGCGGCATCAACTCCGCATACAGCAATCACCTCCAAGAAGGTCCGCACAAGGAGCGCCTGACCGCCCACCATTTGGACGCGCTTCACCTCGGTTCTTGAGCTGTGGAACGAGATAGATCGATTCGAGTATGCGCTCGCGCTTGCGATGCTCGCAGATACCTTACAACCCCAGCCAACGCCTTCGTCCCGTGACAAAGTGGGCTGACTCTTGAGCTCCGGGCCCTCTGGAGGTGTGACCAAACAACCCCGGAGGGAGAGGTGCCCAAGAGTCAGCTCAACTGGACCGTAGACTGGACCCGACCGATAACTCTGGCGGCCCTGACCCAGAGGATCCACGAGGAGGGCATGGGGAGAGCCGACCTGGTCGCCCTCCTCGAGGACCGCGACCGGGAGCTCGTCGACGAGCTCTGCGGCCCGTGGTACCACCCTCGGCCGGACCGCCGCTACCGGCGGGCCGGTCGCAAGCGCCGCCTCCTCGGCACCCGCTTCGGGAGGATCTCCCTGCGGGTCCGCCGTGTGGTGGACACCTTCACCGGCCGGACCTTCGTGCCGCTCTGGGGCGATGTCCGGCTCGACGAGGGTCGGGTCTACCAGCCCGATGTCGTCGCCCTCGCCGAGCAGTTCACCGAGAGGATGAGCTACCGCGATGCGCGGGAGGAGCTCTCGAAGGTCGTCGTCGGAGTCCCGAGTCCGCGCACGGTCAACCGCCGCGTGATCGAGGACGGCGCGCTCCTCAACGAGGCGATCCGTCAGCGGGAGATGACGGCGGGGGCGATCATCCCGGACGGGACGAAGCTCCGTGCGAAAGGCGGTCAGCTCCACGACGTCAACATCACCCTCGCCACCGTCCCCGGCGAGCGGCCCCGCCTGCGGTGCCTGACGGTGGGAGCGCCGTGGGCGGCCCACCGCGCGACCCTCGAGAAGACCTCGTTCGAGGACGCCCACGGCGCACCCATCCCCCCGACGGTCGTCTGCGACCAGGAGCGCGGCCTCGCCGAGGCGATGACACCTCCCGACGGCCGCTGGCAGCCGGACCACGTGCACATCGTCCGGAACACCGGCTACGCGCTCTGGGAGGACGGCCTGAAGAGCGGCCCGGAGAAGTGGGCGATCCTCCGGACCGTGAGCGGTCTCCTCGCGCACCTTCGGAACAGCCTCGCGTTCCACCTCCCGCGAGGAGAGCGGGAGGCGGTGGCGCACCGGATCCGACAGACCACGAAGGAGTTCCGCCGCCTCGCCACGCGGATGTGGAACGACGACTACGAAAGGACGGCGATCCTCCTCGACCGGATGAGCGAACCGGTGACGACGTTCGCGGCGTTGGCGCTGCAGGGGATCACGGTGCCGTGGACCTCGAACGTGATCGAGCGGCTGATGGGGACGGTGAGCAAGCGGGCGAAGCACAAGTGGATGAGCTGGACCACCGCCGGGAGCCAGGGCCTCCTCACGCTCCTCGTGACGAGGGCCGTCGAGCCGGACACGCACGAGCAGTTCTGGCGGAGGAAGCTCTATGGCCACCTGACCGCTCTCCCGCATCTGGGAATCGAGGTCACGCGAACGGAAACCGGGGCGAGAAGTTAGCCCAAGATGTCACAGGACGAAC